>NZ_JAHBYB010000029.1 GCF_019636155.1 Brevundimonas sp. | reverse complement strand
TGGCGCATCGCTGCGCTCTGCGAGCCTCAAACCCTCTCCCTATGGGAGAGGGTGAAGGAGAGTGGGGGGTCGAGCGACCGCGCCCTCGGTCCGCCCCTTCCACCGCCTGCCCCGGCCCTCTCCCCCGAGGGGGGAGGATTTGGAAGGGGGGCGGCGTTGCTCGAGTCGGCGGGGGGCGGTAGAGCGTTCGGCTTCCTCCGACGCCTGCCCGAAGACCTTCCCATGCACGACATCAAGGCCATCCGCGAAAACCCCGACCTCTATGTCGCGGGCTGGTCGTCGCGCGGGGTGGAGGAGGCGGCCGCCATCGTCGAACAGGCCCTGAGCCTGGACCGCGACCTGCGCGCGGCCCAGACGGCGGGGCAGGAGGCCCTGTCCAAACGCAATGCGACGTCCAAGCTGATCGGCGCCGCCATGGCGAAAAAGGATATGGCCGAGGCCGAGCGGCTGAAGGCCGAGGTCGAGGGGCTGAAAGGCGAGATCGCGGCGCAGGAGGTGGTCGAGGCGGACAAGGGCAAGGCCCTGCGCGACCTGCTGGCGGCGCAGAAGAACCTGGCCGACGACGGCGTGCCGGACGGGGCGGACGAGGCGGGCAATGTCGAGACCGGCCGCTGGGGCGAGCCGCGCACCACAGGCCCGGCCAAGGATCACGCCGACCTGGGCGAGGCGATGGGCCTGCTGGACTTCGAGGCCGCCGCGCGGATGAGCGGCGCGCGCTTCGCCGTGCTGAAGGGCGGGCTGGCGCGGCTGGAACGCGCCGTGGGCCAGTTCATGCTGGACATGCAGACGGCCGAGCACGGCTATCTGGAGGTTAATCCTCCCTATCTGGTGCGGGACGAGGCGATGTTCGGGACCGGGCAGTTGCCGAAGTTCAAAGAAGATCTGTTCGTTACAGGCACAGACTGGGACCACATCTCCAAGCTGCTTAGGCAGCATGACGCAGAACGAGCCGCTTCGTTCCTGGGCGGGCCTCCGACGGAACTAGAACATGAAATACTGATGGGGAAATACGGCGGCGAACCTCTCCGCTATCTCGTCCCCACCGCCGAAGTCTCGCTGACCAACCTCGTCATGGGCCAGCAGTTGTCAGAGGATGATCTGGCCACGCCCATGCGGCTGACCGCCCTGACGCCGTGTTTCCGGGCCGAGGCGGGGTCGGCGGGGCGGGATACGCGGGGGCTGATCCGTCAGCATCAGTTCCACAAGGTCGAGCTGGTCTCCATCACCCGGCCGGAGGATTCGGACGCCGAGCATGAGCGGATGACGGGGTGCGCCGAGGCGGTGCTGAAGGCGCTGGCGCTGCCCTATCGCCGGATGCTGCTGTGCAAGGGCGACATGGGGTTCTCGGCGCGCAAGACCTTTGACCTTGAGGTCTGGCTGCCGTCACAGGGGACGTATCGGGAGATCAGTTCCTGCTCCAACTGCGGCGACTTCCAGGCCCGGCGGATGGATGCGCGGTTCAAGCGAGCCGGTGAGAAGAAGACCGAGTTCGTCCATACGCTGAACGGCAGCGGCCTGGCGGTCGGGCGGACCCTGGTGGCCATCATGGAGAATTATCAGGACGAGGGCGGGCGGATCGCGGTGCCGGATGTGCTGAAGCGCTATATGCCCGAGGGGATGACGCATGTCGGGTGAACAACGGCTCCCCTCTCCCGATGGGAGAGGGCTTGAGCGCACGGGCGCGCAGCGGTCGTCCTTGCGCGAAAGGGTGAGGGTCGGCCCTCATCCGACCTGGCTCCGCCAGGCCACCTTCTCCCAATGGGAGAAGGATCAGTGAGAATCCTCCTGACCAATGACGACGGCATCGGGGCCGAGGGGCTGGATGCGCTGGAGCGGATCGCGCGGGCGCTGTCGGACGATGTCTGGGTGTGCGCCCCGGCGGTCGAGCAGTCGGGCAAGGGTCGGGGGATCACCCTGACCGAGCCCCTGCGGGTGCACCGGATCGAGGACAAGCGGTTCGCGGTGACCGGGACGCCGACGGACTGTGTCGTGCTGGCGGTCAATGACCTGATGCCGGAGCGGCCGGACCTGGTGCTGTCGGGCGTCAACCGGGGGCACAATATCGGCGAGGACGTCAGCTATTCCGGCACGGTGGCGGGGGCGTTGCAGGGCATGGCCTTCGGCATCCGCTCGATCGCCCTGAGCCAGAGCCTGGAGCGGTTCCACGACGAGGTGGTGGCCCACTGGGAGACGGCGGAGGCCTTCGCGCCCGGCATCATCCGCCGCCTGCTGGAGCAGAAATGGCAGCCGGGGGTGGTGATGAACCTGAACTTCCCCAACCTGCCGCCCGAGCTGGTGAAGGAGGTCGAAGTCACGACCCAGGGCTTCCGCGACGTGGGCGAGATGCATGCGGTGCGGCGCACCGACCTGAGGGGGCGCGACTATTACTGGATGAGCTTCCGCGGGCATCGGCACGAGCATCCGGCGGGCACCGACCTGAGGGCCATCGACGAGGGCCGGATCTCGGTCACCCCGCTGCATATCGACCTGACCCACATGGCCAGCGTGCATGACCTGAAGAAGGTGCTGGGCGGGGCGCCGCCCAAGAGCGTGGAGGCCGGGTGAAGCTGGACGACGACCGGGCGGGGCGGCTGATCCTGGCGCTGAGGCAGCAGGGCGTCACGGACGCGCGGGTGCTGGCGGCGATGGAATCGATCGACCGGGCGGTCTTCGTGCATCCGCATTTCCTGGACCAGGCGTGGGAGGACCAGGCCCTGCCGATCGACTGCGCCCAGACCATAAGCCAGCCCTATATCGTCGGCCTGATGACCCAGGCCCTGGACGTCCAGCCGCGGCACCGGGTGCTGGAGATCGGCACCGGCAGCGGATACCAGTGCGCGGTGCTGAGCCGGCTGGCGCGCTATGTCTATTCGGTGGAACGGTATCGCAGCCTGCTGACCGAGGCCGAGGGGCGGCTGAGGGCGCTGGACATCGACAATGTCATCACCCGCCATTCGGACGGGGGGCTGGGCTGGCCCGAACAGGCGCCGTTCGACCGGATCATGGTCACGGCGGCGTCGCCCGGCGAACCGACCGAACTGCTGAAACAACTGAAGCCCGGCGGGGTGCTGGTCTGTCCGGTGGGGCGCAGTTCGGTGCAGATGCTGAACCGCTATGTCGGCCAGGGAGACGGCAGTTTCCGCCGCGAAAGCCTGTGCGAGGTGCGGTTCGTGCCCCTGGTCGAAGGGGCGGCGCGCGAGGGTTGAGGCGAGGCTGCGTTAACCTTAGCGTCAAATTTCCGCGCGCTTTGTGGGGTTGAAATCGGGACGGGAGCGGGGCGGAGTCCTCGTGAATGTCGGCAACGGGCCAGGAGGACGCGGCATGAGGATCGGGATCAGGGCGGCGGTCATCCTGCTGGCGACCATGGCGACGGCGGCCTGCGCCGGCTATCCGACCGAGCCGCGCTATTCGATCCATCCCATGCCTGTGCAGGGCCAGGGCCAGGGCCAGCCGCCCGCGGCCGCGCCGGACGCCGGCGCCTATGCCCCGCCGCCGGTCAATGAGGCGCCGCCGCCCAGCCGCGCCCCGGTCGAGCGGATCGACGGCGGCGAACTGGCCCCGCCGGTGCGGTCGGGCGACTATGCGCCGCCGCCGGCCGCGAACGGCGGCTGGACGGCCTCGGGGGTTCCGGCCGGGGGCGTGGTCTATACGATCCAGGGCGGCGACACCCTGTCGGGCGTGGCGCGGCGGTTCAACACCCCGGTCCAGACCCTGATCGACATGAACACCCTGGGCCCGCGCGGGGCCATCACCCAGGGCCAGGGGCTGCGCCTGCCCGACAGCGCGGTGGACGGCGGGGTCGATCCCTACGCCACCGGACCGTCGCCGATCGGGGTGCTGGCGCCCGAGACCGGCGCGCCGCCGCCCCCGCCTCCGCCGCCGCCCTCGGGCAATCCGGCGGCGCCGGCGACCGTGCCCCAGGCCCAGTCCACCGTCGCCCTGCAATGGCCGGTGCGCGGCGAGATCGTGCGCCGTTTCGGCCCGGTCGGCATGGGCGAGCGCAACAACGGGATCAATATCGCCGCCCCGCGCGGGACGCCGGTCTCGGCCGCCGCGGCCGGACGGGTGGCCTATGTCGGAGACGATCTGGTGGGGCAGGGGCTGACGGTGCTGATCGTGCACCGCGACGGCTGGCGCACCGTCTATGGCCATCTGGGCAGCGCCACGGTGCGCGACGGCGACGATGTGCGCGCCGGCCAGCAGGTGGGAACGGTGGGCGAAACCGCCGGCGACGGCCGCCCCTCCATCCATTTCGAGACGCGGCATATGCGCAACGATGAGCCGGTGGCCGTCGATCCGGTGACGGTCCTGCCGCGATAGGCGCCGCGCCGCGTTGCAAATCGCGGGCTTGCACCCTAGTTTCCGCGCCTTGATTTGATCGGGCGCCGGGGATGGCCGCCTGTCCTCGGAGAGAAGCCCATGCCTACCGGAGCCGACGGCGGAATGACCGCCATGCTGATGAACATCGGGCCGATCATCCTGATCGTCGTGCTGTTCTACTTCCTGATCATGCGGCCGCAGTCGCAGCGGATGAAGCAGCACCAGGCCGCCATCGCCGCGATCAAGCGGGGCGACACCGTGGTCCTGGCGTCGGGCGCGATCGGCAAGGTGACCCGCGTCGAGGAGGCCGAGATCAACGTCGAGATCGCGCCCAGCGTCAATGTGCGGGTGGTCAAGTCCATGGTGGCCGAGGTCCGCAACCGCACCGCCATCGCCGCCAACGACAAGGGCTGAGCGGGCGTTTCGCCCCGGCCGCGTGAGACCGTAAGCCCATGATTCAGCTGTCCCGCTGGAAAACCACCCTGGTCGCCCTGGCGCTGGTCGTCAGCGCGCTCCTGGCCTATCCGAACATCCTGTCGCCGCAGCAGCGGGCCTCCCTGCCCGGATGGCTGCCGAAGAATGCGCTGAACCTGGGGCTGGACCTGCAGGGCGGGTCCTACCTGCTGCTGGAGGTGGACGTGCCGGCGATGCGCGAGAAGCGCATCACCAACATGGCCGAGGACGTGCGGGTCGCCCTGCGCGAGGCGCGGGTCAATATCAACGGGGTGCAGCGCGAGGCCGGGGGCGTCGTGGTCTCCATCGCCGATCCGGCCCAGTTCGACCTGGCCCTGACCACCATCCGCGGCCTGGCCCAGGCCGGGGCGAGCAATGGGGTGGCCGAGCGGACCGCCAGCCGCCTGTCGGACAACCGCATCCGCTACGCCTTCACCGACCAGGCCCTGAACGGGATGGGGGCCACGGCCGTGGACCAGTCGATCGAGGTGGTGCGCCGCCGGATCGACAGCCTGGGCACCCGCGAGCCCTCGATCACCCGCCAGGGCACGGACCGGATCGTGGTCCAGGCGCCGGGCGAGAGCGATCCGGCCCAGCTGGAGCGGGTCATCGGCCAGACGGCCCAGCTGACCTTCCAGATGGTCGATTCCGAGAACATGGCCAACTGGCAGCAGACCGGCCTGGTCCCGCCGGACGCCGAGGTTCTGCAGGACGAACTGGGCGTTCCCTATCTGATCAAGAAGCGCATCCTGGTGTCCGGCGAAAACCTGACCCGGGCCAGCGTCGACAGCGACCAGTCGGGCCGCCCGGCCATCGGCTTCCGCTTCGACGGCCAGGGCGCGCGCCGCTTCGGCGAGGCGACCGCCGCCAACATCGGCAAGCCCTTCGCCATCATCCTGGACGGCAAGGTCATCTCGGCCCCGAACATCAAGAGCGCCATCACCGGCGGCTCGGGCATCATCGAGGGCCAGTTCACCATCGCCGAGGCCTCGGAGATGGTGAACCTGCTGAACGGGGGCGCCCTGCCGGCGCCGCTGAAGGTCGAGGAACGCCGGACGGTTTCGGCCGAACTGGGCGCCGACGCCGTTGCCAAGGGCGGGCTGTCGACGGCCATCGGCTTCGTCATCATCGTGGTCTTCATGATCGCGGCCTACGGTTTCCTGTTCGGCGGCATCTCGGTTCTGGGCCTGCTGTTGAACGGCCTGATGATCGTGGCCGCCATGTCGCTGACCCAGGCGACCCTGACCCTGCCGGGCATCGCCGGTCTGATCCTGACCTTCGCCGTGGCGGTGGACGCCAACGTCCTGATCTATGAACGGATGCGCGACGAGGCGCGGGCCGGACGCAGCGTGGTGGCCAGCATGGACGCCGGCTTCAACAAGGCCATGGGCACCATCGTCGACGCCAACCTGACGACCCTGGTGGCGGCGATCATCATGTTCATCTTCGGGGCCGGGCCGGTGCGCGGCTTCGCCTGGACCCTGACCATCGGGGTGTTCACCTCGATGTTCTCGTCGGTGATGGTGGCGCAGGTGCTGCTGGCCTATTGGCTGAAACTGGCCAAACCCAAGAAACTGCCGATCGCGGAGTGATGGCGATGCGTGGATGGCCTCTTATCAAACTGCTGCCGCAGAAGACGAATTTCCGCTTCGTCCACTATGCCCTGCCGGCCGGCATCCTTTCGACGATCCTGTGCGTGGCCTCGATCGTCGGCTGTTTCTATCCGGGCCTGAACATGGGCATCGACTTCCGCGGCGGGGCGTCGCTGGAGGTGGCCAAGCCGGTCGGCCAGATCATCGAACTGGACGCCATTCGCGGCGCCGTGGGGGAACTGGGCCTGGGCGACGTGGGGGTGCAGGGCATCGCCCGGCGCGACAACAACGTCGATGACGGCTCGACCGCCATCGTCCGTTTCCAGGTGCCCGAGGGCCAGGACCAGACCCAGGTCGTCCAGAAGGTCGAGGGCGCGATCAGCGAGGCGGTGGGCCAGGTGACCTATTCCGGCGTCAGCGTGGTCGGGTCCAAGGTCTCGGGTGAGTTGCTCATGTCCGGGCTGATGGCCCTGGGGGCGGCCATCGTGCTGATGTTCATCTACATCTGGGTGCGGTTCGAGCCGCAGTTCGGCTTCGGCGCCGTGGCGGGCCTGCTGCACGACGTGATCCTGACGTTCGGGGTGATCGTGCTGATGCGGCTGGAATTCAGCCTGAACATGGTGGCGGCGATCCTGACCATCATCGGCTATTCGATGAACGACACGGTGGTTGTGTTCGACCGCCTGCGCGAGAACCTGCGTAAATACAAGACCATGCCTCTGCGGGACGTGATCGACCTGTCGATCAACGAGACCCTGTCGCGGACCATCATCACCGGCCTGACGGCGGTCATGGTTCTGGGCGCCTTGGCGGTGTTCGGCGGCGAGGCGCTTTACGGCTTCTCGATCGCCCTGATGCTGGGCATCATCATCGGCACCTATTCGTCGATCTATGTCGGCGCGCCGATCATCCTGCTGTGGGGGGTCAAGCGCGGCGGGTCCATCGACGAGGAAGCCAAGCCGATCAAGCTGGGCATGGCCAGCCGGCC
>NZ_JAHBYB010000028.1 GCF_019636155.1 Brevundimonas sp. | reverse complement strand
CCGAGGTGATCGAGATGGACGCCGATCTGGACTTCACCTTTCCCCGCTACAATCCGAACCCGGAAGACCACGCCATGCTCAGCCAGATGGCGGCGCGGGTGAAGGAGACGGGCGCCGACCTGGCCCTGGGGTTCGACGGCGACGGCGACCGTTGCGGCGTGGTGGACGACACCGGCCAGGAGATCTTCGCCGACAAGATCGGCCTGATGCTGGCCCGCGACCTGTCGGCCCTCCATCCGAACGCGACCTTCGTCGTCGATGTGAAATCGACCGGCCTGTACAAGACCGATGCGGTGCTGAAGGCGAACGGGGCGACCACCGTCTATTGGAAGACCGGCCACAGCTACATCAAGCGCAAGACGGCCGAGATCGGCGCCCTGGCCGGGTTCGAGAAGTCGGGCCATTTCTTCATGGCCGGGCCGCTGGGCCATGGCTACGACGACGGCATCGTGGCGGCCGGAGCCGTCCTGGCCATGCTGGACCGCAATCCGGGCAGGACGCTCAGCGAACTGAAGGCCGCCCTGCCCGACGCCTGGACCAGCCTGACCATGTCGCCCCATTGCGACGACGAACTGAAATACGAAGTGCTGGACCGGATCGTGGCCGAGTATCAGGCCCTGGCCGACGCGGGTGGCGAAATCCTGGGCCGCAAGATCGTCGAGGCCATCACCGTCAACGGCGTGCGGGTGCATCTGGACGACGGCAGCTGGGTCCTGGTCCGCGCCTCGTCCAACAAGCCGGAACTGGTGGTGGTGGTCGAATCCATGCGGTCCGAGGACGACATGCGCGCCCTGTTCCGCGACGAGGTGAAGCCGCGCCTGGCCCGATACGCCGAGATCGGCGCCTACAATCAGGAGATCTGACCTGGACGATCCGGTCGTCATCGTCGGCGGGGGATTTTCCGGCGCCATGCTCGCCGCGCGCCTGGCCGAGCGGGGGCAGGCCTCGGTCCTGATCGACCACAGCGGCGATTTCGGGCGGGGCGTGGCCTATTCGACGCCGTTTCCGGGCCATCTGCTGAACGTCCGCGCCGACCGGATGAGCGCGGTCGAGGGTCGGCCCGGCGATTTCGTCGACTGGCTGAAGGCGAACGCCCCCGATCACGCCGATCCGGACGGTTTCGCCCCCCGCGCCCTCTATGGCCGCTATGTGCAGGACCGGCTGGCGACGGTCGAGGCGGCCCATCCCGGCCTGATCCGGCGGGAGGTCGCCGAGGTCGCGGCCGTCACGGAACAGGGGGTGCGGCTGGTGGACGGGCGGACGATCACGGGCGCGGCCGTGGTCCTGGCCACCGGCAATCCGCCCCCGCGCACGGCTTCGGGAAACGACCGGGTCCTGTCCGACCCCTGGGCGCCCGGCGCCCTGGACCGGATCGGCGAGAGCGACGACATCGTCATCGTCGGCACGGGCCTGACCATGGTCGATGTGATCCAGGCCTTGGACGCGCGCGGCTGGACCGGCCGGACCGCGGCCCTGTCGCTGAAGGGCCTTCTGCCCCTGGCGCATGGAGACGGTCACGATGCGCCGGCCGCCCTGTCCGCCGAGGCCGTTTCGGGGCCGCTGTCCCGGCGGCTGAAGACCGCCCGCGCCCTCTCGCGCCGCCTGGGATGGCGGGCCGTCATGGAAGGCTATCGCCCGGTCACCACCGCCCTGTGGGCCGAGGCGACGACGGCGGAGCGCGCGCGCTTCCTGCGCCACCTGCGTTCCTGGTGGGACGTGCATCGCCACCGCATCGCCCCGCAGATGGCTCAGATGCTGGCGCGGTTGAAAGACCAGGGTCGGCTGGTCGTGAAGGCCGGCCCGCTGGACCGGATCGAGGCGGGGGAGCGGGGCGTGGCCGTTCACTGGCGTCCCGCGGCCGGCGGGGTGGCTGAACCCCTGAACGCCGCCTGGGCCATCGACTGCACCGGCCCGGGCCACGATCCGGCCACCCACGCTCTGACCGCCCCCCTGATCGCCGCCGGCCGCGCCCGGTTGGAGCCGCTGGGCCAGGGTCTGGATCTGGATGCGGAAGGCCGGGTGCGCGACGCGACGGGCCGTGCGGACGGTCGCCTTTGGATCCTGGGCCCCCCCGCCCGCGCCGCCTACTGGGAAACCATCGCCGTACCGGATATCCGGAAACGGATCGAGATCATGGTCGCGGCTCTGATCTAAACCGGACGACCGCGGGGAGGGACCGATGCACCCCATTCTTTCCGGCTTCCGCCGCCTGGGACAGTTCTCGGGCCGGGATTCACGCGCTGTCTTCTGGCCTTACGCAGGACTGGTCCTGGGCGTGGGCGTGCTGGCCATCATCGTCGTGATCATGGCCTGGATGCCTTCGTTCATCGCCGAGACCCAGGCCTTCGCCACCCAGTATCCGGACCGGGTGACGACCCAGGTCGGACCCGGCTCCTACACCGTGACGATCTCGCCGGGCGACCCGCCCTTCATGCCCGACAATCGCGGCGTGATGCTGGGCGTAAGCCTCGTCGTCGTCGCCCTGATGGTTCTTCTGGCCGCGGCCGTCGCGCGCCGGCTTCACGACACGGGCCGTTCCGGCCTATGGGGCCTGCCGACGCCGATCTTCCTGCTGATCAGCCTGACGCTGATGCCTGGGTTGATGAACTCGTTCGTGGGGCCCGATCCCGACATGCGGCTTTTCGGCCTGCTGTTCGCCAACAATGCGGCCTACATCCTCAGCCTGGGCCTGCTGCTTCTTTTCCTGGTCCTGCCCGGCCGCCCCGGCCCGAACCGGTTCGGACCCCCGACGCCCTGAGCCCGCATCAACCCTGGTTTAGCGAAACGCGCCTTCGCGCAGGTTCACGCCGTGCTCCAGCCAGGCCTTCAGGGCGGCCAGCATCTGGGTCCAGCCCATGCAGTTGCCGTAGGAGGCCTTTAGCCCGGTCGGGGTCTGGCGCCAGCCTTCCTCGGCGATGGTGACCAGGGTGCGGGCGCCGTCGTCCAGCGGCGTGAAGGTCATGGTCACCGTGGTCATGTATCCGGCCGCGACCACCGGATCGGCGTCGGCGGGCGCGCCCTCGTTGGCCTCCCACTTCAGAACGATGCGGCGGTCCTGGACCACCTCGACCACCTGGACCGGGAAGGCGCCGGGAAAGTCGGCGAAATCCCACTGCACCGTCTGGCCTGTCGCCAGCCGTCCGACCGCGCCGCCGGTGGTGAAATAGGCCGACAGCTGGGCCGGGTCAGCCACCGCCTCGAACACCTGATGCACCGGTTTCGACACTCGCATGCCGACCTCGAATTTCAGATCCATGACCGCGCTCCGTCCCTTGAGTTCGGGCCAGATAAGTTATAAAATCATAACATGTCAAATTCGGACGATCTGGACGCCGTTTTCAAGGCCCTGGCCAACCCGGTCAGGAGGCGGCTGCTGGACGCGATGAAGGACGGGCCGTGCACCACGGGCCAGCTGTGCGAGGCCGAGCCGTCGCTGGACCGCTGTACGGTGATGCAGCATCTGAAGGCGCTTGAAGCGGCTGACCTGATCATCGTGCGGCGCGAGGGGCGCGAGCGGTGGAACCACCTGAACGCCATGCCGATCAAGGCCGTCCACGACCGCTGGATCGCCCCCTATGCGCGCGGCGCCGTGGCCATGCTGGCGGACCTGAAGGACCGGGTGGAGGCCTAAACCATTTTCGGTTCAGTCGGAATTGACTGATCCTAGAACAATGGTCCGGTTTCTGCTGGAGCGAATATCCGGGTTTAGTTGGACCTGCGTCCAACTAAACCGATTTCGCTCTAGGTTCCGCCAAGACCCTACACACAGCCAGGAGCCCCCGTCGTCGGCAGACGGCAGCCTGCGCGCCGTGGGCTCTAGCGGCCAGCGACCAGGCCAGCTATGGCGTCCAGATAGGCGATGAAGGCGCGGCGGCCCGGCTCGGTCATGGCCGCCTCGGTCAGAGGCTTGCGGCCCACGAACCGCTTGTCGAGAGTGATATAACCGGCCTCCTCCAGCTTGCGCAGATGGACCGACAGATTGCCGTCGCTGGCCTGAAGCCGGGCCTTCAGGGTGTTGAAGTCGGCGCTGTCGACCCCGGACAGAAAGGCCATGATCCCCAGCCGCATCCGCCCGTGGATGACGTCGTCGATGCGGCCGATGTCGAAATCGTCCGCCATCACGCCCGGCTCGATCCGCGCATCAGCAGATAGCCCGGCAGGGCCATCAGACCGAACAGACAGGCGGCGTAGGCCAGATACTGTTCCGGCTGACCCGCCAGCAGGGCCAGGATCGGCGCCGCGATCAGGGAGGCGACCGACAGCCAGCCCAGGATCCTGGACCGCTGCATGGCCGCGGTCACGCCCCAGCCGACGCCATAGAAGACCATGATGATCGAAGGGATCATGGCCAGGGCGACCAGGCCGGCCGCCTCGCCCCCGCGCCAGCCGACCACGGCGATGGCGGACATCAGAGCGAAAATGCCATAGCCGACGCCGCTCCAGACCGCGGCCGTGGCGCGTCCGGCGCCGGTCTGCACACCCGGCGCGCCGCGCATCCCCCGCAGCAGGACCACAAGGGCGATCAGGAACACCACGGTGGCGACCAGCCAGGCCAGGCCGCGCACCGGCCCGGTCTCGGCGATCAGGCCGCTCAGGATCGCCCAGTGAGCCAAGGCCGCGACGCCATAGACGACGCCCGCCGCCATCATGATGGGCGCGCCCCGCACGGGACCGCGGCTGCCCTCTTCCGCCAGCTGCCGCATCCAGGCGATGTCGGCCTGGGAGCCGGTGCTTTCGTGTTCCATTGCCGTCCTCCGATGCCGGCGCGAGGGATCGCCCGGCGATGATGTCGAGGCGACCCTAGTCCATGCACTTCATTTTGCAAAGTGCTTTTTAAACGGCGAGCGTTTTATCGGAACGGCGGCTCGTCGAAGGCGCGCAGTTTGCGCGAATGCAGCCGCATCCCCTCGGCCCGCAGCAGGTCCACGGCCTGGATGCCGATCTGCAGGTGTTCGGAGATCGAGCCTTCGTAGAAGCGGTTGGCCATGCCCGGCAGTTTGATTTCGCCATGCAGCGGCTTGTCCGACACGCACAGCAGGGTCCCGTAGGGCACGCGGAAGCGATAACCCTGAGCCGCGATGGTGGCGCTTTCCATGTCGATGGCCACGGCCCGGCTCAGGTTGAAGCGCAGGGCCGACTTGGAATAGCGCAGTTCCCAGTTGCGGTCGTCGGTGGTGACCACGGTGCCGGTGCGCAGGCGGCGCTTGACCTCTTCGCCCGGCGCGCCCGAGACGATCTTGGCCGCGTCATAAAGGGCGCGCTGGACCTCTGCGATCGAGGGGATCGGGATGTCCGGCGGCAGGACGGCGTCCAGCACATGGTCGTCGCGCAGATAGGCGTGGGCCAGGACATAGTCGCCGACCGTCTGGCTGGGCCGCAGGCCGCCGCAGTGGCCGATCATCATCCAGGCGTGCGGCCGGGTGACCGCCAGGTGGTCGCAGATGGTCTTGGCGTTCGACGGGCCGACGCCGATGTTGACCAGGGTCACCCCCTCCCACCCCGGCGCGGTCAGGTGATAGGCCGGCATCTGATGCTTGCGCCAGGCCTGGTCCAGAATGGCCAGTTCGGGGTCCGGATTGTCGCGCGTGATGATCACCCCGCCGGCGCAGCTGAGCGTCTCGTAAGGGCTGGTCGGATCGGCCAACTGGGCGCAGGCCCAGCGCACGAACTCGTCGACATAGCGGTGGTAGTTTGTGAACAGGATGTAGTTCTGCACGTCGTCCACCCGCGTGCCCGTGTAGTGCTTCAGCCGGGCCAGGGAGAAATCGGTGCGCAGGCCGTCGAACTGGGCCAGGGGGAAGGCGTCGCCCAGGTCCCACAGCCCGTCCGACACCTCGTCGCCGATATGGGCCAGGTCTGTGGTCGGGAAATAGCGGGCGATGGCCGCCGTCATGGTGCGGTCCAGCACCACGTCCGAGCCGTCCAGCACATAGGGGAAGGGGATTTCCTGGTCCGAGGGCTCGACCTCGAATTTCGCTCCATAGTCCCGTTCCAGCAGGTCGAGTTGCTGGACCAGATAGGAACCATACAGGTCGGGCCGGGTGATGGTCGTCTCATAGACTCCGGGCCGCGACAGCCGGCCGAAGGCCCGGGTCTCCAGATTGGCCGGCCGTTCGCCGAACCAGCTGACCCTGAGCCGCGGATAGGAAAACAGGCCCTTGGCCCGCGCCTCGGCGTCGGGGCGTTCGCCGGTTTCGAGGAAGGTCTTCACCGCCTGGCGCAGGTCGGCGACGGCGGCGGCGTAGAGGGTTTCCAGGCGGGCCAGCGCCGCCTGTGCGTTCATCGTGTTTGTCATGGCCTCCCTTACCGGAAGACCGTGGCGTTTGCGAGACGGCGACGCTTAATCCACCCCGCGCCGGTTCTTGATGCTGGCGTCGGTCAGGGTCAGCCGATCATCGACGATGTCAAAGCTGAGGCCCGCTTCGCCCCCTTCGCCGCAGCAGTTGGCGTCGGAGGCGCGCCACAGGGGGGTGTAGGCGCTGAGTTCCGGGAAATGCCAGCGCGGCTGGTGCCGCACCTCGAGACCCTTCAGCAGGTCGCCGGCGCGCGCCTGCCAGAAGATGTCGACGGGCCGCCACTGGCCGTCACGCCACAGCAGCATCACCGTCATGTCGCCGCTGCCCGTGCCGCGCGAGATGCCCGGAACGATCAGCAGCCACTGGCCCTCGCCATTGGGGGTCAGCATCGGGGCGTCGTAGCGCGCGCCCTCGAAGGTCCAGTAGATGGGCTTTAGCGCGCCGCCGGCCTCCTGTTCGAAGATGACCACCCCGCCGCCGACGCCATCTTCCTCGGTGAAGCCGTCCTGAAGCTGGAACCACAGCCGCTTGTCTCCGCCCTGGACGAAGCCGCCCGCGGTGACCGAACAGCCCTTAAGCACGATGTCGACGCAGCCGGCCTGCAAGGCCTCGACCGTGGTGCGGATGGCGCGGGCGCGGCGATCCTGGACGATGCGGCGTTGCAGGGCCTCGACATAATAGTCTTCGTCACGCTGATCGACGGGGTCCGAGAGCCAATAGCGATGGGTGTTCTCGACGTCATAGGGCATGGGCGTCGCCGCCAGGGCCTGGCGATAGGCGGCCTCGGCCGTGGTCGCCAGCGGCTCCTGCGCCTCGGCGGCGGGAGGCTGTCCGCAGGCCGACACGGCCATGGCCAGGGCGAGGATGGAAGCGGTGATCAGGCGCATTGGAGTCCCTCCGGTCGCCGCCACTTAAACCCCTAGGCGATGGGCCGCGCCACTGACCGACCCTGACGGACCGGGCCCAGCTCGCGATGGAAGAAGACCGTGACATCGTCCAGCACCGGCGCCTTGGCGCGGAACAGGGGCGAGAAGGTCGCGATCAGGTCCGCGTGGGTCAGTCCGGGATAGAGTTTCGCCTGCGACCGCCCGCCGAGCGCGCGCATGCGGGCGTCCAGCAGGACCGTGTCCTCGGCATGGACCACCGTGTCCTCGGTCCCGTGACCCAGCCACAGGGGCGGGGCGTCGGCGCGGGCGAAGGTGATGGGCTGGGTCATCAGGGGATCGGGCGCCCGGCCGAAGGCCCGGATCGAGGCGCGAACGTCGAAGGGCAGGAAGTCATAGGGGCCTGCCAGACCCGCCGCAGCCCGGATCAGGCCGGGCCTGCCGACGGCGGCCATGTAGCGGCGGTCCAGGGCGATCATCAGGGCCAGATGCGCCCCCGCCGAGTGGCCCAGAACCCCCAGCCGTTCCGGATCGCCGCCGTGGGCCGCCGCCAGCGGGGCCGCCCTGGCCGTGGCGGCGGCGGCGTCCTGGACGAAGGCCGGAAAGACGGCGTCGGGGACCAGGCGATAGTCCGGCGTGACGACGACGAAGCCGCGAGCGGCCAGGGCCTGA
>NZ_JAHBYB010000027.1 GCF_019636155.1 Brevundimonas sp. | reverse complement strand
AATCCCTGGACCGAAATCCGGGCCCAGTCGAACTTCATCCGACTGAACCAATTTCGGTCTAGGACGCGAGGATCAGGCGGCGGCCGGGTCCGCCGCCTTGACCCCATAGGCCGCCCACAGGGACCCGTCCTTCAACGTCCGCGCCAGGAAGGCGGCGTGGTCGGCGCGTTCCTGTTCGGTCGAGGCCGGCGCCAGGGGGCGAGGTCGCGCACCGTAGCCGCCGACGGCGCCGCCCACGGCCGCCGCGGTCGTCGGGCGCGCGGTCAGGTCCAGCGCCCGCTCCTTGCCCCCCTTCAGCTCCAGATAGACGTCGGCCAGCAGCCGGGCGTCGATCAAGGCGCCGTGAAGCGTGCGCTCGACCAGCGAGATCTTGAACCGCTTGCACAGGGCGTCCAGCGAATTGGCCATGCCCGGAAATCGCTTCTGGGCCAGCTGAAGCGTGTCGATCCAGCGCGTCGCCTCGATCAGCGGATGGTCGCACCGGCCGCATTCGAAATCGATGAAACTGCGGTCGAAGGCGGCGTTGTGAGCGATCACCGGGGCGTCGCCGATGAAGGCCATCAGGTCATGGACGATCTGGTGGAATTTCGGCGCGTCGCGCACCTTGTCGTCGGTGATGCCGTGAACCGCGATGGCGCCGGGCGGGATGGTCCGTTCGGGATTGACCAGGGTGTGGAAGGTGCGGCCGGTCGGCAGCAGGTCCTCGATCTCGATACAGCCCACCTCGATCAGACGGTCGCCCGTCTTGGGATCGAAGCCGGTGGTTTCAGTGTCCAGGACGATCTCGCGGGCCATGGCCCTTATTGGCCCGGTTCGGCCCGCGGGTGAAGCCTTCGGCGCGGCGGCGTCCACAGGGGATCGGTCGCCAGGGCCACGATGTCCGCCACCCGCCGGCGCGCCGGCTCGATCCCTTGGCCGGTGTCGATCAGGAAGTCCGCACGGCGGCGTTTCTCGGCGTCCGGAAGCTGCCGGGCCAGCAGGGCGTCCAGACGCTCGCGCGTCATGCCGGGTCGGGCCAGGACGCGGGCGGCCTGGATTTCGGGATCGGCGGTGACCACCACCACGGCGTCGGTCAGGGCCTCCAGACCCTTTTCGAACAGCAGGGGGATGTCCAGCACCGCCAGCAGCGTCCCGTCACGTTCGGCCCGGGCCAGCTCTTCCAGCCGATGTTCGGCGACCAGGGGATGGACCACGGCCTCCAGCCGGGCGAAGGCGGCGGCGTCCGCGCCCAGGGCCTGGGCCAGGCGGGCGCGGTCCACCGCGCCGTCCACGACCGCGTCGGGAAACAGGGCCTTGACCGGGGCGACAGCCCGGCCCCCGCGCTCATAAAGGGCGTGAACGGCGGCGTCGGCGTCCCAGACCGCCGCCCCCGCCTCGGCGAACAGGCGCGCCGTGGTCGACTTGCCCATGCCGATCGATCCGGTCAGGCCCAGGACGATCATGCCGTCTCCTTCAGATGGGCCAGGGCCAGGGCGCGCACATCGATGGCCGGCGGCGCAACCCCGAACAGGGCCTGGAACGATGGCCGCGCCTGGCCGATCAGCATGGCCAGCCCGTCCACGACCGGCAGGCCCCGGCGCCGGGCGGCCGCCAGCAGGGGAGTGAGCAGCGGCCGATAACCCATATCCATGACCACGGTGGCTGGCTCCAGGGCGTCCAGGTCCAGGTCGGGCGGGACGCTGAGGGCGTTGACCACCAGGGCGGCCTGGTCGAAGGCCTCGGGGCTGCGGGTGACGATGGCCGAGGGGCCGAGGTCGGCGGCCAGGCGTTCGGCCCGCTCGGCCGTGCGATTGACGATGCGGACCGCCGCACCGGCCTGGACCAGGGCCGCCGCCGCCGCCCGCGCGGCGCCCCCCGCCCCCAGGACGACCACGGCCCGGCCGGCCACGTCCAGGGCCGGCGCCTGTTCGGCCAGGGCCGCCATCAGGCCAAGCCCGTCCGTGCTGTCGGCCAGGATGCGGCCGTCCCGGAACAACAGCAGATTGGCCGAACCGGCCCGGCGCGCCGTCGCGGTCGCCCGATCCGCCGCGGCGAAGGCCTGTTCCTTGTAGGGGGCGGTGACGTTCAGCCCGGCCAACTCGCCCGCCCGGCCCCGGTCGAGCAGGGCCGCGAAATCCTCCGGCGTCTCGGGCCCGAAGGCGTCGTAACGGGCGTCCAGCCCCGCCGCGGCGATCCAGGCGCCGTGCAGCAGGGGACTGAGCGAATGCCGGATCGGATGACCGGCCACCCCGGCCCGCAGGGTCATGACGCGATCACCCCCTGGCGCCGCAGCTGATCCAGCACGGCCCACAGCGGCAGGCCCAGGACGGTGAAATAATCGCCCTCTACCCGGTCGAACAGCTGGGCCCCCATCCCTTCCAGCCGATACGAACCGACGCAGGCCAACAGCCCCTCGCCCTCGGCCGCCAGATAGGCGTCGAGGAATTCGTCGGAAAAGTCCCGCACCTGCATCGTCGCCATATCCACCGCCGACCAGACCACCTGTCCGTCCCGGGCCAGGGCGGCGCCGGAATGGAGATGATGCGCCCGGCCTCGCATGGATTTCAGCCGCGCGCGGGCGGCGTCCAGGCTGGGGGCCTTGGACACCAGGCCGCCGTCGAAGGCCAGGGTCTGGTCCGCGCCAAGGACCCAGGCGCCGGGCGCCGTCTCGGACACCGCCACGGCCTTGCGGCAGGCCAGGGCCCGGGCCAGTCCGGCGGCGTCGGCCGGGTCGAACCCGGTCTTGACCGCCGTCTCATCGACATCGGCGGGCCGCACCTGAAAGGCGACGCCCGCGTTTTCCAGCATGGCGCGCCGGGCCGCGCTGCCCGAGGCCAGGATCAGGGCAGGGGTCGCGGTTGCAGTCACCATGTGGTCGCCAACCCCCGGCTGCGCTTCTGGCTCAGCAGGTTGAGGATGGCGGCGGCCGTCTCCTCGACCGAACGGCGGGTGACGTCGATGACAGGCCAGCCGCGCCGCTCGAAAGCCCGGCGCGCCTTGACCGTCTCCTCGCGCACGGCCTCGTGGTCGACATAGTCCGAGGCCCGGCTGGCGTTCAGCCCGTCCAGCCGGTTGCGGCGAATCTGGACCAGCCGATCCGGCGAGACGCTGAGGCCCACCACCAGGGGATTGCGCAGGGCGGTCAGCCGCTCTCCATCCTCCTGGCCCGGGACCAGGGGCACATTGGCCGCCCGGATGCCGCGATGGGCCAGATAGATGCAGGTCGGGGTCTTGGACGTCCGGCTCACCCCGCACAGGACCACGTCGGCGCCCTCCAGCTCCTCGGTCGCGCCCTGGCCGTCGTCATGGGCCATGGCGAAATCCAGGGCGGCGATGCGGTTGAAATAGTCGTGGTCCAGGGCGTGCTGGGCCCCGACGCGGGTCGACAGGGCCGCGCCCAGATAGCGCGACAGGGCGCCGACCAGGGGATCCAGGGCCCCGATCTGGGGCATGTCCAGCCGGCGGCAGCCCTCTTCAAGCTGTTCGCGCAGGTCGCGGTCGACGATGGTGTGCAACACCACCCCCGGCGCCTGGGCCGCCTCCTCCAGCACCCGCTCCATCTGTTTGGGCGACCGCACCAAGGCGTAGATGTGCTCGATCGGGATGACGCCGTCGAACCGGGCCGTCACCGCCTTGGCCATGGCGTTCAGGGTCTCGCCGGTCGAATCCGAGACCAGATGGACATGGAAATAGGTCGCCAGGCGCGTCGGTCCGGAGCGGGAAAGGCGGGCGGCGGGCGTCATGGGCGGGCGGAATTCCTGTGGGTCGGCCTGTGGGCGGCGGGCGCCGTCCTGGGCGCCGATGACCATAGCGCCCGGCCGTCCGGGGAGCGAGTGTGAAGCCGGGGGGATCGATCGCCCAAGTCTGGCCCCATTTCTCCCCTGGCCGAAGAATTCGCCGCTGAACCCTGGGGAGAAGGTTAACGAAGTCCTAACGGCGCACACCCCGGCGAGAAGGAGAGGGTTTGAGGTTTAAGACATTCTTCAGAGTCATCCCCGGTTTCGACAGGGCGGTGGGGGTCGTGCCGAAAGCGGGGCCAGACGGGGGAAAACCTGATGCAAAACGTCGCAATCAGGCCGGTCATCCCCGCCATTCCGGGGGCCTACCGACTACTTCCATTCCTCTTTTCTTCTTTGATCTGGATTAGGGTTGAGCCCGCGTCACGGGGCTCGTATCAGCCGAACGGATGAGCACCCCCGCCCTGATCCGTGTCCTGAACGGCGAGACCCCGGCCCGGCCGCCGGTCTGGTTCATGCGTCAGGCCGGACGCTACCTGCCGGAATACCGGGCCCTGCGCGCCCAGGCGCCGGATTTCATCAGCCTCTGCCTGAACCCCGAAATGGCGGCCGAGGCGACACTTCAGCCCATGCGGCGGTTTCCGTTCGACGCGGCCATCGTCTTCGCCGACATCCTGCTGATCCCCGGCGCCCTGGGCCAGACGGTCTGGTTCGAGGCGGGCGAGGGACCCCGCCTGGGCGCCCTGCCCGAGATCGCCGTCATGCGCGACCTGGCCCCGGCGGCGGGCCAGGCCCTGAAGGCGGTGGGCGAGACCCTGACCCTGGTTCGCGCGGCCCTGGAACCCGAACGGGCCCTGATCGGTTTCGCCGGGGCGCCCTGGACCGTGGCCACCTATATGCTGGACGGAGAGGCGCGCACCATCGGCAAGGGCGAGCGGGCGCAGGCCCGGACCTATGCCTATGCCGAGCCGGACAAGGTCGCCGCCCTTCTGGAGATCCTGGTCGAGGCCACGGCCCATTACCTGAAGATGCAGCAGGACGCCGGCGCCCAGGTGCTGAAGATCTTCGAGAGCTGGGCCGAGGGCCTGCCCGACGACCTGTTCCAGACCCTAGTCCTGGCCCCGCACCAGGCCCTGGTGCGCCGCGCCCGTGAGCTGGGCGTCACCGTCCCCATCATCGGCTTTCCGCGCGGTTCGGCTGCCCTGGCCGAACGCTACGCCACCGAGGCGGGGGTCCAGGGCGTGGCCCTGGATACGGCCTGTCCGCTGGAGGTCGGTCGCCAGGTCCAGGCGATCCGGCCCATCCAGGGGGCGCTGGACCCCCTGTTGCTGCGCGCTGGCGGGCCGATGCTGGATCGGCGCATCGATCAGCTGATGGAAGCCTGGGGCGAGGGGCCGTGGATATTCAACCTGGGCCACGGCATCCTGCCGGATGTGCCCATCGCCCATGTCGAACAGGCACTGAAGCGGATCGGGGCGGCATGAGCCGTATCGCCGTCGTCCTGTTCAACCTGGGCGGACCGGACGGACCCGAGGCGGTCCGGCCCTTTCTGGCCAACCTGTTCAGCGACCCGGCCATCATCGGCCTGCCCGGCCTGGTGCGGCGGCCCCTGGCGAACCTCATCGCCGCCCGGCGGGAGACGGCGGCCCAGGCCAACTACGCCCTGATGGGCGGCGGTTCGCCCCTGTTGCCCGAGACCCGGGCCCAGGCCGAGGCCCTTGCGGCGGCCCTGAAACAGGCTCGGCCGGACGACGAGATCGGCGTCTTCATCGCCATGCGCTACTGGAATCCCCTGACCGAACAGACGGCGGCGGAGGTGGCGGATTTCGCGCCGGACGAGGTGGTTCTGCTGCCCCTCTATCCGCAATTCTCGACCACCACGACGGAGTCTTCCCTGAAACGCTGGCGCGAGGCCTATCGCGGGCCGGGGCGCGACCATGTGGTCTGCTGTTATCCGCGCGCCGAGGGCTGGACCGCGGCCCAGGCAGGGGCGATCCGGGCGCGTCTGGACCAGGCAGGCGCGGCGCCGGTGCGGGTGCTGTTCTCGGCCCACGGCGTGCCGGAACAGATCATATCCAGGCGCGGCGACCCCTATCAGGAACAGGTCGAGGCCACGGCGGCGGCCCTGGCCGAGGCCCTGGGCCTGGTCGACTGGCAGGTCTGCTACCAGAGCCGGGTCGGGCCGCTGAAATGGCTGGGGCCGTCGACCGCCGAGGCGATCCGGCAGGCCGGCGCCGACGGGGTCGGGGTGGTGGTCGCGCCCATCGCCTTCGTCTCGGAACATGTCGAGACCCTGGTCGAGCTGGACATCGAATACGGCGAACTGGCCCATCGGCTGGGAGTGACTCCCTATCTTCGCGCGCCCGCCGTCGGGGTTTCGGCCGCCTTCATCGAGACCCTGGTCGGGGCGGTGGAAACGGCCCTGGGCCGGGCCGGGGCGGCGCCCTATGGTCCGGGATGTTCGGGGCGCTGGGCGGCCTGTCCGTTTCAGGCGAATTGCCCGGAGGAGGCGGCGTGATGGAATACGACCTGGTCCGGGGCCTGCACATCGTGGCGGTGATCGCCTGGATGGCTGGCATGCTGTTCCTGCCGCGCCTCTACGCCTACGACGCCGAACAGGCCGACAGGCCCGAGCCGGTGCGGTCGGAGATGCGCGCCCTTCTGCGGCTGTGGCAGGTGCGGCTGCTGCGGATCATCGTCAATCCGGCCATGATCGTCGCCTTCGTCTTCGGCGGCTGGCTGCTGTGGATCCGCAGCGGCCACGGCGCGGACTGGAGCTTCGCCCACCAGCCGTGGATGGTGGTCAAGCTGCTGGGCGTCCTGGCCCTGTCGGCCTGGCACGGCTTCCTGGCCGGCCAGCGCAAGAAGATCCTGGCCGGGACCTCGAAATACTCGGGCCGCTTCTGGCGCATGACCAACGAGATTCCCTTCCTGATCGCCATCGTCATGGTCCTGTCGGTGACGACGGAATGGACGTTTTAGGGGCGCTATCGGTCGACGCGCGGCGTCTTCCTGCTTGAGCGCGTTAGGGGCGCTATCGCTCACGCCGCGGGCGCTCGCTGCTTGAGGGCTCTATCGAGGGCCAAGTGCGGCGGTGCTTGACCCGGGGAGGCGGGCGTGGTTTGCCTGCGCTTGAACCGGTCCTGGCCCTTTGCCGGACGGTCCCTCTCTCCCAGCGATGCCGCCTCCCTTCTCGAAGCCGAGGCGGACTCCATCGCCGTTCCTGCCGGCCGCAAGGCCATGAATCGCCAGCCGTCCCGACCTCGCCCGGTGCGAGCGTCCGGGCGCGCGCCTGAATGAAGATGCCCATGACCGACGTCCGCGATACCGACCCCACCGCCCCGGAAGCCGAAACCTTCGACGCGGACACAACCGCCGCCGACCAGGTCGTCATCGACCAGGAGGCGGATGAGGACGACGATGGCGAACCCATCGTTCCCAACGGCCGCATCACCCTGGCCGAACTGAACGAGAAGTCGCCGGCCGACCTGGTCGCCTTCGCCGAAGGGCTGGAGATCGAGAACGCCTCGAACCTGCGCAAGCAGGACCTGCTGTTCGCCATCCTCAAGGCCCTGGCCGAGGAAGAGGTCGAGATCATCGCCGACGGGGTGCTGGAAATCCTGCCCGACGGCTTCGGCTTCCTGCGCAGCCCGGACGCCAATTATCTTCCGGGTCCGGATGATATATATGTGTCGCCGTCCCAGATCCGCCGCTTCGGCCTGCGCTCGGGCGACACGGTGCATGGCGCGGTGCGCGGCCCGCGCGAGGGCGAGCGCTATTTCGCCCTGTTGAAGGTCGACACGATCAATCTGGAAGACCCCGAGGCGGTCAAGACCAAGGTCCTGTTCGACAACCTGACCCCGCTCTATCCCGAAGAGCGGATTCACATGGAGATTCAGGATCCGACCCTGAAGGACCGTTCGGGCCGGGTGATCGACATCGTCGCCCCCCTGGGCAAGGGCCAGCGCTGCCTGATCGTGGCCCCGCCGCGGGTCGGCAAGACGGTGATGCTGCAGAACATCGCCAAGTCGATCGAGGCCAACCACCCCGAGGTCTTCCTGATCGTCCTGCTGATCGATGAACGGCCCGAAGAGGTCACCGACATGCAGCGCACGGTGAAGGGCGAGGTCGTGGCCTCGACCTTCGACGAACCGGCGTCGCGTCACGTCGCCGTGGCCGAGATGGTGATCGAAAAGGCCAAGCGACTGGTCGAGCACAAGAAGGACGTGGTCATCCTGCTGGACTCCATCACCCGCCTGGGCCGCGCCTACAACGCCACCGTGCCGTCGTCGGGCAAGGTGCTGACCGGGGGCGTGGACGCCAACGCCCTGCAACGACCCAAGCGCTTCTTCGGCGCCGCGCGCAATGTGGAGCAGGGCGGAAGCCTGACCATCATCGCCACCGCCCTGATCGACACCGGCAGCCGGATGGACGAGGTGATCTTCGAAGAGTTCAAGGGCACCGGCAACAGCGAGATCGTGCTGGACCGCAAGGTGGCCGACAAGCGCATCTTCCCGGCCATCGACGTGCTGAAGTCCGGCACCCGCAAGGAAGACCTGATCACGCCCAAGGACCAGCTGACCAAGACCTATGTCCTGCGCCGCATCCTGAACCCCATGGGTCCGCAGGACGCGATCGAATTCCTGCTCGACAAGCTGCGCCAGACCAAGAACAACGCCGACTTCTTCCAGTCTATGAACACCTGATGGGCAGGCCGGGTGGAGAGTGATTAGTGATGAGTGACTAGGGCGGCATTGCTCATCACCCCCAACCACTAATCACCAACCACCCATCACCCCTCATCCGCGATGTTTCACGTGAAACAGGAGACGATGCGATGAAGGTCAATGTCGAAGTCGATTGCACTCCGGCCGAGGCGCGCGCCTTTCTGGGCTTGCCGGATGTGGCGCCCCTGAACGAGGCCATGGTCGCCGAAATGCAGAAGCGGATGCAGGCCAATGTCGCGGCCATGCAGCCCGAAGAGCTGATGAAGACCTGGACCAGCTTCGGCCTCCAGGCCCAGGACCAGTTCCGCCGTCTGATGGAATCGGCGGTCACGGGCGTCGGCAAGCCGTGAGGCATGCGCTCCTCCCCCATCGGGGGAGGGGGACCGCGAAGCGGTGGAGGGGGCCAGCCCCGGACACCGACGCTCGGGTCAGGCCCCCCCCCCCCCCCCCCGGGCGGCCCCCCCCCCCCCCCGGGGGGGGGGCGGCCCGAG
>NZ_JAHBYB010000026.1 GCF_019636155.1 Brevundimonas sp. | reverse complement strand
CGGGGCTATAGCTCAGTTGGTAGAGCGCTTGAATGGCATTCAAGAGGTCAGCGGTTCGACTCCGCTTAGCTCCACCACGACGGCCGCTTCCCTAAAGGGAGCGGCCGTTTCCAATTGCGGCTATAGCGGGTGATCCGCGGCCTCCAAGCGATCCGACCCATGCGATATCTGATCACCGGCGCGGCCGGCTTCATCGGCTTCCACCTGGCGCGCCGGCTGCTTCAGGCTGGCCATACGGTGGCCGGGGTCGACAATTTCTCGGCCTATTACGACCCCGCGCTGAAGGAGGACCGCAATGCGGTGCTGGAGGGGTTCGACGCCTATCGGATGCATCGGCTGGACCTGACCGACGCCGAGGCCCTGAACGCCGCCTGGGACGAGGCCCGGCCCGAGGTGGTGGTGCATCTCGCCGCCCAGGCGGGCGTCCGCTACAGCATCGACCACCCGGACGCCTATGTGGCCTCCAACCTGGTCGGGACCTTCCATGTGCTGGAGGCGGCGCGGCGCCGGCCGGTGCGGCACCTGCTGGCCGCCTCGACCAGTTCGGCCTACGGCGCCAACACCGACATGCCGTTCCGCGAGGCCGACCGGGCGGTCCACCCCCTGACCCTCTACGCCGCCACCAAGGGCGCCAACGAACTGATGGGTCACGCCTACGCCCATCTGTTCGGCACCCCGACGACCTTCTTCCGTTTCTTCACCGTCTATGGGCCCTGGGGGCGGCCCGACATGGCCCTGTTCAAATTCGCCCGGGCCATGCGGCGCGGCGAACCGATCGAGATCTACGGCCGGGGCGAGATGTCGCGCGACTTCACCTATGTCGACGACCTGGTCGAGGCCGTCGTGCGGCTGGCGGACGCCGTGCCCGTGGTCGGGGCGCCGGTGGGGGATTTCGACACCCTGTCGCCGGTCGCGCCCTGGCGGATGGTCAATATCGGCGGCGGGGCGCCGGCCCCGCTGATGGACTATGTGGCGGCCCTGGAATCGGCCATGGGCATGGAGGCCAGGAAGGCCTTCCTGCCGATGCAGGACGGCGACGTCCCGGCCACCTGGGCCTCGTCCGAACTGCTGGAAGCCCTGACCGGCTACCGCCCCTCGACCCCGATCGACCGGGGGGTGCCCGCCTTCGTCGACTGGTTCAGGACGCGCGAGGGCGTCTGACCCCGGCCGCGCGACAGGGCGGCGCCGATGTCGGCCAGGGCCGGCCCGGCCAGGCGCCACGGCTCGATGCAATAGCGGCGGAACAGGCGACGCGGATCGTGCGCCAGCCGATACAGCCATTCGATCCCGGCCCGCCCCATCCATCGCGGCGCCGCCTTCTGGACCCCCGCCTCATAATCGAAGGCCGCCCCGACGTTCAGGATCACACAGGCCGGCAGGGCCGACAGGTTGCGCGCGATCCAGGCCTCCTGGCGCGGCATCCCCATCCCGACCATCAGGACATCGGGCCGGAAGGCGGCGATCAGCTTCAGGACATCGCCATTGGCCCAGGCGTTCTCGGGATCGAAATAGCCGGACGCCGACCCGACCCGCGCCCCGGGATAGAGGGCCGACAGCCGCCGCACGGCCTCGGCCCCCACCTTCGCCGTCCCGCCAAGGTAGAAGACGCGCCACCCCCGCTCCGCCGCCCGCCGCCAGAAGGCGTCGCGCCAGTCCAGATAGGTGCTGCGATGCGCCCGGCTCACCGGATGGCCCAGCATCCGGCCGAAGGCGATCAGGGGGGTGGAATCGATCTGCACCAGATCGGCCGAGCCATAGAAGGCGCGCATGGCCGCCTGGTCGCGGACCAGGTTCAGGCTGTTCAGATTGTGGTTGGCCACCACCGAGCGCCGCCCGGCGGCCACCGCCTCGGCCACATGGTCCAGCACCTGACCCGGCGTGACCAGGTCCATGACCTGGCCCAGCAGGCGGATCCGCCCCGTCGGGGGCGTGGGGGCGGGGGCGGGCGAAGCCGGAAGGGTCCTCTCGATCATCCGCCCACCCTGCGCCCACCCGCGTCAAGACGGGGTAAGCCGACAGCGTTAACGGGTCGCGCGGCGCTTCGAGATGGCGTTCTGGCCCCAGGCCGCTAAAAACGCCGCATGACCCCGTCGACCGGCCCCGAGATCAAACCCTACGACCGCGAAAAACTTCTGATTTCGCTCCATATCCCCAAGACGGCGGGAACCTCCTTCCGCGCCATACTGGAACAGTGGTTCGGCGACCGCCTGCACAAACACTATCCGGGCTGGGCCACGCCCCTGACCCGCACCGAGGCCCAGGCCGACGCCTGCGTGCACGGCCATTTCACCCGGCTGAACAACTCGGCCGTGCGCCAGTACTATCCCGATGCGGACCAGATCATCACCGTCATGCGCGACCCGTTCGACCGGATGATCTCGGAATGGCGCTTCAAGCACATGGTCCTGGCGGCCGGCGAGGCGGTCGAGGACATGGCCGACAATCCGGACTTCGACACCTGGTTCGGCCGCCGCATCGACGAGGCCCTGGCCCAGCCGATCACCCGGCTGATGATGCAGATGCCCAACGATGTGACGCCGCAGACCGCCCACGCCGCCTTCGACCGCGACTTCGTGGCCGTCGGCGTCAGCGAACGCTTCTCCGACACGGTGCGGCTGTTCGCCGCCGTTCTGGGCAAGCCCTATGTGCCGGACCAGCCGATGAACGTGACCACCTATGGACGGGCCGGCGACTACGACGGCTATCGTCCCCGCCACGAAGAGGTGTTTCGCGCCGAATACGAGATGTACGCCGCCGCCCGCGCGCGCTTCCAGCGGCAGTGGTCGGACCTGGCGTCCTGAGGCCGCGATCGGCCCCGATGACGGCGGGATCGAGGTTTTCGGCGAAATGACTGTTGACCGGCTTCGCGGCCTCCCTTAAGGGTCCGCGCCTTCCGGGGGGAAACCCCTGGGCCCAGATGGCGGAATTGGTAGACGCGCTGGCTTCAGGTGCCAGTGGCTGAAAGGCCGTGGAGGTTCGAGTCCTCTTCTGGGCACCATCTTCTGAAAGGCGTCGCACCGCGGGTGCGGCGCCTTTCTCTTTTTTGGTCCCCCTAACGCTCGCGACGCGGTCGCTCGCTGCTTGAGGGGGTGTTGTCTGGCCCTGCCGCTCGCGCCGCGGGCGCTCCCTGCTTGAGGGCCGCCGCTGTGCGCGAGTCCGTCGGACCGCCCTATCGCCTCGTGCGCCCGGAAAAGGTAGTGAGTGCGCCATGACCGTTCATCTTCATGAGGGCGACCTGCCCGACGGCCTGGACCTGGGGTCCGTGGTGGCCGTGGATTCCGAGACCATGGGGCTGCGCTTCCGGCGCGATCCCCTGTGCGTGGTCCAGTTGTCGGCCGGCGACGGCGACGCCCACGTCGTGCGCCTGAACCGCCCCGGCTACGACTGCCCGAACCTGAAGCGGCTGCTGGCCGACCCATTGGTGCTGAAGATCTTCCACTTCGGCCGGTTCGACATCGGCATGTTCGACCTGCACCTGGGGGTCGAGACCCGGCCGGTCTATTGCACCAAGATCGCCTCCAAACTGGCCCGCACCTATACCGACCGGCACGGGCTGAAGGATGTGGTGCGCGAATGCGCCGGCGTCGAACTGTCCAAGGCCCAGCAGTCCAGCGACTGGGGCGCCGCCGAACTGACCCCGGCCCAGCTGGACTACGCCGCCTCGGACGTCCTTTATCTGCACGCCGTCAAGGCGCGGCTGGATCAGATGCTGGCGCGCGAGGGGCGGACCGAACTGGCCCGCGCCTGTTTCGACTTCCTGCCCGTCCGGGCCCGGCTGGACCTGGCCGGCTGGGACGAGATCGACATCTTCGCCCACGCCTGACGCCCCGATGAGCGACCTGGACCCCGCCGAGAGACGCAAGCAGGAGGACGAGGCCCGCGTGGCCCGCGCCGGCGCGCGGTGGCGGGCCCGCTCACGGCGCGTGAAACTGTATCGGCGGCTCCTGCCCATCGTCATCCTGACCCTGGCCGGCGGCGCCCTCAGCTGGACCGTGCTGCGGACCCTGGTCTCGGGGGCCGAGCGGCGCGCCGGGGAAACCCAGGAGGTGCGGCTGGACAAGCCCCGCTTCCACGGCCAGGACGCCCTGGGCCGCACCTTCGTCATCGGGGCCGAGGGGGCGGTGCGCGACGCCGCCACCGGCCGCTTCCGCCTGGTCGGCCCGGCGCTGAAGCTGAACCTGGGCGGCCGCAAGGTCACCGAACTGACCGCCGACGGCGGCCTCTACGACGAGGCCAACGACCGGGTGGTGATCGGGCCGAACGTGCGGATCTCGGACGGCGGCTCGGGCCTGGTCCTGGTCACGCCCGAGGCGGTGGTCGACACCCACACCGGCGTGGTCTCGGGAAACCGGGGGGTCCAGGCCTCCGGCCCGCTTGGAACGGTCAGCGCTTCGGCCTATGTGATCCGGGATCAGGGCGCGCGGGTCGAATTCCTCGGCTCGGGCGACAACAAGGTGCGCGGAACCCTCAATTCCGCGCCATCGGGCGGATGACCATGGCCAAGACCAGACCGATCCTTCTGACGGCCCCGGCGGCGCTCCTGGCCGCGGCCGCCCTTCTGGCCGCTCCCGCCGGCGTGGTCGCCCAGAGCGCCTCACAGGCCGCGCCTCCGTCCGGCCCGGTGATGTGGACCGGCGACAAGGTGGAATACACCCCCAGCGGCTTCGCCCTGATCGGCCGGGCCGAGATTCTCCAGGGCGACAACCGGCTGCGCGCCAACCGCATCAACATGCGGGTCGACAACGGCGACATGCGCAGCGCCGAGGCCGTGGGCGACGTCTATTTCGTCATGCCCGAACAGACCCTGCGCGGCGACCGGGCGGTCTATGACCTGGCCTCGGACGAGGTGACGGTGACCGGCGACGTGATCCTCAGCCAGGGCCGCAACGTCGCCACCGGCGGCCGGCTGGTCTACAACATGCGCACCGGCGCGGCCCGATGGGACGGCGCCGGCCAGGACGGCCGCGTCCAGGGCGTCTTCTATCCTCGGGGGAACTGAGCCCGCGGCTCGGTCGGACGTTTGGCGCGCAAGGAACTGTCAGCCCTGAACCTGCCCGAGACGGCGGAGGCCCCGGCCCCCGCCGCCCCCGAGGCCGCGCCCGCCGAAAAGGGGCTGAGGGTCCGCAACATCGCCCGCAGCTTCGGCCAGCGTCAGGTGGTGCGCGACGTCTCCCTGACGGTCCAGCGCGGCGAGGT
This sequence comes from Brevundimonas sp., assembly GCF_019636155.1. Lineage (GTDB taxonomy): Bacteria > Pseudomonadota > Alphaproteobacteria > Caulobacterales > Caulobacteraceae > Brevundimonas. The sequence goes on along the minus strand of NZ_JAHBYB010000026.1, from coordinate 3,831 downwards.
GGCCGGCCTGCTGGGCCCCAACGGCGCCGGCAAGACCACCTGCTTCTACATGATCACCGGCCTGATCCCGGCCGACAGCGGCTCCATCTGGCTGGACGGCGAGAACATCACCGGCCAGCCCATGTATCAGCGCGCCCGCATGGGCCTGGGCTATCTGGCCCAGGAAGCCTCCATCTTCCGCGCCATGACGGTGGAGCAGAACATCAAGGCGGTGGCCGAACTGCACCACCCGCCGGCCCGGCTGGACGCCGAGGTGACCCGCCTGCTCGAGGAACTGCGCATCGAACACCTGCGCCACGCCCCGGCCTCGGCCCTGTCGGGGGGCGAACGTCGCCGCTGCGAGATCGCCCGCGCCCTGGCCGGTCGGCCCTCCTTCATGCTGCTGGACGAACCCTTCGCCGGCATCGACCCCCTGGCCATCGCCGACATCCGCCAGGTGATCCGCTATCTGGCGGACGAGGGCATCGGGGTGCTGATCACCGACCACAATGTGCGCGAGACGCTCGACATCATCGACCGGGTCTCGATCATCTCGGGCGGCTCGGTCCTGTTCGAAGGCACCGCCGATGAAGTGGTCCGCGACCCCGAGGTCCGCCGCGTCTATCTGGGCGAGATGTACGGCTGACACCCGATCCCCCCCATCGGGGAGGGGAACCGCGAAGCGGTGGAGGGGGCCGGATACGCGCTCGCCGTCCGCCGTGATCGCAGGGAAGGCGCCGGGCTTAGATCGCCGTTAACCCCTTGGGCCGAAACTGGCCCCAGCAAATTCCGGGCCAGAACCCGGTTCGCCGGGGGCAGGACGTGCTGGGTCAGAGGCTTGAGGTCAGGCAGGGTCAGGGGCTGGTCATTACGCCCCAGCTGCAGCAGGCCATCAAGCTGCTGCAACTGTCGAACCTGGAGCTGGACGCCTTCGTCGAGGCCGAGCTGGAGCGCAATCCCCTGCTGTCCCGCGACGAGGCCGAGGGCGAGGCCCCCGAACCGGCCGAACCGCGCGACGCCGAACCCGACGCCGAACTCAGCTTTTCCGACGACCGCCCCGGCGAGGCGGCCCAGGCCATGGACGCCCGCGACGACGACCTCTATGGCGACGCCGCCCCCGGCGAACGCAGCGGCGACCGCGCCCCTGACGCCGCCCCCGAACAGCCGGGCCTGTCCGACTGGTCCCGCGCCCGCCAGGGCGGCGTGGCGCCCGAGGGCGAGGGCGACCGCAACGAGCAGCGCGAAATCACCCTGTGGGAGCATCTGCAGGCCCAGGCCTCGGCCGCCGCCCTGTCGCCCTCGGACCACGCCATCGCCCTGGCCCTGATCGACGCGGTGGACGAGGGCGGATACCTGCGCGGCGAACTGGCCGAGATCGCCGACCGCCTGGGCTGCGGCCTGGATCGGGTCGAGGCGGTTCTGGCGGTCTGTCACGGCTTCGAGCCGACCGGCGTCATGGCCCGCTCGGTGCCCGAATGCCTGAAGCTGCAGCTGATCGAGCGCAACCGTTTCGATCCGGCCATGGACTGTCTGCTGAACAACCTCGACCTTCTGGCCCGGCGCGATCTGCCGGCCCTGCGCAAGGCCTGCGGCGTCGACGCCGAGGACATGGCCGAGATGATCGCCGAGCTGAAGGCCCTGACGCCCCGCCCCGGCGCCGGCTTCGGCGGCGAGACGGCCCAGACGGTCATCCCCGACGTCCATGTCCGCCCCGACCCGGCCGGCGGCTGGCGCGTCGAACTGAACAGCGACACCCTACCCCGCCTCTTGGTCGACAAACGCTATCACGGCGTGATCTCGGCCGGGGCGCGCAACGAGGCGGACAAGGCCTTCGTCGCCGACTTCGCGGCCCAGGCCAACTGGCTGGTCAAGTCGCTGGACCAGCGGGCCAAGACCATTCTGAAGGTCGCCTCCGAGATCGTGCGCCAGCAGGACGCCTTCCTGGCCTTCGGGGTCGAGTTCCTGCGCCCCCTGAACCTGAAGACGGTGGCCGAGGCCATCGGCATGCACGAATCCACCGTCAGCCGCGTCACCTCGAACAAATACGTCGCCACGCCGCGCGGGGTGTTCGAGCTGAAATTCTTCTTCACCGCCGCCATCCAGGCGACCGACGGCGGCGCCGCCCATTCGGCGGAATCGGTCCGCAGCCGCATCAAGGCGATGATCGAGGCCGAGGCCGCCGACGGCGACGTGCTCAGCGACGACCGCATCGTCGAGATCCTGAACGAGGCGGGCATCGACATCGCCCGCCGCACTGTGGCGAAATACCGCGAGGCCCTGCGCATTCCCTCCTCGATCCAGCGCAAGCGGATGCTGCGGTTCGCCTGACCCCCGGGTCGCCCCCGCAACCTTCACCACAAATCGGTGATCGACGTTGACACCAATCCGCGGGGTGGGCGTTCTAGGGGCATGCAGATCCAGGTCAGCGGTAAGCATGTCGATGTCGGCGAAGCGTTAGGCTCGCGCATCTCCCAGGAACTCGAAGACGGAGTCGGCAAATACTTCGAACGCGGCGCCCAGGACGCCGAGGTGGTGGTTTCGAAGGACGGCCATGGCTTCAAGGTGGACTGCTGGGTCCGCCTGGCCTCGGGCCAGTCCCTGGTGACCTCCGGCTTCGGCGGCGACGCCCATTCGGCCTTCGCCGACAGTCTGGACAAGCTGGAGAAGCGCGTCCGCCGCTACAAGCGCCGGCTCAAGGATCACTACGCCGGTCCCCGCGCCATGTCGCCCGAGAAGACCGAGAACGCCGCCCGCGACGTGGCCCGCAGCATCGTGCTGCGCGACCCCGAAAGCGTCGAGGACGACACCTTCGGCGAGGCCGGCCGCCCGGACGAACCGCCCCCCGTGGGCATGGTCATCGCCGAGACCGAGCACGAGATCCGCACCATCACCGTCGGCCGCGCGGTGCTGGAGCTGGACATGACCGGCTATCCGGTCGTCATCTTCCGCAACGCCGCCCACGGCGGCCTGGCCGTGGTCTATCGACGGCCGGACGGAAACGTCGGCTGGGTCGATCCGGAACGGACGGGCAAGGCGTCGCTGAACGGACACGGTTCGGTAAAGGCTTAGTGATAGTGCTTTCCGGAAAGAGGCGAAGCGTCTAAACGGCGCCCGCCCGCCGGATTGATGGGTGCGAGTCGGGGTAATCATGGACATCGGGGATCTGCTGACGCGAGACGGCATCGTTTTGCGGAGCGGAGCATCGTCGAAACGCCAGGCGCTGCACGTCGCGGCCGAGGCGGCGGCCCAGATCCTGGGCCGGGACAGCCAGACCATCTTCACCGCTCTGCTGGAGCGCGAGGCCCTGGGCGCCACCGGCCTGGGGGGCGGCGTGGCCGTGCCGCACGCCCGCCTGCCGGGCCTGGACCGGGTGGTCGCCGTCTTCGTGCGCCTGGACCAGCCCGTGGCCTTCGACGCCGTCGACGACCGGCCGGTCGATCTGATGTTCGCCCTGTTCGCGGCGCCCGAGGCGGGGGCCGAACACCTGCGCGCCCTGGCCGCCGTGTCGCGCGCCCTGCGCTCGCCCGAACTGCGCGAACGCCTGCGCCAGGCCCACACCCCCGACGCCATCCACGCCCTCTTCGTCCTCGACACCCAAAAGACCGCCGCCTGATCGCCCGTCCCAAGATCCTCCCCCTTCGGGGGAGGGGGACCGCCCCAGGCTCCGATCTTCCACCTCACACACTTCCCCTCTCCCGTTGGGAGAGGGCTTGAGGCTCGCAGAGCGCAGCGATGCGCCAAGCCGAAAGGGTGAGGGGTTACGCTCTCACCCGGCGGGCGCCGTAACCCCTCACCCTTTCACGCAGCCAATCGCCCTGACGGGCTCTTGGGCGTTCAAGCCCTCTCCCAACG
>NZ_JAHBYB010000025.1 GCF_019636155.1 Brevundimonas sp. | reverse complement strand
CGCCCGCCCAGGCGCCGGGCCAGAGCCGCCGCCAGAAACAGGCCCAGGCCGCGCCCCGCCCCCTTGGTCGACTGATAGGGCCGACCCACGGCGGCCAGTGTATCCGGCGCGAAGCCCGGTCCATCGTCGGCGACGCGGATTTCCAGCCCGTCGGCCGTGATCCCGCCCGAAAGATACACGGCCCCTGGAGAGACCTCGGCGGCGTTTTCCAGAAGGCTGGCGATCACCTGAGGCAGGGCCGGTTCGGCCACCACGGCGGCGCCGTCCAGGCCGCCGCCGTCATGGATCAGGGGAATCGCGGGATGGACGGCGCGCCAGTTCGCCGCGACCGCGCCCAGAAGGTCATCCGCCTCGATAAGCGCCAGCTCCTCGCCCCGCGGATTGCCGACCGAATGCAGAATGTCCCCGACGATGGTCTTGCAGCGGCCGACCTCGCGCTGCATCTCCGCCAGCTCGCCAGCCAGTTCGGGGTCACGGGCCAGGCGCGGCATCCGACTCCAGTCGTTGAGGACCACCGAAAGGGAGGACAGCGGCGTGCCCAGTTCGTGGGCGGCGCCCGAGGCCAGCAGCCCCATGCGGACGATCCCCTCCTCTTCCGCCGCGCGCTGCGACAGTTCGGCCAGATAGGCGTCGCGCGCCCGCAGGTTGTGGATCACCCGCTCGACGAAGACGACCAGCAGCCCCCCGGTCATGACGAAGCCGAGCCAGGCGCCGAACGCCTGCAGCCGCGGAACCGCGCCGCTCAGATGCGGCGGATAGGTCAGGGGAACGCTATCGATGGACAATCCGACGAAGGCCGCGGCCATGGCCACGCCCAGGATCGCCACCAGCGGCGGCTCCAGCAAGATGGCGCCCAGAACCAGCTGCAGCAGAAACAGGGAGATGAAGGGGTTGGCCGCACCGCCGCTGAAATACAGCTGGATCGCCAGGGCGGCGACGTCCAGCAGCAGGGCCGCCAGGATCGCCTCCTGCCCGATGGGCCGGCTGTAGCTGATCCGCCGCACCACGGGATTGACGACGGCCAGGACGGCGACGACCGCCAGCATGGGCGCCATGGGCAGGGGCAGGCCCAGGCCGAAATGCACCGCCAATATGGTCAGCAGCTGACCGCCCACCGCGATCCAGCGCAGCTGAACCAGCAGCCGCATGTTGCGCGCCGCTACCGCATGCGGGGCGACGGCCGCGCGCACGCCGGGGCGGGCGCGGGTCAGGGCGAGAATAGGCCGGTCCATCTGTCCAGGCGTCCAAGAAGCTCTCCCGTCGCCTACCGCGAGCACGCCCCATCGCGCAAACGGGCCAAGCAGTCCGGCGTCGGCTTCAGGATGGCGATCTCGCATCAAGCTCCGGGCGATGCAGCCTCTCGCCCTTCATCAGGATGACGCCGTGCGCCGAGGCCACGCCCAGTTCCAGGCTCTCGGCGATGCGGTGGGCGCGTTCGATGAAATGGTCGGCGGCGCGGGGCGGGCACAGGTCGCGAGCGGTCTCCTCGAACAGGCGCAGCCAGCGGTCGAAATGACGCCCGTCGACCGGCAGGGGCAGGTGTTTGGGCATGGGCCGCCCATGGTATCGGCCGCTCATCAGGGCGACCGAAGACCAGAACTCGCACATCCGCTCCAGATGCGGGGTCCAGTCGTCGACATGGGCCTCGAACACCGGGCCCAACAGGTCGTCCCGGCGCACCCGGTCGTAGAACCCGTGCACCAGGTCATGGATCATCGTCTCGTCGATGCCGGTCTCGGCCTGGATGGCCGAGACGATGTCGGCGCGTCGCGAATCCGTCATTGCGGTCCTCCTTCCACCAGGCGATTGGAACGCGGTCCCTTGCGCCAGACGATCACCGCCCCGGCCAGGCACAGGGCGCACAGCCCCATCCATGTCAGGGCGTACTCCAGGTGGCTGTTGCGGAACCGCACGACGGTCAGGCCGCCGACGGGATAGCCGCCCGGGTTGGGCGTGGCGTCGGCGTCGATGAAGAAGGGCGCGACCGGCCCGTCCAGGTCGCGCGCCCTGGCGATGGCGCGAACATCTCGCGAATACCATCGTCCAGCGTCGGGGGCGTTGGCTCTCAGGAAGGCGCCGCCCGGCTCGCTGGTGCGCAACAGGCCGGTGACGCGCACCCTGCCCTCGATCTGGCCCTGGGGCCGTTCGGCGGGCGATTTGCGATCGGCGGGCGCGAACCCGCGGTTGACCAGGATCACGCCTTCGGAGGTGCGCAGCGGCGTCATGATCCACCAGCCGGGTCCTGCCTCGGTCACGGCCTGAACGGGCGTTTCGCGGTCGTGCAGGAAGACGCCCTGGACGACCACCCGGCGATAGGCGTCCGCCGGGGTCCAGTCGGCCCAGGCCGGGGGCGGCGCCGGCGCGGCCTGAAGCCGCGCCTCGACCGTGCGGATCAGTTCGTGCTTCCACCCCAGGCGCTCGAACTGCCAGACGCCCAGGGCGCCGAACCCGACAGCCAGCGCCAGGCACAGGCCCAGGAAAAGCGGGCGGATCAGATCGCCGGGGCGCCCGCCGGCGCGACCGGGACCGGCGGCGGGGCCATCGGCATCATGTTGCCGTGCAGATGATACATGATCCATAGCGAACCCAGGATGACGATCACCACCATGATCCCGGTGAAGACCAGGGCCAACAGGGTCCATCCCCCTTCGGACCGGGTGTTCACATGCAGGAAGAAGATGGTGTGAACGATGATCTGGGCGATGGCGAACAGGGTGACCAGTATGCCCGTCATCGTCGGCGCCAGCGTGCCGGACATGACCAGCCAGAACGGAATGGCCGTCAGCACCACCGACAGCAGGAAGCCGACCACATAGTCGCGGGGCTTGATGCGGGCCTCGCCGGCGTCGTGCGCGCTCATTGTATGGCCCCCAGCAGATAGACGAAGGTGAAGACCCCGATCCAGACGACGTCCAGCAGGTGCCAGAACATGCCCAGGCACATCAGGCGGCGCTGGTTGTCGGCGATCAGGCCACGGCGGGCCACCTGGACCAGCATGACGCCGATCCAGAGAATGCCCGCGGTCACGTGCAGGCCGTGGGTGCCCACCAGGGTGAAGAAGGCCGACAGGAAGGCGCTGCGCTGCGGCCCCGCCCCATGGGCGATCATGTGCGAGAATTCGTAGAGTTCGACCGCGATGAAGGCCATGCCGAACAGGGCGGTGACCACCAGCCACAGCTGGACCCCCGCCTTGCGCCCCGCCTGCATCGCCATCATGGCCATGCCGTAGGTGATCGAGGACACCAGCAGGAAGCCGGTGTTCAGGGCGATCAGCGGCAGGTCGAACAGCTCCCGCTGCGTCGGCCCGCCGGCATAGGCGGTGGCCAGCACCCCGTAGGTCGCGAACAGGGTCGCGAAGATCAGGGCGTCGGTCATCAGGTAGATCCAGAAGCCGAGCATGGTCGGGCTGGCCGCATGGGCGTGCCCGTGATCGTGGCCCTGTTCCTCGACCAGATAGAAGGTCGGCGTCTCCGCCGTCACCTTGCGCGCCGCGCTCATGCCCGGGCCTCCAGCGTCCGCCGGGCTTCCTCGTCGCGGGCCGCCTCTTCGGCCGGGACATAGTAGGCGCGGTCATAGTTGAACGTATGGGCGATCCCATAGCCCAGCATGGCCACAAAGCTGAGCGCCGCCAGCCACCAGATGTACCAGATCATGGCGAAGCCCAGGATCAGGGCCAGGGCCGACAGGATCACCCCCGCCCCGGTGTTGCGCGGCATGTGGATCGGGGCGAAGCCCTTGGCCGGGCGCTGATGGCCGCGATCCTTCATGTCGTACCAGGCGTCCAGGTCATGGACGACCGGGGTGAAGGCGAAGTTGTAGGCCGGCGGCGGCGAGGCGGTGGACCATTCCAGGGTCCGGCCGTCCCACGGGTCGCCCGTGGTGTCGCGCAGCCTGTCGCGGTTCCTGATGCTGACGGCGATCTGGATGACGAAGGCCAGGATGCCGACCAGGATGATCAGGGCGCCGATGCCGGCGACGATGAACCAGGGCTGCAGGGTCGGATCCTCGAACAGGCGGACCCGGCGCGTCGTGCCCATCAGGCCGACGATATAGATCGGCGTCCAGGCAACCCAGTAACCGATCACCCAGCCCCAGAAGCTGACCCAGCCCCAGAAGCCGTCCAGCTTGAACCCGAAGGCCTTGGGGAACCAGTAGGTCATGCCGGCGAACAGGCCGAACACGACCCCGCCGATGATGACGTTGTGGAAGTGGGCCACCAGGAACAGCGAGTTGTGCAGGACGAAGTCCGCCGGCGGAACGGCCAGCAGCACCCCCGTCATCCCCCCGACCACGAAGGTGATCATGAAGGCGATGACCCAGGCCATCGGCAGCTCGAACCGGATGCGGCCCCGATACATGGTGAAGAGCCAGTTGAAGATCTTCGCCCCGGTCGGGATCGAGATCACCATGGTGGCGATGCCGAAGAAGCTGTTGACGCTGGCGCCCGAGCCCATGGTGAAGAAGTGGTGCAGCCACACCAGGTAGCTGAGGATGGTGATGACCACCGTGGCGTAGACCATCGACGAATAGCCGAACAGCCGCTTGCCCGAGAAGGTCGAGGTGATCTCGGAATAGATGCCGAACACCGGCAGGACCAGGACATAGACCTCCGGGTGACCCCAGATCCAGACCAGGTTCCAGTACATCATGGCGTTGCCGCCAAGATCGTTGGTGAAGAAGTTGGTCCCGATATAGCGGTCCAGCATCAAGAGGGCGAAGGCCGCGGTCAGCACCGGGAAGATGGCCAGGGCCAGGACGTTGCTGCACAGGGCCGTCCAGGTGAAGACGGGCATCTTCATCAGGGTCATGCCCGGCGCGCGCATCTTCAGGATGGTGGCGACCATATTGACCGAGGACAGGGTGGTGCCCACCCCGGCGATCTGCAGCGCCCATAGATAGTAGTCCGGCCCCACGCCGGGACTGTTCTCCGCATTGGCGACGGGGACGTAGTTCAGCCAGCCGGCGGTCGAGAACTCGCCGATGAACAGGGACGCCATCACCAGCAGGGCGCCGGCCACCGTCAGCCAGAAGCTGAGGCTGTTCAGGAAGGGAAAGGCCACGTCCCGCGCCCCGATCTGCAGCGGCATGACGTAGTTCACCAGTCCGACGATCAGGGGGATGGCCACGAAGAAGATCATGATCGTCCCGTGGGCGGTGAAGATCTGATCATAGTGGTGGGCGTTCAGGTAGCCCTCGGCGCCGCCGAAGGCCATGGCCTGCTGCAACCGCATCATCAAGGCGTCGGCGAAGCCGCGCAGCAGCATGATGATGCCCAGGATCATATACATGATCCCGATCTTCTTGTGATCGACCGTGGTCAGCCATTCGCGCCACAGCCAGCCCCACAGCCTGAAGCGGGTGACCAGACCCAGGACGGCCACGCCCAGAACGGCGACGACGGCGAAGGTGCCGACCAGGATCGGTTCGTGGATCGGCAGGGACTCCAGGCTCAGGCGGCCGAAGATCGGGCTGAAGGCGGGATTGGGATCGGACATGGGGTTTCCTTCAGCCTAGCCGTGCGCGGTCCGGCCGGTCACCGGCGCCGTGTGCGACGAGGGGGCCGGGTCCTGGGCAGGCCCCTGGGGACCACGCTCGCCGGACCGGGCCTGTTCGGCGGCGGCCTGGTCCTTGTGGTGCATCTGGTCGGCGATACAGGTCGTGCCCGGCGCCACGCAGCGGTTCACGACCCGTTCGAACAGCCCATGCGGCGTCGCGCTGTACAGGGTCACCGGGTGACGCTCCGTCGGCTTCTCCAGCGCCAGATAGTCGGCGGTGGTCAGCACCGTGCCCGTGGCCTGGGTCTGGCGAACCCACTGGTCGAAGGCGGCGGGCTCCACGCCGCGCAGCCGGAACCGCATGTGCGAGAAGCCCGCGCCGCTGTAGTTGGCCGACATCCCCTCATAGTCGCCCGGCCGGTTCAGCACGGCGTGCATCTGACTGCGCATGCCGGGCATGGCGTAGATCATCCCCGCCAGGGTGGGGGCGTAGAAGGTGTTCATCATATTGGTCGAGGTGATGTCGAACCGCACCTCGCGGTCGATCGGCAGGACCAGTTCGTTGACCGTGGCGATGTTCTGATCCGGGTAGATGAACAGCCATTTCCAGTCCATCGACACGACCTGAACCACCAGGGGCGCCTCGGCCGGATTGGTCGGCCGGCCCTCCGCGATTCGGTCCAGCCGCCGGAACGGATCCAGCAGGTGAGTGCTGGACCAGGTCATGGCGCCCAGGCAGATGATGATCAGCAGGGGGATCGACCAGATCCCCAGCTCCAGCGCCGTGGAATGGTGGAATTTGGGATCGTATTTGGCCTTGCGGTTGCTGGCCCGGTATTTCCAGGCGAACACCACGACCATGATGATCACCGGCACGATGACCAGCAGCATCAGCCCGGTCGAGGCGTAGATCAGATTTCGCTGCTGCAGGGCGATGTCGCCCGCCGGATTCAGCACGGCGCGCTGGCACCCCGCCAATATCCCGCAGGATGTTAACAGGGCCAGGGCGCTGAGGCGTCTGGCGAAGGGCGGTGTTTCGCACATGACATTGGCCGATAGGCTGCGCCCGTCGAGGGCTACATTGGACATTTTGTCCAATCCCTCCTTACGGTAGATAACGGCACAGGAACAGACGACCGCCCGGCGCGGCCGATCGGGCCCATCGGGGCCGCCTCAGGAGTCTGATGATGAGCGCACCCAACGGCGCCTCGACCTCCACGCCCCTCGAACGGGATGCGCGCGTCGTCAATGCGGACGATCACGTCATCCGCCCCAGCGAGATCGCCATCGGGGTGATCATCGGCCGGACCAGCGAGTTCTTCGACTTCTTCGTCTATGCCCTGGCCTCGGTGCTGGTCTTCCCGGCCCTGGTCTTCCCCTATGTCGATCCGGTGACGGGGACGCTGTTCTCCTTCGCCCTCTTCTCCCTGGCCTTCATCGCCCGGCCGTTCGGCACTCTGCTGTTCCTCTGGATCGACCGGAACCATGGGCGGGGGACCAAGCTGACCCTGGCGCTGTTCCTTCTGGGCGGCTCGACCATGGCCATCGCCCTGTTGCCCAGCCACGAAAGCGTCGGCGCCTGGTCGGCGATCCTGCTGGCCATCTTCCGGTTCGGCCAGGGCATGGCCCTGGGCGGGGCCTGGGACGGGCTGCCGACCCTGCTGGCGCTGAACGCGCCCAAGGAGAAGCGCGGCTGGTACGCCATGATCCCCCAGCTGGGCGCGCCCCTGGGCCTGATCGTCGCCGCCGCCCTGTTCGCCTATTTCCTGATGGGCCTGTCCAGCGAGGACTTCCTGGCCTGGGGCTGGCGCTATCCCTTCTTCGTGGCCCTGGCCATCAATGTCGTGGCCCTGTTCGCGCGGCTGCGCATCGTCGCCACGCCTGAGTTCGCACGTCTGTTCGAGAGCCGAGAGCTGCAGCCGTCGCCGGCCTTCGAGACCGTGTTCAAGCACTGGCGAGCCGTGGCCCTGGGCGCCCTGGCGCCCCTGGCCAGTTTCGCCCTGTTCCACATCGTCACCGTCTTCCCCCTGTCCTGGGTCACCCTGACCGCGCGCGAGGAGCCGGTGCGCTTCCTGCTGATCGAGATGGTGGGGGCGGGCGTGGGGGTCCTGGCCATGCTGGCCTCGGGCGTTCTGGCGGACCGTGTCGGACGACGGGCGGTGCTGGCCGTCTCGGCCGTGCTGATCGGCGCCTACAGCGGCTTCGCGCCCCAGCTGCTGAACGCCGGGGCGGTGGGCGAGACCGCCTATATGATCCTCGGCTTCGTGCTTCTTGGCCTGGCCTTCGGTCAGTCGTCCGGCCTGGTCAACGACCGTTTCCCGATCGAATATCGCTATACCGGCGCCGCCATCGTGGCCAACTCGGCCTGGCTGGTGGGCGCGGGCTTCGCTCCGTTGGTGGCCCTGTTCCTGGCGCACAATTTCGGCGTCTGGGCGGTGGGCGCCTATCTGCTGTCCGGCGCCGCGGCCTCGGTCATCGCCCTGGCCATCAACCGCGAATGGGGCCGCAAGGAAGGCTGAGGCAGCCGCCCTGCGAAAGGCTCAGCCGACGGCGCCGATCGCCGCCACGATCAGGTCGTCAAACAGCGTCGGATCGCGCGGCGTCACGCCCTGGCGAACGGCGACGATCCTGTGCGACGGGACGATCAGAACCGCCTGGCCGCCCGCGCCCAGGGCGGCGACGGTGTCTTGGGGCGAATGGGGAAAGCGCCGGCCCTGCACCCGCTGCGTCGCGTCCATGCCCGGCAGGGCGTTGCTCCACCACAGCAGGCCATAGGACGGATTCAGCGTCTGGGACGCAGAGGTCAGCAACCGCACATGATCGGCGCTGATCAGGCGTTCGCCCTCCCATAGCCCCTCGTCCAGGATCAGCCGACCGAACCGGGCCAGGTCGCGCGCCGTGGCTTCGGCGCTGTAATAGTTGGTCACCGGACCGTCCGCCCCGACACCGGGGCTGGTGATCCAGGTGGTGCGCGTCATCCCCAGCGGCCCCAGCAGCCGCCGATGGGCGTAGGCCTCCACCGTGTCTCCGGTCGCACGCGCCAGGATGTGGAACAGCAGGTGATAGGCGGCGGTGTTGTAGGCCCAACGCGCGCCAGGCGGATCCCGCAGGGGCGCCGCGGCGTTGATCTCGAACTGGTCGCCCGCGACCCCGCGCAGGGCCAGGCCCGTATCGTCCAGGCCCGAGGTCATGCTCATCAGGTGACGCAGGGTGATCCCCCGCCGGTCATCCGCGCGCCATTGGAGGATGAAGTCGCAGGCCGACTGGTCGAAGCCGGTCAGGAAACCGTCCTCCAGCGCCTGGGCCAGCAGCACGGCCACGATGCTCTTGCCGACCGAGGCGATTTCGCGCGGGGTCTCGGCGTCCCAGCCGGCGGCATAGCGTTCGGCCACGACCGCGCCGTCCCGCAGGACCAGAAGACTGGTCGAACCGTCCGCAAGCGCACGGTCCAGAATCACCGACAGGGCCGCCGGTTCATCGCCGGGCCAGGCAAGGGCGGGTCCCGCCCCCGCCGCGGCGACCAGGGCGCCGGCGCCGGCCAGCAGCCGCCGGCGCGACGGCGCGCCGGGCGCGATCCTACCCACGACGGGCTGCGATGGCGCTGGTCACCTCGCGTTCCGCCTGGGTGAAGCCATAGTCGGGCACCAGTTCGCCCGAGGGGTCGGACACCTGGTCCCACTGGCCGATCAGCCGCTCGCCCGCATCGTCCCCCGCGCCGACATACTGGCCGGTCGTCAGGGTCACATAGGCCCGGGCGAAATGGCCGGCGCCGGCGCAGACGATGGCCCGGGTCGGGGCGTCGTCGACGACCAGGGCCAGAAGGGCCGGGCTGACCAGGGCCGGGTCCAGGTCGGTCAGCTGTTCCGCCGACAGCACGCCCTGGGTCATCTGGGTGGCGGCGGTCGGGGCCAGGCTGTTGACGCGGACGTTGTATTTCTCGCCCTCGATGGCCAGGGTCTGCATCAGGCCCACCAGGGCCATCTTGGCCGCGCCATAGTTGGCCTGGCCGAAATTGCCATACAGGCCCGACGACGAGGTGGTCATGACGATGCGGCCGTAGTTCTGCTGGCGCATCACCTCCCACACGGCCTTGCAGCAGATGGCCGCGCCGATCAGGTGGACGTCGACCACCAGGCGGAAGTCGGCCATCTCCATCTTGGCGAAGCTCTTGTCGCGCAGGATGCCGGCGTTGTTGATCAGGATGTCGATGCGGCCCCATTCGTCCAGCGTCCGCTGGACCATGGCCTGGACCCCGACCTCGTCGGTGACAGAGGCGGCCACGCCGATCGCCGCGCCGCCGGCGGCGACGATCTCGGCCGCGACGGCGTCGGCCGCCTCCTGGCCCAGGTCGTTGACCACCACCCGGGCGCCCTGGCGGGCCAGATAGAGGGCGTGCTGGCGGCCCAGTCCCCCGCCCGCGCCCGTCACGATGGCGACACGTCCTTCTAGCCTCATGGCTGAACTCCCGTATTTGGCTGTGATGTCAGAGGGGGCGCTTAGAGCCTGATCGTTTCAGCCGGAACCGCTTCGCGGTTCCGGCTGAAT
>NZ_JAHBYB010000024.1 GCF_019636155.1 Brevundimonas sp. | reverse complement strand
CGGTCGGCCCGCCCCGCATTGACCCCGTCACGCACCCCCCGGCCCGAGCGGAAACGCCGGTCGATCACCGTTTTGGCCCTGAGGGCGCAGTCCCCGAACGGATAGGCGAAGGTCGTCATCCGATAGCCGTCCAGCCGCTCGGCCACCCAGGCGGCGTTGCGGGCCAGGCTGGCCTCCAGCTCGGCCGGGCTCAGCGTCAGGGTCGAAACATGCTCGAACGTATGGCACCCCACCTCATGCGCCGCCGCATGCAGGGCCTGCAGATGCGCCGTCTCGAACTGCGGCAGGTCCAGGTTGCGCCCGCCCGCCAGGCCGCCGCAGACATAGTAGGTCGCCTTCACCCCATGCTGGTCCAGCACCGGCCCCGCCTCGGTCCAGGCCGAGACGGGAATGTCGTCGAACGACAGGCTCAGCACGCCGCGCTCCGGGGCGACGGGCATGGGCCTGACGCCCAGGTACCGGCCGGCGCGACGGCGCATCTTGTCGATGAAGGACTTCATCCGGCCATCATGGCGCGGCGGGCTTAAGACCGCTTGAACGGTCGGTTCAGCGTTTCAGGGCCCGGCCCGCCACCACGACATTTCGGCCGAATTTGTCGCGTAGCCGGTCGATCGCCGTCTCGGTCTTCAGATTGCGGCTTTCGGCGCTGTCGAACAGGGCGGCGGGCGCGTCCTCGGCGTCGCGCACATCGGCCATGCCGATGCCGATCAGGCGGTAGGGCCGCCCCAGTTCGGGCTTCAGCATGGCCCGACCGGCCGCGAACAGGGCCCGCGCGGTCTGCACCGGCTCGGCCAGGGTCGTGCGCCGGGTCACGATCTTGAAGTCCGTGCGACGCAGCTTCAGCACGATGACCCGGCTGGCCACTCCGTCGCGCCGCGCCTTGGCCGCCAGCTTCTCGCACAGGGGCCACAGTTCGGCCTCCAGCGCATCGGCCTCGCTCAGGTCGTCGTTGAAGGTGGTCTCGGCGCTCATCCCCTTGCGGTCTTGCTCGGGGTCGACGCGGCGATGGTCGCGCGCATGCGCCAGGTCGTGCAGGCGCAGCCCATGCTCGCCATAGCGCCTGATCAGTTCGCGCGGATCGGCGGCGGCCAGGTCGCCGATGGTCGCATAGCCGTCGCTGCGCAGGGTCTTGCCGAACACCGGGCCGACGCCGGGCAGGGCGGTCACCGGGCGGGGCGCCAGCACCCCCACGGCCTCGGCGGCCCCGATGACCGAAAATCCGCGCGGCTTGTCCAGTTCGGAGGCAAGTTTGGCCAGAAAACGGTTGGGCGCCAGGCCGATGGAGACGGTCAGGCCGGTCTCGTCCTCGATCCGCTTCTGCAATCGCGCCAGCTGCAGCGCCGGCGGCCCGCCGTTCAGCCGTTCGGTCCCCGCCAGATCGATCCACGCCTCGTCCAGGGACAGGGTCTGGACCAGGGGCGTCAGTTCGCGCACGGCGCCGAAGATGCGGGCGCTCTCGGTCTTGTATTTGTCGAAGGCGGGCTTGATCACCACCGCGTCGGGGCAGGCCTTCAGCGCCTTGAACATCGGCTGGGCCGATCCCACGCCATAGAGGCGGGCGATATAGCAGGCGGTGGTCACCACCCCGCGCTTGCCGCCGCCGACGATCACCGGCCGGTCGCGCAGTTCGGGCCGGTCCCGCTTTTCCACCGAGGCGTAGAAGGCGTCGCAGTCCAGGTGGGCGATGGCCAGCCGGTCCAGTTCGTCATGGACCAGCATCCGCCGCGATCCGCAGGCCGGACAACGCCCGTCCGACGGCCCTTCGGACCCGGTGCGGAAACAGTCGCGGCAGATGGCTTTCACGAAACGGACCTCGGCTTCACGCCAACTTAAGACAGCCGCGCGACAGTGCCAGTCGAGAAGGCGAAAAGCCCCGCTTCCAAAGGCGAACCGACCGGGTGATGATGTCCAAGAAGGTTCTCATCGTCGAGGACAACGAGCTGAACATGAAGCTTTTTCATGATCTGCTCGATTCCCAGGGCTATGAGACCCTGCAGACCCGCGAGGGGTTGCAGGCCCTGGCCCTGGCGCGCCAGCATCGTCCCGATCTGATCCTGATGGACATCCAGCTGCCGGAAATCAGCGGGCTGGAAGTCACCAAATGGCTGAAGGACGACGAGGAGCTGAGCCACATCCCCGTGGTCGCCGTCACCGCCTTCGCCATGAAGGGCGACGAGGAGCGGATCCGCCAGGGCGGCTGCGAGGCCTATATCTCCAAGCCGATCTCGGTGATGCATTTCCTCGACACCGTCCGCAAGCATCTGGGGTAGGGCGGAATGAGTGCGCGTGTCCTGGTCGTCGATGATGTGGAGCCGAACGTCCGGCTGCTCGAGGCCAAGCTGACGCTGGAATACTATGACGTGGTCACCGCCTCGGACGGGCCCTCGGCCCTGACCCGCGCGGCGGCGGACCAGCCGGACATCGTCCTGCTGGACGTCATGATGCCGGGCATGGACGGGTTCGAGACCTGCAAGCGGCTGAAGGCCGATCCGGCGACCCGGCACATCCCCGTCGTCCTGGTCACCGCCCTGGACGGCCGCGACGACCGCATCCGGGGGCTGGAGGCGGGCGCCGACGATTTCGTCACCAAGCCGATCGACGATCTGATCCTGTTCGCCCGCGTGCGGTCTCTGGTGCGGCTGAAACAGGTCACCGACGAACTGCGCGAGCGCGAGGAGAACGGCCGCCGCCTGGGCGTCAACGCCGATGGCGGCGGGCGGCTGCGCGGCTCAGGCGGCCGCATCCTGGTGGTCGACGACAATCCGCGCCAGGTCGAGAAGATCGGCATGCAGTTGGTGCGCGAACATCGCCCGACCTTCGAGACCACGCCCGACGCCGGCATGGCCGCCGCCTCCGGCCCCATCGACCTGGCCATCGTCAATGTCGCGGCCGAGGGCTTCGACGGCCTGCGCCTGCTGGCCCGCATCCGCACCGACCGGGCGACGCGCAAACTGCCGATCCTGGCGGTGGTCGATCCGTCCGACCGGCCCCGGCTGGTCAAGGCGCTGGAACTGGGCGCCAACGACATCCTGCCCCGCCCGGTCGACGCCGAGGAACTGGCCGCCCGCGTGCGGACCCAGATCAAGCGCAAGCGCTATGCCGACTTCCTGAAGGAAAAGCTGGACTACAGCCTGGAGATGGCCGTCACCGACGCCCTGACCGGCCTGCACAACCGCCGCTACATGGCCGGCCAGCTTCAGGCCCTGGTCGGACGCGCGGGCCAGGGCGGCGAGCCAGTGGCCCTGCTGGTGCTGGACATCGACCACTTCAAGGCCGTCAACGATGGCTTCGGCCACGATGCGGGCGACGAGGTGCTGCAGGAGTTCGCCGTGCGCCTGGCCACCAATGTCCGCGCCATCGACCTGCCGTGCCGCCAGGGCGGCGAGGAATTCGTCGTCGTCATGCCGGGTTCCAGCCTGGAGGACGCGGTCCATGTCGCCGATCGCATCCGGCGCGACATCGCCGGGGCGCCCTTCCCGGTGCTGGGCGGCAAGGCGTCGCTGAACGTCACCGTCTCCATCGGCGTGGCCGCCACGACGGGATCCGGCGACACCCCCGAGGCCCTGATGAAACGCGCCGACGAAGGGGTCTATGAGGCCAAGTCCGCCGGCCGCAACAAGGTCATCGCGCGCGCGGCGTGACGCCGAGGCGAAATTGAAAACGCCCGGCTGATCCAGCCGGGCGTCGCAATATCTGAAGGGCGTAAGCCTTACTTGATCTTGCCTTCCTTGAACTCGACGTGCTTGCGCGCGACCGGGTCGTATTTCTTGACGACCATCTTCTCGGTCATGGTGCGGGCGTTCTTCTTGGTGACGTAGAAGAAGCCGGTGTCGGCCGTGGAGTTCAGGCGGATCTTGATGGAAGCCGGTTTGGCCATCGGAATTACCTTTGCGACGGCGAAAGCCGCTTGAAATGAGAGGCGCGGAACATACTCAGACGCGTCGCCAAGTCAACCGCGTCGGCGCATCCGTCAGTCCAGCCGCTCCACCACATGGCGCCCGCGCACCATCCGCACGAAGGGCAGGGGCCGCTGGGTCCCCGACAACCGCTCGGCCGTCTCGCCCAGGACGAAGCGGGTGATGGCCGGCAGATCCTGTGTCCGCGCCTCTTCCAGGTCCAGCCAGGCGATCTCGTCCAGTTCGCCCGAACCGGCGGTCGGTTCGGGGTGCAGCAGGGCCTCGGCCGGCGCCAGGAAGAAGCGGGCGTCGAACCGCCGCGTCCGTCCCGGCGGGGTGATGGCCCGCGCCACATAGCTCAGCGCCGCCAGGTCGGGCAGGGCGCCCAGGGCCCTGAACTCCCGCCACGGCCCCGCGACCGACGCCGCCGGCGCGGGCGAGGCCAGCAGCAGGCCGGTCTCCTCGAACGTCTCGCGCACCGCGGTCAGGGCCAGGGCGCGGGCGCGCCGGGCGGGCATCTCCATCGACAGGCGGCCCATAACGGCGGGCGCGGGTTCACTGGCCCAGGCGGCGGCGAAGTCGGCCCGGTCGATCCGCCCGCCCGGAAACACCCATTTCGAGGCCATGAAGACATGGCCCGGCGCCCTGCGCCCCATCAGAACCTGGTCGCGCCCGCCATGGCGTCGGGTCAGGATCAGGGTGGCCGCGTCCTTGGGAACCTGCCGCCCGCCGACGCGCGGCGCGTCGCGGCGGTCCTGCTCGGAATCGAAGGGTTCGGGCGGCGCCTTCGTCATCGCCGCCTGCCCTTCCGGACGCCTTTCAGGCCGCCCGAAGGCTTGCCGCCGTTGCGGGGCTTGGGGCCGCCGGGCCGTCCCTTGCCGCGCATCGGCGGGCCGTCGCCGCCGCGTCCGCGGATCCCCAGGCGAGGGGCGGGCGCATTGGGATCGCGCGGCTCGGGCTGGGATAGCATCTCCAGCACCAGGCCGCCGGTGACGGGCGTGGCCTCGACCAGCCGCGCCTCGACCGTCTTGCCCAGCGGCCAGCGTTTGCCCGTGCGTTGCCCGACCAGGGCATGGGTGCGGTCGTCATGGACGAAATATTCGTCCCCCAGCGAAGAGACGGGAATCAGGCCGTCGGCGCCGGTTTCGTCCAGCCGCACGAACAGGCCGAACCGGGTCACCCCGGTGATCCGCCCGGTGAAGGTCGCCCCCACCCGGTCTTCCAGGAAGGCGGCGATATAGCGGTCCATGGCGTCGCGCTCGGCGGCCATGGATCGGCGCTCGGTCTCGGTGATGTGTTCGGCGATGCCGCCCAGTTCCGCCACCTCCCGGTCCGTCAATCCGTCGTTCCCCAGCTTCAGCGCCCGGATCAGCGCCCGGTGCACGATCAGGTCGGCATAGCGCCGGATCGGCGAGGTGAAGTGGCCGTAGCGGTCCAGGTGCAGGCCGAAATGGCCGATGTTCTCCGGCGAATAGATCGCCTGCATCTGGGTGCGCAGGACCACCTCATTGACCGTCTGGGCGTAGGGGCCGTCGCGGGTCTCGTCCAGCAGGCGGTTGAACCGCTTGGTCGTGATCGGTTCGCCCTTGTTCCACGGCTTGCCGATCGTCGACAGGAAGTCGGCCAGGGCGAAGATCTTCTCCTGGCTGGGCGCATCGTGGACGCGATAGATCAGGGGCGTCTTCTTCTGCTCCAGCGTCTCGGCGGCCGAGACATTGGCCTGGATCATCATCTCCTCGATCAGCCGGTGGGCCTCCAGGCTGACGCGCCGCTCGATGGAGGCGATGGCGCCGTCCGGCCCCATCTTCACGTGGCGCTCGGACGACTCGATCTGGACCGGACTGCGCTTCTCGCGGCCGATCAGCATGGTGCGATAGGCCAGCCACAGCGGCTGCAGGATGGTCGTCAGGATCGGGCCGGTCGCATCGTCCGGCTGGCCGTCGATGGCGGCCTGGGCCTGTTCGTAGGACAGTTTGGCGTGGCTGCGCATCAGGCCGCGCACGAAGCGGTGGCCGGTCTTTCGCCCGTTCTTGTCGAACACCATCCGCACGGCCATGCAGGCGCGGTTCTCGCCCTGTTTCAGGCTGCACAGACCGTTGGACAGCACCTCGGGCAGCATCGGCTCGACCCGGTCGGGGAAATAGGTCGAGTTCCCCTTGTCCCGCGCCTCGCGGTCCAGGGCCGATCCGGGCCGCACATAGGCGGCGACATCGGCGATGGCGACCCAGACGATCCAGCCGCCGGCGTTCTTCTCGTCCTCGTCCCGTTCCGCATAGACGGCGTCGTCATGGTCGCGCGCGTCGGCCGGGTCGATGGTGATGAAGGGCACGACCCGCAGGTCTTCGCGCCCCTTCAGCGTCGGCACGGCCTGGTCCGCCGCCTCGGCCTCCACCACGTCAGAGAAGCCGATCGGCACCCCATGGGCGTGGATGGCCAGGATGGAGGCGGCGCGCGGGTCGTCCTCGCGGCCGATGGTCTCCAGAACCTTGCCGCGCTTGGGACCATAACGATGCTCGCCCCGCTCGATGGCCGCCAGCACCAGGTCGCCGTCGCGCAGGCCTTCACCCTGCGCCTGGGGCACGATCAGGACATTCCTGGACCGCTTGTCGACCGGCTCGACGCGGGTTTCGCGCGCCGACTTGCGGATCACGCCCAGGACGCGGTTGGCCTCGGCATCCAGCTTCTTGACCAGCCGGGCCTCCCAGCCGTCGACGCCGCGCTGGAATTTCACCAGCAGCCGGTCGCCCATGCCGGGGGCGGGCCCTTTTGCGTGGTCGGGCGTCAGGACGGCCTTGGGCGCATCGTCCGCGCCCTTGACCAGCCGCACATACAGTTCGCCGTCGGCGTCGCGTTCGACCACATCGGCCACGCCGACGGGGGGCAGGGCGCCGGCCTCGGAGAAGCCCTTGCGCCCGCGCTTGCCCAGGCGGCCCTCGGCCTCAAGCTCTTTCAGCATCTCGCGCAGCAGGCGGCGCTCATTGCCCTTCAGCCCGAAGGTGCGGGCGATGTCGGCCTTGTCGGCCTCTCCGGCTTCGCGGAGGAATCGGACCAGCGTCTCCTTGTCGGGAAGGCCGTTCGCGGGTCGTTTGGGGGTCTTTGTCATTCAGTCTTTCTGTTCGCCGAGGGGCTCGGCGGGATTGATGCAGGCCAGGCCCAGCGCCGCCGCGGCGCGGGCCATGCCCAGGTCCAGTGTAACGAGCGTCGCCTCCAGTCGATGCGCCGCCGCGATATGGATGGCGTCGGGCGCGCGCAGGGCCAACTGGGGTCTGCGGACGAACCGGGTCGCTTCGATCACGTCATCCGGCGTGATGCACACATGTTCGGAAATCTCCTTCGCCCAGGCGTCCATCTCCGAGTAAAGGACATCGGCTCCGTCGGAAGACCTGACGCCTATGCGAACGAGGCGTGAAATCGCTGCCGAAGCCTCGGCCAGGCAGAAGTCGCTGATGATGATCCGTCCCGTCGCGGTCGCCAGCGTCCGGTCCACGTTTGGACTCATGGGTTCTCGCAGGACGAGACAGACGACCGCGCTGGCGTCGAGCCAGAGCGTCACTCCGGATCACCGTCCCGCATGGCTCGGACAAGCGCCGCAGCGGAGATGTCGGTGTGGGGGCGCAAATCGCGGCGGCGGATGAACTCTTCCATCTTGGCGCGACGCTCCTCCAGAGTCAGCCTGGGCGCGGCCTTCAGCTCCGCCACGGGCCGACCATGCCGGGTGATGGTGATGCTCTCGCCCTTTTCGACCCGGTCCAGCAGGTGGGTGAAGTTGTTCTTGGCCTCGGCCACGCCATAGACGGCCATGATCGGCTCTCCTGTTCTGGCCATAAATATAGCCATAATTCCCGCGCGCCGCCACCGCTTGTGACGGCCGCGCCCCGCGCCTAGCTTGCCGCTCGAACCGCACGGAGTGATTTGATGTCCCTGTCCGCCGCCCCCGTTCTGAGCGAACCGACCGGTTCGCTGCTGACGCTGATCGGCAAGACGCCGATGGTGGAGGTGACCCGGATCGACACCGGCAAATGCCGACTGTTCCTGAAGCTGGAAAGCCAGAACCCCGGCGGGTCGATCAAGGACCGCATCGCCCTGTCGATGATCGCGGCGGCCGAGCGGGAAGGGTGGTTGAAGCCCGGCGGGACCATCGTCGAGGCGACGGCCGGCAATACGGGCCTGGCCCTGACCCTGGTGGGCCAGGCCAAGGGCTATAAGGTGCTTCTGGTCATCCCGGACAAGATGTCCAAGGAAAAAATCCAGCATCTCAGGGCCATGGGCGCCGATGTTCGCCTGACGCGTTCGGACGTGCCGCACGGCCACCCGGAATACTACACCGACATGGCCGAGCGTCTGGCCCAGCAGATTCCGGGCGGCTTCTACGTCAACCAGTTCGCCAACGACGCCAACTCCCAGGCCCATTTCGACACCACCGGGCCTGAGATCTGGGACCAGATGGGCGGCGATGTCGGCGGTTTCGTCGCCGGCATCGGCTCGGGCGGCACCATCACCGGCATCGCCCGGTTTCTGAAGTCGAAGGGCGCCAGGACCGAGATCATCCTGGCCGACCCGGTCGGATCGACCCTGGCCGGCGTGGTCAACGAAGGGATTCCGGGGCCGGAAGGCAGCTATACGGTCGAGGGCATCGGCCAGAATTTCGTGCCCGACACGGCCGACATGGACCTGATCGACACGGCCTATTCCATCCCCGACGCCGAGGCGATCGCGACGGTGCGCGAACTGCTGCTGAAGGAAGGGGTGCTGGCGGGGTCTTCGTCCGGCACCCTGATCGCGGCGGCCCTGCGCTGGTGCCGCGAACAGACCGAGGCCAGGACCTGCGTCACCTTCGTCTGCGACACCGGGGCCAAATATCTGTCCAAGGTCTATAACGACGCCTGGCTGGCCGATCAGGGCCTGGGCGAGCGCGAACTGCACGGCGACCTGTCGGACCTGATCACCCGCAAATACGCCGATGGGGCCGTGGTCTCGGCCACGCCCGACGACACCCTGGACACCGTCTTCAAGCGGATGCGCGGCGCCGACGTGTCGCAACTGCCGATCCTTCAGGACGGCCGCCTGGTCGGCATCATCGACGAAAGCGACATCGTCCACGTCATGAACACCGACGAGATCACCCGCCAGGAACGGTTCGGGAAGCCGGCAGGGTCGGTCATGACCCGCGACCTGGACACGGTGCAGGTGAACGAGCCTCTGGACGCCCTGATCCCCCTGTTCGACCGCGACCGGGTGGCCATCGTGCTGGATGGAGAGGCCTTCGTGGGCCTGATCACCCGCACGGACCTGATCAACCACCTCAGCCTGAACCGCTGAGTTCCGGGAGGGCGCCATGAGGCCCGTCAATCGTCGCCAGGGCCTGGGTCTGGTCCTGGGCGCATCCTGCGCCGCCGCCGCCGGACCTGGCCACGCCCAGCAACATCCGCCCGAGGGCCTGATGGAGGGCGAGTTCCTCAGCCGGGGCCAGCCCATGCCGGTGCTTCTGGCCCCGCCGACGGCCCAGGGACCGCTGACCGGCGCCAGCATCATGATGCTGCATGGATCGGGCGGGCTGGGCGCGGACCTGCCCACCTTCCTGGCCCCCGCCCGGCGCTGGGCGGCCCTGGGCTGCGCCGTGGTCATGCCGGTCTATTTCAGCGCCGCGCGCAATGCGCCCGCCACCGATCCCGTCCACTGGTGGAACACCGCCGTGGCCGACGCGGCCCAGTGGATGCAGGGCCTGCCCGGCGCCGATCCCCAGCGCCAGGGGGTGATCGGCTATTCCCGCGGCGGCTATCTGGCGGCGGAAGTGGCCGTGACGCAGACCAACCTGAAATGCGTCGTCGGGGTGGCCTCGGCGGGCAATGTGCGGCCCGAGGACATCGTGCGGCGTCCCGACGTCCTGCTGATCCACGCCAGCGGCGATCCGGTGATCCCCCGCCTTCGGACCCAGCACTGGGCCCGGGTTCTGCGCGAACGGGATGTGCCGGTTCAGGTCATCACCCTGTCTTCGCCGCGCCACGCCTTCAACGACCGGGAATGGGCGCGCATCTTCGACGACGCCGAACGCTTCTTCCTTCAGCGGCTGGCCGCCCCGGCCGCCTCAACCGCATCCTGACCCCGCGGACGCCCATGACCAATCTCAAGAACAGCCAGGGTTTCTCGACCCGCGCCATCCACGCCGGCCAGAGGCCCGATCCCACCACCGGGGCGGTGATGACGCCCATCTACGCCACCTCGACCTACGCCCAGGAAAGCCCGGGCGTGAACAAGGGCTATGAGTATGCGCGCGGCAAGAACCCGACGCGCGAGGCGTTCGAGGCCTGTATCGCCGACCTGGAGGGCGGAACCCACGGCTTCGGCTTCGCCAGCGGCATGGCGGCGACGTCCACGGCGCTGGAACTGCTGGACGCCGGGTCGCACATCGTGACCGGGGACGACCTGTATGGCGGCACCTGGCGGCTGTTCGAACGGGTGCGGCGCCGGTCGATGGGGCTGGATTTCAGCTATGTCGATCTCAGCGACCTGAACGCGGTTCAGGCGGCGATCACGGCCCAGACCCGAATGCTGTGGGTCGAGACCCCGACCAACCCCCTGATGAAGCTGGCCGACATCGCCGCCCTGTCGCAGCTGGCCAAGGCGAAGGGGCTGATCCTGGTGGTCGACAACACCTTCGCCACCCCCTTCTGCCAGCAGCCCATCGGCCTGGGCGCCGACATCGTCATGCATTCGGCGACCAAATATCTGAACGGCCATTCCGACGTCATCGGCGGGGTCCTGGTCACCGGCAACCCCGACCTGGCGACCCAGATCAAGTTTCTTCAGAACTCGGTCGGCGGGGTGATGGGGCCGTTCGACGCCTTCCTGGTCAACCGGGGGCTGAAGACCCTGGCCCTGCGGATGCAGGCGCACTGCGCCAACGCCCTGGCCGTCGCGCGCTGGCTGGAGGACCGCAAGGGCGTCGCCCGCGTCGTCTATCCCGGCCTGATCAGCCACCCCCAGCACGACCTGGCCGCGCGCCAGATGCCCGGCGGGTTCGGCGGCATGGTGACGGTGCTGATCGACGGCGATCTGTCGCGCACCAAACAGGTGCTGGAGCGGGTGGGGGTCTTCACCCTGGCGGAATCCCTGGGCGGGGTCGAAAGCCTGGTCAACCACCCGGCCATCATGACCCACGCCAGCGTGCC
>NZ_JAHBYB010000023.1 GCF_019636155.1 Brevundimonas sp. | reverse complement strand
ACGCCGCTCGTCGCGGAACTTCCACTGGATGTGAAACAGGTTCAGCGGCAGGGCCTTGTAGCTCTTCACATAGGCCCGGAAGATGTCGGTGATCATCTCCTCATTGGTGGGGCCATACAGAAGCTCGCGTTCATGCCGGTCGGTGATGCGCAGCATTTCGGGGCCGTAGGCGTCGTAGCGGCCGCTCTCGCGCCACAGGTCGGCCAGCTGCAGGGTCGGCATCAGCAGTTCGACCGCGCCCGCCCGCACCTGCTCCTCGCGCACGATCTGCTCGATCTTGCGCAGCACCCGCAGGCCCAGCGGCAGCCAGGCGTAGATGCCGGCCGCCTCCTGACGGATCAGGCCGGCGCGCAGCATCAGCTGGTGCGAAACGATCTGGGCGTCCGAGGGCGCCTCTTTCAGTATGGGCAGGAAGTACCGCGACAGGCGCATGGCGTGGGAATCCGTGTCAGGCGAGGAACGCCTGTTTAGCCGCACGGACGCGGCGAAAGCTAGGCGGCATCTGATCCTCCCCGACGGAGAAGACTGCGTTCGTTCAGCCCGCCGCGTTGCCGATCATGGTCGGCAGGGGGATCGCCCCGGTCAGAACCACCAGCATGATGACCGCCCAGACGATGGCCGAGACCCAGGTGGTGGTGATGAATTTCTTCTTCAGCTTGGGCTCGCGGGGCGCGCCCCACTGGCCGCCGTCCTCGGGCCTTTCCTGGGCCTGCTGGTTCATGCCCAGCGGCAGGATGGCGAACAAGACGATCCACCAGCACACCAGATAGATGGCCAGCATGGTCAGGGGGCCGATCGGCATCAGTGCGCTCCCTCTTTCGGCGTTTCCATCAGTTCGACCAGGACCCCGCCCATGTCCTTGGGATGGACGAAGACGATGGGCGTGCCATGGGCGCCGATGCGCGGCTCGCCCGTGCCCAGGATGGTCGCCCCTTTGGCGCGCAGGGCGTCGCGGGCGGCCAGGATGTCCTCGACCTCGAAACAGACGTGATGCTGGCCGCCCTTGGGGTTCTTGGCCAGGAAGCCGTGGA
This sequence comes from Brevundimonas sp., assembly GCF_019636155.1. GTDB lineage: Bacteria > Pseudomonadota > Alphaproteobacteria > Caulobacterales > Caulobacteraceae > Brevundimonas. The sequence goes on along the minus strand of NZ_JAHBYB010000023.1, from coordinate 10,698 downwards.
TGGGGCTGTCTTCACCCAGGGGTTCGATCAGTTCGATCTGGGCGTTCGGCAGGTCGATGAAACAGACCCGCACCCCCTGGGCCGGCAGGTCGAACGGCGCATGCGCCCGGGTCGCGCCCAGCAGGTCGCGATACAGGGCGACGCTGGCCTCGATGGAGGGGGTGGCGACCCCGACGTGGTTCAGACGACCGATCATGGCCAAGGCTTAGAGCCCCCCGCGCCCCGAGGGAAGCCGGTCAGACCCACATCGAGAAGATCGCATAGGCGTTGAGCAGGACCAGGCCAGCGACATGCACCCGGGCCGACCGGCTGACCGCGAGGATGGCGGGGATCAGCAGGCGCGGCAGGAACTGAATGCAGAACCACAGAAGGACGTCCGGAATCTGCGACAGGGTCGGCAGCCCCTGGATCACCAGATTTGCGCCCAGACTGACCAGGGCCGGCACACAGAGAACCGCCATCAGGGTTCGCCGGTGGCCGAAATAATAGTCGGAGAACGACACCTGCGTCGTAGCCGGCGGCGACAGGGCGAGACTGATGAAGATGTAGGGCAAGGCCATGCCCAGAGACACCAGAACCATCGCCGGACTGATGGTCATCAGGTCGCGCGCACCCCACATGGACAGCCATTGCTCGGCGGCGGCCAGAAGGACGAACGAGGCCAGGAGGGGCGTCATGACCCCGCCCCTCAGCGCCCTGGGCGCGCGCCAGAATTCCATGATCGCGCCCGTCGCATTGGCGATGGCCAGGCCAAGCAACAGCCCATAGAGCGAGAAGAGGAATTCGAATCCCGTCACACCGAGCTCCTAGCGCCAAGACGGCCGCCCCACGCGCCGCGGACGCGGTGCGGCGGAAGGGGCGGCCAGCCTTCACCTGATCATCGACGCCCGATCAATAGGCGAACGGGTCGCTGTCGTTCGGCCGGGTCGGCATGGGCATGCGCGGCAGGGGCTCGTCCGAGTTGGCGGCCGCCAGCAGGATGCCCGCCAGGACCACCGCCGCCTGGCGCATGTCGGCGGCGCGCATGTGGTCGTAGGTGTCGATCGAGGTGTGGTGCAGGCGCGAGCTGTAGTCCAGCGGGTCCTGGATGAACTGATAGCCCGGGATGCCGACGGTCTGCATATAGACGTGGTCGGTGCCGCCCGAGTTGCGCAGCGACACGGTCCCGGCGCCCAGGCTCTCGAACGGGCGCAGCCAGTCCTCGAACACGGCGGCGGCGGCGATATTGCCCTCGGCGTTGATGCCCCGAATCTTGCCCGAGCCGTTGTCGATGTTGAAATAGGCGACCAGATCATTGAAGCCGCTGCGCGGCTGGATCGGCCAGCGGGCGCGCCAGCTGCGGCCGTTCGGCAGGTCGGCATGGGCCGGGTCGGTCAGGGCGGCGCGGGTCGCCAGATGCTGGTCGACATAGGCCAGGGAACCGTGCAGCCCCTGCTCCTCGCCGTTCCAGAGGGCGAAGCGGATGGCGCGCTTGGGCCGGACGTTCAGGGCCTTGAGAATGCGCGCGGCCTCCATGACCACGGCCGAGCCGGCCGCGTTGTCGACCGCGCCGTCGGCGGCGGCCCAGCTGTCCAGGTGGGCGCCGGCCATAACGTATTCATTGCCGCGCGCCGTGCCGGGAATCTCGGCGAAGACGTTGTAGGCGTTGACGTCCTCGTCGTTGAACCGGACCTCGCTCATCAGGTCCAGACGCGGCGGGGCGTCGGTCAGGGCCAGGCGGGCCAGGCGGCGATAGTCCTCGGCCGCCATCTCGAACCCGGCGACCTCGGGCGTGGCGCCGACGCGATAGGTGTAGCCCGAACCGTGCAGCAGGGCGCCGTCGCGATAGGACATCTTGACGAAGGCCAGAGCCCCCTCCTCCTTCAGGAAGGCGTCCATCTGCATGGCGAAGTCGGGCGCGCCAAGCCCGCGCTCGACCGCCGCGTGGGAATGGGCCGGCTGGACGAAGTCGGTGCGGCCGGCCAGCTCCTCGTCGGTCCAGCGGCGGAAGAAGGCCTCGGTCGGCTCGGACGCATCGTTCGGCCTGGTGACCAGAACGATCTTGCCGTTCAGCTTGCCGCGCCATTTGGCGAAGTCGCCGGCGCTGGTCATCGGCGCCACCACGATGTCGCCGGAGACGACGCGGCCGTCGGTGCCCGGGGTCCAGGCGATGGGGATCACGCGCAGGTCCAGCGGACGCGGCGCGCTCATATGGGCGCTGGAGCGGATGGCGGTCCAGCCGCGCCCGAACTCGAAACCCTCGGTCCAGACGCGGGTGAAGCCCCAGTCGCGGAAGCGGGTCTGGGTCCAGGCCTCGGCCTGGCGCATCTGGGGCGAATTGGTCATCCGCCCGCCGATCCGGTCGGTCAGATAGGCCGCCGTCGACATCACCTCGGAGTGGTTGAAGCCCTGGTCGATGATGCCGTTGACCGCCCGCAGGTCGGGCGACTGGGCCCCCGCCGGCAGGGCGACGGCGATGGCGGCGACGGAGACAAGGGCGGCGAGACGGCGCATGGGAACTCCCCCGAGAATCTTGAACCGGGGGATATGACGCGATCGCGCGCGCCGGTGCAAACCCTGGCGGCGCCGGGGCGACGAAATGCCGTCCGGGCGCGCCGGATCAGAGCCTGAGCACCACCGTCTCGACGATGGGGCGGCGCGACCAGACGCCCTGGCTGGCCTTCTTCAGGGCCCGGGCCACGGCCTGTTCGATGACCGTCTCGTCTTCCAGCGCCTCGCCCTTCAGCTTCAGCACCGCCTGTTCGGCGCGCTCGGCCAGGTCGTCCAGCACATCGCCCAGGGGCGTGTCCTCATCCCCCGGCAGGCCGATGCCGCGCACGTCGATGTCGGACACGATCTTGCCGCGCCGGTCCAGGGCGAAGGTGACGATCAGCACGCCGTTCGAGGCCGCGTGGCGACGCTCCTTCAGGGCCTCGCCCGCCTCTTCCACCAGCATGCCGCCATCGACGAACAGGCGGCCGGACGGGACTTCGTCGACGATGGCCGCCGGGCCGGGCGCCAGGCGCACCATGTCGCCGTTGCGCGGGGTGACGGTTTCGGGAACCTGCATTTCCCGAGCAAGGGCGGCGTGTTCGGCGATGTGGCGGCGCATGCCGTGGGTAGGCACGGCGATGCGGGGCCGCGCCCACTGATACATCTGGCGCAGTTCGTCGCGGCACGGATGGCCCGAGACGTGGATGCCGGGGTGGTCCTTGTCGGTGTAGATGCGCACCCCACGATCCGACAGGGTGTCCTGCAGCCGGCCGATGGCCAGTTCGTTGCCGGGGATCACCCGCGACGAGAAGATGCAGTGGTCGCCCGGCCCCAGCCTGACGAAGGGATGGTCACCCTGGGCCACGCGCGACAGGGCGGCGCGCGGCTCGCCCTGGCTGCCGGTGCACAGATACAGGATCTGGTCGGCGGGCCAGATGCGCGCCTCCTCCTCGGACAGGAAGGGCTGCAGGTCCGACAGCATGCCGACCGACTTGGCCGCCGCCGTGATCCGGTGCATCGACCGGCCGGCCAGGACGACACGGCGCCCGGCGGCCTCGGCGGCGCGGATGACGCTGTCCATCCGCGCGACGTTGGAGGCGAAACAGCCGACGGCCACCCTGCCCTTCAGCCCGCCGATCAGTTCGGCCAGGGCCTCCTTCACCTCGCCTTCCGACCCCGCCACGCCTTCCTGAAAGACATTGGTGGAATCGCAGACCATGGCCAGGACGCCCTCGTCGCCCAGGCGGCGGATGGTGTCGACGTCGGTGCGTTCGCCGACGATGGGATCGTTGTCGATCTTCCAGTCGCCGGTGTGCAGCACGGTTCCCAGCGGCGTCTTGATGGCCAGGCCGTTCGGCTCGGCGATCGAATGGGTGATGGTCACCATCTCGACCTGGAACGGTCCCAGGTCGATGGTCCCGCCCAGGGGCACCTCGTGGATCGTCACCTGATCCAGCAGGCCCGCGTCACGCAGCTTTTCGCGGATCAGGAAGGCGGTGAAGGGCGTGGCATACAGCGGCGCCTTGATGCGCGGCCACAACCAGCCCAGGGCGCCGATGTGATCCTCGTGCGCGTGGGTCAGGACGATGCCGATGATCTCCTCGCCTTCCAGATAGGTCGGGTCGGGCACGATCACGTCCACGCCGGGCGTGGTGTTGTCGCCGAAGGTCACGCCCACATCGACCACGATCCAGCGCCGGTCCTCGGCGGGGCCATAGCCATAGGCGTTCAGATTCATGCCGATCTCGTTCGATCCGCCCAGCGGCAGGAAGACGAGTTCGTTGTCTTGGGTTTTGCTCATGCGCCCATATGGGTGTTGCGACGGTGGATTTCGAGAAGTCCGCGCAGGGTCAGGTCGGGGTCGAAATGGTCGATGCTGTCGGTCGCGCCCTCGAACAGGGAGGCGACGCCGCCGGTGCCGATCACCGTCATGGGGCCGCCCCACTCGGCCTTGATGCGCGCCACCAGCCCTTCGATCAGGGCGATGTAGCCCCAGAAGACGCCCGACTGCATGTTCGACACCGTGTCCTTGCCGATGACGCGGGCGGGCTTCTGGATGGCGATGCGCGGCAGCATGGCCGCCGCCTCGTGCAGGGCCTGGAGGCTGAGGTTGATGCCCGGCGCGATGATCCCGCCTTCGAACGCCCCGTCGGCCGCCACCACGTCGAAGGTCGTCGCGGTGCCGCTGTCGATCACGATCAGGTCGCCGGGATAGGCCAGGTGGGCGCCCATGGCGTTGACCAGACGGTCGGCCCCGGCCTCGGACGGCTTGTCGATGCGGGGGGCCGGCCCCAGTCGCACATTGTCGCCGACGACCAGAGGCTCGACGTTCAGATAGCGCCTGGCCAGGTTCCGCAGGTTGAAGATCGACTGCGGCACCACGCTGGAGACGATGCAGGCGTCCAGCGCGCCGATCGACAGTCCCCGCATGTCCAGAAGCTGGCTCAGCCAGACCGCGTATTCGTCGGCCGTGCGCGAGGCCTCGGTCGCGGCGCGCCACTGGGCGATCCAATCCGTTCCGTCATGGACGGCGAACAGGGTGTTGGTATTGCCTTGCTCGATGGCCAGCAGCATCAGCTTGCCTCAATCTTAAACTCGTCACCCTCGGGCTTGTCCCGAGGGCCTATCGTTCCGCGCCCTCGAACAGAGCCGGACAGACATCGCGCCATGCTGACGCACACCTCCCTTGCGGCCGCCATGGGCCCTCGGGACAAGCCCGAGGGTGACGGAGTGTGGGGGCTCGATATCAAACGCCATCACCAAAAAACACGTCCCCCGCCGATATCAGGCGAAGCGTCCCGTCCGCCAGCCTGAGGCGCAGCGAACCGTCGCCCTCGACCCCTTCGGCCACACCCTCGACCGTCTCATGGCCCAGGCGGGCGACGCAGGGACCGTGCAGGGTGGCGTTACGCCGGACCCAGGCGTCCAGCACGGGTTGAAAGCCGATCTCCTCCCACCGCCCGGCCCATTCGGCCCAGGCCTGGGCCAGGACCTCCATCGCCGCCTCGGGCGACGGGGGATAGGCGATGTCGGGCCGCAGGTGCGACGCCAGGGCGGCCGCGGGCCGTTCGGTCCCTTCCGGCGCGTGGGCCAGGTTGACGCCGATGCCGACCGCCAGCCACAGCCCACCTACGGCGTGGGCGCCGGATTCCACCAGTATGCCCGCCGCCTTGGCCCCGCCCAGCATCACGTCATTGGGCCATTTGATCGTCACGGCGCCCGGTCTCGCAAAGGCGTCCAGCAGGTCGGCCACGGCCAGGGCGGCGATGAAGGTGGCCTGGGCTGCCTCGGCGGGGGCCTTGCGCGTGGTGGTCAGAAGGGTGGCGAACAGATTGCCCGCCTCGCCTTCCCACGCCCTGCCCCGCCGGCCGCGCCCGGCGCTCTGACGGCGGGCGTTCAGCCAGACCGGTCCGGTCTGACCCGCCTCCGCTCGGCGGCGCGCCTCGGCGTTGGTGGAATCGATCTGGTCGAACCGAATGATGGTCCCGGGGTGCATCTAATCCTCCCCCCTCGGGGGAGGGGGACCATGCGCAGCATGGTGGAGGGGGCTGATGGCGAGCGACGACGGATGCGGTTGGCCCCCTCCACCGCTTCGCGGTCCCCCTCCCCCGAAGGGGGAGGATCGGAGGCCCGGCATCGTCAGCCGGCCCCGAAGCCCGCGGCGGCGTGGCGGGCGGCCGGCTCGATCCAGATCAGAGCCGCGATCACCACCGGGAAGGCGAAGACGGCCGAGGCCACCGCCACCGTCGAGGCCTCGATGGGCGAGGCGTCCGGCTTCACCTCCGAGACCGGGGCGTCGAACCACATCAGCTTGATCATCCGCAGATAATAGAAGGCGGCCACGACCGAGGCGACCAGGCCGGCCGCGCCAGCCATCCAGTAGCCGGCGTCGGCGGCCGCCCCGAAGACGTAGAATTTGCCCCAGAAGCCCGAGAAGGGCGGCATGCCCAGGACCGACAGGGACAGGATGGTCAGGGCCGTGGCCATCAGCGGCTTCTGGCGGCTGAGACCCGCCAGGTCGCCGATGGTGCGGATCGGCCGCCCCTGGCGCGACAGGGCCAGCAGCACGGCGAAGAAGCCCAGTTGATCGACCACATACAGGGTCATGAAGACCAGCATGGCCTGGATGCCCGTCTCGGTCCCCGCGGCGATGCCCAGAAGGGCGTAGCCGATGTTGGCGATCGACGAATAGGCCAGCAGGCGCTGGATGTTCTTCTGGGCCAGGCCGCCGAAGGCGCCGACCGCGAAGCTGATCAGGGAGATCAGGATCAGCACCTGGGCCCACTGGCCATGCGACTGGGCGAAGCCGTCGCCCAAGACGCGCGCGGTCAGGACCATGGCCGCCACCTTGGGCGCGGTCGAGAACAGGGCCACCACCGGCGTCGGGGCGCCCTCATAGACGTCGGGCGTCCACATGTGGAACGGCGCGGCCGAAACCTTGAACGCCAGGCCGCAGATCAGGAAGACCAGGCCGAACACCAGGCCGACGCCCGGGTTCTGGGCCGCATAGGCGGCGATGGCCTCATAGTTCATCGAGCCGGCGAAACCGTAGATCAGGCTGGCGCCGTAAAGCAGGAGGCCGGACGACAGGGCGCCCAGGACGAAATATTTCAGCCCCGCCTCGGACGCCTTCAGATTGTCGCGGTGGAAGGCGGCCAGGACATAGAGCGCCAGCGAGTGCAGCTCGACCCCGACATAGAGGGAGATCAGGTCGCCGGACGAGACCATCATGGCCATGCCGACCGAGGCCAGGACGATCAGGATCGGATATTCGAACCGGGCGATCCTTTGGCGCGCCATCCAGCCATCGCCCAGGATCACGCAGACCGCCGCCGACAGATAGATCAGCGCCTTGGCGAACACCGCCAGGGGATCGGCCACGAAGGCCCCGTTGAAGGCCGCGCCCAGGGGGCCGGTGACCGCCAGTCCGGTAGCGGCCAGCAGCAGCAGGACGGACAGGATCGACACAAGCCGCGTCGACCGTTCGCCGCCGAAGGCGCCGACCATCAGCAGGACCAGCCCGCCAATGACCAGGGTCAGTTCCGAGGCCGCGAGATGAAGGGCGAGGTTCAGGTCAGGCATCATGGTCTCACCCGCCGATCGCGGCGCGATAGGCGCTGGTCAGGGCCTCGACGGAAGGCCCGGTGATGTCGAGGACGGCGCCCGGCTGGACGCCCAGCCACAGGGTGCCGAGGATCAGGGGCGCGAACAGGATCAGTTCGCGGCGGTCGATGTCGGCGATGGTCTTCAGCTTGGGATTGACGATCTCGCCGAACATGACGTTGCGATACAGGGTCAGGGCGTAGACGGCCGAGAAGATCACCCCCGAGGCCGCGACGAAGGCGGTCCAGGTCGAGGCCTGATAGGCGCCGGTCATGGTCAGGACCTCGCCGACGAAGCCACTGGTGCCGGGCAGGCCGACATTGGCCATGGTGAACATCAGGAAGATGGCCGCGAACCACGGCATCCGGCTGGTCAGGCCGCCGTAGAAGGCGATCTCGCGCGTGTGCATCCGGTCGTAGATGACGCCCACGCACAGGAACAGGGCGCCCGAGATCAGGCCGTGGCTGATCATCTGGAACACCGCCCCCTGCACGCCAGTGTCATTGCCGGCGAAGAGGCCCATGGTGACGAAACCCATGTGCGCCACCGACGAATAGGCGATCAGCTTCTTCATGTCGGTCTGCCGGAAGGCGACCAGCGAGGTATAGACCACCGCGATCACCGACAGGGCGAAGACCAGCGGCTGGAACATCCGCGAGGCGTCGGGGAACATCGGCAGGTTGAACAGGATGAAGCCGTAGCCGCCCAGCTTCAGCAGAATGCCGGCCAGGATCACCGACCCCGCCGTCGGCGCCTGGACGTGGGCGTCGGGCAGCCAGGTATGCACCGGCCACATCGGCATCTTGACCGCGAAGGAGGCGAAGAAGGCCAGCCACAGCAGGGGCTGAACCGCCGGATCGAAGGCGTATTGCTTCAGCACCGGGATGCTGGTGGTGCCGGTCTCGTGGGCCATCCACAGCATGGCCAGCAGCATCAGCACCGACCCCAGCAGGGTGTAGAGGAAGAATTTATAGGCCGCGTAGATTCGGTTCTGTCCGCCCCAGACCCCGATGATCAGGAACATCGGCACCAGGCCGCCTTCGAAGAAGATGTAGAACAGGAACAGGTCCAGCGCCGTGAAGACGCCGATGACCAGGGTCTCCAGCACCAGGAAGGCGATCATGTATTCGACCACCCGGTTCTGGACGGTCTTCCAGCTGGCCAGGATGCACAGGGGCATCAGGAAGGCGGTCAGCAGCACGAACAGGATCGAGATCCCGTCCACGCCCAGGTGATACTGGGCGCCGGCGAACCACTGATAGCGTTCGACGAACTGATAGGCCGGGTTCGAGGCGTCGAAGCCGGCGACCAGGACGACCGAAACGGCCAAGGTCGCCAGGGTCGTGACCAGGGCGATCCAGCGCGCGGCCGGCGCCGCCGCCTCGCCCCGCCTGCTCAGCAGATGCGCGACCAGGATCGCCCCCGCGCCGACCAGCGGCAGGAAGGTGACCAGGCTCAGGATGTTCGGAATCACCGGCATCGGCTCAGGCGCCCCAGGCGTAGATGGCGAAGGCGAGGAAGCCGGCGACGCCCAGCAACATCACGAACGCATAGTGATAGACATAGCCCGACTGGACCTTGGACAGGCGGCCGGCGAAGACGCGCGACAGGAAGGCCATGCCGTTCGGCCCGCCCCCGTCGATGATCTTCACGTCCCCGACCTTCCAGAACAGATCGCCGACAGCCTTGGCGCCCTTCACGAAGACGGCGTCGTACAGCTCGTCGAAATACCATTTGTTGTAGAGGAAGGCGTGGATCACTCCGCCCCGCTCGGCCATGCGGCGGGCCATGCCCTCCTTCATGACATAGAGCCAATAGGCGACCGCCGTGCCGACCAGGGTCAGAACCAGCGGCGACCATTTCACCCAGGTCGGGACCGAATGGCTGTCGTGCAGGACGTGGTTGTGCGGCCCGTTGAAGATGGCGCCGCCCCAGAACTCGCCCTCGTGGTGGCCGATGAAATAGGGGGCGAAGACAAAGCCCGCCGCGATGGCCCCAACCGACAGGACCAGCAGCGGAACCAGCATGACCCACGGGCTCTCGTGCGGATGCAGGGGACCGTGATGATGGTCGTCGTGGGCGTGATCGTCGGCGTCGGCGACCGGCTCGGAATGGGTTTCCAGCTGGGCGTGCGAGGCGTGATCGTCGGCGTGGTGGGCGTCGCCCTCTTCCTTCCAGGCCGGCTTGTTGTGGAAGGTCATGAAGACCAGGCGCCACGAATAATAGGCCGTCAGACCCGCCGCCAGGATGCCGATGAAGAAGGCGAACAGGCCCATGGCCGAATGGCCGCTGGCGGCCGCCGCATAGGCGCTCTCGATGATCGAATCCTTGGAATAGAAGCCGGCCAGGCCGCCGATCCCGGGGATGCCCAGGCCGGTGATGGCGATGGTGCCGATGGTCATGACACCATAGGTGACCGGAAGCAGCTTCCACAGTCCGCCCATCTTCCGCATGTCCTGTTCGTGATGCATGCCGTGGATCACCGAACCGGCGCCCAGGAACAGCAGGGCCTTGAAGAAGGCGTGGGTGAACAGGTGGAACATGGCCGCCTCATAGGCGCCCACGCCGGCGGCGAAGAACATGTAGCCCAGCTGCGAACAGGTCGAATAGGCGATGACCCGCTTGATGTCGTTCTGAGCCAGGCCGACCGTGGCGGCGAACAGGGCCGTGACGGCGCCGGTCAGGGCCACGATCTGAGACGCCACCGGGGCGTATTCGAAGATGGGGCTGAGCAGGCAGACCATATAGACGCCGGCCGTCACCATGGTGGCGGCGTGGATCAGGGCCGAGACCGGGGTCGGGCCCTCCATGGCGTCGGGCAGCCAGGTGTGCAGGAAGAACTGGGCCGACTTGCCCATGGCGCCGATGAACAGAAGGAAGGCCGCCAGATCCAGCGCCGACCAGGTGTGGCCCAGGAATTCCCAGCCCGTGCCCGCGCGCTCGGCGATCATCGGGAACAGTTCGGCGAAGTTGATGGTGCCGAACATCCAGAAGATGGTCATGATGCCCAGCACGAAGCCGAAGTCGCCGACGCGGTTGACCACAAAGGCCTTGATGGCGGCGGCGCTGGCCGTGGGCTTCTTGTACCAGAATCCGATCAGCAGGTAGGAGGCCAGACCCACC
>NZ_JAHBYB010000022.1 GCF_019636155.1 Brevundimonas sp. | reverse complement strand
TGCGCCATCTCCTCCCCGCCGAGGCCCCCTCTTCGCACATCTGACGACAGGCGACGCCGCCGCCGGCGCCGTGGTTTGTCATTTGCTGGAGATCGGTGTGGCCGCAAGCCGGCCATCCGCTTGGGCGACGCCTGGTGGAGCCGAGGGGAGTCGAACCCCTGACCTCGTCATTGCGAACGACGCGCTCTACCAACTGAGCTACGGCCCCGTTTCCGGGTGCAGGCGAGGGCGCGACATACGAGGGCCGTCAGGGGGTGTCAACGGGTGTCGATCGGTCGCGGCTCCGGACCCTGTCCGCGCCCAGGCCGAGGGGCGAGGGGCGAGGGGGCCACTATTGCGCGGCCGGTCGATTCCGGCGGAACGGAAAATGGTCTAGTCAGATCGGACAACCCGGGAGCCCCGAATGGAAATCGCCGCCGCCGTCATCGGCTTCATCTTCTTCGTGGCCAATGCGCTGCTGAGCCTGCTTTCGCTGGCCATCTTCGTCTGGGTGGTGCTGAGCTGGCTCTTCGTCCTGGACATCGTCAACCGGAACAATCGTTTCGTCGGACAGATCGCCTATGGGCTGGATCGGTTCACGGCCCCGGTCCTGGCGCCGCTGCGGGCCGTTGTCCCGAACCTGGGCGGCATCGACATCACCCCGATCATCGCCCTGATCCTGATCCAGGGGGTCAAGGCCTATCTGATGCCGGCGGCCTATGGGGCGGCCCTGAGCCTGGTCGGGGCGGGCTGAGGGATGGGCGCGGACCAGGACCGGGGCGACACGGCCGCCGGCAATCGGCGCCCGCCCCTTGCCACCCGGCCGCAGCTTTCTAAGGTGCGGGCCGAGAAGGGCCTCCCCGCCCGCAGCAGACCGACCTTCGCATGACCTCGATCAAGACAGTCGCCATTGTCGGCGCCGGCCAGATGGGCTCCGGCATCGCCCAGGCCGTGGCCCTGGGCGGCTATGAGGTCCGGATCTACGATGTCGAGGCCGAACGGGCGGCCGGCGCCCTGGGCCTGATCGGCGCCTCCCTGGCGCGGCAGGCGGCGCGGGGCATGGTCGATGGGGCGGCGGCCGATGCGGCCATGGCGCGGGTCCAGCGGGTCGAGACCCTGGCCCAGGCCGGCCAGGCCGATCTGGTGATCGAGGCCGCAGTCGAGGACGAGGCGGTCAAGAAGGCGATCCTGGCGGACATCACCCCGCATCTGGCGGCCGGGACTCTGCTGGCGTCCAACACCTCCTCCATCTCCATCACCCGCCTGGCCTCGGCCACCGACCGGCCAGAGCGGTTTATCGGCCTGCATTTCATGAAACCGGCCCCGGTGATGAAACTGGTCGAGATCGTGCGCGGCATCGCAACCTCGGCCGAGACCTATCAGGCGGCCGTCGCCTTCGCCGAGAGCCTGGGCAAGACCACCACCAACGCCGAGGATTTCCCGGCCTTCATCGTCAACCGCATCCTGGTGCCGATGATCAACGAGGCGATCTACACCCTGTATGAAGGGGTGGGGGACGTGGCCTCGATCGACAAGGCGCTGAAGCTGGGCGCCAACCATCCGATGGGGCCGCTGGAACTGGCGGATTTCATGGGGCTGGATGTGGTGCTGGCGATCATGAACGTGCTGCACGAAGGCCTGGCCGACACCAAATACCGGCCCTGTCCCCTGCTGGTGAAATATGTCGAGGCGGGCTGGCTGGGCCGCAAGAGCGGGCGCGGCTTCTACGACTATTCCGGCGACACGCCGACGCCGACGCGCTAGGCTTCGTCCGTGCTGAACCGCCGTTTCGAGACTCCGGAGGACCTGCCCGGCCAGACGCCGGTGACCTGGCGTCGGTCGGGCGCGGCCGCGGCCGTGGCGGCCGTGGCGGGGGCGGCCTGGCCGCCGCTGATCCTGACCCTGGTGTTCTGGCGCCCGCACAACTGGACGCCCGGGCTGGAGATGGACTGGCGGCTAGCGGGGCTGATCGTCGGACTGGTGGCGGTTCCGGTGGGAATGAATCTGTTGCGGCGCGAGCGTGAACGCACGGGCCGGCCGGCCAGCCGTCTGGGCGTGGTGTGGCGCTTCATGCTGTATGGCGGCATCCTGGCGGCGGCCCTTCAGACCCTCATGGCCGTCGCCCTGACGGTCATGGCCTGGTTCGAGGCGGGTGACGTGATCCAGGCCCTGGGCGCCACCGAGACCAATCTGCTGATCTATGGGGTGGCCGGCCTGCCGATCGCCATGATCCTGGGGGTCAGCTATGCGCTGTGGGCCGGACTGTGCGTGGCCTTCATCGCCTTCGCCCGCGGAACGCCGCCGGTGCGCGATCGCCTGGGCCTGATGGAGGACGCGCCGGTCCAGGCCGCGCGGCCCATGGCGGCCCCGCGACGGCGCTACTGATCAAATCCCCGCTTGCGCGCGGCGCGGGACGCCCGCAAACCTGACGGCTAGTCGAGGGGAAGAACCATGTCCGAAGCCGCACCGTCCCGAGCCCAGCCCGTGCGCAGCGCGGACCGGCTGATCACCCTGGACGCCGTGCGCGGCCTGGCCATCCTGGGCATTCTGGCCGTCAATATCATCGGATTCGCCTTTCCCTTCGGCGCCTATATGGACCATGGCGCCGCGCCCCAGCCGATGACGCCGGCGGCGGAAGGATGGCTGTGGGTGTCGAACACCTTCTTCCATTCCAAATTCATCACCCTGTTCACCCTGCTGTTCGGCGCTTCGATCTATATGGTCGGGGGCGAACGGAAGGACCCGGTCCGGGCGCCGCTGATCCCGCGCCGGCTGTTGTGGCTGGTGGTCATCGCCCTGGCCCATGGGCTGCTGTTGTGGTGGGGCGATGTCCTGCTGCTGTACGCCGTGACCGGCCTGGTGGTCATGACCATGCGGTCGATGTCGGCGCGAAGGCTGATCGTCATCGGCCTGTCGGTGACGGTGCTGATTTCCCTGCTTGGAGCGGCGGGAGCGGTGGCGATCCATTTCGCCCCGCCCGAGGTCCAGGCCTCGATGGAGGCCCAGAAGGCGGCCATGGGCGGCGGGCCCGAGGCGATCGCGGCCTCCATCGCCGCCTATCGCAGCGGCTGGGCCGGAATGATGAGCCAGAATTTCGCCGCCTGGGCCCAGCTGCAGTTCGCCAGCCTGCTGTTCTACAGCATACCGACGGCGGCCCTGATGATGCTGGGCATGGGGCTGCTGAAGTCCGGCTTCATGGCCGGGCGCGCGCCGGCCTGGGTCTATGGGATGCTGATCGTGATCGGCGGCGCCGTCCTGGCGGGGACGGCCTGGACCGGCTGGCGGGTCATGGTCGCGCCGGAGGGGCCGGAGGCGGCCCTGGGTCTGGACAAGGCTTTCGCCGCCTTCGCCTTCCCGGTCACCCTGGCCTATATGAGCCTGGTGATCCTGCTGGCCACGCGCGGGGCGGCCTGGGTGGTGCGCCCCCTGGCGCCGGTGGGGCGGATGGCCTTCACCAACTATCTGACCCAGTCGCTGATCCTGACCACCATCTTCGTCCAGCCCTGGGGACCGCGCCTGATCGGCCAGGTTCCGTGGGAGACCCTGCCCCTGATCGTGGTCGGGGTCTGGGTGCTGCAGCTGGTCTGGTCGCCGCTGTGGCTGTCGATGTTCCGCATGGGGCCGATGGAATGGGTCTGGCGGCGGCTGACCTATGGACCCGTGCCCCTGGGCCGGGACCGCTGAGGGCGCGGTTGCGGCGGGGCGGCCTATGGCCTAATCGCCCGGCATGACCGACGCCGCCCCTCCTCGCCCCGAAGCCCGAAGCCCGCGCGGCTTCGCCGACCGCCGCGGCCGCGACCTGGTCGCCGAGCGCCGTATCATCGAGAAGGTGGCCGCCGTCTATGAGCGTTGGGGCTTCGAGCCCCTGGAGACCCCGGCCTTCGAATATGCCGACGCCCTGGGCAAATTCCTGCCCGACGCCGACCGGCCCAACGAAGGCGTCTTCGCGCTCCAGGACGATGACGACCAGTGGATGGCGCTGCGTTACGACCACACCGCGCCCTTGGCCCGGTTCGCGGCCCAGACCTGGGAAACCCTGCCCAAGCCGTTCCGTCGCTATGCCTATGGCCCCGTCTGGCGCAACGAGAAGCCCGGCCCCGGCCGGTTCCGCGAGTTCCAGCAATGCGACGCCGACACCGTCGGCTCCAGCCGGCCCGAGGCCGACGCCGAGATCGTGGCCATGGCGGTCGAGGGGCTGCAGGCGGCGGGCCTGCCGGAAGGTTCGGCGGTCGTCCGGATCAACAACCGCAAACTTCTGGACGGGCTGCTGGCCCGGTCGGGCGTGGCGGACGCGGCCCAGAAGCTGATCGTCATGCGCGCCATCGATAAGCTGGACCGGCTGGGCGAGGGCGGGGTGCGCGACCTGCTGGGCAAGGGGCGGCTGGACGAATCCGGCGCCTTCACCCCCGGCGCCCAGCTTGCGGGCCCGGCGATCGGGGCCATCATGGCCTTCCTGTCGGCCGGCGGCGGCGCCTCGCGCGGCGAGACCCTGGATCGGCTGTCGGCGGTGGTCGGCGGATCCGAGGCGGGCGCGACGGGGCTGGAGGAGCTGGCCCGCATCGACACGGCCCTGAAGGCCCTGGGCGTGCCGGAGGGCCAGGCCCGGTTCGACCCGGCCGTGGTGCGCGGCCTGGAATACTATACGGGGCCTGTCTATGAGGCCGAACTGCTGGCGCCCGGCTCGGTCAGCCTGGGGTCGATCGGCGGCGGCGGCCGTTACGACGATCTGATCGCCCGCTTCACCGGCGAAGCCGTGCCGGCCACCGGCTTCTCGTTCGGCGTCAGCCGCCTGGCCTACGCCCTGAACGCGGCCCGGCTGATCGAGGGGGCGGGGACCGAGGGGCCGCGCGGCCCGGTGGTGGTCATCGTCTTCAACGGTGAGGACATGCCCCATTATCTGGCGGCGGCCGGTGAACTGCGGGCCGCCGGGATCGCGGCCGAGGTCTATCTGGGCCAGGCCGGAATGAAGGCCCAGATGAAATACGCCGACCGCCGCGGCGCCCCCGTCGCCGTCATCCTGGGCGGGGACGAGATCGCGGCGGGTCAGGTCACCATCAAGGACCTGGACGCGGGCCGCGCCCTGGCCGCCGGTGTGGTCGACAACGAGGCCTGGAAGGCCGAGCGGCCCGGCCAGAGAACCGTGCCTCGCGCCGATCTGGTGGCGACGGTCCGAGGCATCGTCGAGTCCGCCTCCGGACGATGACGAGCGCGTGACTTAACGCCGATCACCTTGCTTTTGGGCCGCTTTTCATCAGGCCTTTGATTGACTTGGCCCATGGTTTTGGGCCATTTGGGGACACTCGAGAAGCGTGACGCCGAGCGTCGTCGTATCTCGAAGGCGTTTCGGGGAGGAAACGTCCGCTCCGTCTGAGAGCGAGAGAGCCCGCCGCGATGTATCCCCCGCGGCGGGCTTTTTCGTGCCCGGTTTCCGCCCGCGCCCGGCGGTCTGCGACCAGAAAAAGGCCGGAGCGTCGCCGCCCCGGCCCTTCCCTTATCAGAGATCGCGCGAGGTTCAGGCCTCGGTCGGCTCTTCCTCGGCGGCGGCTTCGGCGGCCGGGGCCTCTTCAGCGGCGGCTTCCGTCGCAGCCTCTTCAGCAGCCGGGGCTTCCTCGGCGGCGGGGGCTTCTTCAGCCGGAGCCTCTTCGGCCGGGGCGGCCGCGGCGGCCTCGGCTTCGGCCTTGGCGCGTTCGGCGGCTTCAGCAGCCTCGACCTTGGCGGCGGCTTCGGCCTCGGCGCGGTCGGCTTCGCGCTGGGCGCGTTCGGCGGCGCGTTCCTGAGCCTTCTTGCCCGGCTGGGCCTTGTTCGGGTTGTTGCCTTGCGTCCACTTGACCTTGGCGCCCAGGGTCTCGTCCTGGCTCAGGAAGCGGGCGACGCGGTCGGTCGGCTGGGCGCCCTTGCCCAGCCATTCGGCGATGCGCTCGACCTTCAGGGTGACGCGCGGGGTCGGGCCGTCCTTGGGCAGCATCGGGTTGTAGCTGCCGACGCGCTCCAGGAATTTGCCGTCGCGGGGCGAGTGGCTGTCGGCGACGACGATATAGTAGTAGGGGCGCTTCTTGGCGCCGCCGCGAGCCAGACGAATCTTCAGCATTTTCAGTCTCTTTCCTTAGTCGAAATCATTTCTTGGGCGGGAAGCCCGGCAAGCCGGGCAGGTTCGGAAGCTGGCCGCCCCCCAGGCCGGCGAGCCGGTCCTGAAGCGCCTTCAGCTGTTCGGGATCGGGATCGGGCATCTTGCCGCCTCCCAGGGATTTCAGTCGGGCTATGTCAGCGGCGCCGCCGCCCATTCCAGGCAAGCCCCCGCCGCCCAGGCCGCCCATCATGGCGGCCATCTGCTGCATCTTCTTGGGGCCGCCGCGCGACAGCGACTTGACCATGTCGGCCATCTGGCGGTGTTGTTTCAGCAGGCGATTGATCTCGGAAACCTCGACGCCGGCGCCGGCGGCGACGCGCTTCTTGCGGCTGGCGTTCAACAGGTCGGGCTTCCTGCGCTCGGCCTTGGTCATCGAGCTGATGATGGCTTCCTGGCGGGCGATCATCCGGTCGTCGACGCCGCTGTCGGCCATCTGGGCCTTCATCTTGGCCACGCCGGGCAGCAGGCCCATGATGCCCTGAAGCCCGCCCATCCGCTTCATCTGCTGAAGCTGGTTCATCAGGTCGTCCAGGTCGAACTGGCCCTTGGCCAGCTTCCGGGCCATCTTTTCGGCCTTGGCCTGGTCCAGCTCGGTCGCGGCCTTCTCGACCAGGGCCACGATGT
The DNA here is from genome assembly GCF_019636155.1 of Brevundimonas sp. GTDB lineage: Bacteria > Pseudomonadota > Alphaproteobacteria > Caulobacterales > Caulobacteraceae > Brevundimonas. The sequence continues at coordinate 5,049 of NZ_JAHBYB010000022.1, read as the reverse complement.
CGCCCTGACCCAGGATGCGGCCGGCGACGCGACGGGCGTCGAACACGTCCAGGGCGTCGACCTTCTCGCCCGCGCCCAGATATTTGATCGGCAGGCCGGTGACGGCCCGCATCGACAGCATGGCCCCGCCGCGCCCGTCGCCGTCGGCGCGGGTCAGGATCAGGCCGGTCAGGGGCAGTCGCTCATGGAAGGCCTTGGCGGTGCGCACGGCGTCCTGGCCGGTCAGGCTGTCGGCGACCAGCAGGGTCTCGACCGGGCGGGCGATGTCGGCGACCTCGGCCACCTCGTTCATCAGCCCTTCGTCCAGGGTGATGCGGCCGGCGGTATCCAGGATCAGGACGTCGAAGCCCTGGAGCCTGGCCGAGGACAGGGCGCGCTTGGTGATCTGGACCGCGCTCTCTCCCGCCACGATCGGCAGGGTGGCGACCTCGATCTGCTTGCCCAGGGTGGCCAGCTGCTCCATGGCCGCCGGACGCCGGGTATCCAGGGATGCAAGCATGACCTTCTTGCGGTCGAACTTGGTCAGGCGCAGCGCCAGCTTGGCCGAAGTGGTGGTCTTGCCCGACCCCTGCAGGCCCGCCATCAGCACGACGGCCGGCGGCGTGGCGTTGGTGTTCAGCGGGACCGGCTCTTCGCCGCCCAGCATCTCGATCAGGCCGTCATAGACGATCTTGATGACCTGGTCGGCCGGCTTGACCGAGCGGATGACCTCTTCGCCGGTGGCGCGCTCGGTGGCGAAGGCGATGAAGTCCTTGACGACCGGCAGGGCGACGTCGGCCTCCAGCAGGGCCACGCGCACCTCACGCATCGCCTCGGCCACGTCCTTTTCGGACAGGGCGCCGCGACCGGTGATCCGGTCGAAAACCCCTGTCAGCCGCTCGTTCAGAGCCTCGAACATACGTCCACCTCGCCCATTCTCGGGTCAGGCCGAAGGCCTGATCTCAGAGCAATGGGCAAAACCCAAACTGCACGCGCAAAACGACCTCAGCCCCAGTGGACGTATGACGTCGACTGGGGGGCTCTCCATCCTCGTCCCGGAACTCCCCTGATGTCAGGGCGGGGGTCGTGATGGTGGAGACGCGAGGTTCACTTGCGCCGGAAGCGGCGGCTTATGGCGGAAAACCGGGGCGAAGACAAGGCGCGGCCTCAGCCGCAGACCGGACAGGCCGGGTCCGGCGCCACGGCGACGGTGCGCACCTGGCCGCCCAGGCCGGCATACAGCAGCAGCCGCCCCGTCAGCGGACGGCCCGCGCCGGTGATGATCTTGATCGCCTCCAGGGCCGCCATGGCCCCCACCACCCCGGCCAGAGCGCCGACCACGCCGACGCGGGCGCAGGTCTCGGCGCTCGGCGGCGCCTCGGCCACCAGGCAGCGATAGCAGGGCTTCCCGACGAAGACGCCCACCTGCCCCTCCCAGCGGCCCAGGGCCCCGGACACCAGAGGAATTCCCGCCGCCACGCAGGCGGCGTTGACCGCGAACCGGGTGGTGAAATCATCCGTCCCGTCGATCACCACGTCCCAGCCGGCGACACGGACGCCGGCGTTGGCGGGCGTCAGCCGTTCGGGGAAGGTCTGGAAAGTCACGCCGGGGTTCAGCGCCGCCAGCCGCTCGGCCGCCGCCTCGACCTTCAGCCGGCCGATATCGCTGGTGGCGAATTGCACCTGGCGCTGCAGGTTCGACAGGGCCACCGTGTCGTCATCGACCAGGCCCAGGGTCCCGACCCCGGCGGCGGCCAGATATTGGGCCGCCGGACCGCCGACCCCACCCATCCCGACCAGCAGGACACGGGCGCGGGCCAGCTTCTGCTGCCCCGGGCCGCCGATCTCGGCCAGCACCAGGTGCCGCGCATAGCGTTCGACGACGTCGTCCGAAAAGGTCACGCCCGCTGCCTAGCCCGGGCGAAGGCCGCGGTCGAGGTCGATCAGGCCGCCTCGGCCGGGGCGACGATGCAACTGGCCAGCATGTCCTCGGCCTCGCGCGGCGTCAGGTCGGTCAGGCGACGCCCGGCCAGAAGGCGCGCCAGGGTCGGCTCGGTCAGGCCGCACAGGGCCATGGGATCATGGAACCGCCGTCCGCGCACCGGGGCGTCGGACAGCAGCCGCATCCCCGTATGACGCGGATCCGCCCGGAGCCGGGCCATAAGACGATCGACGTCGCCGCGCATGCCTTCGACGGCCTGAAGGACGCGGCCCTCGCAGAACAGGATCACGCCCGTGATCCGGTCGCGGCGGTTGTTGCGCGCCGCCGCGCCCAGGATATGGGCGATCGAAAGGGTCGTGCGGCCCGTCGTGCCCACGGTCTCGCTGACATAGATAACGCGATGCAGGTCGGTCATGTCCCGACGAGGCTTTCAAATGGGGAGGAATGGTCCAGGCTATGCCAGTATAGCGGTAAAAATATGTCCCAAGACCTCTATATACTACATGACCTTATCCCCAAAACCCTCGATTTGCGGCAACGATGTGGTCCAGCTTCACCGTATCCGCCACGCCTGGCCAGCCGCCCGCACGTCCGCTTCGCCCGCGCCTTAAATCCAGCGTGATCTGTGGTATAAGCGCGCCTTCCCGCCCACCGCACACGGATCGCCGCCTTGAGCGTCACGCTCGACCTGTCCCGCCCCCAGACCTTGGCCAAGGCCCCCGTCAACCTGACCGGATTGACGCGCGAAGGCCTGCGTCAGGCGCTGATCGACGCCGGCGTCTGCCCCCCCGAGAAGGCGAAGATGCGGGCCAGCCAGGTGTGGCGCTGGATCCACCACTATGGCGTCACCGACTTCGGCCTGATGAGCGACGTGGCCAAGGAGACGCGGGCCAGGCTGGCCGAGGCCTTCACCCTGGCCCGGCCCGAGATCGTGGAGCGCCAGGTCTCGAAGGACGGCACGCGTAAATGGTTGATCCGCACCGCGCCGGGGATCGAGATCGAGACGGTCTATATTCCCGACGTCGGCCGCTCGGGCGCCCTGTGCGTCTCGTCCCAGGTGGGCTGCACCCTGAACTGCAGCTTCTGCCACACCGGCACGCAGAAGCTGGTGCGCAATCTGACGGCGGCCGAGATCGTGGCCCAGGTCCAGGTGGCGCGCGACGACCTGGACGAATGGCCGTCCCCCAAGGAAGACCGCCGCCTGTCGAACATCGTCTTCATGGGCATGGGCGAGCCGCTGTATAACCTCGACCCGGTCGCCGACGCCGTGGACATCATCGCCGACGGCGAAGGCATCGCCATTTCGCGCCGTCGCATCACCGTCTCGACCTCGGGCGTGGTGCCGATGATCCCCGAGCTGGGGGAACGCACCGGGACCATGCTGGCCATCAGCCTGCACGCCACCAACGACGCCCTGCGCGACGTCCTTGTGCCGCTGAACAAGAAATATCCGCTGAACCAGCTGATGGACGCCATCCGCGCCTATCCGGGCCTGGGCAACGCCAAGCGGGTGACGTTCGAATACGTCATGCTGAAGGGCGTCAACGACAGCCCCGACGAGGCGCGCGCCCTGGTCAAGCTGATCGGCGGCATCCCGGCCAAGATCAATCTGATCCCGTTCAACCCCTGGCCCGGCACGGATTATGAGTGTTCGGACTGGAAGACCATCGAACGGTTCGCCGCCGTGCTGAACAAGGCCGGCTACGCCAGCCCCATCCGCACCCCCCGCGGCCGCGACATCCTGGCCGCCTGCGGCCAGCTGAAGTCCGAAAGCGAGAAGGTCCGGGCGAGTGCCTTGCGGCGCACCATCCAAGACCAGACCGAGGCGGCCTGACGCTTACATTCGGTCACCGAGTGTGGCCGGGGCGCGCTTGCGGTCGGGGGGGCGACTGGGGCAATCGTGCGGCATGGACGGATCGCTGAACAGCGTGCTGAGCAGTCCCGAGGTGCAGGCCTTCGCCAGCGGGTTTCCCGTCATGGTGCTGCACCTGGGGGTGACCCTGGGCCTTCTGGTCCTGGGCGCCAGCCTCTACGCCCTGCTGACGCCGTGGAAGGAGATCGCCCTGATCCGCGACGGCAATCCGGCGGCGGCGGTGGCCTTCGCGGGGGTGCTGCTGGGCCTGGCCATTCCGCTGGCGGTCAGCCTGTCGGTCTCGACCTCGCTGCGGGACGTGGCACTGTGGGGGGTGGCGACCCTGGTGCTGCAGTTGCTGGCCTTCCGTATCGTCGACCTTGTGCTGACCGGCCTGCCCCAGCGCATCCAGGACGGAGAGGTGCCCGCCGCAGTGCTGCTGGTGGGGGCCAAGCTGGCGACGGCGCTGATCCTGTCCGCCGCCCTGACGGGCTGAGGCGGTGCGCCGGATCCTGGGTCTGCCGGACTGGGCCGTCTACGCCCTGGTGGTTGGCGGCCTGCTGACCTTTTCCCTGCTGCGGCGCGAGAACGCCGACGCCCCGCCCGCCCCCGCGCCGCCGGACGAGCTGGAAGGCGCCCTTCTGGGCCCTGTCACCCCATTCGATCCGGCCGTGACCGTCCATACGCCCGACGCCCCGTTCCAGCCGGTGTCCGGCACAGCCTTCTCGATCGCCCGCGACGGCCGCTGGGTCACCGCGCGGCATGTGGTCGAGGGATGCCGCCGGCCCGCCCTGGTGGTCGGCGGCGGCCGGGCCGTGGCCGCCGACGTGCGCCTGGCCGCCCATGCGGATGTGGCGGTCCTGCTGACCCAGGGCGGTCCCGCGGCCCTGCCGGTGGCCGAGACGCCGCGCCTGCGCCGCGGCCAGCGCGCCTTCCATCCGGGCTTCCCCCAGGGACGGGCCGGCGAGGTCACTTCGCGCCTGCTGGGCCGCGAGACGCTGAGGGTGACGGGGCGGGGCGCGCGCGACGAGCCGGTCCTGGCCTGGGCCGAGGTCGGGCGGACGGCCGGGCTGGACGGCACCCTGTCGGGCCTGTCCGGCGCGCCCGCCCTGGATCGCCAGGGACGGGTCCTGGGCGTCACCCTGGCGGAAAGCCCGCGCCGGGGCCGAATCTATACGACCGCGCCGGACACCTTCGGCCCGGCCGTGCGCGGCCAGCAGCACGCCGACGAGGCCCTGACCGGCGAACCGATCACGGTCGACAACTACGGCCGGGT
>NZ_JAHBYB010000021.1 GCF_019636155.1 Brevundimonas sp. | reverse complement strand
ACGTGTGAGGTCGAAGGTCGGAGCCTGCGGTCAGCCCCCTCCACCGAGGGGGGAGGATCGAAGAGACGTTCGCCCGGTAGGGTGAGGGGAACAGGGCGTGGGTGACGGCGGGGGCTGGGGTTTCGGCTCGGGAGGCGGTAAGGACCGCCTCCTTTTCCTTCCGTCTCCGCTCGGTTCCGCCAATGACCATCACCACCGTCGGTCTCGATGCCGACGACACCCTCTGGCACAACGAGACGATCTTCCGCCTGACGCATGAGCGGTTCGTCGATCTTCTGGACGATCACGGCGACGCCGAGACCATCGAGGCGCGGCTGGCCGAGACCGAGCGGCGAAACCTGCGCCTCTACGGCTATGGGGTGAAGGGTTTCACCCTGTCGATGATCGAGACGGCGATGGAGCTGTGCGACGGCGGCGCCCCGCCCGAGGTGGTGCGCGAGATCCTGGCCGCCGGGCGCGAGATGCTGGCCCATCCGGTCGAGACCCTGCCCGGGGTGGACGAGGCCCTGGCCGCCCTGTCGGAACGCTATCGCCTGGTGCTGATCACCAAGGGCGACCTGATGGACCAGGAACGAAAGGTCGCGGCGTCCGGCCTGGGCGAGCTGTTCGCGGCGGTCGAGATCGTGTCGGAGAAGGACCGCGCCACCTATGACCGGGTCTTCACCCGCCACGGCACGGGGCCGGACCAGGCGGTGATGGCCGGCAATTCGATGAAGTCCGACGTCCTGCCGGCGCTGGAGGCCGGGGCCTGGGCGGCGCACATCCCCTATCACATCACCTGGGCGCACGAGATGGCCGACGCCCCCGCGGGCCATCCCCGCTATGGCGCGCTGGAGGCCATTTCGGACCTGCCAGCCTGGATCGATGCGCGGACGGACGAAACCGGCCGATAATCGCTTGCTCCGGCCGCCCCCCGCCATTAGACGGGCCGCTTAGCCGACAAGCCGCCGGACCGCTGCGCCTCCCCGCGCCGGCCTTCGCGCGCGCCGGGGCCGGAGGACCGCCGTGAGCGACGCCGAAGCCAGCCATGAGGAACGCGACGCCATGATCCGCGCCGCCCTGGCCGAGCATGGCGATTCCGGCATCACCCCGCGCCACACCCTGTTCTACTTCTTCGGCGACGACGAGGGCCTGGGCGACCTGAACGAGGTGGCGCGCCGGGCGGGATACCTGACGCGGGGGTCCGAGGATTCCCTGGTCCTGGAGACGACCATGGCGGTGGACGAGGCCTCGTTCGCGCCGGTGTCGGCGATGATGCAATCCTGGGCCGCGGCCTTCCAGCTGGACTACGACGGCTGGGAATGCGCGGTGGTGACGAACTGAAGGCCTGACCCATGCCCAAGCGCACAGACATCCAGTCCATCCTGATCATCGGCGCCGGCCCCATCGTCATCGGCCAGGCGTGCGAGTTCGACTATTCCGGCGTCCAGGCGTGCAAGGCGCTGAAGGCCGAGGGGTACCGGGTCATCCTGGTCAACTCGAACCCCGCCACCATCATGACCGACCCCGAGGTCGCGGACGCCACCTATATCGAGCCGATCACGCCCGAGGTGGTCGAGAAGATCATCGCCGCCGAGAAGCCCGACGCCCTGCTGCCCACCATGGGCGGCCAGACGGCGCTGAACACCGCCCTGGCGCTGGAAAGCTCGGGCGCCCTGGCCCGGCACGGGGTCGAGATGATCGGCGCCCGCGCCGAGGTGATCGACAAGGCCGAGGACCGCCAGAAATTCCGCGACGCCATGGACAAACTGGGCCTGGAATCGCCCCGCAGCCGCGCCGTCCACCATATCGACGAGGCCGAGGACGCCCTGGCCTTCGTCGGCCTGCCCGCCATCATCCGCCCCAGCTTCACCCTGGCCGGGACCGGCGGCGGCATCGCCTATAATGTCGAGGAGTTCCGCGAGATCGTGGAGCGCGGCCTGGACCTGTCGCCGACCACCGAGGTGCTGATCGAGGAATCGGTTCTGGGCTGGAAGGAATACGAGATGGAGGTGGTCCGCGACCGGGCGGACAACTGCATCATCATCTGCTCGATCGAGAACGTGGACCCGATGGGCGTCCACACCGGCGACAGCATCACCGTGGCCCCCGCCCTGACGCTGACCGACAAGGAATATCAGCGGATGCGCACCGGCTCGATCAACGTCCTGCGCGAAATCGGGGTCGAGACGGGCGGTTCGAACGTCCAGTGGGCCATCAATCCCGCCGACGGCCGCATGGTGGTGATCGAGATGAACCCGCGCGTGTCGCGGTCGTCGGCCCTGGCGTCCAAGGCCACCGGCTTTCCCATCGCCAAGGTCGCGGCCAAGCTGGCGGTCGGCTACACCCTGGACGAACTGACCAACGACATCACCCAGGTGACCCCGGCGTCGTTCGAGCCCAGCATCGACTATGTCGTCACCAAGATCCCGCGCTTCGCCTTCGAGAAATATCCGGGCGCCGAGCCGATGCTGACCACCTCGATGAAGTCGGTGGGCGAGGTCATGGCCATCGGCCGCACCTTCCAGGAATCGATGCAGAAGGCCCTGCGCGGCCTGGAAACCGGCCTGTCGGGCTTCGACGAGATCGAGATCGAGGGCGTGGCGGGCGCCGAGGACGATGCGGGCGCCCGCGCCGCCGTGGTGCGCGCCCTGGGCCTGCCGACGCCCGACCGCATCCGCGTCATCGCCCAGGCCTTCCGACACGGCCTGTCGGTCGAGGAAGTCGCCGCCGCCTGCGCCTACGAACCCTGGTTCCTGCGCCAGATCGCGGACGTGGTGCGCGAGGAAGGCCACATCCGGGTCAAGGGCCTGCCGGGCGCAGAAAAGCCCTTCCCCCTCGATGGGGGAAGGGTTGGGATGGGGGTGACGTCGCATCAGGATGAGGCGCAGGCCGGTGATACACGAGCCGCCGCCGTCACCCCCAACCCCGGCCCTTCCTCCATCGAGGGGGAAGGGAGAGAGGCCGCCGCACGCGAGTTCCGCCGCCTGAAGGCCAAGGGCTTCTCCGACGCCCGTCTGGCAGCCCTGACCGGAAGCACCGAGCACGAGATCCGCCGTCTGCGGCGCGCCCTGGACGTCCGGCCCAGCTTCAAGCGCATCGACACCTGCGCGGCCGAGTTCGCCAGCGCCACCGCCTATATGTATTCGACTTATGAGACCGGCGCCCTGGGCCAGGCGCCGGAATGCGAGGCCGAGCCGTCGGATCGCAGGAAGGCCGTCATCCTGGGCGGCGGGCCGAACCGGATCGGCCAGGGGATCGAGTTCGACTACTGCTGTTGCCACGCGGCCTTCGCCTTCGACGACATCGGCGTCGAGTCGATCATGGTCAACTGCAACCCCGAGACGGTCTCGACCGACTACGACACCTCGGACCGGCTGTATTTCGAGCCTCTGACGGCCGAGGACGTGCTGGAGCTGATCGAGGTCGAACGGTCGAAGGGCGAGCTGATCGGGGTGGTGGTGCAGTTCGGCGGCCAGACGCCGTTGAAGCTGGCCCATGCGCTGCAGGAGGACGGGGTGCCGATCCTGGGCACATCCGTGGACTCCATCGACCTGGCCGAGGACCGCGAACGGTTCCAGCGGATGCTGAACGACATCGGCCTGATGCAGCCCCCCAACGCCCTGGCCCGCAGCGCCGAGGAGGCCGCCGACAAGGCCGAACAGGTCGGCTATCCGGTCGTGCTGCGCCCCTCCTACGTCCTGGGCGGACGCGGGATGATGATCGTGCACGACCGCGAACAGCTGGACCGCTATGTCCACGAGGCCATGCGGGTGTCGGGCGACGATCCGGTGCTGATCGACCACTATCTGAACCGCGCCACCGAGGTGGACGTGGACGCCCTGTGCGACGACCAGACGGTCTTCGTCGCCGGCGTACTGGAGCATATCGAGGAGGCGGGCGTCCATTCCGGAGACAGCGCCTGTTCCATGCCGCCGCATTCCCTGAAACCCGAGATCGTCGCAGAGCTGAAGCGCCAGACCGAGGCCATGGCGCGGGCGCTGAAGGTGCGCGGCCTGATGAATGTGCAGTTCGCCATCGAGGAGCCGCACTCCGACGCCCCGCGCATCTTCGTGCTGGAGGTCAATCCGCGCGCCAGCCGCACCGTGCCCTTCGTGGCCAAGACCATGGGCGCGCCGGTCGCCGCCATCGCCGCCAAGGTGATGGCGGGCGAACCCCTGGCGTCCTTCGGACTGAAGGACCGACCGCTGGACCATATCGCGGTCAAGGAAGCGGTCTTCCCCTTCGCCCGCTTCGCCGGGGTCGACACCGTGCTGGGCCCCGAGATGCGCTCGACCGGCGAGGTCATGGGCCTGGACTGGAAACGCGAGGGCGAGGCCGATCTGGCCCCGGCCTTCGCCCGCGCCTTCCTGAAGTCCCAGATCGGCGGCGGCACGACCCTGCCCTCGTCCGGCTGCGCCTTCGTGTCGGTGAAGGACAGCGACAAGCCCTTCATCCTGGAGGCCGCGCGCACCCTGCTGGCCCAGGGCTTCAGCCTGATCGCCACCGGCGGCACCCACGCCTATCTGGCGGAACAGGGGATCGAGGTCGGCCTGGTCAAGAAGGTGCTGGAGGGCCGCCCCCACATCGTCGACGCCATGAAGAACGGCGAGGTCCAGCTGGTCATCAACACCACCGAGGGCAAGCAGTCGCTTCAGGACAGCTTCAGCCTGCGTCGCACCGCCCTGATGATGAAGATTCCCTATTACACCACCGCCACCGGGGCGCTGGCGGCGGCGCAAGGCATCGCCGCCCTGCGCGCCGGCGACCTGGATGTCCGCCCGATCCAGGCCTACGGCTGAGGCTGACCCAGGGCGCGGGCCACCGCCTGTGTCGCCCGGTTCAGGGCCGTCTCGGAAAGATCGCCCGCGTCGATGACCGCCATCGGATCATCGGGCGCCGCGCTGCGCCCATAGGCCGGGTCGTAGTGGGTTTCGATCAGCGCCCTGGCCAGGGCCAGGTGTTCGCCCGCGGCGGCCAGGGCGCGCCAGTCGGCCACGGTCGCCTTCGAGACATGGCGCGGCATGCGGGCGAAGGCCCGTTCCAGCGCCGCCGCATCGGCCGCCGTCCCGGCATAGGCCCGTGCGCTGAAGGCGGCGCGGGCCGGGACCGGCGCGGTCAGGGCGATGCGCGGCGCGGCCTGCATCGCGGCCCATAGCCGGGGCGGGACCAGGCGCGCGCCCACCTTGCTGGATTCCGCCTCGACCACCACCGGCCGGACCGGGTCCAGTTGCTCCAACGCCGCGAAAAGCCGGCTTTCGAACAGTTTCTGCGGCGGCTGCCCGCCCGGCTGGCCCCCGAACAGCGAGCCGCGATGATTGGCCAGCCCCTCCAGGTCCAGGGTCTGGACGCCCCGGGCCGCCAGTCGATGCAGCACCTCGGTCTTGCCCACCCCCGTAGGCCCGTCCAGCAGGACCAGGGGATGCGGGACGGGGGCGTCATACAGCGCCTCCGCAACCCGCCGCCGCCAGGTGCGATAGCCGCCGTCCAGCACGGCGACGGTCCAGCCGACCTGGTCCATCACCGCCGCCATGGCGCCCGAACGCTGACCCCCGCGCCAGCAATAGACCAGGGGGCGGAAGCCGCCGTCCCGATCCGCCAGGGCGCCCTCCAGATGACCGGCGATGTTGCGCGCCACCAGGGCCGCCCCCATCCGCCGGGCGCGGAATTTCGAGCCCCGGACATATTCGGTTCCGACCCGAGCCCTTTCAGCGTCGTCCAGAACCGGCAGGTTGATCGCGCCGGGCAGGTGGTCCTGGGCGAACTCGGACGGGCTGCGGACATCGATGAGGGCGTCGAAGGCCCCCCGCGCCTGCGGCCCCAGGTCGTCGGTGCGCCGGATCACGTCACCACGACCCGCGCCGGACCGTCCGCCACCCGCCCGACCACCGCCGCCTGGTCGAAGCCCTCGGCCCGGACCAGGGCCAGCACGGCCTCGGCCGCCTCCTGCGCGCAGGCGACCAGCAGCCCGCCCGAGGTCTGGGGATCGGTCAGCAGGTCGCGCATGACCCCCGGCTCCAGCCCCCGGACCCCCTCGCCATAGCTGGCCCAGTTACGGCCCGAGGCGCCGGTGCGGACCCCGTCGGCCAGCAGCGCCTCCACCCCCGGCAGGACGGGCGCGGCCGAGGCGGAAATCTCGACCGTCGCCCCGGCCCCGCGCGCCATCTCCAGGGCGTGACCCAGCAGGCCGAATCCGGTGACGTCCGTCATCGCATGCACCCCCGTCTGGTCCGCCAGCCGGGCGCCGACCGCGTTCAGCCGCGTCGTCGAGCCGATCAGGGCGGCGTAGCCGTCCGCATCCAGCCTGCCCTGCTTGAAGGCCGCGCTCAGCACCCCCACCCCCAGGGCCTTGGTCAGGATCAGCCGGTCGCCCGGCCGCGCCCCACGATTCGTCAGCACCCGCCGGGGATCGATCAGCCCCAGGGCGACCAGGCCGTAGATCGGCTCGACGCTGTCGATCGAATGGCCGCCGGCCACCGGAATACCGGCCGCGGCGCAGACCTCGGCCCCGCCCGCCAGAATGCGGCCGATGGTCGCCGTCGACAGGACGTTCACCGGCATCCCGACCAGGGCCAGGGCCAGGATGGGCCTGCCGCCCATCGCATAGACGTCCGACAGGGCGTTGGCGGCGGCGATCCGGCCGAAGTCGAACGGATCATCGACCACGGGCATGAAGAAGTCGGTGGTCGCCACCAGGGCCTGATGGTCGTTAAGCCGCCAGACCGCCGCGTCGTCGCTGGTCTCTGTCCCGACCATCAGATCGGCGAAAGCCGCCGCCTGGGGCATGGCCGCCAGCATCTCGCGCAGCACCCCCGGCGCAATCTTGCAGCCGCAGCCGCCACCATGGGCCAGGGAGGTCAGACGCGGTTCTGCGGATTCCATGCCGACGGCTTAGCCCAACCGGCCCCGAACGCAACGTCCGCCCGACGCCGGTCCGCCTTCGGGGCCTTGCAGACCGATACCAAGGGTCGCCGGGAAACCCCTGGCCGCGCCAATCGTTAACGTGCCATGCGCCTCCAGTCCGCCCAGATCGTCCTGGCCCTCGCCGCCGCCGTCGCCTTCGTCATCGCCTTCATGGCGGCCGGGGCCGTGCTGGTGTCGGGCCTGTTCCTGGTCGCCGGGCTGGCGGCCCTGGGCCTGCTGGCCTGGAGCCTGATCCGGCGGGTTCTGTTCCGAGGGCGGCTGGCCGCCGCACGGCGTGATCGCCACGCCGCCTGAACCCATCCGGCCCGGACCGGCGTTATTCAGCGATCTTGAATTTTCGCCCTCGTCGGCCTAGTCTTTTCGTCCCCCGCCGCGCTCGCCCCGCGGCGGGGTTCACTTTCCCCCTTCTCCCCTTCAGTCTCCAGGGCGACTTAGAAAATCCTCTGACAATGGAAAAAGTGCCGATGACGGCCGAGGGCTATCGCGCCCTCGACGATCAGTTGAAGCAGTTGAAGTCGGTCGAACGGCCGGCGGTGATCGCGGCCATCTCCGAGGCGCGCGCCCACGGCGACCTGAGCGAGAATGCCGAATACCACGCCGCCAAGGAGCGCCAGGGCTGGATCGAGGGCCAGATCGCCGAGATCGAGGACAAGATCAGCCGCGCCCAGGTCATCGACGTGTCGAAACTGTCCGGCGACCAGGTCAAATTCGGCGCCACCGTCACCGTGATCGACGAGGATACGGACGAAGAGAGCCGCTATCAGATCGTCGGCGAGCACGAGGCCGACGTGAAGGCCGGCCGCATCTCGGTCGCCTCGCCCATCGCGCGGGCGCTGATCTCCAAGGCCGTGGGCGACACGGTCGAGGTCAACACCCCCGGCGGGGTCAAGGCCTACGAGATCGCCAAGGTCGAGTGGAAGTAGGGCCGTGGCGGCGCCCGCGCCGCTGACGATCCGCGTCGTCTCCGACGGCCGCGCCGGCATCCGCAACCAGGCCCAGGGCCTGGCCGAGGCCGTGGCGCGGCGGACACCGGCCGTGATTCAGGACCGCACCGTCCGCTGGCGGCCGCTGTTCGACGCCCTGCCCGCCGACCTGAAGCGGACCTTCATGCTGGACCCGGCGACCGACGCCCTGGACGGGCCCGCGCCCGATCTGTGGATCGCCGCCGGTCGGGCCAGCCTGCCGCTGTCGCTGTGGATGCGGAGCCGGGCCGACCCGCGCCCCCTCGTCGTTCAGGTCCAGGACCCGCGCCTGGACCCGCGCCGGTTCGACATGGTGGTGGCCCCGGCCCATGACCGGCTGTCGGGCGACGCCGTCTTCGAGATCATCGGCAGTCCGCACCGCATCACGGCGCAAGGGCTGGCCGAGGCTGCGCCGGGCTTCGCCGACCGGATCGATGCCCTGCCCCATCCGCGCGTCGCGGTCCTGATCGGCGGCCGCTCCGGCGCCTTCGACCTGACGCCTAGGCATGCGGCGGACCTGGCGGACCGTATCGCGGCGGCGGTGACGGCGGCCGGAGGGGCCCTGCTGCTGACATTCTCGCGCCGCACGCCCCCGGCCGCGCGCGCGATCATGGCCGAGCGGCTGAAGGCCCTGCCCGGCTGGATCTGGGACGGAACCGGGGACAATCCCCTGTTCGCCTTCCTGCAGGCCGCCGACCACATCCTGGTCACCGAGGACAGCGCCAATATGGCCGCGGAGGCCGCCTCGACCGGCAAGCCGGTTCATATCCTGCCGATGGTCCCGCGTGGGTCGGGCGGCAAGTTCGCGCGGCTGCATGCCGAACTGGCGGCCCACGGCGCGGCCCGTCCGTTCGACGGGCGTCTTGAGGGATGGACCTATCCACCCCTGGCCGAGACCGACCGGGCCGCACAGGCGGTGCTTCAGGCCCTGGCGGCGCGGGGTTAGTCCGCGTCCGGATCGCCGCCCTTCCGGCCCTTGGCCGCCATCAGGGCCAGGCCAAGGGCCGTGCCGACACTCAGACCGACGGCGATGCCGAGCGCCAGATTGTCCATGGCCGTGCCCAGGCCGACGCCGATGGCGACGCCCGCGCCCATGCCGATCGGCAGGAAGGCCGCGCCGTTTTCCCCGGATTTCTTCGCCATGCGTCCGCTCTCCCAAAGGTCAGGCCAGTCTAGCATCGCGCGCGTCGGAATCAGCGCCTAAATAGGGGCATGAGCACTCCCCGCACCGTTCGTGTCGCCGTGATCGGGTCCGGCCCCGCCGGCTGGACCGCCGCCATCTACGCCGCCCGCGCCTCTCTGAACCCGGTGGTCATCGCCGGCATCCAGCCGGGCGGCCAGCTGACCATCACCACGGACGTCGAGAACTATCCCGGCTTCGCCGAGACCATCCAGGGCCCCTGGCTGATGGAGCAGATGCAGGCCCAGGCCGAGCATGTCGGGACCGAGGTGGTCCACGACATCGTCACCCGCGCGGACCTGTCGTCGCGTCCGTTCCGCCTGACGCTGGATTCGGGAACCGAGATCCTGGCCGAGACGGTCATCATCTCCACCGGCGCCCAGGCCAAATGGCTGGGGCTGGACTCGGAGGCGAAATATCAGGGCTTCGGCGTCTCGGCCTGCGCCACCTGCGACGGCTTCTTCTATCGCGGCAAGGATGTGGTGGTGGTCGGCGGCGGCAATACGGCGGTCGAGGAGGCGCTGTTCCTGACCAATTTCGCCCAGAGCGTCACCGTCGTGCATCGCCGCGACGAATTCCGCGCCGAGAAGATCCTTCAGGACCGGCTGTTCGCCCATCCCAAGATCAAGGTGATCTGGAACCATCAGGTGGAAGAGATCGTCGGCGTCGTGGACGGCGTGGCGCGCAACGTCACCGGGGTGCGGTTGAAGAATGTGCTGGATGGTTCGAGCCAGGCGATCGCCGCCGACGGTGTCTTCATCGCCATCGGCCATGCCCCGTCATCCGAACTGTTCGCGGGACAGCTGGAGACCAAGGCCGGGGGCTATCTGGTGGTCAAACCGGGCACGACAGCGACGGCCGTCGAGGGGGTCTATGCCGCCGGCGACGTGACCGACGACGTCTATCGCCAAGCCGTCACGGCCGCCGGCATGGGCTGTATGGCCGCCCTGGAGGCCGCCCGCTTCCTGGCCGAACAGGACCACAAGGCCGCCGGCCACCCGATCAGCCACGCCGAGGTGGAAAAGATCGGCGTCTGGTAGGGCCTGGACGCTTGAACGCAATGGTTCAGGCGAACAGCTGCAACTGGGGCGGGGCGTATTCGACCGGCCGGCCCTCGCGGCGGCTGAGGGCGTATTCGACCGCGGACTGAACGGCCTGTTCGTCGGTCGGCTTGGACAGGACGCCGATGGTCCCGGCCACGCCCTGGCCCAGCATGCCGGGATTGGCGGTCATATAGAGGACCGTGACGCCTTCTTCCTGAGCCAGGTCGCGGCCCAGTTCCACGCCGGTCGGCCCGTCGGAAAGATGGATGTCGACCAGGGCCAGATCGACCTCGGTCTCACGCACGACATCGCGCGCCGTGCGCGCATCGGCGGCGGCGGCCACGACCTCATAGCCCAGGTCTTCCAGGACGAAGCGCAGCTCCATGGCCACCAGGGCCTCGTCCTCAATGATCAATATACGCGCGGTCATGGTCTTGTCGGTCAGGTCTCGTGGCCTGTGAACGCCGAGGACGAACGCAGGTTTCCAGCAAAGGTCTAAATATCGGCTTTCTGAGCCGCCCGGCGGCGCGCCAGGGCCACATCGGGCAGGTCGGCGACGACGCGCAGCCCCTGGGCCCGCCACTCGCGCTCCAGCCGTCCACCCAGTTGGCCTTCCACCGACAGGGTCGCCAGTGACGAGCCGAAGCCGGCGCGCCGCGGAGGTCCGTTCACCGGGGGGCCGCCCTCTTCGGTCCAGGTCAGGATGAAACGATCGTCCCGGCCGACGGTGTCCAGGGTGACCCGTCCGCCATCGACCGACAGGGCGCCGTATTTGGCCGCATTGGTCGCCAGTTCGTGAAACAGCAGGGCCACAGAGGTCGCCGCCTGGTCGTCGAAACTGGCGTCGTCGCCCGACAGGATGACGCGCGGGCGGCCCTGGGCATCGACATAGGGGCGGAACAGGGCGGCCAGGAAGGCATGCAGGGTCATGTCGCCCATCAGGGGCCGCGAGATGTCGGTGTGCGGCCGGACGAACTCATGCGCCCGCGCCAGGGCGCCGATCCGCGTCCGCAGCGAGGCGGCGAAATCCCGCGCCTCCGGATACTGCCTGGCCGACAGGGCGATCAGGGCCGAAACTACGGCGAAGATGTTCTTGATACGGTGGCTCAGCTCCTGGCTCACCAGCTCCTTGGCCTGCTCCAGCCGCTTCAGGTCGTCGATGTCGGTGCAGGTGCCGAACCAACGGGTGATCCGTCCCTCGTCGTCGCGCAGGGCCGTCGCCCGTCCCAGGGTCCAGCGATAGACCCCGTCGTGGCGCCGCAGCCGATATTCGATCTCGTAGGGTTCGCCCGTCTCCAGCGACCGCCGCCACCGGGCCCAGGCCCGATCCCGGTCGTCCGGATGGAACATGCCGTTCCAGCCCTCGCCGTCCGTCGATCCGGCCGGCACGCCGGTGAACGCGTACCAGCGGGCGTTGTAATAGTCGTGGAAGCCGTCCGGGAGGGTGGACCAGACCATCTGGGGCATGGCGTCGGCCAGAACGCGGAAACGAGCGTCGCTGTCGAAGGCCGCCTTCTGAGCCTCGCCCAGCTCGGCCCGCACGGATCGTTTGGCGGCGACCACGCGGCGCAGCTCCATCAGGCTGGTCGCCTGTCGGCCCAGAACCTCGAGAGTCCGCATCTGGAGGTCCGTCAGGCCCTCGGGTCGGACCTTGGTGTCCAGGACGCACAGGGTCCCCAGGGCGAACCCGCCCGGCGACCGCAGCAGCACCCCGGCGTAGAAGCGCAGGCCCGGCTCGCCGGTCACCAGGGGATTGCAGGCGAAACGCGGATCCCGGGTCGCGTCCGGCACGATCATCCGGTCGGTTTCCAGCAGGGCGTGACGGCAGAAGGAGGTCTCCAGCGGCGTTTCGCGCACGCCCAGCCCGACCTCCGCCTTGAACCACTGGCGCTCCGCATCGATCAGATTGATCACCGCGATGGGGGTCTCGCAGATCCGGGCCGCCAGGTCGCACAGGTCGTCGAACGCCGCCTCCCGCTCCGTATCCAGGATGTCGTAGGCGCGCAGGGCGGTCAGGCGTTGGGCTTCGTCCCGATCAGGGCGGATGTCGTCACTGCTCACTGAATCGGGGTTCCGAAAGGCTGTTTGCCGAACCTTCACAATGCGTTCGCGGCCCAAGCGTTGCAAACGGGCCGGCGTTCAGGCCCGATTTCAGCTGGCCGGCCGCCCCACCTCCTCGACCGCCATGGGGGTCACGCCGGGCGGCGGCTCCGCGGGCCGGGCGGTGGCGGCGGGGGGCGGCAGGACGGCGTCCAGGCGGGCGTTGATCTGAGCCACCTCCTCACGTGTCGGCAGGCGGCGCCCGCCCAGGCTGGCGGCGCCGACCACGCGGGTCTGGCCGTCGATCTGGACAGTCCGCATCTCGACCCCGCGCGCCTCGGCGATGGCCGCCACGGCGGCGGCCTCGGCGGTCTCCCCCGTCTGGGCGGCCAGCAGCAGGCGCGGCCGGGCGAAGCGGGCCTCGTCGATCACGGGCTCGCGGCCCGAATAGGTCTGACGGAAGGCGGCCATCTCGCCGCTGATCCCCTTCCAGCGATAGAAGATATGCGCCCCGACCTGGGTGATCTTGGCCAGGGTCGGCGACCACCAGGGATGCACATAGTCGGCGTGATAGTGGGTCGCGGTGCCCACCCCGACGGCGACATGGCCCGCCAGGGCCCGCTCGGCCACCCGCCGCGCCCGGTCCCAGGCCCAGCCGACCGGCGCCTGGCCCAGGGCGCCGTCGCAAGTGAAGCTGAACTGGCAGCCCGTGGTCCGCTCGGCCCCCTGATAGACCACGCCGCAGATACTGTCGGGGTAGTTGGGATCGCGCACCCGGTTCAACACCACCTGGGCCACCCCCTCCTGTCCCAGGGCAGGCTCCAGCGCGGCCTCGTAATAGACCGCCTGGGTCAGGCAGCGCAGGGCGCGGCGGCGATCCTCGGCCGTCTTGGGGGTGAAGGCGAACGGCCGCGCGGGCCGCAGGGCGCCCGAGGTCACCGGCATGGCGGCGTTCAGCTTCCGCGCCTCCAGACCGATAACCCCGTCCTCCAGCCCCGGCTTGCCCGCCAGGGTCAGGGTTTCCCAACCCGGCGTCAGCCCATAGAGGGCCGCCTGCCGCAGCAGGGGGTCATGGCGTTGCGCCAGGGCCAGCTGGGCGGGATCCAGCCGACCCTGCACCCGGGCCAGGCCGGCGGCCGAAATCTCACCGCCCGTCAGCCGCGCCACCGCCTCGGCCGTGCGGTCGATGTCCGGACGGGGGGTCGAACCCGCGGTCATGGCGACGCCCAGCACGGCGGCCGCCGCGGGCGCCGCCGCCGCGGCGCGCCGCGCGCCCGCCTTCAGCCTGTTCCAGACGATCTGCTGCATTCGGCATCTCTTTACCGCAGGGATTCGGCGCTTTCGCGGCCGAATATCGGCGGTGCGGGGCGGTCCTT
>NZ_JAHBYB010000020.1 GCF_019636155.1 Brevundimonas sp. | reverse complement strand
CGACCTTGATCGGGCGGCTCAGTTTCACCTTGGCCGAAACCTCCTGCAGATAGCGTTCGCGGAAGTCCTCGATCCGCTCCAGCCGCCCGCCGGGGCGCGACACGCCCTGGTCCTGCAGCACGATCTGTTTCAGGCGTCCGATCTCGTCGGGGCCGAAGGTCAGGGGCGGCTGGGCGCCCATCTTGACGCCGGTCCAGCCGTTCTCGTTGTGGCTGGCCGTGACCATGGCCACGCAGGGGGCGTCCAGGGCGAACTGGGCGAAATAGGCCATGGGCGACAGGGCCAGGCCGATGTCCAGAACCTCCATCCCGCCTTCCAGCAGGCCCAGGGTCAGGGCCTGTTTCACGCTGAGGGAGTAGCTGCGGAAGTCGTGGCCCACGACGATGCGGGGCCGAACCCCGATCTCGTGCACATAGGTGGCCAGGCCAAGGCCCAGGGCCTGTATGCCCAGAAGGTTGATCTCCTTCTCCAGCACCCAGCGGGCGTCATACTCCCGGAACCCCGTGGCCTTGACCAGGGGCGTGGTCTCATAGGCGGCGGTGTTGGGCAGCAGGTCGGCGCGGGGCTTCGGCATGGCGGGCTTTCTGAACAGCGAAGGCGACCGGCTATAGCCGGGCGGGGGGCGCCGCGACAACGCACGATCCGGCGCCGGGGTCCCCGGTCGCGGCCTTGAACCCCCGCTTGACCGAGGGGGGCGCCCGGCCTACGCCCGGTCGGGAACCGCCGGAGTCCCGAATGCCCCGCCTGATCCTGCTGCGCCACGGCCAGAGCCAGTGGAACCTGGAAAACCGCTTCACCGGCTGGGTCGATGTCGATCTGACCGCCGAGGGCCAGGCCCAGGCGCGGCGCGCGGGCGAACTGATCGCCCAGGCGGGGTTCACGCCGGCGGTCATGTTCACCTCGGTGCTGAAACGGGCCAAACGCACCGGCGCCCTGGCCCTGCAGGCGGCCGGGCTGAAGGATGTGCCGGTGATCGAGGACTGGCGTCTGAACGAGCGGCACTACGGCGGCCTGACCGGTCTGGACAAGGCCGAGACGGCGGCCCGGCACGGCGAGGATCAGGTCAGAATCTGGCGGCGCAGCTATGACATCCCGCCGCCGCCCCTGGCGCCGGGGGGGGAGTTCGATTTCGCCGCCGATCCCCGCTACGCCGGCCAGGACATTCCGGATACGGAAAGTCTGAAGACCACCCTGGACCGTGTCCTGCCCTATTGGAACGCCGAGATCGCGCCGCGCCTGGCCGCCGGCCAGGATGTGCTGATCGCCGCCCACGGCAATTCCTTGCGGGCCATCGTCAAACACCTGTTCGCCGTGCCCGACGACCGGATCGTCGGGGTCGAGATCCCGACCGGCAATCCGCTGGAGATCGATCTGGACGCCGGGTTGAAGCCGACGGCGGCCCGCTATCTCGACGCCGACCGCGCCCAGCCCCTGCCGGTGGTCGGATGAGCGGGCCGGACGACACGAGCTTCATGGCCCGGGCCATAGAACTGGCCACCGCCCAGATGGGCCAGACCTGGCCCAACCCTTCGGTCGCCTGCGTCATCGTCAATGGCGGCGAAGTGGCGGCCGAAGCGGCGACCGCGCCCGGCGGCCGCCCTCACGCCGAGGAGCAGGCCGTGCCCGCCGCCGGCGCCCGCGCGCGCGGCGCCACCGCCTATGTCACGCTGGAGCCGTGCGGGGCGCGTTCGTCCGGCCGAAAATCCTGCTCGCATTTCCTGGCCGAGGCCGGCGTGTCGCGGGTGGTGGTGGCCTGCGTCGACCCCTCGCCCTTCGCCTCGGGTCGGGGGGTGGAGCGGCTGCGCCAGGCGGGGCTGGAGGTCGAGACCGGCCTTCTGGCCGACCAGGCGGCGGTCCTCTACGAAGGCTATCTGCACCGTCTGGAGACCGGCCGGCCGATGGTGCGGGTCTCGGCCGACGGCGAAGGGTTCGACGCCCGCTTCGCCGCCTCGCCCAAGGCCGACCTGGTCACCGAGCTGAAACGGCTGGGAGAGGCCGGCTACACCCGGCTGTGGACCTCTCCGGGCGAACTGGCCGACGCCTTGAAGGACCAGGGGCTGCTGACCGAATAGGCCGGCGCGAGCGTCCGCATCACGCCGATACGCCTTCTACGTGAAACGAAGCAAAAACCGTGGCTTTCGCAAAGCTTCCTTAAGCCGGGGCAGCCTAGGGTGGCCTCATGTCAGCAACCGCCCAGGCCGTCACGAGGCGACGCCTCAGCCAGGAGGAGCTGGACGCCATCTGCGTCCGGCACGAACGGCTTTGGCAGGCGCGGCCCGGCGGGGCGAGGGCGGTCTTCGCCTGGCTGGACCTGTCAGGACTCAGCCTGAAGGGCCGCAACCTGGCCGACGCCGACCTGGCGGCGGCCTGTCTGGTCGGGTGCGACCTGACCGGGGCGCGGCTGGACAACGCCAATCTGTTCGGGGCCGACATGCAGGAGGCGATCCTGGTCGAGGCCAGCCTGAGGCGGGCCGACCTGCGCGGCGCCTGCCTGCGCGGCGCCGACCTGACGGGCGCCGACCTGTTCGAGGCCGACCTGCGCGAAGGCGCCCTGGCGGCCGCCGATTCCAAGACCGGCTATCGCATCGTCGAGGCCCACATGAGCCGGTCCGCCGAGGCCCAGGGGGCCTGTCTGGCCGGGGCCAATCTGCAACGCTCGCGCCTGTCGGGCGTGATGGCCGCCGCCGCCGACTTCTCGGATGCGGTGATGAAGGACTGCAAGCTGGTCCGCGCCAATCTGAAGGCCGCCAGCTTCCGCGGCGCCGACCTGTCCGGCGCCGATCTGTCGGGCGCGGACCTGACCGGCGCCGACCTGCGCGACGCCGTGCTGGTGGGGGTCAAGGCCGCCATGTGGCGCACGGACGGGGCCGACATGTCCGGCGCCCTGACCGACGACCGCCCGGCCGGCGCCCCGGTCAGCAAGATGCCCGCCGCCGAGATGCTGCGCGAACACGCCCTGTGGTGCGAGACGGGCGGGGCCCAGGGCCAGCCGTCGGTCTTCGACGGGGTCGACCTGCGCAAGCTGGGCTCGATCACCGGCTACAACCTGACCGCCCTGTCGGCGCGTGGCGCGGTCTTCTACGGCCTGGACATGGAGGGGGTGCAGCTTCAGGGCGCTCATCTGGAGGATGCCGACCTGCGCTCGGCGCGCCTGTGCCGGGCCGACCTTCGTGGCGCGCGGCTGACGCGGGCGCGCCTGTCGGGCGCCGACCTGCGCGAGGCCCAGCTGGGGCCGCTGCTGATCGGGCCGGAGCGGCTTCTGCCGGCCGACCTGACCGACGCCAGCCTGCGCGGCGCCGACCTGTCGGACGCCGATCTGAGGCGAGCGGTCCTGCACGGCGCCGACCTGACCCGGGCCAGCCTGCACGGCGCCCAGGTTCGGCAGACGGATTTCGACGGCGCCGTGATGACGGGCGTTCGCGGGCTGGACCCGCAAAGGGGGACCGAATGACGGCCATGGTGCGCCGACCGCTCAGCCAGGGCGAGCTGGACCTGTTCGTGGCCGCCCATCAGCGCTTCGTAGAGGGGCGCGCGGGCGGTCGCCGCCTGTCGCTGAAATTCATCGACCTGTCGGGCCTGAATCTGGCCGGACGGTTGCTGGACGACGCCGACTTCTCCGGCTCATGTCTGGAGAACGCGATCCTGGCCGGGGCCAGCCTGGAACGGGCCATCCTGTTCGGCTGCGACCTGCGGGGGGCCGATCTGAAGGGTGCGCGTCTGAAGCGCGCCGACATCCGCGGCGTCTCCTTGCGCGGCGCCAACCTCAGCCAGGCCGACCTGACCCAGGCCGACTTCCGCGAAGGCGTCATCGCCATCCCGCACGCGACCAAGGGGCTGTCCGCCGTCCGGCATGAGGCGGTCAAGGGGGTGGCCGACGGCGCCGTCTTCTCGGGCGCCACCCTGGACGGATCGAACCTGGACGGGATGAGCGCGGCCAAGGCCGACTTCACTGACTGTTCGATGCGTGGCGCGCGTCTGAACGGGGCCAATCTGAAGGATGCGGACCTGTCCGGCGCCATGATGGACGGGGCCGAGGTGGTCGGCGCCAACCTGGCCGGGGCGCGGCTGGTCGGGGCGGTCCTGACCAGCGTCGCCATGAATTCCGCCAAGCTGGACCGGACCGACCTGGCCGGCGCCCTGCGCGATCCCGACCCGGCCGCCGTGGCCCGCGCCGAGGACCTGTATCAGATCGCCCTGGACGGCAACGCCTGGGTCGAAAGCGGCGGCGCCCTGGGCGCGCCGGCCCAGTTCGACCGCGAGGATCTGCGCCCCCTGGGCGCGCGGCTGAAGGGGCTGCGGCTGTCGGCCGCCTCGGCCAAGGGCGCTTGTCTGGTGGGCATGGACCTGCGCGGTGTGGCCCTTCAGGGCGCCTGCCTGGACGGGGCCGACCTGCGTGGGGCGGACCTGCGCGATGCGGACTTGCGGGGGGTTAGGATGAGCCGGGCCAACCTGGCCAACGCCGACCTGCGCCAGGCGGACCTCAGTCCCCTGCCCCTGGGCGGCGGCCGCAGCCTGCCGGCAATGCTGGAGAACAGCCGCCTGCGCTACGCCCGGCTGGACAACGCCGACCTGACCGGCGCCCACCTGTTCGGCGCCGATCTCTCCGGCGCCGAGATGCGCCACGTCGCCCTGACCGAGGCCGATCTCGGCGGAACCCGCCTGGACCGCGTCGTCGGGCTGGAGCCGCCGGCGTCCGAACACGCGGCCTGAGGGCTTACGAAAAAGGGGCGGCCGAAGCCGCCCCGCAAGTTTCGGATCAATGGAGGAAGGCCGTGGATCAGGCGGCCTTCTTCGCCTTGCCCTCGATCAGCGGCTTGCCCGCGGCGATCTCGATGCGACGCGGCTTCAGGGCCTCGGGCAGCTGACGCTCCAGGGTGATCGACAGCAGGCCGTTCGACAGGTCCGCCCCCGTCACCACCACATAGTCGGCCAGCTGGAAACGGCGCTCGAAATCGCGCTCGGCCAGGCCACGGTGCAGGAAGGTGCGGTTCGCCGACGCATCGTCATTGGCGGTCTTGCGGCCGGTGACGGTCAGCAGATTTTCCTTCACCTCGATGTTCAGCTCGTCGGGCGTGAAACCGGCGACGGCGATCTCGATGCGATAGGCGTTCTCGCCCGTGGTCTCGATATTGTAGGGCGGCCAGCCGTTCTCTTGACTGGTGCGCGCGGCGCTTTCCAACAGGCCCGCCAGACGGTCGAAACCGACGGCCGAACGATAGAGCGGCGAGAAATCATAGGTACGCATGTCATCCTCCTGAGGATCAGCAAGGTTGAGCCGCCCCCGCGTTTTCGGCCCGGGACGGCGTTGGGGGTCCGCACCCGACGGTCCCCATGGGGCCCCGGCAGGTCCGCGAGAGCCCGGGATCGGCGCTCTCGATTGCTGAGATGGTGCGCCCCGGGCGGCCGTCAAGGGGCGCCCTGCGACCTCATTCGCCCTTGCCGGGGCGACCCAGCCGTCTATGCAGGAAGGCCCCGCTCGGAGACCCTCATGCGCCGCTCGATCGTCCTCGCCGCCTTCGCTGTGATCCTGCCCGCCGCCGCCCAGGCCCAGTCGGCCGATGTCCCGCCGGGGGGCGCGCCCCTGCACCTGCCGCGCACGGCCCTGGCCACGACCCCGCCGGACTATCAGACGGACACGGCCCTGCTGGCCGCCATCGATGCGCCGACACGGCCCGAGGCGGATCGCGCGCGCGACATCTTCCGCCACCCGGAAGAATCCCTGACCTTCTGGGGCCTGACGCCCGGCATGACGATCATCGAGGTCCAGCCCGGCGCCGCCGGCTGGTGGCGGGTGATCCTGGAACCCTACGCCCGGGCCACCGGCGGCCATTACGCCCCGGCGGACGACGTGGCGGCCCTGGAGGCCCAGCCCGAAGGGGCGGCCGACCTGGTCCTGATCGCCCGCGCCTTCCACAACTGGGCGCGCCAGGGGAGGACCGACGCCGTTCTGGCCGCGGCCTTCCGCGCGCTCAAGCCCGGAGGCGTGCTGGCGATCGAACAGCATCGCAGCGTCGAGGGGCTGAACGTCGCCGACACGGCGCCGACCGGCTATGTGCCCGAAAGCTACGTCATCCGCGCCGCCCAGAGCGCCGGTTTCGTGCTGGAGGCGCGCAGCGAGCTGAACGCAAATCCCAACGACGACCGCAACCACCCGTTCGGGGTCTGGACCCTGCCGCCCACCCGGCGCGACAGCCAGGACGGCCGCACCCTGACGGCGCAGGAACGGGCGGCCTTCGACGCCGTGGGCGAAAGCGACCGCATGACCCTGCGCCTGCGCAAGCCCGCGTGAACCGTGGGCCGCGCGCTTTGACCCTGGCCGCGAACGCCGTTAATGCCGTCCGACCGAGGCGCGCCGCCTGTCTTTCGCGGGCGTTGATCGGGGGAGGCGCATGGCGGATCGGGGCGCGGTGACTGAAGACGGCTTTTCGCGTCGCGGGCTGATGGCCACCGCCCTGTCGGCGGGGCTGTTCGCCCTCGCCGGATGCGATCGCAAGTCCGCCACCGAAGCGCCGGCCGCCCCCGATGCGCCTGAAGGCCCGTCGGTCGGGTCGCTGGACTGGGCCGTGGCCGGCCCCTGGCGGGCCAAGGACCGGGCGCGCGACGCCTGGCGCCATCCGATCGAGACCCTGCGCTTCTTCGGCCTTCAGCCGCGCATGACGGTGGTCGAGATGTGGCCCGGCAGCGGCTGGTATACCGAGATTCTGGCCCCCTACCTGGCCAAGGGCGGGGGCAAATACGTCGCCGCACTGTTCGCCCAGGGACCGGGCGGCGACCCGTCCCAGGCGGCGCTGAACGCGGCCTTCCAGGACCATTTCACCTCGGATCGCAAACTGTATGGGCCGATCGAGATGTCGGCCTTCGGCGCCCTGACCGGTCCCCTGACCGAGGCGGGGTCGGCGGACATGGTGCTGTTCCTGCGGACCGTGCATTCCTGGATGGCCTCCGGCCTGGCGGAAAAGGCCTTCGCCGACGCCTTCGCCGCCCTGCGGCCCGGCGGCGTCCTGGGGATCGAACAGCATCGGCTGGGGCCGGAGGACAATCAGGACCCGGCCGCGGCGAACGGATATGTCCAGGAAGCGTTCGTCAAACAGCTGGCGGCCGAGGCGGGTTTTGTTTTCGTCGCCGCCTCGGAAATCAACGCGAATGAAAGGGACAGCAAGGATCATCCGTTCGGCGTCGAGACCCTGGCGCCCCGACGCCTGACCGCGCCGGCCGGCGAACCGCCCAATCCGGGCTTCGACCGGACGAAATTCGACGCGATCGGTGAAAGCGACCGCATGACCTTGAAGTTCAGGAAGCCTGAGTGAACCGCGCCGCCGCCTTCGCCGCCAACGCTCCCCTGATGGGCGTGCCCGGAGCGTCCGCCCCTCCGGGTGGACAGGGCGACTGGTTCCGCGGCGCCGGGGGCCTGCGCCTGCGCGCCGCCCTGTGGTCGCCCTCCAGCCTTGTGGCCGAAAAGCCGCGCGGCACGGTGGTGCTCAGCCCCGGCCGCACCGAACCCATCGAGAAATATTTCGAGCTGATCGGCAATCTGGTGGCGCGCGGCTGGTGCGTCCTGGCCCATGACTGGCGCGGCCAGGGGCTGTCGGCCCGCCTGCTGCCGGATCGGCTGAAAGGCCACGCCCGGGCGGTCGAGGAATTCCTGGACGACTACGCTCGTCTGCTGGACGCCTTCGAGGCGCGGGCGCCCAAGCCCTGGATCATGGTCGGCCATTCGATGGGCGGGGCGCTGAATCTGTTGAGTCTGGAGGCGGGGGAAAGCCGGTTCGCCGGCGCCGTCCTGTCCAGCCCGATGCTGAAGATCCGCACCGGCAAGCGGTCGATGTGGTCGGTCAAGCTGGCGGTGCGCTGGAACCTGCGCCACGGCAAGGCCGGGGACTATGTGCTGGGCGATCCTGATGATCCGTTCGACCATAGCTTCGAGAACGACGCCCTGACCTCGGACGAGACCCGCTACGAACTGTGGCGACAGCAACTCTACGCCTGCCCGCACCTGGCGGTCGGCGGCCCGACCTGGGGCTGGCTGGCCTTCGCCATTGATGCGGGAGAACGGGCGCTGAAGCCCAAGGCATTGAAGTCGGTGCGGATTCCCGTCTGCATCGTCCAGTCGGGCGACGATGACCGGATCTGGAAACAGACCAACCGCTGGGCCGCCAAACGGCTGGGCCGCGGCCGCTATGTCGAGGTTCCGGGCGCCAAGCACGAGGTCATCATGGAGACCGACGACCTGCGCGCGATCTTCCTGAACGAGTTCGACGCCATGGCCGACTATGTCTCGCCGGTCCAGGACCTGTCGCCGATCGCGGCGCCTGCCGAGCCCGAGATCGCGCCGCCGGCCGAGGCTGTGGCTTCTTCCTAGAGCGCCGCCCGGCCAAGGCTCGCTAGGGCCTGGTCGATCAAGGCTGTGTCGCCGACGGCCAGGATGCGGCCGTCCCCGCTGGGCGGCTGACCGCGCCAGTCGGTCACCCTGCCGCCCGCCGCCTCGATCACCGGGACCAGGGCGGTCCAGTCCCAGGGCTTTAGCGCCGTCTCGGCCACCAGATCGATGCGCCCGGCCGCCACCATGGCGTAGGCATAGGCGTCGCATCCCAGCCGGGCCAGGCGGGCGGCCTTCCGCAGCCGGGTCCAGGCGTCCCGCTCGGCGCCGTCGAAGATGTCGGGGTCGGTGGTGGCGATCACCGCATCGTCCAGCCGGGGACATGGCCGGCAGGCCAGGGCGGTTTCGCCGCCTCGCGCGATCAGCCGAGCCCCGGACGGACCGCCCAGGAAGATCTCATCCAGATAGGGCTGGGCGATCGCCCCCACCGTGGGCCTGCCGTCGACGCGCAGGCCGATCAGGGTGGTCCACAGCGGCAGGCCGGCGACGAAGGCCCGCGTCCCATCGACGGGGTCCAGCACCCAGACATGCTCGGCCTCGGGCCGGTCCTCGCCATATTCCTCGCCCACCACGCCATGGTGGGGATAGCGTTCGGCGATCCGGCGCCGGATGGCGGCCTCGGCGTCGCGGTCGGCCTGGGTCACAGGATCGAAGCCGCCAGGGCCGGCCTTGTTGTCGGTGTCGCAGTCCGTGCGGAACAGCGGCAGGGTGACGGCGGCGGCGATATGCGCCAGTTCGACGGTGAAGGCTTCAAGCTCGGTCATCACCGACGGGCATACCCACGCCCCGCCGGCAAGTCACGATCGGCTCGGCTCAGACGCCCGGCGAAGGTTCGCCTTCGGCGTGCAGCGACTTGGCCAGGTCCAGCAGGCGTCGGCGCGGCCGCTCGCCCAGCTGATAATAGGCCTGGATCAGGTCCAGGGTTTCCTTGCGCGAGAACATCTCGCCGTTGGCGCCGTTGGTTTCCTGGCGCTCCATCGCCTCGGCCAGGCCGTCGTAGAAATAGTTGACCGGCGTCTCCAGGGCCTCGGCCAGCTGCCACAGCCTGGCGGCCGAGATGCGGTTGGCGCCGCATTCGTATTTCTGGATCTGCTGAAAACGGATGCCGACCTGCATGGCCAGCTGCTGCTGGGTCAGGCCCAGAAGGCGGCGGCGGCGGCGCAGGCGGCGGCCCAGGTGAAGATCGATGTCGGTGGCCATGGCCCCATTCCCTCGTTTCCCGCTGTCCCGGAACGGGACGGCTCGCCTGGATCGGTTCAAGGGACGTGCCGGACTCCCCTGAAGGGCGAGAGACGCGGTGAGTTGACGCAACCCCCCGCCATGCTGTGCATTATGGGCAAGAGGCAGCTTGGCCTTATCGAGGAAGGAAACACACCTATGGGCGGAATGGGAATCATCGCCTGGATCATCATCGGCATCGTGGCCGGGTGGCTGGCGGAACAGATCATGGGCCGCAACCACGGCCTGATCACCAACCTGATCGTCGGCATCATCGGCGCCGTGGTCGGCGGCTTTCTGGCCGGCGCCCTGGGCATCAGCTGGGGCGGCTGGATCGGCTCGACCATCGTCGCCACCATCGGCGCGATCGTCCTGCTGTTCCTGCTGGGCCTGATCAAGCGCCGCTGATTTTCGGCGTAACCAAATGGAAGAGGGGCGGCCGGCCGGCCGCCCCTTTTTTTCCGTCCGGCGTCCGGCCAAAGAAAACGGGCGGCCTCGAAAGACCGCCCGCTTGCAGCTCAAGCCTGAGGCTATCAGCCCTGGGGCGAATCCTCGGCCGGGGGCGTCGGCTCGCCGGCGTCGGCGGGCGGGGTCGCGTCCTGGGTCGTCGGCGCGGCTTCCGGCAGGGTCGGCGGAGGCGCGGTCGGGACCTCTTCCGTCGTGGTTTCGTCCGCTGGCGGAGCGGCGGGCGGGGTCGCGTCCTCCGACGGCATGGCCTGCATGGACGGATCGGGCGCCGCGGCCGGTTCGGTCGGAGAGACCGGCTCGGCGTCCGGAGCGGGCGTGGCCTCGGTCGTGGCCGGGGCGGCCGGGGTCTCGTCGGCGTCATCGGCCTCGACGGGCGGCGCCGCCTGGAACTCGGCCTGGGTCGAGGAGACCGACAGGCCTTCGCCGCTCTGCTGCAGGCCGTCCAGCGGCACGGCGCGGATCTGACCGTCGGCGCCGCGCACCTGAAGCTCCTGCGGGCCCGAGGCGTTGGTCTGCACCCCTTCCAGTCGGCCCAGTTCGACGCCGCCGGCGCCGGTCACCACGGCGCCCGGCTGGACAGTGATGCTGGAGGGCGATTGCGGGGGCGTATCCTGGGCCATGGCCGGAACGGCGAACAGCATGGCGCCGGCCACGCCGGCGAGAAGTGCGGTCTTGCGGATCATCGGAACTCTCCTTTGGCGGGCCCAGCCCGCGGGGTGACAACGAAACACGCCGCGTTACGGATCGTTTCGCCCGCCCCCAAATGACCCCTCGCTCGCCGCAATCGGTCTGCTTCCCGACGAAAGCGTGGCGGTCTACCGTCGCTCCCATGACCGCCAAACGATCACCGGGGCTCATGGGCCGGCTGGGGGGCCTTGCGTTCGAGCTGACGCCCCAGGCCTTCGCCGTGATCACCTTCACGGCCGGGGTGGTAGTGCTGGCCTCGGCGGCGACGCCGGCCTTTTCGCACCGGCTGGTGCTGCTGGACCGGCTGCTGCATCCGGTGCTGATCGACCTGTCGCATTTCGCGGCCAGTGTCGCGGGCTTCCTGCTTCTGCTGCTGTCGGCCGGGCTGTGGCGGCGACGACGCGGGGCCTATTGGGCGGCGCTTATCGTCCTGATCGTCGGCGCCCTGCTGTCACTGCTGAAGGGGCTGGATTGGGAAGAGGCGATGGAGCTTGCGGCCGTGGCCGCCCTGCTGGCGCCCTGCCGCGCCGCCTTTGATCGGCGCTCGCGGCTCAGCGAGCCGTTGCGCCCGACCTGGCTGCTGCTGGTCGGGGCGGTGGTGGCGGCGGTGCTGTGGCTGGGTTTCTTCGCCTATCGGGACGTGGCCTACCGCGACGAGCTGTGGTGGACCTTCCTGACCGACCGACAGGCGTCGGGCTTCCTGCGAGCGGCGGCGGTCCTGGCGTTGCTGACCCTGGTCGCCGCAGGCCGGTCCCTGGTCAGCGCCCCCGGCGCGCGCAACCATCGGCCGGCGGGCCCGGAACAGGTGGCGCAGGTTCTGGACCTGTTGAAGACCGCCGACCGCGCCGCGCCCGAGGCCTGGCTGGCCGCCCTGGGCGACAAGGCCCTGATGTTCAGTCCGTCCGGCCGCAGCGTCCTGGCCTATCGGGTGCGCGGGCGGCGCTGGATCGCCATGGGCGAACCGGCGGGTCTGGCGTCCGAACGCCGCGAGCTTCTGTGGGCCTTCGCCCAGGCGGCCGACGGCTATGGGGCGGCGCCGGTCTTCTATTCGGTGGGCGAGGGGCTGCTGGCGGACCTGGCCACCCTGGGTCTGGCCGTGCGCAAGGTGGGCGAAACGGCCGTGATCGATACGGCGGCCTTCAGCCTGGAGGGCAAGGCGCGCCAGAACCTGCGCACCGCCGTCAACCGGGCCGAGCGCGAAGGGGCCGTGTTCGACATCCTGCCGCCGGGGGCGGCCTCGGCCGTGGTGACCGAACTGAAGGCGGTCTCAGATGCCTGGCTGGCCCATCACAAGGGGACGGAGAAGGCCTTTTCCCTGGGCCGGTTCCATCCGGCCTGGCTGGACCTGACGCCGGTGGCCGTGGTGCGGGTCGAAGGGCGGATCGTCGCCTTCGCCAATCTGATGCCCGGCGCGCGGCCTCAGGACGGACTGGCCGTCGACCTGATGCGCCACGCCCCCGACGCCCCGCCGGGGGTGATGGACTATCTGTTCGTGCGCGCGATCCAGTGGGCGCGCGACCAGGGCTGGGGCGCGCTGGACCTGGGGCTGGCGCCCCTGTCGGGGCTGGACGACCGGCGGCTGTCGCCGGTGTTCGCACGGGTCGGCGCCCTGGTCTTCGACGAAGGCGGGGCGGTCTACGGCTTTTCGGGCCTGCGCGCCTACAAGGCCAAATTCGGCCCCGACTGGCGGCCGCGCTTCATCGCCGCCCCGCCGTCGACGCCCCTGGCCCTGGCCCTGCTGGACGTGGCCCTGCTGACCAGCGGCGGCTGGCGCGGCATGCTGGGGCGCGGCTGAGGCGCCTCAGTCTTCCTTGACGCGCTTCTTGCGGAAGGACGGGTTCAGCACCTGTTTGCGCAGGCGGATCGACTTGGGCGTGACCTCGACCAGTTCATCGCTCTCGATATAGGCGATGGCCTGTTCCAGGCTCATGATCCGCGGCGGGGTCAGGCGCACCGCCTCGTCCTTGCCCGAGGCGCGGACGTTGGTCAGCTGCTTGCCCTTGATCGGGTTGACGTCCAGATCGTCCGACCGGCTGTTCTCGCCGATGATCATGCCCTGATAGGTCTTTTCGCCCGCCCCCACGAACATGACGCCGCGCTCTTCCAGGTTCCACAGGGCGTAGGCCGCCGTGTCGCCGTCCGAGTTGGAGACCAGCACCCCCTTCAGGCGGCCCTCGATGGCCCCCTTGTAGGGTTCATAGTGGCTGAAGACGCGGTTCAGCACGCCGGAGCCGCGCGTGTCGGTCAGGAACTCGCCCTGGTAGCCGATCAGCGACCGCGACGGGCAGGCCAGGGCGATGCGGGTCTTGCCCGCGCCCGAGGGGCCCATGTCCTTCAGCTCGGCCTTGCGGGCCGAGAGCTTTTCGATGACCACGCCGGTGTGTTCGTCGTCCACGTCGATGACGACTTCCTCGATCGGCTCCATCCGCTCGCCGTTCTCGCTAGTCTGATAGACCACGCGCGGACGGCTGATGCTGACCTCGAAGCCCTCGCGGCGCATGTTCTCGATCAGAACGCCCAGCTGCAATTCGCCCCGACCCGCAACATCGAAGGCGTCGGCGCCGGGGGTCTCGGTGATGCGGATGGCGACGTTGGCCTCGGCCTCCTTCAGCAGGCGGTCGCGGATGACGCGGCTCTGCACCTTGTCGCCCTCGCGGCCCGCCAGGGGGCTGTCGTTGACCGAGACGGTCATGGAGATGGTCGGCGGATCAATCGGCTGGGCGTCCAGCGGCTCGGTCAGCTCCAGGGCGCACAGGGTGTCGGCCACGGTGGCCTTGGCCATGCCGGCGATGGCCACGATGTCGCCGGCCTCGGCGCCTTCGTCCACCGGTTGGCGCTTCAGGCCGCGGAAGGCCAGGACCTTGGTGATCCGGCCCTGTTCGATGACCTTGCCGTCGCGGTCCAGCGCCTTGATCGGCGTGCCTGGAAGCGCCTTGCCGCTTTGCACCCGCCCGGTCAGCAGGCGGCCCAGGAAGGGGTCGCTCTCGATCAGGACGTTCAGCATCTGGAACGGCTTGTCCACATTCGCCTGCTGCTTCGGCGCCGGGACGTGGCTGACGATCAGGTCGAACAGGGGCGCCAGGGTGTCGGACGGCTGGTTCAGATCCAGCGTCGCCCAGCCGCTGCGGCCAGAGGCGTAGATGTGCGGGAAATCCAGCTGCTCGTCCGTCGCCCCGATGGCCGAGAACAGGTCGATGGTCTCCAGGTGCACCCGGTCCGGGTCGGCGTGGGCGCGGTCGACCTTGTTGATGCACAGGATGGGACGCAGGCCCATCTTCAGCGCCTTGGTCAGCACGAATTTGGTTTGGGGCATGACGCCTTCCTCGGCGTCGACCAGCAGGACGCAGCCGTCCACCATGCCCAGGATCCGCTCCACCTCGCCGCCGAAGTCGGC
>NZ_JAHBYB010000002.1 GCF_019636155.1 Brevundimonas sp. | reverse complement strand
TTTCTTCACCGGCAAATTCGCCACCCTGTTCAATCATGCGGCGGACTATGAGATCGCGCGCGAACTGATCCAGGACGACGCCACTCCGGACAAGACGGTCCAGGCGGTCGGGCGGCTGCTGGACGATCCGGCCCTGCGCGCGGATCAGGCGGCGCGGCAGACGGCGGCCCTGGATCGGATGGGCCGCAGCGATCGCGACCCCTCGGATGTCGCGGCCGAGGCGGTGCTGAAGGTCATTCAGGCTAAACGCGCGGCCTGAAAAGGCGGAACCGGCGGCGGGCCAGGATCATGGTCCCGACGATGCAGGCGCAGAACAGCAGGCCCTCCAGTCCCGCGCTGACCACATGGCTGACGGGGCCGAAGTCCGGTTCGCCAAACAGGCGGCCGAAGGCGTCCAGCCGCAGCCGGGAACCGGGGAACTGGTCCGCCAGCAGATCCAGGCTGCCGCCCATCAGCCTGCCGCCCAGGATGGCGACCATCAGCCCTGCGACCAGGCCGCACCCGGCCGCCGTGGCGACCCCCAGCCTCAGCGACCCGCGCCGCGTCCGCCGCACCGTCAGCCAGGCCGCCAGCCCCACCGCCGCGCCCAGAACGGCCCCTTCGGGCGCCCCGGTGATGTCGCCGGGCGAACCACCGAACAGCAGGGTGATGGCGTCGGCGCCCAGAAGTTTGACCACCGCCCCGACCAGCAGGCCGCCGCCCGCGCCCCCGACAATGCTCCAGGCGTCGAACCGCCGCGCGATCCGCGCGGCCAGGACCATGCCGAAACAGACTCCCGCCGCCCCGACCACGGCGACCAGGGTGGTCACGCAGATCATGACCAGCAGCACGGACAGGGCGCCCACCCCGCCCGGCGCCGGCTCGGATGCGCCGATCAGCCCATAGATCAGGCCGCCGACAAGGCCGGCCAGGCCGCCGCCCGCCACCCCGGCCACACCCAGGGTCAGGAAGGGCCGCGGAATGGGCCCGCGATCGGCGCCGGTCGGATCGGCCGTGGCAGGCGTGCGGGCGTCCTGCTCGGCAAGGGGCTCAACCGCGGCGATGAAGCGGTAGCCGTGCTTGGGCGCCGTTGCGATGAAGCGGGGGCGGGCGGCGTCGTCGCCCAGGGTGCGGCGCAGGGTGCGGATGCATTGGGTCAGGGCCTCGTCCGTCACGGGCACGCCGCGCCAGACCTCGTCCATGAAGCGGTCCTTGGGCACCAGCCGACCCTGCTCGCGCACCAGCAGGATCAGGGCGTCCAGATACCGGGCGTTCAGGTCCACCAGGACGCCGTCGCGCGTCAGGCGCCGGTCGGCGGGATCCAGCTCGAACCCTTCGAAACGATAGCCGCCGGACGCCAATTTTCAGCAAAGCCTCAGGTGTTGCTCATGCCGCTCAGCCCCCGGCCGCGCGAGGCTGCGACCGTCACTCACCCATGGAGCAAAGGCAATGGCGGGACGACGGAAAGCGGGGCGGGGCCATGGTTGATCTGATCCTGCCGGGGCAGGGGGCGCCGCTGGTGCGCCTGTTGTGTGGCCGGCGCGGGCGGCCGACTCGGCTGCATCTGAACGACGGGCGCCAGATCACGGCCTGGAACTGCGCCTGGGGCCGCGACCACGGCCGCGAGTGGGAGCATCTGACCCTGAACATGTCGCCGCGCCGGGCGGATGCGGAAACGGCCTTCGTCTCCACCGCCGACGTTATGGCGGCCAGCGATGTCGAAAGCGGCGCGGACCTGTACGCCCGCGGGGTCTGAGACAAACAAAAACGCCGGGGCACGAACCCCGGCGTTTCTATAGTCAGTGCGCCCGCCGATCAGCCCCGCGACTGGATCGGCACGTAGTCGCGTTCGGTTGGGCCGGTGTACAGTTGGCGCGGGCGGCCGATCTTCTGCGACGGGTCGGCCATCATTTCCTGCCACTGGGCGATCCAGCCCACGGTGCGGGCCAGGGCGAACAGCACGGTGAACATGCTGGTCGGGAAGCCCATGGCCGACAGGGTGATGCCCGAATAGAAGTCGACGTTCGGGAACAGCTTGCGCTCGATGAAATAGTCGTCGTTCAGCGCGACCTTCTCCAGCTCCTTGGCGACCTGGAACAGGGGGTCGTTGGGGTCGCCCACGGCGTCCAGAACCTCATAGGCCGACTGCTGCATCACCTTGGCGCGCGGGTCGTAGTTCTTGTAGACCCGGTGGCCGAAGCCCATCAGCTTGTATTTCTTGGCCTTCACGCCCTCGATGAATTCGGGAATGCGCTCGGGCGTGCCGATTTCCTTCAGCATGGTCAGCGCCTCCTCGTTGGCCCCGCCGTGCGACGGACCCCACAGGCAGGCGATGCCGGCGGCGATACAGGCGAAGGGATTGGCGCCCGACGACCCGGCCAGGCGCACGGTCGAGGTCGAGGCGTTCTGCTCGTGGTCGGCGTGCAGAATGAAAATCCGGTCCATGGCGCGGGCCAGGACCGGATTGACGACGTAATCCTCCGCCGGAACGGCGAAGCACATGCGCAGGAAATTCTCGGCGTAGCTCAGGTCGTTGCGCGGCGACACGAAGGGCTGGCCGATGTGATATTTGAAGGCGCGCGCCGCGATGGTCGGCATCTTGGCGATCAGGCGGATGGCCGAGATGTTGCGCTGGACCGGATCATGGATGTCCAGGCTGTCGTGATAGAAGGCCGACAGGGCGCCGACCGTGCCGACCATGATGGCCATCGGATGGGCGTCGCGGCGGAAGCCTTCAAAGAAACGGTCGAACTGCGAATGCAGCATGGTGTGCATGGTGATCGACCGCTCGAACGTCTCATATTCGGCGGCGGTCGGCAGTTCGCCGCGCAGCAGCAGGTGACAGACCTCGACGAAATTCGACTTCGACGCCAGCTGGTCGATCGGATAGCCGCGGTGCAGCAGCACACCCTTGTCGCCGTCGATGAAGGTCAGGCCCGATTCACAGGCGGCCGTCGAGGTGAAGCCCGGATCGTAGGTGAAGGCGTCGGTGGCCCCATACAGCTTGCGGATGTCGATCACATCCGGTCCCGTGGACCCTTTCAGGACGGGAAATTCCACCGTCTTGTCGGCGTAGTTCAGAGTGGCGGTTCCGGCGGATTTCGCTTGTTCAGTCATCAATGCCCCTGATGTTCGGGCCGGCCGCGGGGAGGCGACGGCGGAAGGTTCGTTAAAGCGTGAGGCTCAAATAGTCTTTTGCAGCGCATCATCCAAGCGCCCGAGGCTTTCTTCTCGTCCCAGGGCGGCCAGGGTGCGGGCGATGTCGGGCGACGGAGACCCGCCGGTCAGGGCCGCGCGCACCGGCGGACCGATCTTGCCGAAGCCCACCGCCTCTTCCTCGGCGAAGGCCTTCAACTCGGCCTCCAGGGCGAAGACGTCCCAGGACTGGAACAGGTCCAGCCGATCACGCAGCCGTTTCAGCCGGTCCAGGGTTTCGCCCGCCAGCAGGCTTTGGCCCTTGTCATCGATGACCAGGGGGCGCGCCTTCAGCACGAAGGCCGACTGGTCGGCAAGCTCCAGGGTGGTCTTGGCCCGGTCCTTCAGGAAGGGCATGGCGCGCAGCAACCGCGTCTCGTCGTCGGGCTGAAGAGCGCGACCGCGCGACAGGTGGACGTCCAGCACCAGCTTGGCCAGGCGGTCATCCTGGGCCAGGCGCAGCCAGTGGGCGTTGACGTGGGCCAGCTTGTCGAAGTCCAGCCGCGCCGGCGCCTTGCCGACGCCGGACAGGTCGAACCATTCTTGCGCCTGTTCGTCGCTGAACAGTTCGTCGTCGCCGTGCGCCCAGCCCAGCCGCGCCAGATAGTTGCGCATGGCTTCGGGCAGATAGCCCATTTCGGCGTATTCATGCACTGCCTGGGCCCCGTGCCGCTTCGACAGCTTGGCGCCATCCGGCCCGTGTATCAGGGGGATGTGCGCGAAGGTCGGCCGGGTCCAGCCCAGGGCGTCATAGATCAGGCTCTGTCGCGCGGCGTTGTTCAGGTGGTCGTCGCCGCGGATGACATGGGTCACCCCCATGTCGTGATCGTCCACCACCACGGCCAGATTATAGGTCGGCGCCCCGTCAGAGCGCAGCAGCACCAGATCATCCAGGGCGGCGGAGTCCCAGCGCACCTGACCCTGGACCGCATCGTCCACGACGACAGCGACAGGGTGCGGCCGGCGGAACCGCACCGTGTGTGGTCCGGCCAGATCATCGACGGTCGGGGTGCGGTCGCGCCAGGGGGACTCGAAGCTGCGGCCCTCGGCCTTGGCGGCGTCGCGCAGGGCGCCGGTCTCGTCGGCTGTCAGAAAGTCGCGATAGGCGTGGCCGGTTTCCAGCAACTGGTCCACCACCTGGCGATGGCGGTCGGCGCGGCTGAACTGGAACACGGGCTCTTCGTCGGCGAACAGCTCCAGCCAGGCCAGGCCGTCGAAAATCGCCTTCACCGCCGCGTCGGTCGAACGCTCGCGGTCCGTGTCCTCCACACGCACAAGAAATTTGCCGCCGTGGCGACGCGCGTAAAGGTAGTTGAAAAGCGCCGTTCTTGCGCCGCCTATGTGCAGATAGCCGGTGGGCGAGGGGGCGAAGCGGGTGACGACGGGGGCGGGAGAAGAGGTCATGGGGGCGGGGTCCGATCGGGCCGCCCTTATACCGCCCGATGCGCCAAAGCCCAGCCGGTATGAAAGGCTGCGCGCATGGCTGGCGGATCAGGTCGCCGATCAGGCTGATCGCTGGCGCCTGTGGGCGCCGGTGGCGTTCGGGGGCGGATGCGCCCTCTATTTCGCCCTGAAGAGCGAGCCGCCGTTGTGGCCTCTGTTGCTGGCGACTGGGGTGACGGCGGCGGCCTGGCTGGGCGCGCGACGTCGGGGACTGTCGCGGCGCTGGACCCTGCCGCTGCTGATGCTGGCCTGCCTGGCGGGGGGCGTGGCGGCAGCCAAGATCCGCACCCTGTCGGTGGCGGGCCCTATCGCACCGGCCATGAGCGAGCCGACGGTGATCGAAGGCTGGGTCGTCGATATCGACAGTCGCGGCGAGCGGGGCGCGCGGTTGGTGATCGCGCCCGTGCGGGTGCGCGGCCTGGAGCCCGAGGCCACCCCGATCCGCCTGCGCGCCACGGTCAGGGGTGAGCCGCCGCCGCCCGGCGCGCCGGTGCGTCTGTTCGCCATACTGAACCCGCCGCCCGCCCCCGCCGCGCCCGGCGCCTATGATTTCGGCCGCAACGCCTGGTTCCAGGGCCTGGGCGGCTCGGCCTTCGCCCTGGGCGAGACGCGGCCCGCGGTGTTGGACGATCCGCCTTGGCGTCTGCGGATGGAGATGCGGGTCAACGCCGCGCGCTTCGCCCTGGCCCAGGCCATCGTCGCACGGTTGGGCGAACGGACCGGCGGGGTGGCGGCGGCCATGACCACCGGCCACGAGACCTGGATCTCGCCCGAAGACCAGCAGGTGATGCGCGATTCCGGCCTGGCGCACATCCTGTCGATCTCGGGCCTGCACATGGCCATCGTCGGGGGCTTCGTCTTCTTCGCGGTGCGGCTGGGGGTGGCGGCCTGGCCTTGGCTGGCGCTGCGCGTGTCGGGCAAGAAGGTCGCGGCCTGGGCCGGACTGATCGCCGTCGGGGCCTATCTGATCGTCTCGGGCGCGCCGCCGCCGGCGGAGCGGGCGGCGATAACCGCCTCAATCGCCTTTTTAGCCGTCCTGCTGGACCGCCAGGCGATCAGCATGCACGCCCTGGCGGTGGCCGCCTTCGCCGTCCTGATCCTGCAGCCCGAGGCCATCGTCACCCCGGGGTTCCAGATGTCGTTCGCCGCCACGGCCGCCCTGGTGGCCCTGGCCGAAAGCTGGCCGCCGCGCACGCGCGAAATCTCCGCCCCCTGGCCCATCGTCTGGGCCCAGAGGTTGGGAAACTGGCTGGTCATCGCCGTCATGGCCAGCCTGGTCGCGGGCCTGGCGACCGGGCCTTTCGCCATGCAGCATTTCAACCGCACGGCCGTCTACGGACTGGCGGCCAATCTGCTGACGGCGCCGGTGGCGGACTTCGTCATGCTGCCGGCCCTGGCCCTGGGGGCGGCGCTGGAGCCGCTGGGGCTGGGCGCGCCGTTTCTGTGGGTGGCGGGACAGGGTGTGGACCTGATGCTGGCCATCGGCCAGGGCGTCGCCGGACTGCCCGGGGCCGTGCGGACGATCCCCAGCGCTCCGGCGGCGGCCCTGCCGGTCGCCTTCATCGGGGTCCTGTTCCTGTGTCTGTGGCGCGGGCGGCTGCGGTGGCTGGGCCTGCCCCTGGCCCTGGCGGTTCTGATCTGGCCGCGCCCGCCCGCGCCGGACGTCTGGATCGGTGACGGCGGAACCAACGCCGCCTTCCGCATGGAGGGCCATGCCGTGGTTCTTCGCCCCGGGGTGCGGCAGTTCGCGGTCGATCTGTGGTCGCGGCGGCGGGGGCTGGAGGCGACCGCTCGGCCGGCCGAGGGCTGGACCTGCAGCCGTTTTTCCTGCGCGTCCGTCGCCCGTGACGCGGCCCCCCTGGCCCTGTGGTGGGGCCGACGCGCGCCGTCGTCGGACCAGCTCGCCGCACTGTGCGCCCAGGCGCCGATCGTCAGCGTGCGCGCGGTGGTCGAAACCCTTCCCTCGGCGTGTGACGGGCGGCTGGTGCTGGATGGGCTGGACTACGCTCGCGGCGGCGCGGTCGAACTCTGGGGCGAGGGCGCCTCCTGGCGCGCCCTATGGACGGCCCGGGCGCGCGGCGACCGCCCCTGGAGCCGCCAGGGCGATCCGGACTTCAGTGATAGCGGCGGATGAGGCCGACCAGCTTGCCCTGAACGGCCACCTGGTCGGCGCCGTAGATCTTGGTCTCGTAATTGGGATTGGCGGGCTCGAGCGCGATGGAAGCGCCCTTCTTGCGCAGCCGCTTCAGGGTGGCCTGCTCGCCCTCCACCAGGGCCACGACGATCTCGCCGGAGTTGGCGCTGCCGGTCGAGCGGATGATGACCATGTCGCCGTTCAGAATGCCCGCCTCGATCATCGAATCGCCTTCGATCTCCAGCAGATAGTGGTCGCCGGACCCCAGCATGGCCTCGGGCACCGGATAGCGGGCGGTTTCGTGCTCGATGGCGTCGATGGGCGTGCCCGCCGCGATCTTGCCCATCAGCGACAGTTCGCGCGTATCGTTCGCCGCCTCGACCCGTCCGCCCTCGATGACGCCCGGCTTGAAGCCGGCGCGGCCGCGCGGAGCGCCCGCCGTGGCCTGTTCCGGCAGCTTCATCACCTCCAGCGCCCGCGCCCGGTGGGCCAGACGGCGGATGAAGCCCCGTTCCTCCAGCGCCGTGATCAGCCGGTGGATGCCCGATTTGGACGCCAGATCCAGCGCCTCCTTCATCTCGTCGAACGAGGGGGAGACGCCCGTCTCCGTGATCCGTTCGTGGATGAACATCAGCAGTTCGTGCTGTTTGCGCGTGAGCATGGCGGCCCTCAGACGGCGAATCCGTTGCGGACGAAGCTAGCGGAACAAACCGCAAACGTCCACTACCTGTTCCTGAGGTGTTCCGGTTAAGGTCCGGTTACCGCATCAGGGCCCGCGTCGCCGCCGCCACGTCGTCCTGGCGCATCAGGCTTTCGCCGACCAGCACGGCCTGGGCGTGGGCGTCGGCCACGCGCGCCACATCGTCGGGGGTGAAGACGCCGCTTTCGGACACCAGCAGCGCGCGCACCGGGCTGAGCATGGCCAGGCGTTCGGTGGTTTCCAGATCGACCTCGAACGTCCGCAGGGACCGATTGTTGATCCCGACCAGATCGGCCCCCAGGGCGCAGGCGCGGGCCATTTCGGCCTCGTCGTGGGTCTCGACCAGGGCGTCCATGCCCAGCCGGTCGGCCTCGGCCAGAAGCTCGGCGGCCAGGGCGTCGTCCACCATGGCCAGGATGATCAGGATGCAGTCGGCGCCCATGGCCCGGCTCTCGGCCGCTTGCCACGGATCGACCAGGAAATCCTTGCGCAGGCAGGGCAGGGCGACCGCGTCGCGCGCGGCGCTCAGATAGGCGTCGTCGCCCTGGAAGCTGGGCCTATCGGTCAGCACCGACAGGCAGGCCGCGCCGCCGCGTTCATAGGCCTGGGCCAGCGACGGCGGGTCGAAGTCGGCGCGGATCAGGCCCTTGGACGGACTGGCCTTCTTGATCTCGGCGATCAGGGCGGTGCGACCGGTCTCGTTGACCTGTTCCAGGGCGGCGCGAAACCCGCGCGGGGGCGGGGCGTCGCGCGCGGCGGCTTCGATGGCGTCCTGGGATCGCGCGGCCTTGCGGGCGGCGACCTCCTCGCGCTTGTAGGCGGCGATGCGGGCCAGGATGTCGCTCAAGCCTCGGCCTCCTCGATCGGGGTGTTGGTTGCGACGACCAGGGCGTCCAGAGCGGCCCTGGCGCGTCCGTCGTCGACGACCTGGGCCGCGATCCGCGCGCCCTGGGCCAGGTCTTCGGCGCGGTCGGCGACCACCAGGGCGGCGGCGGCGTTCAGCAGCACAATGTCGCGATAGGCGCCGTGCGCCCCGTCCAGCAGGGCGTTCAGGGCCGCTGCGTTCTCGTCCGCATCGCCGCCGCGCAGGACCGCGATATCGGCGCGGGGCAGGCCGGCGTCTTCGGGCGTGACGCTGAAGCGACGCACCGCCCCGTCGCGCCATTCGGCGACCTCGGTCGGGCCGGTGGTGGTCAGTTCGTCCAGCCCCTGACCATGCACGGTCCAGGCCCGCACGGCGCCCAGCCGCCCCAGCACCTGGGCCAGCGGCTCCAGCAGGCGCGGGTCATAGACGCCCATCACCTGCCGCTTTGCAGACGCCGGATTGGAAAGCGGCCCCAGCAGGTTGAAAACCGTGCGGAACCCGATCTCGGCCCGCACCGGCCCGACGTGGCGCATGGCCCCGTGATAGGCGGGGGCGAACAGGAAGGCGATGTTGGCCGCAGCCAGCGCCCGCAGCTGCTGGGCCTGGCTGGCCTGAAGATTGACGCCCAGGGCCGACAGGACGTCGGACGACCCGGATTTCGACGACAGGGCGCGATTGCCGTGCTTGGCCACCTTCACGCCTGCGCCGGCCAGGACCAGGGCTGCGGCGGTCGAGATGTTGAAGGTGTGCGCCCCGTCGCCGCCGGTGCCGCAGGTGTCGATGGCGTCGTAGGGGTGGTCCAGCCTCAGGGCCGCGTCACGCATGGCGGTGGCGAAGGCGGCGATCTCGTCCACCGTTTCGCCGCGGATGCGCAGGGCGGTGACGGCGGCCGCCACCTGGGACGGCGTCGGCTCGCCTCTCAGACAGGCGGCGAAGAAGGCATGCGCCTCGTCCCCCGTCAGCACCCGGCCATCGACCAGCTTGGCCAGCAGCGGCTTGATCCCGTCCGACACCTCAGGCGGCTTTCCGGCGCTCGACGCCCGCCAGGTCCAGGAAGTTGGCCAGCATGGCGTGGCCGTGTTCGGTGGCGATGGATTCGGGGTGGAACTGGACCCCATGGATCGGGCGGGTGCGGTGGCGCAGGCCCATGATCTCGCCATCGGCGGTCCAGGCCGTGACCTCCAGGTCGTCGGGCAGGGTTTCGCGTCGCACGGCCAGGGAATGATAGCGGGTGGCGGTGAAGGGGCTGGGCAGGCCGGCGAACAGGCTCTGGCCCTCATGTTCGATCGGCGAGGTCTTGCCGTGCATCAGGGTCTTGGCCCGCACCACATCGCCGCCGAACGCCTGGCCGATGGCCTGGTGGCCCAGGCAGACGCCCAGGATCGGCATGTCGTCGGCGGCGGTCCGGATCAGCGGCAGGCAGATGCCCGCCTGATCCGGCGCGCACGGGCCGGGCGACAGCAGCACCGCCTGGGGCCTCAGAGCCCAGGCCTGATCGACGCTCAGATCGTCGTTGCGCACGACGTGCGTCGTCGCGCCCAGTTCCGCGAGGTAGTGGACGAGGTTGTAGGTGAAGCTGTCGTAGTTATCGACGACCAGGATCATCCGGGGGTCTTACGACCGGCGTCGGGGCGCGCCAAGCGGGGATGCCGCGGAAAGGTCTCGTTAACCCTGTGGCTGTGACATCGAAGGCGAGGGGGAATCGCCGCCATGACCGACGCCGTGGAAAAAGCTCGCAGCCTGCTGGTCGCGCCTGAAGTCCGGGCCGCCAGCCCCTGGGGCGCTCTTTTCGCCGCCGGCCTCTGTGCCTCGGCCGCCGTTCTGATGGCCGGGGCGGTGATCCTGGGACCGGGCGTCGTGAGCTCGCCCGCCGGCGCAGCTCAGCCGTTCGAGCCGTAACGCCAGGCGTCATCCGCCGCTCGCATGGGCGCGCGCGCCTTGGCTACGGTTTCCGCATATTCGGCCGCCGGATCGCTGTCGGCCACCACCCCCGCGCCGGCCTGGATGAAGGCCTTGCCGTGGGCGAACAGGGCGGTTCTCAGGACGATGCAGATGTCCGCCTCTCCATTGGCCGAGATGTAGCCGACACCGCCGCCATATCCGACGCCGCGCTTCTCGGTCTCCAGTTCGTCGATGATCGCCATGGCCCGCACCTTGGGCGCGCCCGACAGGGTTCCGGCGGGCAGGGCGGCCAGCAGGGCGTCCACGGCGTCGATGGCCGGATCGGCCCGGCCCTGGACGTTCGAGACGATATGCATCACCTGGCTATAGCGTTCGACGACGAAGCTTTCGGTCACTTGGACCGATCCGGGCGCCGAGACGCGGCCCACATCGTTGCGGCCCAGGTCCAGCAGCATCAGGTGCTCGGCCCTTTCCTTGGGATCGGCCAGCAATTCGGCCTCCAGCGCGCGGTCCGCCTCGGGCGTTTCGCCGCGCGGGCGGGTGCCGGCCAGGGGGCGGATGGTCACGCGCCCGTCCTTCAGCCGCACCAGGATCTCGGGGCTGGACCCCGCCAGCTGGAATCCGCCGCCATCCAGGAAGAACAGATAGGGCGACGGGTTCTGACGCCGCAGGGCGCGATAGAAGGCGAAGGGATCGCCGGGCCAGTCGGCGGCGAAACGGTGGCTCAGCACCACCTGAAAGATGTCGCCGGCGGCGATGTAGTCCTGGGCCTTGCGGACCATGCGCCCGAAGGTGGGCCGGTCGACGGCCGAGGCGAACGCCGGAGGTGTGATGGGGCCATCGCCAACGGCGGGGGCGGCGCCGGCGGGCAGGGGCCGACGCAGGCCGGACTGGAACGCCTCCAGCCGCGCCACGGCCTCGGCCCAGGCGGCTTCGGGTGACAGGCCGCTGTCCGGATAGGCGGCGGACACCAGCACGATCTCGTGCTTCACCGAATCGAACACCGCCACCAGCGACGGGCGGCAAAGCACGGCGTCCGGCAGGTCCAGAGGATCGGGATTGGCGGGGCCCAGCGGCTCCAGCAATCGCACCATGTCATAGCCGAACACGCCGAACAGGCCCGCCGCCATCGGCGGCACATCGTCCGGCAGATCGAACCGCCCCGCGGCGATCAGGGCCCGCAGGGACTCCAGGGCCGGCAGAGACTCCGGCGTGAACCGGCCGGTCAGGATGTCCTCGCCCCGCGCCGTTTCGGCCCGACCGTCGCGGCAGCGCCAGACCACGTCGGGGTCCAGGGCGACGATGGAATAGCGGCCC
Source organism: Brevundimonas sp. (assembly GCF_019636155.1). Lineage (GTDB taxonomy): Bacteria > Pseudomonadota > Alphaproteobacteria > Caulobacterales > Caulobacteraceae > Brevundimonas. The sequence continues at coordinate 353,503 of NZ_JAHBYB010000002.1, read as the reverse complement.
TTGACCGCCCCGCCTTCGACCGACTCCAGCAGACAGGCGTAGGGCCGGCCGCGCCCGACCTTCAGGAAGGCGGACACGGGGGTCTCCAGGTCGTCGATCAGGCGGCGCACGACGACCTGGGGCCGGCCGGCGGCGAAACCGGCCAGGAAGGCGTCGCGCGGACCGGCCGTCATTGCGCCGGGGCGGACGGGTTCTGGACGCCCAGGGCGGTCAGGGCCATGGCCGGATCGTTGCGGGCCTTCACGCGCCGCGCGGCCGCCGCGATGGAGTCTGTGACGACGGCTTCGATATATTCCTGCGACAGGCGCGGCCGGGCCGGCTCGCCCAGGCCCGCCGCCAGGGCAGGGGTGGCGGCGTGGATGGCGTCAACCCGGCCGACCACGGTCGCGTCGGCCGACTGGGGCTCCACGAAGACCTGGCCGCGACCCTGGCTGAACAGGCCGCGCAGGACGCCGGCGCCGACCTGGGTCTGGGCCTCGGCGTTGGCCTGGACGCCCGCGCGGGTGACCAGGGTCGCGCCGACCGAGCCGGCGACCTTGGCGATGTCCTCGCCGCCGCGAACGCGACGGGCCAGTTCGTCGGCCTTGGCGGCCAGCAGCCGGGCGTTCTCGCGCGCCGTCCATTGCTGGGCCAGGGGCTCGCGCACATCGGCCAGGGTCGGCAGCTGGGCCGGGCGGATGTCGTCAAGGCGGATGACGAAATACTGGCCCTGGCCGGCGTCGATGACGTCGGATTCGCCGCCCTTGCCCAGGCCGAAGGTGGTCGACAGGACCTGCGGCGGGGCGTTCAACGGCTGGCCGTCCGGCAGCTGGCCTTCCTGGGTGAAGGGCGGCAACTGGATCATCCGCGCCCCGATCTGCTGGACCGCCTGTTCCAGGGTCTTGCCCTCGGTCCGGGCCTTCTCATAGGCCTCGACATTGGCATAGGTCTTGGCGCGCGCCTCTTCCTGACGCAGTTCGTCGATGATGGCTTCGCGCACGGACTCCAGGGTCGCTTCCTGGCCCGGCGTGACCGAGCTCAGCTTGGCGACGGTGAAGCCCACCCGGGCCTGGACCGGGTCGGACACCTGGCCGGCGGTCAGGCCGAACACGGCCTGGGCCACCGCCGGATCGCCCAGGGCCGAGCGCGGGGCGGCGTCGAAATTGGCGGGCTGGATAGCATTGGCGCGCGCCACCTCTTCGGGCGACTGACCGGCGCGCAGCGCGGCGGCGATGCGGTCGGCGGCCTGCCGCGTCGGCGCCGTCAGGGTGACGAAGGTGCGCTTCTCGGGCTGGGACAGGGCCGCCTTGCGGAATTCGTAGCGCTCGCGAATCTTTTCCTCGCTGATCGGGGCGCTCATCGCCTCGCGGCTGGGCGCGAACAGCACCAGAGACACCATGCGGAACTCGGGCCGGCGCAGGCGGGCGGCGTTCTCGTTCAGGAAGGCGGTCAGCTGGGCGTCCGTGGGCGCGGCGGCGCGTCCGGCCATGGCCTGGCTCACGGCGAACCAGCGGCCGTCGCGCGTCTGCAGCGCCTGGTTGGCCAGAAGGGCGGCGTAGACCCGCGGGGTGCGCATCCCGGCGACGACGCCGGCGCCATAGTGGTTGGCGGTGTACTGGTCGCGGATGTCGCCTTCCAGGTCGGCGGGCGTCATGCCCTGCTGGGCTAGGACCTGCTGATAGCGATCCTTGTCGAACTGGCCCGTCACCTGGTTGAAGAAGGACGGGATCTGACGGATCTCCTTGACGATCAGGGCGTGACCGGGGCGGATGCCCGCCGACCAGGCCCAGGACAGGAAGCCCAGTTCGCGCGTCCGGTTTTCCAGGAATCGCTGGTGCTGGTTGGCCTTGATCATGTCGTCCAGGCTGATCGGCTGGCCGGCGTTCTGCTGGGCCCGCTCACGCTGGTTCTCGAAGGCGGCGCGGAATTCGGCCTGGTCCATGCTCCGGTCGCCGGCCGAGATGACGTGCTTGGGCCCGAAGACCGACAGGGCGTCGGTCTGTGTGCCGACGATCGCGAAGCTGACGATCAGCAGAACGAACAGGCCGATGGCCCATTTGGATTGGGCGAAATTGCGGAACTGGGAGATCATCGGAGAACCTGGGCTCGCGGCGAGAGGGGGCCGTCATCGCCTAATAGATGCGCCGGGGCGGTCACGGCAAGGCGGCCGTGCGCGGATCGGCTTGGCTTGGCTGGCGGCCCAGCCTAGACAGGCCCCATGACCCAATCCGTGAAGTTCATTGTCGGCAACTGGAAGATGAACGGCCTGGCGGCCGATCTGGACCAGGCCGAAGCCCTGAAAACCGCCCTGGATCAGCAGCCGGCCCCTCATCGTGTCGCCCTGTGTCCGCCCGCCACCCTGATCGCCCAGATGGCCTGGCGGCTGAGGGGCGGGGCGGTCGAGATCGGGGGGCAGGATTGCCATGTGGCGGTCTCGGGCGCCTACACTGGGTCGATTTCGGCGGCGATGCTGAAGGACGCGGGCGCCGGAATGGTGATCCTGGGGCATTCCGAACGCCGTCAGGGGCTGGGCGAGACAGACGCCGACGTGGCCGCCAAGGCCCAGGCCGCCGTCGCCGCCGGCCTGGAACCCATCGTCTGCGTCGGCGAGACCCTGGAACAGCGCGAGGCCGGCCGGGCGGTCGAGGTCGTCTCGGGCCAGGTGCGCGCCTCTCTGCCCGACGCCCTGGCGGGGGAGGGGTTCGCCGTCGCCTATGAGCCGGTCTGGGCGATCGGCACCGGCCTGACGCCGACGCTGGAACAGATCGCCGAGGTGCACGCCGCCGTGCGCGCCGCCCTGGTCGAGCGGCTGGGCGAGGGAGGGCGGACGGTTCCCATCCTGTATGGCGGCTCGGTCAAGCCTTCCAACGCGGCCGAGATTCTGGCGGTCGCGGACGTCGGCGGCGCCCTGGTCGGCGGCGCCTCCCTCAAGGCTGAGGACTTCCTGGGCATCATCCGGGCGGCCTGAGCCCTGCCGCTGGCCCCTACGTTGCGGGCGCGATCCAACAATGATAGAGGCCGCCGCTTGATCGGCGCGCCCGCGCCCACATGTAAGCCGCCATGCTCCAGACCATTCTTCTCGTCGCCATGATCCTCGTCTCGATCGCCCTGACCGGGGTGATCCTGCTGCAGCGCTCCGAAGGCGGCGCCCTGGGCATGGGCGGCGGGCCGTCGGGCTTCATGTCCGCGCGCGGCGCCGGCAACCTGCTGACCCGGGCCACCTCGATCCTGGGGACCCTGTTCTTCCTCCTGGCTATCGGCCTGACCATTTCAGGCAACGTCAGCCGCGCCAGCCGTTCGGTCGTCGACGCCGACGCCGTGGGCGCCCTGGCCCTGGACGAACAGCCGGCCGCTGCTCAGCAACAGCCGCAACCGGCCCAGCCCGCTCCGGCCTCGAACGCGGCCCCGTCGCTGGAAGACCTGGAAGCCAGCCTGCCGGCAGGCCAGTAGGTCATGGCCGGGGCGGTTATCCCCGGCTTCTTCTCCCGCCCTCAAAGTCTCCAGCGTTCGGCCGCCGAATCGGCGGTAGGGTAATCTCCCATGGCCCGTTATGTGTTCATCACTGGCGGCGTGGTTTCCTCATTGGGAAAAGGCCTCGCTTCCGCCGCTCTCGGCGCGCTCCTGCAGGCGCGCGGCTACACCGTCCGCCTGCGCAAGCTGGACCCCTATCTGAACGTCGATCCGGGCACGATGAGCCCGTATCAGCACGGCGAGGTCTTCGTCACCGACGACGGCGCCGAGACCGACCTGGACCTGGGCCACTACGAGCGGTTCACCGGCGTCTCGGCGGCCAGGTCCGACAACATCACCACGGGCCGCATCTATCAGACCATCCTGGAGAAGGAGCGGCGCGGCGACTATCTCGGCGCCACGGTCCAGGTGATCCCTCATGTCACCGACCAGATCAAACAGTTCGCCCTGACCCCCGCCATGACGGATGATGGCAAGGCGGTGGATTTCGTCCTGGTCGAGATCGGCGGCACGGTGGGCGACATCGAGGGCCTGCCCTTCTTCGAAGCGATCCGCCAGCTGGGCCAGGATCTGCCGCGCGGCCAGTCCTGCTTTGTTCACCTGACCCTCTTGCCCTTCATCAAGACGGCCGGCGAGATGAAGACCAAGCCGACCCAGCACTCGGTCAAGGAGCTTCGCTCCATCGGCATCCAGCCGGACATCCTCCTGTGCCGCTGCGAACAGCCGATCCCGCCGGAGGAAAAGCGCAAGATCGGCCTGTTCTGCAACGTGCGCGAAAGCGGCGTCATCCAGGCCATGGACAGCGCCGACATCTACGCCGTGCCGCTGGACTATCACCGCGAGGGACTGGACGCCGAAGTCCTGGCCCATTTCGGCATGACCGACGCCCCGGCGCCGGATCTGTCAGGCTGGCAGGAGATCGCCCGGCGCCGCACCAGTCCGGACGGAGAGGTCACCGTGGCCGTCGTCGGCAAATACACGGTGCTGAAGGACGCCTACAAATCCCTGATCGAGGCCCTGCATCACGGCGGGGTGGCGAACAACGTCAAGGTCAACATCGACTGGGTCGAATCCGAGACCTTCGAGGGCGATCGCGACGCCTGCGCCCAGCGGCTGGAAGGCGCCCACGCCATCCTGGTGCCCGGCGGCTTCGGCGAACGGGGAGCCGAGGGCAAGATCGAGGCGGCCCGCTTCGCCCGTGAGAACAGCATCCCCTATTTCGGCATCTGCTTTGGCATGCAGATGGCGGTGATCGAGACCGCGCGGAACCTGGCCGGCTTCACCCGGGCCTCGTCCACCGAGTTCGGACCGGCGGCCGAGCCTGTCGTCGGTCTGATGACCGAATGGACCCAGGGCAACCAGCGGGTGCTGCGCCAGAAGGGCGGCGACCTGGGCGGCACCATGCGGCTGGGCGCCTATGACTCGACCCTGGAGGCGGGGTCCAGGATCGCTGAAATCTACGGCGCGACCGCGATCTCGGAGCGCCATCGCCACCGCTACGAGGTCAATATCAACTATCGCGAGGCCCTGGAGGCGGCGGGCTTGCGCTTCGCCGGCCTGTCGCCGGACGGCGTCCTGCCCGAAACGGTGGAACGGCCGGACCATCCCTGGTTCATCGGCGTCCAGTATCACCCCGAACTCAAGAGCCGTCCCTTCGCGCCCCACCCCCTGTTCGCCAGTTTCATAGAGGCGGCCGTGGTGCAGAGCCGCCTGGTCTGACCGGCGATCTGCCTCAACGACGAAAGCCGGCCGCGATTGCGCGACCGGCTCCCGTCATCCCTTGACGCACACCACCTGACGCAGGGTGTGCACGACCTCGATCAGGTCGGACTGGGCCGCGATGACCGCGTCGATGTCCTTGTAGGCCATCGGCGTTTCGTCGATCACCTCGGCGTCCTTGCGGCATTCGACGCCTTGGGTGGCGCGGACATGGTCCTCCACCGTGAAGCGGCGCTTGGCCTCGGTCCGGCTCATGGCCCGACCGGCGCCGTGCGAGCAGGTGCAGAAGGAATCCGCATTGCCCTTGCCGCGCACGATGAAGGACTTGGCCCCCATCGAACCGGGGATGATGCCCAGTTCGCCGTCCTTGGCCGACACGGCGCCCTTGCGGGTCAGGAACACGTCCTTGCCGAAATGACGCTCCTTCGAGACGTAGTTGTGGTGGCAGTTCACCGCCTCCGCCGTCGTCACGAAGTCGGGCCAGAAGGCGCGCAGCACCCCCAGGACCTGATCCATCATCACCTCGCGGTTGGCCCTGGCGTATTGCTGGGCCCAGGACACGGCCCGGACATAGTCGATGAAACCGTCCGTCCCTTCGGGGAAATAGGCCAGGTCCTGGTCCGGCAGGTTGATGTGCCAGCGGCGCATCTCCTGCTTGGCCCGCTCGATGAAATAGGTTCCGAACCGGTTGCCCACCCCGCGTGAGCCGGAGTGCAGCATGACCCACAGGTCGCCCGCCTCGTCGAGGCACAGCTCGATGAAGTGGTTGCCCGTGCCGAGCGTCCCCAGGTGGCCATAGCCGCGCGGGTGCGCCGCCTTGGGGTGCTTCTCCACCACGGCGTCATACCCGGCCTTCAGCCCTTGCCAGCGGGAATGGGCCGAGGCCGGCGGCTCGGACGACCAGGCGCCCTTGTCGTTGCGGCCGCCGTTGTCGGTGCGGCCGTGAGGGACGGCCGCCTCGATGGCGGACCGGATGGCCGACAGGTCGTCGGGCAGGTGCTCGGCGCGGATCGAGGTCCGCACCGCCATCATGCCGCAGCCGATGTCCACGCCCACGGCGGCCGGGATGATGGCTCCCACGGTCGGAATCACCGAGCCCACGGTCGCGCCCATGCCCCAGTGCACGTCCGGCATCACCGCCACGTGCTTGTGGATGAACGGCAGCGAGGCCACGTTCTTCAGCTGCTTCAGCGCCGCATCCTCGATGGGCACCCCCCGGGTCCAGGCCTTGATCGGCACGTGCCCCGGGTCGTCGATTACGTCATAGCCACGCATGGCCGACGTCTCCTTTTCTGTCTGGTCCTTCCGAACCGGCCAGCGAAGCATCCCGTCGAAACAAGAAACCCCTCCAGCCGGAGCGGGAGGGGTTTCTGGAAAGCCGAACCGATCTGGCCCGCGGTCTTCCTACGCACCCTCCACGCACGCGCCCTTGCCCACGACCGTTTGGCGGTCGAGCCGGCGCGGGGCGTTCAGGCAGGTGGGATAGGCGAACATGGGTCGTCTCGGTTTCGGGAGGCGGGCTGATAACCGAAATCCTTCCCCGACGCCAGCCTGAAAAGGGCAGGGGGCCGGGCGTGCGCCAGGGGCCTATGCTCGGGACTGTTCGGACCGCCCGCCCGCCCCATGGGTCCGATAGGCCCGAGGCGTCGTTCCCGTTTCTTCCTTGAAGGCCCGGTTGAAGGGGCCGAGCGAGGCGAAGCCGCAGTCCAGGGCGATTTCCAGGATCGACCGCGATTCCGACGAGTCGGACAGCAATCGTTGGGCGTCCGCGATGCGGTGGTGATTGATCAGCCGGTTGAAGTTCGCGAACCCCAGGCCGGCGCTAATGCAGCGCGAGACCCTGTATTCCGGCTGGCCCAGCCGGTCGGCCACATCGCCGATCCGCAGGTCGGGGTCGGTGTGTATCGCCTCGTCCTGAAGAAGCCTCAGCAGGCGCGCCGCCAGGTGATGGTCCTCGTCGGTGGCGGGCTTTCGCGGCGCGGGGGGCGAAGCGGCGGCGCGGAGGGGGTGGCGCAGGCGATAGGCGGTCGCCGCGCCGGCGCCCGCCAGGCTGATGACGGCCGAAACCGTCTGGATCGGCTCGGGCGTCATCCAGATCCCGATCACCGAGACCCCGGCCAGCAGGGCGAAACCCAACCCGAAGGCGATCCTGAAACGCGTTTCGGCCCGCGACAGGGCGCAACCATGACGCTGGAACGGCTCGACCAGGGTCAGGATCAGGGCCGCCGACCCGCTCAGGGCGTAGAGGTTGTCCGCGACACGCGCGGTCAGTCCTCCGTCCGGCGCCAGGACGGACACGGCGCCCGCGACCGTCAGCACGCCCACGACCAGCCGCGGCCAGGCCGCGTCGTGGCGCGCCGGATCGAACAGGGCTCGCGCCAGAAGCCAGGCCCATCCGCAGGCCGAGACGCCGAAGGCGGCGAATCCCGCCGAGACAGGCCCCTCGGCGAGGCGCGCCAGGATATAGGCGACAAAGGATGTCGCCGCGATCACGGCATGGGCGGGCAGGCGGTCCGGCATGGACGCCGGCGCCAGGCGCCGCCCTCTAAGGAAGGCCCCGGATTTCAGGTCAGTCGTGAACATCCGCTTCCTCTGGACCCGCCGGTGATGGCGCGCGCCGTCGCGCCTGTCCAGCGCCGGATAAACCGTGCCGAAGGGCGATTTCCGGCCGAATTCCAAATCGGCGAGACGGGGCGCGCGCCTTGGCTCCATCGGGCCTGGGCGTCTTCGCTCGATCCGGAGTTTCCATGTCCTTCAAGACCTTCCAGCCGTCCAACCCGACGGCCGCCCTGCTCAGGCGCAGCGCCGCCGCCTGGTTCATCATCGCCGCTGTCGGCCAGATCGCCTTCATCAGCTTCATCCTGCTGTTCTACGGCGTTCGGACGGCGATCGGGAATTTCGCCGCTTGGAACGACAAGCCCCTGATCGACGGCTATGTCGGCGGCGACGATGTGGGCAACGCCGTGTTCGCCGCCCATGTCCTGCTGGCGGCGGTGATGACCTTGGCGGGCCTGATGCAGCTCGTGCCCCAGCTGCGCCAGAGGCGACCGCGTCTGCATCGCTGGACCGGACGGATCTTTCTGTTCCTCGCCGCGGTGATGGCGCTCAGCGGCGTCTGGCTGACCCTGGTGCGCGGGACCTATCTGTCGTCAATCTCGGCCGTCGCGATCCTTCTGGACGCCATCCTGATCCTGGTCTTCGGCGCTCTGGCCCTGCGGCAGGCCCTGAGGCGGCGCTTCGACAGCCACCGTCAGTGGGCGATGCGGACCTTCATGGCCGCCAGCGGGGTCTGGTTCCTGCGTGTCGGCCTGATGGGCTGGGTGCTGATCAACCACGGGCCGGTCGGCATGACCCAGACCCTGTCCGGCCCGGCCGACATCGTCCTGGTCTTCGGCAGCTATTTGATCCCGCTGGCGCTTCTGGAAATCTATTTCGCCGCCGGCCGCGGCCGCAGCGGGGCCTTCAGGGTTTTCGTGGCCCTTCTGGTTCTGGCGGCGACCGCCTTCACCGCACTGGGCGTGTTCGGCACGATCGCCGTGATGTGGGCGCCCTATATGTTCTGAGCGTTTCGGCCATGGCGGACAGGGTGGGCATTGCCCTCCCTCGCGAAAACAACACCTTACAGCGGCTAACCCCTCGAGGCGCGGGATTTGAACCCAAAGGGGAATTTCCGGCGATGGCTACCGCCTTCTCGCCTGACATCCTCGAACTACTGGGGCTCCCTGGCCCGCCAGAAACGCGAAACGCCGCCCCGGCTGGTCCCCGGGACGGCGTCTCAAGTCTTTACGAAGCTGGCGAGCCTCAACCCGAATTCTACGGAAAACCGAATTCGACGCAAGGCCCCCTAGATCGGCCGTTGGCAGTGACCCGTTTTGCCGACGCCAAGGCGACGCGCCAGTGGCGCGAGACGGTCACGCTGCGCCAGTTCGCCGAACGCATCCGTGAGACCCGGGCGCCGTCCAAGGGCGCCTTGCCCTGGATGAAGCTCGCCACCTTCGGCGATGCGGCGACGGACAAGGGCGCCCTGCGCCATGACGACAACCTGATAACCGTCGACGGTGTAGAGGGGGATTACGACGCCGGCAAAGTCAGCGTCGCGGAAGCCGTTGAGCGGTTGCGTAGCGCCGATGTCGGCGCAGTTATCTACACAACGCCGAGTCACACGGCCGCAGCGCCGCGTTGGCGGGTCCTGGCGCCGACGTCGGCGCCCATGTCGCCCGATGAACGGCGCGCCCTGTGCGAGCGGCTGAACGGCGCCCTTGGCGGCATCCTGGCCAAGGAATCCTTCACCCGGTCTCAGGCCTACTATTTCGGCGCCGTGGGCGCCGCACCGGACCATGCCGTTGAGGTGGTCGACGGGCGCGCGATCGATCACGCCGACGACATTCCCCGCACCGGTCGCAGCGAGAGTCGGCCGGATCCCGTCGCTGACGAAGACGATGACGATCTGTGGTCCCTGATCGAACCGAACTGGCCACGGATCCGCGGCGCCCTCGCAGTCATTCCGTCAGAAGATCGCGATGATTGGCTTACCGTCGGCATGGCCATTCATGCCGAGTCCCGCGGGTCGGACGATGGGTTCGCCGTCTGGTCCGAATGGTCGAAGGCGAGCGACAAGTTCAATGCCCGTGACCAGCGGCGCACCTGGAAATCGTTCAGCGATCAGGGCGCGCGACGCGTCGGCATCGGGACGATGTTCGAACTCGCAAAGCGGTTCGGTTGGGAAGCGAAATCGCCCGCGGCCGCCAAGCCGTCACGCTTGACGTTCCTGACGCCTTCGGAATGCGAGTCCTCGCCATCACGTGGCTACGTCGTGAAAGGCATTCTCGCCCCCGGGGACATCGGATGCATCTTCGGCGCGCCTGGCGCCGGTAAAAGCCTCATCGCCCCCCACATCGGGTACGCGACCGCTCAGGGCCGCGAAGCGTTCGGAATGCGCACGAAGCCGGGGCTGGTCTTCTACGTCGCCGCTGAAGATCCGCACGGGATGCGCGGTCGCGTCACAGCGCTAAAGATCCGCCACGACGACGCGCCCGGCTTTACGCTGATTGAAGGTGTCAGCGACCTGCTGAGCGATGACAGTCCGGACCTCAAGGCCCTGCAAAGCGCCGTTCAGGATCGGAAGCCGGCGCTGGTCTTCATCGACACATTGGCGATGTCATTCCCCGGGTTGGAGGAAAACGACGCTAACGCCATGGGGCGCGTCGTCGCGGTCGCCCGGTCGCTCGCTCAGTGGGGCGCCGCGGTGGTCCTTATCCACCACGACACTAAAGCGGAGGGTAAGACGCCCCGGGGCCATAGTCTGCTGAACGGCGCGTTGGACATGGCCATGCACGTCAGCCGGGACGATCAGGGCATTGTCCGCGGCGCGCTGACTAAGAACCGAAACGGCACTTGCGAGCGAGACATTGCCTTCACGATCGCAACCGAGACGCTTGGCTTCGATGAAGACAATGACGCGATCACCGCAGCCCTGGTCGCCGAACTCACCGGAGGCCTCGCAGCCAAACCCCCCAAGGTGACGCCGGAGAAGGCAGCGCTACAGCTCCTTGAGCGGTTGGCGGACTCGAACGGACTCGGTCCGGACTGGGTTGATGTGAGCGCTTGGCGAGAGGCTTGCGCAAATAGCCTTGCGGTCTCAGCAGCCGAGACCTTGGACAGCAGGAAGCGGATTATCCGTCGGCTCATTGAGCGCCTAACCGCTCAAGGGCGCATCGAAACCGATGGCGATCGCGTGCGGCCGGCCGTCATTTCGCCCGAGATGACCGATGCGGACTGAGGCCCGGACTCAGGGCGGACTCGCCCGGACTGAGTCCGCCAGCCCGTTGCGGTGGGGCGGACCGAACGGACACCCCCCTTTAGGGGGGTCCGGGAGTCCGCCTCGCCGAGGCAGTCCGGATCATCGATCTAAATCCAACTTCACCCGTGGTCCGCGGGTCCTTCCCATGGGGCGCCGGGTGGGGGTCGCGCTGACCCCGGCTTTTCGCTCGCTACAGAAATTTTCCAGATGATTTCGGATTCGAAAAACCTGCCCCCAGACATCATGGTCCTGTTAGGCCTCGATTCCGGCTCGCCTGAGGCGGTCGCCGATGCGCCGCGACCCGTGACGCCTACCGCCGACGAAGCGGTCTCAGCGGCGATTTCTGGGGCGGGAGTTTCAGCGGCCGAACTGAGCGATTGGATTGGCGTCGGCGCGCGCCGGATCAATCAGCTTGTCGCTGATGGCGTGATCAAGCGGGTAGGTCGCGGAAGATACGACCTGCAGGACTCGGTCCGACGCTACTGCCAGTGGGTGAGCGACCGAGCGTCTAGAGGCGTTGCCGTCCAGGACGATCTCAAGATTGAGAACACCCGGAAGGCGAAGGCCGCTGCCGATAAAGCCGAACTGCAGAATGCCAGGATGCGCGGCGAGCTGGTCCATAGGGAAGAAGTCGCGCGCACCTGGTCCGGGGTCGTGCGCGAGGTGCGCGCCGCCCTGCTGGCGGTGCCGGCGCGCGTCGCCGATCGGCTCAACCTGTCCCGTTCCGACGCCGACGCGGTCGACCGTGAAGTACGCGATGCACTGATCAACTTGGCGGAGGCCGGCGCCGATGACTGACACGCTGGCCGGACTCCGTGCCGAAGCCCTTCGCGCCCTTCGTCCGCCGCCGCGAATGCAACTCGCCGACTGGATTGAGAAGGAACTGCGACTCCCTGAAGACGTCAGCGCCACGCCCGGCCGCGTGAGGCTATGGCCGTATCAACGCGGCATTGCGGACGCGATCAGCGATCCAACGCTTGAGCGGGTCACGCTCATGAAGTCCGTCCGCATCGGCCTGTCGACTTTGCTGGCCGCGACGGTCGGAAACTTCATCGCCAATGACCCGGCGCCGATCCTGGCCGTTCTCCCCACGGACGATGACGCGCGAAACTTCGTGGTCGACGGCTTGGAAAAGACGTTCGCCGCGACGCCGATCCTGACGAACGTGCTGAGCGATGACTTGGACGAGTCCGGCCGCAACACCCTTCGCAGTAAGCACTTCCCGGGCGGCTCGCTGAAGGTGGTTTCAGCGAAGTCTGAACGGAACCTTCGCGGTCACACCTCGCGCATCATCATCATGGATGAAGTCGACGCGATGGCGCCGGGCGGGGAGGGTGACGCGCTGACGCTCGCCGAAAATCGGGCCTTCTCCTACGGCAACGCGAAGATCATCGCCGGGTCGACCCCAACGGACGCGCTGACGTCCAACGTGGCCAGCCGCTACGAAGCGTCTGATCAGCGGATTTTCGAGGTTCCATGTCCGAAATGTGGCGCGTTCAATGAGATCCGCTGGGCGCATATCAAGTGGGCGAAGGATCAACCTGAGACGGCAGAATACGAATGCCCGCATTGCCTCGCGCGCATCCCTGAACGGCTGAAGGCGACGATGGTGGACGCCGGCGAATGGCGCATCACCCGGCCGCAAGTCCAAGGTCATGCCGGCTTCAGGATCAACGCGCTCGTCAGCACGTTGCCGAAGGCCCGTTGGGGCGTGCTAGCCGCTCAGTTTCTTGAGGCGAAGCGCGAGGCGGCAAAGGCCGGGCCGCACAAGCTGAAGGTGTTCGTCAATACGATCCTCGCCGAGACGTGGTCCGACGTCGGCGAAGTCGCGGATGAAGGCGAACTGGCCAAGCGAGCCGAACCGTTCGGGTTGTCGGCCATCCCCGCGGAAGTGCTTTTCGTCACCGTCGGCGTCGACGTCCAGGACGATCGCCTTGAGCTGGTCTATGGCGGCCACACTGCCGACGACGTGGCGCTGATCTTAGACGCGCGCGTGGTCTGGGGCCCGTCCGTCGATAACGACACCTGGGCCGAACTTGACGACGCGCTGAAGGAAACATGGCCGCATCCGAACGGTGGCCGCCTGAAGGTCGACGCCGCGTTCATCGACTCGGGCGACGGCGGCGCAATGGATATCGTTTATGATTTCTGCCGCCCACGGGCGGGTCGCCGGATTTTCGCGATCAAAGGGCAGGCCGGCACGCTTCCAATGACGAAGGTGTCACCGCAGGCGCATAAGCGGATCAACCTGGTGACCGTCGGCGTCGACACAGTGAAGGCGAACTTGGCGAACCGGTTGAAGCTTCCGGAATCGATCCGCTTCAGCGCGGACCTAGACGCCCGCTATTATGAGGAACTGACGTCTGAGCGCCGGGTGACGCGCTATGTAGCGGGCCGGCCGGTTCGTCGGTTTGAGCGCATCATGGGGCGCCGAGCGGAATGCTTGGACGCGACCGTCTATGCGCTCGCCGCCCGTCAGATGATTGCCGTCAGTCCTGATCAGCGGGCGGAGGCGTTGGCGACTGCCGAGGCTTCGCTGAAGCAGCATCCGTCAGTGATCCGGTCGCCGTTTCTGATGCGCTAGGTCACCTGCTTTTTCGGCACGCGCAACTTGATACGGAAGCGACGATTTCTCAATGTTTCGGCCCGGCTAGACAGCCTCAGTTCGAGAACAATCGGCCCACCATTCCAGTCAGCGGTGGGCCAGATGGCGAAAGCCCAGTGTGCGGTGTCAGATCGTCTTGCAAGTTCCCGCACCGTCCCGCGTGCTTCAACTGAGTGTGGGGTGTCCATTGACGAACTGGTGCCCCGCACGGGGGGATCGGGGTCAAAGGGAACGAGCCCTGAGTCTGTGGGCGGGGAAATGGTGAATGTCCGCGGCTTTCGAATGGCGAGTCGATCCAGAGTCAAAGTCTCCGGAAGGCGATTTCGGCAGATCAGCCTCAGCGAAATGTAGTCTCCACGCCATTCCGCGACGCGCTCAATGATGGGAAGATCCCGGATCTTTTCCCGACGTAGAGTCAGCCAGGCGGCAATGCCTCCGGTGCCAGTGAGAATGGCGGTCGTGACTGTCGCGGCAGCAATGATCCAATCTGCAAGATTTGGCACGTTCATGCGCGACTAGTCCGCCAGCTTTTTCAGCGTCGCCTGAAACGTGAGCCCCGGTGCCTGAGGCGATGTGCCTTCAACTGTCGCGACCGTTCCGACAAACTGGCCTTTCAGAATGATGTCCACCTTGTCGACGCCAAACACCGACACGACGCCGGGAATGGGCGTATGCCGATCCGTTCGCAGGTTGGCCGAGAACTTGTCGCCTTCAATCGAATAGGTGCCGTCGTAATAGATTCCGGCATCCCCGCCTTGCACCTTCCCATCGCGAAGAACGACAACGCCCGCGCCGACGCCCAGCGGCGTGATGAAGTGAACGCCATAGAGCCCGTTTTGCATCGTCGTCGCGCCTCCTGAGCGCTTGTCACTGTTCGAGCATAACCTCGTTCTGCGGCTGAGTTGGACGTAGTTCGCGGCGCCGCGCAACCCTTCCGCGCGGGGCCATCCACAAGAATGTTCGTGATCTGTTCTTGAGCGCCTGCAACCGCTTTGGCATTACTGACGCTAGGTCGGAGTATCGGAGGAACACATGGAAAGCCCCCAGTCCGACTCTGTCGCCCGTATCGCCGCCGGCCTGGACCTTCGTCGGTCTGACGCGTGGGCGGGCATCCGCACCGCCCTGAACGAACTAGAGCGGCGCTATCCAGGATCGATCGCGCGCATGAACGCCGAATTGGAGATGCGGCGCCTGGGCGTCGACCGCGGGCAATGAGATCGCCGAAGCGGAAGATCGCCCATGAGCGCGACATTGCCGAGTTGCGGGAGGCGCATCGGATCTTGATCGGCATACGCGCGCGGTTTCACCCTGCGACGACCACTATCGCGCGGTTAATCGGGTGGCCGATGGCTTTCGCGAATGAGCTGTGGTCTGGACGGGGGACGATCGGGCGTTCGCGGTGAAAATTGGAAGCACTCCGCCGTCATCACTGCCTTTTTCGTGCACCAACGAAAATGCCGGTGAGGACCATGCCGACCAGCCCGATGACAGTGACGGCAGTGCTTCCCACCAAAAGCACGAGTACCTCAGTATCGAGGTTAAATCGGGTAGTTTCGCTTCCGGAAAGGAGCAAAATGAAGCCAACGGCTGAACTGTACGCACACATGAAAGCAAAGGCGCGTTCGGCGTATGGCGCTATCAGCGCGTCTAGGATTTCGGCCGTCCGAACACGCTTCTTGAGCTCGTCAACTTCCTGTTTGAGAGCGACGTTTTCCTCAGTGACCTCGGTAAATCTGTCACGAAGTTTCTCAACGTCACCGGGTGCAGCAGGACTCTCTACCGGCTCCAAGCTTACCGGAGCGCGGTCGAGATCCTGAAGGCTGACATCCTCGTCAGCTGGCGGCACGACCAGCCAACGCCAGCTGTTTGTAGTGCTCTTTAATGACCTTGTCAGAAAGCTTCGCGTTCCGACCGCGCTCGAAATAGGCCTCAGTCCACGGCGTACCGGGCTGGTGGGTCATGTCAGACAGATCATACTGAGAGAACTTGCTGTACTTATTCCAAACGTGTTCCAAAACCTTCCGCTCTTTCGGGGTTAGGTCGGCTTTGAAGGGGCGCCCATTGGTCATCAAAATATGACCTTGTCGGTCAAACCCATAGTCACGAATTCGGTCCCAGATTTTCCGGAAGACAGGTCCGTTGTCCCAAGCTTCGGGAGCGTCTGCGACGAGCCGTTCACCTGTGATCGCGAGGTTCCAGCCATGCGCCATGTAGGTGAGCTTATGCAGCTTCATCTGGGGCAGGGGTCGATCCGCGAGATCGACGAAAGCGTTCGCGATAGCGGCTGATGGATGATCAGTCATGGAACACCTCCTTTCGTGAATCGAGAACGGCACAGGCGAAATTTCGCTGCCCCGTTCCGGGTTCGTTCCGAGGTATGATATAGGAGATTGTTAAGGAAGCTACCACCCCCTGGTTAAATTCGCGGCACGTAAGCGACAGACGCCAAGCCTTCGAAAGGCTCGCTGTGGCAGAAGGCGACCTTGATCGATTTTCGGGTTTCCGGAGACAAGTCGGCCTGCATTTCATTGAATTCCAGCACCACACCGTCGTCGCCCCAGCCCTTGAGGCGGTAGAACGTGACCCCGCCCGCGAACTCAAGTTCGATATCATCGGCATAGCCGCTGAGATGGCGTCGAAGGTCGCCTACCGTAAACTTGTCGGTCATCGTCCGCTCCATTCGCTACTTGGCCTACGGTTCAACTTAGCCGCTCGCCTGAGGCTCGTCGATTAAGCCATTCCTCGACGTCCGATCTGACCCAGACCGAGACCTTGTGAGATAATCGGCGCTGGCGCGGAAACCTGCCCAGCTTGATCAGCCGATAAATCTCAGCCTTGCTGATGCCGCATCGGTCGACCAGTTCTTTCATACGAACGAACGCGATCGGGCCGGGGAAATCAGTTTCCATCGGCGAGTCTTGGCGGTCGCCAGGATGAATTAAAAGCTTGATAATAAAGTGTAATTCACCAAATCCGTGTTAAGCCGAAGTCTCAGCAATGCGATGGAAAAAGCCGACCTCGATTCCTGACCACGGGCGGCCGGCTATGGCTTGCACAACGTGGCCCAGGATCGCCGGATTGCCAGCCTCGATTTCAGCACGGATTTCGTCCGCATAGGCGCGCCCGGTGGCGCATTCGTCCGCATAGTCGCCCGATGGCGAGACGGCCCAAAGGTCGCGGCGGGCGCCGGTCTGGTCTGCGACGACGAAAGAAAGATTGGTGGTCATGACGAAAGCTCCGATGCGCGCCCAAACGGCGATAAGGACTCATTAAACGCCATCGTTTATGTCGTCAATAGACGCTGGTGTTTATTTGTCGTAGAGGATGCACATGGGCCGCCCCGCATTGAACCTTGAGAAAATCCAGATTCGCCTTTCCAAGGCGGTGATCGATCGAATCGACGCGATCGCCGGTTCACGACGCCGGCCGGCGTTTATCCGCGAAGCGGTCGAATCCGAACTGAAGCGGCGCGAAGGGAAGGGCGACTAGCCAATCGCTGCCTTAAACGCCCCGCTGTTGCGGGAGACGTAGTTCAGCAGCACCCGCTCGCCCGCCTCGGTCGCCAGGGCCCGATCCAACAACTCAGCCGGATCGAAGATGTTGATGATCTTGGTGCCGCCACCTTGGCCCCGCCCAAGATTCTTCCGGTGCCGCGGGTCGCTTTCGGTCAGCATTTCCTCGCCGCGCAGGGCCACCACTGGCACTTCGTTTGGCTTCAGGCCAATGATCCCGCCTGTGTGATAACGGGTCGCACCGGCCATGGCTGCCAGGGGGATCGTGCGTCCACCGCCGCCCGTGCCGATCAAGCCGCCGCCGTGGCGGAACAACCCAGTGATGAAGTTGGCGATGACCCCGCCCTTGCCGCCGCCCTTGCCCTTGACCGGATCGCCAATACCCAGCGCGTTCAGGATCTCTTGTTGTGCGATCATCATTGCGATCTGGCGAAGGAAGTCGGCTGCGAACTGGAGAAACGAGTCTCGTAGGCTTTCGAATGCGCCGGCGCCGTCGGCGAGAGACTGGGCAAATCGATCGAAGGCTTGAACGCCCCCTCCGATGATCATTTGATTGATCTGTTCGCCAGTGATGAAGGCTCGCCCGCCGACATCGGCGATCGTATCGCGGGTGGTTAGCAAGCGAAGGATGGCGCTCTCTGCTTCCGGGCCGCCGATCGCCGTCCACATCTGAACGGCATGGTCGATTGCGGCGACCATGGCGTCATCCACCCTGGCCAAACTTTCGGTAAGCCTTGCGACTTCGGCGTTCTGTCCCACGGACTGCAGAAATTCGATGCGGTCCTGAATGTCCGACCGCAAGCCGCCCAGGTCGCTGAGGGTTTTTTCAGCGGCCTGGCGGCGCCGGGCCGCGTCTTCGGCCTGGTACAACTGCTGAAGTTGCTGCGCACGCTCGAGTCCGATGGCGGTCTCTAAGGTGAGTTGCTCCTCAGCGAGCCGTCGCTGGACATACGCCGCCTCAGTCTCAACCTGACCCCTGGCCTGCGCAAGATCCCGCGCCGTCTGAGCGATCGCCACCCTGGCGCGATCCACCATTTCGGCGTCGTGAAGGTCCCCGACCGTTTGGGCGATCGCTTCACGTTGCGTCTGAGTGAGATCCAGTCCTACGGCTTGCGCCTGAAGTTCAGCGGTGCGAATCGCCTCCGCAACCTTGGCCGCCCGTTCCTGCTGGCCAATCAATGTGAGTTGGAATTTACGGGCGTCGTTTTCGGCCTGGAGTCCGATAACGAACTCACGCTGCGCCTCAGCTTTTCGCGCCGCCTCGCGAGCTGCTGAATTATCGGCCCGGCTCGAGTTCGCAGCGCGAGGCGGATCAAGAGTCGTGTCACGCGCCGGGGTGGAGTCCTGGAGAAAAGACGCGCTCCCGTCGCGCAAGCGACTCAGCCCGAGTTGCGTCTGAGCCGTCCGCAGACCTTGTTCGGCGAAGTACACCTGCCCGCGAAGAATCCCGTCCCGTGGGTTTGCAGCGTAGCGCCGACGCTTGTCGGCGAGATTGGCCTCGCGCCGGGCCACTAGCCCCTCGAGGTTCTGGGTGTTCGCCGTTCGGGCACCGGGTAGGCGTGCGCTAGGTGATATCGACATTCAGGATTCTCAGACGCTGAGATGTCTGATTCATAGGGCTCCGTTCGATGGACGGAGCCCTTTTGATGTCAGCCAAGCGCTACGAGTTGAGCCAGGTTCAGTGGGAGCGGATCGCGGACCTGCTGCCGGGCAAGGCGGGCGATCCTGGGCGGACTGCCGCCGACAACCGGCTGTTCGTCAACGGGGTGCTGTGGGTGCTGCGCTCGGGGGCGCACTGGTGCGATCTGCCCGAGCGCTATGGACGCTGGAAGACGCTGCACAAGCGCTTCAGCCGATGGTCGAAGGCCGGGGTGTGGGATCGGGTGTTCGCCGACCTGATCAAGGACCGTGACAATCAGTACCTGATGATCGACAGCACCTTGGTCCGAGCCCACCAGCAGGCGGCGACCGGAAAAGGGGGGCCTCGGATCAGGCTCTGGGGCGCTCCCGAGGCGGACTGACCACCAAGATCCACATGGCCGCCGACACCCTCGGCCGGCCGATCCGGTTCATCCTAACCGCCGGCCAAAGCGGCGACGCCCTGGCCGCGCCAGCCCTGCTGGAAGGCTTTCGCCCCCGCGCCGTGCTGGCCGACAAGGCCTACGATTCCAACGCCCTGCGCCAACTCATCGCCGACGCCGGCGCGCAAGCCGTCATCCCCTCCAACCGCACTCGCAAGGTGCTGATCGCCCACGACATTGAAGCCTATCGCGCTCGTAACCGCATCGAGCGTTGCTTCTCAAAGCTCAAGCACTTCCGACGCTTCGCCACCCGCTACGATCGCAGAGCCATTCACTTCCTAGGCTTCGTTCACCTCGCCGCCGCCATGATCTGGATGCGATGAATGTCGATTCCACCTAGGGCGCTCAGAGATCCGGGCTTCGTCCGACCCGATCCGATCGGCGCGCGACGTCCATTGCGAGCTGCTTCGTACGACTCTGCGAACTCTGGCGAGCCAGGCAGGCCCTTCAAGTAGATGGTGGGCGAGCCTTTGGCGCGATAGCGGAAGCGCAGCTTTCCGTGCCGATCGCGGAATGAACTCGCGTTGGGAAAGCCGATCACTGACAGACCGCGTCCCATGGATTGCTCCCTTGCGCCTCCCCGCCAGACTCGGCAGTCGCCGAATTCTGAGCTTCAGCCGAAGACGGAACAAGGGTGATCGCGTCGGGCCCAATCTTCACCGCATAGCCGACGGCCGCCGCAGCCTTAGCGGCGCGGGTGTAGTCAGCTTGGGAAAAGGCCGCAGCCCGACGCGCCATAGTCAGATAGTCGGAGTCAGCCGGACTTGGCCAGTCGCCGCGGCGCTGGCCTTGTCGGCGGCTGCGGCGCCGCCTTTGAAGTTGTCCGTGGCCGTCTTCGTCCAGTTTTTTGCCGTATCGTCCCAGTAGAGCACATCGCCCTGAGTCCAGGCCTGGTTCGTTTTGGCGGCCAGTTCGAAAACGCCGACCAGGTCGCCCGAATAGGTCTCGCCTTCGGCGGCCGAAGTCGCCGAAACGTGGATGAAAGCGCCCTTTTTGACGGTAGCGCCGGAAACGACGCCCCCCGACTGAGCGACGAAATCGAGGGTGTTCCCCGGTTGAACGAAATTACGCATCTCAGATGCCTTTCGAAGTTCGAAAAAGGATTGTGGTGGGCCGGGCGGCCCCCGCGATGCGCCGCTTCAGTTCAGCGATGTATGCGGCTAGCCGCCCGGCATTGGCTTGGGAGTAGCGGACCCGCTCGCCGTTCGAATCCTGGACTTCGACCACAGCCTTGCCGGTCTGCAGGGCGTGATACGCGGCCTCGGCCTCAGCAATCTGTTCAGCGAGCGTGGCCATGACCTTAGGCGCCCGGGTTGCGGTACGCGCCGCGCCAGTCAGTGGCCCCGACGCCCAGGTCCAGCGTCACCCGGAACTCGCGGCCCAATACTTCCCAACCTTCACGGGTGGCGATCTGAGGGCCTGAAGCGCTGGCGAGATAAGCCATTTCCAGAACGGGGGCCGTAGCCTTGTCTCCGAAGAGGTACCAGGCGTTGCCGGTGATGCGCGGCTCCACGATCAACGTCAGCGTACCCGCGAAGGGGTTCTGGTCTGAAACCGAAGTGGCGTTCAGCGTTGCGAGGATTTGCTCAGCCTTGGTTTCCTGAGCGGGACCGACCACGAGAATCGCGGGCCGCACGCCGACGGGCGAAACGCCGTCCAGACCTTTCTGCGTCCGCATGGCTTGGCGGCCGGCGCTGAGGGTGGCGACGTCCAGCGCAGCGCCCGACGCGGCGAGGTTGCCGTGATCGGCGTGGAACAGACGCTTGCCGTCCGACATGACCGGACCCGCGCCAGACGACTGAGTCAGCAGCGAAACCAGGGCGTCGGCTTCGGCCTGCGCCGCGGCCGTGCCCAGACGGGCCGCCGACTGACCAAAGACCCCGAATTGGTCATTGATCAGCAGTTTGCGGGACAGGCTGAAAATCCCGCCATAGGTTTCGATGGCGTAGCCTTCGGCCGCCTCGCCCATGCTGACACTCTTGATCTCGCCGGCCTCGTTGACCTTTTTCAGCGGCGACATTTCGCCGGCCTTCAGGACGGTGACGTCGCGAAGATCGGAGACCGTGCGCCGAACGGCCAACTGGACCAGCGGCGAAGCTGCGACCTGATAGGCGTTGCTCACCACGCGATTACCGCCTTGCTCCAGCAGCAGCGGGAAATCCGACGTCGTGTGCATCGCCCGCGTCAGGATGGTTTCGGCGCTCAGGCCTGAAACACTGACGCCGGAACGGCTCAGCGCATCACGGGCGAAATCGACGAAGCCGAGTTGCAGATATTGTTGCGCCGGTTCCGAAGCGGCCGGGCCACCCATGCGCTGCGCCAGCGCTTCAGCCTGCCGGGCCACGATGATCGCTGGATCCGTATTGTCCGCGCCGACATGGATGCGAATGCCGCCGACGCCTGAGGTTCGTTCAATGACCGCGTCCAGAGCCGCCGAACGGGCGGATCCGATGTCGGCGCCGGCGTCGATCTGGGCATCTGCCCACACCCGATCCAGGCCGGCCGTCTCGGCAAGGCTGCGGATTTGCGCGTTCAGGTCCGCACGGGTTTCCGTGGCAGCCGGGGTCATCGGCGGCGTTTCGCCGGCGCCGCCATTGGGAGTGATTTCGTCAGGCATGAGCTCTTTCTCGCTGCGAATGCGGGCCTCCGGATCGGCGGGAATGCCGACCAGGCTGACCTCGCGGATGGTCCATTCGACGGCGGTTCGAAGGGGGATTTTGGATTGAGGATTTTTGGACTCGGTCCAACGGGTGACGACGTAGCCGACCGACACGCCGCGCAAGACGCCTTCCTGAACCTTCAGGACGGTCGACCGAACGTCATCGGCCCCGGACAATCGGATGATCGCGACCAAGCTGGCGCCTTCACGGCGCGCGCTCTCGACCACGCCGACCACGTGCTCACTTCCGGTTTGGCGGTGGCCGTCCAGCACAGGGATACCGGCGAGGCTGGCCGGATCGATTGCGGCCAGGTCCAAGCGCTCAATGAAGGGGCCCTTGGCGTCGCGGCGCTGAACGTCAGCGCCAGTGCTGATTAAGGCCTCAATCGTTCTCGCCTCAGCATTCCATGACGCGGGCGAGAACGGCGCCTGGCGCGTCTCAAGTTCAAGTGCCGTCGGCATCGTCGCCTCCCTGCGGTTTAGGATTCGGGGCGGCGGTCGGATTGATGGTTTGGGTAATGCCAAGCGCGGCTTCGCGGGCATGATCCGCGGCGATTTCGGCGTCCAGCGCTTCGACTGAATAGCCACGCTCAGCGACGGCTTGCCGGCGGCTCATGAGTCTCAGCGCGAGCGCCTCGCGAATGGCCGCCATGTCTTTGGCCGGGTCGATCCAAGGCATGGCCGGCGGATAATGCTCAGCGCTGACGTAGTCCGCAAAGGCGCGCTCATATTCCGGCGCGTCCAAGTCGCCGACCAGCACGGCCGTTGTGACGACGCGCTCAAAAACGGGGTCGCAAGCCTGAGGGATGAATGTCCCCCACTGGATCTGTTCGACCTTCTGGCGGAAGGCGACCATAGCCGCGCGTAGCGAGCCATAGTTGGCCTCGCGAAGATCGCCTGAAACTAGGTGCGCCGGCACGCCCAATCCCGCCGCGATGGCGCGAATCTGGTGAGCGACGAACTCAGCGGTTTGCCGAGCGACCGGGGGCGTAGCGAATTTTATGTCACACCCGGCCGGCAGGATCTTGAGTGTGCCCGGCTCTAGGTGGAATCGACATTCATCGCATCCAGATCATGGCGGCGGCGAGGTGAACGAAGCCTAGGAAGTGAATGGCTCTGCGATCGTAGCGGGTGGCGAAGCGTCGGAAGTGCTTGAGCTTTGAGAAGCAACGCTCGATGCGGTTACGAGCGCGATAGGCTTCAATGTCGTGGGCGATCAGCACCTTGCGAGTGCGGTTGGAGGGGATGACGGCTTGCGCGCCGGCGTCGGCGATGAGTTGGCGCAGGGCGTTGGAATCGTAGGCCTTGTCGGCCAGCACGGCGCGGGGGCGAAAGCCTTCCAGCAGGGCTGGCGCGGCCAGGGCGTCGCCGCTTTGGCCGGCGGTTAGGATGAACCGGATCGGCCGGCCGAGGGTGTCGGCGGCCATGTGGATCTTGGTGGTCAGTCCGCCTCGGGAGCGCCCCAGAGCCTGATCCGAGGCCCCCCTTTTCCGGTCGCCGCCTGCTGGTGGGCTCGGACCAAGGTGCTGTCGATCATCAGGTACTGATTGTCACGGTCCTTGATCAGGTCGGCGAACACCCGATCCCACACCCCGGCCTTCGACCATCGGCTGAAGCGCTTGTGCAGCGTCTTCCAGCGTCCATAGCGCTCGGGCAGATCGCACCAGTGCGCCCCCGAGCGCAGCACCCACAGCACCCCGTTGACGAACAGCCGGTTGTCGGCGGCAGTCCGCCCAGGATCGCCCGCCTTGCCCGGCAGCAGGTCCGCGATCCGCTCCCACTGAACCTGGCTCAACTCGTAGCGCTTGGCTGACATCAAAAGGGCTCCGTCCATCGAACGGAGCCCTATGAATCAGACATCTCAGCGTCTGAGAATCCTGAATGTCGATATCACCTAGTCGTCACGGCCTACGCTTCCGCCGAATGGGCACAGCTGCGCCCGACAACACGCGCAACATACAAGGGAATCATCGAACGGCTGCGAAACGATCACGGGGACCTGCCTGTCGCCTCGCTTCAGCAACGCCATATCCTGGCGATGCGCGATAAGCTGAAGGATCGTCCGGCCGCCGCGAACAATCTAATCAAGGTCCTGCGATGGCTTATGGCCTTCGCCGTGGAACGTCAGATACGCGGGGACAATCCGGCGACCGGCGTGAAGCCGCTGAAATACGAATCTGATGGCTTCCACACTTGGACCGAAGCCGAGATCAGCAGATTTGAGAAGCATTGGCGCCTAGGCACGCGCGAGCGTCTCGCTTTTGACCTATTGCTCTACACCGCTCAGAGATCCGGCGACGTCCGTCAGATGGGGCGTCAGCACCTGAGCGGGGACGGCTTCATCCGCGTGAAACAAGAGAAGACCGGCGCCGAACTGGAGATTCCCATTCATCCCCGATTGAACGCGTCCTTGGACCAATTGCCTAGGGGGCAAATGCTGTTCCTTCAGACGCAATTTAGTGTCGGTTTCACGGCGGCCGGGTTCGGGAACTGGTTCAGGTCCGCGTGCGTCGCGGCCGGCGTTGCGAACTGTTCTGCGCACGGCCTGAGAAAATCAGCCGCGACACGTCTCGCCGACGCCGGATGCACTGAAGCGCAGATCATGGCCGTGACCGGACACAGCACTACGAAAGAGGTCCAGCGCTACACCGCGAAGCGTGACCAGCGCCGCCTTGCGACAGACGCCATGGCCCGTATTGGCGGGACGGATCACGAACAGAATTTGGCTAACCCTGCTAACCGGTTAGCCAAATCACGCCGCAAGTAGCTGAAGGAGAATGTTATTTTGGACGCCATGGCGGGCGGGAGACGAAGAAACCGAGAACTACACCTACGCTATAGCCCTCCAAGATGACACCTAAAAGCCGCCGATGGTCGACAGACGGGCCACGGGTTGGCATTATGTTGCCCGTGCCCAACCGCAGGAGCGACGCAACGGCAATCCGCGCAGACCGTGAAGGAGCAGAACCATGGTAGCCGTGATGTTGATGAGCGTGGCGCTAGTCGCCGTCCTTTGCGTCGTGGCCTATAAGCTCGCAGTCTATGCTCTGCCCTTCATGCTCGGATTGACTGCTGCGCAATTCGCCTATCAGACCGGCTCCGGCGTGATAGGTGCCGGGCTGGTCGGCCTCGTTTCCGCTGGCGTGGCGTTTGGCATCCTCGCTCTGCTGTTCGAGACGTTGCGCACTCCCATCCTGCGTTTGATTGTGGCGCTGATCTTTGCCGCACCCGCCGCCGTCGCAGGCTATGCGCTGGTCTATGGCATCACCAAAGAGGCGGTGCCCTCTGAAATCTGGCGGCAAATCTTCTGTCTGGTCGGCGGCGGTTTCGTTGGCGTATCGGCTTTGATGCGACTGGCCGCACCGTTGCCCTCCAGCCCCGTGCTTGCCCGTTGACATGAAGGTATGAAATACGGTCCCGGCGCAAGAGCGCCGGGGCTTTTTCATAGCGGCCCTCCGGCTCTCTACAGCGGTCAATTTGGAAGCGCGTTCGCCTCCGGGCTGGCGCGGCTATCGCCGCGCCGCAGTGGCCTACTTTGCCGGCAGGGATCGAACGAAGGCGAGTGCGGCATCGACCGGCTTGCGCCTTCGCGTCGTCACCGAAGGCCGATGGCCCTTCGCGCACCATCTGTTTCCAGCGCCAGAAACCTAACAATGACGCCGCGAAGCGGCGACTGATTGATTGGTTTTACTAAGGGCGTTGCCCTCGCGCCAGCAAGGTAAGTGGAACCGTCCGGGGCGGTATCCCCAGCCTTCCGCGCCCAAAGGGCTTGTGCAGGCCGGGTGATCCCCCTCCGCCCCGGCCGCCCTTGCTCGTTGCTACCCCAGTCTCGGCGACGGCCAGAAGGTCAGGCGCGGCGTTCCGCTTCGCTGACCTTCAGACCCGAGGATCAGAGACATGACCAACGTATCCGACAGCACCCCCCGCATCTATGTTGCCTGCCTTGCAGCTTACAATAGCGGCTATCTGCATGGGGCTTGGATCGACGCGGATCAGGACGCCGACCAGATCAGGGACGAGATTACCGCGATGCTTGCGCGTTCCCCCGTCGAGGATGCGGAGGAATACGCCATTCACGACTATGAGGGCTTCGAGGGCGTCAGCATTTCCGAATATGCCGGCATCGACAGCGTGGCGCGGATGGCCGCTTTCATCGCAGAGCATGGCGCACTCGGCGCGGGCTTGCTGGGGCATTTCGGTGGCGACATGGACCAAGCCGAAACCGCCTTTCAAGACTGCTATCATGGTCAGTACGCCAGCCTCGCCGACTATATGGAGGAATTGACCTCAGAGAGCGTCACGATCCCCGAGGCGCTGCGCTACTATGTCGATTGGCAGGCGATGGCGCGCGACGCTGAGATCGGTGGCGACCTGTTCACCATCGAGACGGCGCATGGCGAGGTGCATGTGTTTTCCAGCAGATGAGAACGTGAATGCCTGTCCGTGCTCATAAGGGCAGGCATCTCGAAAGCACCGGCTGTCGCTAAGCTAAAAACACCAAAGAATGATCGGGTTAGCCGCTCAAGGTATCTGCTTTGAGCGGCTTCTCTATTTCCAACGATCCTTGAACCTCTCTTTGCCGGGCGCTGCCCAGCATCCCGGCTTGGGGAGGTGACGCCATGCTCAGCATCGATTGGCGATCTCCGGCGGCATACGGGTACACAAAGCACATCCCTGCCGCTGGTTTCGCTTGGGAATACCTGCGCCGCAACGACGAATATCGTCGGGACTGCCAGACCATCGCATTGACCGGAGGGACAGATGCCCGCGACCTCGAAGAGTTCGCGCATCGCTGGGGTTTGCGATTTCCCGTGCGATCCAGACGCGCCGCATGAGCAGCATTCGCCAATCTGGAGTCCGCGCCTTCAACCGCAAGCCGTAATGTTGTCGCCCGTCAATCACAAGGACGACGACACCGAACCGGTACTGACGTTGGCGCATCTCGACGGCCTCGATATGCGCCGCGCGGCCGATGGCTGGCACGGCATCTGGCAGGTGGATGGCGTCGCGCATCAATTCTGGCTGCCAAAGGCGGTGCCCGACGCGGCAGCGTTCTACGCTGTCACGCTGCCGATGGATTCCTTTCTGGAGCTGCGCGCCCACGCTGCGCGCCGTCTTTGGCGGTCTCTCAACGGTCGCGCGCCCGGTCCCGACTTCCGGGCCGTTCCCGCCCAACTCCGGCAATGGCATATCCTGTCCCTGCGCGCGCTCGACGCCCGACTGCATGGCGAAAGTTATCGCACCATCGCTGAAGTCCTGCTCGGCTTTCGCGGCACCAAGGAGGACTTTGAGAGCGATCCTCGCAAGAACAAGGCCCGCCGCCTGGTCACGCACGGTATCAAGATGATGCGCGGCGGCTATCGCCTTCTGCTTCACTACCCGATCAAGCCCGGCAAGCGTTGATCGGGTGGCGTGACCCTCACGCCTTGTTGGCTGCCGCCTGCTCCAGAATCTTCCGATAGCCCTCACGCGACAGCCATTGCGCGCGTTCGAGATGGCTTCGCCAGCAACGGCGGGTGCGAAGTTCATCGGCGACCGGATCACGGTGCAACACGATCTGCGCGACTTCCTTCCAGTCCGCGCCCTCGGCCTTCGCATCGAGAAGGCGCAGATAGGTAACGTAATGCCGTTTGTCATAGACGGTTATGGTATCGCCGGTCGGCGCTTCATCGTCCACATCGGGATCGAGTTCGACGGGAACCCGCATAGTCACTCCTCCTAGGTTCCAGAGAGCCTTGTTTGCGGTGCGCCCCCGCAACTGGCCCCTCTACCTGGTGATCGGGGAGTTAGTAACCGTGACTAGACGGCCCCATGACCTTTAGGCGAGAAGCCCTGGACATACGCCATGGGCTCCCCGACCATAAGGTTCGAGGATGGTGGTGCCGTCACGGCCGGCACCAACCGCTAGTCAGGGGTTACTACGCCCCAGAGCAGCGCGTCTGCTCCGTCTACGTTTCTATCCGAGCCGGCCGTAAATGTCTTTGCCTATTCGGCGGGGCAGGCAGTGAGACGCTGAATTATCTCATTTATTAGCCCGCATCACCCCAGAGGGGGTGCCGCCAGCGCATAGGCGCAAATGCGGCACGCTACGCGCCGCCGATCCCTCGCCATGGTTCGCCACAGTCCGCTGCCGCCCCCGGCAGCCCAATCCTGACTGGAGGTGATCCATGCCCAACCCGCTTGCGGGCCTGCCGCCGCGCCTGCTGCGCACCAAGGAAGCCGCGCGCTTCCTCGGCATATCCATCCGCACCCTTGAGAAGCATCGCACCTACGGGACCGGCCCGACCTATCGCAAGGTCGGCGGTCGCGTCCTCTACACCGTCCGCGATCTGGAAGACTGGAGCGCGGTCGGCGAACGCAAATCCACCCGCGACAAGACCGCCGGCACCGTCTTTCCCGCGCGTCCCCTCACGCCCGAAGAACGGGGCGACTGCTAGATGCTGCGCGAGGACGATCACGACCCCGCGCACCCGACCGAGGATAGCGAGCGCAGCCGTCTAGACCCCTTCGTGGTCGCAACGGGCGACGCGCCGCCGCGCGACCAGCGCGACTTGATGGAACGGCCGTTCTTCTCGCTGGCGAAGACCCCGCGCACCAAGCCGATTCTCTACAAGGCCGCCGACATAGAGGTGCAGGTGTTCGGGATGCCCGAGCATGGCATGGCGACCATATGGGACGCCGATGTGCTGATATGGGCGGCCTCGCAGATCGTTGCGGCCGAGAACAACGGCCTCACCACGTCGCGCTTTGTCCGGTTTACGCCCTACCATCTGTTGCGCGCCATCGGGCGGCCGACCGGCAATCACCAATACCGGCTTCTGAAAGCCGCGCTGGCGCGGCTGCAATCGACCGTCATTGCCACCACCATCCGCAACGGCCCGCATTGGCGTCGCCGGCAATTCTCATGGATCAACGAGTGGGAGGAAATGACGACGCGCGCCGGCCGCGTCGAGGGCATGGAATTTGTCCTGCCCGAATGGTTCTACAATAGCGTCATCGACCGCTCGCTGGTCCTGACCATCGACCCTGCCTATTTCCGGCTGACTGGCGGCATCGAGCGATGGCTTTACCGCGTCGCCAGAAAGCACGCCGGGCACCAGCGCCACGGCTGGATTTTCGAGGTCGCGCACCTTCATCAGAAATCCGGCAGCCTCGCCCGGCCGTCCGACTTCGCGCTCGACCTGCGCCGGATCGCGGCCCGCCAGCAACTCCCCGGCTACCGCCTCCAGATCGAGCGGGAAGACGGCCGCGAGCTGCTGCGCATCCGCCCCGAAAACTCATCAACAGGCACTGTTGATAACCCTGTTGATGCCATCGGCAGATCAGGCGCACGGGGTATCGGCACATCAGGCGCAGCACTATCGGCAGATCAGGCGCACGAACCGCAGCTAACGCTCTGGCCTGAAAAGCGGAATCCGACCGCTAACTTATCTAACAGAGAATCTAACTCTTTTTCTTTGACGCGCGCGCACCCGAAGCGTGGTGCCGGTTCTGCCCGAAGGGGCGAGCCATGACGGCCGCGCTCGACGCGCTGCGCCCGCGCAGCCCCCAGCACATCACCGGAGACAAACAATGACCCGTCGCGCCCACCGCAGCGCGCACGGCCGTCCGCTGCCGGACGGGCCTGCGCCCTTCACAACATTGGTCGAGCTGACCTTCGAGAAACGCAAGGTCGAGCACTGGATACGCTTCGGCCGCAAGAGCTACAAGCAGATCATCGACCGCCGCCGCAGCGTCGTCGGTTTCGCGCCGGGCAGCGTCTTTGCCTTCGTGCGATGGGCGAAGGGCGAGCACGGCACTGTCGTTTCCCGCATCGACATTGTGCGCGCCATCGGCCGGGGCGAGCCGTTCCAGACATTGCCGTTCGTGCGTCCCGGCGGCGAAATCCTGTTGCGCCTCGACGGCTGGCCGAAGGTGCAGCGTGCGCTTGTCGCTATCGACGCCGTGGATGCGCTCGGCCTCGATCCGGCCGACGCCTCACCGGAGCATTGGCGGCACGTCCATAACCGTTTGACCGCCAATCTGGAGCCGCACGCCTACACCCCCGAGCGACATGCCGCTTGGCTTCATCGCCGAAGGATCGACCCATGACGCGCCGCCGCACCCTCACGGTGACGGCGCTCGCCGCCATCGGCATCGCCGCCGCCAGCGCCGTCGATTGGCCCGTGAAACTCATCTGGAACGCGACGGCCAGCGCACCCATCGGCTTCTACACCATCGCACCGGCCGAGCGGATCGAGGTGCCCGAGATGGTCGCCGTCATGCCGCCCGAACCGCTCGCCGCCTTCATGGCCGAGCGCGGCTATATCACGCGCGGCGTCCCGCTGTTGAAGCGCGTCTTGGGCTTGCCGGGACAGCGGGTTTGCCGCACCGGCCGCACGATCACGGTGAACGGGATCGAGATGGGCGAGGCGCTGGAGCGCGACAGCCTCGGCCGTGATCTGCCCGTCTGGCGGGGCTGCCGAGTGATCGGCGACGGCCAGCTTTTCCTCATGAATTGGGAAGTCCGCGACAGCCTCGACGGCCGCTATTTCGGACCCACCCCCGCAGCTTCCGTCATCGGCCGAGCGGTCCCGCTCTGGACCGATGAGGAAGGCGTCGGCCGCTACGAGTGGCGCGCACCGACGCATTGAAACCATCCCCCGAAAGCCAACCGCAGGAGATTTCCCATGGCAGAAATAGGCACCTTCACCCGCACCGAAACCGGCTATGCCGGGGAGCTTCATTCGTTCGGCCTGCACGAAAAGCTGTTCATAGTCCCGGCCAAGCCAAGCGACGTGAAAAACGCGCCCGACTATCGCGTGCGCCTCGATAGCGAGGACGGCCCGGACGCCGGCCCGACATGGAAGGACGCCAGCGAAAATGCCGGCGACTTCGTGTCGATGAGGCTGGAGGGACCGATCTTCCCGTTCCCGATCCGCGCCAAGCTGTTCCAGTCCAACGACGATCCTTCGGTCTGGACGCTGCGTTGGAAGCACCCCCGGAAAGTCGAGGACGAGGAATGACGGCCGCGCGCGTCCGGCCCGCCATCCGGTCCAGGATCGTCATCCCTTTGTTCGCGGAAAAGCCGTCTCATCCCTTCGTCCCGCTCGGCCACCGGACGGCCGGCGCGCACAGCGAAGGTCAGGGGCGGCCATCGGCCGGCGCTAGCGCCTTGCCCTTGACCGCAGCGCGCACGCTGGCAGGCTGGTGTCGAAGCGGAGACAGGACTGCATGGCACTATGCCGTCCTGATACTGGCCGGCGCGCTTTCCGTTTGCGCGGGATCGGGCGTCGCGGTTGCACAATCCGCGCCCGTCGAGCGCCCGGCCGCCGCCCATCCTTATGCGGTCCACATCGCCGAGGCGTCGCAGCGTTTCGGCATCCCCGAGCAATGGATTCGTGCCGTGCTGCGCGCCGAAAGCGCGGGCGACGTGCGTGCGGTTTCGTCGGCCGGCGCGATGGGATTGATGCAGGTGATGCCCGACACATGGACGGGCCTGCGCATCCGCTACGGCCTCGGCCGCGACCCCTACGACTCGCGCGACAACATAATGGCTGGCACGGCCTACCTGCGCGAAATGTGGGATCGCTACGGCAATGTCGCGGCGATGCTCGCGGCATATAACGCCGGCCCCGGCCGCTATGACGAATACCTTGCGACCGGCCGCACCCTGCCGGCCGAAACGCGGGCCTATGTCGCCGCGCTCGCGCCGATCCTCGGCGGCGCGGCTGCAACCGAACCGCCGTCATCGGCACCGCCACCGCCGCCTGATTGGCGCGAGGCACCGCTGTTCGTCATGCGTCCGGGCGACACGCGGGCCGTCGCCGCGCCGCCGTCCGACGCACAATCCGGCGACGCCCGCGCGACCGTTCCGGCGCGCGATCCCGCCGATGCAGAGTCGCAGGGCGACAGCATTTTCGTCGCCGACGCGAGCGGTTCGGGAACGCCATGAGGGCGGCGTTCCCGCGCTCGGCGGCGCTCATTCCGGTGTCCAGTCAGGCAGGTTTTTGCCCGGCTGGATTCCCGGCAGGAGGGGCAGAAAAGGCAGAAAGGGCGGAGGGCAAGATTAAAGAAGACGGCACCATATCGGGCCGCTTCTGGAAATTGTTGTTGTCTGCACACTGGTTAGGTGGCCGGTTCCGGCACCATGGTTTTGAGGGGTCGCGTGCCGCGATTTCGCACAAAGCCTTGGCTTTGCTGGGTTTCGAGCGGCACCATAGGCCCATATCAGCCGTTTTTCGGTGGTTTTATCAGGAGTCGCGCCCATGAGCGCCGACGATGAAAACCGCTTCCGTCCGAAGCCGGGCCGTATCCGATCCGACACACCGAAGGCCGGCAAGACCAAGAGCTTTTTCACGCAGGTCAAGAAGATCACCCGGCAGCATCAGGCAGCAGCCTCCCGCGATCCTTCCATGCCGTCATCCGCTCGCCCGTCATCGCCGGGGCGGTCCCGTGCCGTGGTCGCCAGCGGCAAGGGCGTGAAGCGCGGCCGGGGCGCGAGCTTCGTGCGCGCTCGGAACATCTCCGGCCAATGGCATCATCGCCAGCCCGGCAGCCGCCGCGTGATCGTCAAGCAGCGCAGCGTTCGGGCCGCGTGGAAGGGCGCACGCGCCCGCGCGCATCTGCGCTATGTCCAGCGCGACGGCACGTCACGCGACGGCGAGCGGGGCCGGCTCTATTCGGCGACCGAGGACCGCGCCGATGGCGACGCCTTCCTTGATCGCGGCAAGGACGACCGCCACCAGTTCAGATTCATCGTCTCGCCCGAGGATGGCGCGGAGCTATCGGACCTCACGGCCTACACCCGCGATTTCATGAAGCAGGTGGAAGCCGACCTCGGCACGAAACTCGATTGGGTCGCCGTCAACCACTACAACACCGGCCATCCCCATGTGCATGTCATCGTCAACGGCCGCGACGAGATGGGCGAGGATCTAATCATCAATGGCGACTACCTCGCCAACGGCCTACGGGAGCGCGCCAGCGAGCTTGCCAGTCTGGAACTCGGCCCCGTCACCGAAATCGAGCAGACCCGCAAGCTGTCGGCCGAGATAGACCAGGACCGCTTCACCCGGATTGACCGCGCCATGGCCGAGGAAGCCGATGCCCGGTTCCTCGACCTGCGCCATGAACCGGCCGCACCGCGCCGCCAGTTCGAGCGCACCTTACGCCTGCGCCGTCTCGCCAAGCTGGAGAAGATGGGACTGGCGACCGAGCACGCGCCCGGCGTTTGGGAGTTGAGCAAGGACATGGAGCCGGCCCTGCGCGAGTTGGGCGAGCGCGGCGACATTATCCGCACCATGCAGAAGGCGCTCGGCCCGCAGGGAGGCGAACGCGATCCCATGAGCTTTCAAATCCATGACGGAGCGCCAGAGACACCCATCGTCGGCCGCGTCGTGGACAAGCACCTGTCGGACGAGCTGGGCGAGAACCTGACCATTGTGGTGGACGGGATCGACGGCAGGACGCACCACATCGCAGGCATCGCGCCCGAGCGGCTGGAGGACGCCCGCGTTTGCAGCGTCGTCCAGATCGGCCCGGCCGAGGCGACCGCCCGACCGTCCGAACGCGCCATTGCCGCCATCACCGAGGACGGCATCTATCGTCCGAGCCGCCATCTGGAGCAGGCGAAGTTCGAGGGCCGCGTTCCGGGCGGCGATTATGAGGGCTATGTCGATGCCCATGTCCGGCGACTGGAGGCATTGCGCCGCGCCGGGATCGTCGAGAGGATCGACGCCGACCAATGGCGCATCCCCGATGATCTGGTCAGCCGCGCCGCCGCCTATGACGCCGGCCGTGACCGGCAGGCCAGCGTTCGCATCCTTTCCCCGGTCGATCTAGGCAAGCAGATCGGATCGGACGGCACGACATGGCTGGACCGGCGATTGGTCCATGGCGAAACGGCCGACCTTGCGCCGGCCGGCTTCGGCCAGCAGGTGCGTGAGGCGATGGACCAGCGGCGCGAGCATCACATCGAACAGGGCGATGCCACCCGAGCACGGAACGGCCGCATCTTCTACCGGCGCAGCCTTCTCGCCACCTTGCGCGAGCGGGAGGTTGCCCGCATTGGCGCGGAGATGGCCGAGGGCAAGGGGTTGCCGTTCCGTGCCGCCACGGACGGCGAGAACGTCAGCGGCAAGTTCACCGGGACCGTTCAGCTATCGAGCGGCAAGTTCGCCGTGGTGGAAAAGAGCCATGAGTTCACGCTTGTCCCGTGGCGGCCGGTGATCGACCGCCAGCTCGGCCGCGAGATCACTGGCGTCGTGCAGGGCGGATCGGTGTCGTGGCAGTTGGGGCGAAGGCATGACCTTGGCCTTTAGCACATACGCGTGTTTCATCCGGTATCTATCATGCCCCGTGTATCTCACGCTGGATGCCGGCTATTGTAGGGGCCATCATTCAAGCGAGCAGTAGAAAAGAAGATATGCCGAGACCGAAACTTCATAGCGATGAGTTCATTCTAGATACCGCGCTAGGCATCCTTCTTCAGAAAGGTCCATCGGCCTTCACCCTCTCCGATGTTGCGGAAGCGGTCGGCATCTCGCGGGCTGCACTGATCCAGCGGTTCAAAGACAAGGCGACGCTGCATCTAAAGGTCATGGAGCGCAACACGCAGGAGGTGCGCGACTATTTCGCGGGTGCGAGTCCCGAAAAGGGCCTCGATCCGCTGTGGGCGATGCTCAAGGACCTCATCGCCGGTATGGGTGACGGTGCCGGAACGGAAGGCTACC
The DNA here is from genome assembly GCF_019636155.1 of Brevundimonas sp. GTDB lineage: Bacteria > Pseudomonadota > Alphaproteobacteria > Caulobacterales > Caulobacteraceae > Brevundimonas. The sequence goes on along the minus strand of NZ_JAHBYB010000002.1, from coordinate 318,964 downwards.
TTCTTCTATTGTGGGGAGACGTTCAGGAGCCGTCGCTTCGCGCCCTTGCGGCGGAGCGGAACAGACTGGTCCTGAAAGCTATCGAGGCACGACTGCCCGCCGGGCCGCGCCCACCCGAGCATACCGCCGGCTTGATTCAGACGGTCATTCAGGGGTCTTGCATGCAATGGCTCGTTGAGCCGGAAGGCGAGCTAGCGGCTTTCATGACCAAGCGCACCCACATGCTTCTGTCCGTCCTCTATCCCGACCATGTGTTCGGGTAACACCATATGGAGGGTTGTTTATAACAGTCGTGTCGGTTATTTATAAGGCATGCGCCACGGTATCGCCGGGCACGGAAACCCGGAACGACTATCATGCCTATACAAGAACCCAGCCCGTTGGGGGCCGAACGACAAAAAGCACTGCCTGCGCCAACCTTGGCGCTGAACCTCATGGCCGACGAGTTCGATGCGTTGAACGCGAGCAGCGGGCCGCAAATCGCCTATCGCGACCTGTTCTGCCCACACATGGACCTGCCGCGCGCCTTGCGGAACTGGTCAGAGGCTCGGGGCGTCCAGTTGCGGAGCCTTCGCAAAATCACGCATGAGCGCGGCGGTCGGTCGCAGAAGGTGCTTTTCGGCCTTCATGACGGTTATGCCGTTGAAAGCGTTCTGATCCGTCGTCACGACGGACACACCGCCTGTATTTCGTCACAGGTTGGATGTGCCTTCGCCTGCCAGTTCTGCGCTTCCGGCCAAGCCGGCCTCAAGCGCAACCTTTCGGCGGGCGAGATTGTCGAACAGGTCGTTCAACTCGGGCCGAAGGTCAACCGGATCGTGTTCATGGGCATCGGCGAGCCTTTGAACAACTACGAGCAGGTGATGAAGGCGATTCGTATCCTGCGCGACCGGCGAGGGATGAATTTTCCCACCACGGGAATCACGCTTTCGACCATCGGCATACCGAAGGCTCTAGCGCAATTGCGAGAAGAGCATCTGGCGATCAATCTGACTATATCGCTGCATGCGACGACGCAGGAAGTTCGCGACCGTCTCATCCCCGGATCGCGTAAGCACGACATCAAGGAGGTCATCGCGCGCGCTTCGTCATGGGCGGAACGGCACAACCGGATCGTCACCTTTGTCTATCTGGTCCTCCCCGGCATCAACGACACGCTTGCTGATGCGAAACGGCTTGCCGGTCTCATGAACAAGCGAAGGGCGCGTGTGAACCTTATGCGCTGGAATCCTGTCGATGGCATCGCGCTTGATCGAACCGGCGACCGCAGCCTCGGACTTTTCCGTGAAGTGCTGGATCGCGCCGGTGTGCCGGTCGTGGTGCGGGATACACAGGGGCGGGATATTTCGGCGGCATGCGGTCAGCTCTGGTTGCGCGATCTGCGCGGAATCCCGGTCGAAAAACGCGGAGCCACAAAAAAGGCCGCCTAGCGGGAGCATAGGATGCGGCGTTCGAAAAGACATGCGAACGATGCCTTCCGATCAAGTGAAACGCTGCTCGGGTCGCGCATACCTCTCTTGTCGCTGATCCAGACGCTTGCGGTCGCTGAATATCTCAACTTCCGCCACGCAGCGAACGCACTCGGGGTTGCACAATCCAGCGTCAGCGCCCGCGTGAAGGCGCTGGAAGAAGACCTTGGCATCCTCCTGTTCGAGCGTCGTGCGCGTGGCGTTCGGTTGACCGAAGCCGGACGCCACTTCGTCGAGCGGATCGCAGCCGGCGTCGATCAACTCGACCATGCGGTGAAGACCGCAGGCATGGCGGCGACGGGGGAATGGGGCCGCCTGCGCATCGGCGTCCATGCCTTGATTCCGCGCAGCTTCCTCGCCGATCTGATCGGGCAGTATCGGGAAAACCATCCCGGCATCGAGGTCGAAGTCACCGAAGGCACGGCCCGCGATGCGGTCATGCAGCTTCGTGCCGACCGGCTGGACGTGGCGTTCGTCGCTGGCACACCAGAGCTGCCCGACTGCCATACACGGCCGGTCTGGACTGAATCGCTGGTAGCGGTGCTACCGGATAGGCATCGTCTTGCCGGGCAGCCGGCAATCACTTGGGCCGATCTGGTCGGCGAAACCTTCCTTGTCCGCTATGGTGGCACTGGCCCGCAGGTTCATGACCATATCGTGCTGCGCCTTGCCGGGCGCTGGCCCGCGCCTTCGATACTGCGCTTCGACGTAGGACGTGGCACGCTACTATCCATGGTCGGACAGGGATTCGGCATTACCATCGTCGGGGCAGCGACGGCACTGCTGCCGACTGCCGGCATCACCTTCCTGCCTTTCGCCGATGAGCCAGAGCCGGTTGCCTTTACCGCCGTCTGGTCGCCGTTCAATCGAAGCGCCGCGCTCCGTGATCTGCTCTCTCTCGCAAAAGAAATGGGTCGGCTGATCCGCGTCGACTGAACCTCTGCCGTTCCAGCCAACCGCCAAAGCAAGGCATAGGGGTTTCATACGGCCAAGAATGACGGGAACGTCAACAGCGGGGGATTGGGTGGCTACGAGCCAGCGATACGGCATTGCGAGGCAACAGCTGATCGTATAAGTGATAGCTAGTCAAATTTGTGATCGTGGAGTGGTCAGCATGGGAAATCCAAAGTCAGCAGACAAGTAAGCCGCAACAGCAAAATTGTTGTTGCGGCGCTCTGTGAGACCAATCCCATGTGATTGCTGATGTGCAGACGCCGCCCGAGATTTCTTAATCGAGCGGTTGACTTATCATGACCATCACACGCCCTGCATGGGCCTATACGCTGCCGGCAGCCCTACTGCTGATGGCTCCCTTCGACATCCTCGCTTCACTGGCGATGGATATTTATCTCCCCGTCGTTCCAGCGATGCCCGGCATCCTGAACACGACGCCCGCCATGATCCAACTCACGTTGAGCCTCTATATTGTGATGCTCGGTGTGGGCCAGGTGATTTTTGGTCCGCTCTCAGACCGCATCGGGCGACGGCCAATTCTACTTGCGGGCGCAACGGCTTTCGTCATTGCGTCTCTGGGAGCAGCTTGGTCTTCAACTGCACCAGCCTTTGTCGCTTTCCGTCTGCTTCAAGCAGTCGGCGCGTCGGCCATGCTGGTGGCGACGTTCGCGACGGTTCGCGACGTTTATGCCAGTCGTCCTGAGGGTGTCGTCATCTACGGCCTTTTCAGTTCGATGCTGGCGTTCGTACCTGCGCTCGGCCCTATCGCCGGAGCGTTGATCGGCGAGTTCTTGGGATGGCAGGCGATATTCATTGCTTTGGCTATACTGGCGATGCTCGCACTCCTAAATGCGGGTTTCAGGTGGCACGAAACCCGCCCTCTGGATCAAGCGAAGACGCGCCGATCTGTTTTGCCGATCTTCGCGAGTCCGGCTTTTTGGGTTTACACCATCGGCTTTAGCGCCGGTATGGGCACCTTCTTCGTCTTCTTCTCGACGGCTCCCCGTGTGCTCATAGGCCAAGCGGAATATTCCGAGATCGGATTCAGCTTTGCCTTCGCCACTGTCGCGCTTGTCATGGTCACGACAACCCGCTTCGCAAAGTCCTTCGTTGCCAAATGGGGTATCGCGGGATGCGTAGCGCGCGGGATGGCGTTGCTCGTTTTCGGGGCGGTCCTGTTGGGGATCGGCGAACTCTTCGGTTCGCCGTCATTTTTCAGCTTCATCCTGCCGATGTGGGTTGTCGCGGTCGGCATTGTCTTCACGGTGTCCGTTACCGCCAACGGCGCACTTGCGCAGTTCGACGACATCGCTGGATCAGCGGTTGCGTTCTACTTCTGCATCCAAAGCCTGATAGTCAGTATCGTCGGGACATTGGCGGTGACGCTGTTAAACGGCGATACAGCGTGGCCCGTGATTTGTTACGCCACGGCAATGGCAGTGCTGGTGTCGTTGGGGCTGGCGCTCCTTCGGCTCCGTGGGACTGCCACCGAGAAGTCGCCAGTCGTCTAGCCGACGACTGGAAGCAAGCCCGCTCCGATGCGGCGCAATAATCTTCGAAACCTCGTGAATGGCGGTATCCTGTCTGGCAAGATACCGCTCATTTCCCTTGTCCCGTGGCGGCCGGTCATCGACCGCCAGCTCGGCCGTGAGGTCATGGGCATCGTGCAAAGCGGATCGGTGTCGTGGCAGTTGGGGCGGCAAAGGGGCATAAGCCTCTAATCTGTTGTAGATGAACGCAGCCGCTCGAAACCAGCGATGAGGCTGTCGAGTCCGAAGTTGAACGCAGCATCCATGCCGTCTGTTTCCAACTCGTGAAACAGATCGTGCAGGAAGGACGACGGTGCTTGCTCGGACACATCTGGCCTGTCCGGAACTCTCTCATCGGCATCAGATGCCTGCTGCTCGAGAACGGAACCGACCACATAGTGACTGACCGCCCGGAGCGCCCAAACGGCGCGCTTCGGACAAAAGCCCTCCGCGCAGAGAAAGCGTATTTGCGTCTCGGCGGTGCCAAAATTCGGTTCTGTCGGTCGAGTGCCGGCATGGATACGCGCGCCGTCGCGATAAGAGAGCAACGCCGTTCTGAAGCTCAGGGCATTCTCTTTCAGGAACACCCGCCAGTCCTCATTCTCTTCGGGTAGCGAGCGGGTATGGCGTTCCGCCAGCATCGCCTCGGCGAGCGCATCAAGCAGCGCTCGCTTGTTCTGGAAATGCCAGTAAAGCGCAGGCTGCTGAACCTTGAGGCGTTCAGCGAGCTTCCGCGTCGTCAGGCTGTCCATGCCAACCTCGTTCAACAGCTCTAGCGCCGCCGCGATCACGGTGCCCTTGTCCAGTTTGGTCATTCACGTTCCTTCGCCAGTGCTTGACAATTTATCACCGATAAGTTCTATGTCCATCTCCTTATCGTTGATAAAGTCGCTCCATTGAGCGGCGCTGGAGTTTCAGGTGCGCAGCTCTGCCATCATTGCCCTGCTGATCGTGGGTCTTGACGCCATGGGTCTCGGCCTCATCATGCCCGTCCTTCCGACGCTTCTGCGTGAGCTTGTGCCAGCAGAGCAGGTCGCTGGACACTATGGTGCCTTGCTGTCGCTCTATGCATTGATGCAGGTCGTCTTCGCGCCCATGCTTGGACAGCTTTCGGATTCTTACGGTCGGCGTCCGGTACTTCTGGCTTCTCTTGCAGGAGCCGCAGTCGATTACACGATTATGGCATCAGCGCCGGTCTTATGGGTGCTCTATATCGGCCGACTCGTGTCCGGCGTCACGGGCGCAACCGGAGCTGTAGCAGCCTCAACCATTGCCGATTCGACGGGGGAAGGTTCTCGCGCACGCTGGTTCGGCTACATGGGGGCCTGTTATGGGGCGGGCATGATTGCCGGGCCAGCACTTGGTGGCATGCTCGGTGGTATCTCTGCTCATGCCCCGTTTATCGCCGCCGCCCTTCTCAACGGGTTCGCGTTCCTGCTTGCCTGCATTTTCCTCAAGGAGACTCATCACAGCCATGGCGGGACCGGAAAGCCGGTTCGCATCAAACCATTCGTTCTGTTACGGCTGGATGATGCATTGCGCGGGCTAGGTGCGCTTTTCGCAGTTTTCTTCATTATTCAACTGATCGGCCAAGTGCCTGCAGCCCTATGGGTCATATATGGCGAGGACCGTTTTCAGTGGAACACCGCGACCGTTGGTTTGTCGCTCGCGGCGTTTGGGGCAACACATGCGATCTTCCAAGCGTTTGTTACCGGCCCGCTTTCAAGCCGGCTTGGAGAGCGGCGCACGCTGCTGTTTGGCATGGCTGCGGATTCGACTGGCTTCGTTCTTCTGGCTTTTGCCACGCAGGGATGGATGGTGTTCCCGATTCTGTTGCTGCTTGCCGCCGGGGGTGTTGGCATGCCGGCCTTGCAGGCAATGCTCTCAAACAATGTCAGCAGTAACAAGCAAGGGGCTTTGCAAGGAACGCTAACGAGCCTCACCAATCTAAGCTCTATCGCAGGACCGCTTGGCTTCACAGCACTCTATTCTGCCACCGCCGGGGCATGGAACGGTTGGGTTTGGATTGTCGGCGCGATCCTCTATTTAATATGTCTGCCAATACTACGCAGACCATTCGCAACTTCATTGTGATTTAGTCATGGCGATTTGGCATGCGTAGACTTAGGAGAAATGACGGATTAAATCTGTTGAGCAATCATCTCCTTTCGGGGCGAGTGCCAATGATGACCTTAGGCTCAGGACCCATTGATGTGAGGCGTTCGGTCTGATTCAGGCTCCTGAGGAGTCTGGATATGAGCGACCTGTATTGGCTGACGGACGAGCAGATGGCTCGGCTGGAGCCCTTCTTCCCAAAGAGCCACGGCAAGCCGCGCGTTGACGACCGCCGGGTGTTGAGCGGGATCATCTTCGTCAACCGCAACGGCCTCCGCTGGCGAGATGCGCCGGCGGCCTACGGGCCGCACAAGACCCTCTACAACCGCTGGAAGCGATGGAGTGAGGCTGGCGTCTTCATCCGGATGATGGAGGGCCTCTCCGGGGCTCAGACCGAACGCCGCACGGTCATGATCGACGCGACCTATCTCAAGGCGCACCGCACGGCTTCGAGCCTGCGGGTAAAAAAGGGGGTCTCGGGCGACTGATCGGACGCACGAAAGGCGGCATGAACACCAAGCTGCACGCCGTGACCGATGCGAACGGGCGGCCCATCAGCCTCTTCATGACAGCGGGTCAGGTCAGCGACTACATCGGCGCTGCCGCTCTCCTGGACAGCCTGCCACGCGCCCAGTGGTTGTTGGGCGACAGGGGCTACGACGCCGACTGGTTCCGGGGCGCCTTGCAGGCCAAGGGGATCACGCCGTGCATCCCAGGCCGCAAAACCCGCACCGAACCGATCCGCTACGACAAGCGACGCTACAAGCGGCGAAACCGGATCGAAATCATGTTTGGACGCCTGAAAGACTGGCGCCGGGTCGCCACCCGCTACGATCGCTGTCCGACGGTCTTCCTGTCCGCCATCGCCCTCGCCGCGACCGTCCTGTTCTGGCTATGAGTCCTGAGCCTAGTTCACACTCTCGCTGTCGCCGAATATCTCAACTTCCGTCACGCCGCCAACGCGCTCGGCGTTGCACAGTCCAGCGTCAGCGCCCGCGTGAAGGCACTGGAAGAAGACCTCGGCATCCTCTTGTTCGAGCGTCATGCGCGCGGCGTTCGGCTGACCGAGGCCGGACGCCATTTCGTCGAGCGGATAGCCGTAGGTATTGACCAACTCGACCATGCGGTGAAAACCGCCGGCATGGCGGCAGCCGGAGAAAGCGGCCGGCTTCGTATCGGTATCCATGCCCTGATTCCGCATAGCTTCCTCGCAAAGCTGATCGGCCAATACCGCAAGGATTACCCCGATGTTGAAGTCGAGATCGCCGAAGGCCCGGCCCGTGAAGCGGTGGTGCAGCTTCGCGCCGGCAGGTTGGACGTGGCGTTCGTCGCGGGCACGCCCCAACCACCCGACTGCCATACCCGACCGATCTGGACCGAACCGCTGGTGGTGGTGCTATCGGATGGGCATCGCCTCGCCGGGCAGTCCGCAATCACTTGGTCCGATCTGGTCGGCGAGACTTTCATTGTTCGCTATGGTGGCACCGGCCCGCAGGTCCATGACCATATCGTGCTGCGCCTTGCCGGGCGTTGGCCCGCACCGTCGATCCTGCGCTTTGATGTGGGGCGCGGCACGCTGCTATCTATGGTCGGACAAGGCTTCGGCATCACTATCGTCGGCGAGGCCACGTCATTATTGCCGACGACCGGCATCGTCTTCCTGCCCTTCCTCGATGAACCGGAGCCGGTTGCCTTTACAGCCGTCTGGTCGCCGTTCAATCGCAGCTCCGCACTGAAAAATCTACTCAACCTCGCAGGCAAAATGAAGCGTGACGGCGATTCGCCCAATCGTTTCCTAGATGGCACTCGACCGGCACGATAACGGCAAAGGCGACCCGTCCTATTTGCCGCCGATAGTATCCGGCAGCCCTCCGGCATCCTCTTTCCTGTTGCCCGTCCCGATTTTGCCTACTCTCTGATCGGCTCCGTCTTTTTTTGCCGACTGGAGCCTGTATGCGCGGAGGCCGAATCCTTTGGGGGCAGATTGGTGCCGTCTTCACCATCGTTCTGGTGATGGTGTGGGCAGCGACGCAATGGACGGCGTTCCGCCTCGGCTTCCAGCCGCAGCTTGGAGCACCATGGTTCGAGCTGGCGGGCCTGCCGGTCTATTATCCGCCCGCCTTCTTCTGGTGGTGGTTTTCGTTCGACGCCTACGCGCCCGCGATCTTCGTCGAGGGCGGCATCATCGCGGTATCGGGCGGCTTCCTCGCCATCGCCGCCGCCATCTTCATGTCGATCATCCGGGCGCGGGAAGCGCGCAACGTCGCCACCTATGGATCGGCGCGATGGGCCGAGGGCAAGGAAATCCATGCGGCCGGATTGCTCGGCCCCGATGGCGTCCTGCTCGGCCGATACGACCGGGACTATCTGCGCCATGATGGTCCTGAGCATGTCCTATGCTTCGCCCCGACGCGCAGCGGCAAAGGTGTCGGGCTGGTGGTGCCGACGCTGCTGACATGGCCGGCATCCGCCATCGTTCACGACATAAAGGGCGAGAACTGGACCCTGACAGCGGGCTTTCGCGCGAAGCATGGCCGTGTGCTGCTGTTCGATCCCACGAACGCCAGATCGTCCGCCTACAATCCGTTGCTCGAAGTCCGGCAAGGCGAATGGGAAGTCCGCGACGTGCAGAATATCGCGGATATTCTGGTCGATCCCGAAGGCAGTCTCGACAAGCGCAACCATTGGGAAAAGACCAGCCATAGCTTGCTGGTCGGCGCGATCCTGCATGTTCTCTATGCGGAGAAGGACAAGACCTTGGCGGGCGTCGCCAACTTCCTGTCCGATCCCCGCCGCCCGGTCGAGGCAACCTTGCGCGCGATGATGGACACGCCGCATCTCGGCGAAGCAGGCGCTCATCCCGTCATCGCGTCGTCCGCCCGCGAACTGTTGAACAAATCCGAGAACGAGCGGTCGGGCGTGCTCTCCACCGCCATGTCGTTTCTCGGCCTCTACCGCGATCCCGTGGTGGCGCGGGTGACGGCGCGGTGCGACTGGCGCATTGCCGACCTGGTCGGCAGCCGCCAGCCCGTCACGCTCTATCTGGTCGTGCCGCCATCCGACATAAACCGCACCAAGCCGCTCATTCGCCTGATCCTCAACCAGATCGGCAGGCGGTTGACCGAGGAACTGACCACCTCCGGCAAGCGCCATCGGCTGCTGTTGATGCTGGACGAGTTTCCGGCGCTCGGCCGGCTCGACTTCTTTGAATCGGCGCTCGCCTTCATGGCGGGGTATGGAATCAAAGGCTTCCTGATCGCGCAGAGCCTCAACCAGATCGAGCGCGCCTATGGCCCGAACAACGCGATCCTCGACAACTGCCATGTGCGCGTCAGCTTCGCCACGAACGACGAAAGGACGGCCAAGCGGGTGAGCGACGCACTCGGCACCGCGACCGAACTGCGCGACTCCACCAACTACGCCGGGCACAGATTGGCCCCGTGGCTTGGGCATCTCATGGTTTCACGGCAGGAGACGGCCCGCCCGCTACTCACGCCGGGCGAAATCATGCAGCTTCCGCCCACCGATGAAATCGTGATGGTCGCGGGCACACCGCCGATCCGCGCGACCAAGGCCCGCTATTTCGAGGACGCGCGGTTGCAGGAACGCATCCTGACCCCGCCCGATCTGGTCGCCGCTCCGCTGGCGCCCAGTCCATCCGCCGATGATTGGTCCGGCCGTGTGGTCGCGGCGGAAAGCCATTCCGCGACCGACGCCGCACACGGGGCCGAGGGCGATCCGGCCAATGCTGGCATCCGCCGCGAGCCGGAGCTGCCTGAGCATGAGGAAATCGTCGCCCCGCCGCCATCACCCGAACAGGAGTTCGAGTTTGTGGACGACGAGCCGGACGTTGACGCGGCCAAGGCCCGCGCCATGCGCCAACGTATGAGGATGGTCGCGCGGCAGGTCGCATTGAACCCCGATGACGGAATCGACCTTTGAGGACACGACCATGGCAACCAGAACCCGCCTGAATCTCTATTTCGACCCCGCGCTCATTCCGCAGATCGAAGCGATGGCGCTGCGCCGCTCGGTGGCGCTGCGCCGTAATGTCTCAAAATCCGCCATCGTGGAGGCGGCGGTCATATCTTACCTGTCCGGCGATGCCGACGACCAGCTTGAAGCCGCCATGTCGCGCCGCATGGACAAGCTCGGCCGCCAGATCGACACGCTCGACCTGGATCTCGCCGTCCTCGGCGAGACGGTCGCGCAGTTCATCCATTTCTGGATGACCATCACACCGCCGCTTACGGGAGCCGCACAATCCGCTGCCCGAGCGAAAGGCGCGGAGCGGTTCGAGGGCTTCATGCAAAATCTCGGCCGGCGTCTGGCGACGGGCGACAGGTTCCTCAAGGAGCTGTCGCGTGACCTCGACTCACTTCCCGACGATCAGTTGCCGGACGAGTCCGAGAGCAACGGCGATCAAGAATGAGTATTCGGACCCATCCTATTTACCGCCGTTCGCCGCCGATCACCGCCGCCTCATAGATACTTGTTGAACCGGCCGCATTTCGGTCTCTCTTAATCGACCCCGATCCGGGGACCGCCTGTTGCGCCCCGCCAGAAGCCGGGGCCGACATGACCACCAACCACCACAGACAGGAAGCGATCCAGCGCGGCGCGCGCATGTTGCGCACCGCGCTCGGCCCCGCCATTGCCCGGCTGCTCGAAGACCCGGCCGTGGTCGAGGTAATGTTGAACCCGGACGGTCGCCTTTGGGTGGACCGGCTGTCCGAAGGGCTTTCCGACACGGGCGAACGCCTGTCCGCCGCCGATGGCGAACGCATCGTGCGGCTGGTCGCGCATCATGTCGGCGCAGAGGTTCATGCCCGCAGCCCCCGCGTCTCGGCAGAGCTGCCCGAGAGCGGGGAACGGTTCGAGGGCCTTTTGCCGCCCGTGGTCGCCGCGCCGGCCTTCGCCATCCGTAAACCTGCCGTCGCGGTGTTCACGCTCGACGACTATGTGGCCGCCGGCATCATGTCTGCCGATCAGGCGGAAACGCTGCGCGAAGCCGTCGCAGCCCGCGCCAATATCTTGGTGGCGGGCGGCACTTCCACCGGCAAGACCACGCTCACCAATGCCCTTTTGGCGGAGGTCGCCAAGGGCGCGGATCGTGTCGTCATCATCGAAGACACCCGCGAGCTGCAATGTGCCGCGCCCAATCTGGTGGCGCTGCGCACCAAGGATGGCGTCGCCAGCCTGTCGGACCTTGTGCGGTCCTCGCTGCGCCTGCGCCCCGACCGCATCCCGATTGGGGAGGTGCGCGGATCGGAAGCCCTCGACCTGCTCAAAGCATGGGGCACGGGCCATCCCGGCGGGATCGGCACCATTCACGCCGGCACCGGCATCGGCGCGCTTCGTCGCCTTGAACAGCTCATCCAAGAGGCTGTCGTCACGGTCCCGCGTGCGCTGATCGCCGAGACTATCGACCTTGTTGCCGTCCTTTCCGGGCGCGGTTCCGCGCGCCGGCTGGCCGAGCTTGCCCGCGTCGAGGGGCTGGGGCCGGACGGCGACTACCGCATCACGCATCCCATCCCTTCGGCAATCCCCACCAGCACAGGAGAATCTTCATGATCCGCACCCTTACGCGCGGCTATCGCTTCGCCACGACCGCCGCATCTGCCCTTGCCATCAGCCTCATGCTTGCCCCGGCCGCCCATGCGTCCGGTTCGTCGATGCCGTGGGAAGCACCGCTCCAAAGCATCCTCCAGTCCATCGAAGGGCCGGTCGCCAAGATCATCGCCGTCATCATCATCATCGTGACCGGCCTGACTTTGGCCTTCGGCGATACGGGCGGCGGCTTTCGCAAGCTGATCCAGATCGTGTTCGGCCTGTCCATCGCCTTCGCGGCGTCGAGCTTCTTCCTGTCGTTCTTCTCGTTCGGCGGCGGGGCGCTCATCTGATGGCGGGCGGCCTCGAACAGCTCGACGCGGTGCCGGGGTTCACGGTCCCGGTCCATCGGGCGCTGACCGAGCATATTTTGCTCGGCGGCGCACCGCGCTCCATCGCGATTCTGAACGGCACGCTGGCCGGGGCCGTGGGCCTCGGCCTGCGCCTCTGGCTGGTCGGCATCGCCATCTGGGCCATCGGTCATTTCGCGGCCGTGTGGGCGGCAAAGCGCGATCCCCTCTTTGTCGAGGTCGGGCGGCGGCATCTGCGCATCCCCGGCCATCTGGCGGTGTGAGGGAGGCGCGTCGATGATGAACCTTGCCGAATACCGCAGCACCGCCACCCGACTCGCCGACTATCTGCCATGGGCGGCACTGGTCGGCTCCGGCGTCGTCTTGAACAAGGATGGGAGTTTTCAGAGGACCGCGAAGTTTCGCGGCCCCGATCTGGATTCCGCCGTCGCGGCCGAGCTGGTCGCCGTCGCCGGCCGCATCAACAACGCCGTGCGCCGTCTCGGCTCCGGCTGGAGCATCTTCGTCGAGGCACAGCGCAGCGAGGCGGCGACCTATCCCGATAGCATCTTTCCTGATCCCGCGTCGGCGCTGGTCGATGCGGAACGGAAGGCTGATTTCGAGGAAGCGGACGCGCATTTCGTGTCCGGCTACTTCCTCACCTTCCTCTGGCTGCCCCCGGCCGAGGAAGCCGCCCGCACTGAGGCATGGCTCTATGAGGGCCGCGAGAAAACCGGCGTGGACCCGTGGGAGCTGATGCGCGGCTTCATCGACCGCACCGACCGCGTGCTGGCGCTGCTCGACGGCTTCATGCCCGAGTGCCGTTGGATGGATGACGGCGCAACGCTGACCTACCTCCATTCCACCATCTCAACCAACCGCCATCGCGTGCGCGTGCCCGAGGTGCCGATGCACCTCGACGCGCTGCTCGCCGACCAGCCGTTGACTGGCGGGCTGGAGCCGCGCCTTGGCGACACACATCTGCGCGTCCTGACCATCGTGGGATTCCCGACCGCAACGATGCCGGGCCTGCTCGACGAGATGAACCGGCTGCCGTTCCCCTACAGGTGGGGCACGCGCGCGATCCTGCTCGACAAGACCGATGCGACCCGGTTGCTGACCCGCATCCGTCGCCAATGGTTCGCTAAGCGCAAGAGCATCGCGGCGATCTTGAAAGAGGTGATGACCAACGAGGCGTCCGCCCTTGTGGACACCGACGCGGCGAACAAGGCGCTCGACGCCGACATGGCGTTGCAGGAGCTTGGGGCAGACGTGGCGGGCATGGCCTACGTCACGGCGACCGTCACCGTATGGGATGCCGACCCGCGCGTGGCGCAAGAGAAGCTGCGCCTGGTCGAGAAGATCGTTCAGGGCCGTGACTTCACCGTCATGCCCGAGAGCGTCAACGCGGTTGACGCATGGCTCGGCAGTCTGCCCGGACACGCCTACGCCAATGTCCGCCAGCCGCCCATCAGCACTTTGAATCTCGCCCACATGATCCCGCTTTCAGCGGTGTGGGCGGGGCCGGAACGGGACGAGCATTTCGGTGCACCCCCTTTGCTCTTTGGAAAGACTGAAGGCTCAACCCCGTTCCGGCTAAGTCTCCATGTCGGCGACGTAGGACACACCCTTGTCGTTGGCCCGACCGGCGCGGGGAAGTCCGTCCTGCTCGCGCTCATGGCCTTGCAGTTCCGCCGCTATGCAGGATCGCAGGTCTTCGCCTTTGACTTCGGCGGTTCGATCCGGGCCGCGTCGCTCGCCATGGGCGGCGACTGGCACGACCTCGGCGGCGGGCTGACAGAAGGGGCCGAGGCGTCCGTCTCGCTCCAGCCGCTCGCCCGCATCCACGACACCTATGAACGCGCATGGGCGGCGGACTGGATTGCCGCCATCCTCATACGCGCGGGCGTCGCCATCACACCCGAGGTCAAAGAGTATCTTTGGACGGCGCTGACTTCGCTTGCGTCCGCGCCGGTTGAAGAACGCACCATCACCGGCCTTGCCGTGCTGCTCCAGTCGAACGACTTGAAGCAGGCATTGCGCCCGTTCTGCGTCGGAGGTGCCTATGGCCGGCTGCTCGACGCCGAGGCGGAACATCTCGGCTCGGCCGATGTGCAAGCCTTCGAGATCGAGGGCCTTGTCGGGACCGGCGCGGCCCCCGCCGTGCTCGCCTATCTGTTCCATCGCATCGGTGACCGGCTCGACGGGCGGCCCACGCTGCTCATCATCGACGAGGGCTGGCTTGCGCTGGACGATGAGGCATTCGCCGGCCAGCTCCGCGAATGGCTGAAAACGCTCCGCAAGAAAAACGCTAGCGTCATTTTCGCCACGCAAAGCCTGTCCGACATTGATGGGAGCAACATCGCGCCCGCCATCATCGAGAGCTGCCCGACGCGGCTCTTGCTGCCGAACGAGCGCGCCATCGAGCCGCAGATTACAGCCATCTATCGCCGCTTCGGCCTCAATGACCGCCAGATAGAAATCCTCGCAAGGGCCACGCCCAAGCGGGATTATTACTGCCAAAGCCGCAGGGGCAATCGCCTGTTCGAGCTTGGCCTGTCCGAAGTCGGCCTCGCGCTTTGCGCCGCATCCGCCAAATCCGACCAGACGCTCATTGCACAAATCCTCGCCGAGCACGGACGCGACGGCTTCCTCGCCGCATGGCTGCGCGAGCGCGGCGTCGATTGGGCGGCCGACCTGATCCCGAACCTCACCAATCTTGCCGACCGGCCGGAATCCGCCGCGCCGGCCCGGCTCGATACCCACCCCACACAGGAGATTCTTCCATGACCTATCCCAAGATCGTCGGGGCCTCGGCCCTCGCGCTGGCGCTCGCCGTGCCCGTCACGCTTTCGCCCATGCTGGCAAGCCCGGCCCATGCCCAGCTTTTCGGCCGGATCGTCTATGACCCGTCCAACTATGCGCAGAACGTGCTCACGGCCGCGCGCACGCTGGAGCAGATCAACAACCAGATTCAGAGCCTCCAGAACGAGGCGCAGATGCTCATCAATCAGGCCCGCAACCTTGCGAGCCTGCCGCATAGCTCGCTCCAGCAGCTCCAGCAGAACGTCCAGCGCACGCAGCAGCTTCTCGGGCAGGCTCAAAATCTCGCGTTCGAGGTCGGCCAGATCGACCAAGCGTTCCAGAGCCAATACGGCAATGTCTCGCTGTCCGCGACCGACGCCCAGCTTGTCGCCGATGCGCGCGGCCGTTGGGAAAATACGGTTGGCGGTTTGCAGGACGCCATGCGCGTGCAGGCTGGCGTCGTCGGCAACATCGACAGCAATCGCGCCGAGATGGCCGCGCTTGTCGGCCAGAGCCAAGGCGCGACCGGCGCGCTGCAAGCCACGCAGGCCGGCAACCAGCTCCTTGCCCTCCAGTCGCTGCAGCTTTCCGACCTGATCGCGCTCATCTCGGCGAACGGGCGGGCCGACGCGCTGACCGAGGCCGAGCGTGCGACCGCCGCCGAACAAGGCCGCGAGCAGCGCCGTCGCTTCCTCACGCCCGGCACCGGCTACCAGCCGGGCAACGCGCAGATGTTCAACAACGGCAACAACTGACCGGGAGGCTCGCCATGGACGGCAAGATGCTGGCCCGGCTCGGGGCCGTGGTGTTCATCGCCATCGCCGTCACGGCGACCGCAATCGACATGGCGCGGAAGGATGAACCTTCCGCGCCACCCCCTGCGCCGGCCTTCCAGCCCCCGGCCGACCCGTTGCGCGAAACCCTGCGCCACTGCCAGCAGCTCGGCGAGGCGGCGGCAAGTGACGCCGGCTGCCTCGCCGCATGGGCTGAATCCCGCGACCGCTTCCTCGGCCGTGATCGCAGCGAGGCGCGCTGACCATGGGCAACACGGGCGTCATCGACAATTTCCTCGGCGTATTCACCTCCTACATCGACAGCGGTTTCGGCCTGCTCGGCGGCGAGGTCGCCTTCATCGCCACGACGCTCATTGTCATCGACGTGACGCTCGCCGCGCTCTTTTGGGCATGGGGCGCGGATGACGACATCATCGCGCGCTTGGTCAGGAAGACCCTGTTTGTCGGGGTATTCGCCTACATCATTTCCAACTGGAACAATCTCGCGCGCATCGTCTTCGAGAGCTTCGCCGGCCTCGGCCTCCTGGCGTCGGGCACCAGCTTTTCGGTTGCGGACCTGATGCGGCCGGGCCGCGTGGCGCAGACCGGCCTCGACGCCGGCCGCCCGCTGCTCGATTCCATTTCCGACCTGATGGGCTGGATCGCCTTCTTTGAGAACTTCATCCAGATCGCGTGCCTGCTGTTCGCATGGGCGCTCGTGGTGTTGGCCTTCTTCATCCTCGCCATCCAGCTTTTCGTGACCCTCATCGAGTTCAAGCTGACCACGCTTGCCGGCTTCGTCCTCATCCCCTTCGGCCTGTTCGGCAAGACCGCCTTCATGGCCGAGAAGGTCTTGGGCAACGTGGTGTCCTCCGGCATCAAGGTTCTGGTGCTCGCCGTTATCATCGGTATCGGCAGCACCTTGTTTTCGCAGTTCACGGCCGGTTTCGGTGGCCAGACCCCGAGTATCGACGACGCCATGGCGATTGTGCTCGCCGCGCTGTCGCTGCTCGGCCTCGGCATCTTCGGCCCCGGCATCGCCAACGGCATCGTCTCGGGCGGCCCGCAGCTCGGGGCGGGTGCTGCCGTAGGCACGGGCCTCGCTGCCGGCGGCATGGTGCTTGCGGGCGGCGCGGCGGCTGGCGGCGGGGCCATGCTGGCCGCGAAGGGCGGCGCTGCTGCCCTGTCCGGTGGGGCCGCGGCCGTTCGCGGCGGCGCGACGGCCGCGGGAGCGGCGACCGCTGCATATAGCCTAGGCTCACTCGGCCAGACCGGAGCGGCAGGCGTTGCTTCCGGCCTCGGCGGTGTTGCACGCGCCGCAGGCTCGGCCGCCATCTCGCCGCTAAAACGCGCTGCCTCTAATGCAACATCCCAAGTAAGCGAAAGCGTCAAGTCCAGCTTCGCCGATGGCGTGCGCGCCGGTTTCGGTGCGACGGGCGGCGCGTCCTCCATGGGCACGGTAGGCAGCGCCAGCGCCAGCGCCACTGCGGCAGCCGCGCCGCCGACTTCCCCCGCTGGTCCTCCGGCTTGGGCGCAGCGGATGCAGCGCCGGCAGGCCCTCAATCACGGCACCACCATGTCAGCACATGCCGTTCGCTCCGGCGACAGCCACGGCTCCGGTTCCTCCGTCAACCTTTCCGAAAGTGACCGCTCATGAGCATCTTCAAACGACCCGCAACCCATTACGGCAAATCACCCGAACCCGAGACGCCATATCAGAAGGCCGCGCAGGCGTGGGACGAGCGTATCGGCTCGGCCCGCGTGCAGGCGAGGAACTGGCGGCTCATGGCCTTCGGTTCTCTGATCCTTTCCGCCGGCTTCGCCTCGGCGCTGGTCTGGCAATCCGCACGGGGGACCGTGGTGCCTTGGGTGGTGCAGGTCGATAATCTCGGACAGGCGCAGACCGTCGCGCCCGCGAACGCGGATTATCGCCCGACTGACCCGCAGATCGCTTTCCATCTCGGCCGCTTCATCGAGCAGGTCCGCGCGATCCCGGCCGACGCCATCATCGTCCGCCAGAATTGGCTTCGGGCTTATGAGTGGACCACGGATCGCGGCGCGGCTGCCTTGAACGACTACGCCCGCGCCAATGATCCCTTTGCCAAGGTCGGCCGTCAGCAGGTCGCCGTCGAGGTCTCGAGCGTCATCCGCGCATCCCCCAACAGCTTTCGGGTAGCGTGGACCGAACGCCATTTCGAGAGCGGCCAGCTCGCCACGACCGAACGCTGGACCGCGATCCTGACCATCGTGATCCAGCCACCGCGCAATGCCGAGCGCCTGCGCGCCAATCCGCTCGGAATCTACGTCAACGCAATTTCATGGTCGCGGGAGATGAGCCAATGAGGACGATCACCCGCACCCCGGCCGTTGCCGCCATGCTGCTTTCGGCCACCATGCTTGCGGGCTGCGCCACCAATCGCGCCCAGCAATGGAGCTATGACGATACCGTGCCGCCGCTGCCGACCGTGCAGGCGGCCGTCACCAACGACACGCCCCGGCCGCTGCATGTCCCGCCGGCATGGACCGTGGCGCGGGGCGGCGAGGCTGCCGGCACGCCGACCGGCCGCGTCGAGAATGCCAACGCCGCCGCCCGCGTCGAGCCGCGCCGCGAAGGCTACTACAACGCGATCCAGATTTATCCGTGGAGCGAAGGCGCGCTCTATCAGGTCTATGCCGCAGTTGGGCAGATCACGACCATTGCGCTGGAGCCGGGCGAGAGCCTGACCGGCGCGGGGCCGATCGCGGCCGGCGACACCGCGCGTTGGATCATCGGCGACACCGAGAGCGGCAGCGGTGCGAACCGCCGCGTCCATATCCTTGTGAAGCCGACACGCACGGACATTTCCACCAACCTTGTCGTCACCACCGACCGGCGCACTTACATGATCGAGCTGCGCGCGCGGGAATCGCTCTATATGCCTGCCGTGGCTTGGGCCTATCCCGCAACGCCTGCCAGTCAGCGCCAGACAGTCCCGGCCGCGCCCGTCATGCCGGCCGAGACCGCTAGGAATTACCGCTACGGCCTGACAGGCGACAGCCCGCCGTGGCGACCCAGCTCTGTCTTCGACGATGGCCGCCGCGTCTATGTCGTCTTCCCGGCCGGGATCGTGCAGGGCGAGATGCCGCCGATCTTCGTGCTCGGCTCCAATGGCGAGCAGCAGATCGTCAACAGTCGAGTCCACCAGAACGTCCTGATCGTTGACCGGCTGTTCGGCACGGCCGAGCTGCGCCTTGGCAGCGGCAACCGCCAGCAGGTCGTCAGGATCGTCCGCATCAACCCGACGCAGGCCGCCGCCGCGCAGCCCGCCAGCGCGACCGGAGACTCCCCGTCATGACAGACAACACCATCACCGACACCGCTGCACCCATGCGGCTGCGCGCCGAGCCGCCCCGCGTCACCCGCCTGTCCCGCAAGATGCTGGCAGGCGCTGGCGCTGTCGCGCTTCTCGGCATCGGGGGCGCACTGATCTACGCGCTCCAGACCCGCGATGCAGGACCGGGCAGCGAAGAACTCTATTCGACCGAGAACCGACCCACGGCGGACGGGCTATCCGGCCTGCCGCGCGACTACACCGGCCCGGTGCTCGGCCCGGCGCTGCCGGGCGACCTCGGCCGTCCGATCCTCGACGCCCAGAACCGAGGGCAGCCCGTCGCACCGCCTACGATGGCGACGCCCGCCGTCGATCCCGACGAACAGCGCCGTCTCGCCGAGGAAGAAGCCGCGCGCTTGAGCAACGTGTTCTTCCAGTCCGGCCCGCGCACCGGAGCGCCAGACGGAACGGTCATGCCGGGCCTCGCCGGAATCGGCGCGCAGCCGGACGGGACGGGGCAGAATCGGCATACGGCGTTTCTCAACGGGCCGGTGGACCGGCAGACCGTCGCCCCGGATCGCGTCATGCCGCCAGCGTCGCCCTATATTCTTCAGGCCGGGGCCGTGATCCCGGCCGCGCTCATCACCGGCATCCGTTCGGACCTTCCCGGCCAGATCACCGCGCAGGTCACGGAAAACGTCTATGACAGCCCGACCGGCTCGCTGCTCCTGATCCCGCAGGGCACGCGCATCATCGGCCAATACGACGATGGCGTGACCTTCGGCCAGCGCCGCGTGTTGTTGGTGTGGAACCGCCTGATCCTGCCGGGCGGCCGCTCCATCGTTCTGGAGCGCCTGCCGGGCGCGGACGCCAGCGGCTATGCCGGCCTTGAGGATGGCGTCGATTATCATTGGTGGGATCTGATGAAGGCCGCAGGGCTGTCCACGCTGCTCGCAGTCGGCACAGAGTTGGCGACGAGCGACGAGGACCGGCTGATCCGCGCCATCCGCGACGGGGCGCAGGATACCGTCAATCAGGCCGGCCAGCAGATCGTCCAGCGCCAGTTGCAGGTTGCGCCGACGCTCACCATCCGGCCGGGGTTCCCGGTTCGCATCATCGTAACCCGCGACCTCGTGTTCGAGCCGACAAGAGGTTGAGCATGACCAAGCTGAAACTCGGCCCGCTGCCCGACGACAAGCCCGTCAAGGTGACGGTGGAGCTGCCTGCGGCGCTTCACCGCGATCTGGTCGCCTATGCCGAGGTGCTGGCCCGCGAGAGCGGCCAGCCCGTCGCCGATCCCGTCAGGCTGATCGTGCCCATGTTGGAGCGGTTCATCGCAACGGATCGCGGTTTCGCCAAGGCACGGCGAGCCACAAGCTAAGTCCTATCCTGACAGCAGGGGTGCCGCCAGCGCATCACCGCAAATGCGGCACGCTACAGGCCGCCGACTGCCCTCCATGGTTCGCCTAATTCCGGGGCCTATAGCGCCCCGGAATCCACCAGAACCAAGGAGGATTCCATGTGCGCAGAGCGCCGCCGCGCCCGCAAAGGGCGACCGCGACACCCGGTCCCCGAACCACTTCCCGACGATCTTTTCGACTACGCCGACGAACCCACGCCGGATGGCCGGGAACGCCGCAGGTCGCCGCTTCGCATCGTCGATGTTGAGACGCTGCCGGTCTTCGACGACTGGCCCGAGAAGGTGCCGATCACCGAGGAAGAACTGCAAATCTTCGAGCGGCATTTCGGGCATGTGCTCGACCGGCTATTCGGCCCCATCGACCCCGATCCAGACAATCAGGGCTTGCCATCGTTATCATCCGATGATAACAGTAAGTCATGAGCGAGGATCGTGACCAGAGCCTCGACACGCTTCTGGACCTCGACGGTCAGGTGCTTGTCGTCGATCCCGAGGGCGGCCATTGGGTGAAGTTCATCGTCACCCGCGTTCCGGCATCGCCGGAAAAGCCGCACGGCCTCGATTACTCGCTCACGCTTCACGGGCCTTCGGGCGAACGGCTGGTCGGCTTCGATAACGCCCATCCGGTCGGCCGGGGCAGACGCGGCGAGCCGATGGACCATCGACACCGCCTCCAGACCGTGAAGCCCTACGCCTACGAGGACGCGGCCACGCTGCTGGCCGACTTCTGGCAGGCGGTGGACGCGGTATTGAAGGAGCGAGGCGTAACATGACCACATTGAAAGTCGGGATCGCCGGCTATGACGAGATGAAGGCCCGCACCATGCGGATCGCCAAGGGCGAGGAAAAGCCGGCGGCGGACGATCCGAAGGTGTGGTTCACATCCATGGAATCCTTCGCGCAACTCCTGTCCAGCGGGAACCGCGAGCTGCTACGCGTCATCGACGAGCAGTCGCCCGGCTCGCTGGAGGAACTGTCGCGGATCACGGGACGGGCAAAGCCCAACCTGTCCCGAACCCTCAAGAAGATGGCGAGCTACGGCCTTGTCCGCATGGACCCCGGCGAAGGCCAGAAGCTCGTGCCCAAGGTGCTGCATGATCGTGTCGAGCTGGCCTTGCCCTTGCTCGAACGCCGCGCGGCGAAAGGAGGCGCGCTATGAACATTCATTCCCCGCACGTCGCCCAACGCGCCGCGCTCTATCTGCGCGTCTCGACGGCGCGGCAGGCCGAGCATGACGTGTCGATCCCCGACCAGAAGCGGCAGGGCGAAGCCTATTGCGAGTCTCGCGGCTATCAGCTTGTGGAAACCTTCGTCGAGCCGGGTGCATCGGCGACCAACGACCGCCGCCCCGAGTTCCAGCGCATGATCGAAGCCGGCACGTCGAAGCCGCCAGCGTTCGACGTGGTGGTGGTGCATAGCTTCTCGCGGTTCTTTCGCGACGAATTTGAAATGGAATACTACTACCGGAAGCTGGCGAAGAACGGCGTCAAGCTCGTATCCATGACGCAGGAACTTGGTGACGATCCGATCCACCAGATGATGCGGCGGATCATGTCACTGTTCGACGAATACCAGTCAAAGGAGAACGCCAAGCACGTCCTGCGCGCCTTGAAGGAGAACGCGCGGCAAGGCTTCTGGAACGGTTCGCTGCCGCCCATCGGCTACCGCGTCGTCGATGCCGAGCAGCGCGGCACGAAGATGAAGAAGAAGCTGGAAATCGACCCGCTGCACGCCGACACCGTGCGGCTGATCTTCCGCCTCGCATCGGAAGGCGACGGCACGTCCGGCCCCATGGGCGTCAAGAACATTGTCAGCTACCTCAACAGGAACAGCATGTTCACTCGCAGCGGCGGGCGTTGGGGCATCGGCCAGCTTCACCGTGTCCTGACCCGCCGCACCTATGTCGGCGAACATCGCTTCAATCGCCGTTCCAAGAAAGGCGAGGTGAAGCCGGAGGAAGAAGTCGTCACCGTCGCGGTGCCGCCGCTGATCGACCTTGAGATATTCGAGGCGGTGCAGAAGCGGTTGCAGGTCAACAACCCGAAGGTGACACCGCCACGCGTCGTCAGCGGCCCGAACCTGCTGACCGGCATTTGCTATTGCGGCAATTGCGGCGGGGCTATGACGCTGCGCACCGGCAAGAACGGCCGCTATCGCTATTATGCCTGTTCGATCCGGGCGCGGCAGGGCGAAACCGGCTGCAAGGGCCGCGCGATCCCGATGGACAAGCTCGACCGCATCGTGGTCAGCCACATCGAGGAAAGGCTGCTGGACCCCGAGCGGATCGAAGACGTGCTCGCCTCGCTATTGGATCGCCGGCAGGAGAGCGTCGAGCGGCGCAGCCAGCACATCGCCGAATTGAACCAGCGCGCGGCCGAGGCCGACATGCGCCTCAAGCGGCTCTATGAAGCTATCGAAGCCGGTTCACTCGATCCGGCCGAATCCGCCCTCGGCGAACGCATCGCCGGCCTTACAGCGATACGGGATCAGGCACGGGCCGACGCCGCAAGGACCGAGGCCATGCTGAAAAGCTCGGCCCATCAGGGCCTCACAGGGGCGGCCGTGCGGGAACTGGCGAGCGAAGCGCGCGCCGGGCTTCGGCTTGAAAAGAGCGGCTATCGGCGGGATCACGTCCGGGCTTTCGCCCAGCATGTCGAGGTCGCGGACGACGCGATCTACATCAACGGCAGCAAAAGCACGCTGTTGAGGATGCTGATAGCTACTAAAGGAGGGAAATCGGCGGGAATCGGCGTTCCCGGTTTTATACCGAAGTGGCGGACAGGGTGGGATTCGAACCCACGGTGGGCTTCCACCCACGGCGGTTTTCAAGACCGCTGCCTTAAACCACTCGGCCACCTGTCCATCGCCCGGCGACGGGCAGGGAAGGGTGCATAGCAGCACAAGGGCGCGTTAACCAAAGCGGAAATCCTTGCGGCCCATCCTGAGCTCATGATGCGGTCCAGGCTGGGAGCGAGGGGATGGCGGGGGCTGCTGATCGCGGCCCTGGCCCTGACGTCCGCCGCCTGCGCCAGCATGGGCCCGCGGCCGGGCGGCGCCGCCGTCGCCTATCCGGCCGTCGACGATCCGGCCCCGATCGTCAGCGGGACCATGCGGCCCTATCAGGTGCGCGGCCGTTGGTATCGGCCCGAGGAACAGCCGGCCTATGACGAGGTGGGCCTGGCCTCATGGTATGGCGACGCCTTCAACGGCCGGCCCACGGCCACGGGCGAGATCTTCGACATGCACGCCCTGACGGCGGCGCATAAGACCTTGCCTCTGCCCGGTTTGGTCGAGGTGACCAACATGGCCAACGGCCGTCGGGCGGTCCTGCGGGTCAATGACCGGGGGCCTTTCGTCGATGGACGCATCCTGGACCTTTCGCGCGGCGCGGCGCAGGAGCTGGGCCTGCTTCAGGCCGGGGTGGGCCAGGTGCGGGTGCGTTATCTGGGCCGGGCGCCGCGGCTGGGCGGGGGCAGGGCGCTGCAGGTCGCCCAGACGCCGCCGTCAACCGCGCAGACCGCGCGCCCGCCGCCGGTCGAGCCGCGCGCCTTCTGGGTCCAGGCCGGGGCCTTTTCCGATGTGGAGCGGGCGCGGCGGGCCGCCGACGCCCTGGGCCGTTCGGCTCGCATCGACGATGCTCGCGGCGGTCTCTACCGCGTCATGCTGGGCCCCTGGCCCGACGCCAATGCCGCCGAGCGCGCGCGCCAGGCCGCCGTCGCCTTCGGCTATGTCGACGCCATGCTGATTTCCGGCGGCTGAGGCGGCCTGCGCCCTTGGCGGGGGGCGGCCGGGCCGCCATTGTGCGCCGATGACTCGCGGGCGGTTCATCACCCTGGAAGGCGGCGAAGGCGCCGGCAAGACGACCCAGGCCGTGCGCCTGGTCGAACGGCTGCGCGCCCAGGGGATCGAGGCGATCCGCACGCGCGAGCCGGGCGGCAGTCCGGGCGCAGAGACCATCCGCAACCTGGTCGTTTCCGGCGAGACCGAGGCCTGGTCGGCCATGACCGAGACCCTGCTGATGTACGCCGCGCGCTGCGACCATCTGGAACGGACCATCCGTCCGGCCCTGGACGCCGGCCGCTGGGTGGTCTGCGACCGTTTCGCCGATTCCAGCCGGGCCTATCAGGGGGCGGGCGGCGGCGTGGCGCCCCAGGTGATCGAGGCCATCGACGCCGCCGTGGTCGGCGCCGATCAGCCGGACCTGACCCTGGTGTTCGACCTGCCTGTCGAGGTGGGGCTGGAGCGGGCGTTCGGCCGGGGCCTGTTCGAGACCCGGTTCGAAGCCAAGGGCCTGGCCTTCCATCAGCGGCTGCGCGACGGGTTCGCCGACATCGCCCGCCGTCACCCCCAGCGCTGTGTGATGATCGACGCCGACGCCGATCCGGATACGGTCGAGGCGCGTCTCTGGGCCGCGGTGCGGGAGCGGCTGCTGTGACCGACCACCCCCGCGACCGGTTCGACCTGGTTCCCGACGAGGCGGCGGAGACGGCGTTTCTGGATGCGCTTGAGCGCGGGCGCCTGCATCACGCCTGGCTGTTGTGCGGGCCGGAGGGGGCCGGGAAAGCCAGTTTCGCCTATCGGGCGGCGCGTCGTCTGCTGGGCGCCGCGCCGGACCCCGCGCGGGGACCTCTGGGCGCGCGGCCGGACGATCCGGTCAGCCGCCTGGTCTCGGCCCAGGCCCATCCCGACCTGCTGGTGCTGGAGCGCCTGGTGGAGGGCGGACGGACCAAGCGGAACATCTCGGTCGACCAGGCGCGTGACCTGCCGGAGTTCTTCGCCAAGAGCCCGTCCCAGGCGCGTCACAGGGTGGCGATCATCGATGCGGCCGACGACCTGAATCTGAATGCCGCCAACGCCCTGCTGAAGGTTCTTGAGGAACCGCCTGAGCGTGGCGTCCTGTTCCTGGTGACCCATGCCCCGGGGCGGCTTCTGGCCACCATCCGGTCCCGTTGCCGTCGCCTGGCCTTTCCTGTCTGGGCCGAGGATAGGCTGGAGGCCCTGGTCGCGCGCCGCACGGGCGTGGGCGGCGAGGCGGCGCATCGGGCGGCGGTCATGGCGGGCGGTTCGCCCGGCCGCGCCCTGGCCCTGGCCGCGGGGCCGGTGGTCGAGGCCGACGAACTGGCCCGCGCCTGGGTGGCCGCCGACGCGGATCGGGCCGAGCAGCTGGCCGTCATCGACGGCTTCCGGGGCGCGGAGGGCCAGGCGCGGTTCGACATCCTGATGGAACGGTTGATCGCGGCCGTGCGCGAAAGGGCCCTGTCGGCGGGCCCCGACGGCGCGCGCTGGGCCGAGCTGTGGGGGCGGCTGTCCGAACTGCCTGAGCGTCAATCCGGCCTGAACCTGGACAAGGGCGACGTCCTGTCCGGCGCCCTGGCCGACCTGGCCCGCACCCGGCGGATGACGGGGCCCCCGGCATGCTGATCGACAGCCACGTCAACCTGCATGCGCCACAGTTCGACGCGGATCGTGACGCCGTGATCGAACGGGCGCGTGAGGCGGGGGTATCCCTGATGGTCGAAATCTCGGACCGGCTGGCGACCTTCGAGGCGACGCACGGCCTGGCCATGGCCCATCCGGACATCTGGTGCACCGTCGGCGTCCATCCGCACGAGGCGCGGCATTATGCGGACCTGACGTCCTCACGGCTGATCGGTCTGGCGGGGCGGCCGCGGGTGGTCGGGATCGGCGAGTGCGGCCTGGACTTCCACTACGACCTCAGTCCGCGGGAAACCCAGGCCCAGGTCTTCCGCGCCCATGTCGCCGCGGCGCGCCAGACGGGCCTGCCCCTGGTGGTCCATACGCGCGAGGCCGACGACGTGATGGCCGCGATCCTGAGGGAGGAGATGGCCGAAGGGCCATTCCGCTTCCTGATGCACTGCTACACCAGCGGCCCGCAACTGGCGGAACTGGCAGCCGAACTTGGCGCCTGGTTCTCGGTCTCGGGCATCGCCACCTTCAAGGCGGCGGACGATGTGCGGGCGGTGATCCGCGACATGCCGGCCGACCGGATCATCGTCGAGACCGACTGCCCCTATCTGGCGCCGATCCCGCACCGGGGGCGCCGCAACGAACCGGCCTATGTGGGCCATGTCCTCGACAAGCTGGCCGAGATCCGGGGCTGGAGCCGGGAAGAGGCCGAGGCGCGGACGACCGACGCCTTCTTCGCCCTGTTTGACCGCATTCCGCGCCCGGAGGGGGCATGAGCGACCAGCTGGAGATCACGGTGCTGGGCTGCGGCTCGTCCGGCGGCGTCCCGCGCGGCGACGGCGACTGGGGCGTCTGCGACCCGGGCGAACCCCGCAACCGGCGCAGTCGCTGTTCGATGCTGGCCCGGCGACGGGGCCGCGAAGGCGAGACGGCGGTCCTGATCGACACCTCTCCGGATCTGCGCGAGCAGGCGCTGGCGGCCGGACTGAAGACGCTGGACGCCGTCTTCTATACCCACGATCATGCCGACCAGACCCATGGGATCGATGATCTGCGCGTCTTCGCCATGCGGGCAAGGCGGCGGATACCAGCCTGGATGGACGCGCCCACGGCGGCGGCCCTGCACCACCGCTTCCGCTATATCTTCGAGAGTCTTGAGGGCTATCCGCCCATCCTGGAGCGTCGCGACCTGCCGCCGCACGGCGTCGGGTGGAGCATCGACGGGGCGGGCGGGTCGATCCCGGTCGTCACCTTCGACCAGGCGCATGGCCCGATCCGTTCAGTCGGCTATCGACTGGGACCGGTCGCCTATTCCAGTGATGTGTCCGACCTGGACCCGGCGGCGCTAGACGCCGTGCGGGGCTGCGCGCTGTGGATCGTGGACGCCCTCAGGATGACGCCACACCCGACCCACGCCCACCTGGACAAGACGCTGGACTGGATCGCCGAGGCGGGAGTGGAGCGCGCCCTGCTGACCAATCTGCACATCGACATGGACTATCAGACCCTTCGCCGGCGCGTGCCGGCGAATGTCGAGGTGGCCCATGACGGCTGGACGGCGGCGTTTCCGCTCTGATCCGACCGCCCGGCGTCAGGCCGGGTTTTCTTCCAGCCGCTTGTCCAGATAGGCGCCGACGCGGCGGTCGACGGCCTCCAGATGGTCCTGCCAGAAGTGGGTCGCGCCCTCTTCCAGTTCATAGTCGATGACGATGCCCTTCTGGGTCCGCAGCTTGTTGACCACGCGCTCCACCTCGATCGGCGGGACGATGGTGTCGGCCGTGCCGTGCAGGAACAGGCCCGAGGCCGGGCAGGGGGCCAGGAAGCTGAAATCGTAGATGTTGGACGGCGGCGACACCGAGATGAAGCCGTCCGTTTCCGGCCGGCGCATCAGCAGCTGCATGCCGATATAGGCCCCGAACTGATAGCCGGCGACCCAGGTCTGGCTGGCGGCCGGATTGTTGGCCTGGAGCCAGTCCAGGGCCGTGGCCGCGTCGGCCAGCTCGCCTATGCCGCTGTCGAATTCGCCCTGGGACTTGCCGACGCCGCGGCTGTTGTAGCGCAGGGTGGCGAAGCCGCGCTTGACGAACAGCTGGTGCAGGGTCACCGCCACCGGATTGTTCATATGTCCCGCCGCCTTGGGGTGCGGGTGCAGGATCAGGGCGATGGGGGCGTTCGGGCGCTTGCCCGGCGAATAGCGACCTTCGATGCGGCCCGAGGCGCCGGGCAGAATGACTTCAGGCATGGAAATCCCGTCTCAACTGTCGTTTCGCAGTCGCGTAATACTTGACCGGGGCAGTCGGACTTTCTAAGTCCGCCACGCGCGCCGGTTCGCCCGCGAAGGCGGGGGTCTTAGCACAACAGCCCCCGAAAGCGCGCAATTTTTGAGGAACCCGCGATGCGACTGTCGACCAAGGGACGATACGCCGTGATGGCCATGGCCGATCTGGCCCGGAACGGACGGGATCGCGCGGTGTCCCTGGCCGAGATCGCGGCGCGGCAGGAGATTTCCCTGAGTTATCTGGAACAGCTGTTCGCGCGCCTGAGGAAGAGCGGCCTGGTCCGTTCCGTGCGCGGCCCTGGCGGCGGCTATCGTCTGGCGCGGGGGTCGCGGGAGACGACGGTGGCCGAGATCGTTCTGGCGGTGGACGAGCCGATCCGCGCGACCCGCTGCGCCGCCCATTCGTCCCCGCGCGGCTGCATGATGGCCGGCGAACGCTGCATCACCCACAATCTGTGGGAGGATCTGGGCGAGGAGATCCACGCCTTCCTGGCCGCCGTGTCTCTGGAGGATGTGGTGATGAACCGCACGGGCGCGCGGCGCCGGTCGGCGGCGGATGGTCAAGTGGGAGCGGCGGCGTGAGCGTCTATCTGGATTACAACGCCTCGGCCCTGGTTCGCCCGGAAGTTCAGGATGTCATGGCCAAGGCCCTGGCCGACAACGGCAATCCCTCGGCTGTCCACGCCGCCGGGCGGCGCGCGCGGGCGCGGGTCGAAACGGCGCGGGCCCAGGTCGCGGCCCTGGTCGGGGCCGATGCGACGGCGGTGGTCTTCTCGTCCGGCGGCACGGAATCGAACGCCCAGGCCCTGCTGAGCGCCCTGGCGGCCGGATGCGAGCGGCTGATCGTCTGCGCCACCGAACATCCCTGTGTGGCCGAGGCGGCGACCGCGTCGGGCAAGCCGGTGAAGATGCTGCCGGTGAACCGCGACGGCGTGGTCGACCTGAACAGGCTGCGCGAACTGCTGGGCCAGCCGGGCAGGGCGGTGGTCGCCATCCATCACGCCAATAACGAGAGCGGCGCGATCCAGCCCATCGCCGAGGCGGCGCGGCTGGTGCGGTCGGCGGGCGGCTGGCTGCATGTCGACGCCATCCAGTCGGCGGGCAAGATTCCGGTCGATATGGCCGCCCTGGGCGCCGATTCCCTTACCCTGTCGGCGCACAAGCTGGGCGGGCCGCAGGGCGTGGGCGCCCTGGTGCTGAAGGAAGGCCGCGAGGCCGTTCGCATGATCCACGGCGCCGGCCAGGAACGCGGTCTGCGCGCCGGCACCGAGAATGTGCCGGGCATCGCCGGTTTCGGCGCCGCGGCCGACTGCGCCGCGCGTGATCTGGCCGCGTCCCAGGCCCATGTCGCCTGGCGCGACGCCGCCGAGGCGCGGGTCAAGGCAGCCGGGGCGACCATCATCGCCGAAGGCGCGCCGCGCCTGCCCAACACCCTGTTCATGGCCGCCCCCGGCTGGGACAGCCCGCAGCAGCTGATCACCCTGGATCTGATGGGGGTGATGGTTTCGGCCGGCAGCGCCTGCTCGTCGGGCAAGACCAAGCCGTCGCGCGCCATACTGGCCACCGGCCTGGTCGATCTGGCCACCAACGGCATTCGGATCTCGGGCGGCTGGGGCACGACCGAGGCCGACTGGATCCGGTTCGCCGACGCCTGGCTGGAGGCCTGGGGCAAACGCCGGGCCCGGGCGGCCCAGACGGTCGAGGTCGCCTGATGGTCGCGGTCAAGGAGACCATCGACGCCGTCGCGGCGCTGGAGACCTATGAGCACGGCTTCGTCTCGGACATCGAGACCGAGTTCGCGCCCAAGGGGCTGAACGCCGACATCGTGCGCTTCATCAGCCAGAAGAAGGGCGAGCCCCAGTGGATGCTGGACTGGCGCCTGGCCGCCTTCGAACGCTGGCAGGCGATGGAGGAGCCGACCTGGGCCTCCGTGAAATACGAACCGGTCGACTATCAGGACCTGCACTACTACGCCGCGCCCAAGAAGAAGGACGGTCCCAAGAGCCTGGACGAGGTCGATCCCGAGCTTCTGGAAGTCTATGCCAAGCTAGGCATCCCGCTGAAGGAGCAAGAGGTGCTGGCGGGGGTCCAGGGCGCGCCCAAGGTGGCGGTGGACGCCGTGTTCGACAGCGTCAGCGTGGTCACCACCTTCAAGGCCGAACTGGCCAAGGCGGGCGTGATCTTCATGCCTATTTCCGAGGCCTTGCGCGAATATCCTGATCTGGTGCGCCAATATCTCGGCACCGTCGTCCCGGTGTCGGACAACTATTTCGCCGCCCTGAACAGCGCCGTGTTTTCGGACGGGTCGTTCGTCTATGTGCCGCCGGGCGTGCGCTGCCCGATGGAGCTGTCGACCTATTTCCGCATCAACGCCTCTTCCACCGGCCAGTTCGAGCGGACCCTGATCATCGCCGACCGGGGCGCCTATGTCTCCTATCTGGAAGGCTGCACGGCGCCGATGCGCGACGAGAACCAGTTGCACGCGGCGGTGGTTGAGCTGGTGGCGCTGGACGACGCCGAGATCAAATATTCGACGGTCCAGAACTGGTATCCGGGCGATGCGGAAGGGCGGGGCGGCATCTACAATTTCGTCACCAAGCGCGCCGACTGCCGCGGCGACCGGTCCAAGGTGTCCTGGACCCAGGTTGAGACGGGTTCGGCCGTCACCTGGAAATATCCCTCCTGCCTGCTGAAGGGCGAGGACAGCTCGGGCGAGTTCTATTCCATCGCCATCACCAACGGCCGCCAGCAGGCCGACACCGGCACCAAGATGGTGCACCTGGGCCGGAACTCGAAATCCCGCATCATCGCCAAGGCGGTCTCGGCGGGGAAGTCGGACTCGACCTATCGCGGCCTGGTCTCGGTGCACCCCAAGGCGACGGGTGTCCGCAACTTCACCCAGTGCGACAGCCTGCTGATCGGCAAGGACTGCGGCAGCCACACCGTGCCCTATATCGAGGCCCGCAACGGCTCGGCCCAGCTGGAGCACGAGGCGACGACAACGCGCCTGAGCGAGGACCAGCTGTTCTACGCCCAGCAGCGCGGCCTGTCCGAGGAGGAGGCGGTCGCCCTTCTGGTCAACGGCTTCGTCCGCGACGTGCTGCAGGAACTGCCGATGGAGTTCGCCGTCGAGGCGCAGAAGCTGGTGGCGATCAGTCTTGAAGGGAGCGTGGGATGACGTTCTCTGCCGAAACCTTTGAGCGGGCCCATTGGCACTGTGCGTGTCATCGTGACGAGCTTCGCGCCAGCAAGGTTTGCGGCTGTTTCTCTTGCCGTCAGACCTTCCCACCGTCCGAAATCAAGGATTGGATTGAGGAAACTGGCGGCGAACTCTCGCGCAGGCCGGACCCTTGCACGGCCGTTTGTCCTCGGTGCGGCATCGATTCGGTTATCGGTGATGCGTCTGGTCTCCCTGTTTCTGACCCCACGTTTTTGAGCGCAATGCACGCTCGCTGGTTTTCATGATGCTCTCCATCTCCAACCTCCACGTCGCCGTCGGCGAAAAGCCGATCCTCAAGGGCCTGACGCTCGACGTTCCGACGGGCGAGGTGCACGCCGTCATGGGGCCGAACGGGGCGGGCAAGTCGACCCTGGGCTACGCCCTGTCGGGACGGCCGGGCTATGAGGCGACCGAGGGCGCCGTCGCATGGCGCGGGAGCAACCTTTTGGCCCTGGGCCCGGCCGAGCGGGCGGCCGAAGGCGTCTATCTGTCGTTCCAGTATCCGACCGAGATTCCGGGCGTCCCGGCCCTGACCTTCATCCGCACCGCCGTGAACGCCCAGAAGCGCCAGCGTGGCGAGGCCGAGTTGTCGGCGCCCGACTTCCTGAAGCGGGCGCGCGAGGCGGCGCGGTCGCTGCGGATGGATTTCGACATGCTGAAACGGCCGCTGAACGTCGGCTTCTCGGGCGGCGAGAAGAAGCGGATGGAAATCCTGCAGGCGGTGCTGCTGGAGCCGTCCCTGCTGATCCTGGACGAGACGGATTCGGGCCTGGACATCGACGCCCTTCGTATCGTCGCCGACGGGGTGAACGCCCTGCG
Organism: Brevundimonas sp.; assembly: GCF_019636155.1. Classification (GTDB taxonomy): domain Bacteria; phylum Pseudomonadota; class Alphaproteobacteria; order Caulobacterales; family Caulobacteraceae; genus Brevundimonas. The sequence goes on along the minus strand of NZ_JAHBYB010000002.1, from coordinate 286,944 downwards.
CCGGCCGGACCGGTCGATGCTTGTCATCACCCACTATCAGCGCCTGCTGGACTACATCAAACCGGACCGGGTGCACGTTCTGGCCGCCGGTCGCATCGTCGCCTCGGGCGGGCCGGAACTGGCGCTGGCGCTGGAGGCGGAAGGCTATGACAAATACCTTCCGGCGGCCGCATGACCCTGGTCGATCTGCGCGACCCGTCCAGCTTCCCGACCCGGCGGGTCGAGGCGTGGAAATACACCGACCTGCGCCGCTTCCTGCGCGAGACCCCGCCCGCCTCGGCTGAGGCCACGGTGGCGCCGGGCGGCCCGTTCGCGGCCCTCGGCGGGCAAGAGCGGGCCGTGGTCAATGGGCGCCTTCAGGGCTTCACCGACATCGTGGCCGATGGCGACGATCCGGCGCCCGTGCGGCTGCGTTTCGTCTCGACCGAGGCGGGGGCGGGGCATCAGCCGAGGCTCAAGATCGAGGTTGCGGCGGGCGGCGCCCTGACGCTTCTGGAAAGCCATGAGGGTCGCGCCGCCGGCTATGTGTCGAACGTGGCGCTGGACATCCGCGTCGGCGCGGGCGCCCGGCTGACGCGCGTCATCCTGGCCGATGAGGCCGACGACGCCATCGCCCTGTCGCGGGCCGAGGTCAGCCTGGGCGCCGGGGCCGTGTTCAACCAGACCCTTATCGCCACAGGGGCGAAACTGCAGCGCCTGGAAACCCATGTGTCCCATCCGGGCCAGGGCGCCGCCGTGCGGATGGACGGCCTCTATCTGCTGTCCGGCGCCCGCCACGCCGACCTGACCAGCGTGGTGGCGCACCAGGGGCGCGGCGGCGTGACCAGCCAGCTGACCAAGGGTGTCGTGCGCGACACGGCGCGGGGTGTCTTCCAGGGCAGGATCGTGGTCGCGCGCGGCGCCGACGACACCGACGCCCGCATGGGCCATCACGCTCTGATCCTGTCGGACCGGGGCGAGATCGACGCCAAGCCAGAGCTGGTCATCTACGCCGACGAGGTGTCGTGCGCCCACGGCAATACGGTCGGCGCGCTGGATGAAAGCGCCCTGTTCTACATGCAGCAGCGCGGCATTCCGGCCGAGGAGGCGCGGGCCCTCTTGACCCAGGCCTTCCTGATCGAGGTGGTCGACCGCATCGGCCACGAGGGCGCCCGCGATGTGGCGCGCGACTGGCTGGAGGCGCGTCTGTGAGCATTCCTCCCCCATCGGGGGAGGGGGACCATGCGCAGCATGGTGGAGGGGGCCAACCCCTGACACCGGCGATGCAGCCAGCCCCCTCCACCGCTTCGCGGTCCCCCTCCCCCGATGGGGGAGGATTTGACCCCCAGGCTGTCCGGTCCGAATTCCCCATCCTGTCGCGCCAGGTGAACGGGCGGCCGCTGGTCTATCTGGACAACGCCGCCTCGGCCCAGAAACCGAGGGCGGTGATCCAGGCCCTGACGGCGGCGATGGAAGGCAGCTACGCCAACGTCCATCGCGGACTGCACACCCTGGCGAACGAGACGACCGAGGCGTTTGAGGCCGCGCGCGAGACAGTGGCGCGGTTCCTGAACGCAGGACGGGCGGACGACATCGTCTGGACCAAGGGCGGGACCGAGGCCATCAACCTGGTCGCCGCCGGCGTCGGCCGCACGATCCAGCCGGGCGACGAAATCATCGTCACCGAGATGGAGCACCACTCCAACATCGTGCCCTGGCACATGCTGCGCGAACGCCATGGGGCGGTGCTCAAATGGGCGCCGGTGCGGGACGACGGGTCGCTGGATCTGGAAGCCTTCGCGGGCCTGCTGGGCCCCAGGACGAAGGTCGTGGCCGTCAGCCACATGTCGAATGTCCTGGGCACGATCAACCCGGTCGCCGAGATCGTCCGCCTGGCCCATGCGGCCGGGGCGCGGGTGCTGATCGACGGATGCCAGGGGGCGGTGCATGCCGCGCCCGACGTCCGGGCCATCGGCGCCGACTGGTATGTGCTGACGGGCCACAAGCTGTTCGGACCGACCGGCGTCGGCGTGCTGCACGGCACGGCCGAGGCGCTGGACATGCTGCCGCCCTATCAGGGCGGGGGCGAGATGATCGAGACGGTGACCAGGGATCATGTCAGATACGCCCGGCCGCCACACAGGTTCGAGGCGGGCACCCCGCCGATCCTGGAGGCCATCGGCCTGGGCGCGGCCTTGGACTGGCTGATGCAGTTCGACCGCCAGGCGGTGGCCGAGCACGAGCGGCGGCTGTATGCCCATGCGCGCGGGCGGCTGGCTGGGGTCAACGGCCTGCGGGTGCTGGGCGAGGCGGAAGGGAAGGGGGCCATCCTGACCTTCGTGTTTGAGGGCATCCACGCCCACGACATCGCCCAGGTGATGGATCGCTATGGGGTGGCGGTGCGGGCCGGTCTGCACTGCGCCGAGCCCCTGGCCGCGCGTTTCGGCGTGACTTCAAGCACACGCGCCTCCTTCGCCCTATATAATACGCTGGAGGATGCGGACGCCTTCGTGGACGCCCTGGTTCGGGCGCGAGAGTTCTTCGTATGACGACGGATATGGACGCCAAGACCATCAGCGACAGCGGCGATTTCGCCGCCGCCTGGGACGAGCCTCGGCAGAGCGCCCTGGGCCAGGCCGAACTGGACCGGCTGACCGACGACCTGATCGCGGCGCTGAAGACGGTGTTCGACCCGGAAATCCCGGTCGATATCTATGAGCTGGGCCTGATCTACAAGGTGGACGTAAACGACGACCGCGACGTGCTGGTGGAAATGACCCTGACCGCGCCCGGTTGCCCCGTCGCCGGCGAAATGCCGGGCTGGGTCGAGGCGGCCGTGATGACGGTCCAGGGCGTGAAGTCGGCGCGCGCCAACCTGGTGTTCGATCCGCCGTGGGACCCTTCGAAGATGAGCGACGAGGCCAAGCTCGCGCTCAACATGTTCTGAGGCCGCGATGAGCGAACTTTCGACCACTCCCCGTCCCCGCCGACCGCGCCCGCAGGTTCTGACCCTGACCGAGGCGGCCGCCGCGCGGGTGCGCGAGCTGACGGAAACCGGCGGCCACAAGGGCCTGCGCGTTGGCGTCAAGAACGGCGGCTGCGCCGGTCAGGAATACACCTTCGCCTTCGCCGGCGAGATTGGGCCGCTGGACGAGGTGGTGACCGACAAGGGCGCGACCGTGGTGATCGACCCCAAGGCCATCCTGTTCCTGATCGGAACCGAGATCGACTTCGAGACGACGAAGCTGGCGTCCAAATTCGTCTTCCGGAACCCGAACCAGACCGACGCCTGCGGCTGCGGAGAGAGCGTGACGATCATCCCGGCGGAACAGGCCTGAGCGGTGGCCTATGATCCGTCGTTCGGTGAGTGGGTTCAGGAGCATTTCGCCGGACTGGGTCCCCTGACGATCAAGCGGATGTTCGGCGGGGCCGGCGTCTATGCGAACGGCCCCATCTTCGCCCTGCTGGACGACGGCGTCGTGTGGCTTAAGGCTGACGAGCAGAACGAGCCGATGCTGCGTGAGGCCGGGTCGCGCCAGTTCACCTATCCGATGAAGGATGGGGAGACGATGACCATGGCCTATTGGAGCCTGCCGGAACCCGCCGTCGATGATCCGGATGAAGCCGTGCGCTGGGCGCGGACGTCGATCGACGCGGCCCTCAGGAAGGCAGCGGCGAAGAAGCCGCGAAAGAAGACGCCGAAATAGCTCCGTCACCCTCGGGCTTGTCCCGAGGGCCCATGGCGCCGTCACATGGGACCGAAACCGTGGCCCGCTGGCTGCGCGACGCATCGCTGTTCGGGCAGTCGGATAGATGGGCCCTCGGGACAAGCCCGAGGGTGACGGGGTTTGGGTTTAAGGCCGCGCCGCCGCCCGCCGCGCCTCGTCCGGCGCCAGCACGCGCACGGCGGGTGTGACCGGCTGGCCCGTCGCCTCGGCCACCAGTTCGGCGGTGCGATCCTCGACGGCGGCTTCCAGACGGGCCAGGAATTCGTCCTTGGGCAGGCCGGTCGGGATGGGGGCCAGGAACTCCAGCGTCGCCACGCCCGGGTGTTTGCGGAATTCCTCGCCGGGCCAGAACAGGCCCAGGTTGGTGGCCACCGGAACGACCGGCATGTCGAAGTCGCGGTACATGTGCCAGACGCCGGAACGATAGCGGAATTTCTCGCCGACCCTGGCCAGATTGCCCTCGGGATAGATCAGGATGCGGCGGCCCTGCGCATGGGCGTCGGCGGCGCGGGTCTTCAGCGCCTCGCGCGCCTTGGAGCCTCCGCAGTTGTTGACGACGATGGCGCCCAGCTTGGTCAGGACGGTCGAGAGAAGCGGAAACTTCTCCAGATGGTCTCCGGTGACGAAGGCCAGATCCTGGAACCGGTCATAGACCGAGAATCCGTCGCCCCAGCTCTGGTGCTTGGCCGCCAGGATGAAGGCGCCTTCGGGCAGGCGGTCCTCGCCCCGATACTGGATGCGGATGCCGGCCAGGACGCGCATCGCCTGCACCATGCGCCGCACATAGCGCCGGATGATCCACCCGGTCGCGCCACGCCCCGGCGCAAGAGCCGCGATCACGGCCGCCAGGGTGTAGGCGATGGACAGGATCCAATAGGCGACGGCGAACAGAAGGCTGCGGATCATGCCGTCTTATGAAGCCTGCCGGCCCCCACGACCAGCGGTCAGGCCGCGTCGGCCAGGCTGTCGGCCTTGGTGACCCGGTTGCGGCCCGCGCGCTTGGAGGCATAGAGCGCCTCGTCCGCCCGTTCCAGCAGGGCGCACGGCATCTCGTTGCGCCGTCGTTCGGCATAGCCCGCCGAAATGGTGACGGCGCCCAGTTCGTCATTGGTCGACCGGCGACGCAGGGAGCGGCACGAGATTTCCTGGCGCATCGCCTCCAGCCCGTCTTCGACCGTGGCGCCCATCTCGCCGGGGAAGATCAGGGCGAATTCCTCGCCGCCATAGCGGGCGGCCACGCGCGGGTGCTTGGCCATGCGGTTCATCACGCTGGCGACATAGCGCAGGACCTGGTCGCCGGTCTGATGCCCCCAGGTGTCGTTGAAGCGCTTGAAATGATCGATGTCGATGACGGCCAGGGTCAGGGGCTGGCCGCCCTTGGCGTCGGCCTCCTCGCACAGACGGGCCAGCTGCTCGTCGAACGCCTTGCGGTTGGCCAGGCTGGTCAGGGCGTCGGTCATGGCGTCGCGCCGCACCTGCTCCAGGTGGTCGCGCAACCTGGCGACCTCGCGGGTGGAGTCCTCCAGCTTGGCTTCCAGGGTTGCGTTCTCGCGCTGGACCTTGCGGGTGGCGTCGGACAGGGAAGAGACGAGCTTTTTCAATCCTCCATCGCCATCCATCGACCCCATGGTGGCGGCCGCGTCGGCCAGGGTGACGCCATAGGCGGCCTGGCTGCGGTGGGCGGTGGCGATCGCCTCGGCGACGCTGGACAGTTCGCGGTTCAGCACGGCGCCGGCGTCTCGAATTTCCTCGGACAGCTGGGTGCGCGGCAGGAATTTGGCCGCCAGCATCTCGGAGGTGTCCTCCGTGAAGGTGGTTTCAGTTTCGATCAGCCGGCGGATCTCGCGCCCCAGGGCGCCCTCGGGATCGCCCAGATAGTGCAGCCACAACTCGAAATTCAGCGGTGTCGGCCACACCTCGGCGCGCTGCATTTCCTGGATCGCGCGCGAAGCCAGATCATAGGCGTCAGGGCCGCGTAGCGTCGTTTCAATCTGCGGCATGAACGTCCCCCGTCCGACCCTTCTGGTCAGTTCAAAAGGGAAGCTAGGCCTTGGAACGTAAAGACCGACTGAATCGAACGCGGTTCAGTCGCGGATTCAGAACGCCGAGCGCCGCATGAAGGCCGGCACTTCGGCGCCGAAACCAGCGCCGGCGCGGGGTTCGTCACGGTCGCCGTCGGCGCGGCCGCCACGCCCGGACTGTCTCAGCTGCGGCTCCTGGAGGGGGCGGGACTGGGCTTCGGCCTTGGCGGGCGCCGGCGGCGGCGTGGGGGCAGGGGCCGCCTCGGCCAGGTCCGACCGGGTGCGACGGCCACGGCGAGGCCTGGACTCGGGCGCCGGAGCGGCGACCTCGGCCTCGACCGCTTCAACCACCGGCGTTTCGGCCACGGCCTCGGCGACGGCCGAGCTTTCGTGACGGCCGCGCGCGGGGCGGTCCGGCCGCTCGCTACGGCCACGCCCGCGCGAGCGGTCGCTGTCGCGGCGCGGCTGGTCCTTGATCGAGGCGAAGTCGATGCCGTCCAGCGGCAGTTCGACCGGCTCCTTCTTGATCAGCTTCAGCACCTTGTCCAACGACTTGTCGTCGGCGGGCGTCACGATCATGAAGGCCTCGCCCAGGCGCCCGGCGCGGCCGGTGCGGCCGATGCGGTGCACATAGTCGTCGGCGTGGTGCGGCACATCATAGTTGAAGACGTGGCTGACGGCGGGGATGTCCAGGCCGCGCGCGGCGACGTCCGACGCCACCAGCAGTTTCAGCGCGCCCGAGCGGAAGTCCGACAGGGTCTTCATCCGCAGGCTCTGATCCAGGTCGCCATGGATCGGCGCGGCGTCGAAGCCATGGGTCTTCAGCGATTTGGCGACGATGTCGACTTCCGACTTGCGGTTACAGAAGACGATGCCGTTCTGGACGTCGCCGCGCTCGATCAGGGCGCGCAGGGCGGTGCGCTTGGCCTTGGGGTCCGAGGTCGGCAGGCGGGTGACGTGCTGGGTGATGGTGTCGGCGGTGGTGGCCGGACGCGCCACCTCGATCCGGGTCGGATCCTTCAGGAACTGGGTCGTCAGCCGGGTGATCTCCGGCGGCATGGTGGCCGAGAAGAACAGGGTCTGGCGGCGCGGCGGCGTCAGTTTGAAGATGCGCTCGATGTCGGGAATGAAGCCCATGTCCAGCATACGGTCGGCTTCATCGACCACCATCAGCTCGACGCCCGTCAGCAGCATCTTGCCACGGTCGAACAGGTCCAGAAGGCGGCCGGGCGTGGCGATCAGCACATCCACGCCCTTGTTCAGGGCGGCCACTTGGTCGCCCATCGACACCCCGCCGATCAGCAGCACCCAGTTCAGGCGCGTGCCCTTGGCGTATTTGGCGAAACTTTCGGCCACCTGGTCCGCCAGTTCGCGGGTCGGCGCCAGGACCAGGGCGCGCGGCATGCGGGCGCGGGCGCGGCCCGAGGCCAGGCGATCCACCATCGGCAGGGTGAAGGCCGCCGTCTTGCCGGTGCCGGTCTGGGCGATGCCCAGAACGTCGCGTCCGGCCAGGGCCACGGGGATGGCCTGTTCCTGAATGGGGGTGGCGGTGGTGTAGCCGGTGTCGGCGACCGCCTGCAGGGTCGTGGGCGAAAGGCCCAGTTGATTGAAATCTGTCATAAGTCCTTGGGACGTTTGCGTTCATGCGATCCGGATGATCGCGGGATCGCCTTGCGGAACCGCCCATGTCCGGGGCGTAGGGGCGGCGCGCATCGCAGACCTGTCCCGAGGCTGGGGCGGATATAGAAGCCCCTTGGCCAGAGTCAAGTATTCAGGTTCGCCCGATCGGGGATGCGGGATTGAAAAACGGCGTCAGATGGCAATAGTGGCCGCCGGGTTGGGTTGTGACGGGGTATGGGATGCGTTTGCGGATCGGAGCGGTATTGGCCGCCGCGGGACTGGCCGTGGCCGTCCCGGCCCAGGCGGACATGTCCAGCGCCTTCGGCAATACGGTGCTGTCGCGCTACGCCCATGGCGGCTGGGTCAAGCACTGGTTCGACCGCGACGGCGGCTATCGGGCCCAGTTCTCCAGCGGGCGCACCATCACGGCGCGTTGGCGCATCGAGGGCGACAAAATCTGCCTGAACGGCATCCGCCCCGCCATCATGATGATCGACCGCTACTGCTCGCCCCTGGTCGAGGCGGACGTCGGCGACACCTGGCCCGGCCGCGACCCCCTGGGGCGCCGCGTCACCAACGAACTGGTGCGCGGCCGCTGATCAGCGGCCCAGGGCGCGCTGAAGCGCCTGTTCAACCTCTGCAAGCAGATCCAAGGGCAGGGCGCCGACACGTTCGATGCGTGACGCATCGACGGTCGTGATCTTCACCGGCCGAACCACCGACGGGACGGGCAGGCCGCAATCGCCATAGCGTTCGCCCAGCGCCAAGTCCTGTGACCAGGGGCGGTTCTCGGCGCTCGTCACCATCACGATCCAGACGAGATTCTGGCCTATGACGCCGTCCGACACGACAACAGCGGGTCTGTACTGACGCGTATCGCGATCCGTGTAGGGAAAGGGCGCGCGAACGACGTCGCCACGCTCAAAGGTCGGCATAGGCCTTGGTGTCCGCATCGCCCGACCACTCATCGAACGTGGCGAAGGGATCGTCATGCGGCGCCGGCCGCGCCTTGGTCAGAAGGACCTGGCCGTCGCGGATTTCGTAGGCCAGGTCATCGCCCGGCTTCAGGCCCAGGGCCTTGCGGACGGCCTGAGGAACCGTCGTCTGAGCCTTGCTGGTGATACGGCTGACGATCATGGAGGTAAGGATGATCCTTACCTTGTCAGACGTCAAGCTCCGCCACCGCGAACCGCGCGTTCTCCTGAATGAACTGGAAGCGGGCCTCGGCGCGCTTGCCCATCAGCCGTTCGACCAGATCCTCGATCTCGGCCTCGGCGTCCGGCACGGTGACCCGCGCCAGGGTGCGCTTCTTCGGGTCCATGGTCGTCTCTTTCAGTTGAGACGCCATCATCTCGCCCAGGCCCTTGAACCGGCCGATCTCGGTCTTCTTGCCCTTGAAGGTGGTGGCCAGCAGCTCGTCGCGGTGGGCGTCGTCGCGGGCGTATTCGGACAGGGCGCCCGCCTGGATGCGGTATAGCGGCGGCAGGGCCATGAACAGCCGCCCCTGGCGCACCACCTCGGGCATGACGCGATAGAAATAGGTGATCAGCAGGGCCGCGATATGGGCGCCGTCGACATCGGCGTCGGTCATGATGACGATCCGCTCATAGCGCAGGTCGTCGATGTTGAAGCGGGCGCCCGGCTGGACCCCCAGGGCCAGGGTCAGGTCCGACAGTTCGGCGTTGGCGCGCAGCTTGTCGGCCGAGGCCGAGGCCACGTTCAGGATCTTGCCGCGCAGAGGCAGGATGGCCTGGGTCACCCGGTCGCGCGCCTGTTTGGCCGATCCGCCGGCCGAGTCGCCCTCGACGATGAACAGTTCGGTGCCCTCGGCCGCCTGGCGCGAACAGTCCGACAGCTTGCCGGGCAGGCGCAGCTTGCGCGTGGCGGCGGCGCGCTGGACCTCCTTGTCCTTGCGGCGGCGCAGCCGGTCCTCGGCCCGGTCGATGACAAAGCCCAGAAGCGTGTTGGCCTGTTTCGGGCTTTCGGTCAGCCAGTGGTCCAGCGGGTCGCGCAGCAGCTGTTCGACCAGGCGCGCGCCCTCGGGCGACGACAGGCGGTCCTTGGTCTGGCCCTGGAACTCCGGATTGCGGATGAAGACCGAAATCAGGGCGCCGGCGTTGGCGATCACGTCCTCGGCCGTGATGACGCCCGCGCGCTTTTCGCCCGCCAGTTCGCCATAGGCCTTCAACCCCTTGACCAGGGCGGCGCGGAATCCGGCCTCGTGCGTGCCGCCGTCCGGGGTGGCGACCGTGTTGCAATAGGACTGGACGAAGCCGTCGGCTTCTCCGAACCCGGCGGGCGACCAGGTGACGGCCCATTCCACGGCCCCGGCCTCGCCCTTGCGCTCGACCCGGCCGGCGAAGGTCGGGGTGACGGTCTCGATGGCTCCCACGCGCTCGGCCAGGGCGTCGGCCAGGCCGTTGGGGAAGTGGAACACCGCCTCGGTCGGCGTCGAATCCGTGATCCGCTCGGCCGCGCAGGTCCATTTGATCTCGACGCCGCGGAACAGATAGGCCTTGGACCGCGCCATGCGGAACAGGCGCGCCGGCTTGAACGCCGCGCCGTGGCCGAAAATCTCCTCGTCCGGCCGGAAACGGATCAGTGTGCCCTTCTTCTTCGACGGGCCGACCTGCTGGATTGGCGCCAGCACATGACCCCGGCTGAACGACTGGCGCCATTCGTGGCCGTCGCGCCAGACGGTGACGTCCAGCCGTTCCGACAGGGCGTTGACCACCGACACCCCGACCCCGTGCAGGCCGCCGGAGGTCTCATAGGCTTTCCCTGAGAATTTCCCGCCCGAGTGCAGCACCGTCATCACGACTTCCAGCGCCGATTTGCCTGGATGCTTGGGGTGGGGATCGACCGGAATGCCGCGCCCGTCGTCGCGCACCGACAGGAATCCCTCGGCGTCCAGATCGACGGTGATCAGTTTCGCATGGCGAGCCACCGCCTCGTCCATGGCGTTGTCCAGCACCTCGGCGAACAGGTGATGCAGCGCTCGCTCATCGGTGCCGCCGATATACATGCCGGGGCGTTTGCGGACAGGTTCCAGCCCCTCCAGCACCTCGATCGAACTGGCCGAATAGCCGCCGGCCGGGGCGGCGGCGGCAGGCGCGGGTTCGGGCGTCGGGGCGGCGGGCGCAGGCGCGCGCTCGGCCTGGGCGGCCGGCTTGGGCGGTTCGGGTTGCTCGTCAGCGAAGGAGAACAGGTCGTCGGCGGGGGCCATGAACGGATTGTGCGGCGATTCGGGAGCCGGTCAGGTAGCCGCGCGCCGGCCGCTGGGCAAGCGTTGCGCGCCGTGGCGCGGGATCGGCCGTCAGGGCGCGCGTCAATATGGCCAGGAACAGGACCCAAGGCAGATCCTGATGGTGGATCAGAATGCTCTCCGACAGGCTCAGCAGCACGAAGACGCACAGATAGGCCAGGCCCCAGCCGCCTTCACGCAGTCCCGAACCCCCCAGGCGCAGGATCGTCAGCCCCGCCGTCAGGGCCGTCAGGCCGCCGACCAGGACAACGCCCGGCCATCCCAGCTGGACCAGCACGTCGATCCAGCCGTTGTGCGCCGAGGGCACGGGCCAGTCGGTCTCGTGACGGACGAAGGCCGCGGGCTCCGACCCCCGGATCCAGAAGGCGCTGTAGCCATATCCGGTCCACGGCCGCTCGGCCACGCGGCGCATCAGGCTGGCCCAGATGTCGGTCCGTCCGGTCAGGGAGGGGTCCTTGCCCAGGGCCTCCAGAATGGCCGAGGAATGACTGAACCACAGCCAGGCGCCGGCGCAGGCCGCCACCACAGCCAGCCAGACCATCACCACCGAAAAGGCCGGACCGCCCCGCCGCAGGGTCCACAGGCCGGCGGGCAGGCCCACCCCGATCATCAGGCACAGCAGCGAAGTCTTGGACTGGGTCGCCAGCACCAGGGCGCTGGTCAGGGCCAGGGTGACGATCGGCATGATGCGTCGCGGATCGCCCGAGGCCAGCAGGGCGGACGCCGCCGTCGCCCCGGCCACCATGACCAGCCCCATCTGGTTCTTCTCGTACCACAGGCCCCGCCACAGGCCGGCGTTGACGTCCTGGTGCACCCCGATGGCCGGGAAGGCGAAAACCATGACCACGCTGCCCAAACCCATCAGCAGGGTCGCCAACGTCAGCAGCCGGGGCAGGGCGGCGCCCCGGAACACGGCGCCCAGATAGACGGCGAAGGCCCCGGTGATGGCCAGGGCGATGACCCGGCGGCTGGTGGTGGCCGGATCGATCGACCAGTATTTGGAGGCATAGGCCAACCCGACCACGCTCATCAGGGCGATCATCGCCGGCCAGGCGCGCGCCATCCGGTCGGCCCGGAGCGCGATCAGCCCGGCGATGATCCCATAGATGGGCAGCCAGACCAGCCGCAGGATCGGCGTCTCTTCCTGCGTCGGGGCGAACACCGGCCCGACCAGGGCGCCGGTCAGCATGACGATCACCACAATCGCCGCCGCCCGCTCCCACAGGGGCGGATCGGGGTCGGTCAGGTCAGGGGCGGAACGAGATTCGCGCACCCTCGCAGGGTCGGTTGGCGCGGTTAACGGAGGGTTGGGATTGCAGGATCAGCGGTCCTGACGCGAGTGGAAGATGCGCATGACGATCAGGGTGTCATCCTCTAATCGATATCGGATAACGAAGCCGTCCCGGCCGAACTGAAACTGCTTTTCTCGAGTTCGGCTGTTCACCACCAGGCCCAGCTGTGGGAAGTCCGCCAGCAGGTCGATCATTTCGACAATTCGCAGGGCCGCTTTCTGGCCTGCGGCAGGGGAATGAAGTTTGAGCCAGGCGACCTGCGTCTGAAAGTCCAGCTCGGCGCGCGGCGCCAGGACGACCTTCATTCAGACTTGCCGAACGTCTTGTCGATCAGGGCCAGAAACTCCGGCCGCACTTCGCTCCAGGGCCGGCCGGTTTCGTTCAGGTCGTACCGGCCGGGGTCGTCGTCACGCGGGTCGCCATTGATCCAGGTGAAGTCGTCATAGTCGAAGAAGCGGGCGTCCAGCACCATGGCCGCCAATTCTTCCGGCGGGATGCCCATCGCCTTCGCTCGCGCTTCAATCTTGGCGGCGGTGTAGTCGTCCAGAGTGAGGGTCAGAGCACCATCGGCCATGACGGCAGCTTAGCATATCCCCGCGCGCTCATCACGCCCGCTCCACAAACGTATCGATCACCTTCTTCTCGCCCGCCTTGTCGAAGGCGACCAGCAGCTTGTTGCCCTCGATGGCGCGGATGGCGCCATAGCCGAACTTCTGGTGAAAGACCCGCTCGCCGCGCACCCAGCCGCCGCCGGACGACGGGTCGGCCGTGGCGACCAGGCGGCCTTCGCCCTCGATCACCGCATTGCGGGCCAGCCGGTCGCGCGGCGTCAGGGGGGCGGCGGCGCGGACATGCTCCTGGGCCCGTTTCCAGCCGGGGCTGGAATAGCTGGAGCCGAAACTGGGCGCCTCGTCCCAGCGGCTCTTGGCCTCCTTCATGCCCGCCGAGGCGCCGTAATAGCCGGTTTCCGACTGGGCCTCGACATTGGCCAGGGGCAGTTCGTCCACGAACCGGCTGGGCAGCTGGCTGGTCCAGCGGCCATAGACCAGTCGGTTGGCCGCAAAGCTGATGCGGGCGTCGGCGCGGGCGCGGGTGACGCCGACGTAGGCCAGGCGGCGTTCCTCCTCCAGGCCCTTTTCGCCCTTCTCGTCGATACTGCGCTGGGACGGGAAAACGCCTTCCTCCCACCCCGGCAGGAAGACCAGCGGGAACTCCAGCCCCTTGGCGCCGTGCAGGGTCATGATCTGCACCGAATCCGCGCCCGCCTCGCCGCGATCCAGGTCCATGACCAGGGCGACATGCTCCAGATAGGCCTGCAGCGTCTCGAACGACTGCATCGACTGGACCAGCTCCTTCAGGTTGTCGAGCCGGGTCTGGCCGCTGGTCCGGTCGGCCTTCTGCATGTCGGTATAGCCGGACTCTTCCAGCACCGTTTCCATCAGGGTCCAGTGCGCCGTATCGGTCGCCAGGGCGCGCCAGCGGTCCAGGTCGCGCACGAAATTGGACAGGGCCGTGCGGGTACGGGCCTGAAGCTCGTCCGAGCCCAGCAACTGCCGCACCGCCGTCATGGCCGATACGCCCTGGCTGCGGGCGATATGCAGGATCTTCTGCACGCTGGTGTCCCCGATCCCGCGCTTGGGGACATTGACGATCCGCTCGAACGCCAGGTCGTCGTCTTCGGACTGGATCAGCCGCAGATAGGCATGGGCGTCGCGGATCTCGGCCCGTTCAAAGAAGCGCGGCCCCCCGATCACCGTATAGGGCACGGCCAGCATCAGGAACCGCTCCTCGAACGCCCGCATCTGAAACGATGCGCGAACAAGCACCGCGATGTCCTTGTAATTCATGCCGGATCTGCGCGCGGTCTCGATCTCGTCCCCGATCAGCCGGGCCTCGGCCTCGCCATCCCAGACGCCGCGCACCCGCACCTTTTCGCCGCCCTTGTCTTCGGTCCACAGGGTCTTGCCCAGCCGTCCGCGATTGGCGGCGATCAGGCCCGAGGCGGCGGCCAGGATGTGCTCGGTCGAGCGATAGTTGCGCTCCAGCCGGATGACGCGGGCGCCGGGAAAGTCGCGCTCGAACCGCAGGATGTTGTCCACCTCGGCGCCGCGCCAGCCATAGATGGACTGATCGTCGTCGCCGACGCAGCAGACATTGCCGGTGGACGAGGTCAGCAGCCGCAGCCACAGATACTGGGCCACGTTCGTATCCTGATATTCGTCGACCAGGATGTAGCGGAACCGGCGGCGATATTCTTCCGCCAGATCGGCATGTTGCGACAGGATTGTCAGGTTGTGCAGCAACAGGTCGCCGAAGTCGCAGGCGTTCAGCGCCCTTAAGCGAGCCTGATAGGCGGTGTACAGCCCCTGACCCTTGCCGTTGGCGAAATCCTCGCCCGGCGGCAGTTTCTCGGGCGTCCAGCCGCGGTTCTTCCAGTGGTCGACCAGATTGGCCAGGGACCGCGGCGTCCAGCGCTTGGTGTCGATATTGGCGGCTTCCAACAGCTGTTTCAGCAGCCGCTCCTGATCGTCCGTGTCCAGGATGGTGAAGCTGGATTTCAACCCGACCAGTTCCGCATGCCGACGCAGAATCTGGGCCGCGATCGAATGGAAGGTGCCCAGCCAGCGCAGGCCCTCGGCCGAGGGGCCGATCAGATGGGTGATCCGCTCGCGCATCTCGCGCGCGGCCTTGTTGGTGAAGGTGACGGCCAGCAGTTCCCACGGCCTGGCCCGGCCCGTGGCCAGAATGTGCGCCAGGCGTGTGGTCAGCACCCGCGTCTTGCCCGTGCCGGCGCCCGCCAGAACCAGCACCGGCCCCTCGGTCGTCTCGACCGCCTGGCGCTGCTCCGGGTTCAGCCCGGCCATATAGTCGCCCGCGGGCGCGGCGGCGCGGGCCAGGTCGGATATGCGAGGGGCGGGCAGGTCGGTCACGGGCGGTTCGTCAGACTCGGCAAAACGAGAACATAGGGGGCACAGGCGCCGCTGTCAGCGTCCGTCGCGGTGCGTTTTGCGGAACCGGGTTCGCCCGCGCCTCGTTCCCCTGCCATCGTCAATCGGAAGAGGCGCTGATCATGGCCGAGAACACAAATCGATCCGGCGGCGGCAACGCCGCCCTTGGCTTCATCCTGGGCGGGGTGGTCGTGGTTCTGGCGATCGTCGCCTATTTCGTCTTCGCCCGCGCGCCCAGCGAGACGCGCAAGGTCGATATCGACGTCAATGTTCCCGAGATGCAGGCGCCGACCCTGCCGCCGGTCGAGCCGCCGACCGTTCCGACCCCGACGCCGCCGGTCACCTGAGACGATAGGTGATGGTGGCCACGACGCGGACCTTCTTGTCGACCGAGGCCGCCTCGCCGCCGTCGCCGTCGCGCGGCAGGATTTCGAACGAGCCCTGGGTCGCCTGACGGATCGGACCCAGGGGATTGCCGGAATCCTTGGCGAACTGCTCGGCCCCGGTGCGGGCGGCGGCGGTGGCCTCGGCGATCATGGCCGGACGCACGGCGTTCAGCTTGGTGAAGATATAGGACGGACCCTGGAAGTCCTGCAGCACCACCCCCTGCCGCACCAGGTCGTTCAGGGCGCGGGTGGTGGCCTGGACCCGAGCCACATCATTGGTTCGCACGATCACCGTCTGGGCCAGGATGAAGCGGGGGCCCTGCTGGTTGCCGTATTCGCGGCTTCGGGTGTCCGCGACCTCAAGCCGGCCCAGATCGACCGCGCTCGCCGGATAGCCCTGGGCCGTCAGGAAGCTCCGCACCGTGGCCAGGTCGGCGTCGATCCGCGCCTGGACGTCCGACAGCACCTCGCCCGACGCCGTGAAGCGCACCGGCAGGACCGCCAGATCGGCCTTCACCTCCCGCTCCGACAGGCCGCGCACGGTGACGGTGCGGTCGCCGGCCCGCAGATTCACGATCCCCTGACCGACCAGGGCGCCCCCGCCGATCAGGCCGACGGCTAGAAGTCCGCCGAAGACGAGGGCGGGGATCAGTCGGCTGTCGGCCATGGCGCGCTCCTGGGTGCGAAAACGCCAGCAAGCGCCCGCCGGACGCGGCTGTCAATCACGCCCGCGCGCGCTCCATTCCAGCGCCAGAACCCGACAGGCCGAGGCCAGGGGACGGCGGCCGCGCTCGGCGTCGATCATCTTCAGCAGGCCCGCCTTGGTCAGGCCGCGCTCGGCCGCGATCCGGTCCAGCACGGCCCAGAATTCCGGCTCCAGCGCCACCGAGGTGGCGTGGCCGGCCAGCAGCACCGAACGTTTGACCAGGGCCGACAAGCCGTCAGCCCACGCCGACCATGACGATGTCGGCGCGCAGGCCGGCGCCGCGCGTCAGCACCGAATGGCGCGTGTCGGTGGTGAACCTCAGGGCGCCCGTCGCGTCGCGGATCTCGGCCCGCGCCGCATAGTCATGGCGCGGATCGATCGCCCCGGCCGGAATGCTGAACGTCACCGGATAGGGCGGGGCGCGGCCGTCCAGCGCCACGCGCATCTCGGCCAGGGTCGTGGCGGGGGCGTCGGCCAGGCTGACATCCTCGATCCGCACGATCAGCACATGGCCGGGCGGCAGCAGGATCCGCTCGCGATAGGCGGCGGTCACCTCGACCGTCGTCGTCCCAGCAACCGGCGCGGGCGCGGAGGCGCAGGCGGGGGCCATGAAGGCCACGAGGATGGCGGGCAGCAAAGGGCGCATCGGCGTCTCCTGTTCGTTCGAACCTAACAGAGATCGCGCCGGTCACATACCGCAGCAAGGTTTGAGGCGACGTGGATGCGCCTCGGATGCTAACGGAAGTTCCCGTTTCGTTTCGCATGAGTCGCGCCCGTGCCGCCTGCCGACAATCCGCCGCCCGACATCCGCGAAATGGAACCGCCCGTCCGGCGCTTCTGGCGGTCGCCGACCGTGCTGGCGGGGGCGGGGGTGGCCGCCTGCGCCCTGATCTGGGGCACGACCTGGTACGCCATCACCCTGCAGCTTGGGCGTGTCGATCCGATCGCCTCCATCACCTGGCGGTTCGGCCTGGCGGCGGCGGTGATGATGGCGGCGTGCCTGCTGACCGGCCGATCCCTGCGCCTGCCGCGCGCGGCGCATCTGGCGGCGATGGGGCAGGGGCTGTTCACCTTCACCATCGACTACGCCTGCGTCTATTGGGCGGAAGAACGGGTCAACTCGGCGGTGGTGGCGGTGCTGTTCGCCGGCCTGGCCTTCGTCAACTTGATCGCTTTCCGCCTTGTCCTGGGCCAGAAGGCGGCCCGCGCCGCCTGGCTGGGCGCCCTGCTGGGCATGGGCGGGGTGGCGGTGCTGTTCGGCTCCGAGCTGATGCGCGCCGACATGGATTCGGACGCCATGGTCGGCCTGGTCTTCGCCCTGGTCGGCGTCGCCGGGGCGGCCATCGGCAATCTGTTCGCCTGGCGCGGCCAGCAGGCCGGCGCGCCCGTCCTGCCCCAGACCGCCTGGGCCATGGCCTATGGCACGGGTTTCCTGGTCCTCTATGGCTTGGTCGCGGGGACCGAATGGCGCATCGAGACGACGCCGGCCTATCTGCTGTCCCTGGCCTATCTGTCGATCCTGGGGTCGGTGGTCGCCTTCGGCCTCTATTTCACCATCGCCCGGCTGAGGGGCTATGCCCTGGCCAGCTATATCTCGGCCATGACGCCGCCGATCGCCATGCTGGTCTCGGTTCTGTTCGAGGACGCCCGCTTCGGCCTGGGCGCCCTGGCCGGTCTGGCCCTGGTGCTGGCCGGCCAGGTGCTGCTGATCCGCGCGCCGCGGGTCTCCGCCGCCTAGCGGAACCAGCCGGATCGCTTGGTTTCCGCCTTGGCCTTGCGCGCCTGAAGGACCTCTTCCTTCGTCCGGGCGTGGGCGGCCTTTTCGCGGCGCAGTTTCTCGGCCTTGATCCGCCGCGCGGCCAGAAGGGCGATCAGGCCGGTGCGCGTGCCGGGGTTGAAGCCGCTCATTCCTTCTCCTCCGTCTCGCGTCGGTGGCCGTCCAGCAACGAGTCGGCGCGCGCTTGCTCGGCCTCGGTCCCCTGGCGTTCGGCCTTGGTCCGGCCGTGGGCGGCCCGGTTGGCGGCGGCGCGGGCCGTCTTTTCCGCCTTGTCGCGGGCCTTGCGGGCGCGGTTCAGATTGATGATCTCGGCCATGGCGTCCTCATCCGAAACCCGGCGGCCCCCAAGGCGTTCCACCGGCTCGACACAGGAAAGGAACACCGATGCTAGACGTCTCGACCATCAAGGAACACCAGGAAGTCGTGGGCTCTGACGGCGGCCACGTCGGCCGCGTGGATCATGTGAAGGGCGACCAGATCGAACTGGCCAAGCTGGACCTCGGCGCCGGCTTCAGACACCACATGATCCCCGTCAGCTGGGTCGATCATGTCGACGAACACGTCCATCTGAACATCACCAAGGACGACGCCAAGGCGCGCTGGACCGAGAAGCACTGATCCGGCCCCGAAATGCAGAAGGCCCCGCCATCGGCGGGGCCTTTCGCTTGTCCGGCCTCGATCCTCAGCCCGGCGAGATCATCTTCTCGGGCCGCACCGCCTCGTCGAACTCGGCGTTGGTCAGATAGCCGCCGCCCACCGCTTCCTCGCGCAGGGTGGTGCCGTTCTTGTGCGCCGTCTTGGCGATCTTGGCGCAGGCGTCATAGCCCAGCCTGCCGTTCAGGGCGGTGACCAGCATCAGGGAGTTGTCCAGCCCGCGCTTGATGTTGTCCTCGCGCGGCTCGATCCCGACCACGCAGTTGTCGGTGAAGCTGATCGCCGCATCGGCCATCAGGCGCACCGACTGCAGGAAGTTGTAGGCCATCACCGGGTTGAAGACGTTCAGCTCGAAATGCCCCTGCGACCCGCCGAAGGTCACGGCGGCGTGGTTGCCGAACACCTGGACGCAGACCTGGGTCAGGGCCTCGCACTGGGTCGGATTGACCTTGCCCGGCATGATGCTGCTGCCCGGCTCGTTCTCGGGCAGGGCCAGTTCGCCCAGGCCCGAACGGGGACCGGACCCCAGGAAGCGGATGTCGTTGGCGATCTTGAACAGCGACGCGGCCACCGTGTTGATGGCCCCGTGGCTGAACACCATGGCGTCGTGGGCGGCCAGGGCCTCGAACTTGTTCGGCGCCGTGGTGAAGGGCAGGCCGGTGATGGCGGCGATGCGTTCGGCCACCTGTTCGGCGAAACCGACGGGCGCGTTCAGGCCGGTGCCGACGGCGGTGCCGCCCTGGGCCAGTTCCATCAGTTTGGGCAGGGTCTGTTCGATCCGCTCGATGCCGTTGGCGACCTGTTGGGCATAGCCGCCGAACTCCTGGCCCAGGGTCAGGGGCGTGGCGTCCTGGGTGTGGGTGCGGCCGATCTTGATGATGTGGCCCCAGGCTTCGGACTTGGCCTTCAGCGCGGCGTACAGGTGCTGCAGCGCCGGGATCAGGTCGCGCACCACCTGTTCGGCGCAGGCGACGTGCATGGCCGTGGGATAGGTGTCGTTGGACGACTGGCTCATGTTGACGTGGTCGTTGGGGTGGACCGGCTTCTTGGACCCCATTTCGCCGCCCAGCATCTCTATCGCCCGGTTCGAGATCACCTCGTTGGCGTTCATGTTCGACTGGGTGCCCGATCCGGTCTGCCAGACCACCAGCGGGAAGTGGTCGTTCAGCTTGCCCTCGATCACCTCGTTCGCCGCCTTGACGATGGTGTCGCCGATGGCGGGGTCCAGCTTGCCCAGCGCCATGTTGGTCTCGGCCGCCGCGCGCTTGACGATCCCCAGCGCCCGCACGATCGGTAGGGGCTGTTTCTCCCAGCCGATCCTGAAATTGCCCAGCGAGCGCTGCGCCTGCGCGCCCCAGTAACGGTCGGCGGCGACCTCGATGGGGCCGAAGGTGTCGGTTTCGGTGCGGTGCGCGGTCATGCGGAGCGGCTCTTTAGACGTGGCGGGAGGATGCGCGGCGGTGTAGCACGGCAAGGCGCGGGAACAAGGCGGAGGTCGGGGACATGAGCATGGCGACGGGTCGGACGGCGGCGCTGCTGGCTCTCAGTGCAATCATGACGCTGGCCGGTTCTGCGGCGATGGCCCGGCAGGACGCGGCACCGTCGGTGCGGATCGAGACTGACGCCGGGACCATGGTCGTCGAACTGGCCCTGGACCGGGCGCCGGTCAGCGTGTGCAACTTCCTGAGCTATGTCGCGGCGGGCGACTATGACGGCGGGGCCTTTTTCCGCACCGTGGTGCGCGCGACCAACACCGCCAATCCCAACCCCATCGACGTGATCCAGGCCGCGACGCCGCAAGGGTCCGACGACGACCGCCGCCCGCCGATCCGGCTGGAGCGGACGCGCGACACAGGCCTCAGCCATCAGGCGGGCGTCATTTCCATGGCGCGCGATGGGCCGGACAGCGCGACCTCCAGCTTCTTCATCGTCACCCAGGACACGCCCAGCCTGGATTTCGGCGGCGGGCGCAATCCCGACGGCCAGGGTTTCGCCGCCTTCGGCCGCCTGACCCAGGGCCTGGACGTGGCGCGGCGCATCCAGATGTCGCCGGCCGATGGGGAGGAGCAGCTGACCCCGCCGATCCGCATCCTTTCGGCGCGTCTGGTCGGTGACATGCCGGCGCGGTGCGCGGCTTGAACGACGGCTGGGTCGGGACGGGCAAGGTCCGGGCGCGCGAGATCGGCGATGCGGTCGAGATCGCCATCGACGGCCTGACCACCCAGGCCAAATACTACAAGCCCCTGGTCTATGAATTCATGCGCAAGGAATGGCGCGGCGCGCGTCCGTCCTGGGGCGACTTCACGGTCGAGATCGTGATGGAGCATGTCGGCGATCCGCCCTGGATGGACCTGGACAACCTGGCCAAGGCCCTGCTGGACGCCATCAAGGGCTATCTGTTCCACGACGACGCCCAGGTGGCGCGCCTGCTGGTCGAACGGCGCGAGGGCGAACGCGAACGCATCACCCTGCGCGCCTTCCCGCGTCAGTCGGCGGGCGGTCCCGGATAGCGCTCGAACGACGGCAGCCGATCCAGTTCGCCCATCCAGCCGATCCGTTCCGCCGTCTGGATCTGCCCCTGCAGGGGAATGGCGTCGGGATCGTCCAGGGTGGCGCTCTGCACGTCGATCATGCCGGGAAAGATGACCGCGTTGGTGTAGAAGAGGCCGGTCCCGCAGGCCGCGCAGAAATGCCGCTGCGCATGTTCGGACGAGGCATAGGCCTGGGTCTTGCCGGTGATCTTCACCTGATCCGTGGGGGCCAGGGCCCAGGCCACGGCCGGCGCCCCACTGGTCTTGCGGCAATCCGTGCAATGGCACAGGGCGTGGTGCGCGACCTCGGCCGGCATCTCATAGCGCACGGCCCCGCAGTGACAGCCTCCGGTCAGCATTTCACCCTCCATGATGTTCGCCAAATGTTCTCGCTTCAAGGCGCGGTCGTCAAGCGGGTTTCGCGCCTATTTCTTGCGGAACTGATCCAGGGAGACGACCTTGGGGCCCTCCGATCCCGACGGGGCGGGTTCGGGTTCGGGCGTCGGCGGCTCGGGTTCGTCCTCGACGATCTCGGGCGGCTCGAACGGCAGCAGGAACTGCACGCTGGGGTCATAGAAACGCGTCACGGCCTTGTAGGGCACCACCAGCACCTTCGGCAGGCCGCCGAACTTCAGCATCACCGAAAACAGCTCGGGCTCGACCGACAGGTCCCAGAACTGATGCTGCAGCACCACCGTCATCTCGTCCGGGTATTTGGCCATGATGTCGGGCGGCAGTGAAACGCCCGCCGCGCGGGTCTTGAAGGTGATGTAGAAATGGTGGGCGCCGGGAATGCCGGACGGACTGGCCGCGCGCTCAAGCGCCGCGCGGATCACGCCCCGCAGCGCATCCTGGGCGAGCTGCTCATAGTGCATCTCGTCGACGGGGGGCTTTTCCTGGGCCATTGGCGATCCTGCTGCTCGCGCGTTGATAGCGGCGCCGTGGCGCGGACGGAAGGCCGCGCGGCCGCGAATCTGGCGCAAGGGCGATTTGGGCGGGGCGAGATCGGGGATAAGCGCCGGGATTCTGTTGCCAGGCTCCCGACAGGCCCCGCCTGAAGATCTGAACCCCCAGGAGTTTAGGTTGGAATTACCGGAACCGCATTACGCGGCGACAGCGTATTCCTCAGCGAAGTTATCGTTCGCAGTTAGTTAAAGGCCCGATGCGGTGGGCCAGGACGAGCGAAAGCAATCCTCTTTACACGTCCGTCGATGCTAGTCGGCCCCGCACAGTCCCGCCGATAACGCGGAAGAGATTGGTGGAGCCGCCGGGAATCGCACCCGGGTCCGGTCCGCTTATTACAGGCGCGTTTATCGCCATAGTCCGGGCGAACCCGGACAAGGCCAATATAGCGGTTCCAGCGCCGGATTTGAAGGGCTTAGGCCTAGGACGTGGCCTCATACTCCAGTCCAAGTTTCATAAAGGCCTTCAACAGTCCGTCACCCTCGGGCTTGTCCCGAGGGCCCCTCTTCGCGTCGTCCTCGAACGCGGATGGTGTTGACCAAAAGCCAGAACAGCCACCAGTCCGGCCTGCGGCCGCCATGGGCCCTCGGGACAAGCCCGAGGGTGACGAGGCTTATGGGCTCATCACCTGGCCCGGATGACGCGGCCAGTCCGGCGTCTGGTTCCTGAACCAGGTCAGCTGGCGTTTGGCGTAGTTGCGGGTGGCCTGTTTCATCGCCGCGACCGCGTCGTCCCGCATCATCTCGCCCGCCAGATGCGCCGCCAGTTCGCGCACGCCCACCGCCTTCATGGCCGGAAGGCCGGGGTCCAGGCGCCGGGCCATCAGGGCGCGCACCTCGTCCAGGGCGCCGCCTTCGATCATCAGGTCCACTCGCGCGTCGCAGGCGGCATAGAGACGTTCACGCTCAGGCTCGATCACCAGGCCGG
The DNA here is from genome assembly GCF_019636155.1 of Brevundimonas sp. GTDB lineage: Bacteria > Pseudomonadota > Alphaproteobacteria > Caulobacterales > Caulobacteraceae > Brevundimonas. The sequence continues at coordinate 264,147 of NZ_JAHBYB010000002.1, read as the reverse complement.
TCCAGCGGTCGGGCGCGATCAGGGGGCGGGTGTCGGCCTTGAAGGCGCTGAGCGGCCGGCCGGTCTGGGCGTGGACGCTGAAGGCCCGGACCAGTCGCTGGCGATCGCCGGGCGCGATGGCGGCCTCGGTCTGAGGATCGACGGCGCCCAGGCGGCGGCGGAAGACGGCCTCGCCCTCGTTGTCAAACGCGGCCTGGCTCTGGTCCCGGACCTCGACTCGAACCTCAGGAATATCCGCCAACCCTCGGGTCAGAGAAAGGAAATACAGCCCCGTGCCGCCGACCAGGATCGCCGGACGCCCCTCGGCCTCCAGCGCCCCGATCTCGTTCAGCACAGCCCGCGCCCATCGCCCGACCGACCAGGCGTCCGCGGCGTCGGCGACGCCATACAGACGATGTTCGGCCGCCGCCACATCCTCGGCCGACGGCCGCGCCGACAGGATGCTCAGGTCGGCGTACAGCTGCTGGCTGTCGGCGTTCAGGATCGCCGCCCCGGTCGTTCGGGCCGTCTCCAGCGCCAGGCGCGACTTGCCCGAAGCGGTCGGACCGGCGATCAGGGTGAGGGGCGGATGCGTCAACTTCGCTCACGGGGATTGGTTCGGCGGCGCGGCTTCCGATATGTGACGCCCAAGCCCTTTCCCGCAAGCGCAGGATGCCCTCCGTGCCCGACCGCGACGCCGTTCTTCAGGCCCTGGACCAGATCATCGACCCGGCCTCGGGCCAGGGGCTGGTGGCCGCCGGGCTGACGCGCGGGGTGGTGGCGGCCGACGACCGGGCCGGCTGCGCCCTGGACGTGCCGCGCGGGCGCAAGGGCGACTATGAGGCCATCCGCGGCCAGGCCGAGGCGGCGCTGAAGGCACTGCCAGGGGTCCAGCGGGTGCTGGTGGTGCTCAGCGACGAAGGCCCGCCGCCCGCGCCGCCTGCCCAGCCGCCGCGCGCGCGCACGGCCGGATTGTCCAGGGCGGCGATGGATCAGGGGCGGCCCAAGGCGCCCGTGCCCATCGACCGTCCCGCCCATGTGCGCCGCGTCCTGGCGGTGGCCAGTGGCAAGGGCGGGGTGGGCAAGTCCACCGTCGCGGTCAATCTGGCGGCGGCGCTTGCGGCGCGCGGCCTGTCGGTCGGGGTGCTGGACGCCGATGTCTATGGCCCGTCCCTGCCGACCATGCTGGGCCTGTCGGGCAAGCCTGAATACGTCGATGGGGCGATGCAGCCGCATCTGGCCCATGGGCTGAAGGCCATGTCGGTCGGCCTGCTGACCGGCGCGGGCGACGCCATGATCTGGCGCGGGCCGATGGCCAGCCAGGCCATCACCCAGATGCTGACCCAGACGCGCTGGGGAACCGAGGCGGCGTCGCTGGACGTGCTGGTGGTCGATCTGCCGCCGGGCACGGGCGACGTGCAGCTGACCCTGATCCAGAAGACGCCGCTGGACGGGGCCGTGATCGTCTCGACGCCGCAGGAGGTGGCCCTGGCCGACGCCCGGCGCGGCCATGCCCTGTTCCAGCAGGTGGGCGTCCCGACCCTGGGCCTGATCGAGAACATGAGCGGCCCGGTCTTCGGCCAGGGCGGGGCGGCGGCGGAGGCGGCGCGCCTGGGCGTGGCCTTCCTGGGCGACCTGCCGCTGGACGCCTCCCTGCGTCAGGCCGGCGATGCGGGAACGCCCGTGGTCGCCAGCGATCCGAACGGCGACCTCGCCGCCCGCTTCGCCGCCATCGCCGCGCGCGTGGAGGAGGCGCTGGGCCTCTAGGCGGCTTCGATCTTCACCGCCGTGCCATAGGCCAGGACCTCGGTGATCCCCGGCATGATTTCATTGGCGTCGTATCGCATGGCGATCACCGCGTCCGCGCCAAGCTCGCGCGCATGGGCGATCAGGTCGTCATAGGCTTCCTGCCGCGCGGTTTCGGCCAGTTTGACATAGGCCCCGACCCGTCCGCCCAGCATCGACTGCAGCCCGCCGACCACATCGGCCACGGCGTTGCGCGAACGCACGGTGATGCCGCGCACCACGCCGATGGTGCGGACGATGCGATGGCCGGGCAGGTCGTTGGCGGTGGTGATGATCATGGGGCGTCTCCTTCAGCGTCGTTCCAGAACGCGGAACACCATGGAATGGTCGTCCTTCTCGCCCGCCGGAACCCTCTCCGACGCGGTTTCGACGAAGGCGTCTGCGTCAAAGGCCGGGAACCAGGTGTCGCCGCCGTCCACCTCGGTCTGCACCTCGGTGAGATACAGCCGCTTGGCGCGGGGCAGGGCGGCGGCGTAAAGCGCCGCGCCGCCGATGACGCAGATCTCGTTGACGCCGTCCTCCATCGCCTGTTCGCGCGCGATCTCCAGCGCCTCGTCCAGGCTGGTGACCACCAGCGCCCCCCTGGTCTTGCCGGCGTCTCCGTAGCCTTCGTCGCGGGTCAGGACCAGGTTCAGCCGGCCGGGCAGGGGCCGCAGCGGCAGGCTCTCCCAGGTGTTTCTGCCCATGATGCAGGGCTTGCCGATGGTGATGGCCTTGAACCGCTGTAGATCGCTGCGCAGCCGCCACGGCAGGCCGCCGTCCCGCCCGATGACGCCGTTCACATCGCGCGCGACGACCAGGACCAGATCAGGCAGGCCGCTCATTTCGGCTCCAGCCATTTCAGCCATTTGTCCTTCATGGCCTGTTCGATATCGACGCCGGCCCGATCACAATAGATCAGCAGCATCCCCAGAACATCAGCCGCCTCATCCGCCAGGGCCCTTGGGTCCGGTGCCCCCCGCGCCCGGCCCGACAGCCGCAGATGCTCGGCGGTCAGCTCGCCCAGCTCCTCCTGCAGCTTCAACAGCGCCCAGTCGCGGTCGCGCTCTATGCCGTGCTCGGCGGCGTAGATGTCGGAGATGCGCAGGACGGAGGCGGTGAGATCGGAAAGGGTCAAAACTGATCTCGGCTCCAGCGTCGGTCTAATTCCGCGATCTGGGGCAGGGGACTCCACCATTCATCCGCCACGTTCAGCGGCGCGAGATAGGTGAAAGCGTGTCGCCACACCGAACGCACGGGATTTTCAAAGACCGGCTTGAGACGTTCTTCGTCGGCGCGGCCCGCGATGACCGCATCCGCCATGCCGTTGAGGAAGTTGAACAGCGCCTTCACGTCCCGGGTCGCCTGGCCGTCCTCGTCCTCGAGCATATGCATCGGCGCGCCCTTGCGCAGGCGCGCTCGGGCGAGGAGAAGGTCGCCATCGCCCCATTCGGCCAGGAAGCGTTCAGTCAAATCAGCGATTTCAGTCGGAGTGGGCGCCGCCGCCTCAGTCAACGTCTCTGGAGCGCTGGAGCGTCGTCCAAACCTTCGAACCTGCTCGAGAATGGCGTGGCTGGCGGGCCCGAGCGCGGCCATCAGTCTCCCGTCGCCGCGGTCTGCTGCATAGCGGAGCGGTGTCACGCCCAGCAGATCGGACGGCAGTTTCAAGGGCTCGGAATTGCGCGGCGTGACCAGGAAGCATCGCTCAACGCCCAAGGCTCCGATGAACAGGCCCAACTCGAACAGGACATTGTCGCGCACGACGTGCGTCGTCTCACCTCGCACGGTGACGATGTCGTCTGGAGCGAAGATGAAGGCTGCGAAATCCGTCTCGCGGGCTTCTCGGACGAGGTCCGACAATGTCTGGGACGAGGGCCGAAACACTCCCTGGGTCCAAACCGTGGGGTCGGTCTCATATTCAAGCATCGCCTGGAGGGAATAGGCGACGTCCAGAGCTTCGCTTGAAGAGCCAATGAAGAGACCGGGTCGGGTCACGATGCGCTATTTTGAGACCTTTGCCGGGATATGAGGATGCGCCTCATATCCAGTGATCACGATATCCTCGCGCTTGAATTCGAAAATATCGTGCAGCCGCCGCCGGAACGAAAGCTTGGGGAAGGGCAGCGGCGAACGGGTCAGTTGGAGCTTCGACTGCTCCAGATGGTCGAGATAGATATGGGCGTCCCCGAAGGTGTGGATGAACTCGCCGGGTTCATACCCCGTCACTTCACAGATCATCAGGGTCAGCAACGCATAGCTGGCGATGTTGAACGGCACGCCCAGGAAGACGTCGGCGCTGCGCTGATACAGCTGGCAGCTCAGTTTTCCGTCCGCGACAAAGAACTGGAACAGGCAGTGGCAGGGCGGCAGGGCCATGTCGTCGACGTCGGCCGGGTTCCAGGCGCTGACGATATGGCGGCGGCTGTTGGGGTTGGTCTTCAGCCCTTCGACCAGCTTGGCGATCTGGTCGATGACGCGGCCGTCCGGCGCGGTCCAGCTGCGCCACTGCTTGCCGTAGACGGGGCCCAGCTCTCCCTCGGCGTCGGCCCATTCGTCCCAGATGCTGACGCCGTTCTCCTTCAGCCAGCGGATGTTGGTCTCGCCGCGCAGGAACCACAGCAGTTCGACGATGATCGACCGGGTGTGCAGCTTCTTGGTGGTCAGAAGGGGAAAGCCACGGGCCAGGTCGAACCGCATCTGGCGGCCGAACACGCCCAGGGTGCCCGTGCCGGTCCGGTCGTCGCGCCGCACCCCGTTGTCCAGGATGTCGCGCAGCAGGTTCAGATATTGCCATTCCGGATGGTCCGCGGGCGCGGCGTCCATGCGGTCGTGCGGATCAGCGAAGGCGGCCTGGGCGTTCATGCCGCCAGCTTGACGCAGATGGGTGATTCGAGGCGCCCGGTTTCGGTGCCGGGCGGTCACACTTCTGTGGACGCATGGTGGAACGAAAAACGGCCCCCGATCACTCGGAGGCCGCTGCTCGCATCCCGATGGGACGATGCGGTTACTGGCTCTGGGCCAGGCGCTCATTCTGGACCCAGCCGGTGTTGTCGTTGTCGTCGATCACTTCCCACCACGGGCCGTTGCGGTTGCCGGTGGGATAGACGCGCAGGCCGACGGGCAGGGCGCGGACGACCGCCGCGCCGGTGCGCGGTTCGGCCCTCAGGGTGGCCGCCTGCTGGACCGTATAGCTCTCGATCGGGGCGCGGGCCGCGGCCGATCCGGCCTCGCCCAGGCCGCCCATCTGGGTGACCATGTCGGCATAGGCGCTGATGAAGGCCTGGGACACGATCCGGCCGATTTCGGTGTTCTCATAGCCTCCGCCCACGGCGCCGCCGAAGCCGGTCGAGCCGAAGCCGCCGCCGCCGGCGCTCCAGCCCAGGTCGTTCTTCGAGGCGTAGCCTTCGGTGACCAGGGCGGTTTCCGAGGTGCGGACGTCCGTCAGCGACAGGACCACATTGGCTTCCGAGCGGCGGGTGCGGATGCCGCCGACCAGGGCCCCGGCCGTGCCGCCGATCAGGGCGCCGGCGATCCCGGCCACGGCGCTGCCGCCCGAGTTGGCGTTCTGGCTGGCGACCTCGCCGACCAGCACATAGTCGGCCGCCCGCACCTGGCCGCCGCCGACGTTGGAACCGCGCTGCAGCCCGCCTTGTCCCGCCAGTTCACGCTCGCGCTGGGCCACGCTCATGCCCACGCCCCGATCCACCAGGGTGAAGCAGCCCGAACGCTGGATCACCACGCGCAGCAGGCTTTGCGGGGGCGACAGCTGCAGCTCGCGGAAGACGTCCGCCTGACCATCGGCGATGGTGATGGTGCCCAGGTTGCGCGTGCAGCGCGGAATCTGGGCCACCTGGGCGTCCTGGGTGCGCTGGGCGCCGCTGCGGCGGCTCTGGGCCTGGGCCGTCGGCGCGACGGCGGACAGGGCGACCACGGCCGCCAGGGCGGTGGTCAGAACGGGCTTGGTCATGGAATTCCCCTCGAGGCTTTCAGATACAGCCGATATGCGTTTGCTAGCGTGGCGGTATGCGAAAGCCAAGCCGTTGCGGGGCGCCTGAACCTGACGTCAGCCCCGGAACCCGTCCTGTTTCAGGAATTCCGCCTCTTCGGGCGTCGTCTCACGTCCCAGCGCCCGATTGCGGTGCGGGAACCGGCCGAACCGGGTCATCACCCCATGATGATGCTCGGCCCAGCGGTCGTCGGCGGGGCGATCCATGGCCTGGAACAGGCGCACCTGGAGGTCCTGAAGCGCCATGTCCTCCGCATGTTGCAGCGGCAGGTAGAAGAACCGCCTCAGGTCGTTCTCGACCTCCTGGTCCCGGCCGGCGTCCAGCGCCGTCAGGGCGAAATGGCGCGCCAGCGGGTCGGTCGCGAAGGCGTGGGCGGTGTTGCGCCAGACATTGCGCGGAAACTGGTCCAGCAGGACCATCAGGGCCAGCGCGCCCTCGGCCGTGTCCATCCAGCCATCCAGTTCTCGTCGCGCCGCGGCCAGATGGGCGTCCATGAAGCGGTCGCGGAATTCGGCGTCGAACGCCTCGTCCTTGGCGAACCATCTGTCGGGGCCTGCCTCTTTCCAGAAGTCGACGACGGTCTTGGGATCTGTCTGTGTGCTCATGCCCGAACAGATAGGCGCCCGCGCGCCCGTCTTCCACGAAGAGGCGGCGGCGGATCATCATTTCCGAGGCGGGAGGAAGATGGTCGGAGTGGCAGGATTCGAACCTGCGACCCCTGCGTCCCGAACGCAGTGCTCTACCAGACTGAGCCACACTCCGACTTGAGGTCGGGGCTTATAACGAGGGCCCCTGGAGCCCGCAAGCGTCGTTTTCACACCGGCGAAAATTGTCTGCAAAGCGGGTGTTGCATCCCCCGCGGCCTTGGCGTATTCGACCGCCCTCCCGCCGCCCGCCGGCGCGGATCACCGGACCTGCTGGGGAATGGTGTAATGGTAACACTACGGTTTTTGGTACCGTCATTCTAGGTTCGAGTCCTAGTTCCCCAGCCACCGCTGTCCGGCTTCCCTGACAATCCGTCGCCCGCTCACCCCGCCCGGATCTGGCGCACCGCGTCGGTCAGGCCGGCGTTGTAGCCGCGCGCGGCGTCCAGGGCGATTGGGGTCCAGCGGGCCGGGTCGGCGATGATGCGGGCGTGGCTCATATTGACGTTCATCAGGGCCTGAAGGCCGCTGGGGTCCGACACGCTGCTGACGTCCATGGCGTAGGACTGGCTGGAATAGACATCGTCGGCGACCGACAGGGTGGCCATGACCAACCGCCCGCGCGGATCGGCGGCCGACACGATGAAGCCGGACGGCGCGGCGCGCACGCCCACTACCACTTCGCCTTCCACCCCCACGCCGCGCCGCGCGCGCATGCGGGCGTAGTCCAGCCACATCACCGGCGTCAGGATGATGGCGTCCAGGGCGGCCGAGGCGGCGGCCAGGCGATTGCGGGTTCCGATGCCCGCCAGCATGCTGTTGGCCTCGCCGGAATAGCCGGTGACCATGGGCGCGGTCTGCGATCCGACCGTCAGCCAGCGCTGGGCCACAGTGACGCCGTCGAAGGTGCCCTGGCCCTGGAACTGATTGCCGTCGCGCAGAGGCGTATTGGCGGCGGCCAGGGCGGCGCGGGTCTCGTCCACGCCCACGACCGTCTCCCCGGCGGCGGCCAGGCGCGCGCGCAGGTCCAGGCAGGCGGCCTCGGCCACTTCCGTCATCATCTGGGGCGAGACGCCGTAAAGGGCGGTGTCGATCCGCGCGCCGCCGCCGCCGGACATCGTCCGGGTCTTGCCGGTGTAGAAGAAGCTGACGCCATAGCTGGCCACCGCCACCTTCGGCCGATGCTTGATGTAGCGGGCGTTGGCCACATTGGTGCGGACCTGGAACTCGCGGCTCGGCTCCTGCCGCAGAACGCGCGCCAGGGCGGGCGCGGCTGGGCTGAGTGTCAGGGCCAGTCCGCCCGCGAACAGGGTCCGTCGATCAAGAGATGTCATCGTATGCGCTCCGCCATGAGGGTTCGGAGCTTCAGCCTAGCGGGCGGCGGGGCCTGGGTAAGCTGACGATACCCTTCCGAACGCCGACCGAAGGGCGCGGCCATCGGCGGCGAACCGATGGCCGCAAGATCGGGTCAGGCCCGCTCCCAGCCCTTCTCCACCGCCCAGACGGCGAAGGCGTAGTCGACCGCCAGTTCCTTCAGATAGTCGAACCGGCCCGAGGCGCCGCCGTGGCCGGCCTCCATGTTGATCTTCAGCAGGATCGGCTTGCCCGAGGTGCTGGCCGGGCGCAGGCGGGCCACCCATTTGGCCGGCTCCCAATAGGTCACGCGCGGGTCCGACAGGCCGCCGGCCGCCAGGATCGCCGGATAGGCCTGTGACGTGATCTGGTCATAGGGGCTGTAGCTGGCGATGTAGTCATAGGCCTCGGCGTCCTCCAGCGGATTGCCCCATTCGGGCCATTCCGGCGGGGTCAGCGGCAGGCTGGTGTCGCTCATGGTGTTCAGCACGTCGACGAAGGGCACCTGGCCGATCACCCCGGCCCATAGGTCCGGCCGCATGTTGTTGACCGCGCCCATCAGCATGCCGCCGGCCGAGCCGCCATAGGCCACGATATTGCCCGCGCGGGCGTAGTTGCGCTCGATCAGGTGTTCGGCCGAGGCGATGAAGTCGGTGAAGGTGTTCTTCTTGGTCATGCGCCGGGCGTTCAGGAACCAGTTCCAGCCCTTGTCCGAGCCGCCGCGGATGTGGGCGATGGCCCAGATGAAGCCGCGGTCCACCAGCGACAGCCGGCTGGTCGAGAAGCTGGCGGCCATGGGGATGCCATAGCTGCCGTAGCCATACAGCAGCACCGGGGCCGAGCCGTCCACCGGCGTGTCCTTGCGACGCAGCAGGGTGACGGGCACCAGTTCGCCGTCCGAGGCGGGGGCGTTCAGCCGTTCGACCACATAGTCGGCCGGATCGTGGCCCGACGGCACCTCCTGCACCTTCTTCAGGGTCCGCTCGCGCGAGCTCATGTCGTAGTCGAATGTCGAGGTCGGCGTGGACGGCGAGTTGTAGCTGTAGCGCATCATCGGGCTGTCGAACTCGGACCAGCCCAACAGGTTCAGGGCGTAGGCGGGCTCGTCCACCGCGATTCCGTGTTCGGCGCCGGCGCGGTCGCGCACGATGATGCGGGTGTTGGCGTCGGCCCGCTCCTGGCGCGCCAGGTGGCCGGACGAAACGGTGACGTTCTCGATGAACCGGCCCGGCGTGTGGGGGATCAGGTCCTTCCAGCTGGCCTTGCCCGGCGTCCCCGTCGGCGCCTCGACCACCTTGAAGTCGATGCTGTCGTCGGCGTTGGTGCGGATGACCCAGCGGTCGCCCCAGTGGTCGGCGTCATACTGAAGCCCGGCGTGGCGCGGCTCCAGGACCACGGGCGTCGCGGTCGGATCGGCGGCGGGGATGGCGCGCGCCTCGGAGGTTTCGTGATCATTGATCGTGATCATGACGAAGGCGTCGTCGGAGGTGCGGCCGACGCCGGTGAACATGCCTTCGTCGGCTTCCTCATAGACCAGGACCGTCTCGCCCCCGCGCGCCGGGCGGCGGAATATCTTGTCCGATCGGCCGTTGTCGTTGCGGTTGGTCCAGAAGATCCAGGCGCTGTCCGGCGAGAAGGTGAAATTCCCGGTCGCCGAACCGATGGGGTCCGCCACCATCCGGCCGGTCGCCAGGTCCTTGACGAAGATCTGGTGCACCTCCGACCCCTGGGCGTCCTCGGCATAGGCGAACAGGCTCTGGTCCGGGCTGTGTTCGGTGGCCGCCACGCGAGAATAGGCCTTGCCCTGCGCCAGGGCGTTGGCGTCCAGCAGGATCTGCTCCTCGCCGCCGGCGCGCGGGCGACGACAGAACAGCGGGTGCTGATCCCCGGTGCGGAAGCGGGTGTAGTATTCCCACGGGCCGTCGGGCGAGGGGACCGAGCTGTCGTCCTGCTTGATGCGGCCCTTCATCTCTTCGAACATGGCCGCCTGCATCGGCAGGGTGCCGGCCATCATCGCCTCGCGATAGGCGTTCTCGGCGGTCAGGTAGTCCTTGACGTCGGCCTTGATCAGCGTGGGATCGCGCAGAACCGCCTGCCAGTTGTCGTCCTTCAGCCACTGATAGTCGTCGATGCGGACACGACCCAGCTGCTCGATGCGGGCGGGGACCTTCTTGGCGACGGGCGGGACGGGCATCGGGGCTCCTGAAGACTGGGCGGTGCGGGCGGAAACGGCAGGCGCTCCGGCGGCGACGGCCAGGGCGGCGGACGAGGCGATCAGTTCGCGGCGGTTCATTCTGCAAAGGCTCCCGACTTGCAAGCGGCGCGACCTTGTGCGGGCCCGCCGGCGCCGTCAAATGAACAAAGGAACAGGAGTGCGGATCGCCCATGTGGATCCAGGTTCAGACGCCGCCCCAGCCGCCGGCGCCCGCCCAGGCCGCCGCGTCCACACAGGCGCCCGCGCGCCCGGCCTGGGACCTGACCCTGGCCCTGATCGGGGCGACGATCCAGCTGGACCAGCCGGACGGGCAGGGGACGCGCACGGTCGGCGCCGGCTTTCTGATCGAGGCGCCGCGCCCCGACGGGACGCCCCGCACCGTTCTGGTCACCGCCGCCCATGTGCTGAACCAGATGCCGGGCGCGCAGATGCGCGTGGGCTGGCGCTCGGCCCTGGCGGACGGAAGCTGGAAGTTCGAGCCTCAGCCCGTGACCATCCGCGCGGCGGACGACCAGCCCTTGTGGACCCGCCATCCGGATCGCGACATCGCGGTGATGGAGATCACGGCGCCCGACGCCTTCACCCGCGCGGCCATTCCCCTGGGCTGGCTGGCCGACCGGAACACCCTGGCCGCCTATCAGGTCGGGCCGGGAGACGAGCTGTTCTCCCTGGGCTTTCCGCGCGGACTGTCGTCGAACCGGGCCGGGTTTCCGATCCTGCGGGTCGGACGGGTGGCGTCCTGGCCCCTGTCACCCGTCGCGGCCTTCCCGACCTTCCTGCTGGATTTCACCGTCTTCCCCGGAAACTCGGGCGGCCCGGTCTTCTGGACCCCGGCGGCGCGCAGTGCGCCGGGCAAGGCCGAGCCGGACCATCCCTTCATCGCCGGCGTCCTGGCCCAGGAGGTGCTGGTCTCGGACGAGCGGCTGAACCTGGGCGTTGTGGTGCAGGCCGTCTATGTGCGCGAAGCCATCGTTCTGCTGGATGGACCGCCCTGGCCGTGAAACGGATCCGAATTATCGGGTATTTTAATACCAAATACGAAATATCGTAAAAATTCAATGTGATAATGTGATTTAAGCCGCACAATCGGCGTTGACCTCGCCGCCCGCATCCTCTATCAGCGCGCCTTCCGCTCGTCCGACCTCCGGCCGGGCATGCAGTTTCGCCTCCTCCCAAGGATCCTCAGTCATGCTGAAGAGCACCACGGCTTCGCTGAAGCCGGCCGAGGTCGAGAAGAAGTGGATCCATATCGACGCCGAAGGCGTCGTGGTGGGCCGTCTCGCGACCTTCATCGCCAACCGCCTGCGCGGCAAGCACCTGCCGACCTACACCCCGCATGTCGACTGCGGCGACTATGTCATCGTGACCAACGTCGACAAGGTGGTGTTCACCGGCGCCAAGAACACCGACAAGGTCTATTACCGTCACACCGGCCACCCGGGCGGCGTCAAGGAAACGACCCCGGCCAAGGTGCTGGGCGGCCGCTTCCCCGAGCGCGTGCTGGAAAAGGCCGTTGAGCGCATGCTGCCCAAGGAATCGCCCCTGGCCCGCAAGCAGATGACGCACCTGCGCCTGTTCGCCGGCGCCGAGCACACCCATCAGGCCCAGAACCCGCAGACGATCGACTTCGCGTCGGCGTCGGCCAAGAACACCCGGAGCGTCTGAGCATGACCGACGTCGCCAACACCGAAGCCGCGACCGGCTTCGACGCCCTGAAGGGCATGTCCTCGGCCGCCGAAGACGCCGCCCCCGCCGTCCAGAAGCTGGACAAGCTGGGCCGCGCCTATTCGACCGGCAAGCGCAAGAACGCCATCGCCCGCGTGTGGGTGAAGCCGGGCTCGGGCAAGATCACCGTCAACGGCAAGGAGCTGAACGCCTATTTCGCTCGCCCCGTGCTGCAGATGATGGTCGCCCAGCCGCTGACGGTCACCGACCGCACGACCCAGTTCGACGTGATCTGCACGGTCGAGGGCTCGGGCCTGTCGGGCCAGGCCGGCGCCATCCGCCACGGCCTGTCGCACGCCCTGACGCACTATGAGCCGGAACTGCGCAAGGTCCTGAAGCCGCACGGCTTCCTGACCCGCGACAGCCGCGTCGTCGAGCGCAAGAAATACGGCCGCGCCAAGGCCCGCCGCAGCTTCCAGTTCTCGAAGCGCTAAGCCGCATCATACGGTTTGGATTTGGGGCGCTTCGGGAAACCGGAGCGCCCTTTTTTCTTTCTTCCTTCTCCCCTTGCGGGAGAAGGTGGCAGGCGAAGCCTGACGGATGAGGGGTCGCACCGCCCCGTCCGTCGCGCTAGCGTTCCCAAATGGACGACTGGCTTCAGTCTCGCGCCAAGGAGATGCGCCGCCAACCGGCTCTTTACGAGCGGCGCCTTTGGCGATTGCTTCGGGATCGGCGCCTGGAAGACCTGAAGTTCCGCCGCCAGGTCGTGATCGGCTGCTACATCGCCGACTTTGTCTGTCTCCGTCACAGACTGATCGTCGAGGCGGACGGCCCCTCTCATGAAGACCGCGCACTCCATGACGCCGAACGGGACGCCTGGTTCGCTGCCGAGAATTTTATCGTGCTGAGGTTTCCCAACAGCCAGATCGAGAACCGCCCATGGGGGGTCATCGACGCGATCACGGCCGCCTCAAAGCGGAAGCTGGTCAAAGACTGACGGACCTGCGTGACCCCTCATCCGTCAGGCCTTCGGCCTGCCACCTTCTCCCGCAAGGGGAGAAGGGTTAGGAGCGAGCCATGACCCACACCCTCTTCATCGACGGCGAGGCCGGGACCACGGGGCTGGAGATCCGCGAGCGGGTCGAGGGCCGGTCCGATCTGCAACTGATCCTGCTGGGCGACCGGCGGCGCGACGTGGCGGCGCGGCGCGAGGCTCTGAACGCCGCCGACGCCGTCATCCTGTGCCTGCCCGACGATGCGGCGCGCGAAGCCGTGGCCATGGTCGACAACCCGGCCGTGCGGGTCATCGACGCCTCGACCGCCTATCGCGTCGATCCCGACTGGACCTATGGCTTCCCCGAACTGGCGCCCGGCCAGGGCGAACGGATCGCCGGCGCGACGCGCGTCTCCAACCCCGGCTGCTATCCGACCGGCTTCCTGGCCCTGGTCGCGCCCCTGGTGCGGGCGGGCCTGGTCCCCGCCGACTGGCCGGTCACCGTCAACGCTGTCAGCGGCTACTCCGGCGGCGGCAAGGCCATGATCGCCGAGTTCGAGCAGGGCGCGCCCGACCCCTTCCGCGCCTATGGCCTGACGCAGAAGCACAAACATGTGCCCGAGATGACAACCCATGCGGGCCTGTCGCGGCCCGTCCTGTTCGCCCCGGCGGTCGGGAACTATCGCCAGGGCATGCTGGTCGAAGTTCCGCTGCACCTGTCGGCCCTGCCGTCCCAGCCGTCGATCGAGGTGATCCACGGCGCCCTGGTCGAGGCCTATGACGGCGCCCGTTTCGTCGAGGTCGCGGACCTGGAAACCACCGAGGCCATGACCGGCCTGACGCCCGAGGGGCTGAACGGCACCAACCGCCTGCGCCTGCACGTCTTCGGCGACCGCAATGGCGAACAGGCGCGGCTGGTGGCCCTGTTGGACAACCTCGGCAAGGGCGCCTCGGGCGCGGCGGTGCAGAACCTGAACCTGATGCTGGGCCTGGACGAGGGGGCGGGCCTGGCCTGAGACGCTGGACCCACGGACCCGCCGCCGCTATTCACCCCCTGTTCGATCATCGAAGGCCCGCCATGCTCGCTCGCATCTATCGTCCCGCCAAGACCGCCATGCAGTCCGGCAAGGCCAAGAGCCGCGACTGGCGACTGGAGTTCGAGCCCGCCTCGGCCCGCACCCTCGACCCCCTGATGGGCTGGACGTCGTCCACCGATATGAACGGCCAGGTCCGCCTGACCTTCGACACCCAGGAAGAGGCCGTCGCCTATGCCGAGCGCCACGGCATCCCGTTCCGCCTGCACGAGCCGAACGAGCCGCCGGTGATCCTGAAGGCCTACGCCGACAATTTCGCCACCAACCGCAAGCAGTCCTGGACGCATTGAGTCTTTTAGTGCGCCTACCGCTCGCAACGCGGTTGCTCGCTGCTTGAGGCGGCTTTGGGTTCGCCTACCGCTCGCGACGCGGTTGCTCGCTGCTTGAGGCGGCTTTGGGTTCGCCTACGCTCGCAACGCGGTTGCTCGCTGCTTGAGGCGGCTTTGGGTTCGCCTACCGCTCGCAACGCGGTTGCTCGCTGCTTGAGCCGCGACGCGGTTTCCCCTAGCGAAATCACGTCTGCCTGTGCAGGCGCCCATAGCTCAACCGGATAGAGCACCCGCCTTCTAAGCGGACGGTTCCAGGTTCGAGTCCTGGTGGGCGCGCCAGGCGGCCAGGCCGATCTCCAGGTCGGCGATCAGGTCTTCCGGATCCTCCAGCCCGACGTGCAGCCGCAGCAGCGGACCTTCCAGCACGGGCGGATGCCGGCGCTGGGCCATTTGCGGCGTCTCATAGGTGATCAGGCTTTCAAACCCGCCCCAGGAATAGCCCAGGCCGAACAGGGTCAGACCCCGCATCAGGGCATGGGCCCGCGTCTCGTTTCCGCCGCGCATGACCAGTCCGAACAGGGAGGCGGCGCCGGAATAGTCGCGCGCCCACAGACCCTGACCGGGATCACCGGGCAGGGCGGGCCACAACACGCGGGCGACTTCGGGTTGGGCCGCCAGCCACTGCGCCACGCGCCGCGCGGACGCCTCCTGTTCGGCATAGCGCAGCGGCAGGGTGCGTAGCCCCCGAAGCGCCAGCCAGGCGTCGTCGGGCGAGACGTGCCAGCCCTGGTCCTCGATGGTCTCGGCGATCCGCCGCCCGACCGCGGGGTCGCGCACCGATATCGCCCCCATCAGCAGGTCGGAATGACCGGCCGCGTATTTGGTCAGGGGCTGGACCGAGACATCGACCCCGTGCGCCAGCGGTCGGAAGGCCAGGCCCGCCCCCCAGGCGTTGTCCATCACCGTCAGGACGCCGCGACCGCGACAGGCGGCGGCCAGGGCGGGGACGTCCGTCATCTCGAAGGTCAGGGACGAGGGGCTTTCGATCAGCACGACCCGCGTCGCCGGCGTCAGCAGGTCGACGATGGCGGCCACATCGGCGCCGGCCGGGTGGAACCGCGTCGTGACGCCTCGCGCCGCCATCCACCGGGTCAGGAACCGGCGTGTGGGACCATAGAGGCCGTCGCTGGCCAGCACCGCGTCGCCCGGCTTCAGCAGAGCCATCAGCGGCACGGTCACCGCCGCCAGTCCCGACGGCGTCAACCAGCTGTCCGCGGCGCCTTCCAGATCCGCGATGGCGGCGCGCAGAGCCCGCGCCGCCCCTGTGCCGTCCAGCCCATAGACGGGGCCGTCGGCGGCGTCGGCCATCCGCGCCGGATCGTCGTTCAGCAGGGTGGAGGCCCGTTCGATCGGCGGGCTGACGGGGCGACGCCCGGCGCCGCGCGCGGTGGCCGAGGCGATCAGACGGGTGCGGTCGGAGAACGGCACGGATTATCCCTTCGCGGGTTGCGGTTCGGCGCTCAAAAGCCTCTAAAGCCTCGGGGGGCGCAAGCAAGGGAGCAGCGATCATGCGATTGACCGGCGGCGCCATGGCTCTTCTGGCCCTGATCCTGGTCGGCTGCGATCGCAAACCGGCGCCCGATGCGGTTCCCGCCTCGGATCAGACCCCGGCGGTGCGCGCGGGCAAGGAAGCCCAGATCCCCGCCGGCCCGACCCTGACCGCGATCAAGGCGCGCGGACGGCTGGCCTGCGGGGTGCACCAGGGGCTGGTGGGCTTCGCCTATACCGACAACCGTGGGCGCTGGCGGGGCTTCGACGTCGATTTCTGCCGCGCCCTGGCGGCCGCCGTCCTGGGGGACGGGGATGCGGTGCGCTTCGTTCCGCTGAGCGCCGAGGAACGCCTGCCGGCCCTGCGTGACGGGCGAATCGACGTCCTGTGGCGCAACACCTCCTGGACCATGAGCCGCGAGGCGGGGGACGGCTTCGTCTTCGCCGGGGTCAACTATTACGATGGCCAGGGCTTCCTGGTGCGCCGCGCCCTGAACCTGGCCAGCGCGACCGAGCTGGAGGGCGCCCGCGTCTGCGTTCAGGCCGGCTCGACGACGCGGCTGAACGCCGATGACTATTTCCGCTCGCGCGGCATCGCCTACACGCCCGTCGTCCTTCCCAATGAAGAAGAGGCGCGCGCCGCCTATGAGCGCGAGGCCTGCGACGCCTTCACCGCCGACATCTCGGCCCTGGCCGCCGCCCGTTCGACCCTGGCCAACCCGGGCCAGCACGCCATCCTGCCCGACGTCGTGTCCAAGGAGCCGCTCGGGCCCGTCGTGCGGCGTGGCGACGAACAGTGGGCGGCCGTGGTGCGCTGGACCCTGAACGCCCTGATCCTGGCCGAAGAGCTGGGGGTGACTCAGGAAACGGCGGCCCAGATGGCCCGCGACAGTCGCGATCCGCGCGTGCGGCGCCTGCTGGGTTCCGAGGGTCATTTCGGCGAAATGCTGGCCCTTCCGCAGGATTGGGCTTTGAAAGCCATAGTCAGCACAGGTAATTACGGCGAAATCTTCAACCGCAACATCGGGCCGAAATCTTCTCTCGACCTGGCCCGCGGGTTGAACGCACAATGGAACGCGCGACCGGCCGGGCTGATCTACGGCCTGCCGGTTCGATAAGGACAACAGCGCCCGGGGGGCAGATGGAAACGACGAAGCGTGGCGGGATTCCGCTGTATGTGTGGATGCTGCTGGGCTTTGTGGCGGGCCTGGGCGGGGGCCTGATCGTCAATCTGAACGGGCTTGAGACCGCGCCCTGGCTGATGGAGCTGATCCGGTCGGTCGGCCAGATCTTCCTGCGCCTTCTGTTCATGCTGGTCCTGCCGCTTCTGTTCTCGGCCCTGGTGATCGGGGTGGCGGAAATGGGCGACCTGAAGGCCCTGGGCCGCGTCGGCTGGAAGACCCTGCTGTTCACCATCGTGGTTTCGGGCATAGCGGTGGCCATCGGCCTGGGCATGGTCAACCTGTTCCGGCCCGGCGACGGCGTCGATCCCGCCCTGGCCCAACGGCTGCTGGAGGAGGGCGCCGCCGGCGCCGCCGGCATCGTCGGCAGCGCGCCTCAGAACATCGAGGCCGGCCGCTTCTTCCTGGACATGATCCCGTCGAACGTCATCACGGCGGCGGCCGAGAACCAGATCCTGCCGGTGATGATCTTCGCCCTGTTCTTCGGCATCGGCCTGGTCATGGCCAAGTCGCCCTCGACCGACCGGCTGCAGGAGGCGCTGCAGGGGGTGTTCGAGGTGATGATGAAGCTGATCAACCTCGTCATCAAACTGGCGCCCATCGCCATCGCCTGCCTGATGTTCAACCTGGCCGCCGTCTTCGGCTGGGACCTGCTGGTGCGGCTGGGCGCTTATGCCGCCGTGGCCGTGGGCGCCATGGCGATCCACATGTTCGTGGTCTATCCGCTGGCCGTCTGGATCGGCGGCGGCATGAACCCGGTCCGCTTCTTCAAGGGGGTGCGCGAACCCATCGTGGTGGCCTTCTCGACCGCTTCGTCCAACGCGACCCTGCCGGTGTCGCTGCGCGTAGCCGAGGAGGAGCTGAAACTGCCCCGGCGCATCTCGCGTTTCGTCCTGACTGTCGGCGCCACCGCCAACCAGAACGGCACGGCCCTGTTCGAGGGGGTCACCGTCCTGTTCCTGGCCCAGTTCTTCGGCGTGGATCTCAGCCTTCAGCAACAGCTGATCGTGATGCTGGTCTGCATCCTGGGCGGCGTGGGCACGGCCGGCGTTCCGGCCGGCTCCCTGCCGGTCATCGCCCTGATCCTGGTCATGGTCGGCGTGCCGGCCGAGGGGATCGGCCTGGTCCTGGGCGTCGACCGTTTCCTGGACATGTGCCGCACGACGCTGAACGTCACCGGCGATCTGGTCGCGGCCGCCGTGGTGTCGCGGGGCGAAGAGGATGCGCCCGTCAGCGTCGGGCCCGAACCGGTCGCCCCGCCGCCCTAGGGGGCCACAGAACCTAGGCGCCGACAGCCACCGGCGTATCGTCACGCCCGCCCCATTCGGCCCAGCTGCCGTCATACAGGCGCGAGGTCCGGCCCAGTTCGGCCAGACCCAGGCTGAGGATCGCCGCCGTCACCCCCGAACCGCAGGTGGTGAGGATCGGCCGTTCGATGTCCAGTCCGGCGTCCCGAAAGGCCGCCGCCAGAGCCTCGCCGCGTTTCATCGTCCCGTCGGGGTTCAGCAGGCTGGCGTAGGGCAGGTTGCGCGCCCCCGGCATATGGCCGCCGCGCACGCCGGGGCGCGGCTCGGCCCCTTCGCCCCGGAAACGCGACGCGCCACGGGCGTCGGCCACCTGCTCGCCCTGCGTCAGGGCCTGGCGGACATCGTCCAGTCCGACAACCTGGCCGGCGTCCAGGCGGGCCTCGAACCGGCCCGGCCGGGGCAGGGGGGCGGATTGAGTCTTCAGGGGCCGGCCTTCCGCCCGCCACTTCGGCAGGCCGCCGTCCAGCACCCGCACATCGCGGGCGCCCATGACCGTCAGCATCCACCAGGCCCGAGCCGCCGAAAACAGGCCGGAGGCGTCATAGACGACGACCGGATCATCATGACCCAGGCCCAGGTCTCCCATGGCTCGGCCGAACGACGCCGCGTCCGGCAACATGTGCGGCAGGTCGCTGTCGGGGGCGGATACGGCCTCCAGGTCGAAAAAGACCGCGCCGGACAGGCGCGCGGCCTCGAATTCGGCCCGGCCGTCGCGTCCGTCCAGATGCCAGCTGGCGTCCACGATCCGCAGCCGGGGGTCGCCCAGCCGCGCTTGCAGCTCGGCCGTGGTGATCAGGGGGCTGGCGATGGTCACGGCGTTTTCCTTCGTGATAGGTTGAAACCCTGGGCGGCCGGCGCCACCTGACGGCGTGCGCGCGTCAGACCTTACGCCAGACGCCCCGTCTCATACGAAAGTTCCGCCCGTGAGCCGACCCAACGCCGTCATCGAAATCTCCCAGGGCCTGTCGCGTCCCGTCGCCATCGGGGGCGGCCGCCGCATCGTCTTCATCGCCGGCCCGTGCCAGCTGGAAAGCCGCCAGCACGCCCTGGAGATGGCCCACAAGCTGAAGGAGATCGGCCAGCGGCTGGATGTCGGCATTATCTACAAGACCAGCTTCGACAAGGCGAACCGCACCAGCGCCAGCGCCGCGCGCGGCTTCGGTCTGAAAGGCTCCCTGCCCATCTTCGCCGAAATCCGCGAGGTCACCGGCCTGCCGGTCCTGACCGATGTCCATACCGAGGAACACTGCGCCATCGCCGCCCAGGCGGTGGATGTGCTGCAGATACCGGCCTTCCTGTCGCGCCAGACCGACCTGCTGCTGGCCGCCGCCGCCACCGGCAAGGCCATCAACATCAAGAAGGGCCAGTTCCTGGCTCCCTGGGACATGAAGAACGTCATCGCCAAGGTGGTGGGCGCCGGAAACCCCAATGTCATGGCCTGCGAGCGCGGCGCCAGCTTCGGCTACAACACCCTGGTCTCCGACATGCGCGCCCTGCCGGTGCTGCGCGAGATCGGCTGTCCGGTGGTGTTCGACGCGACCCATTCGGTCCAGCAGCCGGGCGGCCAGGGCACGTCCTCGGGCGGCCAACGCGAGTTCGTGCCGGTCCTGGCCCGCGCGGCCGTTTCGGTGGGCGTGGACGCCGTCTTCATGGAGACGCACCAGGACCCGGACAACGCCCCCTCGGACGGGCCGAACATGGTCCCGGTCGATCAGTTCGAGGCCCTGGCGGCCCAGTTGATCGCCTTCGACGACCTGGCCATCGCCAGCGGCTTCAAGGGCCCGGTCGCCAAGGCGGCCTGAATCCGTCAGAGCGAAATCGGTTCGGTTGGACGTCGTCCAACCGGGCTCAGATTTCGCTCCGGCAAAAAATGGTCTAGTCGCAGGGCATGGCCGTGACCCGCGAACCCCAACTGGACCTGGGCGCCCTGCAGGGGCTGCTGGACCGTATCGGCGACGTGACGGTGGCCTGCGTCGGCGACCTGATGCTGGACCGCTTCGTCTATGGCGAGGTGGCGCGCGTCTCGCCCGAGGCGCCGGTGCCGGTGCTGCGCGCGACCCGATCCCTCGCCATGCCGGGCGCCGTGGGCAATGTCGCCCGCAATGTCGCCGCCCTGGGCGGTCGGGCGCGTCTGTCCGGCGTGGTGGGCCAGGATGCGGCGGGCGACGAGCTGTCGGCCCTGATCGCGGCGGAAGACGGAATCGACAGTTTCGTTCAGGCGCGCGCCGGCGCCGCCACCATCGTCAAGACCCGCTATGTCGCCGCCGGCCAACAGCTGCTGCGCCTGGACGACGAGACGCCCGGCGACCGCGCGATCACTGACAATGCCGCCTTTTCAGGAGCTTCCGTCATCCTGTTGTCGGATTACGCAAAAGGCGGCGTGGGCGACGACGCGATTGCGGCGGCCCTGTCGGCCGGCGCTCCCGTGATCGTGGACCCCAAGGGACGCGACTTCGCCCGCTACGGCGCGGTGGACGTCATCAAGCCCAACGCCGGCGAACTGGCCGCCGCCACCGGCCTGCCGGTCGGCACGGACGCCGAGGTCGAGGCGGCCCTGGCGGCTCTGCTGGACGCCGCCACGGCCCGCGCGATCGTTGTCACCCGCGCGGGTAAGGGCATGAGCCTGATGGAGCGCGGCGGCTCGGTGCGCCACTTCCCCGGCCGGGCGCGCGAGGTGTTCGACGTCTCGGGCGCCGGGGACACCGGCCTGGCGGCCCTGGGCCTGGCCCTGGGCGCGGGCGCGTCGCTGGACCAGGCGGTGCAGTTCGCCATCCTGGCCTCGGGCGTTGTGGTCGGAAAGGCGGGAACGGCCGTGGTCACCCCCGCCGAACTGATCGAGGCCGAGATGAGCCAGCACGCCCAGGCCGCCCAGGCCAAGGTCACGCCGCTGGACGAACTGGCGGCCGAGGTCGAGACCTGGCGGCGCCAGGGGCTGAAGGTCGGCTTCACCAACGGCTGTTTCGACATCCTGCACCGCGGTCATGTCGCCTATCTTCAGCAGGCGAAGAGCTGGTGCGACCGTCTGATCGTGGCGCTGAACACCGACGCCTCGGTGCGGCGGCTGAAAGGCGAGGGGCGGCCGGTCAACGATCTGGACAGCCGGGCCGTGGTGTTGGGCGGCCTCAGCAGCGTGGACCGGGTGACGGCCTTCGACGACCCCACCCCCCTGGCCCTGATCGAGCGGTTGCGGCCCGATGTGCTGATCAAGGGGTCTGACTACACCCGCGAAGGCGTGGTCGGCGGCGATCTGGTCGAAAGCTGGGGCGGTGAGGTGAAACTGGCCGACTTCCGCGACGGCTTCTCCACCACCCGAACCATCGAAAAGCTGTCAGGAGGCGCGGCGTGACCCGTCAGATGATGGTCGTCACCGGCGGCGCCGGTTTCATCGGCTCCAACATCGTCTCACGCCTGGCGGCCCAGGAACGCTGGGACGTGGTGGTCTGCGACCGGTTCGAGACCGCCGACCTGGCCAAGTGGAAGAACATCGCCAAGAGCCGGGTCGCCGACCTGTGGGCGCCCGAAGAGCTGTTTCACAAGCTGGAACAGCATGCCGAGGCCATCGACGCCGTCATCCACATGGGCGCCATCTCCTCGACCACCGAGCCGGACGCCGACCTGATCCTGCGCACCAACTTCAGCCTGTCGCGCGACCTGTGGGACTGGTGCGCCATCCGCGACAAGCGGCTGATCTACGCCTCGTCCGCCGCCACCTATGGCGATGGCGATGCGGGGTTCGACGACGATGATACGATTGAGGCGCTGTCTTCGCTTCAGCCGTTAAATGCCTATGGATATTCGAAAAGGCTGTTCGACGAATACGCCGTGCGCCAGGCGACGGCCGGCCAGGCGCCGCGCCAGTGGGCGGGCCTGAAATTCTTCAACGTCTATGGCCCGAACGAATACCACAAGGGCGGGATGAAGTCGGTCGTGGCCCAGATCTGGCCAAAGGTGGCGGCCGGCGAGACGGTCAGCCTGTTCCGCTCGCACAATCCCAACTACCCCGACGGCGGCCAGTTGCGCGATTTCGTCTATGTCGACGACGTGGTCGACATCATCGAATGGCTGCTGGCGACGCCCGGTATCAACGGCGTCTTCAACGCCGGGTCGGGCCAGGCGCGGTCCTTCCTCGACCTGGCCAACGCCACCTTCGTCGCCGCCGGCAAGGCGCCCTCGGTCGCCTATGTCGACATGCCCGATGCGATCCGCGACCGGTATCAGTATTTCACGCAGGCGCGCATGGATCGCTTGCGCGCTCTGGGCTTCCCCGGCCAGTCCACGCCGCTGGAGGAGGGGGTGCGCCGCTACGTCCAGTCCTTCCTCAGTCAGCCGGATCCTTATCGATGAAACCGCCCCGGCTGACCCTGCCGCGCCTGACCGCGGGCCAGTGGGTCGGCTATGCGGGCTTCTTCCTGGTCTTCCTGTTCACGGCCGCCGTGGCGGTGTGGCGCGGCGACATCCTGCGCGCCGGGCTGGACCCGCAACAGCCGTTCCAGACCTATGAGCCGCCCCCCGCCCTGTCTTATGATCAGGCCGGGGCCTGGGCGCTGCGCGACGCGCGGATCAAGGGGGCCGGCCCGGCGGCCGTCTTCTTCCTGCATCCCACCACCTATGCCGGCGCCCGCGAGTGGAACGGGCCCATCGGCGACCCCCAGGCGGACGCCTATCTGCGTCGTGTCGTCCTGCCCAACTACGCCGGGCCGTTCGCCGCGGCCGGGAGCATCAGCGCGCCCCGTTATCGCCAGGCCGGCCTCTACGCCCGGCTGACCTTGCGCGACGATGCGCGCGAGGCGCGGGCCTTCGCCTATGGCGATGTCCAGGCGGCGTTCGAGGCCTTCCTTGCCCGCCATCCCGAAGGCCCCATCGTCCTGGCCGGGGTGGAGCAGGGCGGCGAACTGCTGGACCGGCTGTTGCGCCAGAGGGTGGCGCCGGATCCCGCCCTGCGCCGCCGCCTGGCGGCCGCCTATCTGATCGACACCCTTGTGGCGCGGGACCGGACGCCCCTGCCGCCCTGTGCGACGCGAAACCAGACCGGCTGCCTGCTGGCCTGGTCCCAGGTGGGAGAGGCGGACGAGGGGGCGGCCCATCGCCGCCTGCGCCGGGCCCTGGTCTGGGACGACCGTGGCCGCCTGATCGATCTGGGCGGGCGCACGCCTCTGTGCGTCAACCCGGTCAGCGGAGATATGCGCGAGGTCCTGGTCGAGGCGCGGCGTCATCGCGGCGCCACCAACGCCACGGGGCTGGAATGGGGCGCGCGGCCGGCCCTGATGGCGCGCGAGGTCACGACCCAATGCCGCGACGGCCTGCTGCGGATCGACCATGCCAATCGCGAATCCTTCAGCGAGAAGGGCAGTTGGAACGAACGCCGAATGGCCCGGCCTTACAATCTCTTCTACGGGGATATTGAAGCTGATGTTCAGGCGCGCCTGGCCGCGTGGCAGGCGCGTCAGTCCGTGCCCGGCCGCTGAGCGCGCCAGTCGAACAGCTCTTCCAGCACCTGGATTGCCCGACCGCGATCCGACGTCAGGTCCGGGTCGCGGTCCAGCAGCATCCGCGCATCATCGGCCGCCGCCAGCATCAGCTCGCGATGCCGGATCGGGTCGGCGAACCGATAGGCCGGAAACCCGCTCTGCTTAAGGCCCAGCGGATCGCCGCCGCCCCGCAGGCGGAAATCCGCCTCGGCGATCTCGAAGCCGTCCTCGCTGTGGCGCAGCATCTCCAGACGCTCGCGCGCCGTCTCGCCCAGCGTCCCGTCCGCCCCGCCGCCGTACAGCAGGATGCAGGCGCTGGCCTTGGCCCCGCGACCGACCCGCCCGCGCAGCTGATGCAGTTGCGCCAGGCCGAACCGGTCGGCGTGTTCGATGACCATGATGGTGGCGTTGGGCACGTCCACCCCCACCTCGACCACCGTGGTGGCGACCAGCAGGGGAAGGCGCCCATCGGCGAAATCGGCCATGACCCGCTCGCGCTCGGCCCCGTCCATCTGGCCGTGGGCCAGGCCGACTTCGACGCCCAGGATGCGTTTCAGATCGACCGCCCGCGCCTCGGCGGCCGCCAGGTCGCTGGCCTCGGATTCGGCCACCAGGGGGCAGATCCAGTAGGCCTGCGCCCCCTCGTTGATCGCCGCCTTCAACCGCCGCGCCACATCGCCGATCCGCGCCAGAGGTAGAACGGCTGTGGTCACCGGCGTTCGGCCGGGCGGTTTCTCCGTCAGACGCGACACGTCCAGTTCGCCATATTGCGTCAGTTCCAGGGTGCGCGGGATCGGCGTGGCCGACATGCTGAGCAGATGCACCCCGCCCAGGCGTGGATCGCCCTTGGCCTGCAGCCGCTGGCGTTCGCTGACCCCGAACCGGTGCTGTTCATCGACAATGGCCAGGGCCAGCCGGTCAAACCGCACCGCGTCCTGAAACAGGGCGTGTGTGCCCACCGCCACCTGGGCCGAGCCGTCCAGCAGGGCCTGCAGCTTCTGGCGCCGTTCCGCCGCCCCGTCGCGGCCGGTCAGCAGGATGGTCGACACCCCGGCGGCCGCCAGCATCGGTCCCAGCCGTTCGAAATGCTGGCGCGCCAGGATTTCGGTCGGGGCCATCAGGGCGCCCTGGAAGCCGCTGGACGCCGCATCGGCCAGGGCCAGGGCCGCCACCGCCGTCTTGCCCGATCCGACATCCCCCTGAAGCAGCCGCCCCATGCGCCAGCCCGAGGCCAGATCTGCGCGGATCTCGGCCACCGCCTGCGCCTGAGCGCCCGTCAGGGTGAAGGGCAGGGCGGCCAGCAGTTTCGCCGAGGCCTCGCCCGGCGCGATCACCGGCGCCGGCTCGATCAGCCGCGCCCGCCGCCGCCGCGCCAGGGCCAGCTGGTGCGCCAGCAGTTCGTCAAAGGCCAGGCGTTGGCGCGCCGGCGCCTCGTCCGACAGATCGAACTCTGTCCGGGGCCCATGAACCGCCTCCAGCGCCGCGCGCCAGCCGGGCCAGCGCCGCGCCCCGATCCAGGCCGCATCCTGCCATTCCACCAGATCCGGCGCGGCCTCCAGCGCCGCGATCACCAGCTTGCGCACCTGGCGCGAGGTCAGGCCTTGCGTCGCCGGATAGACGGGTTCCGACATCGGAATCTCGTCCGCGCGGTCCGGCGGCAGGATGTAGTCGGGATGCGGAACCTGCACCTCGCCATTGAACCGCTCGACCTTGCCGCTGACGATCCGTTCGGTCCCCGGCGGCGCCAGGCGTTCGATCTGCTGGGGCGATCCGGCGAACCAGATCAGGTGCACGAAGCCCGTCTCGTCCGACGCCCGCATGCGGAGCGGCGCCCCGATCTTGTGCGGCGGGATCAGCCGGTCGATCCGCAGGCGGAAAATCCCCACCTCGCCCTCGACCGCATCAGACGCCGTCATCGGCCGTCGCCGGATCACCCCCGTCGGCGCCAGGAACGCCAGATCGCGCACCAGCGGCCCGGCCAGCCGCTCGACCAGGGGCTGGACGCGCGGACCCACGCCTTTCAGGCGGGTGACCGGCGCAAACAGGGGAAACAGAATCTCGGGCCGCATTTGATGGACAGCATAGCTGGCGAAAGCCGGGCGGGAACGCTATCTGACGCGCCTTGTTGATGAACACGGACCGGGAAAACCGCGTGGCCGAGGATAACGCACGTCTGGAACAGAAACGCGGCCGCATCGCCTTCCGCGCCTGGCGCCGGGGATTCCGCGAGGCGGACCTGGTGCTGGGCCCGTTCGTCGAACAGGTCGGACCGTCATTGAGCGAGGCCGAGTTGGACCAGCTGGAGGCCCTGCTGAACATCGACGACCAGTATCTGTACGGTTGGATCATCGAACGCGATCCGACACCGGCCGAGCATGAGACGCCCCTGATGGCCCGCATCCGCGCCTTCATGCGCGAACACGTCGCCGCCGCGGTGGCGCGGGGCGCCGGTTGATGGACGGATCGTCGCCGCGTCGGCGCGATGTCGAACTGGGTGGGGCGCCCGAGGGTCTGGACGCCCTGGTCGTGGCGCGCGCCCTGGCGGACGGCGGCCTGGGCCTGTTCGTCGCGCGGGATTTCCAGCGCGCGGGCGCCTTCGTTCAAGCGTTCCGCTTCTTCGGCCAGGATATTGAAGTTCTGGACTATCCGGCCTGGGACTGCCTGCCCTATGACCGGCTCAGTCCCAGCGCGGGCGTGGCGGCCCAGCGTATGGCGACCCTGACGCGATTGGCCGAGCGCAAGGCTGGCGATCCGCCCCTGCTGGTGGTGGCGACCGTGGCCGGGGCCATGCAGCGCACGCCGCCCCGGGACGCGACACGCCGCGCCGGCTTCTCGGCCCGGATCGGGCTGGACCTGGATACGGCGGCGCTGGAGACATATTTCGCCGCCAATGGCTATGTCCGCGCCTCCACCGTCTCCGAACGCGGCGAATTCGCCGTGCGCGGCGGGGTCATCGACGTCTTCCCGCCGGGGTTCGACGAGCCGGTGCGGCTGGACCTGTTCGGGTCCGAACTGGAATCGATCCGCACCTTCGATCCCGAAACCCAGCGATCGACCGGCCAGCGCAAGGCGGTCGACCTGGCGCCCGTATCGGAAATCCAGCTGGACGCCGAGGCCATATCCCGCTTCCGCACCGGCTATCTGAACCTGTTCGGCGCCGGGGGCGACGATCCCCTCTATGTCGCCGTCAGCGAGGGCGCGCGGCGCCAGGGCATGGAGCAGTGGCTGCCGCTGTTCTACGACCGGCTGGACACGCTGTTCGACTATCTGCCCGACGACGCCACGGTGTTTCTGGATAATCAGGTCGAGGCGGCGCGGGCCGAACGCTGGAGCCTGACCGATGACGCCCATGATGCGCGGCAAGAGGCGGCCAAGGCGCGGGGGCAGGGGGGTATCGTCAATCGCGCCCTGCCGCCGGATCGCCTCTATCTGCCCGAGGCCGACTGGAACCAGGCCCTTGCGGGGCGCGAGGTGCGTCGCTTCACCCCGTTCGACAGCGGCGCCGAGGATGCGGGCGGCCGCCTGGGCCGCAGTTTCGCCGCCGAACGGGCCCAGGACAGCGTCAATCTGTTCGAGGCCGTGGCCCGCCACGCCGAGGCGCTGAAGGGCCAGGGCCGCCGCGTCCTGTTCGCCAGCTGGAGCGAGGGCTCGTCGGATCGCCTGGCCGCCATGCTGGGCGACCACGGCCTGCAACACGTCATCGCCGTCCGCGACTGGCGCGATGTTCAGGCGGCGCCGGACGGGGTCTATCTGCGCGGCGTCCTGCCGGTCGAGCATGGCTTCACGACCGACGCCGTCGCGGTCATCTCCGAGACCGACATCCTGGGCGACCGCCTGGCGCGGCCCAAGCGCAAGCGGCGGGCGTCCAACTTCCTGGCCGAGGCCTCGGCCCTGACCGCCGGCGATCTGGTGGTGCACCTGGATCACGGCATCGGCCGCTATGAGGGGCTGAAGACGCTGGACATCCAGCAGGCGCCGCACGACTGCCTGGAAATCCGCTATGCAGGCGAGTCGAAGCTGTTCCTGCCGGTCGAGAACATCGACCTTCTGACCCGCTACGGAACCGACAGCGACGGGGTCCAGCTGGACCGGCTGGGCGGCGCCGGGTGGCAGGCGCGCAAGGCCAAGGCGAAAGAGCGGCTGCGCGCCATGGCCGAGGGGCTGATCGCCCTCGCCGCCAAGCGCGCCCTGCGCTCCACCGAATCCATCACCCCGTCGTCGGGCCTGTTCGACGAATTCTGCGCCCGCTTCCCCTATGAGGAGACCGAGGACCAGCTGAACGCCATCGGCGACGTGCTGGAGGACCTGGGCAAGGGCCAGCCGATGGACCGGCTGATCTGCGGCGACGTGGGTTTCGGCAAAACCGAGGTGGCCCTGCGCGCCGCCTTCGTCGTGGCCATGAGCGGCAAGCAGGTGGCCATCGTCGCCCCCACCACCCTGCTGGCCCGCCAGCATTTCAAGACCTTCTCGGAACGCTTCGCCGGATGGCCGGTCAAGGTGCGCCACCTGTCACGCATGGTCACCGCCAAGGACGCCTCCGAGACCCGCGCGGGCCTCAAGGACGGCAGTTTCGAGATCGTGGTCGGCACCCATGCGGTGTTGAGCGATCAGGTCGGGTTCCGCGATCTGGGCCTTGTTATCGTTGATGAAGAGCAGCATTTCGGCGTCAAGCACAAGGAGAAGCTGAAGACGCTGCGCGCCGACGTCCACCTGTTGACCCTGACCGCCACGCCCATCCCGCGCACCCTGCAGATGGCCCTGTCGGGCATCCGCGAAATGTCGATCATCGCCACGCCTCCGGTCGATCGGCTGGCGGTGCGGACCTATGTCACGCCGTGGGAGCCGGTGCTGGTGCGAGAGGCCCTGCTGCGCGAGAAATATCGCGGCGGCCAGGCCTATTATGTCGCGCCGCGCCTGAAGGACCTGCCGGACATCGAACGCTTCCTGCGCGAACAGGTCCCGGAGGTGAAATTCGTCGTCGGCCACGGCCAGATGAGCCCGACCCAGCTGGAAGAGGTGATGACCGCCTTCTACGACGGTCAGTATGACGTGCTGGTGTCCACCACCATCGTCGAATCCGGCCTGGACATTCCCACGGCCAACACCCTGGTGGTCCACCGCGCCGACATGTTCGGCCTGGCCCAGCTGTATCAGATCCGCGGCCGCGTCGGCCGGTCCAAGGCGCGGGCCTTCGCCTATCTGACCACCGATCCGAACAGGCCCATGACCCTGTCGGCCGAGCGGCGGTTGCAGGTGCTGCAGTCGCTGGACAACCTGGGCGCCGGCTTCCAGCTGGCCAGCCACGACCTGGACCAGCGCGGCGGCGGCAATCTGCTGGGCGACGAACAGTCGGGCCATATCCGCGAGGTGGGCGTCGAGCTGTATCAGCAGATGCTGGAAGACGCGGTCAACGAGCTGCGAGAGGCCGGCGAGGGCGCGCCGGACCGCGGCTGGTCTCCCGCCATCAACGTCGGGGCTTCGGTCCTGATTCCAGAGGATTACGTCCCAGACCTGAATGTTCGCCTCAGCCTGTATCGGCGCCTGTCCGACGCCGAGCGGATGGAGGACCGCGAGGCCCTGGCCGCCGAACTGATCGACCGGTTCGGCCCCTTGCCCGACGAGGCGAAACAGCTGCTGCGCATCGTCGGGATCAAGGCCAACTGCCGCACCGCCTGTATCGAGAAGATCGACGTCGGGCCTATGGGCGCCGTCCTGACCCTGCGCGACAACCGCTTCCCCAACCCGGTCGGCCTGGTCGGCCTGATCCAGAAGAACCACGCCTATTGGAAGATCCGCCCGGACCAGAAGATCGTGGTCAAGGGCGACTGGCCCACGCCGGATGACCGGCTGAAGGTCGCCGAGCGGATCACGGCCGATCTGGCGCGGGTGGCCGGCGCCTGATCCGGACGACTCAGCGGACGGAGCGTCGGATATTCATCGACGCCCGCTCCAGCAGCACGGCCGCGCTGTCGCTGTCGCCCAGGGAAGCGGCGCCGATATCGAACTCGACCACGAAGGGCGAGCGGTCGGGTCCGGCGTCGAAGGCGGTGCATCCGATCACCGCCGCGATCCGTTCGGCCGCCAGCCGCGCCGCTTCGCCCGGCGTCGCCGGAAGGGCCAGGGCGAAGACCTCGGGCGCCAGGCGCGCGGCCGTGTCCTCGACCCGCACCAGACGGGACACCATGGCCCCGATCTGGGGCATGGCGCGGTCCAGCCAGCCTCCGGTCCGCGCGGCCCGGACCGCCTCGGTCTCGGCCACCCTCAAGACACAGGCCGACAGGGGCCGCCGCCGGGCCTGGGCGGCGGACGCCAGGCGCGCCAGGTGGGCGGCGAAGATCTCGGGCGTGAACAGTCCGGTCGCGGAGTCCATCAGCCCGCTGGCGCGCACCTGGTCCAGGGCGATCCGCACCGCCTGGTCGCGCCGATGGGTGCGGGCCAGGCTCAGCACCCTGTCCGCCGTCTCCTGCTCGGACGTATCGGCCGCCGCGACGTCGGCCAGGCCGCGGTTGTAGAGGTCGGCCGGGTTCACCTCGCCGACGCTGCGCAGATAGAGGGCCAGCGGTATGTGGAACAGCCGGGTGTTCCGCTTCATCCCCGCCGCGATCGACAGGGCCGGCGCATGGTCCTGGCCGCCCCACAGAACCACGGCGTCGAACGCCGCCTCGTGCAGATAGTCGAAGGCGGTATAGGGGGTCGGGGCGGCCACCACCTCGGCGCCCTCGGCGGTCAGGGCGTTGGACAGGGCCAGGAAACGCCGGTCCGCCGCCCCCGCCGCCAGGATCTTCAGCGGCGTCTCGACCTTGGGCTCCAGCGAAAGATCGACATCGCGCGCCGCGAATGTGGCCTGCCGTAGGCTGAATTCCTCGCGCGCCACCGCCGCACGGCTGAGCTGTTCGAGGCGCAGCGCGGCCTGGGCCGGATGGGGCGCCCGTCGCATGATCAGGTCCGCGCCCGCCGCCGCCGGGGCGTCGGCCGGGCCCACGGCGATGACGGCCAGGCTGCGGGGCAGGGCGGCGTCGCGCAGGTGATCGATGGCGTCGGGCTCCATCGCCTCCAGATCGACCACCGCCGCATCCAGCGGGAAATCCCTCAGCGTCGCCGCGCCCGCGCTCGCCGTCCGGGCCGAGACCGTGCGCCACCCCAGGGCGTCCAGCCCCTGCGACAGGGCCTCGATCCGGTCGTCCGTCGCAGCGACGATCAGAACGCGCGGATCAGACTCCAAGAACGGCCTCCACTGCCATTGCGCCCCGACGCAGGGTCCGGGCGGCCGGACCATAGCGGCGGCGCCCCCAGATGCAATGGCGCGTTGCGCCGGATCGTCGATGGCGCTTTTATGGCGCCCGGATTGGGTAGGAGACGCGGCGGGTGAGTCGCGGAGCTTGGGGTTTGAAATCCAGTATCAACGAGATCGCCACTCCGGCGTTCTGGGGCCGGATGGCCGTCCGCGCCTTCACGCGCAGCTGGGGCCGGGACGTCATGCTCTACACCGGGGGCGTGTCCTTCTTCGCCCTGCTGGCGGTCTTTCCGGCCATCGCCATCCTGATCGGCCTGTACAAGATCGGCCTGTCGATCGGGCCGGTCAGCCAGCAGGCGGCGGCCCTGGCCGATGTCCTGCCGCATGCCGCCCAGGCCATCTTCCTGGCCGAGATCAACCGCCTGGCCGCCACCTCCGCCAGCGCCGTCTCGGCCCAGTCGGCCTTCGCCCTGATCATCGGCGCCTATGCGGCCCACCGCGGGTTCAAGGCCCTGCTGGCGGGCCTGAACCTGATCCATGACGAGACCGAGCCGCACGGCTTCTTCAAATTCAACCTGCTGGCCTTCTTCGTGGCCCTGTTCGCCTTCGGCCTGTTCACCGTGGTGTCCGGCGCGGTCGTCACGGCGCGGGTCCTGATGCATGCGGGCGTGGCCGCGGGCGCCTCGGGCAGCAACGACGCCCTGCCGTTCGACGGATTGCTGCCGGCGGCCGGCCTGGCCCTGGGCCTGACCATGCTCTACCGCTACGCCATGAGCCACCGGACGCGGGTCGCCTGGGTTCCGGCCATCGTGGGCGGGGTGGCGGCCACCCTGCTGTCCATGATCTCGTCCTGGCTGTGCGCCATCTATGTCGAGCGGATCGCCCAGCTGGGCGCCACCTATGGCTCGGTCGGGGCGGTGGTGGTTCTGCTGATCTGGCTGTCGTGGAACGTCAACGCCATCTTCTACGGCGGCGCCTTCGCCACCGAGATGGAGATCGCCTGGCGCTCGCGCGGCGCGCCCGAGTTCCAGCCGCAGGAAGAGACCCCGGCGGCCGAGGTGGTCAGTCTGTCGGCGCGGCGGGCGTCTCGACGATGATGGTCAGGACGCCGTCGGCCTCCTCTATCGAGACCACGGCCCATCCCATCTGAGCCGCCAGGTGCGGCGCGTCGATCCGCGCCATCGGATCGGTGGCCAGCAGGGTCAGCCGTCGGTCCGGCCCGGCCGTCGCCATCGCCTTTCTCAGTCTGAGCGTCGGCACGGGGCAGCGATGGCCGCGCGCATCGACAATCATTCCATCTGCTCCAACAGCATCTCCAGCGCCTGGCGCACGCTGGTCAGCCGAACCCCTTCGCGGTCCAGGCCCTCGAACCGCCGTTCGACATGCCTCGGCCCCGCCGGCCCGTCCGAGCCGAAATGCACCAGGCCCACCGGCTTGTCCGGCGATCCGCCGCCGGGGCCGGCGATCCCCGTGATCGACACCGCGACCTGGGCTTCCGATCGCTCCACCGCCCCTTGGGCCATTTCCAGAGCCGTCTCGCGCGAGACGGCGCCATGGGCCGCCAGGGTCGCCTCGGCCACGCCCAGCATCTGCATCTTGGCCGCGTTGCTGTAGGTGACGAAGCCCCTGTCGACCGCCGCCGACGATCCCGCGACCGCTGTCAACGCCCCGGCCACAAGGCCGCCCGTGCAGCTTTCGGCCGTGGCCAAGGTCAGCCCCCGGTCGATGGCGCGGCCGACGACATGTTCAGCCAGGGCCTGAAGATCGTCTGGAAACATCGGCTATCCGCAAGCTGGGCGAGTCGGTCTAGCGTGACCGAAGGGGCGGGCGTCTGTCGACCGCCGATGTCGATGGGCCTTGCACATGACCGACACCGCCGTCCAGACCGCGCCCGGCCGCGAAGGGCGAATGACCTACGGCCTCTTCGCCGTCGCCATCTTCACCTCGGCCGCCCTGGTGTTCGCGGTCCAGCCGATGGTGGCCAAGCTGGTCCTGCCTCAGTTGGGGGGCTCCCCCTCGGTCTGGAACACCTCCATGGTCTTCTTCCAGGCCGCGCTTCTGGCGGGTTATGGCTATGCCCACGGGCTTCAGCGTATCGGTTCGATCCGTCTTCAGGTGGCGGTTCACCTGGCCCTTCTGGCGGCGGCGGCCCTGTTCCTGCCGCTGCATGTCAGCGGCCTGTTCGGCGATCCGGACCCCGCCGCCCCGATCGGATGGCTGCTGGCGACCCTGGCCCTGTCGGTCGGCGCGCCCTTCGCCGTCCTGTCCGCCACCGCGCCCCTGCTCCAGGCCTGGTTCGCCCGCGTCCGCGCCGGCACGCCCGAGGGACGCAATCCCTATGTCCTCTACGCCGCCTCCAACCTGGGCAGCTTCCTGGCCCTGCTGGCCTATCCGCTGCTGATCGAGCCCCTGGCGACGCTGGGCGGGCAGAGGGCGGGGTGGAGCGCCGGCTATGGAGTCTTCATCCTGATGGTCGCCGGCCTGGCCTTTGTGGTCTGGCGCACCCGCGGCCTGGCCCAGGAGCCGCCGCGTCTGGCGACCAGTCCGGCCCTTTCCTGGCGCGACAGGGGCATACTGGTGCTTCTGGCCGCCGCCCCGTCCAGCCTGATGTTGGGCGTCACGACCCATCTGTCGACCGACGTGGCCTCGGCGCCGTTTCTCTGGGTCGCGCCCCTGGCCCTGTATCTGCTGACCTTCGTCATCGCCTTCCAGACGCGGCCGGCCATCCCCATCTGGGCCACCCTGCTGCTGCAGGCGGCCCTGGCCTCGGCCTGTGTCATGCTGGTGGCCTTCCGCACCGGCTTCTGGCCCATGCTGTTCGCGGTCCACCTGGCGACCTTCTTCTTCACCGCCCTGATGTGCCACCAGTTGCTGGCCGAGCGGAGACCGGCGCCGGACCGGCTGACGGAGTTCTACCTGCTGATGTCCCTGGGCGGGGTGATCGGCGGCGCCTTCACGGCCCTGCTGGCGCCGGTGATCTTCAAGATGGTGTGGGAATATCCTCTGGTTCTGGTCCTGGTCGGCCTGGCCCGGCCGCCCCTGACCCGGCCGGTCCAGCGCAACGAGATCATCCTGTTCGTCGCCGCCCTGCTGGTCGCCGCCATTCCGCCCCTGCTGTCGGCCGTCTTCAGGGCCAACTGGGACCTGGCCTGGGCCTTCAACCGGGTTCTGCCCTGGGGGATGCAGCAACTGGCCATCGTCATTCTGGGCGTGTCGGCGATCTGCGCCTTCCTTTTGCGGGATCGCGGCCCGGCCTTCGTCATCATCCTGGCGGCCATGGCCCTGTCGTCCCACTACATCGCGCGCGGCTATGACGCCCGCTTCACGGACCGCAGCTTCTTCGGTGTGATGAAGGTGGCCGAGACGACCGACCCGCGGCTGGGCGGGCCGGTCCATGTCCTGATGCACGGCACCACCCTGCACGGCGCCCAGGCGCGGGATCCGGCCAGGGCCTGCCAGCCGACCCTCTACTACGCCCCCTCGACTCCGCTCGGACAGGCGGCCCTGTCCCTGCGCGACCGGCCCGGCGCCGTGATCGGCGTGGTGGGCCAGGGGTCCGGCGCCCTGGCGGCCTACAAGCGGGCGTCCGACAGCCTGACCTTCTTCGAGATCGATCCGATGGTCGATCGGATGTCGCGCGATCCGCGCTGGTTCACCTTCATCTCGACCTGCGCCGACGGCCCGATCCGCACGGTCCTGGGCGACGCCCGCCTGACCCTGGGCAAGGAGGCGAGGGGGACCTACGACCTTCTGGTCATCGACGCCTTCTCGTCCGACGCCGTGCCGACCCACCTGCTGACGCGCGAGGCGGTGGGCCTGTATCTCAGCCTGCTGAAGCCGGACGGCGTGGTGGTGCTGCACCTGTCGAACCGCAATCTGGAGATCACCCTGCCGGCCCAGGCGGCGGCCCAGGCCCTGGGCGTTCCGGCCCTGCATCAGGTCTATGTCGAGGACCCGGACGCGCCGGAAATGGCCGAGGCCTCGACCGAGGCCCTGATCCTGTCTCCGACCGAGGCGGGCCTGGCCCGTTTCCGCGCCGATGGCCGCTGGAACCAGCTTCAGGAAACCCAGGTCAGGCCCTGGACCGACGACTACGTCAACCTGATCGGCTCCCTGTGGCGCCACCTCACCCAGTGACGTGATTTATGGTTTGACGGGCAACTCCACCGTCGCGGC
The DNA here is from genome assembly GCF_019636155.1 of Brevundimonas sp. Lineage (GTDB taxonomy): Bacteria > Pseudomonadota > Alphaproteobacteria > Caulobacterales > Caulobacteraceae > Brevundimonas. The sequence continues at coordinate 229,228 of NZ_JAHBYB010000002.1, read as the reverse complement.
GGCCTGGGCGGCCAGGCCTTCGCCACGGCCGGTGAAGCCCATGGCCTCGGTCGTCGTCGCCTTCACGCTGACGGACTGAAGCGGCATGTCCAGCAGGGCGGCGATCCGTTCGCGCATGGCCTGGCGGTGCGGCTTCACCTTCGGTCGTTCGCAGATCAGGGTCACGTCCACATGGACGATGACGCCGCCGCGCGCCGCGACAAGACCGGCCGCATGGCTCAGGAAGCGGTCGGACGACGCCCCCTTCCATTGCGGGTCGGTGGGCGGGAAATGGTCGCCGATGTCGCCTTCGCCCAGCGCCCCCAGTATGGCGTCGGTCAGGGCGTGCAGGCCCGCGTCGGCGTCGGAATGGCCGATCAGGGTCTGGTCGTGCGGAATCTCCACCCCGCACAGCCACACCGCCCCGCCGGGCCCCCAGCGGTGGGCGTCGAATCCCATCCCCACATGGGTGCGGCGGGGGATCAGGGCCTCGGCCATGGCGAAATCCTCGGGATAGGTCAGCTTCATCAGGCGCGGGTCTCCCGCCACCACGGCGACGCGCCCGCCGGCCGCGCGCACGGCCTCGGCCTCGTCGGTCGGCGGCTCGGCCCCCGTCCAGGCGGCATGGGCGGCCTCGACCGTCCCGCGGCGAAAGGCCTGGGGAGTCTGGGCCCGGACCAGGCCGTCACGCGGCACGCTGTCGCCCACCATTCCCTGATCGACGCGACGCAGGCTGTCGGCCGCCTCAAGGCCGGGCAGGGCGCCGTCCGCGGTCTCCAGGGCCGCCAGCAGCCGTTCGATCACCCCCCGGCTCAACAGCGGCCGGGCCGCGTCATGGACCAGCACCTGCTGGTCGGCCGCGCAGGTCAGGGCCGCCAGCCCCGCCCGCACCGAATCCGCCCGCGTCGCGCCGCCGGTCACCGCGCGCCAGCCGGTCAGCCCAGCCAAGGCCTGGCCCAGCTCGCCCTCGGCGCCGGCGGGAATGACCACCACCGCCTCTTCGGCCCCGGCCTTCAGCAGGGCCTCGACCGACCACCGCACCACCGCGCGGCCGCCCAGGGCGCGCCACTGTTTGGCGCCGCCCGCGCGCCGTCCCGACCCGGCGGCGACAATGACCGATGAGAACCTCATGGCCGCGCTTCTAGACCATTTTCCACCCCTGGCGAGAGCGGGCGGGGCGCGTTGACGCCGCCCGCACGCCGGGCGACCCTGGCCGAAAGGGAGGACAGCCGATGACCCCATCCATTCTTGCGCCCGTGATGGCCCTGGTCCTGTGGTCAATGGTGATGTGGTTGTGGCTCTACGCCACCCGGCTGCCGGCCATGGCGCGGGCCCGGGTGCGGCTGGACCCGACCCTGCCGCGCGATCAGTTGCTGGCGCCGCTTCCGCCCCAGGTGCGATGGAAGGCCGACAACTACAACCACCTGATGGAGCAGCCGACGATCTTCTACGCCACGGCCCTGAGCGCGGCCGTGGCGGGCGTGGCCGATCCGGCCGCCGTCTGGCTGGCCTGGGCCTATGTCGCGCTGCGGGTGGTTCACAGCCTGGTTCAGGCGACGGTCAACGTCATCCGGCTGCGCTTCCTGGTGTTCTCGGCGGCCAGCCTGGTCCTGCTGGTCTTGGCGGTGCGGACGGCCCTGGCCGTCTTCTGAGGCGTGGACCCGGCGCGTCCGGCGCCCTATCTGGCGGCGGATGAGCCGCAGCCTCCAGATCGGCGACGTGACGGTGCCCGGCCGGGTGCTGACCGCCCCCATGACCGGGATCACCGACCTGCCGTTCCGGCTGTTGGCGTCGCGGCTGGGCGCGCCCTATGTGGCGACCGAGATGGTGGCCTCGGCCGAGCTGGCGCGCGGACGGCCCGACGTGGTGCGCCGCGCCGCGGTGGGGCAGGGGCTACCCCTGACCGTCATCCAGCTGGTCGGAGGCGACCCCGACAAGATGGCCGAGGGCGCCCTTATGGCCCAGCGGGCGGGCGCCGACATCATCGACCTGAATTTCGGCTGTCCGGCCAAGGAAGTAACCGGCGCCGCCTGCGGCTCGGCCCTGATGCGGACGCCGGACCAGGCGCTGCGGATCGTCGAGGCGGTCGTGGGCGCCGTCTCGCGCCCGGTGACCGTCAAGATGCGGCTAGGCTGGGACGACCACAGCCGCAACGCCGCCGACATCGCCCGCCGGGCCGAGGCGGCCGGTGTCGCCGCCGTCACCGTCCACGGCCGCACGCGCCAGCAATTCTATACCGGGACGTCGGACTGGCGGGCGGTCGCACAGGTCAAGGCGGCGGTCGCGATCCCCGTCATCGTCAACGGCGACATCGTCACGGCCGAAGACGCCCGGGAGGCCCTGACGGCCTCGGGCGCGGACGCCTTGATGCTGGGGCGCGGGGTCTATGGCCGGCCCTGGCTGCCGGCCTATCTGGAACAGGCCCTGGCCGACGGGACGGTGCTGCAGGAGCCGGGACCGCAGGCGCGCCTGGCCATCGTCATCGACCACCTGCGCGCCTCGGTGGCCTTCTACGGCCTTCCCCTGGGCCTGAAGATGTTCCGCAAACACCTGGGCTGGTATGTCGAGCAGGCCCCCTGGCCGGCGGACGCGGCCGAGCGCCGGGCGGCCAAGGCGCGCCTGTGTCGTCTGGAGACGCCCGAGGCCGTCGAACAGGCCCTGTCCGCCCTGTGGTGCGGCGAGGTGACGCCGGATAGCCACTGTCCTGTTGATTTTCCGCCACAGCCGGTGGAAGCTGCCATGGCATGACCGCCACGCCCGCCTCCGCCATGGAAGACGCCAGGGGCCGTTCGCCCTCGGCCTGGGCCAGGCTGACCGGCGATCGCACCCGACTGGCCTTCGGCGTCGCCTATGTCGCCGCCCTGCTGATCACGGGCCTGGCCATCTGGCTGGTGGCCGTCGCGCCGGGCGATACCGCCAGCGGCGCCCGGGCCCAGGCCAGCCGGGCGGTTCTCTACATCCTGCTGGCCAATCTGGTGGTCATCGCCGGACTGGCCCTGGTCGCGGCGCGCCAGATCCGCAACCTGGTGCGCGACCGCGCCGACGCCGGCGCCCGTCTGCATCTGCGTTTCGTGACCCTGTTCTCGGCGGTGGCCCTGGCGCCCGCCATCCTGATCGCCCTGGTCTTCGGCGTCCTGGTCAACCGCGGCGTCGACCAGTGGTTCAGCCAGAACGTCCAGGCGGCGGTCAACAATGGGGCCGTGATCGGCCGGGCCTACATTTCCGACGTGTCTCGCACCATGGACGCGGACCTGGAGACCATCGCCGACCAGCTGACGGCGGCACGGCCTTTGTTCGACAACCGCATCCAGTTCTCCGACGCCCTGATGCAGGCGGCCGAGATCTTCGGCTATCCGGCCATCTACATCATCGACGGCCAGGGACAGGTCCTGGCGCGCGGCGAATCTCCGGAAGCGCCGCCCTATCGCGCGCCGCCGCATCAGGCGCTGGAAGCCGCGGCCGACGGCGGCGCCCCGCCCCAGGCGGTGACCGAGGGTCCGGACGTGGTGCGGTCGCTGCTGGCCCTGCCGGCCTATGGCGACGCCTATCTGTATGTTGTGCGGCCGCTGCAGCCCGGCCTGATCGCGCGGATGCGGGCGTCCGACCAGTCGATCCAGGCCTACCGCGAGGCCGAGGAAAGCCGCGCCCGCATCCAGGCGGCCTTCGCCCTCAGCTATCTGGAGACCGTCCTTCTGGTCCTGGTCGGCGCCGTCTGGCTGGGCCTGTCGGCCGCCGGCGCCATCGCGGCCCCCATCGCCCGGCTGGTGAAGGCGGCGGACCAGGTGGCTGGGGGCGACCTGACCGCCCGTGTCGACGCCAGCCAGGATCCGGGCGAAATCGCCGTTCTGTCCAACGCTTTCAATAGAATGACAGGCGATCTTCAGGCTCAGCAGGAAGCCTTGCGCGCCGCCAGCGAAGACGCCCAGGGCCGAAGCCGCTTCATCGAAACCGTGCTTTCCGGGGTCAGCGCCGGCGTCATCGGCCTGGATCGGCGCGGCCGCATCTCGGCCATCAACGACAGCGCGCGCGAGCTTCTGGCCATCGCCGAGGCCGAGGTTCACGGCAAGTCCCTGGCCAAGGTCTCGCCCGAACTCGGCGACCTGGTCGGCCGCGCCGAGGCCCATATCGAAGAAGACATCGACGTCAGCCGGGGCGGGGAGACACGCCGCCTGCGCGTCCGGATCGAGGGCGGCCTGGGCGGCGAGATGGTCCTGACCTTCGACGACATCACCCGGCTGGTGACGGCCCAGCGCAACGCCGCCTGGCGCGACGTGGCCCGGCGGATCGCGCACGAGATCAAGAATCCGCTGACGCCGATCCAGCTGTCGGCCGAACGGCTGCGGCGCAAATATCGGGCCCGGGTCGCCGACGACGTCGAAACCTTCGACCGCTGCACCGAGACCATCATCCGCCAGGTCGGCGACATCGGCCGCATGGTCGACGAATTCTCGGCCTTCGCCCGCATGCCCGCCCCGCGTTTCGCCGATGAGGACCCGGCCGAGATTCTGCGCCAGGCTGTCTTCGCCCAGCGCGTGGCGGCGCCCGAGATCCTGGTCGAGATCGCCGAACCCCTGCCGGCCGCCACCCTGCGCTGCGACGGCCGGATGGTGGGCCAGGCCCTGACCAATATCCTGAAGAACGCGGGCGAGGCGGTCTCGGCCCGCCGGGCCGTCGAAGGCATGAATTTCCACAGCGCCCGTCCGGGCATGATCGCGCGGCTGGACGTGGCCGACGGCCAGGCCGTCTTCATGATCGAGGACGACGGCGTCGGACTGCCCGCCAAGGATCGGGACCGTCTGGCCGAACCCTATGTGACGACGCGAGAAAAGGGCACCGGCCTGGGCCTGGCCATCGTCAAGCGCATCTGCGAGGACCACGGCGGCGAGATGCGGCTGGGCGACGCCCAGGCCCTGAGCGGCGCCTGCGTCTCCCTGACCTTTCCCCTGCAACCGACCGGCAAGGCCGGCCGCGCCCCCAGTTCCGGCGGCGCGGTCGCGGCCGAATAGCGAGCGATAGCCATGCGATCCAATGGAGCCGACATCCTGGTCGTGGACGACGAAGCGGACATCCGCGACCTCGTCTCCGGCCTGCTGGAAGATGAAGGCCACGCCGTCCGCACCGCCTCGAACTCGGGCGAGGCCCTGGCCGCCATTGGCGCGCGCAAGCCCTCCCTGGCCATCCTGGACATCTGGATGCAGGGCGGCGGGCTGGATGGGCTGGAACTGCTGGACGTCATCCGGGAGATCGATGCGGACCTGCCGGTCGTGATGATCTCGGGCCACGGCAACATCGAGACAGCGGTCAGCGCCCTGAAACGCGGCGCCTATGACTTCATCGAAAAGCCGTTCAAGTCCGACCGGCTGGTGGTGGTGGTCGAACGGGCGCTGGAAGCCGCCTCGCTGAAGCGGGAGAACCGCCGCCTGCGCGCCCAGGCGGGCGCCCCGGCCGGTCTGATCGGCCGTTCGGCGGCGGCCCAGACCCTGCGCAACACCATCGCCAAGGTGGCGCCGGCGAACAGCCGGGTCCTGATCTCCGGCCCGCCCGGCTCGGGCAAGGAGCTTGTCGCGCGCCAGATCCACGAGAACAGCCCCCGCGCCCGCGGCGAGTTCGTGGCCATCTCGGCCGCCGGCATGACGCCTGAACGGCTGGACGTCGAACTGTTCGGCGAGGAGGGCGCCGACGGCCGTCCGTCCAAGATCGGCGTCTTCGAACGCGCCCACAACGGCACCCTCTATCTGGACGACGTCGCCGACATGCCGCGCGAGAGCCAGAGCCGCATCCTGCGCGTCCTGGTCGAACAGCGCTTTCGCCGGGTCGGCGGCGAACAGGATGTCCAGGTCGATGTGCGGGTCATCACCTCCACCTCGCGCGACCTGAAGCAGGAGATCGCCGACGGCCGATTCCGCGAGGATCTGTTCCACCGGCTGAACGTCGTGCCGATCCGCGTCCCGCCCCTGGCCGAACGGCGCGAGGACATCGTCGAACTGATCGAGCATTTCATCGACAGCCTGGCCGCCTCCCAGGGCCTGCCGCGCCGTCGCATGGGCGAAGACGCCATCGCCGTGCTCCAGGTCCATCCCTGGCCGGGCAACGTGCGCCAGCTGCGCAACAATGTGGAACGGCTGCTGATCCTGGCCACCGGCGACCCGGACGAGCCGATCACCGCCGACATGCTGCCCCAGGAGGTGGCCAGCGGCGGCTCGGGCGGCGGCTTGGGCGCCGAACGCACCATCGCCCTGCCGCTGCGCGAGGCGCGCGAGGTGTTCGAGCGGGAGTATCTGGCCGCCCAGATCATGCGCTTCGGCGGCAACATCAGCCGCACCGCCGCCTTCATCGGCATGGAGCGATCCGCCCTGCACAGGAAACTGAAGTCCCTGGGCGTCTCGCCCGCGCGCGGCGGCGATGACGAGGACCTGGGCTGATGTCGCGCATCGCCTACGTCAACGGCCAGTATCTTCCGCACGGTCAGGCCGTGGTCCATGTCGAGGATCGGGGCTTCCAGTTCGCCGACGGCGTCTATGAGGTCTGGTCGGTCTTCGACGGCCGGCTGGCCGACTTCGATGGCCACCTGACCCGGCTGTGGCGCAGCCTGGACGAACTGCGCATCGACCACCCGATGACCCGCCAGGCGCTGGAGATGGTGCTGAAGGAGACGGTGCGCCGCAACCGCATTGTCGAAGGCCTGGTCTATATCCAGGTCACGCGCGGCACGGCCCGCCGCGACCATCCTTTCCCGGCCGAGGGCACCCCGCCTAGCGTCGTTATCACCGCCAAGTCGCTGCCGCTGTCCAAGGGGAACGCCCTGGCGGCCAAGGGGGTGGCGGTCATCACCCAGCCCGACATCCGCTGGGGCCGGTGCGACATCAAGACGGTCGGCCTGCTGCCCAATGTCCTGGCCAAACAGGCGGCCAAAGAGCGGGGCGCGGCCGAGGCCTGGATGGTCGACGACATGGGGCTGGTCACCGAAGGCTCTTCGACCAACGCCTGGATCGTGGACGAGGAGGGCAAGCTGCGCACCCGCGACGCCCAGTCCAACATCCTGCGCGGCATCACACGGGCCGCCGTCATGGCCCTGATCGCCGAAGAGGGACTGGAGCTTGAGGAGCGCGCCTTCAGCGTGGACGAGGCCAAGCGCGCGCGCGAAGCCTTCTACACCTCGGCCACGGGCTTCGTGATGCCGGCGGTGTCGATCGACGGCGTGAAGATCGGCAACGGCAAGCCGGGCCCGATCGCCACCCGTCTGAGGGCGCTCTATCTTGAAGCCGCCGAACGCGACGCCATTTAGCGCATTGCGGGCGCAAGGGGCGGGCGTCTAATCTGGCGCTCGCGCCGCCTCCTCCGGCGCGAACAATCAAGAACAGGGGCCAACCCGCCATGTCGCAAGACAAACGCCAGAACCTCCAGGACGCCTTCCTGAACAGCGTCCGCAAGACCAAGACGCCGCTGACCATCTTCCTCGTGAACGGGGTCAAGTTGCAGGGCATCGTCACCTGGTTCGACAACTTCTGTGTCCTGCTGCGCCGCGACGGCCAGTCCCAGCTGGTCTACAAGCACGCCATCTCGACCATCATGCCGTCCGCGCCGGTTCAGCTGTACGAACCCGACGCCGAAGAAGACTGATTGACCCAAAAAAGCATCGACCACGCCGTCCCGCTGATCCGCGCCATCGTCGTCCATCCGGACGGGCGCAGCGAAAGCGATCGCCTGGCGCACGAGCGACTGGAAGAGGCGGTGGGCCTGGCCCGCGCCCTCGATCTGGACGTGCGCGCCGAAGAGATCGTTCGCATCCGCAAGCCCGCGCCCGCCACCCTTTTCGGCGCCGGCAAGGTCGAGGAATTGGCCGCCCTGGTCCGCGCGGCCGAGGCCGAGGCCGTGGTCGTCGATGACCAGCTGACCCCGGTCCAGCAGCGCAATCTGGAGAACGCCTGGGACGCCAAGGTCATCGACCGCACGGGCCTGATCCTCGAAATCTTCGGCCGCCGCGCCCGCACCAGGGAAGGCCGGCTTCAGGTCGAGCTGGCGCGGCTGGAATACGAACGCTCCCGCCTGGTCCGCACCTGGACCCACCTGGAGCGTCAGCGCGGCGGCACAGGCGCCACCGGCGGCCCTGGCGAGACCCAGATCGAGATCGACCGCCGCCTGATCGCCGACCGCATCGTCAAACTGAAGACCGAGCTGGAGGACGTGCGCCGCACCCGCGGCCTGCACCGCAAACAGCGGCAAAAGGTTCCGTTCCCGACCGTGGCCCTGGTCGGCTACACCAACGCCGGCAAATCGACCCTGTTCAACCGGCTGACCGGCTCCGAAGTCCTGGCCAAGGACCTGCTGTTCGCCACCCTGGACACGACCCAGCGCACCATCCGCCTGCCCCAGGGCCGCCCCGCCATCGTCGCCGACACCGTCGGCTTCATCTCCGACCTGCCGCACGAACTGGTCGAAAGCTTCCGCGCCACCCTGGAAGAGGTGGGCGAGGCGGACCTGATCCTGCACGTGCGCGACATCGCCTCACCCGATACGGCCGCCCAGGCCCGCGACGTCGAAGCGGTGCTGAAACAGATCCCGGCGATAGAGGGCAAGCCCCGCCGGGTGCTGGAGGTCTGGAACAAGATCGACCTGCTGGACGACGACGCCAGGGCCGAGATCGTCGGCGCCGCCGACCGCCTGGTGCAAACCGGCCGCGCCGTCGCCATCTCGGCCTGGACGGGGCAGGGGATCGACGCCCTTCGCCACGCCATCACCACCCTGATCGACGACGAACCGGAAACCCTGCTCACCGTTCCCCCCCATCGCGGCGAGGTGGCCGCCTGGCTTTATGAGAACGGCCGCGTCACGGCGCGCGAAACGGCGCCGGATGGCGACCTGCGGCTGACGGTGCGCCTGCATCCCGCCGCCCTGGGTCGGTTCGAGCGTCTGTATCCCGACATCCCGGCGCGCCCATGCATCTGATCGAGACCGTTCTGCTGCTGCTGGTGGCCGTGGTCCTCTCGGGCTGGGTCGCGCGCATCACCCGCGTCCCCCTGCCTCTGATCCAGATCGGCCTGGGGGCGGGGGTGGTCCTGATCACCGGGGAATCGGTCGATCTGAACCCGGAGATCTTCTTCCTGCTGTTCCTGCCGCCGCTGCTGTTCGTGGATGGATGGCGGATTCCGAAGGAAGACGTCTTGCGTGACCGCGTCGTCATCCTGGAACTGGCCCTGGGCCTGGTGGTCTTCACCGTGGTGGGCCTGGGCTTCCTGATCCACTGGATGATCCCGGCCATGCCTCTGGCGGTGGCCTTCGCCCTGGCCGCCATCCTGTCGCCGACCGATCCCATCGCCGTCTCGGCCATCGCCTCGCGCGCGCCGATCCCCAAGCGGCTGATGCACATATTGGAAGGCGAGTCCCTCCTGAACGACGCCACGGGCCTGACCTGCATGCGCATCGCGGTGATCGCGGCGACGACGGGTGCGTTTTCACTGACGAACGCGGTGGGAACCTTCGCCTGGCTGGCCGTCGGCGGCGTCGCCGCGGGCGTGGCCATGACCATGGCCATCAGCCTGGTCAAGGGGCTGGTCAGCCGCCGCTGGGGCGAGGACGTCGGGGGCCAGATCCTGATCAGCCTGCTGATGCCCTTCGCCGCCTATCTGGCCGCCGAAGCCATCCACGCCTCGGGCATATTGGCCGCCGTCGCCGCCGGGGTGGCCATGAGCTTCACCGAGCGCAAGGGCTCGGCCCTGGCCGCCACCCGCATCCGCCGGGCCGTGGTCTGGGACACGGTGCAGTTCGTGGCCAACGGCCTGATCTTCGTCATCCTGGGCGAACAGATGCCCTCGATCCTGGCGCGCGCCGCCGAGGTGATCCAGACGACCCAGCACCGCGATGTCTGGTGGCTGGCCATCTATGTCCTGGCCATCGTGGCGGCCCTGGCGGTGCTGCGTTTCATCTGGGTGTGGACCTCGCTGAAGCTGACCCTGTTCCGTCGTCGCGGGCGCAGCACGCCCAAGGTCGATCTGCGACTGGTGACCGTCATGTCCCTGGCCGGGGTGCGCGGGGCCATCACCCTGGCCGGCATCCTGACCCTGCCGTTCGTGCTGGGCGACGGCACGCCGATGCCGGCGCGGAACCTGGCCATCTTCCTGGCCGCGGGAGTCATCGTCGTGTCGCTGGTGGTCGCCTCCGTCGCCCTGCCGCGCCTGCTGAAGAACGTCCAGCTGCCGCCCGAGACGGGGCGGTTGGCCGAAGAGGACCGGTCCCGCGTCGCCGCCGCCTGGGCCGCCATCCGGGCCATAGAGGACGCCCAGCACGCCATGGCCGAAGGCAAGGCCGATCCCGACCTCTACGCCGACACGGCGGCCCGCATCATGGAGGTCTATCGTCACCGCATCGAGACCCGCTCCGAGACCGAGGCCGAGGCGGTTCAGAAGGCGCGCAAGGCCGACGATGTCGAACGGCGCCTGCGTCTGGCGGGCCTGGCGGCCGAGCGGGAGGAACTGGTCCGTCTCAGCCGCCGTCGCGTCATCGACGAGGAAACGGCGCGCAGGCTGATCCGCGAGATCGACCTTCAGGAAATCCGCTACGCCTGACATGAACGGCCAGGGCCGGTTCCACATCACCGTGCGGCCGCACCCGGCGGCGCTGGGGCGGTTCAAGCGGCGTTTCGAGGCAGGGTGAGCACTCTTCCTTTCGTCATTCCGGGCGAAGCGTAGCGAAGACCCGGAACCCAGCGGCGCCGCGACGGCGGCGAAAGGCGGACGGCGCCATTCCGGGTAAAAGCGTTGACCACCGCGCTCCTGACCGTTTCGCGCTCACGCGCGCCGCTGGGTTCCGGGTCTGCGGCTCGCGAGCGAGCCTTCGCCCGGAATGACGAAAGAGGAGGCGGTCTCAGACGTCTCGGCCACGTTGGGTATGGCTCAACTAGCGTTTCTAAACATCAGAGATAACCTTTCGCGCGTCCTTCTGCTTCAATCGCCTGTCTGTTCCTTGCCGCCTTCGCCGCACGTTCATGGATCGTGACAAAACGACGCTTCTCGGCGGCTGACAACTCATCCTTGTTGCTGAGAATACTTCGATATCGATCCGCTCTGGGCTCTGCGCCATTTCAATGGCCCCTTGGATCGCGGCCTCAAACTCGCCGTCGGATGGGCCCTGATATCCCAAACTGACCAATGCGACGGCAAAAAACCAATGCAACCCGAGGACTTGTCACCTTATGTCCTTAACGCTGGACGCATGATTAGGTCGGTCAAGGCGCTGAGCGATTAACAGGAGGCAGGCCAAAATTGCACACAATGCGCCGAACTGAAACCATAGCATCTGTGTCTGCATCAGACCGATGTTGTGAGTGCCTTCCGGAGCCGTGTCGAAAAACACAGCCACGAGCAGCGAAAGAACGCTGACGGCGCCCAGGCCCAAGGGCGCTTTTGATATGTTGAGTTTCACGACACGCTTCCAAGTTGAAGAAGGTCGCAAGTCAGCGCGATTCTGACGTGTAGTCACCTTGAAGGCGGCTTGTCTTACTAGCGCATCTTAGACAGGTTGAATTGCTCGGGCGTCGGCTTGTTCTCCTCCACCCCCGTCCGCTCCTGACGCACCCGCGTGCTAAGCGCCCGGCATGCCTTCCAGCACCCAAATCGACCCCGCCGACTTCGCCGGTCCGTCGGACACCCTCTGGGACCACGCACGGCGCGAATATCTGGCGGGGATGACGGCGGCCAGCATCTGCCAGAGGTATGGCATGTCGCTCAGTTCGTTCCGGCTGCATGCGCGGGTCGGCGGCTGGCGGCGGATGGACCAGCCGGCCTGTGATGTCGCGCCCGAGCCCGGCGAATACCACCCCGACGACGATGTCAGCTTCGCCGACCTGGCCGATCAGGCCTTCCTGAACATCCGCCGCGCCCTGGGCACGGGCCGCGCGGCCGAGGCGTCCAGCTGGATGCGCCTCTACGACAAGCTCGCCGACCGCGCCCGATCCCAGGTCATGGCCGACCTGCCCGACGCCGCCCCGCCCCGGCTGGAGTCCGGAGCCGAGCCGCTGAGGCTGGTGGCGGTCGAGGATGCGAACATCAATGATTTTAATAATCTGACGGAAAATCCTGATGCGGAATCTCCGCCACTGGACTCCTTGCACCCTGTTTTTCCGGAGTCCGATCCCCCGCTCGAATCCCCTCTCCCGTTGGGAGAGGGCTTGAACGCCCAAGAGCCCGTCAGGGCGATTGGCGGCGTGAAAGGGTGAGGGGTTACGGTGCTGGCCGGGTGAGAGCCAAACCCCTCACCCTTTCGGCTGGCGCATCGCTGCGCTCTGCGAGCCTCAAGCCCTCTCCCCACGGGAGAGGGATCAGGGCCACCGCACCAACGGCGTATCCCCACGCAGATACAGCGGATGCTTCGGGCTCCCGTCGCCATTGGTCCCGAAGCACCACAGGTCCACGCCGTCCGCGCTCAGCGCCTCCACCATCGCCGCTCCCGCCGGGGCCAGGGCGCGGTTCAGCCTGCCGTGGCACAGGATCACCTTCTCCGCCCCCGCCGCCGCCCGTCGGATCGCCGGCAGGTTGGCGGGCGACGAGGCGACCACGCCGGGCGCCAGCAGCATCCTGGGGTCGGTGGCGCGATAGTCGCCGACATTGGCCTTGACCATGGCGTCGAACTCCTCGCGCCGGGCGAAGGTCCATTCACGCGCACAGGTCGGGTCGTTGACCGTGGCGTCGGCCGTCGAGGGGTTCATGCCGATGAACAGCAGGTAGCGGTCGGGGAAGGCGTCCCCCAGCCAACGCCGCATCAAGGGGCGATAGCGGCCGTCCTCGCTGAACACGGCATCGCCCCGGACGCCGTCCATCAGCGCCAGCCGCACCTTGCCGCCGGGATCATGCGCCCCGGAGGTCATGCCCGTTCCGCCGCCTTGGCCGCGTCCCACAGGGCGTCCATCTCGGCCAGGTCCGACTGGTCCGGCGTCCGCCCGTCCTTGGCCAGTTCCGCCTCGATGAAGGCGAAGCGGCGCACGAACTTGGCGTTGGCCCCGCGCAGGGCGTCCTCCGGCTCGACGTTCAGCTTGCGCGCCAGGTTGGCGACGACGAACAGCAGATCGCCCATCTCCTCGCGCGCCTTGTCCAGGTCGCCCGCCGCGATCTCGGCCTTCAGTTCGGCGACCTCCTCGGCCAGCTTGTCGAACACCTCGTCGGTCGAGGGCCAGTCGAAGCCGACCCGTCCGGCCCGCTTGGTCAGCTTGGCCGCGCGGGCCAGGGCGGGCAGGGCCACCGGCACGTCGTCCAGAACCCCGTGCTGCGCCCGCGCCTTGCGCTCCTCGGCCTTGATGTCCTCCCACCGGGCCTTCTGGGACCAGGCGTCGGGCCGGGCGTCCTCGGCGCCGAACACGTGCGGATGACGCCGCTCCAGCTTGTCGGCGATGGCGTTCGCCACGTCGTCGAAGGCGAACAGCCCTCGTTCCTCGGCCATGCGGGCGTGGAAGACGACCTGGAACAGCAGGTCCCCCAGCTCGGACCTCAGCTCGTCCCAGTCGCGCCGCTCGATGGCGTCGGCGACCTCATAGGCCTCCTCGATCGTATAGGGGGCGATGGTGGCGAAGGTCTGCTCCACGTCCCAGGGACAACCGCCGTCCGGGTCGCGCAGCCGCGCCATGATGGCCTTCAGCCGGTCGATGGGGGTCATGCCGCCTCGCCGTCGCGGGCGGCCAGGCGGGCGCGGATCTCGGCATGACGATCCGGCGTCAGCGGATAGATACGCAGCACGGCGGCCGAGATCAGCAACAGGGTCACCGGGGCGGCGATGAACAGCCACTGCAGGCCGGCGATCACGCCGGGGTCGTTGACCGCCCCCGGCTGGGCGTCGAAGCCGATCCATTCCAGCACCGCGAAGGCGCCGACCGACAGGGCGTATCCCATCTTCGACGTGGCGTTCAGGATCGAGAACAACAGCCCCGTCCGGTCCGCCCCGTCGTCCAGCCGCACCGCGTCCGAGGCGTCGGCCATCATGGCCCGCAGCAGCAGGTCCGCCGCCCCGAAGGCCAGGCCCGTGCCGAAGATGGCGGCCAGGGCGGCCGGGAAGTTCCCCGCCGGGACCAGCAGGGTCGCCGCCGCGAAGCTGACCGCGAAGTAGACGCTGCCGACCGCCAGCGCCCTGTGCTTGCCGATCCGTGTCGCCAGCGCCGCCCACACCGGCGCGCCCACCAGGCCGGCCACGAAATAGACCAGCAACAGGATGGAGGTCTGCTCGCGCTCGAAGCCGCGCGCCTGCTCGAAGAAGTAGAAGAACAGCACCCCGATCAGGCCCCGCGCCGCGCCCAGCATCAGGTCCGAGATCAAGAGGCGCCTCAGAACCGGCTTGGCGATCATCCGCAGCGTCGCGCCCAGTCCGCCGTGCGGGGGCGGCGTGACGTTCCTCGGCTCGGGCGTGAACAGGAAGGTGACCAGCAGCGCCAGCGGCAGCAGCACGACGATGAAGCCGCCCTGCATCCGCACCGCCTCGACATAGCTATGGCCCAGGCCTTGCGCCGCCACCGGGATCAGCAGAACCGCCAGCACGCCCAGGATGTTGAACACCTGCCACCAGCCATAGATGCGCGACCGCTGGTCATAGTCGGGCGACAGCACGGCGGCCCAGCTCATCTGGCTCAGCAGGCTGATGGAATAGCCCAGATACATGACCACCAGCCACACCGCGAGATGGGTCGCCGACGCGCCCTGGGCCACGAAGAACAGCATGGCCACCGACAGCATCAGGATCGGCGCGCCGATGGCCATCCAGACTCGGTAGCGGCCCCACTTGGTCGAGGTGCGGTCGATGACCACGCCCAGCACCGGATCGACCACGATGTCCGCCAGCCGCACGATCAGGAAGATCAGGCTGACCGCCGCCAGGGGCACGCCCACATGACTGGCGTAGAACTCGGGCAGGGTCACATAGACCGGCAGGCCCAGGGCGGCGTAGGGCAGGCAGCTGGCGGCGAAGGCGGCCAGGGTGCGGTTGCTGCGGCGCTGAGACACGGGGGCGGGCGGGGCGGCGTCGGTCATCCGGCGATCCAGCGGACGCCGCCTGCGAGTCGGGCGGCCCGGCCACCCTGCCAGCAATCGTCAGGCGATGCAGCCTTGCCGTCGCCGCAAGTCCGGGGTCTGTTGCCCTCATGCGCGCCCTCTGGCCCATGCTGAGCCTGCTGATCGCCCTGCTGGCCTCGCCCGTGGCGGCCCAGACCCGCGACCCCTGTCAGGCCGGCGATGATCGATGGGCGGGCCAGGCCTTCGCCAACGCCATCTCGGTCTATTCGCTGGAATGGTCACCCTTCGGGGCCCAGGAATGGGGCTGGGAGACCTATCTGCCCCTGGTCCACAAGGAACTGGGCACGGCGTGCGCGCCCACGACGCCGGTCTTCGCCGAGGCCCTGTCGCGGCTCCAGGCCCGCTACAACCTGCCGGCCACCGGCGTGTTCGATCAGGACACCTTCCAGGTTCTGCGCGGCGTCTGGCAGGAACGGCGGCCCTTCATCATGGCCCGGGTCAACGGCGGCCCTTGCCCCGATCCGCCGCCGTTGAGCAGCCTGGGCTATTTGGTCGCCGAAGAAGAGCATGCGGACCGCCTGACCCGCCTGCTGCGCCGCGACGTCCTGGCCGCCTATCGCCGCATGGTCGCCGCCGCCCGCGCCGAGGTCCCGGAGATCGCCGCCGACCCGGAACTGCTCCAGATCTTCTCCGGCTTCCGCGATCCCGAGGCCGACGCCGCCCGCTGCGCCCAGCAGGGGAACTGCGACGGCGTGCGCCGCGCCGTCTGTTCGCCCCACCGCACCGGAACGGCCGTGGATCTCTATGTCGGCCAGATCGAGGGGCTGGGCGTCGACTCCACCGTCCCGGCCAGCCGCCGGCACATGAGCCAGGGCGCCGCCTATCGCTGGCTGGTCGCCAATGCAGGCCGCTTCGGCTTCGTCCCCTATGTGTTCGAGCCCTGGCACTGGGAATGGGTGGGCGAGGCGGCCCCACAGGGTCATCCGTGACGCCGGCCTGGACAATACGCGCCCTGACGCCCGGCGAACGGGCCCTGGCGGTCGAGGTGTTCGCTGATGACCTGAGGCTGGACACCCTTTGTCTGCTGGCCGCGCCATGGCCGTTCTCGCGCGCCTTCGTGCCCGGCCGCTGGTTCGGGCGCGACTGGATCGTCTGGCCCGCGCGCGACCTGGCGCCCGACCTGTCCACGGTCGAACTCAGCCGCCAGGCGGTTCTGGTGCATGAACTGGTGCATGTCTGGCAGGCCCAGCACGGCGTCAACCTGTTGACCGGCAAGCTGAAGGCCGGGGACGGCCCAACCGCCTATGCCTATGCGGTCAGCGACGACTGCCTGTGGCCCGGCCTGAACATCGAACAGCAGGCCATGATCGTCGAGCATCGATTCCGTCTGTCGCGCGGCGGGAAGGTTCCGGCCGATCAGGCCTTCTATGACCGTGTCTGTCCGGTCGGGCGCCGCCACATGGAAATCTGAACATCGGGCCTTGCGTCCTGCATGGGGCGCGCCCCATATCAGCATCCGTCGCTGTTACAGACAGCTGTCAATCATGCGGAGGGCGCCATGCCGAAGATCCTGGTCCTGTATCATTCCACCTATGGCCACATCGAGAAGATGGCCGAGGCCGTCGCCGAAGGCGCGCGGTCGGTTGAGGGCGCCGTGGTGGACATCAGGCGCGTCCCCGAACTGGTGCCCGAAGATCTGGCGCGCAGCAGCGGCTACAAGCTGGATCAGGCCGCGCCCATCGCCCGGCCCGAGGACCTGGCCGACTATGACGCCGTCATCATCGGCGCCGGCACCCGCTACGGCACGGCGGCGTCCCAGATGCGCAACTTCCTGGACCAGACCGGCGGCATCTGGATGAAGGGCGCCCTGGTCGGCAAGGTCGGCGCCGCCTTCACCTCCACCGCCACCCAGCACGGTGGCCAGGAGACCACCCTGATCGGCCTGATCCAGACCCTGCTGCATCACGGCATGCTGGTGGCGGGCCTTCCCTATGCCTTCCAGGGCCAGATGCGCCTGGACGAAGTGACCGGCGGCAGCCCCTATGGCGCCACCACCATCACCGGCGGCGATGGATCGCGCATGCCCAGCGAGAACGAACTGGACGGCGCCCGCTTCCAGGGGCGCTATGTGGCCGAGACGGCCAAGAAGCTGGTGGGCTGATCCCATGACCCGTCCAGCAGTCTTCTTCGGCCATGGTTCGCCCATGAACGCCCTGGGCGGGCCGTTCGCCGACGCCTGGGCCCAGGTCGGCCGCGACCTGGGCAAGCCGAGGGGCGTGGTCATGGTCTCGGCCCATTGGGAGACGCAAGGATTGGGGGTCACGGCGATGGGTCGGCCCCAGACCATCCATGATTTCGGCGGCTTCCCGCCCGAACTTCACGCCATGCAGTATCCCGCGCCCGGTTCGCCCGATCTGGCGCGGCGCGTGTCGGACCTGACCGGCGCGACGATGACGGACCAATGGGGGCTCGATCATGGAACCTGGTCTGTGCTGACCCATGTCTGGCCGGACGCCGATGTGCCGGTGGTGCAGCTGTCGCTGGACCGGCGCCTGGATGCGCGCGGTCATTACGACTTGGCGAAACGGCTGAACGCCCTGCGTGACGAAGACGTGGTCATCGCCGGATCGGGCGACTTCGTGCACAATCTGCGGACATGGAAGCGGGCGGGCGGAGAGGCCTATCCCTGGGCCGTGGCCTTTAACGAGGCGGTCAAATCAGCCCTGTCGCGGGGGCACGATGACGCCCTGATCGACTGGGTGCATCTGGCCGAGGAAGCCCAGTTGAGCGTCCCGACTGACGAACATTATCTGCCGCTGCTGTATGTCGCCGCCCAGCGCAGGCCGGGCGACGACGTCAGCTTCTTCAACGACCTCATCGAGGGCGGTTCGATCTCGATGACGGGCGTCAGGATCGGCTGATCAGCCCTTCTTGCCGATCATGTTGTCGACCGCCCAGGCGCCCGGGCCGGCGGCCATGATGTACAGCCAGACGAAGCAATACAGGGCGATGGTCTCGCCGCCGTTCTGGATCGGCATGAAGGTCTGCATGCCATGGACCGCCCAATAGCCAACGGCGCAGAATCCGGCCGCCAGGAAGGCCGCCGGGCGCGTGAACAGGCCCAGCACCAGCAGCACACCCAGGATCAGCTCCAGCGGACCCGACAGGCCGCCCAGACTCAGACCCGGCCCCGGCATCCCCTCCATCGCGGGGAAACCCAGCACCTTCGCCGTGCCATGGCTGACGAACAGCAGGCCGGCCACGATCCGCAGCAATGACAGCAACTGCGGCTGATAACGCGAGAACGATGCAAACATCCGAATCCCTCCTCCCAAGGTTCAGGGAAGGGGAGGGTGGAACAGCTACGCCTTTCCCGCAACCGCGTTCGTCAGGCGGCCTTGTCCATCTCGGCCATCTGCTGGATGGCGACATAGTCGGTCTTGCCCGTGCCCAGGACCGGCACCTCGGCCACCCGCATGATCTTCTTGGGCACGGCCAGTTCCGGAGCGCCGTGATTGCGCGCCCACTCGGCCAACTGGGCCACCTCGGCGTCGTTGCGGTCCGTGACCAGGACCAGCTTCTCGCCCTTGCGCGCATCGGCGATGGAGACTACCGCGTGCCGCGCCTCGGGCCAGACCGCGCTGGCCAAGCCCTCGACGGCCGTCAGGCTGACCATCTCGCCGCCGATCTTGGCGAACCGCTTCACCCGGCCGAGAATCGAGACATAGGCTTCGGCGTCCACGTCCACGATGTCGCCCGTGTCGTGCCACCCGCCTTCCAGGGGCTCGATCACCTGCGGGTCGTCGGCCGACAGATAGCCCCGCATCACATTGGGGCCACGCAGATACAGGCGGCCGCCTTCGGTGATGCCGGGAACGGGATCCAGGCGCCATTCCATGCCGGGCAGCATCTGGCCCACCGTGCCGGGTCGGTTGTGATCCGGATGGTTCACCGCCACCACCGGCGCCGCCTCGGTCGCCCCATAGCCTTCCAGCAGCTTCACTCCCCGGAATTTGGTGTTGAACAGGTGATAGGTCTCGTCCTTCACCTTCTCGGCGCCGGCGACGATGAATTCCAGCGTCGAGAAGTCGTCCGGTCCCGCCACCCGCGCCCACTGGTTCAGGAAGGTGTCGGTGGCGAAGACGATGGACGCCCTCACCTGCGGCAGCAGTTCAACGATCTGCTTGGCGTGCAGGGGCGACGGATACTGGAACGCCTTCATTCCACACAGCAGCGGCAGCAGAACCCCGCCGGTCAATCCGAAACAGTGGAAGGTGGGCAGGGGGTTGAACACCACCCAGGCGGGGTCCAGGTCGATATGGGCCGCCACCTGGCGACAGTTGGCGGTCAGGTTGCCCTGGCTCAGCACCACCCCTTTTGGCGCACCGAAACTGCCCGAGGTGAACAGGATGACGCCCGGATCCTCCAGCCTGGTCCGTGCACGGAACCGGCGCGGCGCCATCCCGGCGACCAGGCCATAGATCTTGTCCTGCAGGCCGATCGTCTTGCGCACATCGTCCAGCCAGACGATCTCGGCGACCGTGGCCAGGTCGGCCATCAGGTCGTCAAGCTTGGCCTGCTGGACGAACCGCTTGGCCGACAGCACCTTCTTCACACCCGCGGCCTTGATCGCCGCCTTCAGGTTCCGCTCGCCCGAGGTGAAGTTCAGCATCACCGGCACACGGCCGTGCGCATGCAGCCCATAGAAGGTCACAACCACCCCGGAACTGGCCGGCAGCAATATACCCACCCGCTCACCAGGCTCGGTCACCGCCGCGATCTTGCGGCCCAGCACGAAGGCGGCGCGGATCAGGCCCGTGTAGGTTAGGGGATTGCGGTCCTGGTCTTCCAGGATGTCCTTGTCGCCGAACCGGTCGCGCGCCGTAATCAGCGCGTCGAAGATCGGTTCCTGCCCCGCCAGCAGATCCGCCGAAACCTTCAAGCCGTCCCTCCATTGCGGGTCTTGACCGCCCACGTTCAAGGGAAGGCAAACTAGAGGGCCGAACACGCGAAGAAAAGATGTGTAACGCGCCGTGAACCGAGGTCTCGGCCGGCGGCTTGCCTTTGCGCCGCCGAAAGCCGACATAGCGGGCGAATGGTGACCCTGATCGACACGCTCAAGGCCTCTCCGGCCCAGCTTCGCCATCCGGAGAAGCAGAACCGGCCGGAAAGCCCGGTGCTGCGCAAGCCCGACTGGCTGCGCGTCAAGGCGCCGGGGTCGGGCCAGTACAACACCACCCGCGCCATCGTGAAGGAAAAGGGCCTTCACACCGTCTGCGAAGAGGCCGCCTGCCCGAACATCGGCGAATGCTGGAGCCAGAAGCACGCCACCCTGATGATCATGGGCGACACCTGCACGCGGGCCTGCGCCTTCTGCAACGTCAAGACGGGCCTGCCGCAGCCGCTCGATCCCGAAGAACCCGGCAAGGTCGGTCTGGCTGTCCAGCAGATGGGGCTGAACCACGTGGTCATCACCAGCGTGGACCGTGACGACGTCGCCGACGGCGGGGCGGCCCATTTCGCCGAGGTGGTGCGCCAGATTCGCATCCAGGCGCCGAACACCACCATCGAGATCCTGACGCCCGACTTCCTGCGCAAGGACGGGGCGGCCGAGGTGATGATCGACGCCACGCCCGACGTCTTCAACCACAACCTCGAAACCGTGCCGCGCCTGTATCTGAAGATCCGGCCCGGCGCCCGCTACTTCCACTCGCTGCGCCTGCTGCAGATGGTCAAGGAGCGCGACCCCAACCAGTTCACCAAGTCCGGCATCATGGTCGGCCTGGGCGAGACCAAGGAAGAGGTCATGCAGGTGATGGACGACATGCGGTCCGCCGGCGTCGACTTCATCACCATCGGCCAGTATCTGCAGCCGACGCGGAAACACGCCGCCATCGACCGCTTCGTCACGCCCGAAGAGTTCAAGGCCTATGAGGCCATCGCCCGCGCCAAGGGCTTCCTGATGGTGTCGTCTTCGCCCCTGACCCGCAGTTCGCACCACGCCGGCGACGACTTCGCTCGGCTAAAGGCGGCGCGCGAGGGGCAGAACCGGCGTTGACGGTCGCTCTTTTCTCCCTTCCCCCCTTGCGGGGGAAGGTGGGCCGCAGCGCGGCTCGGATTGGGGGGCTGCCAACCTCAAGCCCGATCCTCAACAGTCTGCGCGCTGAACAAGCCCCCCCATCCGGCTCGCTCCGCGAGCCACCTTCCCCCGCAAGGGGGGAAGGGATCTGAATGGCCGTCCACCGCGTCACGAAAATCCTGCCCTATGCGCCCGCGCAACTGGCGGCGCTGGTCGCGGACGTGCGCGCCTATCCGGACTTTCTGCCGTGGGTGACCTCGATGCGGGTCTGGAATGCGCGGCAAGAGGCGCCGGGCGTCAGCCTGCTGGACGCCGAGGCCGGGGTCGGTTTCGCCATGTTGAAAGAGCGGTTCTCGACCTGGGTGCGGCATGACGCCAACCGGAACATGGTCGAGGTCGGCCTGATCCGCGGGCCGTTCAAACACCTCAAGAACAGGTGGGAATTCCACGTCGATCCAATAGGAACGCGCGTGGAGTTCATGATCGACTTCGCCTTCAAGTCTCGTTTGCTGGACCTGATGCTCCAGGCCAATTTCGACCGTGCGGTCGACAGGCTGATGCAGTGTTTCGAGGCTGAGGCGAAACGGAGATACGCAGGCGTCTGATCGACGCCAGGCAGGCCTTGAGGTGTCGGGCCTCCGCCGAAGCAGAGGCCCGATCCATCCTCGCGTCAGGATCAGGCGTTGCAGGCGGCCAGCTGTTCGGCGCTCAGTTCGACGCCCTTCCAGGCGAAGGCCGAAACCGGACCGAAGCGCTGAACCACGCGGCGGCAGGCGCGGGCGGCCGGCTGGTTGGCGCCGCCGGTGGCGACGCATTCGACCCCGTCGCAACGCCAGTTGGCGCCGTCGATGATGGTGGCGGCGGCAGGCGCGCGGCCGGCGTCCGACAGGGTCGCACGGGTCGGGGCGGGGGCCGACTGGGCCAGGGCGGGGGCCGCGATCAGGGCGGCCGCAGCGATCAGAAGAACGCGCATTGGGGAGTCTCCGGAAGGATGTGAGGGCGGCATGGCCCTGCGCGCCATTGTGCGTTGCGTTTCAAAACTGTCAATGCGCATCTTGAAAGGCAATGCACTCAGTACGTCGCATGATCGACGTTTACTTAACGCTGATCATATTTCAAGGCGCGGGTTGACGCAGCCTCGGAGAACCGACGCGCCAGCAGGTCCGCGGCCTCTTCCACCGTGTCACACACATCCCAGGCCTGGAGGAAGGAGGGCGGCGTCATCCCTTCGGCGACGCTGTGCTCCATCAGGGCGAAGAAGGTCGCCCAGAAGCCATGGGTGTTCAGGAAGATGACCGGCTTGGCGTGCAGATCCAGCCGCTTCCACGACAGCAGTTCGACGACCTCTTCCAGGGTGCCGACCCCGCCCGGCGCGACCACGAAGGCGTCGGACTGGTCGTACATCAGGATCTTGCGCTCATGCATGGTGTCGACGACCAGGGTCTCGACATCATCAAACAGCCGCTCGCGGCTGCGCAGGAAGTTCGGCATGATGCCCAGGACCTTGCCGCCCGCCTCATGGGCGGCGCGCGCCGAGGCGCCCATCAGCCCGACCCCGCCGCCGCCATAGACCAGCCGCCATGACCGGGTGGCCATCGCGGCCCCGAAATCCCGCGCGACCTGGATATAGTCGGCATGGGCGGCCTCGGACGAGCCGCAGAAGAGGCAGACCGAAGGGCCGTCGAACGGCTGGATGGCGGGGTGTTGAACAGGCGACATGGAACCTCTGATACGATGGGTGGCGAGACAGACGCGGAGGCGCGCGTTAGGACTGTCGCGCGGCGGCCTGTCGATCCGTGTTCCTAGCCATAGAGGCTTCATGCGCCCGCGCAAACGTCTGAGCCTGATGATGCTGGCCCTGGCCGTCGCCGCCTGTTCGCAGGGGCGGGCCGATCCGGCCGAACGGGCTCAGGACGCGGGGGCCGCCTGGCGATCCCCACCCCATGTCGAGGCGGTCCGGCCATCCGGATCGGACCTCTCCGTTTCCGGCCAGGCCGCCCCGGGCGCCCGCGTCGCCCTGAGAGGCGCCGAAGGCGTGGTCTTCGCCGCCTCGGCGGACGATTCGGGACGGTTCGACATCCGCATGCCGGCGCCCGCGAACGCCGTGCTTCTGACACCCGAAGTGCAGACGGGACAGGAGGCGTCCCCGGCGCCCGAGCGACTGTTGATCCTCGCCGGTGGGCGCGGACCGATCGCCGCGCTTACGCCGGGCGGGCCGAGCCGACGCCTAGATACGCGTCAGCCCCTGGGCGCCGTCGACTGGGACGGGCGCATGCTGGCCCTTTCGGGATCGGTGGAGCCGGGCGCACCGGTTCACCTGGTCATCGACGGACGGCCGGCGATCGAAGCAACGGGAGACAAGGTGGGGCGCTGGGCGGCCGTGGCCGGAGGACGCCCCGGCCCCGCGGACATCAGCATCAACGGACGGCGATACGCCTATCCCGGAGCGGACCAGACACGCGCCGCGGCGACCCGGGCTGGCGAAGGCTGGCTGATCCGACAACCCCTGGGGGAGGCCGGATTCCAGACGACCTGGCTTCCCGATTCAGCCCCGGCGTCGCATTGAGGTTTCGTTAACCAAAGCGGCGGATCAAGGGGTCGTCTTCTGTCTTTGAGGACACCCACCATCACCGAACCTGATTATAGCCCGGCGCTCGCGTCGGGCTCTTTTTTGGCGGTTTTCGAGGGGGAGGGAGATGGCTCCGCGGGTAGGATTCGAACCTACGACCAGCCGATTAACAGTCGGCTGCTCTACCACTGAGCTACCGCGGAACATGCTCGGGAGGCGCGCCTATAGCAGCGGCCTCGCGCGTCGTGCAATGGGTAATCATCGAAAATGGCCCTGACTTTCGTCCATGATCCCGAAGACCCGCGCGTCGCGCCTTTCCGCCATGTGAAGGAGCGCGACCTGGTGGGACGCCACGGGCGGTTCATCGCCGAAGGCAGGGTCGTGGTCGAAACCCTGGTTTCGCCCCGCTGCCTGTGCGCGCCAGAGGCCCTGCTTCTGGCCGAGAACAGGGTCGAGGCCATGGGCCCCATCATCGAAGCTCTGCCGGACGCCGTTCCCGTCCATGTCGCCGATCAGGCTGTGGTGGACGCCATCGCCGGCTTTCCCCTGCATCGCGGCATCCTGGCCGTTGGCCGCCGTCCCCAGGCCAGGCCCCTGGAAGATTTGCTGGCCGCGGCGCCCGAGGATGCGGTGGTCGTGGCCGCCATCGGCATCGGCAACCACGACAATATGGGCGGGATTTTCCGCAACGCCGCCGCCTTCGGCGCCCATGCGGTCCTGCTGGACCCCGGCTGCTGCGATCCCTTCTACCGAAAGGCCATCCGGGTCTCGGTCGGAGCGGTGCTGAGAACCCCCATGGCGGCGGCCTCGGCCGAGGATCTGGTGGGCGCGCTGATCCGCCAAGGGTTCGAGATCCTGGCGCTCAGCCCCGGGGCGTCGGAACGGCTGGATCAGGTGAGGGAAGGAGGTCGCCGCGCCATTCTGCTGGGATCGGAAGGTCCCGGCCTGCCTGCAGCGCTTCTGGAACGGCTGCGCGTCGTCGGAATCCCCATGGCCGATGGGTTCGATTCGCTGAACGTCGCCACGACCTCCGCCCTGGCGCTCTATGAACTGATCCGGGTTCGATGATCACGCAACCGTCACCGCATTAACCCTTCGTACACCTTGATGAATGCGTGGAATGTGGCAACTTGGCGCCCACGGGTTGGGAGTGGGCGTCATGGGCATTCTGTATTTCATCCATCGCAATGCGCGCATCGTGCTGGTCGCCGCCATCGTGGGGGCGGCCCTGGGCGCGGCGGGCGCCATAGGCTGGATCACCGCACCGGTATAACCGGCGTGACGCGAAGCCCGTCCGAGTAAGGAAATCTCGCGATGGAGGCCTGACCGGGAATCGAACCCGGGTGCAAGGATTTGCAGTCCTCTGCGTCACCACTCCGCCATCAGGCCCCGCGCCCTGGAAAAGGGCCGCGCCATCGCGAGGCGCGTTCGCTATCAGATCGGATTGTCCGCTGCAACGCACGGACCTATAAGCACGCGCAATTCCCGTCCAAAGTCTCAGGAACGCCTCGCTATGGATTTCGCCGCCGCGCGCAAGGTCATGGTGGACTCTCAGGTCCGCGTGAACGACGTCACCGATCGGGCGCTGCAGGCCGCCCTGATGGCGGCGCCGCGCGAAGGACTGGTCCCGGCCGAGCGGGCCTATGCCGTCTATGCCGAAACGGCGGTCGAGATCGCCGAGGGCCGCAAGCTGATGCCCGCGCGCGACATCGCCAAGCTGATGCAGGCCCTGGAGGCGCGGCCCGGCGAGCGCGCCCTGTGCCTGGCGGCGCCCTATGCGGCCATGGTCCTGGCCCGGATGGGCCTGAACGTCACTGCCCAGGAGGCCTCCCAGGCGGTCATGAATCAGGTGGGGCCGGCCTTGGTCGAGGAAACGGTGGCGACGGTCGTTCGCCCGTTCGCAGAGCCGGAAGGCGAAGGATGGGACGTCATGGTCAGCGAGGCCGCCGTCCACGTGCGGCCCGAGGCCTGGCTGGCGGCGTTGCGGCCCGGCGGGCGGCTGGCCGTGGTCGAACGCTCCGGGCCGGTTGGCAAGGCGGTCCTCTATGTCCGCGGCCGCGAGGGGGGGCTGTCGCGCAAGGAACTGTTCGATTCCACCCCGCCGGTTCTGGCGGAACTGACGCCGGCGCCTACATTCGCGCTGTGAATCACGACGCGGCGACGGACTCCCGCCGCCGCCGCGTGAAGAAAACTTAACTGGCGTCAGGCCAAAACCGTCGCCACCAACGCGGACAACCGATTTACTGACGCCGCTCCCCCGGCGTCTGACAGGAACAGAAGATGTTGCAACGTTCGCGCGCGCTCGTTTCGGTCGCACTGGCGGCCCTTACCGTCGCCGCCGGCCAGCCGGCCTGGGCCGATGATCTGCAGACGGCCCTGGCCCTGGCCTATCAGACCAATCCCACCCTGCTGGCCCAGCGCGCCGAGCAGAGGGCGCTGGACGAGACCGTGCCCCAGGCCCGCGCCGGCCTTCGCCCCACCCTGAACGCCCAGGGCGGCGTCGATTACACCCGCACCCGCGCCCCCACCGTGACGACCTCCACCGGCGTCGATCTGGACAATGACGGCATCATCGACACCGTCACCACCGGCGGCAACAGCGAGAGCGACAGCCTGAACCTCGGGCTGAACCTGACCCAGACGATCTATTCCGCCGGCCGCGTCGGCCACGGGGTGACGGCGGCCGAGGCCGGCGTCCTGGCGGGACGCGAGAACCTGCGCCGGGTGGAACAGCAGGTGCTGGCTTCGGTGATCCAGGCCTATGCCGACGTCCTGCGCGATGTCGAGATCCTGCGTATCCGCCAGGCCAACCGCGAAGTCCTGCGCCGCCAGCTGGACGAATCCAACGCCCGGTTCGAGGTCGGGGAGATCACCCGCACCGACGTGGCCCAGTCCGAGGCTCGCCTGGCCCAGACCGAGGCCGACCTGGCCAACGCCCAGGCCCAGCTGTCCGTGTCGCGCGCCGCCTACGCCGCCGTGGTCGGCCAGTCGCCGGGAACTCTGGACGCGCTGCCCGCCCTGCCGGGCCTGCCCGCCGATTTCGAAACCGCCATGGACGTGGCCCTGGACGACAATCCGGCCCTGCGCGCCGCCGCCTTCAACCAGCGCGCCGCCGAGGCGCGTGTGGCCCAGGCGCGGTCGGCCTATCTGCCCTCGGCCCAGCTGACCGCCTCCTATGGCGGGGCCGGCACGCTGAATGATCCCGACCTGGCGGACCGCACCTCTTTCCGCGCGGGCGCCTCGGTGTCGATTCCCCTGTTCACCGGCGGACTGAACCGGTCGCGCGTCGCCCAGGCCCTGGAGCAGGCCAACGCCGCCCAGATCGGCGTCGAAGGCGAGCGTCGCAATGTGCTTCAGTCGGTCAGCTCGGCCTACGCCCAGGTGGTGTCGGCCCGTTCGACCCTGCAGGCGGGGCAGGAGGCGGTTCGCGCCGCCTCGGTCGCCGCCGAAGGCGTCCGCCAGGAGGCCCAGGTCGGCCTGCGCACCACCCTGGATGTCCTGAACCAGGAACTGGAGCTGCGCAGCGCCGAGGTCACCCTGGCCTCCGCGCGTCGCAACGAATATGTGGCCCAGGCCCAGCTTCTGGCGGCCATGGGCCGGCTGGAAGGACCCGACCTGGTCGCGGTCGAGGCCTATGATCCGGTCGCCAACTACAATCGCGTCCGTCTTCGCGGCGCCCTGCCCTGGGATGGGGTGATCGAAGCCATCGACCGCATCGCCGCCCCGCCGGTCGTTCCGGCCGCGGACGCTCCCGACGCGCCGATCGACGCCCAGTTGAAGGACGGGATCATCCGCACCGCGCCGGGCGCCTGAAGACGCCAGGCTGGCCCGGATTTATCCTGACAGGCGAAAACGGCCGTTGATTCCAGCGGGCGTAGATGCGACGACTTTGCGGCCGGTCCGCCCCTCGCGGCCGCGCTTCGCCCACCTCAGGGCCCGTCCCGAACCGCTTCGTCCCAGGGTTTCGCCATGACCGATCAGACCGCCCAGGAACCGACGATGGAGGAGATCCTGGCGTCGATCCGCCGGATCATCTCCGAGGACGAGGCCCCGGCCGAAACCACCGCGGCCGCGCCGGACGCCGCCGTCGAGTCGCCGACCGAGGCCGAACCCGAAGCGGTGTCTCCGGCCCTGATGGACGAAACCCCCTCTGTCCAAGAGCCTGTCGCGTCCGAGGACGATGTTCTGGACCTGACTGATCGCTATGAAGCGCCGGCCGCTGAGACGATCGGCGACCTGGACGTGGCCCCCGCCCCCGAACCGGAGCCGGCGCCCGAACCCTTCCCCGAAGCGCGCACGGTCAGCGAGCCGGCCTTCGAGCCCCAGGCCGAGGCCCCTACGCCCGAGCCCCCCGCCTATCCGGCGCCCACCGGCGACACCCTGGTCGGAACGGCCGCGGCCTCCACCGCCGCCTCGGCCTTCGCGGGCCTGGCCGCCTCGCTTCGCCAGCCCGAACCGACAGAGATGTCCTCGGCCGCCGGCCCGACCATCGACGAACTGGCGCGCCAACTGCTGCGACCGATGCTGAAGGAGTGGCTGGACGCCAATCTGCCCGCCATCGTCGAGGCCCAGGTACGCAAGGAAGTCGAACGCATCGCCCGCAACGCCGGCTGACCTTCACCTGCGACCTGATCTCCACTAGATCACCACAGGGCGGCTCCGGCGGGGCCGCCCTTTCTCGTTTCTGCAAAGACCCTTCCCGATGCTTGATAAGACTTTCGATCCGAAATCCGCCGAACCCCGTCTTTACGAGATGTGGGAAAGCAGCGGCCTGTTCGCGCCGCGCGCCGCATTGCCGACGGACGGCGCCGCCGACGCCTATTCGATCGTCATTCCGCCGCCGAACGTGACCGGGTCGCTGCACATCGGCCATGCGCTGAACAACACGCTTCAGGATGTGCTGGCCCGCTATCACCGTATGAAGGGCAAGGCGGTGCTGTGGCTGCCCGGCACCGACCACGCGGGCATCGCCACCCAGATGGTCGTCGAGCGCCAGCTGGCGGCGGCCGGCAACGTCAGCCGCCGCGACATGGGCCGCGACGCCTTCGTCGACACCGTCTGGAAATGGAAGGCCGAAAGCGGCGGAACCATCGTGCGCCAGCTGCGCCGCCTGGGCGCCAGCTGCGACTGGAGCCGCGAACGCTTCACCCTGGACGAGGGCCTGTCGGCCGCCGTGCGCAAGGTCTTCGTGCAACTGCACAAGGAAGGCCTCATCTATCGCGACAAGCGGCTGGTCAACTGGGACCCGCATTTCCAGACCGCCATCAGCGACCTGGAGGTCGAGCAGAAGGAGGTCGACGGCGCCTATTGGCATTTCGCCTATCCGCTGGCCGACGGCGTCACCTATGAACATCCGGCCGCCTTCGACGACGACGGCAAGGCCACGGAATGGGAGACGCGCGACTACATCGTCGTCGCCACCACCCGGCCCGAGACCATGCTGGGCGACACCGGCGTGGCCGTGCATCCGGACGATGAGCGTTATGCGTCCATCGTCGGCAAGGCGGTGATCCTGCCGATCACCGGGCGGCGTATTCCCATCGTCGCCGATGAGTACGCCGATCCGACCAAGGGTTCCGGCGCGGTGAAGATCACCCCGGCGCACGACTTCAACGATTTCCAGGTCGGCAAGCGGGCGGGGCTGGCTGCCCTGAACATCATGGACGCCTTCGGCCGCATCATCGCGGCGGAAAGGATTGATGCCCGTTACGACGCCGCCACCGGAAACTACAATGATTTCGGTTCTTCCAGCATATGGAAGGAAGAGGAATGGCGTGCGCTTGATGCTATCCCTCACGATCTTCAAGGCCTCGACCGCTTCGCCGCGCGCAAGGCCATCGTGGCCCGCGCCGAGGAAGAGGGCTGGCTGAAGCAGATCGAGAAGACCCGCCACATGGTCCCGCACGGCGACCGCTCGGGCGTGGTCATCGAGCCGTGGCTGACGGACCAGTGGTATGTCGACGCCAAGACCCTGGCCCAGCCCGCGTTGAAGGCGGTGGAGCAGGGCGACACGGTGTTCGAGCCCAAGTCCTACGAGAAGATCTATTTCGAGTGGCTGCGCAACATCGAGCCGTGGTGCATCTCGCGCCAGCTGTGGTGGGGCCACCGCATCCCGGCCTGGTATGGCCCGGACGGCCAGATCTTCGTCGCCGAAACGGAGGCGGAGGCCCAGGCCCAGGCCGGAAACCTGCCCCTGACCCAGGACGAGGACGTCCTAGACACCTGGTTCAGCTCGGCCCTGTGGCCCTTCTCGACCATGGGCTGGCCCGAGAAGACCGAGGATCTGGCCCGCTTCTATCCGACCAGCGACCTGGTGACGGCGGCGGACATCATCTTCTTCTGGGTCGCCCGGATGATGATGATGGGCCTGCATTTCACCGGCGAGGCGCCGTTCAAGCGCGTCATCATCAACGGCCTGGTCCGCGACGAGAAGGGCCAGAAGATGTCGAAGTCCAAGGGCAACGTCATCGACCCGCTGAACATCATCGACGAGGTGGGGGCCGACGCCCTGCGCTTCACCATGGCCATCCTTTCCGGCACGCGCGACATCAAATTGTCGAAACAGCGCATTGAAGGTTATCGTAATTTCGGTACCAAACTGTGGAACGCCGCCCGCTTCGCCCAGATGAACGAGGCGCGCCGCGTCGCGGGCTTCGACCCGGCGGGCGTGGACCAGACGATCAACCGCTGGATCCGCGGCGAGCTGACCAAGGCCGAGCGCGCCGTGTCGTCGGCGCTGGAAGCGGGCCGGTTCGATGAGGCCGCATCGGCCCTTTACCGCTTCGTCTGGAACGTCTTCTGCGACTGGTATCTGGAGCTGGCCAAGCCGGTATTCAACGGTGCGGACGAGGCGGCCAGGGCCGAGACCCGGGCCATGACCGCCTGGGTGCTGGATCAGACGCTAAAGCTGATGCACTCGGTCATGCCCTTCATCACCGAGGAGCTGTGGGACCAGCTGGCAGACCAGGGCGCGGCGCGGGCCGAGCCCATGCTGCTGGGCGCGCGCTGGCCCGAACTGCCGGACGCCTTCGTCGATGCGGCCGCCGAGGGCGAGATCGGCTGGCTGGTCGATCTGGTCACCGAAATCCGTCAGTTGCGCGCGGAAATGAACGTTCCGCCTTCGGCCAAGCCGCCCCTGGCCTTCGTGGCGCCCGACGCCGCCACCGCCGAACGGATGGCGCGCCACCGCGAACTGATCCTGACCCTGGGCCGGGTCTCGTCGCTGGACACCGCCTCGGCGGCGCCTTCGGGGGCCGTGACCTTCGTCACCGGCGGCGCCACGGCGGCCCTGTCCCTGGCCGACATCATCGACCTGTCGGCCGAGCGCGCGCGGCTGTCGAAGGAGATCGCCGCCTTCGACAGCGACATCGCCCATGTCGACAAGAAGCTGGGCAACCCGAACTTCGTCGCCCGCGCGGCCGCCGAGGTGGTCGAGGAGCAGCGACAGAAGAAGGCCGAGGCCGAGGCGGGCAAGGTGCGCCTTCAGGCGGCGCTGGATCGCCTGAGCGCCCTATGATTCCTTCTCCCCTCGGGGGAGAAGGTGGGGCGCGGAGCGCCTCGGATGAGGGGGCTGCCTCCACCCCTTCTCTGTCGCCTATCAATGGCGCTGCCGACAGCCCCCTCATCCGTCATGCTTCGCATGCCACCTTCTCCCCCGAGGGCAGAAGGCGTTGAGGGTGCGGGCCGACCAACTTCTCGTCGCGCGCGGCCTGTTCGACACCCGCGTCCGCGCCCGCGCCGCCATAGAGGCCGGGCGGGTGACCGCCGACGGCCGCACCGTGGCCAAGCCGTCGGAACAGTTGGCCGAGGACGCGGTGATCGAAGCCGAGGCGGCGCATCGTTTCGTCGGGCGCGGGGCGCTGAAACTGGATCACGCCCTCAGCCTGTGGCCCGTGGCGGTCGAAGGACGCACGGCCATCGACGTCGGCGCCTCGACCGGCGGGTTCACCGAGGTTCTGCTGGAGCGCGGCGCGGCGCGCGTCTTCGCCGTGGATGTGGGGCAGGGGCAGTTGCACCCCCGCATCGCCGCCGACCCGCGCGTGACCAATCTGGAGAAGACCGATGCGCGCGACCTGTCGCCGGCGGTGATCCCCGATCCGGTCGATCTGATCGTCTGCGACGCCAGCTTCATCGGCCTGGCCAAGGTGCTGCCCGCCGTCCTGGCGCTGGCCCGGCCGGGCGCCGATCTGGTCACCCTGGTCAAGCCTCAGTTCGAGATGGAGCGTCGCCAGGACGTCGGGCGCGGCGGCGTTGTGCGCGACGCCGAGGCGCGCCAGGCGGCGCTGGATCGCGTCGTCGCCTGGCTGAGCGGCCTGGGATGGACCGTGCGCGACACGGCCGACAGTCCGATCACAGGCGGTGACGGCAATGTCGAATATCTGCTCTGGGCGAAACTCTAGCGGGGCTGCGATGGCCAATCCTCGCTCAAGCAGCGAGCCGCCACATGGCGAACGACCTCGCTCAAGCAGCGAGCGACCGCGTCGCGAGCGATAGCGAAACAAACAAGAGAAAACCGCCGGTGGATTTCTCCACCGGCGGCTCCGTCACGTCGTCAATTGCCAGGGGGGCTGGATGTTAATCGACGACGCGATAGCGGCCCGAACTGTCGCGGCAGCTGCGGACATAGCGGGTCTCGTAGCGGCCGTCGGGAAGGCGGATGCGGCTTTCGGCCATGCGGCAGTCGCCGCCGCGGTCATAGTCATAGCCGCGATCGGAATAGCCGCCCTGATAGCGGCTGTCGTACCGGTCGTCATAGCGGTCTTCGTACCGCTCTTCATACCGTTCGTCGTAGCGGCCCTGGCTGTAGGCGTTGTCATAGCGGCCATCACGTTCGTTGTAGCTGGGCGCCTGATAGCCATAGCCCTGCTGGCTGTAGCAGGCCTGGCTGGACGAGCGGCCGATCTGCGACCCGACCACGGCGCCCAGAACCCCGCCCAGGACGCTGCCTTCGGTGCGGCGGCCGCGCGCGGCGATCTGCGAGCCCAGGACGGCGCCGGCCGTGGCGCCGATGACGCCGCCCGCGCCGGTGCGTCCGTCGCGATAGCAGGGGTCATAGGCCTGATTGTTGTAGGAACGGCCGTAGTTCTGGCCGTAGCCCCCGCCGTAGTAGGCCGACTGGGCCGAGGCCGCGCCCGGAACCATCAGGGCCGCGATGACGGTGGCGGCGGCGGCGATCTTGGTCTTGGCGCCGATCATTTCGGGCCCTCCGTTTGCTGGTCTGTCCGGGCGCTGAACGACCCGGAGGCCGTTTGCGTTGCGTGAACAGATAGGGCCGCCAAGCTGAACGGATTTTGAGCGCAGCGTTCATCTTCGTTCATGTTCCTCACGCCGTCAGGGAAGGCTAGAAGGCCTGGATGCGCGAGACCCTGACCATCTCCCACATCGGCGCCCAGGGCGACGGCGTGGCCCGCACTGCCTCAGGCCCGGTCTATGCCCCCCTGACCCTGCCCGGCGAGACGATCCAGGCGACGGTTCGCGACGGCCGGGCCGAGGCGGTCGAGGTCATGGCGCCCAGCCCGGAGCGCGTCGCTCCGGTCTCGCCCCAATATGGCGACTGCGGCGGCTGTTCGCTGCAGCACTGGGCCGCAGCGCCGTATCTGGAATGGAAACAGGATCTGGTGCGTCAGGCCCTGGCGCGCGAGGGGATCGAGAGCGAGATCGAGGCCACGGTCGCCACCCCGCCGGGCGCGCGGCGTCGGCTCGCGCTTCATGCCCGGCGCGGGCCGGACGGCGGCGTCGTTCTGGGCTTCAAGGCGCGGCGGTCCTGGCGACTGGTTTCCGTCAGCGCCTGCCCGGTGGCGGACCCCCGGATCGTGGCCGCCATCCCGGCGCTCAGGGCGGTGGCCGACGCCTTCCTGGAGCATCCGAAATCGGCCCCGACCCTGCATGCGACCTGGACCCTGGACGGGCTGGATGTCGATGTGACGGGGGTCGAACGCCGCTCGGGCGGCCTGTCGCGCGACGCCCAGATGCGTGCGATCCAGGCGGCGGGGGAGGGAGGCCTGGCGCGGCTGAGTCTTGCGGGCGAGACCCTGGTCATGGCGCGCCAGCCGCGTGTCGCCTTCGGGCCCGCCACCATTCCGCTTCCGGCCGGCGGCTTCCTGCAGGCTGTGCCCCAGGCCGAGGCGGCCATGGTCGAGCGGGCGGTCGCGGCGGTTCAGGACGCCGGTAAGATCGCGGACCTCTTCTGCGGTGCCGGGACCTTCACCTTTCCCCTGGCCCAGATCGCGCCGGTCCTGGCGGCCGACGCCTCGGCCGCTGGGATCGCCGCCCTGCGGGCGGGCATCCGGTCCGCGAAGGGACTGAAGCCGATCACGGCCGAGGCGCGCGACCTGTTCCGCCGTCCGCTCGCCCCCTATGACCTGAGGGGGTGCGACGCCATCGTGTTCGACCCGCCGCGCGCGGGGGCGGCTGAACAGACGGCCCAGATCGCCCAGACCAAGGCCGGGGTGGTGGTCGGCGTCTCCTGCAATCCGGCCACCTTCGCCCGCGATGCGCGCCTTTTGATCGACGCCGGCTTCCGGCTGGAACGGGTGACGCCGATCGACCAGTTCCTGTGGTCGGCCCACGTCGAACTGGTGGGGGTGTTTTCGCGCTGAGGCGGTCGAGGCGGTCGCCAGACTTCAGGCCTACAGACTTCAGGCTGCCGGGCGATGGTCCCGGTCGAACAGATCCCGCTGGGTACGGGCGTCATCGGGAATGCGGAATCGGCTTTCGTCCAGCAGGGGGCGGGGTCCATCCAGCCCAAACCGCTTGACCGCCGCCTTGAACCGCGTGGCGATGAGCTCGGCCACGGGGCCGGTTCCCCTCATCCGCTGGGACCAGTCCGGATCGTAATCGCGACCGCCCCGCGTCTGGCGGATCAGGGACATGACGCGGGCGGCGCGGTCGGGCCGGGCGTCGGCCAGCCACTCCCGGAACAGGTCCTTGATCTCCAGGGGCAGACGCAGGGTCACATACATGGCGCTGGTCGCCCCGGCCTTGGCGGCGGCCTCCAGCACCGCCTCCAACTCATGATCGTTCAGGCCGGGGATGACCGGGGCGAAGCCGACCCCGACCGGGCACCCAGCCTCGGCCAGGCGGCTGATGGCCTCCAGCCGTTTCGCCGGGGTCGAGGCGCGGGGCTCCATGTCGCGGGCCAGTTTGCGGTCCAGGGTGGTGATCGAGACGAAGGCCGAGCACAGACCCTCTCGCCCCATGGCGCCCAGAATGTCCGCGTCGCGCGCGATCAGGACCGACTTGGTGATGATCGAGAAGGGGTGGTTGAACCGCTGCATCACCTCCAGCACCGAACGGGTCGATTTCAACGTCCGCTCGACCGGCTGATAGGGATCGGTGTTGCCGCCTATGTGGATGCGCCGGCAGCGGTATCGGGGCCGGCACAGCTCCTGTTCCAGCAGACGCGCGGCCTCGGGCTTGAAGAAGAGCCGGCTCTCGAAATCCAGGCCCGGGGATAGGCCCATCCAGGCATGGGACGGACGGGCGTAGCAGTAGATGCAGCCATGTTCACAGCCCTTGTAGGGGTTGATGGATCGGTCGAAGCCGACGTCGGGACTGTCGTTGCGGGCGATGATCGTCCGCGCCCGTTCCGGGGTCAGGCTGGTGCGGAGCGACGCGATCGGGGCGTCATCGACGGTCCAGCCGTCGTCGAATTCCTGAGTCTGCGTCGCTTCATACCGCCCACTGGCGTTGGACCGGGCCCCGCGTCCTTTCGTCGGCTGTCTGGCCATGAGCGAACATAGCCGAACCATTCGAACAAAGCAAGAACATTTATGGCGTGAAAAGGGCCGCACCGAGACGCGACCCTCTTGTCGCCTCCAGATCAGGCGGGCGTCGAACCCGTCGGCGCCGCCGGGGCCGGCGCATCGCCCATCTGGGGGATGACCGGCTTGGGCGCCGGCGTCGGCGCGGCGGCGGGCGCGGGCTGGCGCGATCCCTGCAACACCCGGCCCTGGAAATAGGCGCCGATGTCGATGGACAGCTGTTCGGCGGTGATGTCGCCATCGACATAGGCGGTCGAGATCAGCTTCACCTGCTTGCCCGAGACGCCGCCGACGATCCGGCCGCGCACCTCGACATAGTCGGCCGAGACATTGCCTTCCACGGCGCCGGTTTCGCCGACGATCAGACGGCCGACGCGGATGTCGCCCTTGACCTGGCTGTCGACCTGCAGGTCGCCCGAGCCGGCGATATTGCCGGTGAATTGCAGGTCGGCCGACAGCATCGACAGGCCGCGCCCCGGCGTCGCGCTGGCGGGCGAGGGCGTCGGGGCCGGTGCGGCGGCCTTGGGCTGGCTCGGAGAGGGCAGGTCCGGCAGCGGCGGGATCGGGGCCGCGGCGGGGCGGGCGGGGGATTTAGTCTTGTTGAACAAGCTGGTCTCCGGCTTTCATGAAGCGGGCTGGATTCTGGGGGCGGCCATCGACCCACACCTCATAGTGCAGGTGGACGCCGGTGGAGCGGCCGGTGTTGCCCATGGCGCCAACACGTTGGCCCAGGGCCACGCGCTGGCCGGGCGTCACCGCCGTGGCGTTGAGATGGGCGAAGCGCGTCTTGAAACCGCGACCATGATCTATCTCGACAGTCTTTCCATACCCTGAACGGATCCCGACAAAAGAGACCACGCCCGGGGCGGTGGCGTGGACGGGGCTGTTCAGAGGGGCGGCGAAGTCCTGGCCCTGATGCACGGCGGGCCGGCCGTTGAAGGGGTCGAAGCGGACGCCGAAACCCGAGGT
Organism: Brevundimonas sp.; assembly: GCF_019636155.1. Classification (GTDB taxonomy): domain Bacteria; phylum Pseudomonadota; class Alphaproteobacteria; order Caulobacterales; family Caulobacteraceae; genus Brevundimonas. Next base: position 192,886 of record NZ_JAHBYB010000002.1, on the reverse strand, counting down.
GGTCCGCGCCTGGGTCGGCCGGTCGAAGGGCAGGCCATCGGCCGCATCGGCCAGGCGACGCATGTCGGTCAGATTGTCGGCGGCGTTGCGGATGCGGACGGCGAAGGCCTCGTCGACATCCAGGATGACGGCCAGGGCCTTGGGATCGCGCGCCTCGACCAGGGGGCCGCCCAGCGGCGCCCCCTGGGGCGCATAGGCCGCGGGGTTCAGTCCGGCCAGGCGGAAGGCCAGTCGCAGCCGTTCGGCACGCGTCTGGGCGAAGGCGTCGGCGCGGGCGATCAGCCGCTCCTGGTCCATCCGGACGCCCAGGATCCGCCGGATCGGATTGCCGGTCTGGGTTCCCGTAGGGGCCGGTTGCAGGGCCTGTTCGGCCCCCGGCACGCCGTGGAACATCCCCATGACCTTGGTCAGGGCCGCATGGCGCCGCTCGACCATGGCCGCCATTTCGTCCAGCGATCCGGTGGTCGTCGACATCCGCACCACGGCGCTGTCCAGGCGGGCCTGAAGATCGGCGGTGCGGCGCTCGGATTCCGCTCGGGTGCGGCGGACGGCCTGGTCGGCCGTGCTTTCGGTGGCCAGATCGAACAGGAAGCCGCCCGAGGCGACAAGGGTCCAGCCGCCCAGCAGGACCGCGGCGGCCACGCCCAGCATCTGGCGCCCGCGGGTCAGGACATAGCCGCGCGTCTCGCCATTGGACCGCAGATAAAGATGCCGTTCCGGGAACCAGCGCTCGATTACTGAGCGTCGCCCGTTCCCCTGATCCTGATCCATACGCCACACCCCCCGGTACCCGGCTTTATCCGAGAGCCGTGACGTTTCTGCAATAGCGTTCACCCAATCTTAACCATGATTTCCCGCACGGACAGGCGCCGCGAATCTGGATAGGGGAGTTTTTCGCCCGGTGGTTGCGCGGACGAATCTGGGACTGTTCTTTCCGGTGGCGGATTACAGGGCCCTGGCGGCCTCCAGCACCTCCTGGGCATGGCCGGGAACCCGCACGTTCCGCCAGGCGCGCCGGATGGTTCCATCGGCGTCGATCAGGAAGGTGGCCCGCTCGATCCCCATGTATTTGCGGCCATAGAGCTGTTTTTCGACCCAGACGCCCCAGGCTTCAGTGACGGCGCCGTCCTCGTCGGACGCCAGGATCACCTTCAGGTCATGCTTGGCCTTGAAGCGATCATGCTTCTTCACGCTGTCGCGCGAAACGCCGATGACGGCGACGCCCAGGGCGTGGAAATCCTCGATCAGGCCCGAGAAATCCTTGCCTTCATTGGTGCAGCCGGGGGTGTCGTCCTTGGGATAGAAATAGATCACGGCCGGACCGGCCAGGTCGATATGCCCTCCGCCGTCGGTCGGGAGGGACAGGGCAGGGGGCTTGGAGCCTTCGGCGACGATCATCCGACGGGCCTCACCAGCACGATCTTCTTCTTGCCCGCCGCCAGTTTCAGCACCCCGTCCGCGTTCAGGTCGCCCTCGGAAACCAGTTGGGCGCCGTCGTTGATCGCGGCGTCGTTCAGGCGCAGGCCCCCGCCCTGGGCCAGGCGCCGGGCCTCGCCGTTGGAGGCGGTCAGGCCGGCCCTGGTCGCCAGGGCTGCGATCATGGCGCCGATGACCTCGTCGCGCGGCAGTTCGACGGTCGGCAGGTCGGCCGACAGTCGGCCCTGTTCAAAGGCGGCCTCGGACGCAGCGCGCGCCTTGGCCGCCTCATCGGCGCCGTGCAGCATGGTGGTCGCGGCGTCGGCCAGGGCTTTCTTGGCGTCATTGATTCCCGCGCCTTCCAGCGTCTCCAGAGACGCGATCTGGTCCAGCGGCAGGTCGGTGAACAGGCGCAGGAACCGGCCCACGTCGGCGTCGTCGGCGTTGCGCCAGAACTGCCAGTAATCGTAGGGCGACAGCTGTTCGGCGTTCAGCCAGACCGCGCCCTGGGCGGTCTTGCCCATCTTGCCGCCCGAGGCGGTGGTCAACAGCGGCGTGGTCAGGCCGAACGCGGTGCGCCCCTCGTTGCGCCGCACCAGATCGACGCCCGAGACGATATTGCCCCACTGGTCCGAGCCGCCCATCTGCAGGGTGACGTTGCGGCTGCGGTTCAGCTCCAGGAAATCAACCGACTGCATCAGCATGTAGTTGAATTCCAGGAAGGTCATCGGCTGTTCGCGTTCCAGCCTCAGCTTGACCGAGTCGAAGGCCAGCATCCGGTTGACCGTGAACTGGGTCCCGAACTCGCGCAGGAACTGGACATAGCCAAACTTCGACAGCCACTCGTCATTGTCGACCATGACCGCATCGGTCGGCCCATCGCCGAAGGTCAGGAATTTGGCGAAGACCGTCTGGATCGAGGTGATATTGGCCTGGATCATCTCATCGGTCAGTTGCGGGCGCGAGGCGTCCTTGCCGGTCGGATCGCCGACCTTGGTCGTGCCGCCGCCCATCAGGACGATCGGCTTGTGCCCCGCCTGCTGAAGCCGGCGCAGCATCATGATCTGGATCAGACTGCCGACATGCAGGCTGGGCGCCGTGGCGTCGAAGCCGATATAGGCGGCGATCACGCCTTTGCTGGCCGCCGCATCCAGCTCGGCCGGATGGGTGATCTGGTGGATGTAGCCCCGGTCACGGAGGGTGCGCAGGAAGTCAGATTTGAAGTCTTGATCGATCATGGCGGGAGGCGCTGGCAAGGAGACGAAGCGCGCGTGTAGCACGCGGGCCCATAGGAGCGAATGATCATGCATGCGGATCAAGGCTGGCGTCGCGGTCTGGGCCCTGTCGTTCTCGCCTGGAGTGCTCTAGGTCTGGCCTTGATGCTGGGCGGCGCCGATGTGCGACACTATGCGGTGACCGCCTGTGCCCTTGGCGTCTTCGGGGGTCTGGCCTGGATCGCGCAACGCTTGCGACGAATGCGGCTGGCGGTGGGGCTGCTGATCGCGCCCCCAATGATCGCTGCGGTGGGTATCTTCCTGGTCCTGATCCGGCTGGCGGTGGGGTTTTTCCTGTGAGTCGGCCGCCCTGCGTTGACCCGCACCGAACGGCTCGCCATCGATGAGTGATGCACGTGGATCTGAAGCCCCATCCGACAACGCCGGCTCCGCAGATCGAGGTCTCGGTCGAACTGGAACGACGCGGCAACCGCCTGTGGCTGCGCTATTTTACGGACGGTGACGTCGATGCGTTGAAATGGCCCGCACCGGCTCAGGGACGCGTCGATGGCTTGTGGAAGCACACCTGTTTCGAAGTCTTCGTGCGGACTGCCGAGGGATACCGGGAGTTCAACCTGTCCCCATCGGGCCAGTGGGCCAGCTATCGGTTCAACGGCTATCGCGACGGCATGGCTAAGGCAGCCGAGGCCGCCGACCCCGCGCTTCTGGACGGTGGTTCTGATTACGTCGGCCTGGAAACGGTGATCGACCTGCCGCCGGGCGCGCAGGCGCTGGGCCTGGCTGCTGTGATCGAGGCCCTGGACGGGCGGATTTCCTATTGGGCCCTGGCCCATGCGTCGGATAAGCCGGACTTTCATCACCCCGACTCCTTCGTGCTGGAGATCCCATGAAATTCGGCATCGACCGCCTGTTGTCCGATCCCGCGCTGCGGGCGCCGCTGCAGGGCCGGCGGGTGGCCGTGCTGGCCCATCCCGCCTCGGTGACCGCGGACCTGACGCACACCATGGACGCCCTGGCGGCCTGTCCCGACATCACCCTCAGCGCCGCCTTCGGGCCTCAGCACGGCATGAAGGGTGATCTGCAGGACAATATGATGGAAAGCTCGGATTACCGCGATCCGGTGCATGGCGTCCCGGTCTTCAGCCTGTATGGCGAGGTGCGTCGTCCGCGCGACGAATGGATGCAGACCTTCGACGTCATCCTGATCGATCTTCAGGACCTGGGCTGCCGCATCTACACCTTCGTCACGACCCTGCTTTACGTGCTGGAGGCGGCGGCCGCGCATGGGAAGGAGGTCTGGGTTCTGGACCGTCCCAACCCCGCCGGGCGGCCGGTCGAGGGCACGACGCTGAAGCCCGGCTGGGAAAGCTTCGTTGGCGCCGGGCCGATGCCGATGCGGCATGGCCTGACCCTGGGCGAGATGGGGCATTGGTTTATCCATCACTTCAAGATCGATGTGCAATATCGCGTCATCGGGATGGAAAACTACGATCCCGAGGGCGCTCCGGGATATGGCTGGCCGCTGGGTCAGAGGGCGTGGATCAACCCCAGCCCCAATGCACCGAACCTGTCGATGGCCCGCGCCTACGCCGGCACGGTGATGATCGAGGGGGCGACCCTGTCCGAGGGGCGGGGCACGACCCGGCCGCTGGAGCTGTTTGGGGCGCCCGATATCGACGCGCGGGCGGTGATCGCCGAGATGCGCCGCATCGCGCCGGGCTGGCTGGACGGCTGCGTGTTGCGGGACATGTGGTTCGAGCCGACCTTCCACAAACATGTCGGCAAACTGTGTTCGGGGGTCCAGATCCACTGCGAGGACCCCGTCTATGACCACCACGCCTTTCGGCCATGGCGGGTGCAGGCGGCGGGGTTCAAGGCGATCCGCAACCTCTATCCCGACTACGATCTGTGGCGGGATTTCCCGTACGAATACGCCTTCGGCAAACTGCCGATCGACACCATCAACGGCGGCACGGCGCTGCGCGAATGGGTGGATGATCGCGACGCCCATGCGGGCGACCTGGATCATATGGCGTCGGCGGACGAGAGCGACTGGATCGAAGAGCGAAGGCCGTTCCTGATATATTGAATGTGATCAGCGGTTTCCGGGCGTATCCGGATGCACCAACCCCATCAGGCATGCCAGCTTATTTCGCATAATATATCTTAGGCGATAAATGTGGCTGCTCAGCCTGAAGTCCTCTGGTTGCGTCCCCGGCGTCCCCTCAGCCCTCCTTGGCGAAGCGTGCGAAGCCTTCGATGAATTCCCGCAGTCGCTCGCGCGTCGCCGCGTCCGTCAGCCGGCCCTCGTCGTCGAACAGACTACCCGCCCGCGACACCAGCAGCTTCTGTTCGAACCACGGGCGCGTTCCTAGCGTCCTCAGCACCGGCAGCCAGGCGCTCTGGGACAGGATCGTGCCGAATCCGCCGGGTGACGCACCCAACAGGGCCACCGGCTTTCCGCCGAACACCCGGCCTATGTCGCCCGCCGGCCGCGACATCCAGTCGATGGCGTTCTTGAACACGCCCGGCACGCCATTGTTGTATTCCGGCGTCGCCAGGATCAGCCCGTCCGCCTGGGCCACCGCGTCCTTGAGCACCCGCACGGCCTCGGGCAGCCCGCCTTCCGATTCGTCATCGGCGTTATACAGCGGCGTCCCGTGCAGGGTCCGCACGTCCAGTTCCACATCCTCCGGCGCGACTTCATGCATCGCATGAAGAAGGCCCAGGTTGAACGACTTCGCCCTCAGGCTGCCCGCGATGCCGACGATCCGCATGACCTAGATGTGGATTACGCGGCCATAGGCGTCCAGCGCCGCCTCGTGCATGGCCTCGGACATGGTCGGGTGCGGATAGACGGTGCCCATCACGTCCTCCTCGGTCGCCTCCATGGTGATGGCGGTGACATAGCCCTGGATCATCTCGGTGACCTCGGCGCCGATCATGTGGGCGCCGACCAGGGCGCCGGTCTTGTCGTCGAACAGCACCTTGACGAAGCCGTCGGTGTCGCCCGACGCAATGGCCTTGCCGTTCACCTTGAACGGGAAGCGGCCGATCTTGACCGCCCGGCCCACTTCCTTGGCCCCCTGCTCGGTCAGGCCGACCGAGGCGACCTGAGGCTGAGCATAGGTGCAGCCGGCGATGGGCGACACGACGTGCGGCGTCGCAAATCCGGCGATGTGTTCGGCGGCGTGGATGCCTTCATGCGACGCCTTGTGCGCCAGCCAGGGCGCGCCGGCGCAGTCGCCGATGGCGTAAAGGCCCTTTACATTGGTCTGGCAATGGCCGTCGGTCTTGATGTGGCCGCGGTCCAGTTCGACGCCCAGCGCCTCCAGGCCGATGCCATCGGTGTTGGCCGTGATGCCCACGGCCGAGATGCAGACCTCGGCGGTCAGGGTTTCGGCCTTGCCGCCGGCCTCGATGGCCACGGTGACGCCCGACTTGTCCTTGGCGACCTTGGTCACCTTGGCGCCGACGCGGAATTTCATCCCGCGCTTCTCGAAGGATTTCTGGGCCGCCTTGGACACCTCGATATCCTCGACCGGCATGATGCGGTCCAGGGCCTCGACCACCGTCACCTCGCAGCCCAGGGCGCGATAGAAGCTGCCGAACTCGATGCCGATGGCGCCCGAGCCGATGACCACGATCGACTTGGGCAGGAATTTCGGCGTCATGGCCTCGCGATAGGCCCAGATGCGGTCGCCGTCGGCTTCCAGCCCGATCTGCGGCAGGGCGCGGGCGCGGGCGCCGACCGCCAGCATGACCGACCTGGCCTGGACCGTGCGCGATCCGCCGTCCTTCAGGGCGATGACGACCTTGGGGGCCCCCTGCCCCTTCTCCAGTTTCGCCGTCCCCTCGATGACCTCGATCTTGTTCTTCTTCATCAGGAAGCCGACGCCGCTGTTCAGCTGTTTGGCCACCCCGCGCGAGCGCTGGATGATGGCGTCGAAGTCGAAGCCGACCTTTTCCGCCGACAGGCCGTAGTCCTTCAGATGGCTCAGGCTCTCGTATTTCTCGCCCGATTTCAGCAAGGCCTTGGTCGGGATACAGCCCCAGTTCAGGCAGATGCCGCCCAGGTTCTCGCGTTCGACGATGGCCGTCTTCAGGCCCAGCTGGCTGGCGCGGATGGCGGCGACATATCCGCCGGGGCCCGAGCCGATGACGATGAGGTCGAAATCCATCTGTTGATCCTCAGGCCAGCATCGTCACGGGATCTTCGATCATGGCCTTGAACGCCTGCAGGAACCGCGCCCCCACGGCGCCATCGACCACGCGGTGGTCGCAGGTCAGGGTGACGGTCATCACCGTGGCCACGGCCAGTTGCCCGTTCTTGACCACCGGACGCTGTTCGCCGGCGCCCACGCTCATGATCGCGCCCTGCGGTTCGTTGATGATCGAGGCGAAGGCCTTGATGCCGAACATGCCCAGGTTCGAGACGCTGAAGGTGCCGCCCTGGAACTCCTCGGGCTTCAGCTTGCGGTCGCGGGCGCGCTTGGCCAGGTCTTTCGACTCCGTCGCGATCTGCGACAGGGACTTCAGCTCGGCCTGGCGGATGATCGGGGTGATCAGGCCGCCGGAGCCCCCATCTTGTCCTGGGATCGCCACCGCCATGGCCACATCGGCGTGGTGGTGCATGGCGATGCCTTCGGGCGTGTAGCTGGCGTTCGCCTCCGGCACGGCCTTCAGGGCCATGGCGCTGGCCTTGATGACGAAGTCGTTGACCGAGACCTTGACGCCCGAGGCTTCCAGCATCGCATTGACCTTGGCCCGGCTGGCCAGCAGGCCGTCGATCTCGCAGTCGATGGTCAGGGGGAAGTGCGGCACGTCGCGGAAGCTGTCGGTCAGACGCCGCGCGATGGCCTTTCGCATGCCATCCAGCGGGACCAGGTCGTAGCTGCCGGCCGGGATGCCCTGCTGTTCCAGCGACATCACCTTGCGCGGTTCGGCGGCGGCGGCCGAAGCCGTGGCCGGGGCAGCGCCGCCCTTCAGCCCTTCGACATCGCGGCGCACGATGCGGCCGTGCGGGCCGGTGCCCTTGACGGATTTCAGGTCCACGCCGTTCTGGGCGGCGATGCGCCGGGCCAGGGGCGAGGCGAAAATCCTTGTCTCCTCCCCACCCTGTGGGGAGGGGGACCGCGAAGCGGTGGAGGGGGTCTGAGCGGCGGGCGTGGTCGCGGATTGGGGCGACGGCGAGGTGGCAAGAACCCCTCCACCGCCTTCGGCGGTCCCCCTCCCCGTTTCACGGGGAGGAGACGACGCGTCGGGTTTCGGCGCCGGGGCGGCCGTGCCGCCCTCACCCTTCAGCCGGGCGATGGGGGTGTTGACCTTCACCCCCTCGGAGCCTTCGGCCACCAGGATTTCGGCGATCTCGCCCTCATCCACGGCCTCGACCTCCATGGTCGCCTTGTCAGTCTCGATCTCTGCGATGACGTCACCGGCCTTGACCACATCGCCGGCCTTGACGTGCCATTTGGACAGGACGCCCTCCTCCATGGTCGGAGACAGGGCGGGCATCAGGATGTCGGTCATGCCATCACCGCCTTGACCGCCTTCACGATCTTGTCGGCGCCCGGCAGCGACAGGGCCTCCAGATTGGCGGCATAGGGCAGAGGCACGTCTTCCTGATGCACCCGCAGCGGCGGCGCATCCAGATAGTCGAAGGCGTGTTCGATCACCCGGGCCACGACCTCGGCGCCCACGCCCATGGAACCCCAACCTTCCTCGGCCGAGACCAGGCGGCTAGTCTTCTTGACGCTTTCGATGACGGTGTCCGTATCCAGCGGCCGCAGGGTGCGCAGGTCCACGACCTCGCAGCTGATCCCTTCGGCTTCCAGCTGTTCGGCGGCCTGCAAGGCGAAACCGACCATGCGGCTGTGGGCCGTGATCGTCACATCGGTCCCCTCGCGCCGGACCTTGGCCTTGCCGATCGGCAGGACCCAGTCCTCGACGTCCGGAACGTCGAATTCCAGCCCGTACATCATCTCGTGTTCCAGGAAGACGACGGGGTTGGGATCGCGGATCGCCGCCTTCAACAGACCCTTGGCGTCGGCCGCGTCATAGGGGGCGATGACCTTCAGGCCCGGGATCTGGGCGTACCAGGCGGAATAGTCCTGGGAATGCTGGGCCGCCACGCGGCTGGCGGCGCCATTGGGGCCTCGGAAGACGATGGGCGCGCGGATCTGGCCGCCCGACATATACAGGGTCTTGGCCGCCGAGTTGATGATGTGGTCGATGGCCTGCATGCCGAAGTTCCAGGTCATGAACTCAACGATCGGCTTCAGCCCGCTCATGGCCGCGCCGACGCCCAGGCCGGCGAAGCCGTGCTCGGTGATCGGGGTGTCGACCACCCGCTTCGGCCCGAACTCCTGCAGCAGTTCGCGCGACACCTTATAGGCGCCCTGATACTGGGCCACTTCCTCGCCCATCAGGAAGACGGCCTCGTCGCGGCGCATCTCCTCGGCCATGGCGTCGCGCAGGGCGTCGCGGATGGTGGTCTTCACCAGCTTGGCGTCGGCGGGGATGTCGGGATCGCGCAACTCGACCTTGGGGCCGCTGGCGGTGGCGTCCTTCTTCTCGGGCTCGCCGCCCTGGTCAGTGGTCGTCTGATCCTCGGCCTTGGGCGTCTCGGTCTTGGGCGCAGACGTGGGAGCGGGCGCCGCGGCGCCGCCCTCCCCCGCCATCCGGGCGATGGGGGTGTTGACCTTCACGCCCTCGGAGCCCTCGGCCACCAGGATCTCGGCGATCTCGCCCTCATCCACGGCCTCGACCTCCATGGTCGCCTTGTCGGTCTCGATCTCGGCGATGACGTCGCCGGCCTTGACCGTGTCGCCCGCCTTGACGTGCCATTTCGACAGCGTGCCCTCTTCCATGGTGGGGGACAGCGCCGGCATCAGGATGTCGGTCACTGGGCGGCCTCCACATAGACGTCGGTATAGAGCTCGGACGGATCGGGCTCGGGGCTTTCCTGGGCGAACTGGACGGCCTCTGCGACGATGGCCTTGATCTCGCTGTCGATCGATTTCAGGTCGTCCTCGGTCGCCCCGGCCTGATCCAGCAGCCCCTTGATATGCTCGATCGGATCGCGGGTCTTCTTGACCTCGTCGACCTCTTCCTTGGTGCGGTATTTGGCCGGATCGCTCATGGAATGGCCACGATAGCGATAGGTCTTCACCTCCAGGATGAAGGGTCCGCCGCCTTCGCGGGCGCGCTTCACCGCGCGGGCCGCCGCGTCGCGCACGGCCAGGACGTCCATCCCGTCCACCTGTTCGCCCGGAATGCCGAAGCTGGCGCCGCGCTGGAACAGTTCGGTCGTGGCCGAGGACCGTTCGATCGAGGTGCCCATGGCGTACTGGTTGTTCTCGATGATGTAGATGGCCGGCAGCTTCCACAGCTGGGCCATGTTGAAGCTCTCGTACACCTGGCCCTGGTTGGCCGCGCCGTCGCCGAAATAGACGAACGACACGCTGTCATCGCCGCGATACCAGCCGGCGAAGGCCAGGCCGGTGCCCAGCGCCACCTGCGCGCCGACGATGCCGTGACCGCCATAGAAGCCGGTCGGCACGTCGAACATGTGCATCGAGCCGCCCTTGCCCTTGGACGAGCCGCCGATGCGGCCGGTCAGCTCGGCCATCACCTCCTTGGGGTCCATGCCCGCGCACAGCATGTGGCCGTGGTCGCGATAGCCGGTGATGATCTTGTCATGGCCCTGTTTGACGCTCTCCTGAACGCCCACGGCCACGGCTTCCTGGCCGATATACAGGTGGCAGAAGCCGCCGATCAGCCCCATGCCGTACAGCTGGCCCGCCCGCTCCTCGAACCGGCGGATCAGCACCATCTCGCGGTAATAGCGCAGCAGGTCTTCCTTCGACGCCTGGGGGGCGTTCGGAATGGTCTTGGGCTTCGTCTTGTCGGAGGGGGCTTTCGCCATCCGCCATCTCCCGTCTGGGCCCGGCGGAAAACGCTCTGGGGCCTTCTCTGTCGTTACGGAAAGGGGCTTTAGCAGCCTTCGTTCCCGAAAGGCAAAGTCACCCTCACGGCATGTAACGAAAGTTCAGGACCGGGTCGTCGAAACCGCCTGATGCGTCGGCGCGGAAACGCGGATCACATAGTCGCGAGGGTCGGCGAACCCCAGCACGGCGCGGGCGCGTTCCTCCAGCAGATCGCGCGACAGGCTTTCGCTGCGCAGATAGCGGACCCGCACCTCCAGATCGCGCCGCTGTTCGGTCAGGGCGTCCAGCTGGGCCTCGCGCCGATCCAGCAGGGCGTCCCGTTCGGCGGCGCCCAGCAGGCCCCGCTCGCCGGTCAGGGCCTGCACCCCAAGGTACAGGACGGCCGCCAGCAGACACAGGGTGGGCAGATACGGCTTCATACGTTCGGGCACTTCGGACGCTCCTTCTGAGCGCGCAAACACGATTGAGCGACCGTGACCGAAAATGCCTAATGAACCGTAGCTTGACCGTAAGTCGGAACTCAGCGGCTCAGCAGCATGCCGTCGCCGTAATAGGCGCCCTGGTCGCCCAGCATCTCCTCGATGCGCAGCAGCTGGTTGTATTTGGCCGTGCGGTCCGAGCGGGCCAGCGATCCGGTCTTGATCTGACCGCAGTTGGTGGCCACGGCCAGGTCGGCGATGGTGGCGTCCTCGGTCTCGCCCGAGCGATGGCTCATGACGGCCGTATAGCCCGCGCGATGGGCCATATCGACCGCATCCAGGGTCTCCGAAAGCGTGCCGATCTGATTGACTTTAATGAGAATGGAGTTGGCCAGGCCCTCGCCAATGCCGGCCGCCAGACGGGCCGGATTGGTCACGAACAGATCGTCACCCACCAGCTGCACCCGGTCGCCCAGACGGTCGGTCAGGATCTTCCAGCCGTCGAAATCGTCTTCCGCACAACCGTCCTCGATCGAGACGATGGGGAAGCGTTCGCACAGGTCCGCCAGGTATCCGACCATGCCGTCCGGGTCGAAGGTCTTGCCCTCGCCCGTCATGACGTATTTGCCGTCCTTGAAGAATTCGGTCGAGGCCACGTCCAGGCCCAGGTGGAAATCCTCGCCCGCCAGATAGCCGGCCGCCTGGCCCGCCTTGGTGATGAACTCCAGCGCCGCTTCTGCCGAGGCCAGGTTAGGGGCGAAGCCGCCCTCGTCGCCGACGTTGGTGTTGTGGCCGGCGTCCTTCAGGGCCTTCTTCAGGGCGTGGAAGATCTCGGTCCCCATGCGCAGGCCCTCGGAAAAGGTCTCGGCGCCGGTCGGCAGGATCATGAACTCCTGGATGTCGATCGGATTGTCGGCGTGTGCCCCGCCGTTGATGATGTTCATCATCGGCGTCGGCAGGACGCGGGCCGAGACGCCGCCCAGATAGCGATACAGGGGCAGGTTGGCCGACACCGCGCTGGCCTTGGCGCAGGCCAGGCTGACGCCCAGGATGGCGTTGGCGCCCAGGCGGCCCTTGTTGGCCGTGCCGTCCAGGCCGATCAGGGTCGAGTCGATGCGGCGCTGATCCTCGGCGTCCATGCCCGACAGGGCGTCGAAGATCTCGCCGTTGACGGCGTCGACCGCCTTCTGGACCCCCTTGCCCCCCCACAGGTCCTTGTCGCCGTCACGCAGTTCGACCGCCTCGTGCGCGCCGGTCGAGGCGCCCGAGGGCACGGCGGCGCGGCCGAAGCTGCCGTCGTCCAGGGTCACATCCACCTCCACCGTCGGATTGCCCCGGCTATCGAGGATCTGGCGGGCGACGATGTCGGCGATGTCGGTCATGGGGGCGGCCTTCAGGCTGGCGAAAAAGGGATTGCGCGCGGTTTAGCGGAGCCGCGCGCGAATCGCCAACCTTCGGTCGTCAGGCGCAGCCTTCGACGTATTCGATGGACGGCCCGCCCCCCGCGATGGACTGGACCTTACCGTCCGAGCCGATGGTGTATTTGACGCCGCGCGCGTCCGGGCCGGTGTGGTCGGCCGTGGACCAGACGGTCAGATATTCGGCCGGCGCGGATTCGTATTTGTGCGGCGATGCGACGACGGCCGTGCCGTAGACGCGGCGCACCTCGGCGGCCGTGTCGCCGATATTGAGGGCGCGATCAGTCTCGATGGCCGGATTGCGGGTCGCCCAGACGCTGGTCAGGACGCCGTTCTCCAGCATGACCAGCAGGCCTTCGGGCGCGCGGGCGGGACGGAACTGGTCGCAGATCTGGGGATCCGCGCCGCCGACGGCGTTGGGGTTGGCGTCGGGGCCCAGGGCCGCCTCGACCTCGGCCCGGGTCATGCCGATACGCAGCGGCCCGAACCCCTGGGCCGTCAGCTTGTCGCCCGCCGAGACCGGGGCGCCGGGCTGTTCGACGGGCGGGACCGGCTGTTCGGGCGCGGGCTGGGCCGGCTCGGGCGCATTGCAGGCGGCGAGCGAGGCCACGGCGGCGGTCAGCATCAGGCGGCGGATCATGGGCGGCTCCTCGGATTGGGTGCAGCCGCCATAACGCACGAAAACGGCGCGCGGGACCAACCGCGCGCCGCTTCAATTCCAGCCGAAGCCTGGAAGAGGCTTAGTCTTCCTTGGGCGTCAGGACCTGGCGGCCGCGATAGGTGCCGGTCTTCAGGTCGATGTGGTGCGGGCGCTTCAGCTCGCCGGTGTCCTTGTCCTCGACATAGGCGTTGGCGCCCAGGGCGTCGTGGGCGCGGCGCATGTTGCGACGCGAGGGGGATACTTTGCGCTTCGGAACGGCCATGTCCGTCTCAATCTTCTGGGTCGGGCGCCTGCGAAGGCGCAAAAACGGTTGCGGCGGCCGGGTGAGGCCGCCACGCGAGGGCGGGCTTATGCATGAAGCCGCGGGCGATTTCAAGGCGCGGTTACGCCAGGTCTCGCTCCATGACGATGAAATGCAGATCGTCACGCCGCGGCAGGCCGAATCTGGGGTTTCCATAGGGAAAGGCCAGGGTCTCACCGGTCGCCGCATACCCCAGCCGTTCATACCAAGCGATCAGTTCGGCGCGCTGGGGGAAGACCGAGATGCGGACCCGTCGGGCGCCGAATCGGGCGGCCATTTCCGCCTCCGCGGCCGCGACCAGCCGCCGCCCCAGGCCGGCGGCCTGAAGCGTCGGGCTGACGGACAACATGCCGAAATAGCCCGTCCCCTGCCCCCGGTCGGCGATCAGGACGCAACCGACGAGGATGCCGGTACGCCATGCGGTCAGCATCCGCTGCGCCGGATCGGCCAGGATGTCCGCCAGATCGTCGGGGTCGGTGCGCTGGCCATCCAGAAGATCGGCCTCGGTCGTCCAACCCGCGCGCGAGGCCTCGCCCCGATAGGCGCTCTCGATCAGGGCATGCAGGGCCGGGATGTCGTCGGGAACCGCGTCGCGGATGGTCAGCTCAGTCATGGGCCAGCATCCCCGCCACCGCCTCGCCGATGGCCAGCGAACTGGTCAGTCCGGGGCTTTCGATGCCGAACAGGGCGACCAGGCCGTCGATGCCGTGAACCTCGCGCCCGTGCAGTTGGAAATCCGGCTGCACCTCGCCCGGCCCATGCAGTTTGGGCCGGATGCCGGCATAGTCGGGCGTCAGACGATCTGCCTGAACATTTGGCCAGAAGCGACGGATATAGCGCACGAACTCCTCACGCTCGGCCGGATCGACCGAATAGTCCTCGGTCTCAACATAGGCCAGGTCCGGCCCGAACACCCCCTGCCCGCCCAGGTCGCGGCGATAATGGGTGCCCAGGGCCCCGGGGATCGGCGGCGGATAGATCAGCCGGTCGAACGGCGCCGCGCCAGTCAGACGGAAATAGACGCCCTTGCCCAGGTGGCGCGCCGGAATGCGGTCGGCCGGATACCCCTCGATCCGCGCCGCCACGGCCTGGGCCGAAAGGCCGGGCGCGGTGACCAGAAGGCGGCTGGTCACCTCGGTCGCCCCCTCCCCGCCCACGCGGGCAGTGAAGCCGCCGCCCGGCAGCGGCGCGGCCCGCTCGAACGGCGCCGAGACCACGACCGATCCGCCCGCATCCTCGATCTCGCCCTGCAGGGCCAGCATGTAGCCGTGGCTGTCGAACACGCCGCTCTCGGGCGACAGTATGGCGGCGTGGGCGTTCAGTTCCGGCTCCAGCGTCCGCGCCTGGGCGCCGGTCAGGTGTTCTAGGTTCTCGACCCCATTGGTCACCGCCTGTGCAAAGATGGCCTCGATGCGCGAAACCTCGGCCGCCTCGGTCGCCACGACCAGCTTGCCGCATCGGCGGTAATCGACCTTGTGGCTGTCCAGAAAGGCGTACAGCGCCCGGCGCCCCTCGACGCAGAATCGCGCCTTCAGCGATCCGGTCGGATAATAGAGGCCGCCGTGGATCACCTCGGAATTGCGCGACGACACGCCCTGGCCGATGTGCGGCTGTTCCTCAAGCACCAGCACCGACAGGCCGCGCCGGGCCAGCGCCCGCCCGCAGGCCAGGCCCACGGCCCCGGCTCCGACCACGGTCGCGTCGAAATCGAAACTCATCCGGTTCCGCCCAGAAAAAACCCTCAGAGGCGTGCAAAGGGCGTATGAGCCGCCACGGACGCTGAACCGCGGTCCTTGAACCGCCCGTTTCGCCCGCCGTCGCCTTGCCTTCCTCTTTCGCCCGCTCTCTTACCCGCCCCGGCCCCTGTCGGCCATGGCGTCATCGCCGTTTCGGACCTACCCCCTATGCCCTTCCCGCCCTGTCATCCCTCGCTGGACCACGCCCTCGCCGGCCGTGGCTATGAGACGCCCACCCCGGTGCAGTCCGCCGTTCTGGGCCAAGAGGCCGCCGGGCGCGACCTGCTGGTCTCGGCCCAGACCGGCTCGGGCAAGACGGTGGCCTTCGGCCTGGCCGCCGCCCCGACCCTGCTGGGCGAGGCCGAACGGTTCGACAAGGCGGACGCCCCCCTGGCCCTGGTCATCGCCCCAACGCGCGAACTGGCGCTTCAGGTGGCGACGGAGCTGACCTGGCTGTACGCCGAGACGGGCGCGCGGGTGGTCACCTGCGTCGGCGGCATGGATGCGCGCAAGGAGGCCCGCACCCTGAATTTCGGCGCCCATATCGTCGTCGGCACCCCCGGCCGCCTGCGCGACCATATCGAACGGGGCAATCTGGACCTGACGGCCATCCGCGCCGTGGTGCTGGATGAAGCCGACGAGATGCTGGACATGGGCTTCAAGGAGGACCTGGAGTTCATCCTGGAAACGACGCCGGCCGAGCGCCGCACCCTGATGTTCTCGGCCACCCTGGCGCGCGAGATCGTGACCCTGGCCAGGACCTATCAGCGCGACGCCCTGCGCATCGACGCCACCTCCAAGGACACGCCGCACGGCGACATCGAATACCGCGCCATGCGCATCGCCCCGACCGACATGGAACGGGCCGTGGTCAATGTGCTGCGCTACTTTGAATCGCCCGGCGCCATCGTCTTCTGCAACACGCGCGAGGCGGTGAACCACCTGCACGCCGCCCTGCGCGAGCGTGGCTTTTCCGTCGTCGGCCTGTCGGGCGAACTGAGCCAGCGCGAGCGGTCGGACGCGCTTCAGGCCCTGCGCGATGGTCATGCGCGCGTCTGCGTGGCCACCGATGTGGCGGCGCGCGGACTGGATCTGCCGGACCTGGGGCTGGTGATCCACGCCCAGACGCCGATCAACCAGGCCGGCCTGCTGCACCGGTCGGGCCGCACCGGCCGCGCGGGCAAGAAGGGCGTGTCGGTGCTGCTGGTCAGCTACGCCCGCCGTCGCAAGGTCGAGCGTATGCTGGCCGAGGCGCGGCTGGACGCGGTCTGGAGCGGCCCGCCCTCGGCCGAGGAGATCCGCGAAAAGGACAGGGCGCGCCTGCTGGACGGCCTGACGGCGGTCGAGCAATTCTCGGACGAGGAGACGGCCCTGGCGCGCGACCTTCTGGCCCGTCGCCCGGCCGAAGAGATCGCCGCCCTGCTGATCCGCGCCCGCAAGGCCGGCATGCCCGAGCCGGAAGAGGTCTATGACGACGAGCGGATGAAGCGCGACCAGGTGCGGACCAAGGACGAGCCCTTTATCGACTTCGCCCGCGACGCCGACTGCGACTGGTTCCGCATCAATCTGGGGCGCGAGAAGAACGCCGATCCGAAATGGCTGCTGCCCCTGATCTGCCGCCTGGGCCATGTGACCAAGCGCGACATCGGCGCCATCCGCATCTTCGAGCGCGACACCAAGTTCGAGATCACCCGTTCGGCCGTCGAACGCTTCACCCAGGCCATCCAGGCTCCGGCCGAGGACGGGGTGAAGATCGAACCGACCGTCGCCCCGGCGCCCAGGGAGCGTACCGCCCCGCCGCGCGGAAACCGCCCGCCCTTCAAGATGCGCCGCGACGACAAGCCCGAAGGCGACCGCAAGCCCTTCAAGCCGCGCGACGGCGGCGGCGAGGACAGGCCCTGGAGCAAGAAGCCGCGCCGGGATGACGGCCCGGCTCGGGCCGATGGCGACAAGCCCTGGTCCAAGGGGCCGCGCGGGCCGAAACCGGACGGCGACAAGCCGTGGGCGAAGAAGGCCCCCGGACCCAAGGCTGCGGGTGACAAGCCCTGGGTCAAGAAGGCTGGCCCCAACAAGGGCAAGCCCAAGTTCAAAGCGAAGAAGCAGGGCTGACCGGCGTCCGGTCAGCTCGCCTCGCCGTTCAGCCGACGCACCAGGGTCTCGCGTCCCATCAGCCGCACCATGGCCGCCATATCCGGCCCATGCGCCTGGCCGGTCAGCATCAGCCGCAGCGGCATGAACAGGGCCTTGCCCTTGGCCCCCGTCCGGGCCTTCACCGCCTCGGTCCAGACCGCCCAGGCGCCCGCGTCGATGACCTCGGGCAAGGTCTCCAGCGCCGCCTGGGCGAAGCCTGCATCCTCGATGACCGGGGCCACGGGGCCGCGCACGATACGCGCCATTTCAATGACATCGGCCATCTTGTTCAGGTTCGGCTTCACAGTTTCCCAGAAGTCCGGACCCAGGTCGCAATCCAGGGCCTCCAGTCGCGGCCTTGCGCTGGCGTAGTCCATGGCGTGCAGGGCCTGGGCGTTCAGCCGATCCAGATCGGCCGTGTCGTAGCGCGCCGGCGACCGCCCCATCTTGGCGAAGGCGAAGCCCGCCCCCAGGGCCTGGACGGACTCGGCGACTTCCAGCGGATCGGAGGTGCCGATACGGCCCAGGTGGCTGGTGATGGCGATCGGCTCATAGCCCTGATCCCGCATCTCGCTGATCGACAGCGACCCCAGCCGCTTCGACAGGGCCGCGCCGTCGGCCCCGACCAGCAGCGGCATATGGGCGAAATCCGGCACGGGTCCGCCCAGGGCCTCGAAGATCTCGATCTGGGCGCCGGTGTTGGTGACGTGGTCCTCGCCCCGGATCACATGGGTGATGCCCATGTCGATATCGTCCACCACCGACGGCAGGGTGTAGAGGAACAGCCCGTCCTCGCGGATCAGCACGGGGTCGGACATGGAGGCGGTGTCCACCTCGGCATGGCCGCGCGCCAGGTCTTCCCAGGCCACCCGCTTGCCGTCCAGCTTGAACCGCCAGTGGGGGCGACGGCCCTCGGCCTCGAAGGCGGCCTTCTCGGCCTCGGTCAGGCTCAGGGCGGCGCGGTCATAGACGGGCGGCAGGCCGCGCGACAGCTGCACCTTGCGGCGACGATCCAGTTCCTCGGCCGTTTCGTAGCAGGGGTACAGCCGGCCATCGGCCTTCAGCTTCTCGGCCGCCGCCTCATAGCGGTCGAACCGCTTGGACTGGTTGTGCCGCTCGTCCCACAACAGGCCCAGCCAGGTCAGATCGTCCTCGATCCCCTGCTCGAACTCGGCCGTCGACCGCGCCAGGTCCGTGTCGTCGATGCGCAGGACGAAACTGCCGCCCTGCCCCTTGGCGAACATCCAGTTGACCAGGGCGGTGCGCACGTTGCCGACGTGCAGTTTCCCCGTCGGCGACGGGGCGAAGCGGACCTTGACGGACATGGGTTCAGGCGACCTTGCGATGCGAGGCGGCTAGGTCGCGCCCCATCAGGCCGAAGTCAAGGCGAAGGCTTAGTCCTGCACGCCCGCGAACAGTCGGCTCATGCCTCGCCGATAGGCCGCGGGGGCGTCCGCCGCGTGTGTCCCGCCATCGATCCGTTCGCCATATAGCGCCCAGGGGCGCTCGGGCCGCGCCTCCCAGGCGGCCAGCCAATGCGCCGCCTCGACCTGCAGATCGGCGCGATCGCGTGTCCCGCTGGCCACGATCAGGCTCAGATCGCGCCGCGCCGCCGATGCGGCGGGGGAAAGCAAGGACTCTATTCCCGGCGTGATCGATGGATTGCTCGCGATCCGCCCCCAGAACCGATCAGGGTCTGTCACGGCCGAATACAGCACGAAGGCTCCGCCCCGTGACTGGCCGAACAGGATGCGGCGTTCGGGATCGGAGCGGTAGCGAGACTCGATCTGGGGGATGAGTTCGGTTGTCAGAAACCGCTGGAAGGCTGCCGCGCCGGCCTGTTCCACACGGTCGCCCGGCGTCTGGAAGTCGATGTTGCGGCGGTTCACCGACGGGTCGAAACCGCCATAGGCGATGCCCACCATCAGCACCTCAGGCAGGCCGTCGTCATAGTGCAGGAACAG
Source organism: Brevundimonas sp. (assembly GCF_019636155.1). GTDB lineage: Bacteria > Pseudomonadota > Alphaproteobacteria > Caulobacterales > Caulobacteraceae > Brevundimonas. The sequence continues at coordinate 173,657 of NZ_JAHBYB010000002.1, read as the reverse complement.
CTGGACCGGAGCCAGCATGGGAAACAGGCTGTCCCCGTCGGTTACATAGACGGTCGGATACAGACGCGCGGCCGTCGGGTCGTAGCCTTCGGGATATCGGACATGGATATGGAAACCCCGCCCGACCTCAGCCGACTCGATGAAGACATAGTCGCCCTGCATGGCGGCGGGCGTCGGCGCCTGGGCGCCGACAGGCATGGCCGACAGCAGAACGAAGACCAGGCCGATCAGCAGCCGCATCGGTACGGACCGTTCAGTCGTCGCGGTGGACGCGTTCGCGGCGCTCGTGACGTTCCTGGGCCTCGACCGACAGGGTGGCGGTGGGGCGGGCTTCCAGCCGGCCCAGGCCGATCGGCTCGCCGGTGTCTTCACAGTAGCCGTAGGATCCGTCCTCGATCCGGCGCAGGGCCTCGTCGATCTTGGAGATCAGCTTGCGCTGCCGGTCCCGGGTCCGCAGCTCCAGCGCCCGGTCGGATTCGGACGAGGCGCGGTCCACCAGGTCGGGGTGGTTCTCGGTTTCGGCCTTCAGGTTCACGACGGTCCCGCGAGATTCGCGCAGGATGTCGTCCTTCCACGCCAGCAGCTTGTTCTTGAAATAGGCCAGCTGCCGTTCATTCATGAAGGGCTCGGTCTCGGACGGTCGATATTCCGGGGCCTCGACCCTAACAGACGCCGTTGCGGTCATCGCATTCACGCTCGTCAACCTCGACGCCCCCCTGGCGTCGTCCGCCGTATATGAGAAATCCACGAGTCGCGGCAACGCCGTTCGCGCCTCCGTGATCGGCCAAGCTTTCATCGCCGGGTCCGCCGTGACATTTCTTCATCACTTTTCGCCTGATGAGCGGCGATAAGTTGCAGGAAGTTCAGCAATTACACTCAGCGACGGCCAATTTCGGCCTTGGCGAGCTCGACGGCTGTGCGCAGGTCGATCTGATCCAGCACGGCCGCCAGGTCCGGATCGGGCATGTCAGGCCGGTCTTCCCGGGCCGCGCGGGCCAGTCGTTCCAGCGCCGCCTCCCCCGCCTCGCCGCCCAGCATGGCCAGCTTCAGTTCCTCCAGCCGGTCCAGCAGGCCGGCCCCGCGCCGGATCGCCCGGCGACGCCGTTCGGTCGCATCCTCGACACCCTGAAGCGCCATCAGGCCGGTGACGTCGGTGACTGGCCCCGCGCCGACCGCCGCCGCCGTGGCCGCCGCGCGTTCCGCGCCGCTCGCGCCCGTCAGGCTGAACCCCCCACTCGTGCGCGGCGTGGTCCGTCCTGTTGTTGACGCCGGGGCGCCGGTCGATCCCGTGACCTTCATGGGCGGAGACTCCAGTCCATGCGCGGACCATCGGCGTGGCGCGTCACCGTTTGGTTAATGGCGCGGCAAAACCTGCCGCCCCCTCGCGGCGGATACATCAACAAGTCATTGTAATTCTTACAGGCCGCATCCGGCACGGCTTTCGCATCAGGGTTAATCGAAACGGCTTCCGGAAGGCCCCACGATGCAAAACCTGCTTGCCGCCCTCGCCCTGGCCCTGATGGTCGGACTGACGCCCGGCGCGGCCCTGGCCCAGTCGCGGATCAAGGACATCGCCGCGGTGGAGGGCGTCCGGTCGAACCAGCTGGTCGGTTATGGCCTGGTCGTCGGGCTGAACGGGACCGGGGATTCCCTGCGCAACTCGCCCTTCACCCGCCAGTCCCTGGAAGGGATGATGGAACGGCTGGGCGTCAACATCCGCTCGGCCAACGCCAACACCAAGAACCTGGCCGCCGTCATGGTGACCGCCGAGCTGCCCGCCTTCGCCACGCCCGGTTCGCGCATCGACGTTTCTGTCTCGACCATGGGCGACGCCAAGAGCCTGTTGGGCGGCACCCTGCTGGTCACCAGCCTGCAGGGCGCGGACGGTCAGGTCTATGCGGTGGCCCAGGGATCGGTCCAGACCGGGGCCGTCTCGGCCTCGGGCGGGTCCGGGTCGTCGGTGACGCGCGGCGTGCCCACGGCCGGCCGCATCGCCTCGGGCGCCACGGTGGAACGCGAGACCGGGTTCGAGCTGGCCAATATGAACGAGGTGCGGCTGACGCTGCGCAACCCGGACTTCACCACGGCCCAGCGGCTGGCCGCCGCCGTTAACGGCGTCTATCCGGGTTCGGCCATGGCCGAGAACGGCTCGGTCGTCGCCCTGCGCGCGCCCGCCCAGATCGGCATGGCCGGCTTCATCAGCCGGATCGAGAACCTGCCGGTCCAGGTCGACGCCCCCGCCAAGGTCGTGATCGACGAGGTCAACGGCGTCATCGTCATGGGCGAGAACGTCCGCATCTCCACCGTCGCCGTGTCCCAGGGCAACCTGACCGTCTCGGTCCAGGAGACGCCGATGGTCAGCCAGCCGGCGCCCTTCAGCCAGGGCCAGACCGCCGTCGTCCCCCAGTCGGACGTCAGCGTCGAAGAGGATCTGGGCCGCCAGATGCGGATCGTCGGCGGCGCGGCCTCCCTGTCCACCCTGGTCAATGGGCTGAACGCCCTGGGGGTCAGTCCGCGCGACATGATCTCCATCCTGCAGGCGGTGAAGGCCGCCGGCGCCCTTCAGGCCGAAATCGAGGTGATGTGATGAGCGACCTGTCCGTCTCGCCCGACCTTCTGGCCGCCGCGCCCCAACGCCCTCAGGTGAATGCGCGCATGCGCGAAACGGCCGAGGCCTTCGAGGCCAGCTTCCTGTCGCAGATGCTGAAACCGATGTTCGAAGGCCTGTCGACCGACGGCCCGTTCGGCGGGGGTCAGGCCGAAAACACCTGGCGCAGCTTCATGATCGACGCCATGGCCAAACAGACCGTCCGCGCCGGCGGCATCGGCCTGGCCGACCAGGTGATGTCCGAAATGCTGAAGATGCAGGAGCTGTCGCAATGACCGCCGGAAACGATCTGGCCGCCGCCCGCGTGCGCCAACTGATCCGCCTGACCGAGGACCTGACTGATCGGCTGATCAACGAGACCCGCGCCTTCGAATCGCGCCGGCCCCAGGACGTCGCCGCCGGAATGGCCGAGACCCAGGAGATGGCCAACACCTATCGCCGCGAGTCAGCCCAGCTGAAGGCCAGTCCCGCCGCCCTGGCGGATGCGCCCGCGGCCGACCGCATGGCCCTGATCGCCGCGACCCAGGCGTTCGAGGCCGTCCTGGCGCGTCATGGCCGGGCCGTGGAGGCCGCCCGCGTCATCTCCGAAGGCCTGGTGCGCGCCATCGCCGAGGAGATGGCGGCCGCTCGCCCGCCCGCATCGGCCTATGGCGCCTCAGGCGCCGCCGCCCCCGGCGACGGCCGCGCCGTCACCCTCAACCGGACCGCCTGACCGATCCGAAGCGCGCGCCATCCCCATGGGGATCGGCCGTCCCAGCGCCTCGGCCATCGCCTGCTGGGTGATCAGCAGCACCTGGTCGCGCTGGTGATAGTTGTTCGACAGGACCACCACGGTGATATCGCTGTCCGGCTGCCAGGTCACCAGGTTGCGGAACCCGGACCAGCTGCCCGTATGGAAGACCTGACGCACGTCCAGGGCGGGCGACACCCGCCGACCGATGGCGTCCGTGAACAGCCCATAGCCCCAAAGACGGTCCTTCGTCCGACCCCGCTCATGCGCCTCGGCCGGGGCATGGTCGGCCAGCATCTGGGCGTAGCTGTAGGCGCTCAGCACCCGGCCATGATGCAGCGCCCTTTCCCAGGCCAGCATGTCGTCCAGGGTCGAATAGGCGGCCCCGGCGCCGGGAATGATCGAGACATTGGCCCGATCCTGCGCCGTCAGTCCGCCGGGCAGGTTGGCGTAGCCGCGCGCCATCCCCGCCGCGTCGCCCAGCCCCGTGCGGTTCATGCCGACCGGGCCGAACAGTTCCTGCTGGACGAAGGATTCATACGACTGGCCGGACGCCGCCTCGATCACGGCCGCCGCCAGGTTGAAGCCGGCATTGTTGTATCTGACCTTCGTCCCTGGCGCGAACTGAAGCGGATAGCGCTTTGAGTCTTCGGTCAGTTCGTCCAGCGTCGCTGGCGTCACCCGTCGCACCCCCCATCCCGGCCGCGCCATCAGGTCGGGGATGCCCGAGGTGTGCGACAGCAGGTGATGAATGCGGATCGGCGCCCAGGCCTCCGGGCAGGGCCGTATCCAACGGCAGACCGGGTCGCGGACGTCCAGCACGCCCCTGTCCTGCAGCTTCAGTATCGCCGCCGCCGTGAACTGCTTCGACACCGAGGCGAGGCGGAACCGGGTGTCCAGCTTCAGAGGGGCGCCGGTGTCGTGGTCGGCCTCGCCATAGACCTGGCGGAACAGGACCTGATCGCCCTGGGCCACCAGGACGCCGCCCATGAAGCGGCTTTCGCGCAGGCGGGCGGCCAGCTGCGGCAGGTCCTCGACCGCCACCACGGCCGGACGGGCCGCGGCGTCCTGGGCCGGAGACGGTCGCACCGCGGCCGCCGGGCGGGCGGTCGCCACCGCCGCCAGGGCCGCCCCGCCGATGATCAGGACGGCCAGGCCGCCCAGCACGAACCGGGGGTGTCCCCCGGCGGTCTTGGGTACGTTGAACACGAGGCTAGACGTCGAACTCCAGGCCGAACTGGGCGTACAGGGCGCGGCTGTCCTGCCATTTCGGATCGACCTTGACGGTCAGGAACAGGTGCACCGGCCGGTCCAGGATCAGCGTCAGCTCCTCCCGGGCCTTCTGGCCGATCCATTTCAGCGTCTGGCCGCCCTTGCCCAGGACGATGGGCCGCTGGCTTTCGCGCTCGACATAGATGGTCTGCTCGATCCGGGCCGAGCCGTCGGCCCGCTCGTCGAAGGCCGTGGTCTCGACCGCCGCCGAATAGGGCAGTTCCTCATGGACCCGCAGATAGACCTTCTCGCGCGTGATCTCGGCGGCCAGGACGCGCGCGGGCACGTCGGCGGCCTGGTCTTCGGGATACAGCCACGGTCCCTCGGGCATCCGCCCGGCCAGATGCGCCTTCAGATCATCCACCCCGTCTCCCGACAGGGCCGAGATCATGAAGACCTGGGAATAGACCCCCGTGTCGAACAGCCGCTGGGACAGCGCCAGCAGGGTGTCGCGCCGCATGCCGTCGATCTTGTTCAGCGCCAGAATCGCCTTGGCCCCGGTGGCCTTCAGATTGGCGATGATGGTCTCGGTGTCCTCGGCCGAGCGGCGGTCGGCGGCCGTGCCCTCGCGGCCCTCGGCCCCCAGTTCCGCCTGGGCGTCGATCAGATGCACCACGGCGTCGGCGTCTTCCGCCCCGCCCCAGGCCGAGGCGACCATGGCCCGGTCCAGCCGTCGGCGGGGGGTGAAGATGCCCGGCGTGTCGACCAGAACCAGCTGGGCCTCGCCCGCCATGGCGATGCCGCGCACCGGGAAGCGGGTCGTCTGGACCTTCTGGGTGACGATCGAGACCTTCGACCCCGTCAGCCGGTTCACCAGGGTGGATTTTCCGGCGTTGGGCGCGCCGATCACGGCCACGAAGCCGGCGCGCGTGGTGGGGGTCGGTTCGGTCAAATCACGCCTTCTCGTTTCAGCAGGGCCGTGGCGGCCGCCTTCTCAGCCTCCTGACGCGAACGCCCCTGCGCGGTCAAGGGTTCGACGCCTTCGACGGAGACGCTGATCGTGAAGGTCGGGGCGTGGTCCGAGCCGGTGCGCTCGACGACCGCATAGGTCGGCAGGGGCCGCCCCCTGGCCTGGGCCCACTCCTGGAGCGCCGACTTGGGATTGGCCAGTGCGGCCGGCGGCGGCGCCGCCAGCTCCTCGGCCCAGGCCCGGTCGAACACGGCGCGGGCCGCGTCTATGCCGCCGTCCAGCCAGACCGCCGCCAGCAGGGCCTCGACCGCATCGGCGATCAGCCCGGCCTTGCGTCGCCCGCCCGACTTGCTCTCACCCGGCGACAGGCGCAGCGCCTCGCCGACGCCCAGCCGCTCACCCACCCGGGCGCAGGCGGTCTTGTCCACCAGGGCGTGCAGGGCCGAGGACAGCCGTCCCTCGTCCGCCAGAGGATTGTCGCGGCACAGGCGGTCGGCGACCAGAAGGCCCAGGACGCGGTCGCCCAGGAACTCCAGCCGCTCGTTGTCGATCGGCCCACGCGGGCCGGGCGGCGCGCCCTCGGCCACGCTGGAGTGGGTCAGGGCCCGCTCCAGCAGGGCGCGGTCAGTGAACGTGTGGCCCATCCGGCGGGCCAGGGCGGCGACCGCCTCGGCCCGGCGGTCGGCCATCAGTCCAGAACGGTGAAGAAGCGGCTGGGCCGGACGTTGGCGAACCAGGACACCGGATTGAGCAGCGAGGCGCCCGGCGTCCAGGAGAACAGGATGATCTCCGCCTTGCCCACCAGGTTCTCGGCCGGGACCAGGCCGACGCCGCTGTTGACGTCGTACCGGCTATCCACCGAGTTATCGCGGTTGTCGCCCATCATGAAATAGTGGCCGGCGGGCACCGAATAGACCCCGGTGTCGTCCACCTCCCCGCCCGGACCCCAGTCCTGGATGGTGAAGGTCTTGCCGCCCGGCAGGGTCTCGCGCAGGCGTGTGACCGGCCGGGGCCCGAACATATCCTCGACCTGGCTCTGGCTCAGGACGACGTCGGGCACCAGTTCGTTGTTGATATACAGTCGGTTGGCTCGCATCTGGATGGTGTCGCCGGGCAGGCCGATCAGCCGCTTGATATAGTCGGTCTTGTTGTCGCGCGGCAGCTTGAACACCACGATGTCGCCCCGCTTGGGCGCGCGGTCCAGGATCCGGCCCTGGAACAGGCCCGGGCTGAACGGGATCGAGTGTTTGGAGTAGCCATAGCTCCACTTGGACACGACGATATAGTCGCCCTCATAGAGGTTGGGCTCCATCGAGGCCGACGGGATGGTGAAGGGCTGGAACAGGAAGACCCGGATCACCAGGGCGATCAGCAGGGCGAAGAAGACGGTCTTGAAGATCTCGACCGTCTCATTGGCCGAACCGCCGGATTTGCGGCCCTTCTTGCGGGCCTTGCGGTCATAGATGGGTGCGGCGGGTTCTTCGAACGGGGCGTCGCCGGCGTCACTCCAGATCGGCTTGCGATCCGACGCCGCCGCTGTCGCGGCGACGGCCGCCAGGGGGGCCGCCTCCGCCGCCGGGGCCGAGGGCTCCGCATGGGTATGGTCGTCACCGTCGCTGACCGCTTCCACCGGGTCCAGCGTATGGTCGACGTGAACGTCCTCGGTCACCTCGGCGGCCACAGGCTCGGCCTCGTCGACCGGCGCGCTCTCGGCGTGGACATGGTCTTCCGGCGCATGACCGTGGTCGTCGCCGTCGCTGATCGCCTCGACCGCGGCGGGGGCGTGTTCGACCGCATGCGGATCGGCCTCGTGGGCGCCCTCGACCGGCGTGTCCGGGGCGTGCGCGTGGTCATGCCCATGGTCGTGTTCGTCGTGCGGCTTGTGTTCGTCGCTCATCGTTCTGTCCCCCGGCCGCTGAGCGCGGTCTTTCGGCGCGAATTCGGTATAGCGTGATTATGTCGCGGGCAAGACTTCGATCACCACGAAGGCGAGCGCATAGGGATGTTCGTCGCTCAGCGTCAGGTGGATTTCGGCCCGATGTCCCGGCGGCGTCATCCGCTCCAGATGCTCGGCCGCGTGGCCGGTCAGCGCCAGGGTCGGCTGGCCCGATGGCCGGTTCACCACCCCGATGTCGCGCCAATAGACGTCCCGCCGCATTCCGGTTCCCAGGGCCTTGGCGCAGGCCTCCTTGGCCGCGAACCGCTTGGCGTAGCTCCAGGCCGCATCAGGCTTGCGCTCGGAACGGGCGATCTCGATGGGGGTGAAACACCGGTTGCGGAACCGGTCGCCGAACCGGTCCAGGGACGTCTGGATGCGTCGGATGTCGCACAGGTCCGCGCCCACCCCGACGATCATGCCGTCGCCTCGTCCATCGCCTGACGCATGGCGCGGATGGCGGGCCCCAGACCGACGAATACCGCCTCTCCGATCAGGAAATGACCGATGTTCAGCTCCACGATTTCGGGAATGGCCAGAACCTCTCGCGCCGTATCGTAATCCAGCCCATGACCGGCATGAACCTCCAGTCCCGCCGCATGGGCCTGTTTCGCGGCGGCGGCCAGGCGGGCGAACTCGGCGTCGCGCCCGCCGACCGGCAGGTGGCAATAGCGCCCGGTGTGAAACTCCACCACCTGCGCCCCCACGGCGGCGGCGGCGGCGACCTGTTCCGGCGATGGCTCAATGAACAGGCTGACGCGGCTTCCTGCCTCGGCCAGGGCCCGGGCCACCGGGGCGATCCGCGCCTCATGACCCGCGACGGCCAGGCCGCCCTCGGTCGTCACCTCCTCGCGCCGCTCGGGCACCAGACAGGCCGCATGGGGCCGGTGACGCAGGGCGATGGCCAGCATCTCGTCCGTGACCGCCATCTCCAGGTTCAGCGGCCGGCCGGCCCGGCGGCACAGATCGGTCAGGGCGGTGATGTCGGCGTCCGTGATGTGGCGGCGGTCTTCGCGCAGGTGGGCGGTGATGCCGTCCGCCCCCGCCCCTATCGCCTCTTGCGCCGCCCGCACCGGATCGGGATGCACGCCCCCGCGCGCGTTCCGCACCGTGGCGACATGATCGATATTGACCCCCAGGCGGACGCGACGGGTCATCCCTTGGCCAACCTGCGGCTGCCCGGGTCCTCGACCGGCAGGGCCGCCAGTTCGGGCGGCAGGGCGTCGGCGGGGTATGCGGGAACGTCCAGCGTCGCCAGGGCGATCAGGGGCACGCCCACATCGGCCCGCCCGCCCGAGCGGTCGACGACGCAGGCGGCGGCGACCACATCGCCGCCGGCCGCCCGGATCGCCGCAATGCATTCGCGCGACGACAGGCCGGTGGTCACAATGTCCTCGACCATCACCACCTTCTGGCCCGGCGCGACATGAAAGCCGCGCCGCAGTTTGAATTCGCCGCCCTCGCGCTCGACATACATCGATGGAACGCCCAGGTGACGCGCCGTCTCATAGCCGGGGATGAGTCCGCCCACGGCGGGGGAAATGGCCAGGTCAACAGGCCCGACCGCCGCCGTCACCTTGTCGGCCAGCGCCCGGCACAGCCGCTCGCAGCGGCGCGCATCCATGAAGACCAGGTTCTTCTGCAGAAAGACCGGACTGTGCAGCCCCGAGGACAGCACGAAATGGCCTTCGCGCAGGGCGCCGGCGGCGCGGAATTCGTTCAGGACGTCTTCGCTGGTCATGCTCTGCGCTTAGACCCTGGCCGCGCGTCCCGCAATTCACGCCCTTGCATAACGTTGGCTTGTCAAACGGTCCGGTCTCGCCAATGATCGTCGCCGCAAAGCAGGGGCGCCCTCATGTTCATTCCCAAATGGCTGCTGGCCGTGGTTCTGGTGCTGGTCGCCTCGATCCTAGGTTGGTCGGTGATGGTCGCCATGGGGCGCAATCCCCTGCCCTTCCCTGATCCGGGATCGCGGATCTTCACCGCCTCGTCCGTTGAGGGCAAGGACGCGGTCGTGGCCCTGCTGGAACGGTATGGCGGCAAGGAACGGCTCCGGGCCGACTCGGCCCAGGTCCGGCGGTCGATCATGATGGACGGCACCATCATCAACCATTCCACGCCCGCGGTTATGGGCCTGGTTGGCGGGGCCGACGCCTGCATTGGCTTGGTGGCGAGCGACCCGGCGGCGGCGGCGGCGGATGCGGCCGAATTCCTGCAGTCCAAGGGTTTTCGCGCCGAGGTCGTTCAGGATGTCGAGCCTGGAATGCCGATAACCTTCGTCTTGACCGACGCCCTGACCGGCAGTTGCATCAACTTCCGCCGCGACATCCTGCATATGATGCGCAGCCAGAAATAAGCGCTATTCGATCGACTGGTGCGGCTTCAGTCCGCCGTCCAGCAGGCAGGACCAGACGCCCTCGGCGTCCTCGGCGAAACGGAACAGGTCCAGATCGCCCGCCGCGATCATGCCGTGGGCGATCAGTTCGTCGAAATTGATCACCGAGCGCCAATAGGCTTCATCGAACAGGACGATGGGGATCGGCGGCGCCTTGTCGGTCTGGCGCAGGGTCAGGATCTCGAACAGTTCGTCGAAGGTGCCGAACCCGCCCGGAAACACCACCAGGGCGTTGGCCCGCATGGCCAGGTGCATCTTGCGCATGGCGAAATAGTGGAACCGGAACGTCAGGGCCGGCGTGGACCAGGGGTTTGGCTCCTGCTCGTGCGGCAGGGTGATGTTGAAGCCGATGGACGGCGCCCCCGCCTCGTGCGCGCCGCGATTGGCCGCCCCCATGACGCCCGGCCCGCCGCCCGTGGCGATGACATTGTCGCGCGGCTGTCCCGGTTGGCCCACCAGGGCGCCGCCGCGTTCGGAGGCGATGCGGCCGAAGGCGCGGGCTTCTTCATACCAGCGGGCATGGCGTTCGCCGCCGTCCGGTCCGATGCGCGCGCTGCCGAACACGACAATCGTGGATCGCACGCCCCAGGCCCGCAGGGCCTCTTCCGCCTTGGCGTATTCCATCAGGAAGCGCACGCCCCGCATGGAATCGCCCAGCAGGAAATCCTGGTCCAGCGCCGCCAGACGATAGGACGGCGAGGCCATGTTGTCGGCGTTGCTGGGCGTGTCGCCGCTCACCCCTTCACCCGCTCTACCGTATCGACCGAGGGATTGGCGCGCAGGGCGGCGATGATGCTGGTGGCGTGTTTGGCGTCCTCGACCTCGACGTCGATGTCGATGTCGAAGAAATCCTGCTGGCGACGGCTCATGACCAGGTTCAGGATGTTGCCGCCGGCCTCGCCGATCACGGTCGCCACCTGGCCCAGCACCCCCGGCGCGTTCTGCATGGTGGCGCGGATACGCACCGCCCCCACCGCCGACTGTTCGGCCTGGGGCGTCCATTGCAGGTCCTGCCAGACGCTGTCGTCGTCGGCGAACTCGGCCAGGCGCCCGCAGTCGATGGTGTGGACGGTCAGGCCCACGTCAGGTTCCAGTATGCCGACGATCCGGTCGCCCGGCACAGGGGTGCAGCACGAACCGAAATGGACGCTGACGCCCGGCGTCAGGCCGCCGCCGCGCACGAACAGGCGCGGCTTGTCCTCACCGATCCGACGCCGTTCCGGGCCGGCCTTCAGCCGGCCTTTCAGGGCGGGAAACAGGGTTTCGGCCACCCGCGACGGCGCCAGCCGCCCGCGCCCGATGGCCTCGAACAAGTCGTCCTCGGACGCCACGGCCAGGGTTTCCAGCACGGGCTTCAGCGAGACCTCGGCCAGCACCTTCTCGGCCCGCGTCAGAGTCTGCTCCAGGGCGGCGCGCCCCAGCTTGATCAGCTCCTCGCGCTCCGACACCCGGATATGCCGCCGGATCGCCGAACGCGCGCGACCCGTGACGGTCAGATTGCGCCAGTCGGCGGGGATGTCGCGTTTCGGCCCGCGCACGATCTCGACCACATCGCCGTTCTGCAGCTGGGTGCGCAGGGGCTTCAGCTCGCCGTTGATCTTGGCCCCAACCGCCGTGTCGCCCACTTCGGTATGGACGGCGTAGGCGAAGTCCAGCGGCATGCCCCCGCGCGGCAGGGTGATCAGGGCGCCCTTGGGCGTGAAGACGAAGACCTGATCCAGATACATCTCCAGCTTGGCGTGTTCGACCCAGTCCTCGCCGCCCTCGCCGTGCTCGATCACCTGCACCAGGTGGCGCAGGTTCTGCAGCGGGTCGCGCCCGCCGTCCTCCTCCATGGCCTCGCGGTCGAAACCATAGGACTGGTTCTTGTAGCGCCAGTGCGCCGCCACCCCGTCCTCGGCCACCCGGTCCATGGCCTGGGTGCGTATCTGCATCTCAACCCTCAGGCCGCCCGGCCCGACGATGGTGGTGTGCAGGCTGCGGTAGTTGTTCGACTTGGGCGTCGAGATGAAGTCCTTGAACCGCTCGGGCACCATCGGCCAGGCGCGGTGGATGACCCCCAGGGCGCGATAGCAGTCGTCCTCGGCCTCCACGATCACGCGGAAGCCATAGATGTCCGAAAGGCTCGAGAATCCGACCGACTTTCGCTGCAGCTTGCGCCAGATCGAATAGGGGGTCTTCTCGCGGCCGAAGACCTCGGCCTTGACCCCGGCCTCGGCCAGGACCCGCTGGACCTCGGCCGCCACCCCGTCGATGGCCCGGCCATGCTCCAGCTTCAGGGCCTCCAGCCGCCGCTCGATGGCGGTCTTGGCCGTGGGGTTCAGATAGGTGAAGGCCAGTTCTTCAAGTTCGGACGCGATCGAGTGGATGCCGATCGACCGGCCCAGGGGCGCATAGACTTCCAGCGTCTCGCGGCTGATGCGCTCGCGCTTTTCGGGCTTCACATACTGAAGCGTCCGCATGTTGTGCAGGCGGTCCGCCAGCTTGACCAGCAGCACCCGCACATCCTTCGATATGGCCAGGATGAATTTGCGCAGGTTCTCGGCCTGGCGCGTATGTTCGGCCTGAAGCTCCAGCCGCGACAGCTTGGTCACGCCTTCCACCAGGATGGCGACCTCCTCGCCGAACATGGCGGCGATGTCGGCGCGGGTCGCAGAGGTGTCCTCCACCACGTCATGCAGCAGGGCGGTGACGATGGCGGCGGTGTCCAGCCGGTAGTCGGTCAGAATGCCCGCCACCTGGATCGGATGGGCGAAATAGGGATCGCCCGAGGCCCGCAGCTGCGAGCCGTGCATCTTCATCGCATAGACATAGGCCCGGTTCAGCAGGTCCTCGTCGGCGGTCGGGTCATAGGCGCGAACCGCATCGACCAGTTCGAACTGGCGCAGGACCGGCGAACGCCGGGCCCCGGATACGACATCGCCGCCGACGGCGGGCGTCGGCGGCGGATCGTTGCGGTTCGCAGGACGGAGTTTCGGCGGAACCTCTTCGGGCTGCGCCGGCAGGATGGTGACGCCTGTGCCGGCCTCGGCCGTCAGTAGCGCTCCTCCTGTCCGCCGTCGCGATCGCTCTGCAGGGCGCGGATCAGCTCCTGCTCGGCCATGTTCATGTGCTGGGGCTCTGCCAGCAGGGCCACCGTCTCGGCCTCGTCCTCGGCCTCGGTGCGCTCATCGACCCGTTGCAGGGTGGTGATGATGTTCTCGCGCAGTTCGTCGGGGACCACGGCGTCCTCGGCCAGTTCGCGCAGGGCCACGACCGGGTTCTTGTCGTTGTCGCGATCCAGGTTCAGCGGCGCGCCATTGGCGATGTTGCGGGCGCGGTGACCGGCCAGCAGAACCAGGCCGAACCGGTTCGGCACCTTCTCGATGCAGTCTTCGACAGTGACGCGAGCCATGAATTCCTCGGGTGGCGCGGGGAGTGGACCCTGCAAAATATAGAGTTGGGGCGCATTGTGCAATGCAGTGAGGGCGGGATTTGGGCGCCGAACGCCGGCATCCGCCCTCAAGTCCGCCGTGCGTCTCGCCCCACGGTCGCGGCCTTGGCCAGATCCGCCGCCCGGCCGCCGCGCGGATGCCGCCAATCCGGCGCGATCTCGGCCAGCGGCCCCATCACGAACAGCCGTTCCGCCGCGCGCGGATGCGGCAGGATCAGCCCGTCGAAATCGCCGCTCATCCGGCCATAGGCGACCAGGTCCAGATCCAGGGTGCGCGGCGCGTTGCGCCGTCCCCTCTGGCGGCCGAACGCCTCCTCGATCCGGCCCAGGGCGGCCATCAGGGCGTGAGGCTCATGTTCGGTGCGGACAATCACCACGCCATTCAGGAACGGCGGGTCGTCCGGGTCAGGCCAGGCGGCCGAACGCCACCAGGATGACCGGGCCAGCACATCCACCCCCTCCGCCCGGAATCGAGCCAGGGCCGCCTCCAGCGCCTGTTCGCAATCGCGCCAGACCCCCTTGTCATTGCAGCCCAGGGCGACGATGACGGCGTCATCCAACGCGGCGCCCGCATCGGCGTCGCGGCCATATTCGCCTTCGACGGACCTATTCATGACCCTTCATAACACCGACCGGCTGGCCCTGTTCATCGACGGGGCCAATCTCTATTCCGCCGCCAAGGCCCTGAACGTCGATCTGGACTTCCGCAAGCTGCTCGACACCTTCGCGGCCAAGGGCCAGCTGCTGCGCGCCTACTACTATACGGCCCTGATCGAGGGGGACGAGTTCTCGCCCGTCAAGCCGCTGGTCGACTGGCTCGACTACAACGGCTTCACCGTCGTGACCAAGCCGGTCAAACGCTACACCGACGCCCAGGGCCATACCCGCACCAAGGGCAATATGGATGTCGAGATCGCCGTCGACATGCTGGAGCTGGCGCCGCGGCTGGACCATGCCGTGCTGTTCTCGGGCGACGGGGATTTCCGCCGCCTGGTCCAGGCCCTTCAGGCCCGGGGCGTGCGCGTCACCGTGGTGTCGTCGGTGAAATGCCAGCCGCCCCAGATCGCCGACGAACTGCGCCGTCAGGCCGACGCCTTCATCGACCTGGCCGACCTGGCCCAGGATGTGGGCCGCCCCCGCGCGCCGCGCGACGACCGCTGAACCTCGGCCCCGAACAGGCCAGCCGCCGCCTGTGGCGCCCCGGCCACGCGAATCAACGCCCGCAACCTTCACCCGCCAGGCGAGGGAACAGCCACGCCAGGGCTCGCGTTTCCAACCTGACAGGAGGTTGGGGATGTCCAGCAGATCGAATTCCGTGTTCAGCCGCTCCGAACGGCGAGTGGCGATGTGGGCGGTGGTCCTGGCGGCCGCGCTGGCGGTGCTTGGCACGACGGTTCAGGGCGTCTGGAGCCGGCCGTCCTTGGGCGTCTACGCTTCGTCCGGACCGGCGACCCTGCCCGGCGTGATCGACGCCCGACCGGCCAACGCCTGAGCCGGCGCTTCAGCCCTTGTCCCGCAGCAGTCGCGCCTTGTCGCGCTGCCAGTCGCGCGCGGCCTCGGTCTCGCGCTTGTCGTGAACCTTCTTGCCCTTGGCCAGGGCGATCTCGACCTTGGCCTTGCCCGCCTCGTTCAGATACAGCCGCAGCGGCACTATGGTCCGCCCCTCGCGCTGGACCGCCCCGATCAGCTTGTCGATCTGGCGCCGGTGCAGCAGCAGTTTGCGCGGCCGGCGCGGTTCGTGGTTGAAGCGGTTGGCCTGTTTGTAGGGCGGGATGTCGGCGTTGATCAGGACGATCTCGCGCCCCTCGGGCGAGACATAGGATTCGGCGATATTGGCCCGGCCGTCGCGCAGCGCCTTGATCTCGGTGCCCAGCAGCTGGATGCCGGCTTCCAGATTGTCTTCCAGGAAATAGTCGAACCGCGCCCGCCGGTTCTCGGCGATCAGCTTGGTCTTGGGCTTGTCGCTGGCCATCAGGCGACGCCGGCCTCGGCCATGGCGCGGTCCACGGCCGGGCGCGCATCCTCGCGCATCGGAACCAGCGGCAGCCGCAGTTCGTCCCCGCACAGGCCCAGCCTGGCCAGGGCGTATTTGGCGGGCGCCGGCGAAGCGTCCAGGAACAGCGCCTTGTGCAGTCCGATCAGCCGGTCCTGCCACAGGCGCGCCGCCTCCAGGTCGCCGGCCTGGACCGCGTCATACAGGGCCGCCATCCCCTCGGGCGCGACGTTCGAGGTCACCGAGATCACCCCGTGACCGCCCGCCGCCTGATAGCCCAGCCAGCTGGGGTCGTCGCCCGAGACCAGGGCGAAGCCCTCGGCGATATTGGCCCGCATCCAGCTGACACGGCCCAGGTCGCCGGTGGCGTCCTTGATGCCGACGATGTTCGGATGGGCCGCCAGGGCCGCGACCGTCTCGTTGCTTATGTCCACGCCGGTGCGGCCCGGCACGTTGTAGAGCAGGATCGGAAGCTGGACCGCATCGGCGATGGCCTCGAAATGCGCCTTCAGCCCAGCCTGGGACGGGCGGTTGTAATAGGGGGTGACAATCAGGGCGCCGTCGGCGCCGACGGTCTTGGCGTGGCGCGCCATCTCGATGGCCTTGTCAGTGGCCGACGCCCCCGCCCCGGCGATCACCCGCACCCGCCCGGCGGCGATCTTCACGGCCATCTCGACCACCCGCTGGTGTTCGTCCAGGTGCAGGGTGGCGCTCTCGCCGGTGGTTCCCATGGGCACGACGCCATGCACCCCGGCCGCGATCTGCCGCTCCAGAAGACGGCCGAAGGCGTCCTCGTCCACGTTTCCGTCACGAAGAGGTGTGATCAGGGCGGTGATCACGCCCTTGAACAGGGGGGCGGTCATTGAAACAACAGGCCTGTGTGGGATGGGCGCGATGCGCCTTTGCCGATACGCAGGAGGTTTAGGTCGGCGCCGCCCGCGCCGCAACCAGTCAGAATGAGGATGACGCGCTTCATGATCGTGACGGCCCTGGCCACGGTGCTCGCAGCGACCGCCCCCCTGCCCCAGTCGCTGAACAGCCAGCCGACGCCCTACGCCTCGGCGCCGTCCTATCAGGCCCGGGTGCTGAGCGACGCCGACACCGCCCTGTTCCGCCAGGGCCTGGCCGCCGCCCGCGCCCGCGATGTCGGCGGCGCCCGCATGGCCGCGTCCCAGATTTCCAATCCCACGGCCCGTCGTCTGGTCGAATGGGCGCTGATCGACACCTCGGCCAGTCAGCTGTCCTATGGCGAATTGGCCCAGGCGGCCCAGACCATGGCCCGCTGGCCCCGCGGCGACAGCCGCCGCACCGCCATGGAGGCCTCGCTGGACCTGGCCAACCCCGGGCCCGACGCCGTCCTGGCCGCCTTCGCCCAGACCCCGCCCGTCACGATCCAGGGCGCCATCGCCCTGGCCGACGCCCTGGAGCAGCGCGGTCGCCGCGACGAGGCGCGCGATCTGATCCGTGACTGGTGGCGCACCCGGTCCTTCGACGATGCTCAACAGTCACGCATCCTGAACCGCTGGCCCGGCGTCCTGACCACGGA
Organism: Brevundimonas sp.; assembly: GCF_019636155.1. Taxonomy (GTDB): domain Bacteria; phylum Pseudomonadota; class Alphaproteobacteria; order Caulobacterales; family Caulobacteraceae; genus Brevundimonas. Next base: position 156,834 of record NZ_JAHBYB010000002.1, on the reverse strand, counting down.
TGACCATGACGCCCGCCTGTCGATGCTTTTGCTGGGGCCGCACGGCCCGGCGACACGGGCCATGACCGGCATGGCGTCGCCCGACATGCGCGCCGTGGCCCAGGCGGCCATGGCCCTGCGCACCGCCTATTCGCCCGAGACCATCGTCGCCGGCCTGACGCCCGCCCAGGCCATGCACCCGGCCGTGGTGCTGGAACGGGTCCGCATCCTGAGGGCCGCCAATCGCCAGAGCGAGGCCTTCCCGCTTCTCGCCGCCCTGCCCGCCGCCCCCACGCACAAGGACGGGCAGGACGCCTTGTGGCGCGAGCGGCGCAACTATTTCCTGGACGCCCTGCGCTTCGGCAACCCGCGCGCCGCCTATGACGCCATGGCCGGCCACGGCTTCCCCTCGGGCGACCGCAAGGTGGATGGGGAGTTCTTCGCTGGATGGGCCGCCCTGACGCGGCTGAACGATCCGGTCACGGCCGCGCGCCACTTCCAGGCCCTGCGCGAGATGTCATCGACCCCCATCACCCAGGGCCGGGCCCTCTACTGGCTGGGCCGCGCGGCCGAGGCGCGCGGCGATCAGGCGGCGGCCCAGGCCTTCTACGCCGAGGGCGGGCGCCATATTCAGTCCTTCTACGGCCAGCTGGCGGCGGAAAAGGCCGGGATCACGACCCTGGTCCTGCCTGGCGACCCCGCCCCCACGCCGGATGACGTGGCGCGGTTCGAGGGCGACGAACTGGTCCGCGCCCTGCGCATCCTGGGCGAGACGGGCGAGATGTCCCTGTATCGCGTCTTCGCCTACGCCGCCGACGACCAGCTGCCCACGGCGGCGGACCTGGCCCTGCTGATGGACATGACGCGCGGCTATGGCGAGACCTTCACCGCCATGATGGTCGGCCGCGCCGCCAGCCAGCGCGGCTTCCTGATGCCCGAACGCCAGTATCCGGTGCGTATGCCGCCGCCCGTGGCGGGCGCGGCGCCCCTGCCCTTCACCCTGGCCATCACCCGCCAGGAATCCAGTTTCGACCCCCGCGCCACCTCGGGCGCCAACGCCCGCGGCATGATGCAGTTCGTGCCCGCCACCGGCGCCGCCGTGGCCCGCCGACTGGGCCTGCCCTTCACGGCGGAAAAGCTGTACGACCCCGACTTCAACATGACCTTGGGCAGCTATCACCTGGGCGAAACCCTGTCGGGCAGCGGCGGCTCCTACCTGCTGTCGGCCGTGGCCCACAACGCGGGGGCCGGTCGCATCAATATGTTCGTCGGCCGTTGCGGTGATCCCCGCGGCGGTCAGGTCGACCCGGCCGACTTCATCGAATGCGTCCCCTTCAGCGAGACGCGCGACTACATGATGCGGGTGCTGGAGAACATGGCCATCTACAAGGCGCGGCTGAACGGCGGTTCGGCGCCGCTGACCCCTTCGGCCGACCTGCGCGCCGGCGCCCCGGCCGGGCCTCGCCCCTATACCGCCGACACGACGCCGGTCGAGGCGAACTAGGCGGCGCCCGTCCGCGCCCCTCGCGTCTGTTTGCGCCACAGGGCCGCGTATTCCCCGCCGACGCGGGCGACCAGTTCGTGGTGTCCGCCGCGCTCGACCACCCGGCCATCCTTCAGCACCAGGATCTGGTCGGCGTCGGCCACGGTCGACAGCCGGTGGGCGACCACCAGTGTCGTGCGCCCCGCCCGCGCCTTTCGCAGGGTCTTCTGGATCGCCGCCTCGGTGCGACTGTCCAGAGCGCTGGTCGCCTCGTCCAGGATCAGGATGCAGGGATCGGCCAAGAGCGCGCGGGCGATGCCCACCCTCTGACGCTCGCCGCCCGACAGCTTCAGCCCGCGCTCGCCGACCCGTGTCTCCATCCCCTCGGGCAGGCTGCGAATGAAGTCGGCCAATTCCGCCGCCTCGGCCGCGGCCCAGATCGCCGCCTCGTCGGCCTGGGGCCGGGCGAAGGCGATGTTGGCGCGAAGGCTGTCGTTGAACAGGGCCACGTCCTGCGGCACCAGGGCGATGGCGGCGCGCAGCGAGGCCTGGCTGACGGCGCGGACGTCCAGCCCGTCGATCAGCACCCGGCCCGCCTGGGGGTCGATCAGCCGCATGGCCAGTTTGACGATGGTCGACTTGCCCGCACCCGACGGTCCGACCAGGGCCGTCGTCGTGCCCGGCGCGGCGTCGAAACTGACATCCTCCAACCCCGCCGAGCGGGCGTCATGGCGGAAGCCCACGTGCTCGAACCTCAGGGCCGCCCCGCGCGCATCGGCGGGGCGAGGCAGGGGAACCGCGTCCGGGGCATCGGCCACCTGCGGCGCCTGACGCGTCACCTTCAGCATCTCCTCCATGTCTATGAAGGACTGTCGGATTTCCCGATAGGCGAAGCCCAGGATGTTCAGGGGCGCATACAGGGAAATCAGGATCAGGACAGAGGCCATCACGTCCCCTGGCCCCATGCGCCCGGCCAGGGCCTCATAGCCCGCCATCACCGCCATGACCCCCAGGCCCAGGTTCATGATGGCGGCCTGCAGGGCGTTCAGCAGGGCCAGGGACGCATTGGCCTTCAGCGCCGCCTCGCCATAGACGCCCAGGGCGTCGTCATAGCCCCGGGCCGCCCGCGCCTCGGCCCCGAAGGCCTTGACGGTCTCATAGTTCAGCAGGGCATCCACCGCCTGGCCCGCCGCCTCGCTGTCGGCGGCGTTCATGATGCGGCGATGCTCCAGCCGCCAGTTGGACAGGGCGAAGGTCGAGACCGCATAGACGGCCACCACCACCACCGCCACGGCGCCGAACCGCCAGTCGTATTTGCCCGCCAGCACCCCGGCGGCCAGCACCAGTTCCAACCCGGTCGGGACCAGGTTGAAGGCCAGGACGCGCAGCAGGAAGTCCGTGGCCCGCGATCCGCGCTCGACCGTGCGCGACAGGCTGCCGGACCGCTTCGTCTGGTGGAAATCCAGCGACAGGTTCAGGGCGTGGGCGAAGGTCTCGGCCGCCGCCCGCCGCATGGCCGCCTGCCGCACCGGCGCGAACACAACGTCCGACAACTGGGGCGCCGCCGAGGACAGGAACCGCACCAGGGCCCAGCCGGCCGCGAAACCGGCGAACCCGGCCGCCAGGGCCACTCCGGCCCCCTGTCCCGCCGCCAGCCGGTTGACCGCCGCCCCCAGCACAAGCGGCGCCAGAACGCCCAGGGCCTTGCCCGCCAGGGTCAGCAGGATCGCCCCGAGAACCCGCCAGGGCAGTTGCGGCGCCTGCGACCGGCGCACCACCCCCGCCAGATCGGCCAGGGCGCGCCAGGCGCCCGGTCCCCGACTCTCCGACGCCGGCACGCCCGCCTGGGCCGCCCGGGTCGCCATGTCGCCGCGTCGCCCGCCGGATCGTTCGCCTCGCATCGTCATCGCCGACCATATGGCCGCGACCGGGCGCGGGCGAAAGGGCTCAATCGAGGCCGGCGATCGCCTCGATGATCTCGTCCACAGCCGCTTCGGTCGTGGCCCAGGAGCAGACGAACCGCACCGAGCCGTCGTCGAAACGGTAGCAGGCCCAGCCGGCGGCGTTCAGTCGGGCGTGCGTCGCCTCGGGCATGCGCACGAAAACGGTGTTGGCCTCCACCGGGTGGGCCAGGACGAAGGGCGAGCGGACGGTGATCCCCTCGGCCAGTCTCTGGGCCATCAGATTGGCGTGGGCGGCCCCGGTCTCCCAGGCCTCGCTCTCCAGCAGGCCCAGCATGGGGCCCGACAGGAACCGCGTCTTGGACGCCGTCTGCCCCGCCTGTTTCAGCCGATTGTCGACGCGCCGGGCCAGGCTCTTGTCGAACATGACGATGGCCTCGGCGCAGTTGGCCCCCGCCTTGGCCCCGCCGAAGACCAGCACATCCACCCCCAACCGCGCGATCTGGGTCAGGTCGAAGCCCGCCGCCGCCGCATTAGCCAGGCGGGCGCCGTCCAAATGCACCCCCATGCCCCGCGCCTTGGCCGGCTCGATCAGGTGGCGCAATTCATCGACCGAATAGACCGCGCCGTATTCCGTCGCCTGGGTCAGGCTGAGCGCCGCCGGGGGCTGGCGATGGCTGACCTCGGGCTCTTCCAGGGCGGACTGCAGCGCCCTGGGATCGATCTTGCCGGAAAAGCCCGGCAGGCCGATCAGGCCCAGGCCCTGGCCGAAGAAGCCAGGCGCCCCGGTCTCATCGGTGCAGACATGGGCGGCGTGGTGGGCAAGCACCGCCTCGAACGGCCAGGCCAGCATCGACAGGGCGATGGCGTTGGCCGCCGTGCCGGAAAAGACGAACCGCACCTCCGCGTCCGCGTCCAGCCGCCGGCGGATCTGGTCGGCGGCGCGCGCCGTGACGGGATCGGCGCCATAGGCCGGCGTCGGTCCGGCGTTGGCCGCGATCAACCCTTCCAGGGCGGCCGGCGCCATGCCGGCGGTGTTGTCCGATCCGAAGTCGTAACGCACGTCAGTCCGCCCTGGTCCTGCGCGCCGGCTTCGCCTCTGGCGACGGCGCATCCGCTTCGTCGCCATAGGGCACGGAGACCTGATGTGGGAAGGGGATTTCGATGTCGGCGGCGTCCAGCGCCTCCTTGCCGCCCTGCATCAGGTCGGACCGGGTCTGCCACCAGTCCTCGACCTTGACCCAAGCCTGCAGGGTGATCTGCACCGCACTGTCCTGAAGGGCGGTAACCCCCGTCCAGGGCGCGGGATCGGGCAGGACCTTGGCGTGCGCCTTTGCAACCTCGGCCAGGACGGCGCGAGCCTGGTTCAGGTCGTCCGAATAGCCGACGCCGAAGCCGATCTCGATCCGGCGGGTTTTCTGGCCCGTCAGGTTGACCACCACGTCGCTCAACACCTTGGCGTTGGGCACGGTGATGCGGAAATTCTCGGCGTTGGACAGGGTGGTGGTGAACAGGTCCAGCCGCTTCACCGTCCCGGCAACCCCGCTCAGGTCGATCACCTCCCCGACGCGATAGGGGCGCAGCACCAGCAGCATAACCCCCGCCGCCACATTCGACAGTGTGCCCTGCAGCGCCAGGCCGACGGCCAGGGAGGCGGCGCCCAGGACGGCGATGATCGAGGTGGTCTGGACCCCCAGCCGTTGCAGGACGGCGATCAGGCCGATGATCATCACCACCACCCGGACCACCTGGACCGCGAAGCTGAGCACGGTCGGGTCGTGCCGGAAGCCGCGCACCCGGCCGAGCATCCGTCGCGCCGCCGCGCTGGCCCAGCGCGAGACGAACAGGGTGGCGACGAAGATCAGGACGGCGATCAACAGGTTGATCGCGAAATCGCCGATGACGTCGGTCAGCTTGGCCAGCATGGCCGCATCCACGGCCACGGCCCGTTCGCCTGCGGTCAAGGCGTTGTTCAGCGGCGTCGTCAGATCGGTCATCCGCCGGGTCTAACGCCTAAAGGCCGGATTGGAAGCCCGAAGCGCTGAAATCAGACGACTATTCGCCCGCCACCGGCCTCGATCCGGTCCAGCAGGTCCATGACGTCGTCCAGAGTGTTGGCCTCGCGCGCCGGCTTGTCCCAGCGGATGCGACTGATACGCGGAAAGCGCATGGCGACGCCGGACTTGTGGCGCGTCGAACGCTGCAACCCCTCGAACGCCACCTCCAGCACCAGGCCGAACTCCCGCTCGGCCCGCACCGAGCGCACGGGGCCGAACCGCTCCACCGTGTGGTCGCGCACGAACTTGTCCAGCTGCTTCAGCTCCTCGTCGGTGAAACCGAAATAGGCCTTGCCGACCGGCGTCAGGGCGCCCTCTTCGGTCCAGACGCCGAAGGTGTAGTCGGAATAGAAGCTGGAGCGTTTCCCGTGCCCCCGCTGGGCGTACATCAGGACGGCGTCGATCAGGTGCGGGTCGCGCTTCCACTTGAACCACGGCCCCTTGGGCCGGCCGGCGACATAGGGGCTGTCCCAGCGCTTCAGCATCAGCCCCTCGGCCGCCGCCCCAACCGGCGGATCGGCCCGAAGCGCGGCCAGATCGTCCCAGGCCCGGAACGGGATCACCGGCGAAAGATGCAAACGGTCCCCTGGATGACCCGCGACCAGAGCCTCCAGTCGTCGTCGCCGTTCCGCCAGAGACAGGCCCCGCAGGTCTTCGCCGTCCAGGGCCAGAAGGTCATAGGCCAGGATGGCCGCCGGGAACCGCTCGACCAGTTTCGGATCGACCGTCTTGCGGTTCAACCGTTGCTGCAGGTCTCCGAACGGCGCCACCGCCCCATCGCGGCGCACCAGAAGCTCGCCGTCGACGACGCCCTCGAAATGCAGGCCCGCCATCAGGTCGGGAAAGGTCGCGGCGATCTCGTCGCCGGTTCGGGAGAACAGGCGCTCGACCCCGCCCTCGCGCACCGCCTGGACCCGGATGCCGTCCCATTTCCATTCGGCGGCGAAATCGGCCGGCGCCAGCTTGGGGAAGTCGACCGCCTCGTCGACGGCGACCGCCAGCATGACCGGGCGGAAACGGCCGGGGGCCTCGGTGCTGGGGCGTTCGGCGCGGCCTTCCAGCCAGGCGAACAGGTCGGCATAGGGCGGGCTGAGCCCATGCCAGACCTCCTCGATGTCCGACACATCGACCGGATCGAGCCTGCGGTCGCCCTCCCCACCCTCCGGATCGGGCGGCTCGGGCGTGGCGGCCGGACGGATCATGGCCGCCGCCGTCTTGGCCAGGCGCGCCGACAGGCCCACGCGCAGTCCCCCGGTCATCAGCTTCAGCAGGGCCCACCGCCCCTTGGGCTCCAGCGCGTCCAGCCAGGCTTCCAGCAGCCCCTGAACCTCTCCGCGCCCCGCGACGCGCAGGGCCTCGACGACCTCCGACAGTTGCGGCTCGCGGTTCGGACGATGGCCGGGGTCGCTCGGCCAGATCAGGGCGACCGTCTCGGCCAGGTCGCCGACATAGTCATAGGACCAGCCGAACAGCACCGGATCGACCCGCGCCTGGACCGCCTTGCGGATCATGGCCGGCTTGGCCGCATCAAAGGTCAGGTCGCCGCTCAGCGCCGCCAGGGCCCAGCCTCGATCAGGATCCGGCGCCGCGCGCAGATAGTCGCGCACCAGCACCAGCTTGGCGTTGCGTGACGCGGTCAGCGACAGGCGGTCCAGCAATTCGGCGAAGGCGCGCATCCGACCTCATTCACGCACGGCCCTGCTCAAACGAAAAGCGCCCCGGAGGTTTCCCTCCGGGGCGCCGATCGGCCGGACCGGCCTTAGTTGAACAGGCCGGCGATGACGGCGGCGATCAGGCCGGTGGCCACGGCGGCCAGGACCACGTCATCGCCGCTGCGGACATATTGATAACCGCGGGGCGGCGCGCGCAGGCCATAGCGGCCATAGTCGTTCACCACATAGGTCCGGGTGCGATAGGCCGTCGGCATCCGCTGGCCATAGGACCAGGTCCGCGCCAGATAGCCGCGCGGCGCGACATAGCGGGGAGCCTGATAGCGATGCGAAGACCGCTGCCAGCGCTGCATCGACGGCGCGGGGGCCGGAGCCGGCCGAACGTGCGGCGGCTGGGCCCGGGTCGGCGCCTGGCCCGGACGGGCCTGGGCATGGGCGGCCGGATGACCCGGGCGGGCCTGGGCGGCGGCGGCGGTCGCGGCGCCCAGCGAACCCAGGGCCATGACCGCAGCGACCGAAGCGGCGAGGAATTTATGGCTCATCTCGATAGTCCTTCTGCGGGCGGGTCCGATCGACCCGGGTGCAGAATGGACCGGCCAGGCTGAGGCGCGCCTGAACCGCTACGCTCACTTGTCGTTCAGGCGCGCGCCGGCTTTCCGCCGCAATCAGGCGGCGACGGACGACAGGGTCGGGTGCCCCTCGGCGACACGGACCGCCTCTCGGCCGCCGGACACCCGCCCCATCAGGGCTGCCAGGGCGGTGAAATCGATCGGCTTGTTCAGATAGGCGTCGGCGCCGGCGTCCAGTCCCGCCTGGTGGTCTTCGATGCGGGCCGAGGCCGACAGAACGACCAGCGGCGTCTCGCGGTTGGCCCCCTCCTCCTCGCGGATCAGGCGGGTTGCGGTCAGGCCGTCCATGACCGGCATGTTGACGTCCATGATGATCAGGTCGAACCGCTGGCCCTTGGCCACCTGGACGGCGATCTCGCCGTTTTCGGCGGCCGTGACCTGGTGACCCGCCGAGCCCATCCAGGCTTCCAGGATCATGCGGTTGACCGGATGATCCTCGACCACCAGCACATTCAGGTGTTCGCCGTCCTCGATCTGGGCGTCGATGACCTCGGTTTCGCGCACGGGGGCCCATTCGACCACCTCGGCCTCCAGGCTGAGGCAGAAGACCGAGCCCTTGCCCATCTCGGATTCGACCGTGATGTCGCCGCCCATGATATTGGCCATGCGCCGGGCGATCGTCAGACCCAGGCCGGTGCCGCCGAAGCGGCGCGTCGAGGAGGCGTCGACCTGGGTGAAGGGCTGGAACAGCCGCTCCAGGTCATGCGGCGCGATGCCGGACCCGCTGTCGGTCACCACGAAGTCGAAGCGCACCCGATTTTCGCCGATCCGCTCGCCACGGACGCAATAGCGAATCTCGCCCCGGTCGGTGAATTTCACCGCGTTCGAAAGAAGATTCTGCACCACCTGGCAGACGCGCAGCGGATCGCCGCGCACCACCGACGGCACCTCGCCCTCGAACTCCGAGATGAAGGTCAGACCCTTGGCCTCGGCCTGGGCCTCGAAGGGGCCGGTCACGCGCCGCGCCAGCTCTTCGACGTTCACATCGACGACCTCGAAGGTCATCTTGCCGGCCTCGATCTTGGTCATGTCGAGGATGTCGTTCAGCAGGCTCAGCAGATTGTCGCCCGAGTTGCGGATGATCGACAGGTATTCCCGCTGGGTCGTCTCCAGCCGGGTGGCGCTCAGCAGCTGGGCCGCGCCCAGGACGCCGTTCATCGGCGTACGCAGTTCGTGCGAAATGACGCCCAGGAAGTTGGACTTGGCCTCGGACGCCGCATTTGCCTTGTCGCGTGCGCTCTCCAGCTCCTCGATCAGATGGGCCTGGTGTTCCTGGAAGGCGCGGATGCGCTCTTCACGCAGCATGGTCATCATGACCAGGACGAACAGCCCCGCCCCGGTCAGGGGCGCGGCGGCCAGGAACGGCCAGAACAGCGGCCCGCCCCACAGGCTGGCCAGGACGGCCAGGGCGGCGACGCCATAGGGCGAGGAGATCACCAGGGCCTGTCGCGGCGAACTGCGCAGCTGGGCGAAAACCAGCACATAGCCTGACACCAGCAGGGCCACGGCCAGTTCATGGCCGAACGGCTTGCCCGAGAACCAGGCCAGAAGCGGCGCCACGGCCCAGACGGCGGTCGTCGCCGTCGCCACGGCCGGGAACAGAAGACCCCAGCCCGCGCCGACACGGTCGCTCAGACGCATCTCGAAGGCGCCGCGCAGGGCGCCGGCCCCGACCGTGGCCACGAACCAGACCAGGGCCGTGCGCCAGCCGACCACGCCGCACAGGCCCAGGCCCCAGCTGGCGATGATCACATAACGCAGATACTGGGTCTGGAGGATGGCGGTCAGGGCCTGTGCGGCCTCCCCGGGCCTTTGCCCGGGAGCCAGACTCTTCGCTGCGCCTTCCGATCCCACCATGCCCCCGCCCCTCAGCGATTTGTCGTTGGGCGTGACGCTAGGACCAAGTTTCTAAGACGAAGTGAACGCTGATTTTCCTCAACCCCCGGCTACCCCGCCATATCCTCGTCCGGGGTCAGGGCGCGGATGGACAGGGCGTGGACCGGCCCGGCCAGTTCGGCCTTCAGCACGGCGTTGACCGCCCGCTGGCGGGCGACCCGCGACTGGCCCTTGAAGGCGGTCGAGACCAGGGTCAGGTTGAAATGGCTCTCGCCGCCCGGGCGGCCGTCGACCCCGCCTTCGTGATGATGGCCGGCGTGTCGGGCGCTGTCGTCCTCGACCCGAATCCGTGTCGGCGCGAAGGCCTCGGTCAATTTGCGGTGGATTTCCTGGGTGATCGGGCCTTCGGACACGGCGACTTCCTTGATGACGTCCAATTCGCGCCTACACTTGGAGGCGATGTCGGCCTCATTCCAGTACAAGCCCCGCTTCAAGGACATGCGTATCCGCCCGCCCGAGGACCCGGCGGCGGAGGATGTGCTGCGCCTCAAGCCCGGCGAAACGCCCTGCCAGTGGCCCGACTGCAGCCGCCCGGCGACCGCGCGCGCGCCAAAGTCGCGCGAAAAGCTGGGGGAATTCTATGACTTCTGTCAGGGGCACGCCGGCGAATACAACAAGGGCTGGAATTTCTATGCTGGGATGAGCGAGGGCGAGGTCCGCGCGGCCCAGGAAAACGAAGCCATGACCGGCGGCCGTCCCACCTGGGAGATGAAGGCCGGGCGATTCACCCGCGAAGCCGCCGCCTTCGCCGCCAAATTCGGCTCGAACGCCAATACGGGCGCCGGATCATGGCGCGACAGCTTCGGCCTGTTCGGTCGCCGCACCGCCTCGCATTCCACGGCGAAGGCCGAGGAGGCGTCGCGCCTGGGCAAGCTGGAACGCGGCGCCCTGGCCGACCTGGACCTCGAGGCCGGGGCGACCCGCGCCGACATCAAGCGCCGCTATCATGAGCTTCTGAAACGCTGCCACCCCGACACCAACGGCGGCGATCGCGGGGCCGAGGCCAAGCTGCAGCGGGTCATCAAGGCCTGGAAGACCCTGAAGAAGGCCGGAATGGTCTAGGTGTTCAGGGCCGCCCGCCCGAGGACAGGGCGGCGGACGCCATCATCATGCCGGGCGCGGGCTCGTTGAAATAGCGATCGATGCCCTCGGCCACGGCGCGCATCAGGCGGCGGCGCGCGCGTTCGTCGTTCAGCGCCCGCTCGTCCTCGGGATTGGTGATGAAGCCCATCTCCAGCAGCACGGCCGGCACATCGGGCGCCAGCAGGACCGCCAGGCCGGCGTCACGATGGCTGCGACGCAGCAGCGGACGCTCGGCCGCCTCCAGATGGGTCAGCAGAACCCGCGCGAACTGGGCCGAGCGGTTCTGGGTCGCCCGCTGGGTCATGTCCAGCAGGATACGGTCCACCGACGGGTCGCGGCCCGGCAGGTTCAGCGACCGGTGCCAGTTATCGCCTCGCGTGAACTCGCGCACGGCGCGGCCCGCCCCCTGTTCCGACAGGGTATAGACGCTGGCGCCCCGCGTCGCGGGATCGGCCCCGGCGTCGGCGTGCAGCGAGATGAACAGGTCGGCGCCGGCGTCGCGGGCGATCTGGACCCGGCGATACAGGCCCACATAGACGTCGCTGTCGCGGGTCAGGCGGACGCGATACCGGCCCGTGCGCTCCAGTTCCGACTTCAGCATCAGGGCGGCGGCCAGGGTCACGGCGCTCTCGCGCGACTGAGCGCCCGCTGCGCCGGGATCGCGGCCCCCGTGGCCCGCGTCCACCACGATCAGCCGCCGCCCGCTGGTCGCCTGCCGACGCGGGGCCCGAGCCGGCGCGGCGGCCGCCGTGGATGCGCGAGGCGTCGCCGCGGCGGCGGACTTGGCCTTCAGGTCGATCACATAACGGAATTGGGGCACCCCGTCGCCGGGGGGCAGCAGGAAGCGGCGTTCGATCTCGGCGGTCTGGGCCAGGTCCAGCTGGACCCGCGACGCCCCGCCCGCATTGGCCACGCGATAGCCGCTGACCAGGCCCGAACCGGCGCCGCCCAGCCCCCGCCCGGCGGCGACGCCGCTGAGCGCCAGGGTGACGCGGCCGCCGGCGCCGTCATCGATGACCACGCCCCGGGTCGAACGCTCCAGGTCGACCACCACGCGCGTTCGTTGGCCGTCGCCGCCGAACCGCAGGCCCAGCACCTCGCCCGTCGCGCCCGACGCCAGCCCACGCCCGGCCGTCAGCAGGACGGCGCAGACCACGACGAGGGCCAGGGCCGTCATCGTCCATTCCCGCGCGCCCCACCTCCGGAGCCCTGAGAGCCTTTGACCGTTCATTCTGACGGCGCCTGTCTGGTGACCATACTCGGGCGGCACCATGCCCGATCAGTCCTTGCATTGGGTTAAGGCCAGGACGCTTTCAATTCCGTGACGCAATCCCTATGCTTTGTCCGCTCGCGAACCGACCGCGTCCCCAGGCCCCCGGGCTTCGGATGCGTCCTCCTCGCGGCCTAGACCTTTCACCTCTCCGAGAATCGTCCGGCCCGTCCGACGGTTCGAGGACCGGCTCCGGTCTTCGCGCCTGGTCGCGGAGGGAGCCAGGACCGATCTGAAACCATGGGCCTGACCGCCTGCGCTCCCTTGAAGCTCCTCGGAGCCGCTTCCGCCATCGGCGGAGGGATGATGCGCGCCCCGGCCCCCCATCCCATTCGGCGAGCCGCCCACGATCGGAGACCCGTTCTCCGGCCGCCCGGCCTGGCGCGCCAGAGAGAGACTTTTGATGTCAAAGACCATGCTTATCGATGCGGCGCACGCGGAAGAAACCCGCGTCGCCATCGTGGACGGCCGCCAGCTTGAGGAATTCGACTTCGAATCCAAGGCCCGGCGCCAGCTTCGCGGCAATATCTACCTGGCCAAGGTCACCCGCGTAGAGCCCAGCCTCCAGGCCGCCTTCGTCGAATACGGCGGCAACCGCCACGGCTTCCTGGCCTTCAACGAAATCCACCCGGACTACTATCAGATCCCGGTCGCCGACCGCGAAGCCATCATGGCCGAGGCGGACAGCGACGAGGATCACGAAGACGATCTGGGCCGCGAGTCGACCGACGACGAGGCCGATCCCGAAGCCAAGCTGGCCGACGAGGAACGTCTGAAACGGCGCCTGATGCGGCGCTACAAGATCCAGGACGTCATCAAGCGCCGCCAGATCCTGCTGGTCCAGGTCGTCAAGGACGAGCGCGGCGGCAAGGGCGCGGCCCTGACCACCTGGCTGTCGCTGGCCGGCCGCTACTGCGTGCTGATGCCCAACACCGGCAAGGGCGGCGGCATTTCGCGCAAGATCACCAGCGCCACCGACCGCAAGCGGCTGAAGGCCGCCGCCTCGGCCCTGAACGTGCCCAAGGGCATGGGCCTGATCATCCGCACCGCCGGCGCCAAGCGCACCAAGGCCGAGATCAAGCGCGACTACGAATATCTGCTGCGCCTGTGGGAGACGATCCGCGAGACCACCCTGCGTTCCCACGCCCCCTCGATGATCTATGAGGAGGAGAACCTGGTCCGCCGCGCCGTGCGCGACATGTACGACAAGGAATTCGACGGCATCCAGGTGGAAGGCGTCGAAGGCTTCAAACAGGCCCGCGACTTCATGCGGGTGCTGATGCCGTCCCAGGCGAAGAAGATCCACCTGTACCAGGGCTCGCGTCCGCTGTTCGCGGCCAACGGCATCGAAGAAATGCTGGGCCAGATCCACCAGCCGGTCGTGCCGCTGAAGTCCGGCGGCTATCTGGTCATCAACCAGACCGAGGCCCTTGTGGCCATCGACGTCAACTCGGGCCGCGCCACCAAGGAGCGGAACGTCGAGCAAACGGCCTACAAGACCAACATGGAGGCCGCCGTCGAGGCGGCGCGCCAGCTGCGCCTGCGCGACCTGGCCGGCCTGATCGTCATCGACTTCATCGACATGGAGGAGTCGAAGAACAACCGCGCCGTCGAAAAGGTGCTGAAGGACGCCCTGGCCCGCGACCGCGCGCGCATCCAGATGGGCCGCATCTCGGGCTTCGGCCTGATGGAGATCAGCCGCCAGCGCCGCCGCCTGGGCGTGATCGAGGGCGCGACCGAGGTCTGTCCGCATTGCCAGGGCGCCGGCCGCATCCGTTCGGCCGAGAGCGCGGCCCTGATGACCCTGCGCGCCGTCGATATCGAGGCGGGCAAGAACGGGGCCGGGTCGGTCACCCTGCGTCTGTGCACGGCGGTGGCCCTGTATATCCTGAACCACAAGCGCGACTATCTGCAGCGCCTGCTGGAGCGCCGCGGCCTGAACGTCGTCATCCAGATCGACGACAGCCTGGCCCAGGGCGAACACGCTCTGGACCGCACCGAGACCAACGAGGACTTCACCCCGCCCGAGACGACCGCCGATCTGTCGGATCTGGATGACGGCTATGACGACGCCGCCTGGACCGAGGAGGACGACGGCGACGACGACGAGATCATCGACGACGAGGACGAGTCCGATCTCGACCGCGAGGACGATGACGACGACGAGGCGCGCGAACGCTCGGAGCGCGCCGAGGACGGTCGCGGTCGGGGCCGCCGTCGCCGCCGTCGCGGCGGCCGGCCGGATGACGCCTCCGACGAGGCGCCGGTCGCGGCCGAGGACGACGATGACGATTCCGAAGGCGGCCGCCGCCGTCGCCGGGGCCGTCGCGGCGGCCGCCGTGTCCGCGAGGACGGCGACCGCGACGTCTATGGCTGGGTCCGCGCCCGCACCCCGTCGCTGGACGATCCTTATGTCTGGTTCGACCCGCTGAACCCGGAACGTCCGGAACGCGCCTCCGCGCCCTCGACCGAGGCTGCCGAGGCGAACGGTGAGCAGGCTGAAGGCGAGGCGGGCGGTGAACGCGAGGGCGGCCGTCGTCGGCGGCGTCGCGGCCGGGGTCGCGGCGGCCTGGCCCACGAGGTCAAGGTCGAGGCCCGGGCCACGGCCGAGGGCATGCCCCCGGACGGCTCGCCCGGCACCCCCGCCGCCGTGATCCTGGCTGACGAAACTCCCGAAGCGGCCGAATCCGCCCCGGTCATCCCGGCCGAACCGAAACGCCGCCGGGTTCGCCGCAAGGCCTCGGCCTCGGCCACGCCGGACTCGGCTGTCGAAACGGCCATCGAGCCGAACGAGGCCGAGCCCGAGGGCGAACCCTTCGTCCCATCCACGCCGGAGCCGGAACAGGCTCCGGAACCGGAGGCGCAGCCCGAAACCCAGCCCCAGCCGGAACCGGCCGTCCTGGCCGAACCGGTCGCCGCCCCGGCGCCCGAGGCCGACCTGGCCTCGATCATCGCCGACGATCCGACCCAGATCGCGGCGCCGCCGGCCAAGCCCAAGCGCGGCTGGTGGGGCCGCAAATAGCGCCCGGGGCCATAAAGCGGCCCCAGGTTCAGGCAAGGCCTTGGAGTGAAGTCGGTTCGGTCGGACGCTGTCCCGCCGGACGCCGGTTTCGCTCCGCGCTGGTCAGCCGGTCTCTTTTGGCGTCAGATCACCTCGATCCGACCCGGAGGCCGCCTGACCGGGCCTGGCTTTAGGGAGTCGTCATGTCCTGGCTGGTCCGCCTTCGCGCCCTGGTCGCCGCCCCGCTCGCGGGGCTGGCCATGCTGCTGGCCGCCTTCCCCGCCTCGGCCCAGAGCATCATCCGGGACACCGAGATCGAAGGCATCATCCGCGAATGGTCCGACCCGGTCTTCGTCGCCATGGGGCTGGAGCCCAGCGATGTGGAACTGCTGCTGGTCAATGACGCGGAGTTGAACGCCTTCGCCACGCGCGGCCGGATCATGGGGGTCAACACCGGCCTGATCCTGCGGACCCAGAACCCCAATCAGCTGCTGGGGGTGATCGCCCACGAAGCCGGCCACATCAAGAACCGCCACCCCATGCGCGACGGGGCCCAGGCCGCCGGCGCCCAGCCCTTCTGGATGAGCATGGCCCTGGGCGCCCTGGCCATGGCCGCGGGCGCGCCCGACGCCGCCATGGCCCTACTGGGCTCCAGCCAGTATTTCGGGACCCTGGGCGCGCTGAAATACATGCAGAGCCAGGAGGGCGAGGCCGACCTGACCGCCCTGCGCGCCCTGGACCGGGCCGGAGAATCCAGCCGCGGCCTGGTGCAGTTCTTCGAGAATTTCCGTGCTCAGGAGGTCTTCTCGGACGCCCGCCGCTATCCCTATTTCCGCAGCCACCCCCTGTCGTCCCAGCGGATCGAGGCCCTGCGCCGTCCGGCCGAGGCCTCGGCCAACTACGGCCGCACGGACAGTCCCGAACGGATGGCCCAGCACGCCCTGATCCTGGCCAAGATCCACGGCTTCATGGACCACCCCAACGCGACCCTGGGCCTCTATCCGGAAACCGACGACAGCCTGCCGGCCCGCTACGCCCGCGCGATCGCCTGGTATCGCGCCGGTCAGACGGAAAAGGCGCTGAACGCCGTGGACGCCCTTCTGGAGGGTGATCCTGAGAACCCCTACTTCTGGGAGCTGAAGGGCCAGATCCTGTTCGAGGAGGGCCGCCCTTCCGACGCCGTGGCGGCGCACCAGCGTTCGGTGGAGCTGAAGCCCGACGCCCCCCTGCTGCGCGTCAACCTGGCCCACGCCCTGCTGGAAAGCGGCGACGCCGACAACCTGGACGCCGCCGTCAATCAGCTGAAACGCGCCACCGCCATGGAGGCCGACAACACCATGGCCTGGCGGCTGCTGGGCCAGGCCTATGCCCGCCAGGGCAAGGAGGGCGAGGCGCGGCTGGCCTCGGCCGAGATGTATTTCGCCGCCCGCGACACCCAGCAGGCGACCCAGTTCGCCCTGCGCGCCCGCGACATGCTGGAACGGAACACGCCCGAATATCGGCGCGCCCTGGACATCGTCTTCGCGTCCGGCGCGACCCAGGACGATCTCGACGACCTCGAACGCCGCCAGCGCCGCACCGCCGGCGTGCAGATGCAACCTGTTCCCTGAGCCGACACAATGACCCAAGACCCTTCCACGAACGATCACCCGGCCGCGCGCCCCTGGATGACCGATCGCCGCGTCGGACTGGCGGCCCTGGCCGTCGCCGTCGTCGCCCTGGGCCTGTCGGCCGCATCCTGGCTGGGCGGGATGGACGGACGGGTCAGAGGCTATCTCCTGTCCCATCCGGAACTGCTGGACGAGATGGTCCAGGCCCGTCAGGCGCGCGAGGATTCCAACCGGGTCGAGACGATCAACGCCAATGCGGCGGCCAATCCGGGCCTGCTGGCGCCCGACCCGCGCGACCCCAGTTTCGGCCCCGCCGACGCCAAGGTGACGGTGATCGAATTCTTCGACTTCCGCTGTCCGGGATGCAAGGCGGTGACGCCCGACTTCCTGCGCCTGATGCGGGCCCATCCGGAGGTGCGGTTCGTGTTCAAGGACTGGCCGATCCTGGACCGTCCGGGCCAGGCGGCGACGTCGCAACTGGCCGCGCGGGCGGCCCTGGCGGCGCACAAACAGGGCCGATACCTCGCCGTCTATGAGGCCATGCTGCGCGAGCCGGCCCTGGACGAGGCCGCGATCGCCCGCATCCTGGCCGCCAACGGCGTCGATCCGGCCCAGGCCCACGCCGTCATCGACGCGCCCGAGACCAGCCGTCACCTGGCCGACATCCACACCACCGCGGCGACCCTGGGCCTGGTCGGCACCCCGACCTTCTTCATCAACGGCCGCACCACCACGACCATCGAACCGGCCGAGGTCGAGCGGATGATCGTCGCCGCCAAGTCCGCCCCGGCCGAAACGCCGCACCGCACGGCGGCGCCCGCCGCCTGACGGATCAGGCCAGGATCAGGCCAGGGTCAGGCCAGGGTCAGGGCCATGTCTCCGCCGACCCATTCGACGCGGGCGCGACGACGCGCCTCTTCGGCCGCCTCGGCATGGCCCAGGGCGGTTTCGGCCTCGGCCAGGACGAACAGGCTGTAAGGATCGCTGGGCCAGTCTTCCAGCAGTTCCAGAATCTTGGCCCGCGCCCCCTCCGCATCGCCGCCCACCAGCATGGCGGCCGCCAGGCTGCGGCGGGTCGGATACCAGATGGCGGGCGGGTCGCCGCCCTCATGGCCGTCATCCCCGGCCTGCAGCTGGGCCGCGCGGGTGAAGGCGGCGACGGCGGCGGCGGCATTGCCCTCGATCATGGCGGCCCGACCTTCCAGCACCCGCTGGGACACCTCGGTGAACTCGGCCTGCAGCTTGCCCATCCGGCCGGGCGCCGCCGTCATGGCCTCGCGCAGGGTCCTGATGGCCTCGGCCTCGGCCCTGACGGCCAGGGCGTCGCCGCGCCGCGCCGCCGCCTCGCCCCGCGCATAGCGCCAGCTGATCCGCAGCATCGGCCGGCTCGCGTCCGGCTCGGCCAGGGCGTCGATGGCGGCTTGGTCGGCGAACCGGCCGTAGTTGGCGTAGGCGTTGTGCGCCATGGCCTGGCGCCAGACGTTCTGGGCCGGAATGTCGGGATAGGTGGCCAGGAACCATTCGGCCAGCTTCAGCCCCTCCTCGCCCCCTCCGGCCATCAGGGCGCCGCCCATGCCGAAATGGATGTTGTGCCCATGCAGGGGCATGCCCGGCACCCCGCCCGGCGGCCGCGCCAACTGGTCATAGCGGCGGTCCAGCGCCACGGCGTTGACGTTGGACATCATGGCGTCCTTGTATCGCCCGACGCGATAGAAGGTGTGCGACGGCATGTGCACCAGGTGGCTGGCCCCCGGCGCCAGGGCGGCCAGCCGCTCGCCATAGGGGATGGCCTTGTGCGGGTCGTCCGACCATTCGGTCAGATGGATATACAGGTGGATGGCGCCCGGATCGTCGGCATTGACCGCCAGGGCGTGCTCCAGCAGGCCCATGGCCCGGGTGATGCCCGCATCGGCCGCCTCCCCCTCCGGCGTCCACCAGTCGTCGGCCTTCAGCATCCAGGCGTCGGCCGTGATCGCCGCCACGGTGACGTCGTTGGGATGGGCCACGGCGATGCGGTCCATGGCGCGGGCGAAGCGGCTCGCGCGCGTCTCGGTCCGGCCGGAATAGCGCTGGACCAGGGCGTCGATCATCTGCCGCTGCATCGGCGAGACGTGGCGCGCCATCTTGCGGGCCTTGCGCGCCTGTTTCAGGGCCACGGCCAGGGAGGCGTCGTCATTGCCCCCGCCGTTCAGGTTGGGGCCGATGGCCCAGGCCTCGCCCCAGACGCACATGGCGCAGGCCGGATCCAGCAACTGGGCCTTGCGGAAGGCGCGCACCGATTCCGAATGCTCGAAGGCCCAGCGCAGCTTGACCGCATGGTTGAACCAGGCCTGGGCCTCGGGGTTGGCCGTATCGACGGCGAAGCCCCCGGTCCCGAAGCCGTCGACCATGACCATGGAAGCCGCCGGATCGGCGCTGTCGGCCGATCCCGCCTCCCCGCAGATCGGCGGGTTCTGCAGCAGGGCCAGGGTCGCGGCGTCCAGCGTGGCGTCGGCCACCGCCGCCGGCGCGGCCATGCCGAAGGTCAGAACGCCCAGCGTCAGCAGGGTCTTGCGCATGATGATGAAGCCTCCCGCCCGCACCATCGCGCGTCGCGCCGCCGAGGCCAAGCCGCAATTCGCCGGTTCAGATCAGGCCGTTCAGCGGCGACGAGGCGCTGGCGTACATCCGTTTGGGCATCCGGCCCGCCAGATAGGCCTCGCGTCCGGCGATGACCGCGTGCTTCATGGCCCGCGCCATGCCGATGGGGTCCTTGGCCGCCGCGATGGCGGTGTTGGCGATCACCGCGTCGCAGCCCAGTTCCATGGCGATGGCCGCGTCCGAAGCCGTCCCGACCCCGGCATCCACCAGCACGGGAACCTTGGCCTGTTCCACGATCAGCCGGATATTGACCCGGTTCTGGATGCCCAGGCCCGAGCCGATCGGGCTGGCCGCCGGCATGATGGCCGCGGCGCCCGCCTCTTCCAGCCGCTTGGCCATGACCACGTCGTCGGTGCAGTAGACCATGACGTCGAAGCCCTCTTTCACCAGCAGGTCCAGCGCCCGCAGCGTCTCGACCATGTCGGGATACAGGTGCGCCGTGTTCGACAGCACCTCCAGCTTGACCAGGCCCCATCCCCCCGCCTCACGCGCCAGCCGCAGGGTCCGCACCGCGTCCTCGCCCGTGAAACACCCGGCGGTGTTGGGCAGGAAGGTGAACCGGTCTGGCCGCACATGGTCCACCAGCATCGGCTGGCTTGGATCGCTCAGATTCACCCGGCGCAGGGCCACGGTCACGATCTCGGCCCCCGCCGCCTCGGCCGCCGCGGCATTCTGGGCGTAGTCGGCGTATTTGCCGGTGCCGACGATCAGGCGCGAGGAGAAGGTGCGACCGGCGACGGTCCAGGTGTCGGTGCTGCTCATGCGCCGGACTTAGGCAGTGTCGAGCGGCTTAGAAAGGCCCGGCTCAGCCTCCGCCGACGAATTGAACCACCTCTATCCGGTCGCCCTCGGCCACCGGGGTGGCGCCGTGCAGGCTCTTGGGCACGATCTCCAGATTGCGTTCGACCGCCACCTTGCGAACGTCCAGCCCCAGTTCCTGGACCAGGGCCAGGACGGTTTCGGCCTGGGTTTCGTGCGGTTCGCCGTTGACCTGGATGCGCATGACGCTACGTCACTCTTTCCGGCGCATGGTTTGATTACCGCGACGCCTAAGCTAAAAGGCCGGTCCGAATCCGCGCGGCCGGATGTCATCTTCCCGAGCGAATGCCCGAAGCCCTCGCCCTGTACGTCCTGAACGGCCCGAACCTCAACCTTCTGGGGGTGCGTGAGCCGGAAATCTACGGATCGCAGACCCTGGACGATGTTCGCGGCCTTTGCGAGGCCGCCGCCGGCGACGTTCCGGTCGATTTCCGCCAGTCCAACCACGAAGGCGTTCTGGTCGACTGGGTCCAGGAGGCCCGCACCCGGGCCCTGGCCCTGGTCATCAATCCGGCGGCCTACGGTCACACCTCCATCGCCCTGCTCGACGCCCTGAAGACGCTGACCATTCCCGTCGTGGAATGCCATCTGTCCGATCCGGCGACCCGCGAGGCCTTCCGCCATCACTCCTATGTGTCCCTGGCGGCCGACGACATCATCACGGGCCAGGGCGCCGAGGGCTATGCAGCCGCCGTCCGGTCTGCTCTGAAACTGGCTCAGGAACGGGCGGCGGCCTGACGCCGTTCGATCCCATAGAAGAAACGAGGCTCAAGGTCCCATGGCCGACGACAAGAAGATCAAGAACGAACCCTCGCACGAGATCGACACCGGCCTGGTCCGGCAGCTGGCGGAAATCCTCAAGGAAACCGACCTGACCGAGATCGAGGTCGAGCGCGACGAACTGCGAATCCGCGTCGCCCGCGAACTGTTCGCCGCCCCGGCGCCGGTCCAGTACGCCGCCGCCCCGATGGCCGCGCCCGCTCCGGCCGCTGCGCCCGTGGCCGCGCCGGCGGCCATGCCGTCGGATCCCGCCACCATCGTCGCCCGCTCGGGCGAAGAGGTGAAGTCGCCGATGGTCGGCACCGCCTATCTGCAGCCCTCGCCCGAGGCCCCGCCCTTCATCAAGGTCGGCGACAAGGTCAAGAAGGGTCAGACCCTGCTGATCGTCGAGGCCATGAAGACCATGAACCCGATCCAGTCACCGCGCGACGGCGTGGTGGCCGAGGTCCTGGTCGGCGACGCCCAGCCCGTCGAGTTCGGCGAGGCCCTGGTCGTCCTGGAAGCCTGATCGCCATGTTCACCAAGGTCCTGATCGCCAACCGCGGCGAGATCGCCCTGCGGGTCCATCGCGCCTGCAAGGAGATGGGCATCTCCACCGTCGCCGTGCATTCCGAGGCCGACCGCGGCGCCATGTGGGTGCGCCTGGCCGACGAGAGCGTCTGCATCGGCCCGGCCCCGGCGGCCAAGTCCTATCTGAACATCCCCTCGATCATCGCGGCGGCCGAGATCACAGGGGCCCAGGCCATCCACCCCGGCTACGGCTTCCTGTCGGAAAACGCCCGCTTCGCCGAGATCGTGGCCGCCCACGGCATGACCTTCATCGGCCCAACGGCCGAGCATATCCGCGTCATGGGCGACAAGATCACCGCCAAGAAGACGGTGATGGAGGCGGGCATCCCCGTCGTCCCCGGCTCTGACGGCGAGGTCGAGACGGTCGAGGCGGCCATCGAAGCCTCCAAGACCATCGGCTTCCCCCTGATCGTCAAGGCGGCGGCCGGCGGCGGCGGGCGCGGCATGAAGGTGGCCATGACCCCCGACGACCTGGTCGAGGCCGTCCAGACCGCCCAGTCCGAGGCCAAGGCCGCCTTCGGCAACGGCGCCGTCTATATGGAGCGCTACCTCCAGAAGCCGCGCCACATCGAGATCCAGGTCATCGCCGACAGCCACGGCAATGTCGTCCACCTGGGCGAACGCGACTGCTCCCTGCAACGCCGCCACCAGAAGGTTCTGGAAGAAGCCCCCTCTCCCGCGCTTTCCGCTGAAGGCAGGAAGAAGATCGGCGAGACGGTCAACAAGGCTATCGCCGCCATCGGCTACCTGGGTGTCGGCACCATCGAATTCCTGTGGGAGGACGGCGAGTTCTTCTTCATCGAGATGAACACCCGCCTGCAGGTCGAACATCCGGTCACCGAGGCCATCACCGGCGTCGATCTGGTGCGCGAGCAGATCCGCGTCGCCGCCGGCCTGCCCCTATCCTTCACCCAGGACGACATCCATTTCGACGGTCACGCCATCGAGGTGCGCGTGAACGCCGAGAATTCCGAGACCTTCACCCCCTCACCCGGCACGGTCACCGACTTCCACGCCCCCGGCGGCCTGGGCGTGCGGCTGGATAGCGCCATCTACGCCGGCTATTCGATCCCGCCCTTCTACGACAGCCTGATCGGCAAGCTGATCGTCCACGGCCGCGACCGCGAGGAATGCGTCGCCCGCCTGCGCCGCAGCCTGAACGAGATGGTCGTGGGCGGCGTCGACACCACCATCCCCCTGTTCCAGAAGCTGCTGCAGGAGCCGGACATCCTGTCGGGCGACTATGACATCCACTGGCTGGAGAAATGGTCCAAGCGCCAGAAGGCCGAGTGAAGCGATGATCCTCCCCCATCGGGGGAGGGGGACCATGCGCAGCATGGTGGAGGGGGCCAGCCCCAAACTCCGGCTTCAGTGGTCAGCCCCCTCCACCGCTACGCGGTCCCCCTCCCCCGATGGGGGAGGATTTCCGTGACCGATCCCGATTTCAGCGCCGCTTCCATCGAAGGCTTCGACGCCGACGATCTTCTGGCCTGCTACGCCTCGGGCGTCTTTCCGATGGGCGAGGCGCGCGACGATCCGCGTGTCTTCCTCGTCGAGCCGGACGACCGGGGCGTCCTGCCCCTGGACCGGTTCCACATCCCCGCCCGCCTGCGCCGCACGGTGCGGGGCGATCCGTTCGACATCCGCATGGACACGGCCTTCGACGCCGTGGTGGCCGGCTGCGCCCAGTCGGCGGCGGGTCGTGAGGACACCTGGATCAACGCCCCGATCCGCGCCCTCTATTCCCAACTCCACGCCCGCGGTTTCGCCCATTCCATCGAATGCTGGCGGGACGAGCGGCTGGTCGGGGGGCTGTATGGCGTCACCCTGGGCGGCGCCTTCTTCGGCGAGAGCATGTTCAGCCGCGAACGCGACGCGTCCAAGGTCGCCCTGGTGCATCTGGCGGCGCGCCTGCGTCTGGGGGGCTGGACCCTGCTGGACGCCCAGTTCATGACCGAGCACCTGAAAGGGTTCGGCGCGGTCGAGACACCGCAATCGGCCTATCTGCGCCTGCTGAAGGCCGCGCTGCGGGTCACCCCGGACAAGACGCTTCTGGCCGCGCCCCTGAGCGGAGATCAGGCCGTCACGGCCGCGCTTCAGCCCTTACAGCCGACCACCCAGGCGTCATAGATCGGGTGCTGCAGCCCGTTCACGCTGGGCGAAGAGGCGAACATCCAGCCCCGGAAGATCTGGCGCGGCTCGGTCCCGGCGGCGGCGCCGCGCGGCTGAAGCGCGACATCGACATAGGCGATGGCGTCCTCGGTCTGTTCGTCCGGCGCCGAAACCTCGCAGGCGCGGACGCTGAAGATCAGGGCCTTGTTGAACCGCACGGGGCGGCCGCCGACCTGGACCTCGAACTGCATGGTCTCGGCCGTGATCTTGTCGATGGCCTGGATCACCGCCACGGGCCGCCTCTGGCGGCGAGCCGGCGGGCCATCCGGCGCGGGCGCGGCCTTCTCCTCGGCCTGGGCGTCATCGGCGACGGCGGCGGCCTTTTCCTCGACCTGGGCGACGACGACAGGATCGACCGGCGTCGCCACCACCGGACGCGACGGCGCCGGTTCGGCGGCCGGGGCGGTTTCGACCGGAGGCCGGACCGCCGGGCTGGTCGCCTGAGGCTGGACCGCCTGCGGAGGCGGCGTCTGGGGCGTGTTCTTCAGGATGTCGCCGATAGGGTCCGGCGAGGTGGGGACGGCGTCCTGCGGCAGGTCCATCAGGGCGCCCGCGCCCACGGCGCCCGCCGCCAGGATGACGGCCAGGCCCGCGCCGACGAACAGGGCCCGCTGGCGCCTCATTCCGGCGTCCAGGCCTGATAGTCGCCGGTCGCCGCCGGACGGCGCGCCTCGGCCGCCAGCGAACCCTGCGGCCGCCAGGCCATCGGGGTGCCAGTCAGGTTCGGCCGGTGATCCGTCTCCCATGCCCGGCGCGGCAGCGGCGCCTCGGTCGGCGGCTCGTCCAGGGTGTAGTGCAGCCAGCCGAACCATTCGGCCGGCACCTTCGACGCCTCGGCATAGCCATTGTAGATGACCCAGCGACGGCGGCGGCCGTCATAGCTGACGTTGTCGCGCGACTGGTAATAGCGGTTGCCGAAATCGTCGGTCCCGACCAGGACGCCCCGCTTGGCGATGGTGAACAGGGCGCCGATCGTCGCGCCGTTCCACCAGGAGAAGATCTTTTTCAGCACGTCCGGGACACCCACGCGAAAGCCCGCCGCGCGACAGACGCGCGACGCATCCGGATCATAGAAACCGCGCGCCTTCGCGTCCAGCATTCTGGCGCAACGCGTATCTCCAATATCTTGGGGGTAACTGGGCCTCACCCCGCTACATCTATTGGTCTGAAGGCCACGGACGTCCTAGGCTCGGCGCACGCCGACGCCACAGGGAGGTCCGGACCGGCCGATGCGCTTCTCGCCCCGTTTCTCCAACCTGCCCCAGACGCCGATGGAGCCTCGGCGCCTCGAGCGGTCGGGCGGCGTCGAGACCGTGACCGCCCCCGCGGGATGGAGCGACGTCCAGGTCGAGGCCTGGCTGGACTGGGGCGACGCCCAGCCGCGCGACTGGCCCGCCCTGGGCGCGCCCCCGCCGCTGTCCGAACAGGTTCTGGGCGGCGGCGTCGGCCGCTGGGCCGCGCGGCTGGCCGCCTGGGGTCGGGTCATCGGCATGCTGGACGGCCGCGAGGCCGAGACCTTTCGGGCGGAACTGGAGGCTTCGGTCCTGCTGGGCCTGGCCGCCCCCGTCGCCGGCCCCGCCGACGGCGCGCGGGTCCACCCCATCGCCGACGACCCCGCCCTGCCCGCTCCGCCCCCACGCCTGATCGACCTGGGCGACCCGGCGGCCCAGCGCGACATCGACCGGGCCCTGGCCGATCGTCAGGCGGCGCGGCTCGCCGACGGCGCCGTGGGGGCCGTGGTTCGCGCGCTGGACGCCGTGGCCCAATCGGTCGCCCGCTGCGAGGGCCCCATGACCGACTGCGCCGACCCGGCCCGCAATCCCGCCGCCGCCCGCGCCGTCGACCAGGCGCGTCGCTGCGGGGCCGCCGAGGCGGACATCCTGCGCGCCCTGGCCGGAGAGGTTCCGACCGCCTCGCCCCAGCCTCAGCCCAGCTTCGATCCCCTGGTCCTTCTGGCCGACCGCGAACTGATCGCCTCGGGCGCGCCCCAGGCGGCGATGGCCGCGACGGCGGCCCTGGGCGCCCAGACCCTCGTCGCCTTCGATCCCGCCGATGCGGAGACCCTGGCCGACGCCCCCCTGGCGGCGCGGGCTCTGCTGGACCTGCCGCGTCTGGCGGCCCTGGCGGGTGACGACCTGGGCCCGGCGCTGGAAGCCCTGGTTCGGCTGTGGGTCGTGGTCCTGGATATCAGCCTTTCCTGCGACTTCGCCTCCGACGGCGCGGCGGCGCGACGCAGGGAGGCCGTCCGCCCCATCGCCCTGGGTCTCGGCGGCCTGGACCGGCTATGCCTGCCCCTGGGCGAGACGGCCCCCGCCCGCGCCGCCGCCCTGGCCGCACTGGTCGCCGGCGCCGCGCGCGCCGCATCGGCCGATCTGGCCCAGGCGATCCGCCCCGCGACCGAGGCCGAGCCCGCCGGACTGTCCGACCGCGCCGTTCAGCGGGCCGAGGCGGCCAAAGCTCTCGCGGATCCCCTCGCCGACCGCGCCGCGTCCCTGCTGGCGGCGAAGACCAGGGCGGCCCGCCACGGCGCCATCGGCCTGTTCGTCGATGACGCGGAAGCCCGTCTGCGCCTGGGCCGTGGTCCCTTGGCCGCCCGCGACGCCTGGCAGACCGAGGACGGCGAGATCGCGCCTCGCCTCGACCCGGATGTCGCCCGCGCGATCCGGGCCCACGACGGCGATCTCGTTTCGGCCGAACGCTGGGTGTTGGGGCGACGCACCCTGGCCGAGGCGCCGGGCCTGGATCACGGCGTCCTGCGCGGCCTGGGCTTCACCGACATCGAGCTGGAGGCGGTCGAGCGGGCTCTGGATCAGGTCCAGAGCCTGGACCAGGCCTTCGCGCCGCCGGTCCTCGACCCCGGTTTCATCCGCGATGTCCTGGGGCTGGACCCAGGGGACCCAGCGTCGCTGCTGACGCGCCTTGGCCTTTCGGACGCCCGGATCGCCCAGGCCTCCGCCCACGCCTTCGGCCACGACGGGCTGGAGGACTGGCCCGACGCGCCCGAGGCCCTGAAGGCCGTCCTCGCCGATCTGAGCGGGATCGAGGCCCTGACCCGCGCGGCCGCCGAGCCCTTCAGCGACCTGCCGGCGCCGGCGTCCATTTCCCTCGACTGGCGCGCCACGGCGGCCCAGGCGGCGCGCAGCCTGGGCCAGGCCGCACGGGACGGCGCCCGCGCCGCGACCCTGCACCGGGCGACGCCCCCTGCGGGTCTCCTGCCCGACCTGTTGCGCGTTGAAGAGCCGGCGGCCCGTCCCCTCCAGGCGACGCCGCCCGCCCCGGCCGCCACGGCGCCCCGGATCATCGAGCGCGACCGCACCCGCCGCAAACTGCCAGACCGCCGCAAGGGCTATATCCAGAAGGCGGCCGTGGGCGGCCACAAGGTCTATATCCACACTGGCGAATACGACGATGGCGAACTGGGCGAGATCTTCATCGACATGCACAAGGAAGGCGCCGCCTTCCGGTCGCTGATGAACAATTTCGCCATCGCCATCAGCATCGGCCTGCAATACGGGGTGCCGCTGGACGAGTTCGTCGACGCCTTCGTCTTCACCCGGTTCGAGCCCGCCGGCCGGGTCACCGGCAACGATTCCATCCGTTCGGCCACCTCGATCCTGGACTACATCTTCCGCGAGCTGGGGGTCAGCTACCTGGATCGGCAGGAACTGGCCAACGCCGATCCCGACCCTCTGGCCGCCAAGGGCATGGGCGCTCTGGAGGGCGAAGGCCCCGAGGTCGAGACCGTGCCGGCGGCGCGCTTCATCTCCAAGGGGTTCGCCCGCGGCGCGGCGCCCGACAATCTGGTCGTCCTGCCCTTTGGAAAGCGGTCCGACGCCTCGCCGCCGCCGGCCGAACCCACCGAAGCCGTCGCCTGCCCCGCCTGCGGCGACTTCGCCTTGCAGCAGCGCGGCGGCGACTGGATCTGCGACACCTGCGGGGCGGCCCCGGCCATGCCCGAGGGCGCCCAGGGCTGAAACGCCGTCGCAGGGCTCGGTTAACGGCTTTGCGCCTAGGCTGGCGTCCTTCTGGTCCGCGCGGAGCCCCACAGATGCGCACCCTGTCCTCAATCCTGGCCGCCGTCGCCCTCGTCGCCGCGGCCGCAGGGCCGGCCCTGTCTCAGAACGCCGGCCAGATCGCCCAGGTGCGCCGCGGGGCCTCCTGTCCCGGCTGCAACCTGTTCCAGGGCGATTTTTCCGGCCTCGAGGCGCGGGGGCTGAACCTGGGCCGCGCCCGCCTGCGCCAGGCGGACCTGAGCCTCAGCGTCATGAACCGCACCCGTTTCACCAACGCCGACCTGCGCGATGTCGAGGCCTATGGCGGCGTCTTCTCCAGTTCCGACTTCTCGGGCGCCGACCTGACCAACGCCAGTTTCGTGGGCGCCTATCTGCAGGGATCGTCCTTCGCCGGCGCCAACCTGACGGGCGTCAACTTCTCCGGGGCCCAGCTGGTGGGGGCGACCGGGCTGAGCCAGGCCCGGCTGAACGCCGCCTGCGGCGACGAGGCCACCACCCTGCCCCCGGGGCTGCGCATCCCCCATTGCTGACGCATGGGTTACGGCAATTTAAGTGGTTTTTGCAGACCGACCGGCGCATTCAGGGCGACGTGAGCATCCTGTCCCCCAATCCCGACCGTTCGTGCAGCCGGCCCCTGGCCGCGCTGGCCGTCGTGCTGGGCCTGGTTTCCGTCCCGGCCGCCGCCCAGGCCCTGGAGCGGCCGTGGGGCCTGCCCGAGATCCAGTTCCAGGAACGCGACGTGGCGCGGGTTGTGGCCCTGGGCGGCTCGTGCAACCGCTGTGAACTGTCGGGCCGCAATCTGAACGGCGCCACCTTCACCGGCGCCACCTTCGTCAACGCCACCCTGGTGGGCGCCAATCTGCGCGGCGCCGAACTGGTGGCCTCCAACTTCTCGGGCAGCGACTTCACCCGCGCCGACCTGCGCGGCGTCACCGTGGTCGGCGCCAATTTCGCCGGGGCGGTGTTCAATCGCGCCGACCTGCGCGGCGCCGAGGCCCAGGGCGCATCCTTCGTCGGGGCGCGCCTGATCGAGGCCGACCTGTCGGACGCCGAACTGGGCGGGGTCAATCTGCGGGGTGCGGACATCAGCCGCGCGGACCTGAGCGACAGCGAACTGTTCGGCGCCACCCTGACCAATGTCACGGCGGTCGGCGCGAATTTCAGCGATTCGGATCTCAGCGCCGCCAACCTGACCTCGGGGGATTTCACCCGCGCCCGGTTCCGTGACGCCACCCTGGACAGCGCCCGGCTGGCCGGCGGCGTCTTCAACCGCGCCGACTTCTCTGACGCCTCGATGGAGCGGACCGATATCCGCCGCGCCGATCTCAGCGGCGCCCGCGGCCTGACCCAGAGTCAGGTCAACGACGCCTGCGGCGACAGCTCGACTCGCCTGCCCAACGGCCTGGTGGCGCGGTCCTGCTCGGGCCACCGGCTGCAGATCATCGCCCCGGCGCGTCCGGCCCCGCCGGCGCCGCCCGCCCCGCCCCGCACCCTGGTCCTGTCCGACCGCGGACGCTGACGCCTCGGCCGGCCTGACGAGACCCGTCGGCCTCAGCCCTTCAGGGGCAGGGCCGTGCGGATATGGACATCCTTCAGCTGCCGCTCGCCCGCCTCGGTCGGAGCGTTCATCAGCAGGTCCTCGCCCTGCTGGTTCAGCGGGAAGGCGATGACCTCGCGGATCGCCGTCTGGTTGGCCAGCAGCATGACGATGCGGTCGATGCCCGGCGCCAGGCCCCCGTGCGGCGGCGCGCCATAGCGGAAGGCGTTCAGCATGCCGCCGAACTGGCTCTCGACCACCTCGGCGCCATAGCCGGCGATCTCGAAGGCCTTCAGCATGATCTCGGCCTTGTGGTTCCGGATCGCGCCCGAGCACAGCTCATAGCCGTTGCAGACGATGTCATACTGATAGGCCAGGACGTCCAGCGGGTCCTTGGTGGTCAGGGCCTCCATCTCGCCCTGGGGCATGGAGAAGGGGTTGTGGCTGAAATCGACCTTCTTCTCGTCCTCGTTCCACTCGAACATCGGGAAGTCGACGATCCAGCAGAAGCGGAAGGCGTCGTCGCCGATCAGGTTCAGGTCCTGGCCCAGCTTGGTCCGCGCATTGCCCGCGAATTTGTGGAACACGGCCGGGTCGCCGGCGGCGAAGAAACAGGCGTCGCCCTGGCCCATGCCGACCGCCTTCATCAGGACGTCGGTCGCGTCGGCGCCCAGGTTCTTGGCGATGGGGCCGCCCCACCCGCCCTGGTCGTCCGACCAGAAGATATAGCCCAGGCCCGGCTGGCCCTCGCCCTGGGCCCAGCTGTTCATCCGGTCGCAGAAGGCGCGCGATCCGCCCTTCGGCCCCGGAATGGCCCAGACCGCGTTCTTGGCGTCGGCCGCCAGGATCTTGTTGAACAGGCCGAAGCCGCCGTCGCGGAAATGATCGCTGACGTCCTGCATCTCGATGGGGTTGCGCAGGTCCGGCTTGTCGGTGCCGTATTTGCGGATCGCCTCGCGGTAGGGGATGCGCACGAAGGGATAGGCGTCGACCGCCTTGCCGTCGGCGAACTCCTCGAACACCCCATGCATCACCGGCTCAATCGCCGCAAAAACATCCTCTTGCGTGACGAAGCTCATCTCGACGTCGAGCTGATAGAATTCCAGCGACCGGTCGGCGCGCAGGTCCTCGTCGCGGAAACAGGGGGCGATCTGGAAATAGCGGTCGAAGCCCGAGACCATCAGCAGTTGCTTGAACTGCTGCGGCGCCTGCGGCAGCGCATAGAATTTGCCCGGATGCAGGCGCGACGGCACCAGGAAGTCGCGCGCGCCCTCGGGGCTGGAGGCCGTCAGGATCGGCGTCTGATATTCCAGGAAGCCCTGGGCCACCATGCGCTTGCGGATCGAATCGATCACCCGCGAGCGCAGCACGATGTTCCGGTGCAGGGTCTCGCGCCGCAGGTCCAGATAGCGGTGCTTCAGGCGGATGTCCTCGGGATACTCCGGCTCTCCGAACACCGGCAGCGGCAGTTCGGCGGCTTCCGACAGAACCTCGACCGCCTGGACCCGAACCTCGACCTCGCCGGTCGGCAGGTTGGCGTTGACGGTGGCGCCTTCACGCAGGACCACCTCGCCGTCGATGCGGATCACGCTTTCGGCGCGCAGGCGCTCGACCACCGCGAATCCCGGCGTTTCCGGGTGCAGCACCAGTTGGGTCAGGCCGTAATGGTCGCGCAGGTCGATGAACAGCAGGCCGCCATGGTCCCGCTTGCGGTGCACCCAGCCCGAAAGCCGGACATTCGATCCGGCGTCGCTCGAACGAAGGGCGCCGCAGGTATGGGAGCGATAGGCGTGCATGATGATGTCGTCTGGAACGGCCGCGGAAAACGGCGGGAATTGAGAGGGGCGGAAGGGCGCATCATCGCCCCGGAAAGTCAAGGCTGACGGGCCCTGGCCGGTCCGCACGCGCAATCGGGTTTTGAACAGTTGCCGCGCCTTGTCCACCGAAGTGGATGGAAGCTCGCTCGCCGTCGGCGTCGGGGATGATATGGCGTTCACTATGTCCGCGCGAACCGTTCCGCCGCCGCAGATGCGCCTGCCGCTCCAGGCCGACCGCCCCGCGCGGGCCGAGGATCTGGTCGTCAGCGACAGCAATCGCGCCGCCGTCACGCGCCTGGCGGCCTGGCCCGACGGCTTCACCCCCGTCCTGGCCCTGCACGGCCCGGCCGGATGCGGCAAGAGCCACCTGGCCCGGCTGTGGGCCGAACGGACCGGGGCGGTGGCCCTGGACGGGGTCGAGGCGGCCCTGATCGACCCGCTGGAACTGGAGGGCCGCCCCGTCCTCCTGGATGATGCGGACCAGGCGGACGACGAGAGCCTGTTCCACCTGTTCAACCTGGCGCGGGCGCCGGGCGGCGCCCTTCTGCTGGCCTCCGGGGTCGCGCCGAATCTCTGGCCGCACGTCCTGCCCGATCTCCGCTCCAGGCTGGACGCCACCCCGGCCGTGGCGATTTCCGAACCGGACGACGCCATCCTGTCGGCCATCCTGCGCGCCCGCTTCGCCGAACGCAGCATCAGCCCGACCGACGACCTGATCGCCTATCTGGTGCGGCGCATCGACCGTTCGGCCCAGGCGGCGGCCCAGGTCGTCGAACGGCTGGACGCCGACCCCCGCCCCGTCACCCGCGCCACGGCGCGGCTGGTGCTGGACGCCGCCGACCGCGACACGCAGGCCTGACAGCCACGCCTTCGCGCTTGCGACTGTCACACGACCGCGCCAGAACCGACGCATGAGCGACGCCGCCATCACGGACGCCACCACCGGCGAGGAAGTTCCCTCCTCGCGCGCGGCCCAGTCGACGGCCGACCCCGCCCTGATGGAGTCGCCCCAGAGGTTCTTCAACCGCGAACTGTCCTGGCTGGCCTTCAACGCCCGGGTGCTTCAGGAGGCCGGAAATCCGGACCACCCGCTGCTGGAGCGGCTGCGGTTCCTGTCGATCTCGGCCAACAACCTGGACGAATTCTACATGACCCGCGTCGCCGGGCTGAAGGGCCAGGTGCGCGAACGGGTGCGGGTGGTCTCCCCCGATGGCCTGACCCCCGCCGAGGCGCTGGAGAAGGTCAACGCCGCCGCCGGCGCCCTGATGGTCCAGCAGCAGGGCCGCTGGGCCCAATTGCGCAAGGAGTTGTCCGCCGCCGGCATGGAGGTGGTCGACATCGGCAAGGTCAGCCGCACCGAGCGCGAGCGGCTGGAGCCCGAGTTCCTCAGCCAGCTGTTCGCCGTCCTGACGCCGCTGGCGGTCGATCCGGCCCATCCCTTCCCCTTCCTGCCGAACCTGGGCTTTTCGCTGGCGCTGCGGCTGCGGCGGATCAAGGACGGACGGGTGCAATACGCCCTGGTGCCGGTTCCGACCCAGGTGCGCCGCTTCTGGCGGCTGACGGGGGACGGCCGTTCACGGCCGAGGCGCAGGCGCTACATCACCCTGGAAACCCTGCTGCTGCTGTTCATCGACCACCTGTTCCCCGGCTTCGAGGTGCTCGACAAGGGCGTGTTCCGCCTGATCCGGGACAGCGACATCGAGGTCGAGGAAGAGGCCGAGGATCTGGTGCTGGAATACGAGGAGGCGCTGAAGCAGCGGCGCCTGGGCTCGGTCGTGCGCATCAAGATCGAGGCCTCCATGCCGGACGACCTGCGCGCCTTCATCATCGACCAGCTTGAGGCCGCACCCCAGGACGTCATCCTGGTCAACGGCATGCTGGGCCTGGCCCAGCTGGACGAACTGATCCGCGACGGCCATCCCGACCTGAAATTCCCCGCTTTCGAGCCGCGCTTCCCCGAACGGGTGCGCGACCAGTCGGGCGATGTCTTCGCCGCCATCCGCGAAAAGGACATGCTGATCCACCACCCGTTCGAGAGCTTCGACGTGGTGGTCCAGTTCCTGCGCCAGGCCGCCCGCGACCCGAACGTCATCGCCATCAAACAGACGTTGTATCGCACCTCCAAGGACAGCCCCATCGTCGCCGCCCTGATCGAGGCGGCCGAGAACGGCAAGAACGTCACCGCCCTGATCGAGATCAAGGCCCGCTTCGACGAGGAGGCCAATCTGCGCTGGGCGCGGGCGATGGAGCGGGCGGGCGTCCACGTCGTCTTCGGCTTCGTCGCCTACAAGACCCACGCCAAACTGTCCGTCGTCGTCCGGCGCGAGGGCGACGGGCTGAAGACCTACTGCCACTTCGGCACCGGCAACTATCACCCGGTGACGGCCCGCATCTATACGGACCTCAGCCTGTTCTCGACCGATCCGGTTCTGGGCCGGGACGCCTCGCGGGTGTTCAACTACATCACCGGCTACGCCCCGCCGGACGACCTGGAGGAACTGGTCGTCTCGCCTCTGAACATGAAGGCCACCCTGATCGACCTGATCAGCCGCGAGATGAAGGCGGCGTCCAGGGGCCGGCCGGCCGCCATCTGGGCCAAGATGAACGCCCTGGTCGATCCGGAGATCATCGACGCCCTCTACCGCGCCAGTCAGTGGGGCGTTCGCATCGACCTGGTGGTGCGCGGCATCTGCTGCCTGAGGCCCGGCGTGCCGGGCCTGTCGGAGAATATCCGCGTCAAGTCGATCATCGGCCGCTTCCTGGAACACAGCCGCATCGTCTGCTTCGCCAACGGCCACGACCTGCCGCACGACAAGGCCAAACTCTATATCGCCTCGGCCGACTGGATGCCCCGCAACCTGGACCGCCGCGTGGAGCTGATGACCCCGGTGCTGAACGCCACCGTTCACGACCAGGTGCTGGACCAGATCATGGTGGCCAACCTGAAGGACGACGCCCAGTCCTGGACGCTCCAGCCCGACGGAACCTATCAGCGCGTGGCTCCCGCCGATCCGGACCGGCCCTTCTCGGCCCACCAGTATTTCATGACCAACCCCAGCCTCTCCGGACGGGGCCGCAAGGTGAAGACCCTGCCCGCCCGTCTTCGGTACGAGCGTCGCTGATGGCCCCGGCCCAGCCCCCGCGCGAGGTCGCGGTCATAGACATCGGCTCCAACTCGGTGCGGATGGTCCTGTATCGGCTGGAGGGCCGGGCGGTCTGGACGGTGCTGAACGAAAAGGTCCTGGCGGGCCTGGGGCGGGATCTGGCCTCGACCGGCCGCCTGTCGCCCGAGGGTTGCGCCATGACCCTGACGGCGCTGCGCCGCTTCGCCGCCGTGCTGGACGGAGTAAAGCCCCAGGCCCTGTTCGTCGCCGCCACGGCCGCCGTGCGCGACGCCGCCGACGGCCCCGAATTCCGCGACCGCATCGCCGCCGAGACGGGGCTGCAGCCGCGCATCCTGTCGGGCGAGGACGAGGCCCGTTACGCCGCCCTGGGCGTCCTGGCCGGCGCGCCGGCGGCTCGCGGCGTCGTGGCGGACATGGGAGGGGCCAGCCTGGAGCTGATCCGCATCGATGACGGCGGCGTCGGTCGGGGCGTCACCCTGCCGCTGGGCCCCTTCTCCCTGACCGGCAAGAAGGGTTTCGACGCCCCGCGCGTCAGGGGGGCCGCGGACAAGGCCCTGTCGCGGGTCGCCGACGCCTACCGCACCCCGACCCTTCACGCCGTCGGCGGCGCCTGGCGCAGCCTGGCCCAGGTGCGGATGGCCTTCGGCGACCATCCCCTGCGGATCGTCCACCAGTTCGCCATGAGCGCGGACGAGGCGCGCGACCTGGCCCGTCTGATCGGCCGGGCGTCCCCCGGCTCGCTGGACAAGGTCCCGGGCCTGTCGAAGAAACGGGCCGAAACCCTGCCGCACGCCGCCGTCGTCCTGGACCGGCTGATCGAACACCTGGGGCTGAAACGGATCGAGTTCTCGGCCTGGGGCGTGCGCGAAGGGCTTCTGTTCGAGTCCCTGGACGTCGAAACCGCCGGCGCCGATCCCCTGCTGGCCGGCAGCGCGGCCCTGGGCCTGCGTCAGGGGGTCTCGCCCGCCCTGCCCGCCGCCCTGGACGCCTGGATCGCGCCGATCCTGAGCGCCCTGCCTGCCGCCTTCGGTCCGGACCGCGACGCCGTCCTGGCCCACGCCGCCTGTAACCTGGCCGACCTGGGCGCCCGCCTTCATCCGGACCATCGCGTCGAACTGGTCTTCGACCAGGTCCTGAGGGCGCCGGTGCCGGGCCAGACCCATTCCGAACGCGCCTTCCTGGCCACGGCCCTGAACGCCCGCTACGGCGGCGGCTCCGCCACGCCGGAACCCCAGACGATGGCGCGCCTGCTGTCGCCCGCCGCCGCGACCCGCGCCCGTGCCCTGGGCCTGGCCATGCGCCTGGGCTGCGACCTGTCGGGGCGGTCGCCAGAGCTGCTGTCCAACGCCAGTCTGCAGGTCGATGGCGGCGCCCTGCGCCTGGCGGCCGCGCCCGACTATTCTGACCTTCTGCTGGGCGAACAGACCCGGCGCCGGGCCAGGGCCCTGGCCGAGACCATGGATCTGACCCTGGTCCTCTAGACAGGCCGCCTCGGCCGCTCCACGGTCATCCCATTGGACGGAGGCGATCATGCCCGTGACCGGAATCGGCGGCTTCTTCTTTCGCGCGCAGGACCCCAAGGCCCTCGCCGACTGGTATCTGACCCATCTGGGCGTCGGCGCGCCCGAAGGCGTCTATCTCTGGCCCCAGCAGGCCGGTCCTACGGTCTTCTCACCGTTCAAGGAAACCAGTGACTATTTCGCGGCCGACAAGCGATGGATGCTGAATCTTCGGGTGGAGGGTCTGGACGACCTCCTTGCCTCCCTGCGCGCGGCCGGGATCGAGGTCACGACCAAGGCCGAATGGGACGCGACGCCCGAAATCGGCCGTTTCGCCCGCATCCACGACCCCGAAGGCAACCCCATCGAACTCTGGCAGCCGCCGGCCGGGGCCTAACCCTCGATCTCGACCACCTCGACCCGCGCCCCGTTCAGCACCAGGGCGATCTCGCCGCGTTTCAGCTTCAGGGCGTCCTCGCCGAACAGCTGGCGGCGCCAGCCCGACAGGGCGTCCACCGGCGCATTGTCGTCCAGGGCGATCTTCTCCAGGTCCGAGACATTGGCGATCAGCTTGGTCGCCACCCCGGCATTGTCGCTCTTGGCCTTCAGCAACACCTTCAGCAGCTCCACCACCGACGGCGGCGCCGGCTGGCCGTGGGCGGGGCGCTCCAGCTTGGGCGCATGGGCCTCCGGATCGGTCAGGACGCGCCTCAGTTCCTCGCTCAACTCCTGGCCCAGGCGCGAGGCGCCGAATCCCTTGGACACGGAGCGCAGGCGGTTGAAGGCGTCCGGATCGGTCGGCGCCTGGGTGGCGATCTCGTCGATGGCCTCGTCCTTCAGGATACGGCCGCGCGGCTGGTCCCGCTCCTGGGCCGCCCGCTCGCGCCACACCGCCGTCGCCTTGAACGCCGCCAGATATTTGGCGGAATATTTCTTGGGTTTCAGTCGTTTCCAGGCGTTTTCTGGATTGGTGTCGTAAACGGCGGGATCGGTCAGCCCCTGCATCTCGGCCATGACCCAGTCCAGACGCCCGTCCCGGTCCAGCCGGTCGCGCAGCTTGGGATACAGGGCCGCCAGATGGGTCACGTCGCCCAGGGCGTAGGTCAGCTGGGCGTCCGACAGGGGCCGCCGCGCCCAGTCTGTGAAGCGGCTGCCCTTGTCCACCTCCTGGCGCAGCATCTGGCGCACCAGGGATTCATAGCTGACCTGGTCGCCGAACCCGGCCGCCATGGCGGCCACCTGGGTGTCGAACATCGGCATGGGCATGGCGCCCAGCCGCACGAAGATCTCCACATCCTGCCGGGCGGCGTGGAAGACCTTCAGGATGTCCGGATTGCGCAGCAGGTCCAGGAAGGGCGTCAGGTCCAGCCCCTCGGCCAGCGGATCGATATTGCCCGCGTCCGTCGTCGAGGCCGCCTGGATCAGGCACAGCTTGGGCCAGTATGTCGTCTCGCGCATGAACTCGGTGTCCACGGCGATGAAGGGGGCCCCGGCCAGCCGCTCGCAGAAGGCGACCAGGGCGTCATTGGTGGTGATCGGCGTCATTCGGATGCTATAGCCCCCGCGACGCCCCGTGTGGCAAGAGCCGCCGGGACTTTTCGTTCACCGATTCAAGGCTCCCCTCCCGATGACGGCGCACAAGGATTCGCCCACCAACGGCCTGACCTATGCCGATGCGGGCGTGGACATCGACGCCGGCGAAATGCTGGTGGACGCCATCAAGCCCCTGGCCAGGTCGACGCAACGCCCCGGTGCGGAGGCCTCCCTGGGCGGGTTCGGCGCCCTGTTCGACCTGAAGGCGGCGGGGTTCGAGGACCCGCTGATCGTCACCACCACCGACGGCGTCGGCACCAAGCTGAAGATCGCCATCGAGACCGGGCGGCATGATGGCGTGGGCGTCGACCTGGTGGCCATGTGCGTCAACGACCTGCTGGCCCAGGGCGCCGAGCCCCTGATGTTCCTGGATTATTACGCCACCGGAAAACTGGACGTGGACGCCGCGCGTCGCGTGGTCGCGGGCATCGCCGAGGGCTGCCGCCAGGCCGGCTGCGCCCTGGTGGGCGGCGAAACGGCCGAAATGCCCGGCATGTATGCGGGCGGCGACTATGACCTGGCCGGTTTCTCGGTCGGAGCGGTCGAGCGGGGCCATGTCCTGCCCTATCTGGACCGCCAGTCGGCCGGCGACCTGGTCATCGGCCTGGCCTCTTCCGGCCCGCACTCGAACGGCTAT
The DNA here is from genome assembly GCF_019636155.1 of Brevundimonas sp. Taxonomy (GTDB): domain Bacteria; phylum Pseudomonadota; class Alphaproteobacteria; order Caulobacterales; family Caulobacteraceae; genus Brevundimonas. Next base: position 119,053 of record NZ_JAHBYB010000002.1, on the reverse strand, counting down.
TCCCTGGTGCGCAAGATCGTCGAGGCCTCGGGCCTGTCGTGGGGCGACGACGCCCCCTTCGCCCGCGACCGCACCCTGGCCCAGGCCCTGATGGAGCCGACCCGCATCTATGTGAAGCCGGTCCTGCCGCTGATGAAGGCGGGGCTGATCAAGGGGGCGGCCCACATCACTGGCGGCGGCCTGATCGAGAATCCCCCGCGCTGTATCGCCGAGGGCCTGAGCGCCGCCTTCGACTGGGACGCCTGGCCCCTGCCCCATGTCTTCGAATGGCTGCAGAATACCGGCGGGGTCTCGGATCACGAGATGCGCCGCACCTTCAACTGCGGGATCGGCTTCATCCTGATCGTCGCGCCCGAGAACGCCGAGCCGGTCCTGGCCGCCCTGCTGAACGCGGGCGAGGCCGCCTTCGTCTGCGGCCAGCTGGTCGCCGGCTGAGCCGATGAAGACCCGCGTCGCCGTCCTGATCTCCGGCGCCGGATCGAACATGGCGGCCCTGATCGACGCCGGCCGGGCCGAAGGCGCCGCCTTCGAGGTGGCCCTGGTCCTGTCCAACAATCCCGAAGCGGGGGGCCTGGCCGTGGCCCGGGCCAAGGGGGTGACGGCCGTCGCCATCGATCATCGCCTCTTCGGCCGTGATCGGCAGGCGCATGAACAGGCCCTGGACGCCGAAATGGCCCGTCACGGCGTCCAGGTCGCGGCCCTGGCCGGATACATGCGGCTGCTGACGCCCTGGCTGGTCGGGCGCTGGGCCGGCCGGATGCTGAACATCCACCCCAGCCTGCTGCCGAAATATCCGGGGCTGGACACCCACGCCCGCGCCCTGGCGGCCGGCGATCCCGAGGCGGGCTGCACCGTCCACCTGGTCACCGAGGGCTGTGACGAAGGCCCCATCCTGGCCCAGTCGCGCGTGCCGATCCTGCCGGACGACACCCCCGCCGTCCTGGCCCAGCGAGTGCTGGCGGCCGAGCACGGCCTGTATCCCGCCGCCCTGGACGCCTTCTGCCGACAGAACCCGGCCTGAGCCCTCGCCGCCGGATTATATTTCTGTAATGTCGGTGTTCGGCGGGCGACAACGCGCCCGATTGGGCGTGAATGTGCGTCGCCATTTCGCAGGAGAGCTCTTCATGAGCAGAACGTCTCGTTTCTATGCGGTCACCGCCGCCCTGGCCGTCATCCTTTCGGCCGGCGCCGCCACGGCCCAGACCGCCGCCCCCGCCACGGCCGAGAGCGCCGGCGCGACCCACGCCGCCATCGGAACCTGGGGCTTCGATCCCGTCACCCGCGACCTGGCGACCAAGCCGGGCGACGACTTCAACCGCTACGCCTCCGGCGCCTGGCTGGATGCGACGGAAATTCCGGCCGACCGGACCTCCTGGAGCAACTGGCACGTCCTGTTCGACCAGACCCAGGACTATCTGAAGGCCATCATCGAGAACGCCGCCGCCAATCCGACCAGCTCGCCCGAGGCGACCCGCATCGGCGGCCTGTTCAGCAGCTTCATGGACGAGGCCCGGGTCAACCAGCTGGGCGCCGCCCCCCTGGCCTCCGACCTGCAGGCGATCCGCGCGGCCGACAGCCATGAGAAGCTGGCGGTCCTGATGGGCCGTTCGTTCGGCGGTTTCGGCTCCAGCCTGTTCGGCGCCTCGGTGTTCGAGGACCTGAAGGACCCCGACGCCTACGCCGTTTATCTATCGCACGCCGGCCTGGGCCTGCCCGAGCGCGAATATTACCTGAACCCCCAGTTCGCCGCCGCCAAGACCGCCTATCAGGCCTATGTGGCGCGGATGCTGACCCTGGCGGGCTGGCCCGACGCCGACCAGGCCGCCGCCGACATCGTCGCCTTCGAGACCCAGGTGGCCGAGCGTCACTGGCTGATCGCCGACCGCCGCGACATGGTCAAGACCTACAACCCCGCCACCCTGGACCAGCTGGCCGCCGACGCGCCGGGCTTCCCCTGGCGCGCCTGGGCCGAGGCCGCCGGTTTCGCCGACCGGCCCCAGCTGATCGTCAGCGAGGCCTCCGCCTTCCCGCGCCTGGCCCAGCTGTTCGCCGAGACCCCGGTCGCCACCCTGCAGGCCTGGCAGGCCTTCAATGTGGCCGATCAGGCGGCCCCCTATCTGAGCCAGGAATTCGTCGACGCCCGCTTCGACTTCCGCGGCAAGGTGTTGAACGGCACGCCCGAGAACCGCCCCCGCTGGAAACGCGGCGTCACCCTGGTTGACGGCACCCTGGGCGAGGCCCTGGGCAAGGAATATGTGGCCCGCCACTTCCCGGCCTCGTCCAAGGCCCAGATGGAGACCCTGGTCCAGAACCTGATCGCCGCCATGCGCGTGCGTCTTCAGGGCCTGGACTGGATGAGCGACGAGACCAAGCAGCAGGCGCTCTACAAGATCGACCATTTCACGGTGAAGATCGGCTATCCCGAGAAGTGGCGCGACTATTCCGGCCTCGAGATTCGGCCTGACGACCTGTACGGCAATGTCGAGCGCGCGGCCGCCTTCGAATGGGCCTACAACCTGAACAAGCTTAAGGGGCCGGTCGATCCGCTGGAATGGGGCATGACGCCCCAGACGATCAACGCCTACTACAACCCGCCGCGCAACGAGATCGTCTTCCCCGCCGCCATCCTACAGCCGCCCTTCTTCGACCCGAACGCCGATCCGGCGGTCAACTACGGCGGCATCGGCGCCGTGATCGGCCACGAGATCAGCCACGGCTTCGACGACCAGGGCCGCACCGTCGACGGCGACGGCGTCCTGCGCGACTGGTGGACGGCCGAGGATTCGACCAAGTTCGAGCAGCGGATCACCGTCCTGGGGGCCCAGTTCGACGCCGCCGAACCCCTGCCGGGCATCCACATCAACGGCCGGCTGACCATGGGCGAAAACATCGGCGACCTGGGCGGCCTGCTGGTGGCGCTGGACGGCTATCACCTGTCGCTGAACGGCCGGCCCGCCCCGGTCCTGGACGGCCTGACCGGCGACCAACGCTTCTTCCTGGGCTGGGCCCAGGTGTGGCGTGAAAAGACCCGCGACGCCGCCCTGCAGCAGCAGCTGGCGACCGATCCGCACAGCCCCGGCCCGGCCCGCGCCTCGCTGAACCTGCGCAACATCGACGCCTGGTATGACGCCTTCGACGTCCAGCCGGGCGAGGCGGGCTATATCGCGCCCGAGAACCGCGCCCGCATCTGGTAAGGTCCGGATCGGCCCAAAGAAAAGGCCCGGAGCCTCGCTCCGGGCCTTTTGTCGTCATCCGCCGCGATCAGCGCGGGCGGTTGGGCGTGGTGGCCGCGCCGGCGGCCGCGCCGATAGCCGCGCCCGCGACCGTGGCGCCGGTATTGCCGCCGATCACCTGACCGGCCACGGCGCCGCCCAGGGCGCCCGAGGCCGCCCGTTGTTCCATCGTCGTGCCGCAAGCCGCCAGGGACAGGGCCATCAGGGCGCCCAGGCCGACAGCGGCGGGTTTCATGATCGTCTTCATCGTTTCAGCTCCTGCGTCGAGAGAGTGGGATGAAAACGAAAACGGCCCGCAACCGGTTCCGGTCGCGGGCCGTGCTGTTTGCAAGGGCCGACGATCGCGGCCCAGGAACAAGGCCTTAGCCGACGATCTGATCGTCGGTGAAGAACTGGGCGATTTCGATGCCCGCGTTCTCGACCGAGTCCGAGCCGTGGACCGAGTTTTCACCGATCGACAGGGCGAACTGCTTGCGGATCGTGCCTTCGGCGGCCTGTTCCGGGTTGGTGGCGCCCATGACTTCGCGATAGCGGGCCACGGCGTTGTCGCCTTCCAGAACCTGGACCACCACCGGCTCGGCGGTCATCTGGCCGACCAGTTCGCCGTAGAAGGGACGCTCGGCGTGGACTTCATAGAATTTCTTGGCCTGGGCCTCGGTCAGATGGACCCGGCGCTGGCCGACGATACGCAGGCCCGCGCCTTCGATGACGGCGTTGATGGCGCCGGTCAGGTTGCGACGGGTGGCGTCGGGCTTGATGATCGAGAAGGTGCGTTCGGTCATGAGAGAGCGACTTCTTGTTGGGAGATTGAAGGTCGCGGGCTTATAGCGACGGCCCCAACGGTTTCCAACCCATGCGTCAGGACGAGATGGCGCGGACGTGCCCCTGCGCGGCATAAGCCAGGATGTTTTTGTCGCGCGTGATAAGCACGGCGTCCAGATTCCGCGCCGTCGCCGTCAGCAATCGATCCGCCGGATCGGCGTTCATCCCTTCCGGCAAGGCGGCCGCTGCGATCGCGGCCTCGATGGTCAGCGGCGTCACCGCGACGCGATAGCTGTCGATGAACCGTCGAAACCAAGTAAGCGGGTCGGGCAGGAAGTCCAGGCCGCTGCGCGTGTTGCGCGGCCGGCTGATATTGCCGATCTCCCAGGCGGAGACGGGCGATACCAGCAGAACGCCATCGGCAGAGGCTTTCGCAGCGGCGTCCATCGCCATCGGCGCCAGCCCGGTCCCGGTGGCCAGATCGATGATCGCATTGGTGTCGAGAAGCACCGCCTCCCGCATCAGTCGATGATCCCGTTTTCGGAATCGAGCGGATCGAGGTCCATCGGCGCCGTCCAGTCGAACCCCGCGGGCGCGATGACCGTGCCCTTCATGGCGCCGACCATGCGGCGCAGATCGAAGGCTTCTTCGGCCTGCGCCTGATTGACCACGGCCGCCGGCTTTCCGCGTTTGGTGATCGTCACCTTCCTTAAGGCGCCGCGCTGAAGGCGGTCGATGAGGTCCAGGCACTTGGCCTTGAACTCCGTCGCCGTTATGACGACCTCGCCGGTCACATGGTCATGCGTCATGACCAGTCATATTGAAATGACCAGTTCGAAAGTCAAGCCTTCTCCATGCTTCAGATCACCAACCTGACCCTCAACGCCTGGGGCCGTCAGTTCCTGGACAACGCCTCCGTCAGCCTGCCCCCCGGCGCCAAGGTCGGGCTGGTGGGCCGCAACGGCATCGGCAAGTCGACCCTGTTCAAGGTGATCCTGGGCGAACTGGTCGCCGGGGGCGACGAGGTCAGCCTGCCCAAGACCGCACGCATCGGCTCGGTCGATCAGGAACACCCGGCCACCCCCGTCAGCGTGCTGGAAACCATTCTGGAGGCGGACGCCGAACGCCACGACCTGCTGACCCGGCTGGAAACCGCCGAACCGGAAGAAATGGGCGAGATCTGGTCGCGCCTGATCGAGATCGACGCCGACGCCGCCCCCGCACGCGCCGCCGAAATCCTGGTCGGACTGGGCTTCAGCCAGGAGGACATCCACCGCCCCATGGCGCATTTCTCGGGCGGGTGGCGGATGCGGGTGGCCCTGGCCGCCGCCCTGTTCGCCCAGCCCGACATGCTGCTGCTGGACGAACCGACCAACTATCTGGACCTGGAGGGCGCCCTGTGGCTTGAGGCCCGGCTGAAGAAATATCCGGCGACGGCGCTGATCATCAGCCACGACCGCGAGATGCTCAACGAGGTCTGCACCCACATCCTGCACCTGTCGAACCGCAAGCTGGACCTCTACACCGGCAACTACGACACCTTTGAAAAGACCCGCGCCGAGAAGCTGCGCCTGATGGAGGCCAACAAGGCCAAGCAGGACGCCGAGCGCGCCCACCTCCAGAAATTCGTCGATCGCTTCAAGGCCAAGGCGTCCAAGGCCACCCAGGCCCAGTCGCGCGTCAAGAAGCTGGAGAAGATGCAGCGGATCGAACTGCCGCCCGAAGAGCGGGTGGCCCCCTTCGTCCTGCCGTCGCCCGAACGTCCCCTGCCCCCGCCCCTGATCCGGCTGGAGAAGGCGTCGGTGGGCTATGAGCCCGGCAAGGCGGTGCTGAAGCACCTGAACCTGCGGATGGACCTGGACGACCGCATCGGCCTTCTGGGCGTCAACGGGGCGGGCAAGTCGACCTTCGCCAAGCTGATCGCCAAGGCCCTCGATATCCAGGCGGGCGAATTCCACCGCGACGGCAAGATGCGCGTCGGCTGGTTCCACCAGCACCAGATCGAGGCCATGGACCCGACCGACACCCCGCTGGAGATCATCCGCCGGGCCATGCCGGACGCCTCGGAATCCAGCCGCCGGTCCCGACTGGCCCAGTTCGGCCTGCCGTTCGAGAAGCAGGAGACCAAGGTCGACAGCCTGTCGGGCGGCGAACGCGCGCGTCTGCTGCTGAACCTGGTGGCCATGGATGCGCCGCACATCCTGATCCTGGACGAACCGACCAACCACCTGGACATCGACAGCCGCCGCGCCCTGCTGGACGCGCTGAACGAATATACGGGCGCGGTGATCCTGATCACCCACGACCGCTCGCTGATGGAGCTGGTGGCCGACCGCCTGTGGCTGGCCGCCGACGGCAAGGTCGTGCCGTTCGAGGGCGACATGGACGACTACGCCAAATTCGTCCTGGACCGCGCCAAACAGGCCGGCGCTGTCCGCCCCGCCCAGATCAAGACCGAGGAAGCCTCAGCCGTCCCCGCCCCTCAAGCCGCGAGCGACAGGGGCGCCCCTCAAGCAGCGAGCGCCCGCGGCGCGAGCGATAGGGGCAAGAAAAAAGACGGTCCTTCACCCTCCACCCTGCGCCATGCGGCCAGGAAGGCGGAAGAGACCCTGGCACGGGTGGCGGCCGACCTGTCGCGCATCGACGACGACCTGGCCCAGGCGGCGGTGTCCGATCCCAAGGCGCTGGAGGGCCTGACCCGCGCCCGCGCCAAGGCCCAGTCCGACCTCGACGCCGCCGAAGCCGCCTGGATCCAGGCCGAGGAAGCCCTGGCGGAGGTGCAATGACGCCTTAGCCGCAGGACACGCGCGTCACCCGGCCGGTCGCCTCATCGAAGGTGAAGTTGACCCGGTTCTCGCGGAAATCCATCGTCGCCGCACAGGTCGAGCACAGCACCCGGAAGATGCGCCCCGCCGGCGCCGCCGGGATGTCCGACCGCTGGCGCCCGACATAGCCCTGATAGTCGGTCGCCTTGCAGGCGATGGGGGTCGGCTCGCCCGAAGGCGGCGGCGTCGCCCCGTTGCAGGCGGCCAGACCGGCCACGGCGGCGAGGGCCGGGATCAGCAGGATCTTCATTCGGCGTCTCCTTTGCGCGGCTCAGCCGCACCGGACCTGTTCGACCAGGCCGGTTTCACGATCATAGAAGATGTTCAGCCGGTGGGCCGAATAGTCCTCGGTGACGGGGCAGGTCGTGCAGGTCACCCGCCGGTTCACCACCTGGACCGGAACGGGAATCTCGGCCTTGGGTTTCCCGACCAGCCACTGCATGTCGCGCGCCCGGCACAGATCGGCCTCGGCCGGCGGCTGATGATCGCCGATGGGGCGCGTCTGTTCGGCATGTTCAACCATCCGCGGCGCGGTGGCCGGAACCGTCGGCGCCGACGACGAACAGGCCGCCAGGGCCAGGATCAGGCCGCCCGCTCCCAGCGCCCGTCCCCATCCTGTCGCCAGTAGGCCAGGTCCGACCCGGCCTCCTTCAACGCCTTCCAACGCGCCCGCGCGCCGTTCAGCGCCGTCTCGTCGCGTCCGTCGAAGATGATGAAGCATCGCTCGAAACCCTCTGTCGGACCCAGGTCTGCGCCGTCCAGGATGAACAGCGCCTGAGCGCCGTTCCGGTTCTGGCCCGATTCGCTCAGCAGCACCGGCTGGCGCTCGGCATGCGGCTGTCCCTCCCGGCCATGGGCCAGAAAGCTGTCGTCCCGCCAGGTCCACAGGTGGTCGTCGACATGGGCCAGCAGGGCAACGTCATCGGCCCGCACCAGCGCCTTCCAGCCCCGTTCCCGCGTCTTCTCCAGCAGGCCGGGCAGCACCTGGTCCAGCGACGACCGCTCCAGGTGATAGAACCAGATTTCGCAACTCATTCCCTTCCCCCCTGGCGGGGGAAGGTGGCCGGCGGAGCCGGCCGGATGGGGGGACTGGCCGCGCCGCGAATGTCCTCCAGCGCCTGATCCGGGTGCGACAGGACCATTTCGTTCGAAAGCCTCAGCACCCTAAATCCCTGTGTCGCCAGCCAGGCATCCCGCGCGGCGTCCCTATCCTCAGTGAAATGATGGACGCCGCCGTCCACTTCCACGATCAAGCGGGCAGAGAAACAACAGAAGTCTGCGATGTACGGCCCGATGGGAACCTGCCGACGAAAGCGCAGGCCCGCCAGCGCCTTGCCTCGCAGCAACCGCCAAAGCGCCGCTTCCGACAATGTGGGTTCCTTGCGCAGCCGCCGCGCCGTCTGTCCCGCCCTGTCGAAATGGATCGCCATGGCGCCAGCCTAGACGGGGAATGTCGCAACGACACCCCCCATCCGTCTCGCTCCGCGAGCCACCTTCCCCCGCAAGGGGGGAAGGTTTTTAGAGTTCGTAACTATCCGCCACCATCCGGTCCAGGGTCCGCACGGCGAAGCCGACGCCGCCGTCGGGCACCACCGGGCTCTGGCTCTTGGCCACCCAGGCGGTGGGCGCGATGTCGATGTGGGCCCAGGGGGTGTCGTTGACGAATCGCTTCAGGAACAGGGCGGCGGTGATCGAGCCGCCGGCCCGCCCGTTGCCCATGTTCTTCACATCGGCGATCGGGCTGTCGATGTGGCGGTCGTAGATGTCCGGCAGGGGCATGCGCCAGAAATTCTCGCCGACCTTCGGCCCGGCGTCCAGGACGCCCTGGGCCACCGCGTCGTCATTGGCGAACACCCCGGCGTATTCCAGCCCCAGGGACACGATCATGGCGCCGGTCAGGGTGGCCAGATCGATCATGAATTTCGGCTTGAACCGGTCCTGGGTGTACCAGAGGGCGTCGGCCAGGACGAGGCGGCCCTCGGCGTCGGTGTTGATCACCTCGACCGTCTGGCCCGACATGGAGACCACCACGTCGCCCGGACGCTGGGCCTTGCCGTCCGGCATGTTCTCGACCAGGCCCAGCACGCCGACGGCGTTGACCTTGGCCTTGCGGCCGGCCAGGGCCATCATCGTGCCGGTCACGGCGGCGGCGCCGCCCATGTCCCACTTCATGTCCTCCATGCCCTCGGCGGGCTTGATGGAGATGCCGCCGGTGTCAAAGCAGACGCCCTTGCCGACGAAGGCGATGGGCGGGTCGCCCGCCTTGCCGCCGTTCCACTTCATGACCGCCAGCTGGCTTTCCCGCTCGCTGCCCATGCCGACGGCCAGCAGGGTGCGCATGCCCAGCTTCTCCATCTCCGTCTCGCCCAGGATCTCGACCTCCAGGCCCAGGCTTTCCAGCGCCTTGACCCGTTTGGCGAACTCGGCCGGGTAAAGGACATTGGCCGGCTCGGACACCAGGTCACGGGCGAACAGGACGGCGTCGGCCACCGCCGACAGGGCGCCATAGGCCGCCTGGGCGGCCTTCACATCGGCGGCGACCACGCGCGCCGTGATGATCGAGGGCCGCTTCTCGGCCTTTTCCGTGGTGCGGTATTTGTCGAAGCGATAGGCCGCCAGCCGCACGGCGAAGGCCACGCGCGCCGCCTGTTCGGCCGTCAGGCCCGAGGCGTCCAGCGTCAGCACCGACAGGCCGCTGGTCTTGATCGCCGCATAGGCCGCCGCGGCCGCCGTCTCGACCGCCAGGTCATCGACCTTGCCCGCCTCGCCCAGGCCGCTCAGCACCACCAGGCCGGCGTCCACGCCGCCGGGGCCGGGGATCGCCAGGGTCGAGTTCCGGCCGCCGCGGAACCGGCTGGCCCCGACCGCCGCCTCCAGCCCCTTCGGCGCCGCTGCGCCCTCATTGACGAAAAGGGCCAGAACTTCGGCGGCGGCGGCCGAAGCGACGAACTCGATCTTCATTACAAACTCCCATCGGGGGGACGCCCCGAACCAGGCGGCAGACAAAAACTTACGGAGCGGCTCGCGGCAGTCGCGGTCGCTTTGGGATGTGGTATTAGATGCGCTTCTCAGCCCTCGCCTGCAACCGGGCGAATTTCTTCCGCCCATGACCCTGATTCAAAGCTATCTTTTCCGCCAGATCGGTCTGCCTGTCCTGGCCGCCGTCGGCGCCCTGTGCGGAATCGGCCTGCTGAGCCAGAGCCTGGATCAGCTGGAGGTGATCGTCGAACGCGGCCAGAGCGTCTGGGTCATGGCCAAGCTGACCCTTCTGGCCCTGCCCCAGCTGGTGGCGGTGATCCTGCCCATCGGCGTCTTCGTCGGCGCCCTGATCGCCCTGACCCGGCTGCAGCGCGAGCAGGAGCTGACCGCCATGTCCGCCGGCGGCCTGTCGCGTTGGCGGATGATTCGTCCGGCCGCGCGGATCGCCCTGATCGCCGCCGCCCTGGGCCTGTTGATCGGGGTGTTGATCCAGCCGATGGCCCAGCGCGAGGCCCGGGCCCAGGCCTTCGCCGTCCGCACCGACCTGGCCGCCCTGCTGGTCGAGGAAGGCCGGTTCGTCCAGGGGCCCAACGGCCTGACCGTCTATGTCCAGCAGGTCGAACAGAACGGCCTGCTGAAGAACCTGTTCGTCTATCTGGAGGACGGTGATCGCGTCACCACCTGGGACGCCGCCGAAGCCCGCTTCAGCCGCATCGACGGCGAGCCCTATCTGACCATGCGCGGCGGCTCGTGGCAGAGGTTCTCGAACAACGGCGTCCTCGAATATCTGTCGTTCGACGGCTACAACTTCCCCCTGGCCCGCTTCACCGAGACGGACGAGCGGATCCGCTACAAGCCCGCGGACCTGTATCTGACCCAGCTGTTCAACCCCTCCCCGGCGACCCTGGACCGGGTCGGATCGCGCGGCGAACTGGCGGCCGAGGCTCACTCGCGCTTGGCCGGCCCCCTCTATGCCCTGATGGCCATGGCCCTGGCCCTGAACGCCATCGTCGGGGGCGCCTTCTCGCGCACCGGCTACGCCCTTCGCATCGCCAAGGCGTCGGGCCTGTTCCTGGCCCTGCGTATCGCCGGCTACGGCCTGGTGGCCGCCAGCACATGGAACCCCTGGCTGAACCTGCTGCAGTATCTGCTGCCCCTGGCGGCCACGGCCCTGGCCATGCGGATGCTGTTCCGCGTCCCGCGCAGCCGCCGCCTGCCCCCGGTCCTGGCCCGGCTGAAGACGAGGACGGCATGAGCGCGTCCCCCCTTTCCCGCCTGCCCGCGCCGCGCCTGCGACTGGGCCGGATCGAGCGTTACGTCCTGGTCACCCAGGCCCGGTCCCTGGCCGTCGCCCTGGCGGTGATCTCGGCCCTGATCATGCTGATCGACTTCGTCGAGATTTCGCGCGGCCTGGGGTCAGACGTCGACCTGTCTGCGCTGCGGATCGTCGGCCTGGTGCTGCTGAAGTCGCCCAGCGTGATCCTTCAGCTCCTGCCCTTCGTCTTCCTGTTCGGCACCCTGTCGGCCTTCATCGGCCTGAACCGACGCAGCGAGCTGGTGGCCATGCGGGCGGCCGGGGTCTCGGCCTGGCGCTTCGTCCTGCCGGCGGCGGGCGCCGCCCTGGCCATGGGGATCCTGACGGTCACCGTCCTGGGCCCGCTGGCGGCTTCGGGCGACGGCCTGTGGCAGCGCGAGCGGGCGCGCATTTCCGGCGCCGTGCCGGGCGCCCGCCAGACCACCGTCTGGCTGCGCGAGGGCGACGACCAACGCCAGATGATCATCCGCGCCGGCCGTCAGGACCGCGCCAACGCCCGTCTGCTGGACGTCACCTTCTTCATCTACGCGAACGGCCCGGACGGACGGCGCACCTTCAGCGAGCGGATCGACGCCGCCACCGCCAGCCTGTCGGCCGGCCGCTGGCGCCTGACCGACGCCGTCGGCGCCCAGACGGGCCAGCGGGCGGTGCGCTACGCCACCCTGGACCTGATCTCCAGCCTGGCCGACGAAGAGGCCTTCGAACAGTTCGCCCGGCCGCAATCGACGCCCTTCTGGTCCCTGCCCGGCCAGATCCGCCGGATCGAGAACGCGGGCTTCTCGTCCACCGCCTACCGATTGCGCCTGCAACAGCTTCTGGCCACGCCCCTGATGTTCGCGGCCATGTCGATCCTGGCGGCGGCCTTCTCCCTGCGGCTGATGCGCCTGGGCGACCTGGCGCGGATGAGCGCGGCGGCCGTGGTGCTGGGCTTCGCCTTCTTCTTCATCAACCAGTTCTCGGCGGCCATGGGATCGGCCGAGGTGGTCCCGCCCTTCCTGTCGGCCTGGCTGCCGCCCGTTCTGACGGCGCTCGCCGCCTTCACCTTGCTGTTCTATACCGAAGACGGCTAATCGCCCGTCGCAGACCCGTTCTTCCGAAAGTTCCCCGAGCGTCCATGCATGCCGCGTGACTGCCGCGCCCCCTGCGGATCGGATATCCGACGCTGGCTCCTGGCCGGCGCGGCCCTCGGCTGTGCGGCGATCACGGGTGCGCCCGGCGCCGCCCTGGCCCAGGAAGCCGTCGCGCCCGGCGCGGACGGCCTGACCCCCGACGCGGTCTATGTCGACGCCCAGCAGGTCAGCCGCGACGGCGACCAGATCACCCTGTCGGGCCAGCTGGGTCAGGGCCGGGCGCTGGCCCGCTTCCGCGATCACACCCTGCGCGCCCGCATGATCCGCTACGACATGGTCACGGCGGTGGGTGCGGCCGAGGGGCAGGTCGAGCTGACCTCTCCGGACGGCGACGTCGTCTTCGCCAGCCGGCTGGAGCTTGACGACCAGCTGCGCGCGGGGGTCGCCGTCGATTTCGCCACCCGCCTGTCGAACGGCGCCAGCCTGATGGCCGCGACCCTGGTCCGGCGCAGCGAGTCCGTCAACGAACTGAACTACGCCGTCTTCACCCCCTGCCCCATCTGCGACGCGGACGGCCCGCGCACCCCCAGCGTCTCGATCCAGGCCGAAAAGGTGGTCCAGAACGAAGAGTTGCGGGCCATCGTCTATCGCAACGCCATCTTCCGCGTCGGCGGGGTTCCCGTCTTCTACCTGCCGGTCTTCGCCCATCCCGACCCGACGGTCGAGCGCGCCTCGGGCCTTCTGCCGCCCATCCCGGCCTATGACGAGGGACGGGGCCTGTCGCTGGAGATTCCCTATCTCCACGTCGTCTCCCCGTCCGAGGACTGGCTGGTCAGCCCCCAGATCAACGCCCGCGTCGCCCCCCTGGTGAACGCCCAGTGGCGCCGCCGTTTCCAGGACGGTCAGGTCGTGGTGCGCGGCGGCTATACCTATGAGCGGAATTTCGGCGACTTCGACCTGAACGGCGACGGGCGGCCGGAAAGCAATGTCCGTTTCGGCGACAAGACCAGCCGCAGCTACCTGCTGGCCGACGGCCGGTTCGATCCCGACGGCCCCTGGCGCTGGGGCTTCACGGCCGAACGCGTGTCCGACAAGACCCTGTTCGACCGCTACGACATCCGCGATCCCTATCAGGACAACGGCCTCTACTATGGCGACCGCCGCCGGCTGATCAGTCAGCTGTACGCCGAGCGCCAGACCCGCAACGCCTACCTGTCCATCGCCGCCTTCTCGATCCAGAGCCTGCGCGTCGCCAGCTTCGACCCGGTGACCCCCGCCCTGAACGTGTTCGAAAGCGACAGCGCCCTGCCCGTCGTCGCCCCTATCGTCGAGGCGCGGTGGGAGCCGGAAGGCCCGGTCTTCGGCGGCCGGCTGCGCCTGCGCGGCTCGGCCGTCTCCCTGTTCCGCGACGCCTATGTCGGCGCGCCGGTGCTGCGTCCCGAAATCCTGCCGACGGGGCCGACCGCGGGGCTGGACGGGGTGGATACGCGCCGCATCACCGGCCAGCTGGACTGGCGCCGCGTCCTGCTGTCGCCCGCCGGCGTCCGCTGGGAGCCGTTCGTCGATGTGCGGCTGGACGCCTATGACGTCGCCGACCTGCCGCCCATTCTGGGCCAGGACCAGGAAACCCTGACCCGCAGTCGCGCCTCGGCCGGGGTGGATGTCTCCTATCCCCTGATCCGCCGCCTGGGTGGCGGCGCCGACATCATCCTGGAACCCATGGGCCAGCTGTCGGTCAGCACCGGTGTCGATCTGGACCCACGCATCCCCAACGAAGACAGCCAGACCATTGAACTGGACCAGTCCTCCCTGTTCCGCATGGACCGCTTCCCCGGCTACGACCTGATGGAGGGCGGCTTCCGCCTGACCGCGGGCATGAGAGGCACGATCCGCTGGCGCGACGGGCGCAGCGCCAGCCTGTTCCTGGGCCGATCGATGCGCGGGCGGGAAGAGCGCGGTTTCCGCACCCTGATCCCCGACGACCCCACGCGCCTGTACGATCCCACCGGCCTGGCCGCCAAGACCTCCGACTGGGTGGTCCAGGGCGATTTCAACCCGTCGGACCGGATCCGCGGCTGGTTCCACGCCACGGTGGATGGTTCGGGCGACGTGCGCCGGGCCGAAGCCGCCGTCGATGGCCGCTGGGGCCGCCGCAACCTGGCCAACCTCAGCTATATCGTCGACCGCTCCAATCCCCTGGGCGGGCCGAACAACCGCAACTACGAGTTCGTCCAGCTGGCGGCCCAGCAGTTCGTGGTCGGCAACTGGGGCGTGGCGGTCACCGGCATCGCCGACCTGGAACGCGACATCATCACCCGGTCCGAGGTCGGGCTCCTGTTCGACGACGACTGCTTCCGGTTCGAGATCGGCTTCCGCCGCGACAACACCCGCGTGCGGCCTTCCGGCCCGTCCGAAGGCGTCTATGTGCGCCTAAACCTCGCCACTTTCGGCGGTACAGGGTATGGACGGGGCGAAACCCGCTGGTGACGGCGGAAAAGAGGACCGAACCTCCCCCGGCGACGGGGTCGAGGCGAGGGTTTTGAGGAACCAGGACGACACATGGGCTTGAGGGTTTCCACGGCGGTCTTCGTCGCCGCGATGCTGGCGACGCCGGCCTTGGCGCAGAACGCCCCCACGCAGGGCCAGACGGCGGCGGGCGCCCTGAACCCCGGCGCCGAATCGGCGCCGCCGGCGCCCACGGCCGAACCGCAGTTCCAACTGGCGGACGGCATCGTCGCCACGGTGAACGACGCCATCATCACCGGCTTCGACGTGCGCCAGCGGATGCTGATGCTGATCGCCATGACCCAGGTCCAGCCGACGCAGGAGAACCTGCCCGCGATCCAGCAGCAGGCCCTGAACGCTCTGGTCGACGAGCGGCTGCGCGCCGCCGAGATCGCCCGTTTCGACAGCCTGGTCATTTCGGACGAGGACGTCGATCGGGAACTGGCCGACATGGCCCAGCAGGTCGGGACCACGGCCGAGAACTACATCGAATATCTGTCGGAGGCGGGGATTCGCCCCTCGACCCTGCGCGAACAGATGCGGGTCGATATCGGCTGGCGCGAACTGGTGGGCGGCCGTTTCGCATCGCGGGCCCGCGTGGGTCAGGCCCAGATCGATCAGGCCCTGCGCCAGGCCAACGAGGCCGCCAGCAAGCCCCAGTATCTGGTCGGGGAGATCTTCATCGAGGCCGCCCGCGTGGGCGGTCAGCAGGCGGCCATGACCGGCGCCCAGCAGTTGGTCAACCAGATGGTTCAGGGCGCGCCCTTCCAGGCCGTGGCGCGTCAGTTCTCCTCGGCCCCCTCCGCGGCCCAGGGCGGCGACGCCGGCTGGCTGGTCCAGGGCACGATCAACCCCCAGCTCCAGACCGCGATCGAGGCGCTTGAGGTCGGGCAGCTGTCCAATCCCATTCCGGTCGAGGGCGGGGTCTACATCATCTATCTGCGCGACAAGCGCACCGGCCTGGCGACCAATCTGGTTTCGTTGAAACAGGTGATGATCGAACTGCCTGAAACCGCGACCGAGGCCGAGGTCGAGGCCGCATCGGCCCGCCTGACCGCCCTTCAGCCGCAACTGACCTGCGACACCATCCTGACCCGCGCCCGTTCCGAATCCGGCCTGCTGGGCACGGATCTGGGCGAGGCCGACGTCCAGAACCTGGCGCCCCAGTTCCAGCAGATCGCCCGTTCCGGAGAGATCGGCTCCGTCTCCGGTCCCGTCCGCACCCCCCTGGGCCTGCACCTGATCGCCGTCTGCGGCCGCCGCATCGGCGGGCCGGAAGCGCCGACGCGCCAGGAGATCGAGTTCAGGCTGCGCAGCGCCAACCTGTCCATGCTGGCGCGCCGCTATATGCGCGATCTGCGCGCCGACGCCCTGATCGAGACCAAGTGATGAAGGCGGCCGTCGCGCCGCCGACCGCTCCCCTGGCCCTCAGCCTGGGCGACCCGGCCGGCGTCGGGCCCGAGATCGCCGCCGCCGCCTGGCGCGCCTTACGTGATGGCGGTCCGGCCTTCGCTGTCGTGGGCGACGCCGATCTGATGCGGGCCCGAGACTGCGCGGTCGCCGAAGTCACGGCCGCCGCCGACGCCGCCTCCGTCTTCGGGCGCGCCCTGCCGGTCCTGCATCGGCCCCTGCGCGCGGCCGTCACGCCCGGCCGACCCGACCCCGCCAACGCCTCGGTCGTCGCGGACTGGATCGAGGAGGCCGTGTCCCTGGCCCTGTCGGGCGAGGCGGGCGGCGTCGTCACCTGCCCCATCGCCAAGGCGCCCATGTACGCCTCGGGCTTCCGCTTTCCGGGCCACACCGAATTCATCGCCGAGCTGACCGCCGATGCGCCCTTCGCGGGGGTGCGGGGTCCGGTGATGATGCTGACGGCCCGCGACCTGCGCGCCTGCCTGGTCACCATCCACGTCGCCTTCGACCAGGTCCCCGAACTGCTCACGGTCGAGCGCCTGACGCGCACGGCCCAGGTGGTGGACGACGCCCTGCGCCGCGACTTCGCCATCGCCCGCCCGCGCCTGGCCCTGGCCGCCCTGAACCCCCACGCCGGCGAGGGCGGCGCCCTGGGGATGCAGGAGATCGAGATCCTTGGCCCCACCGCCGCCCGCCTGCGCGAGATGGGGCTGGACATCACCGATCCGCGCCCGGCCGACACCCTGTTCCATGACGAGGCGCGGCGGACCTATGACGCGGCCCTCTGCCTGTATCACGACCAGGCCCTGATCCCGGTCAAGACGCTGGACTTCTGGGGCGGGGTCAACGCCACCCTGGGCCTGCCCGTCGTCCGCACCTCGCCAGACCACGGCACCGGCTTCGACATCGCCGGCCAGGGCCTCGCCCGGCCCGACAGCCTGATCGCCGCCCTGCGCCTGGCCGCCGACATGGCCCAGAGCCGGGCCCAAAGCCGCGCCCGATGACACAGCCGACCCTGCGCGAAACCCTGGACGCCCACGGCCTGTCGGCCAAAAAGAGCTTCGGCCAGCATTTCCTGCTGGACCTGAACGTCACCCGCAAGATCGTGCGCCTGGCCGGGCCGTTCGAAGGCCGCGCCGTCATCGAGGTCGGCCCCGGCCCCGGCGGCCTGACCCGCGCCCTGCTGGAAAGCGACGCGGGCCGGGTCGTGCTGGTGGAGAAAGACCCCCGCTTCGTCCCCCTGCTGTCCGAACTGGACGACGGCTCGGGCCGGCTGTCCATCATCCAGGACGACGCCCTGCGGGTGAAGGAGGCCGCCCTTGTCGATGGGCCGGCCCATCTGGTCTCCAACCTGCCCTACAACGTCGGCACCGCCCTGCTGATCAAATGGCTAACGGGGCCATGGACGCCCCACGCCCTGACCCTGATGTTCCAGAAGGAGGTGGCCGAACGCATCGTGGCCGCGCCGGGCGAGGACGCTTATGGCCGCCTGGCCGTCATCGCCCAGGCCGTGTGCGAGGCGCGGCTGGTCATGCACCTGCCCGCCGCCGCCTTCACCCCGCCCCCGAAGGTCGCCTCGGCCGTCGTCCATCTGGTCCCCCGTCCCGACCGCCCCGCGCCCGAGAGGCTGAAACGGCTTGAGCGGGTCACCGCCGCCGCCTTCGGCCAGCGCCGCAAGATGCTGCGCTCCAGCCTGAAGCCGCTGGGCGGCGGCGCCCTGTGCGAACGCGCCGGCATCGCGCCGGACGCCCGGGCCGAGACCATCGACCTCAATGGCTTCCTGCGCCTGGCCGACGCTCTCGACCAACCCGCGCGCTGACGCGATCAAGGGCGCCCGCGGCCTGTGGCGCGCGGGGCTGAAGGCCCTCAGACCACCTCGTTCAGCAGCGCCTGGCGATAGGCCGCCACCCACAGGTTCCGCGACCGGCGGCTGCGTTCGGCGTGATAGATGTGGGCCAGCTCGGCATAGGACCGGTCGAAGTCCTCGTTCACCAGCACATAGTCGAAGTCGTCACAGCGTTCGATCTCGCCCTTGGCGTTGGCCACGCGGCGCTCGATCACGTCGTCCGCGTCCTGCGACCGGGTCACCAGGCGGCGACGCAGCTCTTCCAGGCTGGGCGGCAGGATGAAGACCCGCACCGCGTCCCCTGGACATCTGGCGGCGATGTCGCGCGCGCCCTGCCAGTCGATGTCGAACAGAACGTCGCGCCCTTCCGCCAGGGCCCGGTCGATCGGCGCGCGCGGGCTGCCGTACAGATTGCCGTGCACATCCGCCCATTCCAGGAAGGCGTCCTCGGCGATCAGCCGCTCGAACTGCGCCCGCTCGACGAAATTATAGTCGCGGCCCGCCACCTCGCCGGGCCGGATGTCACGCGTGGTCATGGACACCGACAGCTCCAGCGCCGCGTGGTCGGCCATCAGTCGGCGACACAGGCTGGTCTTGCCCGCGCCCGACGGGCTGGCCACGATCAGCAGGACGCCCCGGCGGGGCGTGCGTTCATTCGACATTCTGCACCTGTTCACGCAACTGTTCGATCACCGCCTTCAGGTCCAGCCCCGTCGCGGTCAGGGCGGTGGTAGCCGATTTGGAGCAGAGGGTGTTCGCCTCGCGCATGAATTCCTGCATCAGGAAATCCAGTTTCCGCCCGGCGGGCGGTTGCTGCAACAGGGTGCGGGCGCTGGCGACGTGGGCCGTCAGCCGGTCCAGCTCCTCGCGCACATCGGCCTTGGCCGCCAGGGCCGCCGCCTCCAGATAAATCCGCTCCTCCAGCCCCGGCGCGTCGGGCGCCAATTCGGCCATGCGGCGGCTGAACCGTTCGCGGATCGCCTCCACCTGGGCGCCCGCCTCGCGCTCGGCGTCGGCGACCAGCGCCTCGATCCGGTCGATGAAGCCGCCGATCACCGGGGCCAGCTGCGCGCCTTCCCGTTCCCGCGAAGCCTTCAGCGCCTCCAGCGCCCGCTCGACGTCGGCGGCCATGGCCGCCTCCAGCGCCGCGTGCGCGGCCTCGTCCTCGGCCTCCTCCGGGATCTCCAGCACCCCGCGAAGACCCAGCAGCCCGTCCGCCGTCGCCGGCGCGGCCCCGCCCTTCACCAGGTCCTTGGCCAGCTTCAGATAGCGGTCCAGAACCTCGGCGTTGACGCTCAGGCCCGCCGCCCCCGCCTCGGCCCGCTTGGCCTGGAGCCCCACCGTCACCTGGCCGCGCGCGAACCGGGCCTGGGCCGCCGCCTTCGCGGCCGGCTCCAGCCTGTCGAACCCCGGCGGGCCGCGGAACCTGACATCCAGGTTCCGGCCGTTGACCGACCGCGCCTCGACCGACCAGCTCCAGTCGCCAGACGCCCCCTCGGCCCGGCCGAAGCCGGTCATGCCCGAGACGCCGCTCATCCGCCGCGCCCGCCGGCCCGCGCCGCCGCGGCGATGTCGTCATTGGCCGGGGTGGCGGGGCGAAGCGGCCGCGACGGGGTCACGGTTCCGGGCGCCTGCATGGTGATCACCGCCTGGCCTGACGGAGGCTCGACCGGGACGCCCGGCGCGGTCGGAACCGTCTCGGGCGTGGCCGGCGCCGGGGCCGTGGGCGGCAGGCCCGCCTTGCGCCGCTCGATGTCGCGCCAGCGCGCCACGTTCAGCAGGTGCTCCTCATAGGTGCGGGCGAAGACGTGGCCGCCCGTGCCGTCGGCGACGAAGAACAGGTCGTTGGTCTGCGGCGGATTCAGCACCGCCCTGATGGCCTCCTCGCCCGGATTGGCGATGGGCGTCGGCGGCAGGCCGTCGACCAGATAGGTGTTCCACGGCGTCTCGCGCCGCAGTTCCGACAGGCGGATGCCTCGCCCCAGCGGCCGTCCCTTGGTGATGCCATAGACGATGGTCGGGTCGCTCTCCAGCCGCATGCCGGTGCGCAGCCGGTTGCTGAACACGGACGCCACCCGGGGGCGTTCCGACGCGATCCCCGTCTCCTTCTCGACGATGGAGGCCAGGATCACCGCCTCCTCGGGCGACCGCGCCACGGTGCGCGGGCTGCGCTGGGCCCACAGGGCGGCCAGCTTTTCCTCGCCCAGGGTCTGCATGCGCCGGATCACCGAGGCGCGGCTTTCGCCCCGCATCACTTCGTATGTCTGGGGCCACAGCGAACCCTCGGGCGGCACGGGCGGCGCCTCGCCGGTCAGGACCTCGGTCCGCATAAGGATGTCGACCGCCTGGGCCGAAGACCACCCCTCGGGCAGGGTCACGAAATGGCGCACCACCCGCCCGTCGACCAGCAGGCCCAGAACCGTCTTCAACGAGGCGCGCGACGGCACCTCATACTCCCCCGCCCTCAGCCGGCGATCGGCGCCGGTCAGGGTGACGGCGGCCCGGAACATGTCGGTCGAACGGATCACCCCCGCGGCCTTCAGCCTGGCTCCGATGGCCGACACCCCTGCGCCGCTGGGCAGGGTCACGACCGTCGCCTGCCCTTCGCGCGCCGACGGCCCGGGGCCGAAATAGACGCTCCAGCCGATGGCCAGCATGGCGATCACAAACAGCATCCCCGTCGCCGAGGCGGTCAGAAGCGCCACCATCAGTCCAGATCGGGGCTTGCGCTCGACGCGGCTCACCCGGCGACCTTCTTGAAGATCACCGAGGCGTTGGTGCCGCCGAAACCGAAGCTGTTGGACATGGCCACGTCGATCTTCATCGCCTTGCCCTTGTGCGGGACCAGGTCGATCGGCGTCTCATGCTCCGGATCGTCCAGATTGATGGTCGGCGGCGCCATCTGGTCGCGGATCGCCAGGACGCAGAAGGCCGCCTCTATTGCCCCGGCGGCGCCCAGCAGGTGCCCGGTCATCGACTTGGTCGACGAAACGGCCAGATTCTTCGCGTGATCCCCGACCAGGCCCTCGATGGCCTTCAACTCGATCCAGTCGGCCATGGTCGAGGTGCCGTGGGCGTTGACGTAGTCCAGGTCCGACGGCGTCATGCCCGCGCGCTTCAACGCCATCTCCATGGCCCGGCGACCGCCCTCGCCGTCCTCCGACGGGGCGGTGATGTGATAGGCGTCGCCGGTCAGGCCATAGCCCACCACCTCGGCGTAGATTTTCGCCCCCCGCGCCTTGGCGTGCTCGTATTCCTCCAGCACCAGAATGCCCGCGCCCTCGCCCATGACGAAGCCGGCATGGCCCCGGTCATAGGGACGCGAGGCCTTCTCGGGCGTGTCGTTATAGGCGGTGCACAGCGCCTTGCAGGCCAGGAAGCCGGCGATGCCGATCGGCACGATCGACCCCTCGGCCCCGCCCGCCACCATGACGTCGGCGTCGTCCAGGGCGATCATCCGGGCTGCGTCGCCGATGGCGTGGGCGCCGGTGGCGCAGGCGGTTACCACCGAATGGTTCGGCCCCTTCAGGCCGTGGCGGATCGACACCTGTCCGGACACCAGATTGATCAGCGACATGGGGATGAAGAAGGGGCTGACCCGGCGCGGTCCCTGTTCCTTCAGCACGATGGCGGTGTCGGCGATGGGGCCCAGGCCCCCGATGCCCGAGCCGATCATCACCCCGGTGCGTTCGCGGTCATGGTCCGTCTCGGGCTTCCAGCCCGCATCGGCCAGGGCCTCGTCCGCCGCCGCTATGCCATAGACGATGAAGTCGTCGACCCGCTTGCGATCCTTGGCCGACATCACCTTTTCAGGGTCGAAGACGCCCGGCGTGTCGGGCGTGCCGCCGCCGCGACCGTCCACGCTGGGGATTTCCCCGGCGATGGTGCAGCCATAGCCTTCGGTGTCGAAATTGGTGATCGGCTTGATGCCCGACCGGCCTTCGACGATGCCCTTCCAGCTGGTTTCGACGCCCCAGCCCAGGGGGGTCAGAAGGCCGATGCCGGTGACGACGACGCGGCGCATGCGGTCGCTCCTTCAGAATCCTCAGGTGCAGAAACACTAATGGCCGCCCGGCCCGCCCGCTAGGGGCGCGCCACGGCGGCCATCAGAAGCCTTTGCGAAAAGGCGGGGCTGAAATCAGCCGCCCGACTTCTCGTTGATGAATTTCACGGCGTCGCCGACCGTCTGGATGTGCTCGGCGGCGTCATCCGGGATTTCGATGTCGAATTCTTCCTCGAAGGCCATGACCAGTTCGACGTTGTCGAGCGAATCGGCGCCCAGGTCGTCGATGAAGCTGGCCTTTTCGGTGACCTTGTCCGGATCGGCGTCCAGGTGGTCGATGACGATCTTGCGGACGCGTTCCAGGGTGTCGGACATGGGATGTCTCTGCCTTCTATGCCGCGATGGCGGCGGTTGTCTCAGTCAATGCCGTAAGGTGACGGCGCCGCTTGTGCAAGACCATAACGGGCCTCGGCGCAGGCGGTTGCGACCGCCTTTAGCACAGTCATTCCGCTGGGGAAGGCCCTAGATCATCGCCATGCCGCCGTTCACATGCAGGGTCTGGCCGGTGACATAGGCCGCCTCGTCCGACGACAGATAGACCGCCGCCGCCGCGATCTCATCGCCCGTGCCCAGCCGCCCGGCCGGGATCTTGCCCAGGATCGCCTCGCGCTGCTGGTCGTTCAGCACGTCGGTCATGGGGCTGGCGATAAAGCCCGGGGCGATGCAGTTGACCGTGATGCCGCGCGACCCGACTTCCTGGGCCAGAGACTTGGAAAAGCCGATCATCCCGGCCTTGGAGGCGGAATAGTTGGTCTGGCCCGGATTGCCCGTCACCCCGACCACCGAGGTGACGCCGATGATGCGGCCGGCGCGGCGCTTCATCATCCCCTTCACGGCGGCGCGCGACAGGCGGAAATAGCTTTCCAGATTGACCTTGATGACCTGATCGAAATCCTCGTCCTTCATCCGCATCAGAAGCCCGTCCTTGGTGATGCCCGCATTGGCCACCAGGATATCCAGCGGCGCCCCCGCCGCCTCTTCCGCCCGACCGACCAGTCCGTCCACCGATTCGGCGTCCGACAGGTTGGCCGCCGCCGCGAACGCCCGCCCGCCCAGCTCCTTGGCCAGATCGTTCAGCACCGCCTCGCGCGTGCCCGACAGCACCACGGTCGCGCCCTGGGCATGCAGCGCCCGCGCCACCGCCCCGCCGATCCCGCCCGTGGCGCCGGTCACCAGCGCGGTCTTTCCGCTAAGGTCGAACATGTCAGTCTCCGTAGTGGCGAGTGGTCAGTGGCGAGTGGCGAGTAAGGCGAAGGAGCGGCAGGGATACACTCGCCACTCGTCACTCGCCACTCGTCACTGCCTTGGCGAACGCTTCCAGGTCCTCCGGCGCGTTCAACGCCCGCGCCTCCACGTCCGGCGCGATCCGCTTGGCCATGCCGGTCAGCACCTTGCCCGATCCGACCTCGGCGAAGCGGGTCACCCCGCCCTCCCCGGCCATCCATTCCATGCTCTCGCGCCAGCGCACCCGGCCCGTGACCTGCTCGACCAGCAGGCGGCGGATGACCTCGGGATCGCTCTCCGGCCGCGCCGTCACATTGACCACCACGGGCACGGCGGGCGCCACGATCCTCGCCTCCGCCAGGGCCGCCGCCATCTCGTCCGCCGCCGGCTGCATCAGCGGACAGTGGAAAGGCGCCGAGACGTTCAGCGGTATGGCCCGCGCGCCCAGCTCCTTGGCCGCCTCGATGGCCCGGTCCACGGCCGCCTTGTCGCCCGAGATGACGATATTGCCGGCGTTGTTGTCATTGGCCACCACGCAGACCCCCGCTTCCGATCCGGCCTTCGCGGCCGCCTCGGCCAGCGCCAGGTCCGTCTTGGGCCCGATCAGGGAGGCCATGGCGCCCTTGCCCACCGGCACGGCCCGCTGCATCGCCTGGCCCCGCAGCTTCAGCAGCCGCGCCGTATCCGCCAGGCTGATCGCCCCCGCCCCGCACAGGGCCGAATATTCGCCCAGCGAATGCCCCGCCACGAACCCCGCCCGCGTCACATCCACCCCGAACTCGACCTTCAGCACCCGCATCGCGGCCGCAGAAACGGCCATCAGGGCCGGCTGGGCGTTCTCGGTCAGGGTCAGCTGATCCTCCGGCCCCTCGCGCATCAGGGCGAACAGCTTCTGGTTCAGGGCGTCATCGACCTCGGCGAAGACCTCGCGGGCGCTGGCGAAGGCGTCGGCCAGGCTCGCGCCCATGCCGACCGACTGGCTGCCCTGGCCGGGGAACAGGAAGGCGAGGGTCATGACAGGCTCCGCAGTGGCGAGTGGCGAGTGACGAGTGACGAGTGGCGAGTGATCAGATACCGGCCACCCGACTCATTCGCCAGCCGTTTAGCACACCGGAGGCGGCGTCAACGCCTCGCCACTCGCCACTCGTCACTCGCCACTGCCTTCAGAAAATCCCCGCGATCTCCTTGCCCGCCAGCACCGCGAACATCAGCGCCGCCGCCGCCAGCAGGCCGTTCGACACCCAGCCGTTGCGCCATTCCGCCGGAACCCGCCCGCTGTTCAGCAGCCAGATCAGCGTCCCCGCCAGGAAGGGCATGAACAGGCTGCCCAGCACCCCATAGGCCACGATCAGGCCGAACGGCCGGTCCAGGAACAGCAGGGCGATGGGCGGAAACGTCAGCCACAGCATATAGGCCCGCGCCGCCGGGCTTCGCGGCCCCCGCGCCGTCTCGTCCGTCCCTCGCCCCGCCATATGGGCCCAGAAGTCGGCGAACATCAGGCTGACCCCCTGCCACACCCCGATCAGGCTGGAAAAGCTGGTGGCCCAGAAGCCGATCAGGAACATCACCGACACCACCGGCCCGAACCGCGCGCTCAACACCTTGCCCAGGTCCAGCAGCCCCCGGTCCCCGCCCTGCAGCGCCACCCCGCCCGCATGCAGCAGCTCGGCCCCGACCACCAGCATGGCCACCACGAACAGGCCCGTGACCCCATAGGCGACCCTGTTGTCCAGCCGCATGGTCCCCATCCATTCGGCGCCCTTCCAGCCCTTGGCGTTCAGCCAGTAGCCATAGGCCGCCATGGTGATGGTGCCCCCCACCCCGCCGATCAGGCCCAGGGTATAGAAGACCGACCCGTCGGGCAGCGTCGGCCACAGCCCGGTCAGCAGCCGGGGCACATCCGGCGCCACGATCACCGCCAGTCCGACGACGGTGACGAACATCACCCCCACCAGGGCCGCCATCACCTTCTCGAAGACGCCATAACCGCCGAACCACACCAGCCCCAGGCCCAGCAGCCCGCTGACCACGCCCCACCCCTTCAGGCCCAGCGCCGGCCACAACGCCGCCAGGGGCAGGGCGGCGGCCGTCATCGCCGTCGCCCCATAGACGAAGCCCCAGACCCCCACATAGACGGCGAAATACAGGGTCGCCCAGTTCACCCTTGCCCCGCCGCCCGGCAGGCTCGACCATCCGTCGAACATCGTCCGCCCGCTGGCCAGGGTCCATCGCCCCACCCCCTCGGCCAGCGCCAGCTTGACCACCGCCCCCACCACGGCGGCCCACAACAGGGCGTATCCATACTTCGACCCCGCCACCAGGGTGGCGACCAGGTCGCCCGCCCCGACGCCAGTCGCGGCCACGACCAGGCCGGGGCCGATGATCGACCAGCGGCGGCGGGGGGCGGGTGTGGGTGCGTCGGTCATAAGGCCAGCCTAGCCAGGCCAATGAACGGCTCGGAGTGCAAACGCTTCAATCGCGGTAGTCTCGAACAGCATTCCGATCCAGCTGATCTGCCGGAACGAGCTTATAATGTCGCTCCTCAACAACCTTGATCTCGTCATCCTTCAACGCCAACTCGAACAAAGCAATTACACCCTCCACCATGAACTGAGCAGAGATGGCTCGGCAGCGCATGTCAGGGAATTTCTGCTCGACGAAACGTACGTCTTGAGTAGTTTGCACAACCCCGATCTGATCTTTTCCGCCCTTTGCTTGGACCGGTATCGCGTAATGACAACCGCGCTTATCAATCCCGATGTAGAGTTCATCGATCTCAATCTGACCTATGCCCTTAACAGTGGTTCGGAGATGGTTCTGAAGGCTGTAGGTCGTCAGTCCGAGGAATGTATCAATCAGTCGATTGTAGCGAACGATAGCCAGCAGTGCCTGTTCATCGTCTAGCGCGTAGGCCCTGATTAACTCTGGCGTGGCGTCGGGGATCGCGATAACGATCAAATCTTCACGCGGTCGAATGCGTGTCGCCGGAACCAGCTTGAAGCGATACCGGGAACGACCGGCGCCCTCAATGATCCACTCTCGGCCCTTGGGTTGAGTTTCTACAATCCGGTCCGGGAGCGGCGTTCGATACCTGAACGAATACGGCACGTCTCCGATATTGTCCGGCAGGGCGATCTCCAACTCAATAGCCTTGGCTTTGATGTCAGCCCTGGCAAACTCAAAAACCTCAACGCCATTTTTCCAGTGATCGAAGAAAATGCTCTCGATCAGGGCTTTGTAGCGGTTGATGGCGGGCTGCTCAGCCATTGGCGACACTCAGCCGTGACGCAGCATTTTCGATCTCGTGCTGCTTGCGTTTTCGGGCGCCGCTCTTTTTGTCTCGTTTGCCAGTTTGAGGAGACACTCCGAAATAGGCGGCTGCCTCCGACATACCCATTCGAAGCAGGCTGGTTTCTCCAAGTGCGAGCTTCTCTCGAGGTCGGACGGGATTGACGCTCATCGCCGAAATAATTTGTGCGGCGACGGCCCTTGCCAGAGGAGGAGGAACGGCGTTCCCGATCTGCCGGGCGCCGTGCCATTTGGTCTCATTAAATCGAAACCAATCTGGGAACCCGTGAAGCCGCGCCATTTCTCGAACGGTCACACATCTGGCGTGAAGGTAATGGATCGGTCGAGGACTGGTGAACGCTCCGCGGGCCGCATCAGTGCCTGCTCGCAGTGTATTACTTAGGCCGGACGGTGCGAGCTTGAAAAATCGAGAAATGGGTTCGATGTCCCCAGGCTTGGTCTCTGCAAAGCGCCGCCTTGATATGGACGAATGTTCCGTTCTGGCGCTCGCTGTGAGTTGGCGGGGATCCCATTGGCGGACATAACCAAAAGCCCAAGCGTTTCGGCCCGTACCGCGCATGAGTTTAGCGTAGGCGCTCGGAGCACCCCAAGCATCAGTCTCGATCTCATCAGTCTGTTTCAACTGGTCAAACCGCTCTGCATCAGGAATGTCGCCCAGAGCATCTACACAGGTCGGCCCCACGGGGAGATTGTCTTCACGCCGATCTGCAGCACCCGTTAGCTTGTTGGGATATGCCGGGGCTGGCATTCCCTTCCTTGCCCCAAGCAAAAACAACCTCTCTCTATGCTGTGGCACGCCGTAATTTGCAGCATCAAGCACCTTCCAAGGCTTGATGACAGTATATTCACCATCTCGCTCAAATTCCTCGATCAGTTCAGCCAAAAATGACTTATGCGGACCAACCGTTATGCCTTTGACGTTCTCAAAAACGAAATAGGATGCCTTCAGTTCACGAACAATACGCACGAATTCGGCTACGAGACGATTTCTGGGGTCGTCCAATGCTCTTTGCCCCATGAGGGAAAAACCTTGGCAGGGCGCTCCCCCGAAAACGACATCGACCGTCCGAAGGCCAATGCCCGCCCGTGCGCGTATCTCAGCGCCGGACAAGCCGACTACCGACCCGGCGATAACCTTACACTGAGGGAAATTGAACGCGTGGACGGCGCAATGGATCGGGTCGATTTCCACCGCGGCCTTCACTTCAAACCCGGCCTGCTCGAAGCCCAGGCTCATTCCGCCGGCGCCTGCAAAGAGATCGATCCCTATCGGTCGCGCCATGTCGTTAAATTCCCGTCTTTGACACACCCTAAACAGGCGACTGAGTCGCTTTGATCGAAAAAAACAGTGCGGACTGCAAGCGCCGTCAGCCGCGCGCCAAATCTTTTCGCGCTCACACCCTCCCGGCTGCCTTATAATGCCCGCCGGTCTTTCTCATCGCCGCTTCACCACCCATGCCCGGCGCACCGCCGGTTGCACGAATTGCACCCTTTGCACCCTGTTTTTTGCTGTCCCATCCGCCGCCCGCGCGCTCTGTCCAGGGCGCCGTTCGCGCCGGATTCCACCAATTGCACCCTGTTTTTCAGAGTCCAACCCGCCCTCAGCGGCCTTGCCCCGCCTGACTTTTTCCCCTATACGCGCCCGCTTTCCAGGACGTCGGTCTCTTTCGCGGAACGTCAAAGGGGCGGGATCATCCCGTTCGCCGCATCGAGAACCATCGGGATCCGGCTCACCCGGCCGCCTCTCGCCGACCTCCGCAAAGGGAGATGACGAATGGCTCTTTACGAGCACACGGTCATGTCGCGCCAGGATATCAGCGCGCAACAGGCCGAAGCCCTGAACGACACCATCAAGGGCCTGATCGAAGCCGGCGGCGGCTCGGTCGCCAAGATCGAATATTGGGGCCTGCGCAACCTGACCTATCGGGTCAAGAAGAACCGCAAGGCGCACTATTCCCTGCTGGCCGTCGACGCCCCCCCGGCCGCCATGGCCGAGGTCGAGCGTCAGCTGTCGATCAACGAGGACGTCCTGCGCTGGCTGACCGTCCGCGTCGAGGAGCTGGACCTGGAGCTGTCGCCCCTGCTGGCCCGCCGCGAGCGTGAACGCGAACGCGAGCGTGAACGCGCCCCGCGCGAAGACGCCGAAGCCGAAGCCTAAAGGACCTGGAACATGACTGACACCAACGCTCCCGTGCCGGGCGCTCCGGTCGGCTCCGGCCCGGCCCGTCGCCCCTTCTATCGTCGCCGCAAGGTGTGCCCGTTCTCGGGCGCCAATGCGCCGAAGATCGACTACAAGGACGTCAAGCTGCTGCAGCGTTACGTCTCCGAACGCGGCAAGATCGTGCCCTCGCGCATCACCGCCGTCTCCCAGAAGAAGCAGCGCGAACTGGCCCGTGCCATCAAGCGCGCCCGCTATCTGGCCCTCCTGCCTTATGTGGTGAAGTAAGATGAAGGTCGTTCTGCTTGAACGCGTCGAGAACCTCGGCGCCATCGGCGACGTCGTCTCCGTCAAGGACGGCTTCGCCCGCAACTTCCTGCTGCCGCGCGACAAGGCTCGTCGCGCCACCAGCGCCAACCTGAAGGCCTTCGAAGTCGAGCGCGCCGCCATCGAGGCCCGCAACGAGAAGAACAAGGCCGAGGCCCAGAAGGTCGCCGACAAGATCGACGGCCAGACCTACGTCATGATCCGTCAGGCCGGCGAAACCGGCCAGCTGTACGGTTCGGTCGCGGGCCGCGACGTCGCCGAGGCCGTCCAGGCCGAAGGCGGCAAGGTCGAGCGCTCTCAGGTCGTGCTGAACACCGCGATCAAGACCCTGGGCGTCCACGAAGTGCCGGTCCGCCTGCACCCCGAGGTCACCGCCAAGGTCAAGATCAACATCGCCCGCTCGGCCGAGGAAGCCGAACGTCAGGCCAAGGGCGAAGACGTCATCGCCGCGCAATTCTCCGAAGAGCGCGCCGCTGCCGAAGAAGCCGCCGCCGACATGCTGGCCGGCGGCGCCGGTCAGCAGGAGAACCTGGGCGAAGAGGCCTGATCGGCTTCATCGCACCGGCCATCTGATCCAGGGGGCGCTTCGGGAAACCGGAGCGCCCCTTCTCCTTTGCGGCCCTTGTTCCGCCATGGGCCCAGGGCCAAGCTGGCGGCGCTTCGGGAGGGAAGGTCCATGATCCGTCGTCTGTTGCTGATCCTGGCGGCCGTCTGCGCCGCCGCCGCGCCCCTGTCGGCCTCGGCCCAGTCGGCCCGCACCCTTGACGCCTTCGTCGCCGAGGCGAACCGCATCCCGATGAACGCCACCGCCGTGCTGCGCCCCAGCGCCCGACGCCTGATGGGCGAGGCCAATGACGCCTTCAAGGTCGTGGGGGACGAGATCCGCGCCGCCCGCGCCGCCGGCCGCACGCCCCCCGCCTGTCCGCCCGAGAAGATCAGCCTGAACGCCCAGCAACTGCTGGCCTTCCTGAACGCCATCCCCCAGCCGCGCCGCGCGCGGATGAGCGTGCCGGACGGCTTCCGCACCTGGATGGCCGACCGCTATCCGTGCCGCGCCTGACGCCCCGATTGATCCGCATAGGGATTCTCGGCCTGTCCCCAAGAGGCTGATTCTGTCCACGGCCACGGGGGCGACCGATCCTGTCGAAGGGGTCTGTCAGGGGTATGCGTTAACCGATGACCCTGCTCGCCCCCATCCCGTTCGACCCTGGCATGGACCCCGCGTCCATCCCCTCCCTGCCCCATAACCTGGAGGCCGAGCAGGCGCTTCTGGGCGCGTTGATGTTCGACAATGCGGTGTTCGAGCGCCTGTCGGACCGACTGCGCGGTTCGCATTTCTACGAGCCGTTCCACCAAAGGCTCTATGACGCCATCGAGGATCACATCCGTCAGGGCCTTCTGGCCGAGCCGACCATCCTGATGGAACGGTTCAAGCAGGATCCGGCGTTCCAGGAGTTCGGCGGCCTGCGCTATCTGGCCGATCTGGTCGACCGCGCCCCGCCGGCGGCCAACGCCCCGGACTATGCGCGGGTGGTCTATGACCTGGCCCTGCGCCGCGACCTGATCCGCATCGGCGGCGAGATCATCAAGGACGCGCCGGACCCGGAAACCCCGGCCCTGGACAAGATCGAACAGGCCGAACAGTCGCTCTACACCCTGGCCGAGACGGGCCAGCCGTCGTCCGGTTTCGTCAGCTTCTCCAACGCCCTGGCCGGCGCCGTCGAAATGGCGGGCGAGGCCTATCAGCGCGACGGCAAGCTGGCGGGCCTGGCCACCTATTTCGACGATCTGGACCAGAAGCTGGGCGGCCTGCACCCGTCGGACCTGCTGATCCTGGCCGGCCGTCCGTCGATGGGCAAGACGGCCCTGGCCACCAACATCGCCTTCAACGTGGCGCGCAACTATCGCTGGGAGCCGGCGCCGGAAGGGCGCAAGACGGTGTCCGGCGGGGTGGTCGCCTTCTATTCGCTGGAAATGAGCGCCGAACAGCTGGCCATGCGTATCCTGGCCGACGCCTCGGGCGTGTCGTCCGACAAGCTGAGGAAGGGCGAGATCGACGCCGCCGACTTCGGCCGCATCCGCGACGCGGCGGTCGAGATCGGCGAAAGCCCCCTGTACATCGACGCAACCGGCGGTCTGTCCATCTCCAAGCTGGCCGCCCGCGCGCGGCGGCTGAAGCGGATGGAGCATGGGCTGGACCTGATCATCGTCGACTATCTGCAACTGGTCACCACCGGCGACGGGAACAGCCAGAAGAACCGGGTGCAGGAGGTCAGCGAGATCACCGGCGGGCTGAAGGCCCTGGCCAAGGAGCTGTCGGTGCCGATCATCGCCCTGTCGCAGCTGTCGCGTCAGGTCGAACAGCGCGACGACAAGCGGCCCCAGCTGTCGGACCTGCGCGAATCCGGCTCGATCGAGCAGGACGCCGACTGCGTGATGTTCGTCTATCGCGAAGCCTATTACCTCAGCCGGGGCGAGCCGCGCGAAGGCACCGAGGAACACCTGAAGTGGCAGCAGGACATGGACGCCGTGCGCGGCACCGCCGAGGTCATCATCGGCAAACAGCGCCACGGCCCCATCGGCAGCGTCAAGATGTCTTTCCACGACGACACGGTGCGTTTCGGCAACCTGGCGCGCGACGGGCGGTACGACAGCTACGGGAGCGATTGACGCTTTCGCATCCCTTCGCACTTGCGGCATAGTGGGCGGGCATGGCCCCTCCCCCCGCCCGCCTCACCGTCGATCTGGCCGCCCTGGCCCGCAACTACCACACCCTCGGCGCCGTCTCCGGGGCGCCGGTGCATCCGGTGGTCAAGGCCGACAGCTATGGCCTGGGGGCCGCGGCCGTCGCCCGCCGCCTGATGGCCGAGGGCGCCCGCACCTTCTTCGTCGCCCGGGCGGGGGAAGGCGCCGCCCTGCGTTCGGCCCTGGGGCCTGAGCCGACCGTCTATGTGCTGGACGGCTGCATCGCCGACACCGCCGCCGAACTGAGGGCGGCGGACCTGCGTCCGATCCTGAACGGCGCGGTCCAGATGTCCGACTGGCTGGATTCGGGCGGGGGCCCCTGCGGGCTGCAGATCGACACCGGCATGAACCGGCTGGGCTTCCGACCCGAGGCGGCGCCGGCGCCGTTCGACGGCCTGGCCCTAGTGCTCAGCCACCTGGCCTGCGCCGACGATCCGTCCCAGCCGATGAACCGGATCCAGCGCGACGCCTTCGCCGCCATCGCGATGCGGTATCCGGGCGCGACCCGGTCCTTCGCCAGCTCGGGCGGCTGCTTCCTGGGGCCGGATTTCGGCTTCGACGCGGTGCGGCCCGGCATCTGTCTCTACGGCGGCGGGCCCGAAGGGCGGCCCGATCCGCGCATCGCCCCGGTGGCGACCCTGACGGCTGACGTGCTGCAACTGCGCGACGTGCCCGCGGGCGAGAGCGTGGGCTATTCGCGCGGCTTCACGGCCCCGACGCCCCGGCGCATCGCCACGATCGCGGCCGGTTATGCGGACGGCGTCCTGCGCGCCTATGCCGGCGGCGGGCAGGGCCAGGTCTGGATCGGGGGGGCGCTTCGTCCCCTCGTGGGCCGGGTGTCGATGGACGTCTGCGCCGTGGACGTCACCGGCCTGGATGTCGCCGTCGGCGATGCGGCCGAACTGTTCGGGCCGCACCGCCGGCTGGATGACGCCGCATCGGCGGCGGGAACCATCGCCTATGAACTGCTGACCGCCGTCGGCGGCCGCGCCCAGAGGGTCTACATCAGCTGAAGGCCGCCATGCCGACGCCGGCCACGCCCACCGCGGTACCGAACGCCAGGGCCGCGGTGACCGCGCCGATGATCATGCCGATCACCACCATGATGACGATGTAGATGACGATCGAAACGGCCGTGAAGGCGATCGCCTTGTCCTTGGGCGTCGCCAGCACCTGCTGCAGTCCGGTGTAGAGCAGATAGATCCCATACAGGCCCGCCAGCAGGGCCAGAAGCCCGCCGACAACCGGGATCAGGCTCAGCACCCCGCCGACCCATCCGGCCGTGGCCGAATAGACCGCGACCTTCATCGCCTGGACCCGATCCTTGGTGGAATCGAAACCGCCGGCCAGGGCCTCGATGATCAGGCCGAACACGAAGACTCCGGCCAGGCCCAGGACATAGCCCATGACCGCCCCTATCAGGGCCGCCGGACCCAGCAGGCCGAAGCCGAAGCCGGCCGTCCACAGCGCCGTGGCCAGCAGGCCGCACACGGCCGGGATCAGGGCCAGGATACAGGCATAGCCGGTGAACAGCGACTGCACCGTCGCCGGCTCGTCCCGGATCACCGTCCATTCGGGCGTCGGGCGCATCAGGATGTTCTGCACGCGCGTCACAAGCGTCGAGCGGCTGGGCTGAGGCGTAAGGGTCATTTGAGAAGGCCTTTCGTCTGATAGGCGACTATGGCCGTGCTTCGACGACCATGGCAATCGCCGAAGCCGCAGGGCGTCAAGATCGGACGCAGGCCCTCCGGCGCCCCCTGCCGCGCCACGGGCGACTCCTGTAAGCCTCCACCCATGGCCAAGGACTCCGCGATCTATGTCTGCCAGTCCTGCGGGGCGGTGCACGGCAAATGGGCCGGGCAATGCGGCGCCTGCGGCCAGTGGAACTGTATCGTCGAAGAGACCCGCAGCGCCCCGCCCGGCGCCCTGAAACCCGCCGCCACCCGCCGGTCGCACGGCCTGAGCTTCGAGACCCTCCAGTCCGAAAACCCCGAGCCGCCCCGCCTGGTCACCGGCGTGGCCGAGTTCGACCGGGTGTGCGGTGGGGGCGTGGTGCCCGGATCGGCCATCCTGCTGTCGGGCGACCCCGGCGTCGGCAAGTCGACCCTGCTGCTGGAGGTCTGCGCCCGCGCGGCCCTGGCCGGGCGCCGGGTGGCCTATATCTCGGGCGAGGAGGCCATCGAACAGATCCGCAGCCGCGCGCGCCGCATGGGGCTGGACCAGGCGCCGGTCGAACTGGCCAGCGCCACGGCCCTGCGCGAAATCCTGTCGACGCTGAAGCGCGAGCGGTTCGACATCGTGGTCATCGATTCGATCCAGACCCTGTGGAGCGACGTGCACGAGGCAGGCCCCGGCTCCATCGTCCAGGTGCGGGCCTGCGCCGCCGAAATGGTGCGCCTGGCCAAGGCGGGCGGGCCAGCCGTGATCCTGGTCGGCCATGTCACCAAGGACGGCCAGGTCGCCGGGCCGCGCGTGGTCGAACATATGGTCGACGCCGTCATGACCTTCGAGGGCGAGCGCGGCTATCCGTTCCGCATCCTGCGCGCGGGCAAGAACCGTTTTGGCGCGACCGACGAGATCGGGGTGTTCGAGATGGGCGACGCGGGCCTGCGCGAGGTCGCCAATCCGTCCGCCCTCTTCCTGGGCGAGGGCAAGGAGCGCGCGCCGGGCGCCGCCGTCTTCGCCGGGATCGAGGGCTCGCGGCCCGTGCTGGTCGAGATCCAGGCCCTGGTGGCGCCCAGCGCATACGGCACGCCACGCCGGGCGGTCGTCGGCTGGGATTCCGGGCGTCTGGCCATGGTTCTGGCGGTGCTGGAGGCGCGCTGCGGCCTGGGGTTCGGGGACCGGGATGTCTATCTGAACGTGGCGGGCGGCCTGCGGGTCAACGAACCGGCCGCCGACCTGGCCGCCGCCGCCGCCCTGATTTCATCCGCCACCGACATGCCCCTGCCGCAGGGCTGCGTCGTCTTCGGCGAGATCGGCCTGTCGGGCGAGGTGCGGGCCGTCGGCCGGGCCGAGGCGCGGTTGCGTGAGGCGATGAAACTGGGCTTCGACCAGGCCCTGGCCCCGCCCCTGAACGGCAAGGCGGGCGCCGCCAGGGTCACCGCCGTCACCCGCCTGTCCGAAGCCGTCGAAAGAATCTCCGAAAGCCGCTATTGATCGAACATGGATCAGGCGATCACCCTCACCTCGCCCTTCCCCCTTGACGGGGGAAGGTGGCTCGCGGAGCGAGACGGATGGGGGTGCTGTCTGCCGCTCGCTCATCGTCGGACATCGAGCGGAACGCACGAGCCCCCCCATCCGCGCGGCTTCGCCGCCCACCTTCCCCCGCAGGGGGGGAAGGACTTCCAATGACCGGCTATGACGCCCTGGCGGTCATCCTGATCCTGGCCTCGGCCGCCGCCGGCTGGGTGCGCGGCGGGGTGCGCGAGGTCATCACCCTGCTCAGTTTCGTCCTGGCGGCCTTCGTCGCCCTGATCGCCCTGCCGCTGACGGCGCCGATCGGGCGGGCGCTGATCGATCCGGACTGGGCGGGGTCCATCGTGGCGGCGGTGGTCAGCTTCCTGGCCCTCTACTGGGGCGTGCGCCTGTTCGGGTCGCGCCTGTCGAAACAGGCCCAGGCCCATCCGCATCTCAGCGGGGTGGACCACCTGTTCGGCGTGGTCGTGGGCGCGGGTCGGGCCCTGGTCCTGCTGGGCGCCATCCATCTGGTCGTGGTCGCCGCCCTGCCGGGCGAAAAGACGCCCCGCTGGCTCAGCGAGGCGCGGCTCTACAAGCTCAGCGCCGGCTCGGCCCGACTGATCCAGATCATCCTGCCGGGCATCGGCCGGGGCATGGATGCGGTCTCGCCCGTGGTGGCTTCGTCCGCTCGCGAAGGGTTTTCGGGCGACCGGGCCTTGCCCCCGCCCCAATCGGGGACTAACTCGCGGCCATCCTGATTTCCGCCCGGCCAGCCGGAGACGCCGTCGATGATCCACCACATCGCCGACCCCGTCGTGCATCGCCCGCATGAGCGCGAGGCCGACGACGACCGTCCCCGCCTGGAATGCGGCGTCTGCGGCGTTTGGGGGGCGGAAGGGGACGAGGCCTCCTCCATCGTCGCCCTGGGCCTGCACGCGCTCCAGCATCGCGGCCAGGAAGCCTGCGGCATAGCCAGCGTCGGCGATGACCGCTTCCACACCGAACGCCACATGGGCCTTGTGGGCGAGGCCTTCGGCGGCGCCGACCTGTCCAAACGCATGCCGGGCCAGGCGGCGGTGGGCCATACCCGCTATTCCACCGCCGGCGGCAGCTTCCTGCGCAACATCCAGCCGATGTTCGCCGACCTGGACACCGGCGGCATCGCCATCGCCCACAACGGCAATCTGACCAATTTCAAATACCTGCGGAATCGACTGGTCTCGGAAGGCGCGATCTTCCAGTCGACGTCGGACTCCGAGGTCATCCTTCACCTGATCGCCCGCAGCCGTAAGGCGCGCATCGTCGACCGCTTCATCGACGCCCTGGGCCAGATCGAGGGCGGCTACGCTCTGGTGGCCCAGACGACCAAGAAGATGATCGGCGCCCGCGATCCCCTGGGCATCCGCCCTCTGGTCCTGGGCAGGGTGGGCGAGGCCTGGGTCCTGGCGTCCGAGACCTGCGCCCTGGACATGATCGGGGCCGACTTCGTGCGCGACGTCGAGCACGGCGAGGTGGTGGTGATCGACGAGGACGGCCTGACCTCGCTCAAGCCCTTCCCGGCCCGGCCCGCCCGGCCCTGCCTGTTCGAATACGTCTATTTCTCGCGCCCGGATTCCTTCCTCGACGGCCGCTCGGTCTATGAGGTGCGCAAAGCCATGGGCGCCGCCCTGGCGCGCGAACATGCGGTTCAGGCCGACATCGTCGTGCCCGTGCCCGATTCGGGCGTCCCGGCGGCCCTCGGCTACGCCCAGGAAAGCGGCATCCCCTACGAGATGGGCATCATCCGCAGCCACTATCTGGGCCGCACCTTCATCCAGCCCAGCCAGGGCGCCCGGCAGAAGGGCGTGCGCATGAAGCACAGCCCCAACAAGGCCGCCCTGGCGGGCAAGCGGGTGGTCCTGATCGACGATTCCATCGTGCGCGGCACCACTTCGGTGAAACTGGTGCGCGCCGTCCGCGCCGCGGGCGCCGCCGAGGTTCACCTGCGCTCGGCCAGCCCGCCGATCCTCTATCCCGACTTCTACGGCATCGACATGCCTGAGCGGGAACAGCTGATCGCCGCCCAGAAGTCTCTGGAAGAGATGCGCCAGCATCTGGAGGTCGACACCCTGGGCTTCCTGTCGGTCGATGGCCTGTATCGGGCGCTGGGCGAGGACGGCCGCAACGACGCCGCGCCCCAGTTCACCGATCACTATTTCACCGGCGACTATCCGACCCGCCTGCTGGACCGCGAAATCGAGGAGGGCGGGCGCGACGCCTCGGGTCGGCAACTTTCCCTCTTGGTGAGCGCTTAAGCCGGCATGATCCAGCTCGGCTATTTCACCCTCGACACCCTCGACATCGCCAAGGCTAAGGCCTTCTACGGCGCCCTGTTCGGCTGGACCTTCGACGAAGGCGCCGGCCACGCCAGCTACGCCGATGTGGCCAACAGCGATCCGGCCTTCGGCTTCACCAAGGTCGAGCGGATTTCCAGCGCCGCCAGCCTCTATTTCCGCGTCGATGACATCGCCGCCATGTGCGCCCGGGTGACCGAGCTGGGCGGCAAGGCCGCCGTGCCGTCGCAAAGCCCCTCGGGCCTGTCCGCCGTCGTCTGCGACGATCAGGGCCTCAGCTTCAGCCTGTGGCAACCGGCCGCCGGCTACTGACTTCCGCGGCCGGCCGCGCTATCAGCGCGCCATGACGGACCTGCCTCTGAAAGACCGTATCGCCCTGGTCGTCGGCGCCTCGCGCGGCATCGGCTATGAGAGCGCCCTGGCCCTGGCGAAAGCGGGCGCCCATGTCGTCGCCGCCGCGCGCACACAGGGCGGGCTGGAAGAGCTGGACGACGCCATCTTCGCCGCCACCGGCAAGCACGCCACCTTGATCCCCTTCGACCTGGTGGACGGCGGGGCCATAGACCGGCTGGGCGGCGCCCTGTTCGAACGGTTCGGGCGGCTGGACATCTGGGTCCAGGCCTCGGCCACCATGGGCGCGGCGGGGCTGACGCCCGTGGCCCATGCCGAACCGCGCGACTTCGCCCGGGTGGAGAAGGTCAATTTCACCGGCGTCTATCGTCTGATCCGCAGCCTGGAGCCGCTGTTGCGCGCCTCGGACGCCGGGCGGGTCGTGCACCTGACCACCAGCGTGGCCACCGCCCCCCGCGCCTTCTGGGGCGCATACGCCGCGACCAAGGCCGGGGCCGAGGCCCTGATGAAGACCTGGGCCGACGAGATCGAGAGCACCCCCATCCGCGTCTGCGTCGTCGATCCCGGCCGCCTGCGCACCCAGCTGCGGGCCCAGGCGTTTCCCGGCGAAGACCCGATGGATCTTGACCCGCCTTCGGCCATCGCCCCCCTGATCGTCGAACTGGCCCGCGGCGACCTGACGCCGCCGCTGACGGTGAAGTTCAAGGACTGGAAGGCCGGGCCGACGGCGGCGGCGCTGGTCTAGGCAGACTTTCGTCATTCCGGGCGAAGGCGCGAACGCGCCGCAGACCCGGAACCTAGCGGCGCCGCGACGGCGGCGAAACACCGGCGCTTCTGACAGGTTCGCGCTATCGCGCGCCGCTAGGTTCCGGGTCTACGCTGCGCTGCGCCCGGAATGACGAAAGAAGGGTGATGACGTCTTCTACCGCTTCTTCGGCCCGGCCTTCTGACCAGTCCGTACTCGCCCTGAGCGCGACACCTGCCGCGCCCCGCCCCTCGCGCCCTTCTGGATGGCCACACTGGACCCCGCCTTCTTCGAGGCGCTGGCCTTCAGTCCGCCCAGGACCTTGGGCTTGGCGACGCGAGCCTTCTTCTGCTCCAGCGCCTTGCCGGGCAGTTTGGACAGGGCTTCTTCCTTCTCGGCCTTCTTGACGCGGCGCGGGGCGGTCTTGGCCTCGCCCTTGAACCGTTCCGGCCCCGACTTGGCCCCGCCCTCGGCATAGGGGTTGGGTCCGCCCGACTTGACGGTCAGGCGGATCGGCGTGCCTGGAAGCTCAAAACTCTCGCGCAGGCTGTTGATCAGATAGCGCTTATAGTGGTCCGGCATGGACTCGGCGCGGCTGGCCATCATGACGAAGGTCGGCGGCCGGCCCTTGGTCTGGGCGATGTATTTGGGCTTGATCCGCTTGCCGTCCACGGCGGGCGGCGGGTGGCGCTGGACGGCCATGGCCAGCCAGGTGTTCAGATCCTTGGTCTTCACCTTGACCGACCAGGTGTCATAGGCCTGGATCACCGCGGGCATCAGACGTTCGACGCCGCGCCCGCTGTGCGACGACAGGGCCACGAAGGGCGAGCCGCGCAGTTGCGGCAGCTTGTCCTCGGCCGTGCGCTTCAGCTCGGCCAGCCGTTTCTGAGGCTCCTCCTCCAGGTCCCATTTGGCCGCCACATAGACCAGGGCGCGCCCTTCGCGCTCGACCAGGTCGGCCAGCTGCAGGTCCTGGGTGTCGAAGGCGTCGTCCTTGTCCATGACCAGGATCACCACCTCGGCGAAGGTTATGGCGCGGATGGTGTCGGCGACCGACAGCTTCTCCAGCTTTTCCTGAACCCGGGCCTTGCGGCGCATGCCGGCGGTGTCGACCAGACGGATGTTGCGGTCTTCCCATACCCAGTCGACCGAGATGGAATCGCGCGTGATCCCCGCCTCCGGCCCGGTCAGAAGGCGGTCTTCGCCGATCAGCCGGTTGATCAGGGTGGACTTGCCCGCGTTCGGGCGGCCGATGACGGCGATGCGGATCGGCTTGTCCGGTTCGTCCTCTTCCTCGACGAAGATGTCCGCCGAGGCCGCGACGATGGCGGCGTACAGATCGGCCATGCCCTCGCCATGCTCGGCGGAAATGGCCACTGGCTCGCCAAAGCCCAGGGCATAGGCCTCGCCGATGCCGCCGCCGCTTTCACGGCTCTCGGACTTGTTGGCCAGCATGACCACCGGCTTGTGCTGATGACGCAGGCGGTCGGCGAAGATGCGGTCCAGAGAGGTCACCCCCTCACGCGCATCCATCATGAACAGGATCAGGTCCGCGTCCTCGATCGCCGCCTCGGTCTGCTCGCGCATCCGGGCTTCCAGGCTCTCGTCGGTGACGTCCTCATAGCCCGCCGTGTCGATCAGGGTCAGGTCCAGGTCGCCGATGACCCCGGCGGCGTATCGCCGGTCGCGCGTCACCCCCGGCCGGTCGTCGACCAGCGCCAGCCGTTTTCCCACCAGCCGGTTGAACAGGGTCGACTTGCCCACATTGGGGCGGCCGACGATGGCGACCTTCAATGCCATGACGCCAGCCTATAGGCCGATCAGCGGACGCTGACCAACTGTCCCTTGTCCGTCAGCACATACAGGGCGCCGTCATAGGCCGACGGCGCGATGAAGGCCGGGGCGCCCAGGTTCAGCGTCGCCTCGACCTCGCCCGTCTTGGGATTCAGGCCCAGCATCTCGCCGTCCGAATTGACCAGCACCAGACGGTTGGAGGCCAGGACCGGCCCGGTCCAATAGGGGCGCACCATCTTGTCGAAGAAGCCCAGGAAGCCGCCTTCCTTGCGGATCCGGCCCTCGTTCAGATTACGCGTCCAATAGACCTGGCCGG
Organism: Brevundimonas sp.; assembly: GCF_019636155.1. Classification (GTDB taxonomy): domain Bacteria; phylum Pseudomonadota; class Alphaproteobacteria; order Caulobacterales; family Caulobacteraceae; genus Brevundimonas. The sequence continues at coordinate 78,563 of NZ_JAHBYB010000002.1, read as the reverse complement.
TGTCGCGGTTGACCACGGTCAGTTCGCCGTCCTTGGACATGACATAGACCACGTCCCCGACCGGCAGGGGGGCGTTGACCCCCGCGACCGGCAACTGCCAGCGCGGCTGGCCCGAACGGATGTCCATGGCCGACAGCACGCCCGAGTGGCTGACGGCATAGACCATGCCCCGGCTGACCACCGGCCGGCCGGCGATGTCGCGCATCTCCGAAAGGGCGCTCGTGCGGCTGGTGCGGCTCAGCACCTGCTGCCACACCGGCTGGCCGTTGTTGCTGCGCAGGGCCACGACCTCGCCCGACGAGAAGGGGGCGATCACCGTGTCGCCGGTCACCGCCGGACTGACCGCGCGCATGATCCGCGCCGGCTCGACAATGCCGCGATAGGTCCAGTCCTGCTCGCCCGTCTCGGTGTTGAAGGCGATCATCTGGTTGTCGACGTCGATGACGAAGACCCGGTTCCCGGCCACCGTCGGCGCGCCGTGGATGGGAGCCTCGACCGCCTTGGACCAGACCACGGCGCCGGTCGCCACGTTCAGGGCCGCCACCACACGATAGCCGGACGTGACGAACAGCTTGTCGCCGCCCACCGCCAGGCCGCCGCCGAAGCCGCCCGACAGGGCGCCTCCGCCGACGCTGATCAGCGGCAGACCCAGGACGCCCGAGCCGGGCTCATGCCCCTCGGGCTTCAGATTGACCTTCCAGGCCACCGCCCCGGTGGAGGGATCGACCGCCGAAACCGTCGATTCGCCGTCCATCACGAAGACGCGGCCGTTGGCGGCCACGACCGGCGCCATCACCTGGCGCGAACCGCCCGAGCCGACGCCGATGTTGCGGGTCCAGGCGATGGTGAAATTGGGCGCCGCGATCACATGGTCCAGGGCGTTCTCGGCGTTGCGGCCCGGCTGGGTCCAGGCCGTGGCCGCCTGGGGCCCCGGAATGAAGAAGTCGCGCCCCGACAGGGCCGCCGAGGGCGCCAGCCGCTGCTCGAAATCCAGCACCGATATCCGTTCGCCTTCCGAGGCGACGGCGCGCGGCTCCTCGACCCGGCCCAGGTTGAACGGCAGGGCGCGGCGAACGGTGGTGCAGCCGGCCGCCGATACGGCCAGGGCGCAGATGACGGCGACTTTCAGGACGCGGGACATGGACGGTCTTTCGCTGTCGATCCGAACGGCATCAGGGGGCGGGCGTCGCCGCCGGGGCGGCGGTCGGCGCGGGCGGGGCGGCGGGCGCAGGCACGGCGGCCATGGCGTCGATCACCCGAGGCAGGGCCGCGGCCACGCCGGAATCGATGGCGTCGACGGCCGCCTGGGCGCGCTGGCGCACCTGGTCAGAGACGTCCTGGCCCAGTTGCAGTTGCACGAAGGTCGACCGCGCCGCCTGGGTCTGACCCATCTGCAGCTGGGCCATGGCCAGGGCCTCCTGGGCGAAGGCGCGCAAGGGGCGGCCTTCCTTGGCCAGGGGCTCCAGACGCTTCTGCAGGTCGGCGAACTGGGCGTCGGTCATCTTGCCCTCCATCACCAGGAAGGCGGCCTTCAGGGCGGCCTGGTCGGACAGCAGCGGGTCGCGCGAGGCCTTGGCGGCCTCGTCCAGATAGCCGATCGCCTCGGTCTTGTTGTTGCGTTGAAGCGCGATCTCGGCGCGCTGCGACAGGGCCAGGACGCGATAGGCGCCGCCGCCGGACGCGGCCTCGGTGAAGGCGGTGTCGGCGCCGGCCAGATTATTGCCCTGCAGCGCTTCCAGGCCGCGATCATAGGCGGTCGAGGCCTTGTCGGCGCGCGCGGTCTGCCAGCTGTCCCAGCCCCACCAGGCCAGGGCCGCCACCAGGGCCAGCGTCAGCAGGCCGCCGACGATCGGCAGCCAGGTGCGCGCCAGGCGCCGATAGCGTTCGGAACGAAGGTCTTCCTCGACCTGTTCGAAGACATCAACCACGGAATATCGCCCCAAAAACTCGCAGATTGCAGACCGGCGCGACCCTAGAGGCTCGCAACCGCCGCCGCAACGCGGACGACTGCGGCCGGACCGGCTTTTTCGTCACCTAGGTCGGGACTTCGGCAGGAAAACGGCGCGCCCGCATATCGGCGGCGCAAGTCCGATGCCGACTCTAGGCCTCCTGGGACAGTTTCACCGCCGCCGCGGCCGTCAGCGCGACCAGCGCCGCCGCCGTGATCCAGAACAGCTGCATCGCACCCAGCGACCCCAGGCTGATCCCGGCCAGGCCCAGCCGATCCAGGGTCGACTGAACATCCGACTGGGCCGCAGCCAGGGCCGCCTGCGATCCCTGGCCCAGCGCCCGGCCGGTCAGCAGGGCCTCGGCATGCTCCAGGTTGACGCTCAGGGTCTCGCGCACGGCCACCGCTCCGCCGGCCAGCCCGGCCAGGGCCAGGACCACGCCCCGGATGCGCGATCGCGAAGCCAGACGGGTCTCCACCTCGACGGCGAACAGGTCGGCGTCGGCCATCCGGGGCGCCTGGGCGAACAGGCGTTCGATGGCGGGATCGAATTCGTCAGCCGACATGGGCGACCCTCCCGGACGCAGCTTCCGGCTGAAGCCGGGCGCGGAGTTTATCCAGACCACGTTTGACATGGGACTTCACCGTTCCGAGCGGCAAATTCATGGCGGCGGCGATCTCCGGATGGGACAGTCCGGCGCCGTGGCACAGGGAGACGCAGAGCCGCTCGGGTTCGCTCAGCGCCTTCAGCGCCTGATCCAGGTCCATATGGCCGACGGAATCGACCGCGGGCGCGGCCTCCTCAACCTCGCTCTGGGCCGTATAGCGCGCCTCCTTGGCCCGCCGTTTCAGGTAGAGCCGGGCGGCGATCCGCTTGACCCAGCCGGCGAAAGGCCCATCGCCGCGGAACTCGGCCGACTTCTCGAACGCCTGCAGAAAGGCGTCCTGGGCCACGTCGTCGGCCAGGGCCGGCTCGGCGCCCATGCGGCGCAACAGGCCCCGCACGGCCGAGCCGTGACGCCGCACCAGCTCGCCGAACTCGCGCCGGCCGCCGGCCGCCGCCAGGGCGGCCAGCTCGACATCGTGCAGGTCCCTCAGGGACGGAGACATCGGTCGATACTCCCGCCCTCCCGCCTCAGGCCTTGTCCTGGTTGAAGACGCTCAGGATCAGATAGGCCGCGCCCACCGTCGCGGGAATGCAGGCCAGGCCCAGCAGGCCGGTGTCCACCCCGTCGCTCCAGCCGAAATCGCTGACCAGGGAGAACAGGGCGATGCCGGCGCCGCTGGCCAGCCAGATGATCCCCCGCCGGATGTCGCGGGTGCGCGACGGCAGGTTGCGGGCCGCCTCCTTCGACAGGGCGTCGATGACTTCGGGCGGCAGGGGCTGGCCCTTGTCGATAGCGGCGCGCACGGTCTTCTGAACATCGCGCTTTTCGCGCGTCCGCAGATAGGCGGGGCCGACGAAGATGGCGGTCAGGCTGCCGAAGATAGCCAGGATGGCGACGATCGGGATGAAGTCTTCCATGAGGGGACGTCCTTAGCTCTGATGGTCTCTCGCCCGGTCACGATGTCCGGGCCTTCTGAAGACAAGAGGCGGCGACCCGCGCCCGCGGATGCGTCCCCGAAGATGAAAAATCGGACAGGAACGGACGTCCGTCCTGTCGCGGGGCGCGTCACCGCCGCACAAACCGCCGCGCCGCGCCCAGGGCGGTCGCCGCCGTCACCGCGCCCAGCACCAGCATGGCCCCCGCCGGCGCCAGGGCCTGGCCCATCGCCGGCCCCAGGCTGCGGCCCAGATCGGCCGCCACCGGCTGCAGCCCCCACAGGGCCGCGCCCGCCGCCACGGCCCACGGCGTCAGGGCCCCGGCCGTGGCCCAGGCCCGTCGCCGCGCGATCCGCTCGGCCACCGCGGCCTCGAACGCCAGGTCGCGCGTGGGCGGAGCCTGATCCGCCAGCCATCGTTCCAGCCTGTCTTCAGCCGTCATCGGAGCCTCCGAGCGCTTCCAGAAGACGCGCGCGTCCTCGCGCAACATGCGACTTCACCGTGCCCAGGGGCAAGCCCAGCGCCTCGGCCGCCTCCGCATGGGACCAGCCGTCGCCCAGGCACAGGGCCACACAGGCCCGCGCATCCGGCGCCAATTGCGCCATGGCGTCGTTCAGGGCCAGCCGCTCGTCGTCGAACCGCCGACCGGTCGTCGCCCGCGTCTCCAGCCAGGCCGCGTCGCGGGCCGCCGACCGGAGGCCGGCGCGGATCCGGTCCTGGGCCCGCCGCCAGGCGATGCCCAGCAGCCAGGCCCGCATCCCGGCCGGGTCCTTCAGCCCCCGCAGATTGCGCCAGGCGGCGAGGAACACCTCCTGGGCCACGTCGTCCGCCTCGGCCCAGCCGCCGCCCAGAACCCGCCGCAGGAACCCCCGCACCGCCGACTGATGGCGCGTCACCAGCCGCGCGAACGCGGCGTCCGAACCGGCCTGGGCCTGCCGAACCCACTGTTCGTCCGGGTCCACGGCCCCGCGCCCCGACTGAACCCGGCCTCAGCCCTTCCGCGCCCGGCCGCGCCGCATCAGGGCCGAGACCAGACAGGCCAGGCACAACGAACCCAGCACGAAGGCGACGATCAGGAAGGCCTGCCCGGCGCCATACATATCGCTCCAGCTGGCGTAGCCAAAGCCGGCGGCCAAAAGGCCGAACAGGACCACCGAGAACCACTGGCCCTCACTGGCCCCATTCCGGTTCGAACGGCCGTTCCAGAACTCGGTCTCGCTGTCGATCGGCCGGTCCAGGACCTTCAGCAGCGCCTCGGGCGGCTCCTGCCCGCGTTCGGCGTAGGTCTTCAGCAGGTTCAGCGTCTCGCGCTGGCGGCGATAGTTCAGGAAACTGCTGAAGGCCCCGACCACGAACCAGGCCATGGGGAACAGCAGCCACCAGTAGGAACGGAACAGGTCTTCCATCGTCTCATCCTCCTGCGCCGCCGCCGTTGCGGGGCGTCTCGTGGTTCAGTCGCCGCCGATGCCCCCGGCGGATGCAGCCGGACGATGATTTTTCCCGGCGCCGCCGATCAGGCCGCGGCCACGGCGCGGGCGGCGCCCGGTTCGGCCGGCCGATCCAGCCGCTCCAGCAGATAGGCCAGGTCGTCGCGCGAGACATTGGGCCTCTGGGTCAGGAAGCGCTGCAGCATCTGCTCGCGGAACACCTCCCCGGTGGTGTCGGCGCCCTCGGCCTGCAGTTCGCGCCAGACGTCCACACCGGCGCGGAAGGCCTGGAACAGGCGCGGCGGCAGGCCCGCTCGGTCATAGATCGCCTTCAGCCCCAGCGGCCCGGCGTCATGCACCATCAGCCAGGCGCGCGAATGCGGCGTTCCGGCCAGTTCGGCCAGCCCATGTTCGACAAAGGTCATCTGCCCCCGCGCCAGGGCGCGCAGCAGCAGAGACGCCGTCAGGGCCTTGCGCGCACTCAGTTGGGCCACGAACCGGGTCAGGTCCGGCGAGGCCGCGGCCTGGTCCACCAGGTCCACCGTCGCCCGCTCGCGCGAGAATTCCGCCAGCCGGATCGCCGCTTCCGGCGCCAGGGCGTGCCGGGTCAGCAGATGCTCGCGCACCGCGTCTGAGGCCAGGGCCACCAGCCGCTCGGTGATCTCCAGCGGCAGGACGCGGCGATAGGCGACGGCCGCCACCACCTCTCCCGAGGCGCCGAACCGATCGACCACCCGGCCCAGGGCGGCCTCGGACAGGTCGGCGTTGTCATTGGCCGCCAGGGTCCGCACCGCCGCCTCGCATCCGACCTCGGCCAGGACATCGGCCACGTCACGGCTGACCCGGGGCCGCGAGGCCACCGCCGCCTGGCGCAGCGGCGCCCCGGCGCGGACGATCTCGATCAGGTCGTCGTCGGTGAAGGCCGGACAGGCCCCGATCAGAGGCAGGGCGATGCTGTCGATGTCCGCCGCCAGCCGCCGCGCCACGTCGCGCGGCACCAGGTCCGAGGCCTTCAGCGTCACCACCAGGGCGCGCCGCACCAGCTCCGCCGCATCCTCGGCCAGGACGCGCAGGATCTTCTGGGCCGCCGCCCGGTCCGCCTCGGTCAGGTCGTCCCGATCCATGCTGCGGCACAGCTTGTGCGCCGCGGCGGCGCGGTCGTCGTCGTCGCCGGCCTTGATCAGGCGGCGGATGTCGGCGTCCGTCAGGCGGGCGCGATAGGCGGTCATGGGCGGCTCTCAGGGCAGAATCGCATTGGCGTCAGCATCATCCCGCCATGCTTAACGGGCGGTTCACCAAACGCGAACCGCGCCAGGGGTCAGACCTGATCGTTTGGCGGCGTGGGTCCGAAGGCGCCGCCGAAGCCGCCCCCCACCCCGCCGCCCTCGCCCGGCTGGCCCAGCAGCAGGGCCAGAAGGCTCTGATCCTGGCGCAGGCGATCCAGCCGCGCCGCCAGACCCTTCTGCGCCTCGGTCAGGCCGGGCGTCTCGGTTCCCTCCCCGGCGCCCGACGCCGGGGCGCCGGCCCCGGCGGTGCGTTGCAGATTGGCGTAGACCTCGGCCACCGTCGCCGGGCGACCCTCGCGATAGAAGATCGGCCGGTTCGCCGCCGCCGCATCGGGGAACAGGCCGGCGGCGCTGGCGCCGGGCCGGGTCGTCACCGCCTGGATCAGCTGCGCCGCCCCCTGCGGCCCCAGGAAATGGGCGGCGTAGAGGTCGCCCGCGCCCGGCTCGCGCCCCGTCCGCCCACGCAGATAGGCCGCGTTCGACGCCGTCAGCTCGGCCGCCATGGTCGAGGCGGCGCGCGGGTCGAAACGCAGGTCCAGCACGACGTTCCGCGCCGATCCCTCGACCCGCCAGCGGCCGTCGCCGCCGCGATGGATCAGGTCGGCGTACTGGCCATAGCCGTGTCGCGCGCCCGAAGCCTTCACCGTGGCCAGCCAGGTCTGTTCGATGAACTGGAACAGCCCCGCCGCCGAGGATGTCCGCGCCTTGGCCTGGGGGTTCAGGGCGCTCTCGCGGCGCGCCGTCCGGACCAGGAAGTCGAAATCCACGCCGGTGACGTCGGCCGCCCGCCGGATGGCGGCCTCAACCCCTGTCGACGATGGAATCGCGCCTACGGTCATCGTGCCGGACGCTGGGCGAACATGGTTAACCAATCCTGAATCGTTAACAGCTGCATTAACGGCTCAGCCGGACACAAACTTGCCGCAAGGTCAGCGCCACCCTCAGCCTTGGCTGTGGGGGCTCCAAGCGGGAGTGACGGCCATGATGATGAAGACCGCGGGCGGACCGGGACTGGTCAGCCCCATCGATTTCGGCGACCGCAGGAAGCCCCTGCCGCGCTGGGCCTGGGTGGCCATCGGCGCCTCGGTCGTGGTGCACGGCGCCGTCGGCGTGGCCCTCTATACCCAGAGGTTCCAGATCGCCGAACCCGCCCCCCTGCCCGACGGCCCGCCTATCGAGGTGTTCATGGCGCCCCGGCCCACGCCGCCCAAGCCGATCGACAATCCGCCGCCTCCGGCGCCCAACCCGCCGATCCACGCCTCGACGCCGGTCTCGACCCCGACCGAGGTGCTGAACGTCCCGCCGGTGGAAACGCCCGGGCCTGTGGTGGGGCCGGTCATCAACCTGACCCATCCGGTTCCGCCTGCTTCGGAAGGCCTGGCCGCGGCCCCGGCCGACCCGGCGCCGATCATGACGGTGATCACCCGGCCCAGCTGGCAGCGCAAGCCGAACGCGGCCCAGTTGATGAACGCCTATCCGAACCGCGCCATGACGGCTGGGGTCGAGGGCGCCGCCACCCTGCAATGCGCGGTGCGGCTGGACGGGACCCTGACCCAGTGCTCGGTGGTCAGTGAATCGCCGGGCGGCTACGGCTTCGGCCGCGCGGCCCTGGGGCTCAGCCGCTATTTCCGCATGAACCCCGGCGCCGTGAACGGGCGTTCGATCGACGGCGCCCGGGTCGATGTCGGGGTCCGCTTCACCCTGCCGGATCGGTGAGACCGACCGTCGTCAGATCCTGAGCGGGTCCAGGGCCGCCGCCGCCTCGCGCGGCGCGCGGCCCTCCAGGGCGTCGGCGACCACCGTCCCGACCAGCGGCCCCATCAGCCAGCCGTTGCGACGCGGCGCCAGGGCCGCGGCCAGGCCCGGCGCGACCAGGCCCGTCAGGGGCAGGCCGTCCGGCGACGCCCCCCGCACCCCCACCCGCCAGTCGATCACGGACGGGTCCAGCGGCCGCCCCAGCAGGGTCTCGCCTGCCCGGCGCAGCCGTTCCGCGACATCGGGGTCGGGCGTCAGGTCGCGCCGCCCCTCCTCCATGGTGGCGCCCAGGACCACGCCCCCATCCACCGGGGTGACATAGCCGCCCGACCCCCTCAGCGTCCGGTCGCTCAGGGCCTCGGCGATCCGACCGATCTGGCCCCGCACCGGCCGCACCGCCTCCACGGCCGCCCGCGCCCCGGCCGGCAGTCCTTCCGGCGGCGCTCCGACGCCCAGGGCCAGGACCAGACCATCGGTCCGAAGTCCGCGCCCGTCATCCAGCTCCATCCGCCAGCCGTCGCCGTCCGGCGCGATCCGCGCGACCCGTCCTTCGATCCGCTTCAGGGGGCGGCCCAGGCGCGCCATCGCCGCCTCGGGCGACAGCCGCATGTCCTGCGGCGCCCGGACCCCGGTCGCGGTTATCTCGGCTGTGAACCCCAGGGCCTTCAGCCGTCGCGCGATCACCTCGGCGCCCTCGCCGCGCCACTCGGCGTCGGCCTCGACCAGAGAAATTCCCTGCTCGACGGCGAACGCGGGCCACAGGGCGGCGGCGGCGCGGAACAGTTCGGCGCGGGCCGGATCGACGGCCTCGACCGCCGCCTCCATGGCCGGGGCGATCATGCCCGCCGCCACCGAGGATGCGTTGGGCCCGCCGGGATCAACCAGGGTCACCGCATGGCCGCGCCGCGCCAGGACGGCGGCCGTGCACAGGCCCAGCACCCCGCCGCCGATGATCACCCTGTCCGTTGAAGACGCCACGCCCGGTCCTTCGACCCGCGCGGCGTCCGGATCAAGCCCCTATTCGGCCGCCAGGGCCGCGGCCCGCGCCTCGTCCAGGCGACGGGTCAGGGCCTCGTGCTGGCCCCACAGGGCGGCCGGCAGCCGGTCCTCGAACTGGGCGTAGAATTCCGGGATCAGGGCCGCCTCCTCGGTCCAGACCTCGGCGTCGACGGTCAGCAGGGTCTCCAGCTGCGCCTCGCTCAGGTCCAGGCCGGACAGGTCCAGCGCCTCGCGCGACGGCACCCGGCCGACCGGGGTGTCCAGGGCCTCGGCCGTTCCGTCGATCCGCTCGGCGATCCACTTCAGGACGCGGGCGTTGTCGCCGAAACCGGGCCAGACGAACTTGCCGTCGTCGCCCTTTCGGAACCAGTTGACGAAGAACATGCGCGGCAGTTTCGCCGGGTCGCGGCCCTCGCCCATCTTCAGCCAGTGGGCGAAATAGTCGCCCATGTTGTAGCCGCAGAAGGGCAGCATGGCGAAAGGATCGCGGCGCAGTTCGCCGACCTTGTTCTCGGCCGCCGCCGTGCCTTCCGAGGCGACGGTCGAGCCCATGAACACCCCGTGCTCCCAGTCGAAGGCCTCGGTCACCAGCGGCACCGCGCTGGCCCGGCGCCCGCCGAACAGGATGGCGTCGATCGGCACGCCCTTGGGGTCTTCCCATTCCGGGGCGATGGTCGGGCACTGGTGCGCCGGGGCGGCGAAGCGCGAGTTCGGGTGGGCCGCCGGCTCGCCCGAGGCCGGATCGTGCGGCTGGCCCTTCCAGTTGGTCAGGCCTTCGGGCGCTTCCTTGGTCAGACCTTCCCACCAGACGTCGCCATCGGCGGTCAGGGCCGTATTGGTGAAGACGGTGTTGCGCGTCAGGGTCGCCAGGGCGTTCTGGTTGGTGTTGCGGCTGGTGCCCGGCGCCACGCCGAAGAAGCCGGCCTCGGGGTTGACCGCATACAGGCGGCCGTCCTCACCGAAGCGCATCCAGGCGATGTCATCGCCGATCGTCTCGGCCTTCCAGCCCGGCAGGGCCGGCTGCAGCATGGCCAGGTTGGTCTTGCCGCAGGCGCTGGGGAAGGCGGCCGCCACATATTTCGACCGACCCTCCGGGCTGGTCAGCTTCAGGATCAGCATGTGCTCGGCCAGCCAGCCCTCGTCCCGGGCCATGATCGAGGCGATGCGCAGGGCGTAGCATTTCTTGCCCAGCAGGGCGTTGCCGCCATAGCCCGAGCCATAGGACCAGATTTCCCGCGTCTCGGGGAAATGGACGATCCATTTCTCGTCGTTGCAGGGCCACGGAACATCGGCCTGGCCCTCGGCCAGGGGCGCCCCCAGGGTGTGCACCGCCGGCACGAAGGAGCCGTCGTCACCCAGCAGGTCCAGCGCCGCCTTGCCCATCCGGGTCATGACTCCCATCGAGACGGCGACATAGCCGCTGTCGGTGATCTCGACGCCCAGGGCGCTGATCTTCGACCCCAGCGGACCCATGCAGAAGGGCACGACATACATCGTCCGCCCGGCCATGCAGCCGTCGAACAGCCCGTCCAGCCGGTCACGCATTCCGGCCGGGTCGGCCCAGTTGTTGGTCGGGCCGGCGTCGATCTCGTTTTCCGAGCAGATGAAGGTGCGGCTCTCGACACGCGCCACATCCTTGGGGTCCGAGGCGGCGTAGTAGCAGCCGGGCCGCTTGGCCGGGTCCAGGGCCTTCAGCGTCCCCTTCTCGATCAGGTCCGCCGCGATCGCCGCCGTCTCGGCCTCGGACCCGTCGCACCAATGGACGCGGGCGGGCCTGGTCAGGGCCGCGATCTGCTCGACCCACTGGACGAGCTGGGCATGGCGGGTCGGGGCCGGATGAAGGCCGGGGATCGATTGAGTCACGATGACGCTCCTGAACGTGCGGCCCGGCGGTCTTGCGCCGTCCTGGGCCCTTCCTCCGCGCGAGATCATCACGCGATGTTTCAGGCCTAAGACACCCAAGCCGACGCCGCGTCAACCGGCGCACGTTTCAACCCTGCGCGAGCGGCCGCCCGTGGTCGATGCGCACTTTTCGCCCGCGCTTCCGGCGGCTATCGGAACGCTGTGCAGACTCAAGATCCTTTCGCCGCCCCGCCCGACGGCGCCCTGGCTTCGCCCGCGGCGGCGCGCAACGCCGGGCCGATCCTTTCGATCCTGCGCGCCCACCTTCCGGCGCGGGGCCGGGTGCTGGAGATCGCGGCCGGATCGGGCCAGCACGCCCTGGCCTTCTCGACCGCCCTGCCCGGCCTGGACTGGACCCCCAGCGACCCCGGCGCCGAGGCCCGCGCCTCCATCGCCGCCTGGCGCGGGGCGAAGGGGCCGCCCAACCTGGCCCCGCCCCTGGCTCTCGACGCCCTGGACCCGGCGACCTGGCCCGCCGGCCCGTTCGACGCCCTGGTCTGCATCAACATGATCCACATCAGTCCCTGGGCGGCGGCCCAGGGACTGATGACCCTGGCCGGGCGCGCCCTGGCGCCGGGCGGCCTGCTTTATCTGTATGGTCCCTATCGGGAAGCCGGCGTGGAGACCGCCCCGTCCAACCTGGCCTTCGACGCCGACCTGAAACGGCGCGATCCCGCCTGGGGCCTGCGCGACGTCGCCGATGTCGACGCCCTGGCGCAAGACCACGGCCTGGCCCGCACACTGCGGGTCGCCATGCCCGCCAATAACCTCAGCCTTCTGTTCCGGCGCGTCTGATGGCCTGGACCCGCACCTATGACGGCGCCGAGCCGGTCCGGATCAACAAATGGCTGGGCCAGTCGGGCGTCTGTTCGCGGCGCGAGGCCGAGGGGCTGATCGCCGACGGCCTGGTCAGCATCGACGGCGAGATCGTCACCGACGCCGGCCGCAAGATCCTGCCGGGCCAGACCCTGACGCTGAACGACGGCGCGACCGGCGCCCTGGACGCGGCGGTCACCATCGTCCTGCACAAGCCCATGGGCTATGTTTCGGGCCAGCCAGAGCCGGGCAAGGTTCCGGCCGTGCGCCTGCTGACCGCCGCCAACGCCATGGACGGCTCGCGCGCCGTGCCCTCGGACGCCTCCCTTCCCCCCATCGGCCGGCTGGACGAGGATTCGCGCGGCCTGCTGCTGCTGTCGTCCGACGGGGTGGTGGCCAAGGCGGTGATCGGGCCGGACTCCGACCTGGACAAGGAATATCTGGTCCGCGTCTCGGGCGACGTCACCGAGCGCAGGCTGGATCAGTTGCGTCACGGCCTGTCGCTGGACGGCCGCGTCCTGAAACCGGCGAAGGTCACCCGGATCGAACCGCAGCGCCTGCGCTTCATCCTGCGCGAGGGGCGCAAACGCCAGATCCGCCGCATGTGCGACCTGGTCGGCCTGACCGTCACCGATCTCCAGCGCATCCGCATCGGCTCCCTGGACCTGGGCGACCTGCCCGAAGGCTGCTGGCGCCGGCTGACGCCCGAGGAGCGGGCCAGGCTGGTCGGCTAAATACCGGCGTCGCCCCTCCTCACATCCTGACCCCGCCCGATAACGATCCCGGCGCCGACCCTTCAAACCGTCGCCGAACCGGCCTAGACAGCCGGCCCATGTTGATCGTCCTGTCACCGGCCAAGCGGCTGGACTTCACCGAACCACCCGCCGACCTGCCGGCGACCCAGCCGCGCCTTCGCGACGAGACCGCGACCCTGCTGAAGACCGCGCGGCGACAGACCCAGGCCGACCTGCGCCGGCTGATGGGGATTTCCGACGACCTGGCCAAGCTGAACCAGGCCCGGTTCAAGGCCTTCGACCCGGAAGCGACGGACATCGGCGTCCAGGCCGCCCTGGCCTTCGCCGGCGACGTCTATCAGGGGCTGGACGCGCGCGGCCTGTCGCCCGCCGACCTCGACTGGGCCCAGGATCGCCTTCGCATCCTGTCGGGTCTCTACGGCCTGCTGCGGCCGCTGGACCGCATCCAGCCCTATCGGCTGGAAATGGGAACCCGGCTGAAGACCCGGCGCGGCGCCAGCCTCTATGACTATTGGGGCGACCGCATCTCGCAGCAGTTGAACGCCGACGCCGAGGGTCATGTCGAACCCGTGCTGATCAACCTGGCCAGCCAGGAGTATTTCGGCGCCGTCGACGCCCGCGCCCTGAAGCTGCCGGTCGTCACCTGCCATTTCCGTGAGGCCAAGGACGGCGAGACCCGGATCGTCTCCTTCTTCGCCAAGCGGGCGCGCGGGGCCATGGCCCGCTGGATCATCGAGAACCGGATCGAACGGTCCCACGATCTGAAGGGTTTCGACCGCGACGGCTACGTCCATCAGCCCGCGCTTTCCACCGAGGCCGAGTGGGTATTCACCAGAGGGTGAAATTCCGCCCCCCCCTGTCGCCATCGCCCCGCCGACCCGCTAGGCTGCGGGTCCAGAGACGACTCCTTTTCCGGACGATCCATGTTCCAGTGGCCCAAGCGCGGCGGAGACGCCGACGACCAGACCCTTCCCTTCCGCGACTACGGTGACCTGAAGGGCCAGGTGGCGGTGATCTCGGGCTCCACCTCGGGCATCGGCCTGGCCTTCGCCCGCGCGGCGGCGGCCCACGGCGCCGATGTCGTGCTGAACGGCCTGGGCGACCCGGCCGAGATCGAACGCACCCGCGCCGAGCTGGAAGCCTCCTGCGGCGTCCGCGTCCGCTATCACGCCGCCGACATGACCCGCGGCGACGAGGTGGCCGACATGGTCGCCTACGCCAAGCACCAGCTGGGCCGGCTGGACATCCTGGTCAACAACGCCGGGATCCAGCATGTCGAGGCGGTCGAGAAATTCCCCTCGGACCAGTGGGAACGGATCATCGCCATCAACCTGTCCTCGGTCTTCTACGCCACCCGCGCGGCCATCCCGATCATGAAGGCCCAGGGGCGCGGCCGGATCATCAATGTCGCCTCGGCCCACGGCCTGGTCGCCAGCCCGTTCAAGTCGGCCTATGTCGCGGCCAAGCACGGCGTCCTGGGCTTCACCAAGACCGTCGCGCTTGAGGTCGCCCAGGACAACATCACCTGCAACGCCATCTGCCCCGGCTATGTCGAGACCCCGATCGTCGAGAAGCAGATCGCCGACCAGGCCCGCACGCGCGGCCTGTCGAAGGAGCAGGTGATGAAGGACGTCATCCTGGGCTCGCAGCCGACCAAGAAATTCGTCACCACCGAACAGCTGGCGGGGATGTTCCTGTATCTGGCCAGCGACCTGGGCGGCTCCGCCAACGGCGCCCACTTCTCCATCGACGGCGGCTGGACGGCGCAGTGATCTCATCCCTCTCCCGCTGGGAGAGGGCTTGAGCCTCCGCGAGCGAAGCGAGTGGCTAAGGCGAAAGGGTGAGGGTCGACCGTCAGCCGATGATGTGACGGCTTACGCCGACTGACATCCGCCCCGCCACCTTCTCCCAACGGGAGAAGGAAACCTATCCCACGAACCCCGCCGCGCGCCTCAGCCGGTCGTTGATCGCCTCGCCCAGACCCGTCCGGGGGATGGGCGACACGGCGATGCCTTCAGGTTTCAGGCGATCCGCCTCTCGCAACCGCCTGAAAAGATTAGCCGCCGCCTCGCGCAGGTCGCCACTGGGGCTGAGGCTGAACGCCGGGTCGCCGACGCCCGGGCCGAAGCCCAGCAGGATCTCGCCCGGCCGCGCCTGATCCGCCTCGATCCGCACCGGGGCGTCGGGCGCATAGTGCAGGGCCAGACGGCCGGGCGAACGGTGTCCCTCCCCGCCCCCGTCCAGCGGTCCGGCCACGGCCTCGATCTCCTCGCGCGTCACCGCGCCGGGACGCAACAGGGCCAGCCGCCCGTCCAGCACCGAGACCACGGTCGATTCCACCCCCACGGCGCAGTCGCCGCCGTCCAGGGCCGCAGCCGCCGCGAAGCCGGTCTCCTCCACCGCGTCGGAAAAGGTCGTCGGGCTGGGCCGGCCCGAGCGGTTGGCCGACGGCGCCACCACCGGCCGTCCGAAGGCGGCGATCACCGCCCGCGCCCGTGCATGGCCCGGCGCCCGCACCGCCACGCTGTCCAGCCCCGCGCGCGCCAGATCGCATACCGCCGTGCGGTCCCTGACCGGCGCCACGAGGGTCAGGGGTCCAGGCCAGAAGGCTTCAGCCAGGCGTCGCGCCCGGTCGTCGAACCGGGCGATGGCCTCGGCCTGGGCCGCATCGGAAACGTGGGCGATCAGGGGGTTGAAGCGCGGTCTTCCCTTGGCCTCGAAGATGGCCGCCACGGCCTGGGCGTTCCCCGCATCCGCCGCCAGTCCATAGACCGTCTCGGTCGGCAGTATGACCAGACGGCCCGCCCCCAGGGCCGTGACCGCCGCCGCGTCGCCGTCTCCGCTCATCGCGCGGGCAGGAAGGGCAGCATCCGCCTCAGCACATTGTCGCGGTCCAGCAACTGATGCTTCAGCGCCCCTGCGACATGCAGGAACAGAAGGACATACAGCAGCTTGGGCAGGGCATGGTGCAGGTCCATCAGGCTGCGCGCCAGCGGACGCCCGCCGCCGATGGGCAGAAGCGGCCAGTCGAACAGCCCATAGTATTCGAACCCGCGCCCCGCCGCCGATCCCGCCAGCCAGCCGGTCAGCGGCAGGGCCAGCAGGACGACATAGAAGGCGACATGGGTGAGGCGCGCCGCAACCCGCTGCCATCGCGGTGTCGAGACCGGCAGGGGGATGGCCGGATGGGCGACGCGCCAGCCCAGGCGCAACAGGGTCAGGACCAGGATCGTCGCCCCGCCGGACTTGTGCAGCATGATCCACAGACCGCGATCCGGCCCGCTGGCGCCCTCCGCCAGTGTGATCAGGACGATCTGCCCGACCACCAGCGCGGCGATGGCCCAGTGCAGCGTCAGGGAGACGGCGGAATATCGGTCGCGCGGTTCGGCCATGGGTCCTCCGGTTCGCCGCCAGCTTGCCCTGCGCCCGCCGCTTCGCCAAGCGGCTTGCCACACCCACCGGCCGGACGGCATGAAGACCGCCTCAGGAGACCTCCCCATGACCTACCGTGCGCCCCTTCGTGACATCGCCTTCGCCCTGCGCTCCGTGGCCGGCGCCGACGCCCTGGTGGGCCAGGCCTTTCCCGACTTCGACGGCGATGTGCTGAACGCGGTGCTGGAGGCGGCGGGTCAGTTCTCCGAGGGCGTCCTGGCCCCGCTGAACCGCATCGGCGACCAGAAGGGCGCGACCTACGCCAACGGCGCCGTCACCGCCGCCCCCGGTTTCGCCGACGCCTATCGCCAGTTCGTCGAAGGCGGCTGGACCGGCCTGGCCGCCTCGACCCACGCCGGCGGCCAGGGCCTGCCCAAGGCGCTGGAGCTGGCGGCCTATGAGACCGTCCACGCCGCCAACATGGCCTTCGGCCTGTGCCCCATGCTGTCACTGGCGGCCATCGAGGCGCTGGAGGCGGTCGGTTCTGAATCGCAGAAGCAGACCTGGCTGCCGCGTCTGGTCAGCGGCGAATGGACCGGAGCCATGGTGCTGACAGAACCGCACGCGGGCACCGACCTGGGCGCCCTGACGGCCACGGCGACGCCGAACGGCGACGGGACCTACGCCCTGAACGGCCAGAAGATCTTCATCACCTGGGGCGACCACGACGCCACCGACAACATCGTGCACATGGTCCTGGCCCGCCTGCCCGACGCCCCGCCGGGGCCAAAGGGGATCAGCCTGTTCCTGGCGCCGAAATTCCTGCTGAACGCCGACGGCTCCATCGGCGCGCGCAACGGCTTCCGGCCGGTGGGGGTCGAGCACAAGCTGGGCATCCACGCCTCCCCCACCTGCGTCATGAGCTATGAGGGCGCCACCGCCGAACTGGTCGGCCGCCCGAACGAGGGCCTGGCCCATATGTTCGTGATGATGAACGCCGCCCGCCTGGCGGTAGGGGTCGAAGGGGTGGGCATCGCCGAGCGCGCCTATCAGCACGCCCTGGCCTATGCCCGGGAGCGCCGCCAGGGCCGCAGCGTCTGGACCGGCGAGATGAACGCCCCGATCATCGACCATCCCGACGTGCGCCGCATGCTGTCGGTGATGAAGGCCAAGGTCGCGGCCGCCCGCGCCATCTGCCTGTCCACCGCCGTCGCCGCCGACCTGGCCCGCACCGCCGCATCCGAAGACGACCGCATCCGCTGGAAGGGCCGCGAGGACCTGTTCGTGCCCATCGCCAAGGCCTGGTCCACCGACGTGGGCTGCGAGGTCGCCTCCATGGGCGTCCAGGTGCACGGCGGCATGGGCTTCATCGAGGAGACGGGCGCGGCCCAATACTACCGCGACGCCCGCATCACCCCGATCTACGAAGGCACCAACGGCGTCCAGGCCATGGACCTGGTCGGGCGCAAGCTGTCCCAGGACGGCGGCGCATCCGCCAAGGCGCTGATCACGGACATGAAGACGACCGCCAACGACCTTCGCCGCCTCTATTCCGGCAAGCCCATCGAACGGCTGGTCAACGCCATCGAGGCGGTCGAGGACGCCACCCTGTGGCTGCTGGACGCCAAGACGGACCCGGGCCGCGCCGCCGACGTCCTGGCCGCCGCCGACGCCTATCTGAAGCTGATGGGCGATGTCGTGGGCGGCTGGCTTCTGGCCAAGGGCGCCCTCGCCGCCAAGGCCCAGATCGAGGCCGGCGAAGGCGACGCCGCCTGGCTGCAGGGCCGGCTGGACCTGTATGAGGTCTATGCCGCCAACGTCCTGGGCCACGCCTCCAGCCGCCTGGCCGCCGTCGGCCAGGGCGGCGAATTGCTCCAGCGGATGACGGCCGAGGTGCTGGGCGCCTGACCCGCCGATCAGGCCGCGGGCGCGGGCGTCGTACTGACCTGCAGCCAGGCGATCAGGTCGCGCCGGTCGGTCGGGTCGGCGATGCCGGGGAAGGTCATCTTGTTGCCCGGCAGGAAGGTGCGCGGATTCTCCAGCCAGTGGTCGATCCGCTCGGCGTCCCAGGCGAAGCCGGCCGCCTTCACCGGCGCGGAATAGCGATAGCCGGCGTGCGTCCCCGCCTGGCGGCCGAAGACGCCATACAGGTTCGGCCCGGTCATGTTCGGCCCGTTCGCCGTGACGGTGTGGCACGAGCGGCAACGCGCGAAGACGCGCCGGCCATTGTCCAGGTCGGCGCCGTCATAGGGCGCCGGCAGGGCCGCCAGCGCCGCCTGCATCTGGGCCGCCGTGGGCGGCGGGACCGTGGGCGCGGCCGGAGCGGCCGGCTCAGTAGGCGAACTCGGGCCGCAGGCGGCCAGGGTCAGGAAGGCGGCGGGCAGGATCAGGCGACGGAACATCATTCCCTCCGGGGACGACGCCTGTGATAGCGCAATCGCTGGGGGCGGCAATGCGTCCTCATCGCGCGCGCCTGGGCGCGCTGGACGGCGGGGACCTGCACCTGATAGTCACTGTCATCTTCAGCGGCGCCGGCGCGTCGGCGCCCGAGAGTCCCATGTCCGACGAAATCCCCCTGAGCCAGGCCCGGCGCGGCGACCGCGGCGTCATCGTCAAGGTCGGCGCCCATTGCCATCATCTTGAGCACGAGGTGGAGCTGGAGCGTCGACTGCTGGAACTGGGCTTCGTCGAGGGCGCCCAGGTGGAGCTTCTGCATGAAGGCCTGTTCGGCCGCGACCCCATCGCCATGAAGGTCGACGACATGCGGGTGGCCCTGCGTCGGCACGAGGCGGCCAGCCTGATCGTTCGGCGCGAGGCGCGCTGAGCCATGGACGCCCTCGTCAGGCCCGCCCGCATCGCCCTGGTCGGCAATCCCAACAGCGGCAAGACCGCCCTGTTCAACGCCCTGACCGGCTCGCACCAGAAGGTGGCCAACTATGCCGGGGTCACGGTCGAGCGGAAGGAGGGCGTGATCCGCACCCCGTCCGGCCGCACCCTGTCGGTTCTCGATCTGCCGGGCACCTATTCCCTGCGCGCACGCAGTCCGGACGAGGAGGTGACCCGCGACGCCGTCCTGGGCCGTCTGGCGGGCGAAGCGGCGCCGGACGCGGTGGTCCTGGTGGCCGATGCGACCAACCTCAGGCTGGTGCTGCGCCTGGCGCTGGAGATCAAGGCCGTGGGCCGGCCGATGGTCCTGGCCCTGAACATGTACGACATCGCCGAACGCCAGGGCCTGCGCATCGACCTGGAGCGGCTGTCGGCCGAACTGGGGGTGCGGATCGTGCCGACGGTGGCCACGCGCCGGCGCGGGATCGAGGATCTGATCGCCGCCGCCGAAGAGCTGGCGGTCACGGGCGGGGCCGCCGGCGAGGGCGTCTGGCATGCGCCCGAGGCGTCCGAGATCCGCGCCGCCCACCATCAGGCCGAGCGGATCATGAAGGCCTGCGTCCGCCCGCCGGAACGGCCCGACACCCTGACCGGGCGGGTCGATTCCGTCCTGCTGCATCCGGTCGGCGGCCTGGTGATCCTGCTGGCCCTGCTGTTCGTCATGTTCCAGGCCGTCTTCACCTGGGCCACCCCCCTGATGGACGGGATCGAGGCTGGCCTGGGCGCCCTGGGCGGCTGGGTCGCGGCGGTCATGCCGGACGGCCTGCTGGAAAGCCTGATCGTCGACGGCCTGATCGCCGGGGTGGGCAGCGTGCTGGTCTTCCTGCCGCAGATCCTGATCCTGTTCGCCTTCATCATCCTGCTGGAAGACTTCGGCTATATGGCCCGCGCGGCCTTTCTGATGGACCGGATCATGGGCGGGGCCGGCCTGCACGGCCGGGCCTTCATTCCGCTGCTCAGCAGCTTCGCCTGCGCCATTCCCGGCGTCATGGCGGCGCGGGTGATCGATTCCAAGCGCGACCGCCTGACCACCATCATGGTGGCGCCGCTGATGACCTGCTCGGCCCGCATCCCGGTCTACACCCTGATCATCGCCGCCTTCATTCCGAACGAGACGGTCTGGGGCTTCGCCAATCTGCAGGGACTGGTGATGTTCGGCCTCTACGCCGCCGGGATCGTCAGCGCCCTTGTGGTGTCCTTCGTCATCCGGCGCGTCTTCTGGCGCGGCGCGGTTGAGCCCTTCATGATGGAGCTGCCGGCCTACAAGACGCCCCACTGGCGCAGTGTGCTGTTCAACCTGTGGCTCCGGGCGCGGATCTTCCTGGAGCGGGCGGGGCGGATCATCCTGCCGCTGATGGTCATCGTCTGGGTCCTGTCGACCTTCCCCTATCCGCCCGAAGGCGCGACCGGTCCGGCCATCGACTATTCCTTCGCCGGCATGCTGGGCCAGGCGCTGGAGCCCCTGTTCGCCCCCATCGGCTTCAACTGGCAGATGGTCATCGCCCTGATCCCCGGAATGGCCGCGCGCGAGGTGGCGGTGGCGGCCCTGGGGTCGGTCTACGCCATCGCCGACGCGGAAGGCTCGGGCGTCGGCGCCCTGGCCTCGACCCTGGCCGGGCAATGGTCCCTGGCTACGGCCCTGGCCTTCCTGGCCTGGTATGTCTTCGCGCCCCAGTGCGTGGCGACCCTGGGGGTGGTGCGGCGCGAGACCAATTCCCTGAAATGGACCTGGATCATGGTCGGCTACATGTTCGGCCTGGCCTATCTGGCGGCCTTCATCGTCTACCGGGTGGCCGTGGCGATGGGCGGCGGCTAGGCTGATAACCACCCCGTCACCCTCGGGCTTGTCCCGAGGGCCCATGGCGGCCTCAACTGCGATCGCGGCGGCGGATACGCGGATATCGACATTCACCTGTCGAGCGGGCTGAAAGATGGGCCCTCGGGACAAGCCCGAGGGTGACGAATATTTGAAATCGGCCGAGCCGGAGCGCCGGAGCCTGAATGATCGTCAACGCCGCCATACTGGGCCTGCTGGGCCTGATCGTGGGCAGTTTCCTGGCCGCCGTCAGCGTGCGCCTGCCGGCCGAGGAGGACGTGGTCCTCAAGCCCTCCCACTGCCACAGCTGCGGCGTCACGCTGAAGCCGTGGCGCCTGGTTCCCGTCGTCAGCTGGCTGGTCCTGCGCGGGCGCTGCGCGGACTGTCGGGCGGCGATCTCGCCGCGCTATCCGCTGATCGAGACGGCGGGGGGTCTGATCGGCGTCTGGGCGGCTGTGCATGGCGGCGGCTGGATCATGATGGCCGCGACCGCCGTGCTGGGGTGGCAGCTGCTGCTGATCGCCCTGGTCGACGCCGAGCATTTCTGGCTGCCGGACGTCCTGACCTTTCCGCTGATCGCCACCGGGATCGGGGCGGCGGCCCTGATCGCCCGTGACTGGCCCGTCGACGCCGTGATCGGGGCCGTGGCGGGTTTCGGCCTGCTGTGGCTAATCGCCTTCCTCTATCGGGTCTGGAGGAAGCGTGACGGCCTGGGCGGCGGCGATCCCTTCCTATTCGCGGGGGCCGGCGCCTGGATCGGCTGGATCGGCCTGCCCAGCGTGCTGCTGTGGGCCTGCGCCGTGGGGTTCAGCCTGGTGGCCGCGCGGCTGATCGTGCGGCGGCGGGTGCGGGGCGACGACCGCCTGCCGTTCGGCAGCCTGCTGGCGGTCGGGATCTGGCTGGTGTGGCTGTATGGCCCCTTGGGACTGCAGCCGGCCTGAAGGCGCGGGCGCGGGCGATGGTGCCGGTTGCAGGGTTCGAACCCGCGACATCCAGTTTACAAAACTGGCGCTCTACCAACTGAGCTAAACCGGCCCGGATCGGTCGCGTCTTATGCTGGCGGAAATCGCGCGGCGCAAGCATGGTGCGGCCATGCCCGGCCTTCCTCCCATGCCCTATCTCGCGCCCATCCTGATGCTGGTGCTGTCGAACGTCTTCATGACCTTTGCCTGGTACGGCCATCTGAAGTTCGGCTCCAAGCCGCTGTGGATCGTGGTGATCGTCAGCTGGGGCATCGCCTTCTTCGAATACTGCCTGGCCGTGCCCGCCAACCGCATCGGGCATCAGGTCTATTCGGCGGCCGAACTGAAGACGATGCAGGAGGTGATCACCCTGCTGGTCTTCGCCGTCTTCTCGGTGACCGTCCTGGGCGAAAAGCTGACGATGAACCACGCCGTCGGCTTCGCCCTGATCGCGGGCGGGGCGTGGTTCATCTTCAGGGGGCCGCTTTAATCCAGTTCCGTGCGAATGCGGTCGGCCAGGGCCTGAAGCGCCGACGTCTCGGCCATGGGCGCATGACCGTGGCCCTTCATCGGCCGGTCGGACCAGCGCGGCACGATGTGGAAATGCAGGTGGAAGACCGTCTGGCCGCCGGCGTCGCCGTTGAACTGCATCAGGCTGATTCCCTCGGGCTTCAGCGCCTTCTCGACCGCCAGCGCGGTGCGCTGGACCGCCGCCGTCAGCCGGGCCAGGTCCTCCGGCGCCATCTCCAGGATGTTGCGGGCGGTCGATGTCTTGGAGATGACCAGCACATGCCCCTCCGACTGGGGAAAGACATCCATGAAGGCCAGGACGTGATCGTCTTCCCACACCTTCACGCTGGGGATGTCGCCGCGCAGGATGCGGGCGAAGATGTTGTCGGGGTCATAGGCGCCGTGCAGGCTCATGGGCGGGTCTCCGATATGACGCATCGGTTAGTAGCAGCCGGCGCCCGACACGCGCTACGCTGAGGTCCGAACAAGGAGAGCCCCATGGCGCGTTTCATCGTTCAGCTGGTGGTCACGGCCCTGGGCCTGTGGCTGGCCGCGGCCGTGGTGCCGGGTGTGGATTTCGTCGGACAGTGGACCCTGATCTGGGCGGCCCTGCTGCTGGGGCTGATCAACGCCATCGTGCGGCCGATCCTTGTGGTTCTGACCTTCCCCCTGACGGTCGTGACCTTCGGCCTCTTCCTGCTGGTGGTGAACGCCGCCACCATCGGCCTGACCGCCGTGCTTCTGGACGGTTTTGTCGTCAACGGCCTGTGGGCCGGGATCGGCGCGGCCATCGTCACCGGCGTCATCAGCTGGATCGCCGGCAGCGCCGTGCCCGACGGCCGCCGAGACGAATAGGCGGCCTATTCGGCGGCGGCCGCCGTGTCGTTGGCCGTGACCTCCTGGGCCTCCCACTCCTCGATCTTGCGGGCGGTGTATTCCGGCGAGCGGGTGAAGCGCGCCAGCACCCCATAGATCACCGGCACCACGAACAGGGTCAGCATGGTTGCGAACATGGCCCCGGCGAAGATGACCACGCCGATGGTCTGGCGGCTGCCCGCCCCCGCCCCCTGCCACAGCACCAGTGGCAGGGCGCCGAAGGCGGTGGCGATCGAGGTCATGATGATCGGCCGCAGGCGCAGGGACGACGATTCGATGATCGCTTCGCGGATCGACCGGCCCTGGTCGCGCAGCTGGTTGGCGAACTCGACGATCAGGATGCCGTTCTTGGCCGCCACCCCGATCAGGATGATCAGGCCGATCTGGGAATAGATGTTCAGGCTGGACCCCGCCATCAGCAGGCCGAACAGCCCCCCCGCCGCCGCCAGGGGCACGGTCAGCATGATCACCGCCGGGGTGATCCAGCTCTCGAACTGGGCCGCCAGCACCAGGAAGACCAGCAGCAGCGCCAGTGCGAAGGCCGCCCCCACCGCGCTGCCCGCCTCCTGCTGGTCGCGGGCCGCCCCGCCCCAGCGGATGGTGGCCAGGCCCTGGGCCTGTTTGCCCGCCTCGGCCTGCAGGAAGGCCATGGCGTCGGCGATGGTGGTCCCCGGCGTCAGATCAGCCGACAGGGTGATGGCGCGCTGGCGATCCAGCCGCCGCCGGTCCGGCGTATCGCCCGAAGTCTGGGTCGTGACCACCGCCGACAGGGGCGCCAGCTGGCCCGATCCGGTGGCGACATACAGGGCCTCCAGGTCGCTGACGTTGCGGCGGGCGTCGCGGTCGGTCTGCAGGATGACGTCATATTCCTGCCCCCCGCGCAGATAGGTGGTGGCCCGACGCGATCCGAACATGGTCTCCAGCGTCCGCCCCACCTGCTGGGCCGAGACGCCCAGGCCGGCGGCCTTCTGCGGATCGACATCCACCAGCAGGCGCGGCGCGTTCGGCTCATAGTTCAGGCGCGGGCGCGAGAAGCCGGGATTCTCCTGGGCCGCCGCCAGGATCGGCTGCAGCCATTGGTACAGCTGGTGATAGTCCGGCCCGGTGGCGATCATCTCGATCGAGTTGGAATTGCCGCCGCCGCGCTGGAAGGCGCCGGGCACGCTGGCGTTGACCTGGGCGTCGGTCTGGGTGCGCAGCTTGCCGTTCAGTTCCTGGGCGATCTGGTCGGCGGACCGGTCGCGCTTGGACCAGTCGACCAGGGTCAGGGTGGCGTTGCCCGAGTTGAAGCTGCCGCCGCCGAAGCCGGGCGCCGACACCAGATAGGACTCGACCTCCCCGCCCTGCTTGTATTCGGCCAGGATGGGCTCCAGCCCCAGCATGATCCGGCGAGTGTAGTCGAAGCCTGCGCCTTCGGGGCCCTGGACGCGGACGAAGACCCGGCCCCGATCCTCGGGCGGCACCAGTTCGTCGGGCAGGTTCAGGAAGATGCCGCCGGCTCCGGCCGCCACCAGGACGATCAGGCCGATCACCCCATACAGGGACGCCTTGCGCCCCATCAGGGCGTCAAGCGAACGGGCGTAGGACCGTTTCAGCGCATCCATGGCCCGGTCCACCCGCCGCGCCAGCCAGCCCGAGCCGTGCGCCGGCTTCAGGATCTTGGACGCCAGCATCGGCGACAGGCTCAGCGCCAGGAAGGCCGAGAAGGCCACGGCCGCCGCGATCGCCGCCGCCAGCTCGACGAACAGCCGCCCGACATAGCCGGGCAGGAACAGCAGGGGCGCGAACACCGCCAGCAGCACCACCGTCGTCGCCACCACGGCGAAGAAGACCTGGCGCGCGCCACGCTCGGCGGCCACCAGGGGCGGCTCGCCATGGTCCAGCCTGCGCTGGATGTTCTCGGTCACCACGATGGCGTCGTCCACCACCAGGCCGATGGCCAGAACCAGGGCCAGCAGGGTCAGAAGGTTCAGCGAGAACCCCAGAGGCGCCAGGACGATGAAGGTCGACAACAGGCAGATCGGCGCCACGACCGATGGAATCAGGGCCGCCCGGAAACTGCCCAGGAAGACGAAATTGACCAGGGCAACCAGGGCCATGGCGATGCCGATGGTGATCCACACCTCTTCGATGGCGTGTTTGGTGAAGACCGAATTGTCCGACCCGATCACCAGTTCGGCGCCCTCGGGCAGGGTCGGCCGGATTTCCTCCAGCAGCTTGGCCACCCCCTCGGAAATGGCCAGGTCGTTCGACTGGGCCTGGCGGGTGACGGCCAGGCCGATCTGGTCCAGGCCGTTGCCGCGGAACATCCGGCGCGCCTCGGCGGGCGCCTCCTCGACCCGGGCGATGTCGCCCAGTCGGGTCACATAGGTCGGCGGCGCGGCGATCAGGGCCGCCGCCCCCGTGCCAGACGCCTGGGACGCCGCCCCGCGGGTGCCGATCGGCAGGGCCGCGAACTGGGCCGGGGTGGCGTAGTTGCGCGCCACCCGCACCGTATAGTCCTTGTCCGTCGATTCCAGCGAACCGGCCGGCAGTTCGACGTTCTGGCTGGTCAGGGCGTTCTCGACGTCCTGCACGGTCAGGCCGCGCGCGCCCATGGCCGCCGGGTCCAGCCAGATGCGCATGGCGTAGCGCTGCTCGCCATAGATCTGCACCTGGGCCACCCCGTCCACGGTCGACAGCCGGTCGATCAGATAGCGGTCGGCATAGTCCGTCAGCTGCAGCCGGTTCATGGTCGTGGACCGCAGGAACAGGATCATGATCGGCTGGCTGTCGGAATCCGCCTTGGCCACCTCGGGCGGCTGGGCCTGGTCGGGCAGGCGGCCGACGACCCGGCTGATCCGGTCGCGCACGTCGTTGGCGGCGTCGTCGATGTTCCGGTCCAGGTTGAACTCGATATTGACGTTCGAGCGGCCGTCGCGGCTGGTGGAATTGATCCGCTTGACGCCCTGGATGCCGGCGATCTGCTGTTCGATCGGTTCGGTGATCCGGCTCTCGATCACCTCGGCCGAGGCGCCGGCGTAGCTGGTGCTGACCGAGACGATCGGCGGGTCCACGTCCGGCAGTTCGCGCACCGGCAGGAAGAAGAAGGCCGCCGCCCCGATGACGCACAGCACAATGGCGGCCACGGCCGCGAAGACCGGGCGGCGAACCGCAAGATCGGACAGCATCATCGAGCTTGTTTCCGCGCCTGGCCGCCCTCGCCGGCGATGCTGACCGGGGCGTTGGGCTGGATGCGGTTCAGCCCGGTTCCCACCAGCCGTTCGCCGGCCTCGACGCCCGACAGGATCTCGACGAAGCCGTTTTCGACCGCCCCGGTTTCGATCTCGACCCGCTGGGCGGTGAAGCCGTTTTCGCCCGGCGCCAGGCGATAGACAAAGGCCCTCTGGCCCTCATACTGGACCGCGGCCTCGGGCGCGGCGACGGCCGTGCGCTCGCCCCGCTGCACGGCCACCCGGACCAGCATGCCCGGCCGCAGACGGCCGCCGGGATTGGGAAATTCGGCTCGCGCCGTGGCGGCCCGAGTCTGTTCGTTGACGCGTGTGTCGATCAGGGCGATCCGCCCCTCGAACCGATCCCCCGGATAGGCGTCGGTGCTGGCCGTCAGGGGCGTCCCGGACCTGAGCTGGCCCAGATAGCGTTCCGGCACGGGGAAATCGACGCGCACCACACCGGTGTCGTCCAGGGTGGCGATGACCGCGCCGGGATTGATCAGGGTGCCGGGCGTGACGGTGGTCAGGCCCATGACGCCGGCGAAGGGAGCTCGGATCACACGGTCGCCCTGTCGCGCCTCGGCGGCCGCCAGCGAGGCGCGGGCGGTGGCCAGGGCCGTCTCGGCGCTCTCGGCCGTGACCCGGGGCGCGACGCCGCGCTCGGCCAGGGCGGCGTAGCGTTCGTATTCCCTCTGGGCCTGGGCCACGCGGGCGCGGGCCTCGATGACCCCGGCGTCCTCTTCGCGGGCCTGCAGTTCGACCAGGGCCTGGCCGGCCGAAACCCTCTGGCCGTCGGCGAACAGCACCCGGGTGATCAGTTCGGTGGTCTGTGAGGTCACATTGACCGACCGACGGCCCCGCGCCACGCCCAGCACCTGGATGGTGTCCGAGAATTCGCGCGGCTGCACCGTCACCGTCGCCACCTGCTGGCCGCGCCCGCCGCCCCGGCCGCCCGGTCCGCCCATGCCGCCTTTTTCGTCTCCCCCGCCCAGGGTGATGCGCAGCACGGCCGCAAGCACCATCAGGCCCAGCAGCACGGCTGCGCCGACAATGAAGAAATGCCGCTTGATCACGCGTGGGGGCTCCGGCTTCCGGGATGACGCGCCCGACTTAACGAGTCACGGCCCCGACGCAACTAAAGTCTCTGTAACGGGCCAGGTTTCCGAATCCGTCGCGGTGATCGCCCGCGATCTTCAGAATCTTCGCCAGACCGCCACCACCAGTCCCCGGTTCTGGACCACCTCGCGCCCGGCCACCGCCTCGCGCCACCCGGCCTGCAGGCTCCAGTCGCCCAATCGCCGAACCACGGAGGTCTCGACCGACAGCCAGCGCGCGCCGCCGCCGTCCGTCATCCCGCCGAAGGCCTGGCCCAGGATCATCCAGTTCTCGCCGAAATGGCCGCCGGCGGTGAACTCGGCGCGGGTCTCGTCCGGCAGGCCTGCGCGCATCCGTCGCGCCGCCTGAAGCTCCACGAAACTGCGCTCCGGCGTCCAGGGTCCGCCCACGCCCTTCAGGTTGCGGCCGACCGAGACCCGGGCCTCCCAGTCGCCGCGCCCCTGGCCCGGCGCGGCATAGCCCGCGTTGCGCCCGTCGCCCGCGTCGGCATAGCCGACATAGATGCTGGCGGCGTTGCGATCATCCCGGTGCACCTGCCAGGTCAGGCCCACTTCCAGGGGGCCGCGACCCTGATAGTCGACGAAGGCGTCACGCCCGTCCTGCCAGTCGCTCTTGACCTGAACGGTCAGCCGGTCGGTCAGGCCGTATTCGCCGAACAGGCCGACCGCCCGGTCGGTGCGGGGCGCGGTCAGGTCCGCCAGGGCGCCGTCCGGGCCGAAGCCGCGTTCGGCGCGCATGTCCTCCCATTTGATGATCAATTGGCCCCTGCCCTTTGGCTGGACCCAGGCCGAGGCCTGGGCCGACCCCGCCGCCAGGACGGCGATCAGGCTGAGGACGCCCGGGGCGGCCGCCTTCACACGTCGTAGCCGGGGTTGCGCCGGTCCAGCATCCGCAGCGCGCCCGGCCAGGCCAGGGACGAGATGAAGCCGATCCCCCGCCCCTGCTCCTTGGTCTCGGCCTGGGCCGCGTCCGGGGCGATCAGCACATTGTCCGGCCCGGCCGACAGAGCCGCCACCTGCTGGGCGCAGGCCCGTTCCAGGAAGAAGATCCCGACCCAGGCCTGGGCCGCCGTTTCCCCGACCGCCAGGGTGCCGTGGTTCCTCAGCAGCATCAGCGACTTGTCCCCCATGTCCGCCACCAGCCGCTCGCGCTCGTCATGGTTCAGGGCCAGCCCCTCGTAGCCGTGATAGGCCACCTGGTGCTGCAGCAGGCAGGCGTTCTGGCTGATCGGCAGCAGGCCCTGCTTCTGGGCCGCCACGCCCACCCCGTTCACCGTGTGCAGGTGGATGACGAATTTGGCGTCCTCGCGGGCGGCATGCACGGCCGAATGGATGGTGAAGCCCGCCGGATTGATGAAGCTGCTGGTCTCCTGGACGATGTTCCCGTCCAGATCGACCTTGACCAGGGCCGAGGCCGTCATCTCCTCGAAATACCAGCCGTAGGGGTTGATCAGGAAATGATGCTCCGGTCCCGGCACGCGGGCCGAGATATGGGTGAAGATCATGTCGTCCCACCCGTGCAGGGCGACCAGCCGGTACAGGGCGGCCAGATCGACCCGGGTGCGCCACTCTTCTTCGGACACCCTGGATTTCAGCGAAGCGACGGCCCCGTCGGCCATGGCGGCCTCCTGTTATCTGCGTTCACCAACCGTCCGCCGGGATCGGCGCGGCGTCAAGCGCAGCCATCTTCAGCGTTCGTTAACCGCGCTTTCACGTCCGCTGTCCCAGACTGGGACGACGCCTCCGCCAGAGGCCCCATCGGAGTATTGCGTGGTGAACGTCGCCGTCGCCCTCAGCCTCCCTGTCCCGCCGTCCGCCGATCCCGCGCCGGATGGCGAATTCGGCCGCCTGGTCGCCCTGGCGCGCAGCCGGTCCTCGGATGACCGGCAACGGCTGCTGCTGGCCGTGGCGTCCCTGTGCGACGCCAATCCGCCGGGCGCCGAACTGTCGCCGGTCCTGTCCGAGATCTTCATGACCCTGGCCCGTCAGGCCGAGCGCGAGATCCGCGCCGTCCTGGCCCAGCGCCTGGCCACGGCCGACTGGGCGCCCCAGGCCCTGATCCACATGCTGGCCCTGGACGAGATCGAGATCGCCCGCCCCGTCATCGCCGCCAGTCCCCTGCTCAAGGACGACGACCTGCTGCGCATCCTGGTCGAGGCGACGCTGGAGCATCACATCGAGGTGGCGCGCCGCCCCAACCTGTCGGGCCGCCTGGCCGACGCCGTCATCGACCGGGCCGAACCGGCCGTCCTCACCGCCCTGGCCGGCAACCGTTCGGCCCAGATCAGCGAAGAGGCCCTGCGCCGACTGGTCGACAGCTCGCGCCGCATCGCCGGCCTGCGCGCGCCCCTGACCCGCCATCCGCGCCTGAACCAGCAGTTGGCGACCCAGCTGTATCAATGGGTGGGCCAGGCCCTGCGCCAGTCCATCGCCGAACGCTTCCGCATCGACGAGGCCTCCCTGGACGCCATCATCCAGGTCGCGGCCGACCGCGCCGCCGCGGCCGCCGCCTCGCCCCAATGGCGTCCGGCCGATCCCCCGGATTCGGAAACCGAGCGCCGCCTGATCGACAAGCTCAAGGCCGCCGGACAGTTGCGCCCCGGCTTCGCCGTCCGCGCCGTCCGCGAGGGCCGCCGCACCCTGTTCGAGCACGCCCTGGCCGCCATCGGGGAATTCCCCCTCGATCAGATCCGCGCCGCCGTCACGGCCGAGACGCCCCAGCCGCTCTATCTGGCCTGCGTCGCGGCGGGCATCGACCGGACCGCCTTCCTGTCGCTGCTGACCGACCTGCGCCGTCTCACCGACGGTCGCCCGGGCGAGGACGCCTACGGCCCCTGGACGCCCCTGGCGCTGGATGCGCGCGACGCCGCCCGGCTGTTCAACAAGCTGGAGCTGCGCGCGGCCGGTTGACGGCGCGCGCCGCGTCGGCTCCCTTTCCGGGGTGTCTTCGCCTCCCGCCCCCTCCTCCCTGGCCTTCGTCGCCAGCGACCGCCCCGAAGCCCAGGCGGCGCGCCGCCGGCTGGACGAACGCTACGGCTCTGTTCCCGTCGATCAGGCCCAGGTGATCGTCGCCCTGGGCGGCGACGGCTTCATGCTGGAGACCCTGCACGCCGTCCTGGGCCGCCAGGCGCCCGTATTCGGCATGAACCGCGGCTCTGTCGGCTTCCTGATGAACGACTATGACGAGGACGACCTGCCCGGCCGGATCGCGGCGGCCCAGCCGACCCGCATCCACCCGCTGCAGATGGACGCCATGACCCAGGCGGGCGAGGCCCATTCCGCCCTGGCCATCAACGAGGTCTCCCTGCTGCGCCAGACTCGTCAGAGCGCCAAGCTGCGGATCACCGTGGACGACCGCGTCCGCATGGAGGAACTGGCCTGCGACGGCTGCCTGGTGGCGACCCCGGCCGGATCGACCGCCTACAATCTGTCGGCCCACGGCCCCATCATCCCGCTGGACGCCCGGATGCTGGCCCTGACGCCGATCAGCGCCTTTCGGCCCCGGCGCTGGCGCGGCGCCCTGCTGTCGCACACCGCCCGGGTGCGTTTCGAGGTGCTGGACGGCGACAAGCGGCCGGTCAGCGCCACCGCCGACAGCTATGAGGTGCGCCATGTGGCCCGCGTCGAAGTGCACGAACGGCGCGACCTGGCCCTGACCATGCTGTTCGACGCCAACCGCTCGTTCGAGGAACGGGTCCTGGCCGAACAGTTCGCCTCCTGAAACGCCAGTGACGGGTTTTTAACGCCGCCGTCCTAGGCTCCTCGCGTAGAAGTGGAGCCAGAGCCGTGAGCAACCCCGCCCAGGTCATCCGTCCCCCCAATGCGCTGAAGGCCAAGGTCGGCGGCGGTTTCGGCATCGACGCCGGCGCCATCGCCCGCGCCGAAGAGGCGCTGAAGGCCATGTCGGCCCAGTTCGGCCAGTGGCTTCAGGACGAGATCACCAAGCTGGACCAGGCCCAGGCCGACATCCGCGACAAGGGCTATACGCCCGAGACGGCCGAGGCCCTCTATTTCCGCGCCCACGACCTGAAGGGCCTGGGCGCCACCTACCAATTCCCCCTGGTCACCCGCCTGGCCGGGTCGCTGTGCAAGATGCTGGACAATCCCGAGAAGCGTCTGGCCGCGCCGCCGATGATCCTGGACGCCCACATCGACGCCATCCGCGCCGTGGTCCGCGACGGCATCCAGACCGAGGATCACCCCACGGGGCGCATCCTGGCCGAGACCCTGGAAGCCCGCGTCGCCGAACACCTGGGTTAGGGTGTGACCCTCTAATCTCGTCACCCTCGGGCTTGTCCCGAGGGCCCATGGCGGCTTCAGGCCGGACATACGGCTGTTCCAGCCGTTGGCGAGGGTCATCCGCGTTCGAGGACGACGCAGGGATGGGCCCTCGGGACAAGCCCGAGGGTGACGGAGTGTCAAAAGCCTTTATGAAATGGGCTCGGATTTGAGTCCACGTCTTGGACGCGGGGCGACGCTTCGGGATCAGTCGACCGTCGAGCCTCTCTGGTCGCCGACCCGCGCCGCCAGGGCCGCGCCCATGAAGGCGTCCAGGTCGCCGTCCAGCACCCCCTGGGTGTCGCTGGTCTCCACCTCGGTCCGCAGGTCCTTCACCATCTGGTACGGCTGCAGCACATAGGATCGGATCTGGTGGCCCCAGCCGATGTCGGTCTTGGCGTCGGCCAGGGCCTGGGCCGCCGCCTCGCGCTTCTGCAACTCCAGTTCGTACAGGCGGGCGCGCAGCATCTTCCACGCCTGGTCGCGGTTCTGGTGCTGGGACCGGCCCGCCTGGCAGGCCACCACGGTGTTGGTCGGGATGTGCGTCAGGCGCACCGCGGAATCCGTCTTGTTGACGTGCTGGCCGCCCGAGCCCGAGGCGCGGTAGGTGTCGGTGCGGACGTCGGCCGGATTGATGTCGATCTCGATGGTGTCGTCCACCACCGGCGACACCCCGACCGAGGCGAAGCTGGTGTGCCGCTTGGCCGCCGCGTCATAGGGGCTGATCCGCACCAGCCGATGCACGCCCGATTCCGACTTCAGCCAGCCATAGGCGTTCGGGCCGGTGATCAAGAGGGTCGCCGACTTGATGCCCGCCTGTTCGCCGGCCTCCTCGGCCTCGACCTCGACCTCATAGCCGTGGGCGCGGGCCCAGCGGGTGTACATCCGCAGCAGCATCCCGGCCCAGTCGTTAGACTCGGTGCCCCCGGCGCCGGAGTTGACCTCCAGATAGGCGTCGTTGCCGTCCGCCTCGCCCGACAGCAGGGCCTCCAGCTCGGCGCGGGCGGCGCGGTCCTTGATCGATTTCAGACTCTCGCGCGCCTCGTCCAGCGTGGCCTCGTCGCCCTCCTCGTCGGCCATTTCGGCCAGCATGACGCCGTCCTCCAGCCCCCGCTCCATCTCCTTGACGGCGGTGATCTGGGCCTCCAGGCGCGAGCGTTCGCGACTGACGGCCTGGGCCTGGTCGGGATTGTCCCACAGGGTCGGATCCTCGACCCGGGCGTTCAGCTCATCCAGTTTTCTGACGGCGACATCCCAGTCAAAGACGCCTCCTGAGCAGAGCCACGCTCTGCTCGATGTCGGCCTTCATGGCCTCGACATCCGGTCTCATCGCAAACTCCAGCGACACAAGGTGAGCAGGCGACATAGAGCGCGCCGCCGGAAAAACAAACCCTCTCCCGAGGGGAGAGGGACGGACCCGCCGCGAAGCGGTGGGAGGGTGAGGGCGTCCGTGCTAAAATTGCGCTCCGCAACCCCTCACCCTTTCGCGCCAGAACGACGGCTACGCCGCCGTGCGCTCAAGCCCTCTCCCGCCGGGAGAGGGATGGAGTGATCAGTAAAGCCCGCTCAGATCCTCCGCCGGCTCCTTGCGGGTCGGCGGGGGCGGAGCCGCGACCGGCGGGGCGGTCACCGGCGGCGGGGTGCGCTGTTCCGATTCCCGGCGCAGCACGTCCAGATAGGCCTGCGGCCCCTCGGTGAACTCCTCGCGCGGGATTTCCTGCACGGCGCGTTCGGTGCCCGGACGGAAGGCCTCCTCTATGCCGTTGACCGTGCGGAAGATGGCGTTCCTGGGCCGCACGAAGGGCCGCGCCGGCCGATGTTTCAGGGCCTCGGTCATGAAGCTGGTGAACACCGGCACGGCGGCCGAGGCGCCCGCCTCGCCCGATCCCAGCGAGCGATTGTCGTCGAAGCCGATGAACACCCCCACCACGATGTCGGTGGTGAAGCCCACGAACCAGGCCGAACGGTATTCGTTGGTCGTGCCGGTCTTGCCCCCGACCCAGCGGCCCAGGCCCCGCGCGCTGGCCGCCGTGCCGCGCTGGACCACGCCTTCCAGCATCGAACTGATCTGATAGGCGGTGATCGGATCGATCACCTGGGTTCCGCGATCCTGCAGCCGCGGCGATTCCTGGCCCGAGAAGCCGCGCCCGCAGTCGCGGCATTGGCGACGGTCGGCGCGATAGATGGTCTCGCCGTTCCTGTCCTGGACCATCTCGATCAGATAGGGCTCGATCCGCCGCCCGCCGTTGACGAAGGCCGAATAGGCGGCGGTCAGGTCATAGGGCGTCGTCTCCCCCGCCCCCAGGGACACCGACAGGTTCGGCTGCAGCCGCTCCGACACCCCCATACGCCTGGCCAGGTCGACGACCTTGGTCATGCCCACCTGCTGGGCCAGGCGCACGGTCATGACGTTGCGCGACAGCTCCAGCCCCCGGCGCAGGGTCTGCGGCCCGTAATACTGGCGGCTGTAGTTCTCGGGGGTCCAGCGGGTTCCGTTCGGGCCCCCGGCGAAGCTGATGGGCGCGTCCAGCACGATCGAGGCGGGAGTGAAGTCGCCCTCAAGGGCCGTCGCATAGACAAAAGGCTTGAAGGCCGAGCCCGGCTGACGTCGCGCCTGGGTCGCGCGGTTGAAGCTGCTGAGGGCGTAGGAATAGCCACCGACCATGGCCAGCACCCGGCCCGACTGCGGATCGATGGCCACCAGGGCGCCGTTCACCGCCGGCACCTGGCGCAGGGCGTACTGCCCGTTCTGGGGTTCGACGAAGATCAGGTCGCCGCGTTTCAGCGGCCGGTTGGCGTTGGCCCAGGCCGCGTCCGAAACGACCAGGCTGCCGCTGCTGTCGTCGCGGGCGATCCGCACCCGCACCGCATTGCCCGCCACGCTCTCGACCGCCGCCGCCTGCCAGCTGCGTCGCTCGGCCGGCACCGTGCGCCTCAGCGCCGCCTGCTGCCAGCCGGGCGCGAAATCGGTCGTCCCCCAGGCGCCGCGCCAGCCGTGGCGGCGATCATAGTTTTCCAGCCCCTTCATCAGGGCGTCACGCGCGGCCGACTGCAGCGTCGGGTCCAGGGTCGTGCGCATGTAATAGCCGCCGCCGTTCACGTCCTCCTTGCCGAACAGGGCGATGGCGCGCCGACGCGCCTCCTCCACGAAGAAGTCCGCGTCGCGATAGGCCGCCCTCTGGGGCGCATCATTGGTCCGCAGCGGCCGGGCCCGCGCCTCCTCCAGCTGGGCGGCGGTCAGCCAGCCGTTCTGGGCCATTTCCCCCAGCACCCAGTCGCGCCGCCCCTTGGCCGCCGCCGGATGCCGCTTGGGATGATAGTTGTTCGGCCCCTTGGGCAGGGCCGCCAGGAAGGCCGCCTCATCCGGCGTCAGCTGGCTCAGGCTCTTGCCGAAATAGTTGTAGGCGGCCGAGGCCACCCCATACGACCGATAGCCCAGGAAGATCTCGTTCAGATACAGTTCGAGGATCTGCTCCTTGGTCAGCACCCCCTCCAGGCGGCTGGACAGGATGGCTTCCTTCAGCTTGCGGTTCAGGCTGCTCTCGCTGGTCAGCAGGACGTTCTTGGCCACCTGCTGGGTGATGGTCGATCCGCCTTCCAGCCGCCGGCCGGACACGGCGTTGAAGACGTTCTTGAACATGGCCCGGCCGATGCCCGAGACGTCGATCCCGCCGTGCTGGAAGAAGTTGCTGTCCTCGGCCGCCAGGAAGGCCTGCACCACCGGGGTGGGGATCTGCTCATAGGGCACATAGATGCGCCGCTCGTCCGAGAATTCGCCGATCAGGGTGCCGTCGCCGGCATAGACCCGCGTCGCCGTCGGCGGCCGATAGTCGGCCAGTTCGTTCGCGTCCGGCATGTCGTGGAACAGCCAGGCCGCATAGACGGCCACGATCAGACCCGCCAGGGCGATCCCGCCCAGCAGGACGATCCCCGCCAGCACGAACCAGCGCTCCGCGACCTTGACGCCGATCTTGACCAAGAAACAGACTCCGCGCCGCGCGCTCCTGTCTCCGCTTTAGCCCGCGTCGCCGGGCGCGGCTAGGGGATCGACGCAAGACGGCGTCCGAACCGCCGCCGGGGTCCGCCGACCCCTCCATCTGGCCGAACGGCGTTGCGGTATCGCGCCCGCGCCGTTAGGTTTTTTGGCAAAGAGGGGTTTAAACATGCGATTTCTCGTTGGTGGCGCCATGGCGCTCGGCCTGCTGAGCGCCGCCGGTTCCGTATCGGCCCAGGTGACCTATAATTTCCAGGGCGGCCTTTATAACTCCATCATAAACGGCGGGGCCTGCGTGGTCGGTGAATGCGCCACCTTCACGGCTGCGGATCGCGCCAACGCCTCGATCACCTTCGCCGCCCCTCTGGCGCCGAACCTGACGAACGTCGACGTCTCGGCCCAGATCACGGCCTACAGCTTCAGCAACGGCGTCACCTCGACCGTCGGCCCCGGCCCGAACGCCGCGATATACCAGGCTCTTGTCACCACTGACGCCGGCGGAACCCTGACGAACTACTCGATCCTGCTGGAGCGCACGCCCGGCCCGCCCTACCCCGTCGGCGATCCCGCCGACGCCAACTCGCGGTGGAGCTATGTTGCATTCACGCCTAGCTCCGGCAACGCCTACGCCAACGCCGTATGCCTGGCTCGTTTCGCCCCGGCTGCTGTGTCGGGCCCGGGCGCCTGTGGCAACATCTTCATCGACGCGGGGACCAGCATCGGGGGCGCCTCCACTCCGACCACCTTCTCCCTCGTCACTCCGACACCCACCGTCCCCACTCTTTCGGAATGGGCGATGATCCTGTTTGCCCTGCTGCTGGCGGGCGGCGCGGCGGTTGTGATCCAGCAGCGTCGGACGGCCTGATCCACCATCCGTCTCGTCTCACGTTGATCGGACGTTTGCACGCCTGCCCTTGGCGTCGCGTCTCCGGCGCCTAGATTCATGGGCCTGATCCAAAGGAGACGCCCCATGGAAGTCCTGTACCGCGCCCACGCCACGGCATCCGGCGGCGGCCGTGAAGACGGCCGTTCGGCCACCGACGACGGCAAGATCGACGTGAAACTGTCCACCCCCGCCGAAATGGGCGGCAAGGGTGGCGACGGGACCAATCCGGAACAGCTGTTCGCCACCGGTTACGCCGCCTGCTACCTGGGCGCCCTGCGGCTGGTGTCGGGCAAGGCCGGAAAGCCCGTCGCGGCCGAAACCCGCGTCCACTCCACGGTCGGCTTCGGCAAGAACACGCGCGGCGAGGGCTTCAACCTGGACATCGCGCTGAAGGTCACCGACCACGGGCTTGAGCAGTCCGTCATCGACGACCTGATCCAGAAGGCCCACGCCGTCTGCCCCTATTCGAACGCCACGCGCGGCAATGTGGACGTGGCCCTGAGCGCGCAATAGCCTCCCCTCCGTATCGGAGGACGCCATGGCCGACCCTCAGGTCCTGATCGCCGGCGCCGGGCCCACGGGCCTGGCCGCCGCCCTGTTCCTGACGCGGCAGGGCGTGCCGGTCCGCATCGTCGATCCGCTGGCGCAGCCCATCGCCACCTCAAAGGCCCTGGGCGTCAATCCGCGCACCCTGGCCTTGCTGGACGACACCGGCGTCACCGCCGCCATCCTGGCCGAGGCGCAAGCCATGCGCGGCCTGTCGATCCACCGGCGCGGCCGTTCCCTGGCCGAAATCAGCCTGGACTGGCCCGCTCTGGGCGCCGACCATCCCATGGTCATCCTGCCCCAGGCCCGGACCGAGGCCCTGCTGACCGCCGCCCTGGCCGAGCGGGGCGTCACGGTCCGGCGCGGCGTCGCCGTCCAGGGCCTGACCCAGACCCCCGACGCCGTCACCGCCCGCCTCAGCGACGGATCAGACCTGAGCGTCCCCATCCTGTTCGCCGCCGACGGCGCCCACTCCCCCGTCCGCAAGACGCTGGGCCTGGACTTCCCCGGCGACGCCTGGGAGGAACCCTGGCATTTGCTCGATGTCGATCTGACCGGCCCTCCGCCCGACCGGGGCTGGATCGACCTGCGCCCTTGGGGGCCTTTCGTCTGCCTGCCCTTCTCCGGCTCCACCTTCCGCCTGATCGGTCCAGGTCCAGACCTTTTGGACCGCCTGCCCGACGGCTGGACCGCCGGAACCGTCCACTGGCGCTCCGACTTCCGCATCTCGCACCGCATGGTCGAGAGGATGAGCGTCGGCCGCGTCTGCCTGGGCGGAGACGCCGCCCATATCCATTCCCCCATCGGCGCACGGGGCATGAACCTGGGGATCGAGGACGCCTTCGTCTTCGCCGCCTGCGCCGCCGACGCCCTGAACGGCCAGGCCGGCCGGCTGGACGACTACGGCCGCCTGCGCCACACCGTCGATGCGGCCGTGGTCCGCAATGTCCGCGCTCTGACCAGCCTGGTGCGCGATACGTCGCCCGCCGCCGACCTGGGCCGCCGCCTGATGCTGCCCCTGGCCGCGCGCCTGCCCTTTGTCGTCAACCGGGCGCTGAAGGTGGGCATGGGCCTCGACCACCCTGTGAGGGTGCGCTAATCCCGCCTCCATGACCTCCCCGCTCCCCAATTCGCCTTTAGGGGCCACGCCCGATCCGCTGCTGACCCTGGAACCCGCCCGCCAGGCGACGGTGCGCGAGGTGTTCGGCATCGACAGCGACATGACCGTGCCGGTCTTCGCCGAGCGCGACAGCCATGTGCCCGAGATGGACGAGGCCTATCGCTTCGATCCCCAGACCACCCTGGCCATCTGCGCCGGCTTCGCCCACGACCGCCGGGTGATGGTCCAGGGCTATCACGGCACCGGCAAGTCGACCCATATCGAACAGGTGGCCGCCCGCTTGAACTGGCCCCTGGTGCGCGTGAACCTGGACAGCCACGTGTCGCGCATCGACCTGGTGGGCAAGGACGCCATCGTCCTGAAGGACGGCAAACAGATCACCGAGTTCCGCGAAGGCATCCTGCCCTGGGCCATCCAGCGGCCGATCGCCCTGGTGTTCGACGAATACGACGCCGGCCGCCCCGACGTGATGTTCGTGATCCAGCGCGTGCTGGAGGCTCAAGGGCGCCTGACCCTGCTGGACCAGAACCGGGTGATCCGGCCCAACCGGTTCTTCCGCCTGTTCTCGACCACCAACACCATCGGCCTGGGCGACACCTCGGGCCTGTATCACGGCACGCAACAGATCAATCAGGGCCAGATGGACCGCTGGTCCATCGTCACCACCCTGAACTACCTCGACCACGACGTGGAGGCCGAGATCGTCACGGCCAAGGCGCCCGAGTGGAACACCGCCGACGGCAAGCGCGCCATCGCCGCCATGGTCCGCGTCGCCGACATGACCCGCAACGCCTTCATGAACGGCGACATCTCGACCGTC
Organism: Brevundimonas sp.; assembly: GCF_019636155.1. Lineage (GTDB taxonomy): Bacteria > Pseudomonadota > Alphaproteobacteria > Caulobacterales > Caulobacteraceae > Brevundimonas. The sequence goes on along the minus strand of NZ_JAHBYB010000002.1, from coordinate 39,739 downwards.
ATGTCGCCCCGCACCGTCATCACCTGGGCCCAGAACGCCACCATCTTCAACGGCGACCTGGCCCTGGCCTTCCGCCTGACCTTCCTGAACAAATGCGACGAGCTGGAACGCCCGACCATCGCGGAGTTCTATCAGCGGGCGTTCGGCGAAGACCTGCCCGAGGCGGCGACGCGGGTGAAGGTGGGGTAAGAGGCATTTGACTTCGCCGACAACCTAAAGAAGTCTCGCCACCGGGGAGGCTTCGGTATGGCAAGCAATAAAAAGCGCGGTAGCTCCAAGGCCGGTAAGGCCGTCAAGGTCGCATTCAAGCAGGACTGGAGCATTGGTAAAGCTTCAGCCGAAGCTGACCAGCAGCTGTTAGATGCATGCTTCGTCGATACGGGCGCCCTTGAGCAGCTGATCGACACAGACAGCAACGCATCCATCGTCCTCGGGCGCGTCGGAGCTGGGAAAAGCGCCCTGCTTTCTCAGATCGAGTCACGGAATAAGCGTGTTTCACGCATCGACCCGTCGCTCTTTTCTATCAAGTATATCTGCAACTCCAGCGCCCTAGAATTTGTATCCGAGCTGGGCGTAAAGCTTGATCCGCTTTTTCAGGCGCTGTGGAAGCACGTCCTCTGTGTAGAGTACATAAGAATTCGCTTTAATATTAAGAGCGAAAAAGACGCCAATAATGTATGGACGCAGATAACGAACTACTTTCCCGCTAATGACGTGAAGCGTCTAGCATACGACTATTTTCGAGAATTCGGCGGCGTAGAATTTTGGCAAACGACCGAGGTTAGGCTCAAGGAAATTGATCAAAAATTAGAACGACAAATAACCACAGATTTAAATATTTCTTCCGACATAATTAAGGCTGGCGCAAAAGGGGCGCGAAGCCTCACAGAGTCACAGCGCGTCGAGGTCGTCAACAACGCGAAGACATTCATAAACAACATCCATATGGCAGCGTTGCAGAACGTCGTCTCTGCACTAGCGGAAATGGATGAAGGGAACCATGGCGCGAAGTATTTTATTGTCATCGACGACCTCGATACGGAGTGGGCCGATACAGAGGTGCGTCACCGTCTGATCCGCGCCCTTATCGAATCCATACGCCGGTTCAGACCTATAAGGCAGCTCAAGATCGTCGTCGCTATGCGCGTGGACCTGCTCGAAAGTGTGGTCGAGACAACGCGTGACGCCGGCCTACAACTGGAGAAACTTGAAGACTTTTTCCTCCGCCTATCGTGGACGGATCAGGAGCTAAAGCAGCTTATCGATCTTCGCATCAACCACGCTCTAAAGAGCAAATACACGCGCGCAAAGCTCGAATTTTACGACATTTTTCCGCGCGAGGTACGGCAAAAGGTAACGCTGGACTACATTCTAGAGAAAACGCTGAAAAGGCCCCGAGATGCGATCTTATTTGTGAATGAATGCTTCAAATCAGCGTCTGGACGGACAGAGATGACGCCGATCCTCGTTCAAGACGCGTATAGGAATTACTCAGCGTCTCGACGCCTGTCCATTCTTGAGGAGTGGAATGACGTTTACCCTGACCTCAAAGATCATCTTGATTTCGTGTCCGGTTGGAAGTCGCGCACTCAGTTCAAGGACATTTCAATACATCAAATCAATAAGCAGCTTCTGAAATATTTTGGCAAAGATGCCTCAAAGGACCCGGTCTCTGCATCAATGGTCAAGCTAGTGAACGCTAAAGGTGACGTGTCGGCCGCTTATGAGGCTTCAGCTCAACTTCAGAAGCTTCTTTACGCTCTGTTCGCTGTCGGCGCTGTGGGATTCATTTTTCCACCGGCCAATCATGTGGTTTGGGCAGGAAATCAATTTGGAGGAATGTCTGAGACTGCCATCGACTTGGAAACGGTCGTAGTCATTCATCCCATGCTGGCCAACGCCCTAGGGGTCAACGTGAACGCCTAGAACTTGGCCGGAAATATCACTAGGCCACCCCGCCACCGCACTCTCCAGCCCCTTCTCATCCCCCGCGAACAGCGCCCGCACCGCCTCCTCATAGCCCGGCAGGTCCCCCGCCAGCGCCGTCATGAAACGATAGGCCGCGTCCCGCGTCTTCCGCGCCCGGTCCGGCCCCTCGGCCTCGCGCATCGCGGCCTCGACCAGTTTCCTCAGCGCCACCGACGCCCCGCCCGGCTGGTCGGACAGCCAGTCCCAGTGGCGGGGCAGCAAGGTCACCTCCCGCGCCGTCACCCCCAGTTTCGGCCGCCCCGGCCCGCGTTTCGCCTCTGGCGCCGCCTCGGGCAGGCGCGCCAGGGCTGTCTCCAGATCGCCGCGCAGGTCGAACTCCACCGTCCGCCCCGTCGCCCGGTCGAACACCAGAACCGATCCGCCCGCCTCCGTCGCCGCCTTGACGGCGGGCAGCAACTCGCGCGGCGTCCCCTTGGCGATCAGGTCGTGACCGTCGAAGGCCAGGCAATACAGGTCGGGGGCGGGCGTCATCGGGCGTCTCCTCGGAATGAGACGCGGATTTACCCGGACGAAATAAGCCCGTCAATATTGTCCGGGTAAATTCTTCAGCCCAGACCCAGACCGGCGTAGATCTCGGGCTTGAACCCCGCCACCCGCCGGTCGCCCAGGTCCAGGATCGGCCGTTTGATCATCGACGGCTGGGCCAGCATCAGCGCCACCGCCCGCTCGGCGTCCAGCCCCGCCTTGTCGGCCTCGGGCAGGGCGCGGAAGGTCGTGCCGGCCCGGTTCAGCACCGTCTCCCACCCCAGTTCGACGACCCAGGCCTCAAGCCGCCCGCGCTCGATCCCCGCCTTCTTGTAGTCGTGGAAGGCGTGGGCCACCCCGTGCTGGTCCAGCCAGGTCCGGGCCTTCTTCACCGTGTCGCAGTTGGGGATGCCGTAAAGGGTGATCATCCGCCCGCCTCAGACGCCCAGCTTGGCCTTCAGTATGTCGTTGACGGCGGCCGGGTTGGCCTTGCCGCCGGTGGCCTTCATCACCTGGCCGACGAACCAGCCCAGGGCCTGGGGCTTGTCCTTCACGGCCTCGGCCTTGTCGGGGTTGGCGGCGATGATCTCGTCCACCGCCTTTTCGATGGCGCCGGTGTCGGTGACCTGTTTCAGGCCGTGCTTTTCCACCACTTCGGCGGGCGAACCCTCGCCGTTCCAGACGTGATCAAACACTTCCTTGGCGATCTTGGACGAGATGATGTCGGTCTCGATCAGTTCGACCAGCTGGGCCACATGGGCGGCCGGCAAGGGGTTGTCGTCAAAGTCGCGGCCGTCCGCCGCCAGGCGCGCCGACACCTCGTTCGTGACCCAGTTGGCCACCAGCTTGGCGTCGCGGCCCTTCGCCGCCGCCTCGAAATAGTCGGCCTTGGCCTGTTCCGAGATCAGCACCCCGGCATCGTATTGCGACAGGCCATAGTCGGCCATGAACCGGCGCCGCTTGTCGTCGGGCAATTCAGGCAGCGAAGCCGCGATCTCGTCGATCCACGCCTGTTCCAGCTCCAGCGGCAGCAGGTCCGGGTCGGGGAAGTAGCGGTAGTCCATCGCCTCTTCCTTGGACCGCATCGAGCGCGTCTCCCCGGCGTTGGCGTCGTACAGGCGCGTCTCCTGGTCGATCTTGCCGCCGTCCTCCAGGATCTCGATCTGGCGGCGGGCCTCATAGTTGATGGCCTGGTGGATGAAGCGGAACGAGTTGACGTTCTTGATCTCGCAGCGCGTGCCCAGGTGGCTGAAGTCGCCGGTCGCCTTGAACTTGTCATAGCCGCCCGCGCGGCACACCGACACGTTCACATCGGCGCGCAGATTGCCTTTCTCCATGTCCCCGTCGCAGGTGCCCAGATAGATCAAGATGGTCCTGATCTTCTTCACATAGGCCACCGCTTCGTCCGGCGTGCGCAGATCGGGCTTGGACACGATCTCCATCAGGGCCGTGCCGGCCCGGTTCAGATCGACATAGCTCTCGGTCGGCGAAAGGTCGTGAATCAGCTTGCCCGCATCCTGTTCCAGGTGCAGCCGCTCGATGCCGACATTGAAGAAACTGCCGTCGTCCCGCTCGACCTCCACCACGCCCTCACCGACGATGGGGTGATACAGCTGGCTGATCTGATAGCCGGTGGGCAGGTCGGGATAGAAATAGTTCTTGCGGTCGAACTGGCTGATCCGGTTGATCCGGGCCCTCAGGCCCAGGCCGGTGCGAACCGCCTGTTCGACGCAGAATTCGTTCAGCGTCGGCAGCATGCCGGGAAAGCCCGCATCGACCAGCGATACCTGCTCGTTCGGCCCGGCGCCAAAGCCGACGGCGGCCCCGGAAAACAGCTTGGCCTTCGACGCCACCTGGGCGTGGATCTCCAGCCCCATGACGATCTCCCAGGCGCCGGTGCGGCCCTGGATGGTGTTCGGATTGGCGACGGTCGTATCGGTCATGCGGATCACATAGCCGCTGTCGCCCCGAAGCGGGAGGGCCTCTACGCCGCAAAAATACACAGCCTGACACATTAACTCACCGCATAGTGAGCATTGACCACCACGCCATCCGCCCCCCATCCTGCCTTCGGGAACGGAGGGAACGGCCATGAGCGATCGGCATCCGGGAAAGATCGGCCGCAGAGGTCTGCTGAAGGCCGGCGGCACGGGTCTGGCCATCGCCGGGGCGGCCCCGGCTTCGGCCGCGCCGCGCGACAGACGCCCCGCCCCGCCCGGCTTCCTGTGGGGCACGGCCATCTCGGCCTATCAGAGCGAGGGCGGCAACACCAACGCCGACGCCTGGCTGATGGAGAACATGACCCCCAGCATGTTCAAGGAGCGGTCGGGCGACGCCTGCGACAGCTATCACCGCTTCGATCAGGATTTCGCCCTGGCCCAGGCCCTGGGCTTCAACTGCCATCGCTTCGGGGTGGAATGGGCGCGGATCGAACCCAGCGAGGGTCATTTCTCCAATGCCGCCCTGGACCACTACGCCCGCATGCTGGACGCCTGCCTGTCGCGGGGCCTGGCGCCCGTCATCACCCTGAACCACTTCACCACCCCCCTCTGGTTCGCCCAGCGCGGCGGGTTCGAGGTCGAGGATTCGCCGGACCTGTTCGCCCGCTATTGCCGCAAGGTGGTCGAGCGGCTGGGCGACCGGATGCATATCGTCACCACCTTCAACGAGGCCAACATCCGCCTTCTGGTGGACCTGATGCCCCAGTCCGAGGCAGGACGTCAGGCGATCTTCGCCGCCATCGCCGCCGCGGCGCGGGCGACGGATTCGCCGCGTTTCTCTCGCCTGGCCTTCGCCCCGGCCGATATCGCCGGCCCTCTGATGCAGCAGGCCCACCGCCTCGCCTATGACGCCATCAAGACGGTTCGGCCCGACCTGCCCGTCGGCCTGACCCTGACCACCCAGGACATCCAGTCGCCCGGCCGCCCCGACCTGGTCCGGGTCTATCAGGATCGGCTGTATGGCGACTGGATCGAGGTGGCGCGCAGCCACGCCGATGTCTTCGGCGTCCAGACCTACACCCGTTTCGTCGTCGGCGACGACGGGGTCCAGGCGCCGCCTCCGGGCGCCGAGATGACGATGGCCGGCTATGAATTCTATCCGCAGGCCCTGGCCAATACGATCCGCTGGGCCCACGCCGAGATCGGCAAGCCGATCTATGTCACCGAAAGCGGGGTGGCCGTGGCCGACGACGCGCGCCGCATCGCCTTCATCGACGCCGCACTGGACGGTGTGCGGCAATGCCTGGACGAAGGCATCCCGGTTCACAGCTACCTCTACTGGTCGCTGCTGGACAATTTCGAATGGACGTCGGGCTACGGCGTGCCCTTCGGCCTGACGGCGGTGAACCGCGAGACCTTCGAACGCACCCCCCGCCCCAGCGCCCTTCACCTGGGCCGCATCGCCCGCGCCAACCTGATCTGACGAAGGCCCCCATCCAGGTTCAACCAGCCGGTAGCGAGGGGGCTTTCGTCCGCCGGAAATGATCGCGGATGGCATCGGTGATCCGCTTGGGCGCTTCGAGGGCGACAGTGTTGCTGAACCGCAGAACGGTCCAGCCCAGGGCTTCGATACCCGACTGCCGATAGTGATCCTCCAGCGCGACATCGTCCCGCCCATGAACCCCGCCATCGATCTCGATCACCAGCCTAAGCGGATCACACGCGAAATCGACGACATAGGGGCCGACCGGATGCTGCCGACGGAACTTCAGCCCATCGATTCCCCCGGCCCGCAGCAGGCTCCACACCCGCTGCTCCGCCAAGCCGCTCCTCCGTCGCAACGACCTCGCGCGCTCAACCCTTCCACTACTCACTTCCCTTCTCCCAATGGGAGAAGGTGGCCTGGCGGAGCCAGGTCGGATGAGGGTCGGCTCTCGACGTTCAACACGCGACCCTCACCCTCCCACGCGCGATGCGCGCGGGTCCCTCCCTCTCCCAATGGGAGAGGGTTCAGGGCTACCACCACGTCTCCGGCTTGCCCGTGAACCCGGCCGCATCTTCCAGCGCCTTGCCGACGCGGAACACCGTCGCCTCGTCCAGCGCCTTGCCGATGACCTGAAGGCCCAGCGGCAGGCCGCCGGAATCCAGGCCGGCCGGCACCGAAATCCCCGGCAGTCCGGCCAGATTGGCCGTCACCGTGAAGACGTCGTTCAGATACATGGTCACCGGGTCGATCTGCGTGTCGCCCAGCGCAAACGCCGCCGACGGGGTGGACGGCGTCAGCACGGCGTCCACCTGGTTCCAGACATTGTCGAAATCCTGGGCGATGCGGCGGCGCACCTTCAGCGCCTTGACGTAGAAGGCGTCATAGAAACCCGCCGACAGCACATAGGCCCCGATGGTCAGGCGGCGCTGGACCTCCTTGCCGAAGCCCTCGGCCCGGCTGGTTTCGTACAGGTCGTTCAGGCTGGACGCCTTCTCGGCCCGGTGGCCGAACCGCATCCCGTCGTAGCGGGCCAGGTTCGACGACGCCTCGGCGGGCGCCACGATATAATAGGTCGGCAGGGCGTATCTGGTGTGCGGCAGGCTGATGTCGACGATCTCGCAGCCCGCGGCCTTCAGCCATTCGACGCCGCGGTCCCACAGGGCCTGAATCTCGGCCGGCATGCCGTCCACCACATATTCGCGCGGCACCCCGATGCGCAGCCCCTTGACCCCCTGGCCCACCGACCGGGTCCAGTCGGGCGTCTCGATGTCCAGGCTGGTGGAATCCTTGGCGTCATAGCTGCACATCGACCGCAGCATCAGGGCCGCGTCGGCGACGGTCTTGGTGATCGGCCCGGCCTGGTCCAGCGAACTGGCGAAGGCGACCATTCCATATCGGCTGGCCCGGCCATAGGTCGGCTTGATCCCCACAGTCCCCGTAAAGGCCGCCGGCTGGCGGATCGACCCGCCGGTGTCGGAAGCCGTGGCCGCCAGGCACAGGTCGGCGGCGACCGCGCTGGCCGACCCGCCCGACGATCCGCCCGGCGTCAGCTCCGCGTTCGACGCCTTGGACTTCCACGGGTTCTTCACCGGGCCGAAGGCGCTGGTTTCATTCGACGAGCCCATGGCGAACTCGTCCATGTTCAGCTTGCCCAGCATCACCGCCCCGTCGCGCCACAGATTGGCGGTGACGGTCGATTCATATGGCGGAACAAAGCCGCGCAGCATGTTGGACCCGGCCGCCGTCTGGACCCCCTCGGTGCAGAATAGGTCCTTGATCCCCAGCGGCGCGCCTTCCAGCGCCCCGCCCTGCCCGGCCGCGATCCGAGCGTCCGACGCCTTGGCCATCGCCATCGCCTTGTCGACGGTGACCTGGACATAGGCGTTCAGGGCCGGGTTGGCGGTGTCGATGGCGTTCAGGAAGGCGCCGGTGATCTCTTCGGATGAGAACGTCTTCTTCTTCAGGCCGTCGACGGCCTCGGTCAGTGTCAGTCGGGTCAGGTCAGACATGGAATCCTCCTTCTCCCCTCGGGGGAGAAGGTGGCTCGCGGAGCGAGACGGTTGAGGGGGCTGTTTCAGCAATGCGAACGGCAAAGGACGAGCGGAAGGCCGGCGCCCCCCTCATCCGAGCAGCTCCGCCGCCCACCTTCTCCCCCAAGGGGAGAAGGATCGAGACGAGCGCGGTCATTCGACCACCTTGGGCACGACGAAGAAGCCGTCGGCGGACTTGGGCGCGTTCGACAGGACCGCGTCCACCTTGGCTCCGTCGGTCACCACATCCGGCCGCATCTTCAGCCGCGCGGCCACGTTCGAGGTCATCGGCTCGACGCCCTGCACATCCACCTCGTCCAGCTGCTCGATCCATTTCAGGATGCCGTTCAGCTCGGCGGCCAGCGGTTCCAGCCGGTCCTCAGGGGTCTTGATGCGGGCGAGGTGGGCGACGCGCCTCACCGTCGCGGCGTCGATGGCCATGCGGCCCTCCGATATGCGCGAATGATCAGAAACGGCGGGATTAGCCGCCCGGCCGAGGTTTCACAAGGCGTCGCCCCGGCCGCGCCGGGTTCAGGCCGCCGGCTGCGCCGTCACCGCGGTCGGCGCCGCCCCGTCCTCGCCCGTCTTCCAGGCCAGGATCAGGCGTCGTTTCTGGCTGCCTATACGGGTGGTCTCGGGGTCCATCACGCTCTCCTCGACCTCCAGATCGACCACCCCGGGCGCCGCGCGCAGCAACCGGTAATCCAGGAAGTCGCCGATCCGGAACACCCGCCATCCCTGGCCCGCGTCCACATAGAAGGCCACGTAGGTATAGAGGCCGTTCATCGCCGGATCGCCGCCCGCCGTGCCGAACAGCTTGGCCTCCTGTCCTTCCAGCCGGTCCAGCCTGGCCACCGAGGCGGCGGTCTGGACCATGGCGTCGGTCTCGGGCCCCAGGGTCTGGGGCGCCCCGGCGGGGGTCAGGGCCGCGCTCCGCGCGGGCGCCGACCGGGCGGCCGGGTTCAGGGCCGCCTGTCGCCGGTCGCCGGCCCCGCCGTCGCAGGCGCTGAGGGCCAGAAGGGTGCATACGAACACAAGGGGACGCGCCATGGGGCTCTCCTTCGTCCAGGACGCCCCATCCTGCCTCTGGACAGGCTCCCGCGCCAGCCCTACCGCAGGACCGTGCCCGTTCTCGATCTTCTCGACCTGCCCGCCGCCTCGCCGCCCGGCACCCCCTGGCTGGGGCTGGACCTGGGCGAGGCCACCATCGGGGTGGCGGCCTCCGACGCCTCGCGCCTGATCGCCAGCCCCCTTGTCCTGATCCGAAAGACCAAATTCACGCCGGACGCCGAACAGTTGTTCAAACTGATGGACCAGCGCGGGGCCAGCGCCCTGGTCATCGGCCTGCCGGTCAATATGGACGGGACCGAGGGGCCGCGCGCCCAGTCGTGCCGCGCCTTCGCCCGCAATCTGGACCGTATCCGCCCCGTCAATGTCGCCTTCTGGGACGAGCGGCTGTCGACCACGGCGGTCGAACGCTTCCTGATCGACGAACTGGACCTCAGCCGCAAGCGCCGCGCCGATGTGGTGGATCGCACCGCCGCCGCCTGGATCCTGCAGGGCGCCCTGGACCGCCTGCGGGCATGAGCGCCCTGATCGACGGCTTCGCGCCCGTCTTTCTGATGATCGCCCTGGGCTGGGGGCTGAAAGCGTCGGGGTTCCTGACCGGCGACGCCTGGAAGCCGGTCGAGCGGCTGACCTATTTCGTCTTCTATCCCGCCTTCCTGATCCCGGCGATCTGGCAGGCGGACTTCAGCGGCGGGGCGGCGGGCGTCGTCGGCCTAGCGACCCTGGCCGGGGCCATGACCCTGGCCCTGGCGGCCTTCCTGGTCCGGCCCCTGCTGCGCCTGGACGGCCCGGCCTACACCAGCGTCTTCCAGGGCGTGATCCGCTGGAACGGCTTTGTCTTCATCCCCGTGGCGGCGGCGGTGTTCGGCCAGGGGACGGTGGGCCTGGCCGCCGTGGCCCTGGGCTCGCTGGTGCCCTCGATCAACCTTGTCTGCGTCCTGGTGCTGTCGAAATGGGGCGCGGGCCAGGGCGGCGGCTGGCGCGCCGTGGGCCGGTCCCTGTGGATCAACCCGGTCGTCTGGTCCTGCGTCATCGGCACGGCCCTGAACCTGACCGGCCTGGCCATGCCCGCCCCCCTGGTCCAGCCGACCGCCATGCTGGGCGGGGCCGCCATCGTCCTGGGCCTGATCGTCGCCGGGGCGGGCCTCAGCTTCCGCGACGCCGCCGGCCGGCCGGTCACCGTGGGCGCGGTGACGGCGATCAAGCTGCTGGTCGTCCCCCTGGTCATGGCCGGATTCGCCCATCTGCTGGGGGCCGACCGCACCGCCTTCGGCATCGTTCTGCTGGCCGGGGCCACGCCCGGGGCGGCCGCCTCCTACGTCCTGGCGCGCCAGATGGGCGGGGACGCGCCCCTGATGGCCTCGGTCGTCGCCTTCACCACCGTGGGGGCCGTGGTCACCATGCCCCTGCTGCTTTGGCTGTTCGGCTATCTGTGAACGGCTGGCGCGAAGCGTTCCGGCGGCCTATAGCGGCGTCTCGATGACCCAGGCCGACGTCACCGACACCATCCGGCAGCGGCTGCTGCCCTTCCCCCGCGATCATTTCCTGTCGGCCACCGACCTGAATCCCCCGGCGGCCCTGGCGCTGCTGGACCTGGCCGAGGCCTTCGTGGATTTCAACCGCCAGTCGGCCAAGGCGCTGGACCTGATGGCCGGGCGCACCGTGGTCAATCTGTTCTTCGAGAACTCGACCCGCACCTCCTCCTCGTTCGAGATCGCGGCCAAGCGGCTGGGCGCCGACGTCGTGACCATGCCGGTCGCCGCCAGTTCGGTGAAGAAGGGCGAGACCCTGATCGACACGGCCGTGACCCTGAACGCCATGAAGCCGGACGTGCTGGTCATCCGCCACGGCGCCTCGGGCGCGGCGGCCCTGCTCAGCCAGAAGGTCGGCTGCGCCGTGGTCAACGCCGGCGACGGCCGGCACGAGCATCCAACGCAGGCCCTGCTGGACCTGCTGACCCTGCGCCGGGCGTTCGGGGATGTGGGCGGGCTGACGGTCGCCATCTGCGGCGACATCGCCCACAGCCGGGTGGCCCGCTCCAACATCGCCCTTCTGACCATGATGGGCGCCGAGGTGCGGCTGATCGGGCCCCCGACCCTGGTGCCGGGCGACGCCGACCGCTGGGGCGTGGCGGTCTTCCACGACATGAAGGAAGGGCTGGACGGCGCCGACGTGGTCATGATGCTGCGTCTGCAGCTGGAGCGGATGGACGGCGCCCTGGCCCCCTCGACCCGCGAATATTTCCGCTTCTGGGGCCTGGACCGCGAAAAGCTGGCCTGGGCCGCGCCGGGCGCCAAGGTCATGCACCCCGGCCCGATGAACCGCGGGGTCGAGATCGATTCCGACGTCGCCGACGACCCGGCCGTGTCCCTGATCCAGGACCAGGTCGAAATGGGCGTCGCCGCGCGCATGGCGGTGCTGGCCGCCTTGTCCGAACGCCGGTCGGGAGACGCCTGATGACCGTATTCGCCATCGTCAACGCCCGCCTGCTGGACCCGGCCTCCGACCATGACGGCCCCGGATCGGTTCTGATCGAGGACGGCCGCATCGCCGATGTCGCGCGCGGAACCGCCGCCGCGCCGTCCGGCGTCGAGACCCTCGACGCCGACGGCCTGTGCCTGGCGCCCGGCCTGATCGACATCCGGGTCCGCACGGGCGAACCGGGCGCCGAGCCGAAGGAGACGCTGAAGTCCGCCGCCCTGGCCGCCGCCGCCGGAGGGGTGACCACACTGGTCGTCCAGCCGGATACGGACCCGGCCATCGACGACCCGGCCATGATCGACTTCATCCAGCGGCGCGGCGCGGCCCTGGGCCTGGTCAACATCCGCGCCGCCGGGGCCGCCACCAAGGCCCTGGGCGGCGAGCGCATGGCCGAGATCGGCCTGATGGACGAGGCGGGCGCGCTTTATTTCACCGACGGCGACCGGGTCATCCGCAACAGCCGCACCCTGATGCGGGTGATGAGCTACGCCACCGCCTTCAACGCCCTGATCGCCTGCCGTCCCGCCGATCCGTGGCTGGCCGAGGGGGCCGTGGCTGCCTCGGGCGAACTGGCCACCCGCCTGGGCCTGTCGGGCGTTCCGGCGGTGGCCGAGCGCATCGGGCTGGAGCGGGACCTGGCCCTGGTCGAACAGACCGGCGTACGCTTCCTGGTCGATCAGATCTCGACCGAGGGCGCGCTGGGGACCCTGGCCCGCGCCCGTTCGCGGGGGTTGGAGGTCGCCGCCAGCGTCTCGATCAACCACCTGTGCTTCAACGAGGTGGACATCGGCGACTACCGCACCTTCTGTCGGCTGGACCCGCCGCTGCGGCCCGAGAGCGACCGGCAGGCCCTGATCGAGGCCGTGCGCGACGGCCTGATCGACGTGATCACATCCGCCCACGCCCCCGCCCCGGCCGAGGACAAGCGCCGCCCCTTCGCCCAGGCCGCGCCCGGCGCCGTGGGCCTTGAGACCCTGCTGCCCGCCGTCCTCAGCCTGCATCACGAACACGGGCTGGACCTGCTGGAGGTGCTGCGGCCCCTGACCCAGGGACCGGCGGCCCTGCTGGGGCTGGACGCGGGCGCCCTGTCGCCCGGCGCCCCGGCCGATCTGGTGCTGTTCGATCCGTCCGCCCCGGTGGTGATCGACGCCGACGCCCTGCGGTCCAAGTCCAAGAACACCCCTTTCGACGGGCGCCGCCTGCAGGGGCGGATCAGGACGACCTGGGTCGGCGGACGACAGGTGTTCGGCCACGGCTGACGTGCTACACAACCGCCAGACGATTCAGGGGCGGATTGGGGGGACTGACGGTGCAGGATCTGGTCGCGCCGGCCATGACGACGCTGGGGCTTACAGCGGTCGGCGGCTATCTGCTGGGCTCCGTCCCCTTCGGCGTGATCCTGACCCGCGCGGCCGGCGCCGGCGATGTGCGCAACATCGGCTCGGGCAATATCGGCGCCACCAATGTGCTGCGCACCGGGCGCAAGGACCTGGCCCTAGCCACCCTGCTGCTGGACGCCGGCAAGGGGGCGGCGGCCCTGCTGATCGCCCGCTGGCTGTTCGCCAATGACCTCGCCGCCGCCGTCGCCGGGGGCGCCGCCTTCCTGGGGCACCTCTTCCCCGTCTGGCTGGGCTTCAAGGGCGGCAAGGGGGTCGCCACCTTCTTCGGCCTGATGATCGCCGCCTGGTGGCCGCTGGGCCTTGTCGCCGCGGCGATCTGGCTGGTGACCGCGGCCCTGTTCCGCATCTCGTCCCTGTCGGCCCTGGTCGCCTCGGCCGCCACCCCCATCCTGTCCCTGCTGCCGATCGCGGCCCTGGGCCTGCCGACGGCCATGCCCATCACCCTGCTGGCCGCCTTCGCCGCCGTCCTGATCTGGGCCCGCCACCACCAGAATATCGCCCGCCTGCTGAAGGGGACCGAACCCCGCATCGGCGCGAAGACGGCGTGAGCCTGGACCCGGCCGAGCGGTTCGCCCGGCTGCGGCTGGCCCGCACCGAACGCATCGGCCCGGTCGCCTTCGATCAGCTTCTGAAACGCTTCGGTTCGGCGCAGGGCGCGCTGGACGCCCTGCCCGGCCTGGTGCGGCGCGCCGGCGGCGCCTCGACGCCGCCCTCGGTTCAGGCCGTCGAGGCCGAGATGGCGGCCGGCGACCGGGCCGGGGCCCGGCTGATCGTGGTCGGCGACGCCGCCTATCCGCCCCTGCTGGCCGCCGTCGATCCGCCGCCGCCGGTGCTGTGGACCCTGGGCGACCCGGACCTGCTGTCACGTCCCTCTCCCGTCGCCGTCGTCGGCGCCCGCATCGCCTCGGCGGGCGGCCAGAGGATCGCCCGCGGCCTGGCGCAACAGCTGGGCCAGGCGGGCCATGTCGTGGTCTCGGGCCTGGCCCGCGGCGTCGACGCCGCCGCCCATGAAGGATCCCTGCCCACCGGAACCGTCGCCGTCCTGGGCGGGGGCGTCGACGATGTCTATCCGCCCGACAACGCCGCCCTCTACGCCCGCATCCGGGCCGAGGGCTGCATCGTCTCGGAAAGCCCCATGGGCGCCCGGGCCCAGGCGCGCGACTTCCCGCGCCGCAACCGCATCATCTCGGGCCTGTCGCGCGGGGTGGTGGTGGTCGAGGCCGAGATCCGCTCCGGCTCCCTGATCACCGCCCGGCTGGCGGCCGAACAGGGGCGCGACGTCTTCGCCGTGCCCGGCTCGCCCCTGGACCCCCGGTCGCGCGGCCCCAACGACCTGATCCGCAACGGCGCCATCCTGTGCGAGGGGCTGGAGGACATCCAGCGCGCCTTCTCCACCCTGCGATCCCTGGGCGAGCCGCCCGCCGACGATCCGTTCCGCGACGCGCCCGGGCAGATTCCCGACGCCCTGCTGGACCGGGTGGCCGCCCTTCTGTCGCCCGTCCCCACTCCGCGCGACGAACTGGCCCGCGCCCTGGACCTGCCCGTCGCCACCGTCGCGGCGGCCCTGCTGGAGCTGGACCTGGCCGGCCGCGCCACCCTGCTGCCCGGCGGCCTGGCCTCGCTTTAGCCGGACCTATGTGCGCCGCGTCCGCCGCCGCGGTTCGCGTTCCACCTCCACCGGCCCCGGCCGGGGCGCCGGCTGGGCCGCCAGCCGGGCGGCCACGTCCAGGGCGCACCCCAGGGTCTCGTCCCCGTCCCAGCGCGCCATCTGGGCCAGCTCCACGGCCATCGCCCCGATATATTCGCGCACCGGAAACTCCAGCGGCGCCTGCGGCTCTCCCTGCGCCTGGGGCGTAGAGGCGACCTCCGTCAGGGTCGGGCGATCAGGCTGGGCCATGGTTCTTCCTCCGGTATTCCACTACACACAACCTTAACGAGATGATCAAGCGCTTGTTCTGTCGCGGTCCGGGCGCCTTTGCTGAGGCCGATTGACAGTCCGCGTCGCGCCCACCACCTTCCCCGCCCTCTCCCGGGAACCGCCACGCTCATGAATCTCGTCATCGTCGAGAGCCCCGCCAAGGCCAAGACCATCAACAAATATCTCGGCTCGGACTATGAGGTCCTGGCCTCCTACGGCCACGTCCGCGACCTGCCGTCCAAGGACGGCTCGGTCCTGCCCGACGACGATTTCGCCATGCAGTGGGAGGTGGACGCCAGGGCCTCCAAACGCCTGTCCGAGATCGCCGAGGCGGCCAAGCGCGCCGACCGCGTCATCCTGGCCACCGACCCGGATCGCGAGGGCGAGGCCATCAGCTGGCACGTCCTGGAGGTCCTGACCAAGAAGAAGGCGCTGAAGGACACCGAGGTCCAGCGGGTCACCTTCAACGCCATCACCAAGTCCGCCGTTCTGGACGCCATGGCCGCGCCGCGCGACCTGGATATGGAGCTGGTCGAGGCCTATCTGGCCCGCCGCGCCCTGGACTATCTGGTTGGCTTCACCCTGTCCCCGGTGCTGTGGCGAAAGCTGCCGGGCGCCCGTTCGGCCGGGCGGGTCCAGTCGGTCGCCCTGCGCATCGTCGTCGACCGTGAGATGGAGATCGAACGGTTCAAAGCCCAGGAATACTGGTCCGTCGAGGCCGACCTGACCGCCGACAGCCCGCCCTTCACCGCCCGCCTGGTCAAGCATCAGGGCAAGCGGGTCCAGCGCCTGGATATCCGCGACGAGGCCACCGCCCAGGCCGCCCGCGCCGCCATCCAGGCCAGTCCCCTGACCATCCGCTCCATCGAGAAGAAGCCGGTCAAACGCTCGCCCTCGCCCCCCTTCACCACCTCGACCCTGCAGCAGGAGGCCGCTCGCAAACTGGGCTTCACCGCCCAGCGCACCATGCAGGCCGCCCAGAAACTGTATGAGGGCGTCGACGGCTCGGGCGGCCTGATCACCTATATGCGGACCGACGGCGTCTCCGTCAGTCCCGAAGGCATCGCCCAGGCCCGCGCCGTCATCGGCGAGCGTTTCGGCCCGGCTTATGTTCCGGCGGAACCTAAATATTACAAGGCGAAAGCCAAGAATGCTCAGGAGGCGCACGAGGCGATCCGGCCGACGGACATCACCCGTCACCCCGATTCCCTGCACATCGACAGCGATCTTCAGCGGCTCTACGAACTGATCTGGAAGCGGATGGTCGCCTCCCAGATGGAGAACGCCCGTCTGGACCGCACCACGGTCGAGATCGAGACCGCCGACGGCCAGACCGGCCTTCGCGCCACTGGCCAGGTCGTCGCCTTCGACGGCTTCATCGCCGTCTATGAGGAAGGCCGCGACGACCGGCCCAAGGGCGCCGCCGAGGATGACGAGGACGACACGACCCGCCTGCCCGCCCTGAAGGAAGGCGCGACCGCCGCCGTCCAGGCCGTCCGAACCGACCAGCATTTCACCGAACCGCCGCCCCGCTATTCCGAGGCCACCCTGGTCAAGAAGCTGGAGGAGTTGGGCATCGGCCGCCCCTCCACCTACGCCTCGATCCTGACCACCCTGCGCGACCGCGAATACGTCCGCATGGACAAGAACCGCTTCTACCCCGAGGACAAGGGCCGGCTGGTCACCGCCTTCCTCGAGAAATTCTTCGACCGCTGGGTGGAATACGACTTCACCGCCGCGCTGGAGACCCAGCTGGACGAGGTCTCCGCCGGCGACCTGGACTGGAAGGTGCTGCTGCGCCGTTTCTGGACCGACTTCCACGCCGCGACCCAGGCTGCGGGCGAACTGCGGACCACGGCAATCCTGGACGCCCTGAACGAGTCGCTTGGCCCGCACATCTTTCCGGACAAGGGCGACGGCTCCGACCCACGCCAATGCCCCCTGTGTCATCAGGGCCAGCTCAGCCTGAAGACCAGTCGTTTCGGCGCCTTCATCGGCTGCTCGCGCTATCCCGACTGCAAATACACCCGGCCCGTGGCCTCGCCCGACGCGGCCGAGGGCGGCGCGGAAGGCGGCGACCGCGACCTGGGCGTCGATCCGGCGACGGGCCAGCCCGTCCACCTCAAGATCGGCCGTTTCGGTCCCTATGTCGAAACGGCGGGGCCAAATCCTGAGGGGGGCGACAAGCCGAAACGCTCGTCCCTGCCCAAGGGCTGGTCCCCCGCCTCGCTGGATCTGGACCGCGCCCTGCGCCTGCTGTCGCTCCCGCGCCAGGTCGGGCCTCACCCGGAAGACGGCAAGATGATCTCGGCCGGGCTGGGCCGCTACGGCCCCTTCATCCTGCATGACGGAACCTATGCCAATGTCGCCGATATCGAAGAGGTTTTCGACATCGGCCTGAACCGCGCCGTGACCCTGCTGGCCGAGAAACGCGCCGGTCGCGCCGGCGGACGCGGCGCCGCGGCGGCCCCGCTCAAGGACCTGGGCATCCACCCCGACGACGGCGCCCCGGTCCATGTCATGGCCGGCCGCTTCGGCCCCTATGTGAAGTGGAACAAGGTCAACGCCACCCTGCCGCGCGGCGCGGCGCCCGAGGACATGACCCTGGACGCCGCCCTCCCCCTCCTCGCCGCCAAGGCCGCCGCCGGTCCCAAGAAGAAGGCCCCCGCCAAAAAGCCGCCCGCCAAGAAAAAGCCCAAGGCCAAATAACCCGCCATCCCAGATCCTCCCCTCGGGGGGGAACCGCCGCAGGCGGTGGAGGGGGCCGGCCCCAGGCTCGGTCGCTTGACCCCACACTCCCCCCTCTCCCATGGGGAGAGGGCTTGAACGCCCAAGAGCCCGTCAGGGCGATTGGACTTGCGTGAAAGGGTGAGGGGTTTCGCTTTCACCGGGCTGGCGCCGTAACCCCTCACCCTTTCGGCTATGCGCATCGCTACGCTCTGCGAGCCTCAAGCCCTCTCCCAACGGGAGAGGGGTCAGGACCGCCAACTGCGCGCGCCAAGGAACCTAGCCCCCTGACCCCGCTCACAAATCCCCATCGCTAGCCCCATCCCGCACGCCTTGGTTCGCCCCGGCCCTATACTCCCCCGGTCCCGTCGCATGGGGAGGCCGCGAGGCCAGCGACTTCGCGGCGGCGGGAGCGGAGGAAGCGGGGCTGTGCGTGTCACTCACATGCATGGGCCTGCGGTCGTCGGATCGGACAGTCATTGGCGACGGGTCCGGCGACCGAGGGAGGGTCGAGGGGGTTACTCTGGCCGTTCCGGGAGGGGTTCGTTGGACCTCCCCGCCCGCCGCGGGCCACCGGGAGTAGCCGAAAAGATCGGCGCCCGCCCCGAGCTCGTGGAAACCCTCCGCGCGGAGCGTCAGACCTCTCGCCGAACACGGCATCGAATGCCCAACCCAGCCGGGCGAAGGCCCGACGCTCCGCCGCCTTCCCATCACTTCGCAGCATCCAGGCTGGCGAAGGCGCCGCCAATTCCGCCCTCAAGCCGCGAGCGACCGCGCGGCGAGCATAGGGCAGGCAATTGCCCTCAAGCCGCGAGCGACCGCGTCGCGAGCCTAGGGCAGGCCATTGCCCTCAAGCCGCGAGCCGCCGCGCGGCGAGCATAGGGCGCACAAATCCTTCTCCCCTCGGGGGGAGAAGGTGTCATGCAGCGCATGACGGATGAGGGGGCTGGGTCCGCGCGAGGGTCGTCGGATGATGAGGATGGGTCGGGCCGCCCCCTCATCCGAGCGGCTCCGCCGCCCACCTTCTCCCGCAAGGGGAGAAGGGCGATGGGGCGATGGAGAGCCGCTTGGGCCACGCGACGAACAGACCCCCCTCCGTCTCGGCCGCTGCGCGACAGGGAGGAGACGGACGGAGCCATCATTCGACGCCGTCTCCTATCCGAAGCCCTGGGGTGCTAGCCTGCCGAATCCCATGCCCATCCGCCGCCTCCCGCCCGAAACCGTCAATCGCATCGCCGCCGGCGAGGTGGTCGAGCGGCCGGCCAGCGCCGTCAAGGAACTGGTCGAGAACGCCCTGGACGCCGGCGCCGCCCGCATCGAGATTCAGGCCGACGGCGGCGGCCTGTCGCGCATCCTGATCGCCGACGACGGCAAGGGAATTCCGGTCGAGGAACTGCCGCTGGCGGTCGAGCGGCACGCCACGTCGAAACTGGCGCCCGACGATGCCGGGGATGTGGACCTGCTGCGTATCCATACCCTGGGATTCCGGGGCGAGGCCCTGCCCTCCATCGGCTCGGTCGCGCGCCTGACGATCACCGCGCGCGCGCCGGGCCAGGCCGCCCACGCCGTCACCGTCGAGGGCGGCGACCAGCGGCCGGTCGCCCCCGCCGCCTTCCCCGGCCCGCACGGCGCACGGGTCGAGGTGCGCGACCTGTTCTACGCCACGCCCGCGCGTCTGAAATTCATGAAGTCGGCCCGCGCCGAGGCCATGGCCATCTCCGAAGAGATCAGGCGCCAGGCCATGGCGCACGAGGCCGTGGCCTTCACCCTGGATCTGGACGGCAAGACGACCCTGCGCCTGCCCGCCGAACATCCGGGGCCACAGGGGCGGCTGAAGCGTCTGTCGGCCCTGCTGGGGCGCGATTTCGAGGCCAACGCCCTGCTGATCGACCAGGAGCGCGACGGGGTGCGCCTGTCCGGCTATGCGGGCCTGCCGACCTATTCGCGCGGCAACGCCCAGCATCAGTATCTGTTCGTCAACGGCCGCCCGGTGAAGGACCGGCTGCTGCAGGGGGCGCTGCGCGGCGCCTATGCCGACTTCCTGGCGCGCGACCGGCATCCGGCGGCCGTGCTGTTCCTGGATCTGGACCCGCTGCTGGTCGATGTGAACGTCCATCCGGCCAAGGCCGAGGTGCGGTTCCGCGATCCGGCCCTGGTGCGCGGCCTGATCGTCGGCGCCTTGCGGCACGCCCTGGCCGCCGCCGGGCACCGGGCCTCGACCACCGTCGCCGCCGACGCCCTGGCCGGGTTCACGGCCCATGCGGGTGTTGGCGATGGGGCGTGGGGTGTGGGGGGCGCCGCCCACCCCGCCCAAGGCTGGAGCGGCTGGCAGGGCTGGTCCGCGCCCTCGGCCCCGCAGACCCTGCCCGGCCTCAACGACCGCAGCGCCCGTGTCGAGCCGACCTGGCCCGCACCCCACACCCCACACCCCACACCCCAGACCCCCTCCGAAATCGACCTCCCCCTGGGCGCGGCCCGCGCCCAGGTGCACGGCACCTATATCGTCGCTCAGACCCGCGACGGCATCGTGGTGGTCGATCAGCACGCGGCCCACGAGCGGCTGGTCTATGAGCGGATGAAGGCCCAGATGGCCGCCGGGTCCGTGACCCGCCAGGCCCTGCTGACGCCCGAGGTGGTCGACCTTGACCCGGCCGAGGCGGACCGCGTCCTGGCCCGCGCCGACGAACTGGCGGCGCTTGGCCTGATCGTCGAACCGTTCGGGGGCGGCGCCGTCCTGGTGCGCGAGACCCCGGCCCTGCTGGGCGACTGCGACGTGCAGGGGCTGGTGCGCGACATCGCCGACGACCTGAGCGAACACGGCGCGGCCCTGGCTCTGTCGGAACGGCTGGGCGAGGTGTGCGGGACCATGGCCTGCCACGGCAGCGTCCGCGCCGGCCGGGTGCTCAGCGCCCCCGAGATGAACGCCCTGCTGCGCCAGATGGAGGCCACGCCCCATTCCGGCCAGTGCAACCACGGCCGCCCCACCTATGTCGAGCTGAAGCTGGCTGATCTGGAAAAACTGTTCGGCCGTCGATGATTAGCCCCTTGCCGAGGCCAGGGGTGCGTGATCTGGTCCGCGTTGAAAGGACGCTCCGATGAAACGTCTCGCCGTCGCCGCCATGGCCCTGCTGCTGGGCAGTTGCACCGCCGCCGCGCCCGCGCCTGGCGCGCCCGCCGGAGCGTCCGCACGACGCCCGACCAATCTGAATCTGGGCCTGTGCTTCCGACCCAGCGAGTACAACAATTACAATATCGGCGATCTGAGAACGATCTACATCTCGACGCGGCGCGGCTACGTTTATCGCCTGATCACCGAGGAGGACTGTTTCAAGCCCGAAACCGACCGCATCTCTCTGGCCCGGCAGCGTCTGGGCGAACGCGACGTCTGCATCGGCGACATGATCCAGATCAGCACGTCCGGATGGCGCGGCGGCGCCGCCGGCTCCTGCCTGGCCCTGGTCTCGGGCCTGACCCGCGACAGCCGCGAATCCGGCCTCTGGTCGCGTCAGGATTAAGCGGCCGACATGACCCGCAGGAACAGCACCCGCGCCGCGCCATAGTCGCGGGCGTCCAGCCGGTCATAACCGGGCGTGTCGATCTCCGGCTCGTCCGATCCCCGCTCGAACACCACCAGGGCGCCGGGGGCCAGCCAGCCGCCCTCTCGCAGTTTCGCCAGTGTCTGCTCCCCCAACCCCTGCCGATAGGGTGGGTCCAGAAAGGCCAGGGTGAAGGCCTCCCCCGCCGAGCCGGGCCGGGCGCCCAGGTCGGTGGCGCTACGTCGATGCACCCGGGTGCGGCCCATCAGGCCATAGGCGTCGGCGTTCTCGCGGATGGCGCCGCGGGCCTCGTCGTCCGTCTCGACGAACAGGGCGAAGGCCGCGCCCCGGCTGATCGCCTCGAACCCCAGGGCGCCGGACCCGGCGTACAGGTCGATGACCCGCGCATCCTGGATCGGCTCGGCCCAGGCGGCGTGTTCCAGCACATTGAAGATG
The DNA here is from genome assembly GCF_019636155.1 of Brevundimonas sp. Classification (GTDB taxonomy): domain Bacteria; phylum Pseudomonadota; class Alphaproteobacteria; order Caulobacterales; family Caulobacteraceae; genus Brevundimonas. Next base: position 18,243 of record NZ_JAHBYB010000002.1, on the reverse strand, counting down.
GCCTGGCGCGCCCGGTCGGACGTCGGGCGCGTGCCCTGCCCCTCCGGGGCGACGATGGCCCGCCCCTTCAGAGATCCGGCGACGATCCGCATGGATCAGCCGCCCGAGCGCGGTCCGCGCGGACCGCCCGACCTGCCGCCGCCGGGCTTGCCCCCACCGGGACGCCCCTTGGCGAAGCCGCCGCCCGGTCCCTTGCGCGGGCCGCCCGCGCCGCGCGGGGCGCTGTCACGCGGCTTGAACTCGCGCTTGGGCCCGCCGCGACCGGCGGGCTTGGCGTCGCGCGCCCAGGTGTCGGACTTGGGCCCGATGATCTTGTCCTCGCGCGGCTTGAAGGCGCGTTTCGGACGCTCGCCTTCAGCCTCGGAGCCTTCGGGACGGGCGCGGGGTTTGAAGTCGCGTTTCGGATGCTCGAATTTCGGCTTGGCCTTGGCCCAGCCGTCGGGCTTCCTGGCCGGGCGCTCGCGTTTCGTGACGGCGTCTTCCTGGGCGGCTTCGGCCGCGCGGACGCGGCTGGGCTTGCGCGAAGGGTCCGACATGGCCGATCCGGACTTGCCGCGCACCACCGGGCCGCTGGGCCGGCGACCGGGGATCGGCGCGGGCGTCTCCACCGTGTTTCCGGTCGGCAGGTTCTCGGCCCGGATATGGTCGGCCAGCAGTTCGCGGATCACGCGCGGGCCGACCTCCTCCACCGTGTTCACATCCAGCGTCCCCAGCTGGAACGGACCATAGGCCAGGCGGATCAGGCGGTTCACCTTCAGGCCCAGATGCTCCAGCACCTTGCGGACCTCGCGGTTCTTGCCCTCGGTGATCGAGACGCTGATCCACAGATTGGCCGGGGCCTTGCCGTCGTCGGATTTCTCCTTGGCCTTGTCCAACTTGGCCTCGATGGGGCCATAGCTGACGCCGTCCACCGTGACGCCGTCCTTCAGCGTATCCAGCCTCTCCTGCGTCACCCGGCCATGGGCGCGGGCGCGATACTGGCGCACCAGGGCGGTGGTCGGCAGCTCCAGCGCGCGGCTCAGTTCGCCGTCGTTGGTCAGCAGCAGCAGCCCCTCGGTCGCCAGGTCCAGCCGCCCGACCGAGATCACCCGCGGCAGGCCCGCCGGCAGGGCGTCGAACACCGTCGGCCGACCCGCCGGATCGTTGTGGCTGGTCAGCAGGCCCGCCGGCTTGTGATAGCGCCAGACCCGCGTGGCCTGGGCCGCGCCGATGGGCTTGCCGTCCACCGTGATCTTGTCGTCGCGGCTGACCAGGGTGGCGGGCGTGTCCAGGATGCGGCCGTTCACCGCCACCTTGCCCAGGCCGATCAGCCGTTCGACCTCGCGGCGCGAGGCGATGCCGGCCCGGGCCAGGGCCTTGGCGATGCGTTCGGTGCGCTTGGGCTCGGGCGGCGTCTTGGACTCCTTGCCGCCTTTCGAGGCGGACTTGTCGGCCGAATAGCGTTTGCCGCGGACGCCCCCGGCGTCGGATTTGCGCGGGCCGCGTTCGCCATCGGCTTGACGCGGGCGGGGCTTCTTGTCGTTGTCGGAGGTATGACGGACCATGATCGGCGGTTCATGCGCATGGCCTTGGACCTGGCGCAAGCGGCGGCGGACGCCGGAGAGGTGCCCGTGGGCGCCGTCGTGGTCGATCCGGCGACGCAGCAAGTCGTGGCGACGGGCTTCAACGCCCCGATTTCCGGGCACGACCCCACCGCCCACGCCGAGATCCAGGCCCTGCGCGCGGCGGCCGGCGCGCGTCAGAATTACCGCCTCACCGACCTGACCCTCTATGTGACGCTGGAGCCCTGCGCCATGTGCGCCGGGGCCATCAGCCACGCCCGCATCGGCCGGGTCGTCTGGGGGGCGGACGATCCCAAGGGCGGGGCCGTGATCCACGGGGCGCGGGTGTTCGACCAGCCCACCTGCCACTGGAGACCGGCCCTCCAGGGCGGGATCGAGGCCGAGACGGCGGCCGAGATGCTGCGCGCATTTTTTCGCCGGCGACGCGGCGGAACGGCGGCGCAAGCGTTGCGTTGAGCGGCCATGAAGTCGCCGATGACCGCCGATCCGCAAATCATCCTGTTCGTCGGCCTGGGCCTGCTGGCCCTGCTGGCCGGGCTCTCGGCCTGCGGTCCCCAGCCCCGCGCCGCCCCCACCGACGGCGAATCGGTCAAGCAGCGCGCCATCGAGGCCCAGACCGCGCGACGGCGCACGGGCGCCGAACTGCAGGACCGCGCCATGAACCGGGTCATCCGCGCCGTCTATCTGTGCAATGACGGCGAGCGGCTGTCGGTCGATTTCGACAATCCGCGCCAGATGGCGACGGTGCGGAACTCCACCGGGGCGGCCATCGATCTGTATCAGACCCGCGCCGCCGACGGCATCTGGTACCGCGCCTCCGGCTATGAGCTGCGCGGACGCGGCGCCATGGCCACATGGTCCGCCGACGGCCGCCCGCCCACCGACTGCCGCGCGGTGGATTAGGTTCAATCGACGTTCGAAGCGCAGGCTTCAAATCTCGACGCCGGCTGGAGCCTGATCCGTTGAGATGGAATCGCTTCGCGATGTCATCGATGCGGTGAATCAGGCTCCAAAACGATCAGGCTCTAGGTCGCCGGCACCGCCGTATCGATCCGGTCCGCCGGCGGCAGGTCCCGCCCGCCGGCATAGCGCACCAGGGCCGCGATCCGCTTCTCGATCGGCGGGTGGGTCGAGAACAGCCCTTCCAGCCCGGCGCCGTCGGGACGGTTCTCCAGGAACATGCCGCGCACCTCGTCCGGCGCCTCCAGCTTGGACCGGCCCGACACCTTCCTCAGGGCCGAGATCATGGCGTCCGGGTTCTTGGTCAACTCCACCGACCCGGCGTCGGCGACATATTCGCGCGTCCGCGACAGCGACAGCCGGATCAGGATCGCCAGCCCGAACCCCACCGCCGCGATGGCCAGGCCGATCAGGATCAGAGGCCCGGCGTTCTTGTTGTTCCGATTGCCTCCGGCCCGGCCATAGAACAGGCCCCGGAAAACCATCTCGGCGATCACGCTGATGATGCCGGCGAAGATCGAGGCGATGACCATGGTCCGCACGTCCTTGTTGATGACGTGGGTCAGTTCGTGGGCCAGAACCGCCTCCATCTCGTCGCGGGTCAGACTGTGCATCAGGCCCCGGGTGACGGTGACCGAATATCGCCCCTCATGCAGGCCGCTGGCGTAAGCGTTCAGAGACGGGTCCTCGATGATCCGCAGGGTCGGCGTCCGCATCCCGCGCGAGATACTCAGGTTTTCCAGCAGGTTGTACAGCTGCGGCTCGTCCCGCCGCTCGACCTTACGGGCGCCGGTCATGGCGTCGATCATGGCCTGGTTGCCGACATAGGCGATGGCGAACCAGATGGCCGAGATGACCGCGGCCGCCGGCAGGGTCCAGCCCAGCATCCCGGCCGCCCGCGCCATGTCGGCGTCCAGGCCCCGCCCCGTTCCTTCGATGAAGCCCAGCCCCATCAGGATCAGCTGAGCCCCGTACAGCATCAGCGCCATCAGCACCGGGAACCCGGCCAGCAGCAGCGCCGACCGGGTGTTGTTGGCCCAGATGTGGGTCTTCAGGCCGACGGCGCGACCATAGAAGGCGGCCATAGGCTCAGAACTTCACCTGCGGCGGGGCGGCGTTCAGGGCCGCGCGCTCGTCGGCGCCCACGTCGAAGAAGGGCTTGTCCGATCCGAAGCCGAACATCCCGGCGAACAGAACGGTCGGGAAGGCGCGCCGCACGGCGTTGAACTCGGCCACCGCATTGTTGAAGAAGCGGCGGGCGGCGGCCAGCTTGTTCTCGATGTCCGACAGGTCCATCTGCAGCTGCTGGAAATTGGTGTTGGCCTTCAGGTCCGGATAGGCCTCCGACAGGGCGAACAGCCGGCCCAGGGACGCCGTCAGCATGTTCTCGGCCTGCACCTTGTCGTTGACCGACCCGGCCGAGGCGGCGGCGGCCCGCGCCTGGATCACGGCGTCCAGCGTGCCCTTTTCGTGGGCCGCATAGCCCTTCACCGTCTCGACCAGATTGGGAATCAGGTCCTGACGCTGCTTCAGCTGCACATCAATGTCGGCGAACGACTGGTTCGCCGCCTGATCCAGCGCGACCAGTCTGTTGTACGCGCCCACCACCACGAACAGCAGCACGACGACGATGACGCCGATGATGATCAAGGTCAGCATGAAACTCTCCTCCTGAGGCCGCGATCCTAGCGGCTCCCAAGGCGTGCGTCAGAAAAAACGGCGCATCAAACGCGCATTTGACCGGCCGGTGAAACCGACGAAAAGTCCCCGCATGATCCTGACCGCTCTGATCGCCGCCGCCCTGATCGCCGCACCGGCGCCCGCTCAATCCGCCCCGGACGCGCCCGAGGCCCGACCGCGCCTGCGCGACCTGGGGCGCGAGATCGGCCTGCTTCCTCCGGGAGCGCTGAACGCCATCACCGACGTCGCCGGGGTGCGCGTCGGCCAGGTCACCCTGGTGCACGGCGAGGATGTCCGCACCGGGGTCACCGCCATCCTGCCCCACGACGGCAACCTGTTTCAGGACAAGGTGCCGGCCGCCATCTTCGTCGCCAACGGATTTGGCAAGCTGGCGGGCGTCACCCAGGTGGACGAACTGGGCGAGATCGAGACCCCCATCGTTCTGACGAACACCCTGTCGGTGGCCCAGGGGATCGAAGGCGTGCTGGACTGGACCCTGGCCCAGGCCGGCAATGAACAGGTGCGATCTGTCAACGCCGTGGTGGGCGAGACCAACGACGGCGGGCTGAACGACATCCGCGCCCGCCACGTCCGCGCCGCCCATGTGGTGGAGGCTATTGGCGCCGCCACCTCCGGCCCGGTGCGCGAAGGCTCCGTCGGGGCGGGAACCGGGACCATCGCCTTCGGCTGGAAGGGTGGCGTGGGCACAAGTTCGCGCGTCCTGCCCGCCTCCCTGGGCGGCCACACAATCGGGGTGCTGGTCCAGGCCAATTTCGGGGGCGTCCTGACCATCGACGGGGTTCCGGTCGGCCGGTCGCTGGGCCGCTACTATCTGCAGCGCGAACTGGATCGGGGCGACGCCGACGGTTCGATCATGATCGTCATCGCCACCGACGCCCCCCTGTCGCCGCTCAACCTGGACCGTCTGGCCGAACGCGCCTTCGCCGGTCTGGCGCGTACGGGCGCAGCCTTCTCCAACGGCTCGGGAGACTACGCCATCGCCTTCTCGACGGCGGACGAGGTTCGCCGCACGCCCGAGCGCCGCAACACCCAGGCCGCCGTCGCCGACTGGCCCAACGACCGGATGTCGCCCCTGTTCGTCGCCGTGGCCGAGGCGACCGAAGAGGCGATCATCAACGCCCTGCTGCAGGCCACGACGACCACGTCGCGCATCGACGGCCGGCCGGTCACGGTCGAGGCCCTGGATATCGAGGCCGTGCGCGCCCTGTTGGCGCGCTGATCCTGCCTATCGGAATTTGCGCAGGCCCCGCGGTCCCTGTCGTCCCGCCTGGGCCCGCTTGCCCAGCCAGTCCTTCCAGTCGGGCCAGTTGCGGCGGCGTCCGCCGCCATCGACCCATTCGGGCCCCGGCTCGGCGTTGAAGGTCGTGATCGAGGCCAGGCCGCCCTGTTTGTAGGACTGGATCTTCACCCCCTTGCCGCGACCCATCTCGGGCAGTTCGTCCAAGCGGAAGACCAGGGCCTTCAGATTGTCGCCGATGGCCGCGACGTGGTCCCCGGTCGCGCGCAGCATCGACAGCATCTCGCCGTTCAGCACCTGTTTGCCGCCCCGCTTCTGGGCCAGGGTCTCGTCCTCGGGCGCGATGAAGCCATAGCCCGACCTGGACGCCACCAGCAGCCTGGCCCCCGGCTGGTGCGCCAGAACGCCGACGATCTCGGCCTTTTCGTCCAGGTCGATCATCAGTCGCAGGGGTTCGCCATGGCCGCGCCCGGACGCCAGCTTGTCGACGCCGACGGTGAAGATGCGCCCGTCAGACGCCCCGATCAGCAGCTTGTCGGTGGTCCAGGCCGGAACCAGCCAGGCCAGGGCGTCGCCCTCCTTGAACTTCAGCTCCGACGGGTCTTCCACCTTGCCCTTGGCCGCGCGGATCCAGCCGCGTTCGGACAGGATCACCGTCACCGCCTCGCGCGGGATGAAGGCTTCGGGCGCAACAAAGGCCGACGCATCCACCGCCTCGGCCATGGTGGTGCGGCGCGGCGAGACCAGGGCCTTGCGCACGTCCTGAAGGCCCACGACCAGCAGCTTGTTCTGGCGCGCGGGCGAGGCGATCATCGCATTCAGCCCCGCAAGTTCTTCAGACAGTTCCTTGAATTCCTTCTCGATCGCCATCTCTTCCAGCCGCGCCAGCTGACGCAGCCGGGTGTCCAGGATGAAGTCGGCCTGCACCTCGGTCAGGCCGAACCGGGCGATCAGCACGGCCTTGGGCTGTTCCTCCTCACGGACGATGCGGATCACCTCGTCCAGGTTCAGGAAGACGATGCGCAGGCCGTCCAGCAGGTGCAGCCGCTTCTCGATCCGGGCCACGCGCCAGCGCCCGCGCCGGATCAGAACCTCGCGCCGGTGATCCAGAAACGCCTGCAGGCACGCCTTCAGCCCCAGAACGCCGGGCGTGCCGGTGGCGTCCAGCACGTTCATGTTGATCGGGAACCGCACCTCCAGATCGGACAGCTTGAACAGGCTCTCCATCAGGACTTCGGGTTCGACCGTGCGGCTCTTGGGCTCCAGGATCAGGCGGATGTCCTCGGCCGATTCATCGCGCACATCGGCCAGCAGCGGCGCCTTCTTCTGTTCGATCAGTTCGGCCAGGGCCTCGATCAGCTTGGACTTCTGCACCTGGTACGGCATCTCGGTGACGACGATGCGCCACACGCCGCGGCCCAGGTCCTCGGTCTCCCACCGCGCGCGCAGCCGCACCCCGCCCCGGCCCGTCTCATAGGCGTCCAGGATCGAGGCGTGGCCTTCCACCGCCACCCCGCCGGTCGGGAAATCCGGTCCCGGCACATGGGCCATAAGGGCCTCGGTCGAGACCTGGGGGTCGTCCAGCAGGGTCAGGCAGGCGTCGATCAGTTCGCCGGCGTTGTGCGGCGGAATGGAGGTCGCCATCCCCACCGCGATGCCCGACGAGCCGTTGGCCAGGAGGTTCGGGAAACCGGCTGGCAGGACCACCGGCTCCTCGTCCTGATCGTCATAGGTGGCGCGGAAATCGACCGCGTCCTGGTCGATCCCGTCCAGCAACAGAACGGCTGCGGGCGTCAGCTTGCACTCGGTATAGCGCATGGCCGCGGCGCTATCGCCGTCGATGTTGCCGAAATTGCCCTGCCCGTCCACCAGCGGATAGCGCTGGGCGAAATCCTGGGCCAGGCGGACCAGGGCTTCATAGATCGAGGCGTCGCCGTGCGGGTGGTATCCGCCCATCACCTCGCCGACCACCTTGGCGCATTTGCGCGCCGCCGCCTGCGGGTTCAGCCGCATCTGGTGCATGGCGAACAGGATGCGCCGGTGCACCGGCTTGAAGCCGTCGCGCACGTCCGGCAGGGCGCGGTTGGTGATGGTCGACAGGGCGTAGGCCAGGTACCGGCGGCTCAGCGCCTGGTCCATCGGCTCATCGACGATGCGGCCGCCCTCGGGCGGCGGGGTGTGAACGGTCATGGGCACGCGAATCGGCGAACGGAGGCCGGAAGTCTAGCGCCGCCGTTCGCCTTTGCGTCCTATTCCGCCGCCGGGGCCGGCGCCTTGGGTGCATCCGGGGCGAATTGATCGCCGAAGGGATTGTTTTCATACCACATCGGCCGCTCGGGCGCGTCGGCGATGGCCCGGGCGATGGCGGCGTTGACGCGGGCGAAATGCGCCGCCGCATCCCACCGGAACGGCAGGCTCAGGTCGTCACTGGGCTGGTGATAGCCCTCGGCGAAGAACCGCGCCCATTCCGCCTCGCCGCCGTTGGCGTAGCCGGTGGCCAGCATGACCGACGGCACCCCCGCCTTGACGAAGGAATAGTGGTCCGAGCGGGTGAACACCCCCTGCTCCGGCATCGGATCGGGCGACAGGGTCAGGTCCTCGGCCCGCGCCGCCTGGTCGACCAGCGGCCCCAGGGTCGAATGCTCGGCGCCGAAGGCCACCACATCGGTGAAGGCGTAGGTCAGGATCGGCATGTCCAGGTTGACGTCGGCGATCACCTTGTCCGTCGCCACGACCGGATGGCGCGCCAGATAGTCCGACCCCAGCAGCCCCATCTCCTCGGCCGTCAGGGCCACCACCATGACCGAGCGGCGCGGCGGGCTGGCGATCAGGCTGCGCGCCGCCTCCAGCATGATCGAAACGCCGCCGGCGTTGTCCAGGGCGCCGTTGTTGATCCGGTCCTCGCCCTCGGGCGAGATGCCCAGGTGGTCCAGGTGGGCGGTCATCACCACCATCTCGTCGCGCACGGCCGGGTCCGATCCGGGGATGACGCCGATGACATTGGCGCTCTGGAAGTCGTCGCGGCGGGTGTTGACGTCGAAGGCGGCCTGGCCGTCCAGGACGAAGCCCTTGGGCCGGCCCCCGTCCTGGGCCGCCTCGGCGCGGATGTCGGCATAGGATTTGCCCGCTCCGGCGAACAGGGCCGCCGCCGACTCGTCGCTCAGATAGGCGCCGAACCGGGCGCCGCCGCCGGCGCCGTTGGGCTTGCCGTCGGCCCCGACCCAGGCGGTCTGGGTGCGGTTGGCGAACCGGCGCATCAGCTCGCCGGTGAAGCGGCGGCCGCTGGCCTCGGTATTGACGGTGATGACGCCCAGGGCGCCGTGACGGGCCGCGGTGGCCGCCTTGCCCGATCCCAGGTGGGCCGCGATCTCGCTGGGCAGGCCCGCCGGCGCACCGGCCAGCATGACGACGATCTTGCCGCCGACGTCCAGCCCGGCGTAGTCGTCCATGCCCTGGGCCGGGCTGTCGATGCCATAGCCGACGAAGACCACGCCCGCGCTGACGGCGTCGTGTCCGGCCTCGCTTCCGGCGCTGATCAGTCCGCCCTCGCCGTTGCGCCACACCACCGGCGATCCGCCCGCCGGGGTCCAGGTCAGGGTCGCGCCCGCCTCTGCGATGCCGGTGCGGGCGAAGGTGACCGGCTGCATCCAGCCGCCGTCCACGCCCGGTGTCAGCCCCATGGCCTGCATCCGCGTCTGCACATACAGCGCCGCCAGCTCATAGCCGCGCTCGCCCGGCTTGCGGCCTTCCAGGGCGTCGTCGGCCAGGAAGGTGATGTCCCCCCGGATCCGCGCCTCGGCGGCCGGATCGACGGTCTGGGCCGCTGCGGGCGCGCTGATGGCGATGGCCAGGGCGATGGCCGAGACGACGAGACGCTTCATGGGATTCCCTCCGACAGAGCCGGATGGCTAGCACCCGCCGCGCCTAAAGGCGACCCGCCTCCGCCAGCCGGTCCAGCATCCAGGTCCGCGCCGGCGGCAGGGGCCGGTTCAGCGGATGGAAGACGAACTGTTCCAGGAAGTGGCCGGTCAGGTCTAACCCGGCCTTCACATCGCCCGCCGCCAGCCCCGCCTGGGCCCCCAGCATGAAGGGCGGCAGGGCCAGCAGCTTGTCCGCGTAGGGGGCGCCCGCCTGGGCCGACACCGCCCGCCCCGTGCGCGGACTGACCCAGACCAGGTCGTCCGTCGTCCCGGTCGAGGCGCACCGGCTCAGGTCCAGGCCGAACCCCAGGTCGTCCAGCAGCCCCGCCTCGAACCGCACGAACACCGCCGGCCAGACCTCCGGCGCGACGAAGGCCCCGGCCAGGGCCTCGAAGGCCAGGAAGACGCCGGGATGCGGCTCCCGCTCCGGCAACGCCCCCTGGGCCACCGCCGCCGCCGCCCCCAGGCCGGTCAGGGCCAGGGCGTCGTCGAACAGGGCGCTGGGCCCCTCCCCCATCGGCTCCAGCCGCGCACTGCCCAGATGGTCGGACGTCCGCGCTCGATACTCGACCGTCACCCGCGCGCCCGGTTGCAGGAAGGGCCGCATCCGCCGCGACGCGCCTCCGGCCACATAGGCGCCGCGCCGCCCATGCTCGGCGGTCAATAGTTCGACCACCGCCCCGGTGTCGCCATGCCCCCGCGCGGCCAGGACGAAGGCGTCGTCGGCGAAGTCCATCAGTCGGCGTCGGCGTTCCGCACGGCCGCCACCACCGCCTCGGCCCGGTCGTTGGGCACGGCGAAGCTGAGGACATACTGTTCGATCTTCCAGCCGTCTGCGGTCTTGCGCATCACGCCCGATCCGCGCGTCTCGCCATAGTTGGCGTTGGTCAGCTTCTCCTCGAACCAGGCGATGCAGCGGCAGTCGATGTCGGCGATGGTGATGACCCGGTCGGTCGCCGGATAGGACCAGCCCCGCCCGCTGTCGAAGGCGGCGCGGGCATAGGCCCTCAGCTCATCGACGGTCCAGTGTTCCGACGCATCCGTGCCCACGAACCGCGCTTCTGGCGTGAACAGGCCGAAATAGGCCTGGGCGTCGGCCGAGGATGAGGCGGCGTTCAGCCGGTCCAGCACATCGGCCACCTCGGCGGCGGCGGGATCGGGCGCGGCCTGCATCAGGACGGCGGCGAACAGGGCGGCGGTCAGGCTCATCGGTCGGTCTCCCTTCACCCCTACCCTAGGAGGTTCGCCGGCCAGGCGGAAACGGTTCTTGACTATCGTGCCCGCTCCTTTATTTAACTAAATGGTTATATATAAACGAGACCGCCGCCGATGGACTCTCAGGCCAGACTGGACGCCGTCTTCTCGGCCCTTGCCGACCCGACCCGCCGCGCCATCCTGGCTCGCCTGACCGAGGGCGAGGCCACGGTGGGCGATCTCGCCGCCCCCTTCGACATCAGCGGCCCGGCCATCACCAAACATCTCAAGGTGCTGGAAAAGGCGGGCCTCATCACCCGCGGGCGCGAGGCCCAGTGGCGCCCCGCCCGACTGCAGCCCGAAGGCCTGAAGACCGTGGCCGACTGGCTCGAACACTACCGCCGCTTCTGGGACGCCAGCTTCGACCGTCTCGACGCCTATCTCCGCCAGGTTCAGAAAGGAAAGACCGATGGCCCAGGACACTGACAATCCCTGCCTCACCGACGGCGTGGCCCATGAATATGACCTAGTCCTGCGCCGGGTCTTCGACGCCTCGCCCGAAAAGATCTGGCGCGCCTGGATGGAGCCGGCCCTGCTTCAGCAATGGTTCTGCCCCAAGCCCTGGTATGTCACCGACGCGATCATCGAACCGCGCCCCGGCGGCCGGATGAATTTCGTCATGCACGGCCCGGACGGCGAGGTCATGCCCAACTCGGGCGTCTTCCTCGAGGTCGTCCCGCACAGGAAATGGACCACCACCGACGCCTTCACCCCCGACTGGAGGCCCGCCGGCCAGCCCTTCATGGTCGGCACGGTGGAACTGACGCCCCTGGCGGACGGCCGCACCGAATATGTCGCCACCGCCCGTCACTGGAACGAGGCGACGATGAAACAGCACGAACAGATGGGCTTCCACGACGGCTGGGGCGCCGCCGCCGATCAGCTGGCCGAACTGCTGAAGACGTTCTGAAATCATGACCCACGTCGAACATCCGCCCCAAGCCGACCTGCCGCCCCTGCCGCCGATGACGGACCTGGTGCTGCATATGGAGCGGGTGTTCGACGCCCCGCGCGAACTGGTCTGGCGCGCCTGGACCCGACCGGAGGTCGTGGTCCTGTGGCTCGGCCCCGTCGAATGGCCGGCCATCAAGGTCGAGCAGGACCTGCGCGTCGGCGGCGCCTGGCGCGCCTGCCTGAAGTCGGCGGACAGCGACGACGTCCTGTGGCAGGGCGGAACCTATCGCGAGATCGACCCGCCCCGCCGCCTCGTCTTCACCTTCAGATGGGACGACAGCCACGAGGACGGCCCGCCCGTCGATACCCTGGTCACCGTTCAGTTCGACGAGACCGCCGACGGCCACACGCACATGCGCTTCACCCACCTGGGCCTCAAGTCGGAACCCAGCCTGACCGGCCACGCCTACGGCTGGAACAGCACCGCCGACCGGCTCGAAGCCTTCCTCAAGACCCTCGAATAGGAGCGACCGTCATGAAGATCGTCACCAGCCTGTCCTTCCGCGGCCAATGCAAGGAAGCCTTCGAATTCTACGCCCGCGTCCTGGGCGGCAAGATCACCGCCGCCTTTCCCTATGGCGAAGGCCCGCCCGATATGCCGGTCGGACCCCAGTACAAGGACTGGCTTATGCACGCCTGGCTCGACGTCGGCGACCAGTCGATCATGGGCGCCGACATGGACACGGACTGGGCGCCTAACATCGACAAGCCCAAGAACGGCTTCGACGTCACCCTGCACTATGAAGACGGCGCCGAGGCCAAACGCATCTTCGACGCCCTGTCCGAGGGCGGCCAGGTCATCATGGATTTCGCCCCCACCTTCTGGTCGCCGGGCTACGGCAACTTCATCGACAGGTTCGGCGTGCCCTGGATGATCAACACCATGGGCGACCCGTCCGCGGCCTAAAGTTCGATCCGGCGATCGACGCCGATGGCCTCCAGAAAGTCCTCGTCGTGGCTGACCACGACGAGGGCCCCGTCATAGGCTCGCAAGCCCGCCTCCACCGCCTCGATGGAGTCGAGGTCCAGATGGTTGGTCGGCTCGTCCAGCAACAGCAGGCGCGGCGGCCGCGCCCCCGTCATCGCACAGGCCAGGCCCGCCCTCAGACGCTCCCCGCCCGACAGCGTCCCCACCACCCTCTGGGCCGCCGTATTGCGGAACAGGAACCGCGCCAGGGCCGCCTGGGCCTGGTTCGGCGTCGCCTCCGGATTGATCCGCCGATAGGCCTCCAGCAACGTCTCCTCGGGCCTAAGGACATCCGCATGCTGGTCCAGCAGCGCCGCCTCCACCCGGGCCGCCTCCACGATCCGACGCAACAGGGTGGTCTTGCCGCTGCCGTTGGGGCCGGTCACCGCGATCCGCTCCGGCCCGGTGATGGACAGCCCCCGCGTCTCCTCCCCACTCCGTGGGGAGGCGGACCGCGAAGCGGTGGAGGGGTTCTGTGTGACACGAAGACCCCCTCCGTCTCGTCGGCTTTCGCCGCCGATCCACCCCCCCATCGTTGATAGGGAGGAGACGCGGGGGCTGACCACCACCGTCCCCGCCGCCAGACCCGTCGGCGGCATCGGTATCTCCAGCCGCCGCACCCGTTCGACCGCCGCCTGGGCCGCGTCCAGATCGGCCTGGGCCGCCTCTGCCTTCCGGTCAGCCAGCCGGCTCTCCTTGCCCGCGCTCTCTTCCGCCCGCCGCTTCATCCCGCCCAGCAGGATCTTCGGGGCCGAGCCGGACGCCGCATAGGCCCTGCCGGCCCGATCCCGTCGCGCCCGCGCCTCGACCGCCCGCTGGCGCTCACGCCCCGCCCGGTCGGCGTCGCGTTCCGCCGCATCCAGCGTCTGTTCGGCCAAGGCCCGCTCGGCCGCCCGTCGTTCGGCATACAGATCCCAGCCGCCGCCATGGACGCGCGCGCCCAGGCTCGACAGCTCCACGATCCGGTCCACCTGCCGCAGCAACGCCCGGTCATGGCTGACCACCACCGCCCCGCCGCGCCAGGTCTCCAGCACCCGGGCGACCACCGCCCGGGCCTCGGCGTCCAGATTATTGGTCGGCTCGTCCAGCACGATCAGGTCCGGCGCCGCCAGCAGCAGGGCCGCCAGGCGCGCCCGCGTCTGCTCCCCACCGCTCAGGGTCTCCGTCAGCCGGTCCAGAGGCAGGTCCGCCAGCCCGACCTGGCCCATGACCTCTCCCACACGCCCCTCCAGCGTCCAGTCCGCCTGGGCCAGGTCGTCCGCCGTCCCCTCGCCCGCCAGCACCCGCGCCAGCACGGCCAGGCCCGGCCCGGCGCCCAGGGTGTCGGCCACCGTCTCGTCCGGCCCCGGCGCCGCGACCTGCGCCAGCCAGCCGACGCTTCCGGCGCGCGTGACCGTGCCTTCGGCGGGCGCATCCAGCCCGGCGATCAGACGCAAAAGGGTGGTCTTGCCGGCCCCGTTGCGGCCGACGACGGCCGTGCGCTCGCGCCCGATGGCCAGGCTCAGGTCTTCAAATAGGGTGTGGCCGTCAGGCGTGCGGGCCGCGACGCCGTTCAGCGTCACGAGTGCGGATGCGGACAGGCTTCGGCTTGGGTTGGGCGAGGACATAGGCGAACACCAGCAGCGGCGCGGAAAGGGCGAAACCGATTTCCAGGGCGCTGATCATGTTCGTGGCCTCCAAACTCACTAAGCCGAGACATCGAAGATGGGGCCAAACCTTCCCGCTGGCAAGCGCGGCCGTGCGGGTTTAGGATAACGCCGTCGTCCGATGGGGAGGTTCGACCATGCGCGCCATCATCATCGCCACCCTGCTGGCCCTGACCGGCAGCGCCGTCCAGGCCCAGGAACCCACCACCCCCTTCGCGGACCGCACCGAGCGGGTGTTCCTGGAGGGCCGACGCGGCCCCAGCCTGTTCCGGCCCGGCTTCGCCGTCGGCGAATACACCGGCTCGGCCTCCAGCCGCGAACGCTCGGTGCGCGCGCCGACCCACCGCAGCCAGATCTCCAGTTCGGACTTCAACATCGTCTCCCCCAGCCTCGGCGACGTCCAGGCCAGCTGCCAGGGCGGCGAGGCCCACACCCGCCTGCTGTGGATCGAGTTCCAGCGCGAGGACCTGGCCTACACCTGCGCCTTCTCCGGCGCCGCCCCCGCCGACGCCCGGCTCAGCCTGGCCCTGTCGCGCGGCGCCGGCGTGATGGCACGGCTGCAACAGCCCCAGCGCGCCGGCGAAATGGTCTGGGGCGGGCGCACCTTCCGCTTCGAGACCCGCCAGGTCGGCGCCCTGCCCTGGGCCGGCGGCCGCACCCTGGGCTATGTCGTCAGCGAGAATGGCGTGGACCTGGGCGGCGTCGCCCTGGGCGGCCTGCGTCCCACCTTCTACCTGCCGCCCGCCGGTTCGGCCGACCGCGATCCGGTGGCCGTCATCCTCGTGGCCCTCTTCCACTTCCGGGACCCCGCCAATGCGATGTGACGCGCTGCTGCGCCTGACCCTGCCGGCCCTCCTGCTGGCCGCCTGCGCCACCACGCCAGAGGTCAGCGGGCCGCCCGACTACACCCGGATCGCCTCGCAGCATCTGACGCCCAACGGCCGCCTCATCGTCGATTGCGTTCAGGAGGCCATCCGCACGGGCCATTTCCACCGCGTCAGCGACGCCGACACCGAACTGATCCGCTTCGTCTGCGAGGGCGCGCCGGCGCGCGCCATGTTCGACGGCCTGGCCGACCGCAGCCGCGAGATCGGCTCGGAATTCGCCTTCGAAGGCTCCGTCTATCGCTCAACCACCCTGGTCCGGCGCAACCTGTTCGGCGCTGACTACTGTCGCCGCGACGGCGAGGCCTACAGCTGCGAGATCAATCTGAATGTGGGGGAGTTTCTCCGGCCTTAGTCGCAGGCGCAGCCCCCGGCCGCATGGTCACATTGACGTTGAAGCTGCGAACCTTCCACCCCTCGCCTTCTTTCTTGAAGGTGGTTTCCACGCGGGCAGTCCTGTCGGGATAGGCATAGTCCTGACGCACGGCATAGAATTCGCCCTGGTTCGACTTGGTCTTCTGCGAACTCGCCACCCCCGGATCCGGCGCCTCCAGATCGGGCAACAGTCCCTTTAGCATGGGCAATTGCGCGCGGGCCTGATCCTGACTGTTCTCGGACGACAGGCGGGCCAACACCGCCTCGTTTCGCCCCGCCGCCAGATCCCTGAAATTTTCGTCCGCCACCGCATTCAACGCCTCATCACTGGCGTCGAAGGTCGCATTGTAGCTGCAACTGGCGACAAGCGCGGCGCCGCACAGGAGACCCGCCAGACCGGTCACGGATTTCATTTGCAACTCCCCATTGTCTCCAAATCCTAACCGCCTACGCCGTGCCGCCAATGTTCTCACATTGTTCTTGCTGAATCAGCCGAATTGATCCCCATATGGCGGTGTTGCGCCGGGCCCCCTTCCGGCGCCTTCGCGTTCCCGGATTTCGATGACCGACAGACACGACTTCATCCGCGTGCGCGGCGCGCGCGAGCATAATCTCAAGGGCGTGGACGTCGACATCCCACGCGGCCAGCTGGTGGTGATGACCGGCCTGTCGGGCTCGGGCAAGTCGTCCCTGGCCTTCGACACCATCTATGCCGAGGGTCAGCGCCGCTATGTCGAAAGCCTGTCGGCCTACGCCCGCCAGTTCCTGGAGCTGATGGGCAAGCCGGACGTGGACCTGATCGAGGGGCTGTCGCCCGCCATCTCGATCGAACAGAAGACCACGTCCAAGAACCCGCGCTCCACCGTCGGCACGGTGACCGAGATCCACGACTATATGCGCCTGCTGTGGGCGCGGGTCGGGGTGCCCTATTCCCCCGCCACCGGCCTGCCCATCGAAAGCCAGACCGTCAGCCAGATGGTCGACAAGCTGGTCGAACTGCCGGACGGCGAGCGCCTGATGCTGCTGGCCCCGGTCGTCCGGGGCCGCAAGGGCGAATACAGGAAGGAAATGGCCGAGTGGCAGCGCGCGGGCTTCCAGCGCGTCAAGATCGACGGCGCCTTCCACGCCATCGAAGACGCCCCCGCCCTGGATAAGAAGTTCAAGCACGACATCGACATCGTGGTGGACCGCATCGTCACCAAGGCCGGGCTGGAAGGCCGCTATGCCGACAGTCTGCAGACCGCGCTCGGCCTGGCCGACGGCATCGCCGTGGCCGAATGGGCGAATGCACCGGAAGGCGAAGAACCGCGCCGCATCACCTTCTCCGAGAAGTTCGCCTGCCCCGTCTCGGGCTTCACCATCAGCGAGATCGAGCCGCGGCTGTTCTCGTTCAACAACCCCTTCGGCGCCTGCCCCGTCTGTGACGGCCTGGGGGTCAAGCTGGCCTTCGACGCCGAGCTGGTGATCCCCGACCGCGACAAGAGCCTGCATCACGGCGCCGTCGCCCCCTGGTCGCGCGGGCCGTCACCCCTGTACACCCAGACGCTGCAATCCCTGGCGCGGCACTACGGCTTCTCGATGGACAAGCCGTGGCGCGACCTGCCGGACCAGGCGCACGCGGTGATCCTGAACGGCACCGGCGCCGAGAAGATCAAATTCACCTATGACGACAACGCCCGCAAATATGAGGTGTCAAAGCCGTTCGAGGGCGTCCTGCCGAACCTGGAACGCCGCTGGCGCGAGACCGACAGCGCCTGGGTGCGCGAGGAGCTGGGCCGCTATCAGTCCGAAACCCCGTGCGAGGCCTGCGGCGGCAAGCGGCTGAAGCCCGAGGCCCTGGCCGTCAAGATCGACGCCGCCGACATCGCCGACATCTCGACCCTGTCCATCTCCAGGGCCTTCCTGTGGTTCTCGACGCTGGAGGAGCGGCTGAGCGCCAAACAGATGGAGATCGCCCGGCGCATCCTGAAGGAGATCACCGACCGGCTGCGGTTCCTGAACAATGTCGGCCTGGACTATCTGAACCTGTCCCGGTCGTCCGGCACCCTGTCGGGCGGCGAGAGCCAGCGCATCCGCCTGGCGTCACAGATCGGCTCGGGCCTGACCGGCGTTCTCTACGTGCTGGACGAACCGTC
Organism: Brevundimonas sp.; assembly: GCF_019636155.1. Lineage (GTDB taxonomy): Bacteria > Pseudomonadota > Alphaproteobacteria > Caulobacterales > Caulobacteraceae > Brevundimonas. Next base: position 648 of record NZ_JAHBYB010000002.1, on the reverse strand, counting down.
CATCGGCCTGCACCAGCGGGACAACACCCGGCTGCTGGACAGTCTTCGCGGCCTGCGCGACCTGGGCAACTCGGTGCTGGTGGTCGAGCATGACGAAGAGGCCATCCTGACCGCCGACTATGTCATCGACATGGGGCCCGCCGCCGGGGTGCATGGCGGCGAAATCTGCGCCCAGGGCACGCCCGAACAGGTCATGGCCAATGGAAACAGCCTGACCGCCAAATATCTGACCGGCGAGCGCGAGATCGAACTGCCGCCCGAGGGCCGTCGCCCCATCGACCGCAAGCGGATGCTGAAGATCAGCGGCGCCACCGGCAACAATCTGAAGAACGTCACCGGCGAAATCCCGGTCGGGGTCTTCACCTGCATCACCGGCGTGTCGGGCGGGGGCAAGTCCACCTTCACCATCGAGACCCTGTACAAGGCCGCCGCGCGCCGCCTGAACAATGCGTCCGACGCCCCCGCCCCCTTCGACCGGATCGAGGGGCTGGAGCATTTCGACAAGGTCATCGACATCGACCAGTCGCCGATCGGCCGCACCCCGCGCTCCAACCCCGCCACCTATACCGGCGCCTTCGGCCCCATCCGCGACTGGTACGCCGGCCTGCCCGAGGCCAAGGCGCGCGGCTATGGTCCCGGCCGGTTCAG
>NZ_JAHBYB010000019.1 GCF_019636155.1 Brevundimonas sp. | reverse complement strand
CGCTACATCTTCGGCTCGCGCTCGAACATCCACATCATCGACCTGTCGCAGTCGATCCCGCTGCTGCACCAGGCCCTGGTCGCCGTGCGCGACGTGGCGGCCAAGGGCGGCCGCGTGCTGTTCGTCGGCACCAAGCGCCAGGCCGCCGATCCGGTGGCCGAGGCCGCCAAGCGCTGCGCCCAATATTACATGAACAACCGCTGGCTGGGCGGCACCCTGACCAACTGGCGCACCGTCTCGGGCTCGATCGCCCGCCTGCGCGAACTGGACAGCCTGCTGGAGTCGGGCGGCGAGGGCCGCGTCAAGCGCGAGCTGCTGAGCCTGCAGCGCGAGCGTGACAAGCTGGAAGCCTCGCTGGGCGGCATCAAGGACATGGGCGGCGTGCCGGACATCATGTTCGTGATCGACACCAACAAGGAAGCGATCGCGATCCAGGAAGCCCGCAAGCTGAACATCCCGATCATCGCCATCCTGGACACCAACTGCGATCCGGACGGCATCACCTATCCGGTTCCGGGCAATGATGACGCCGCGCGCGCCATCCAGACCTACTGCGACCTGATCGCCGACGCCGTCCTGGACGGCCTGGCCGCCGGCGCCGGCGCCTCGGGCGTCGATCTGGGCGCGTCGGAAAACCCGGTCGAGCCGATGCTGCGCGAAGCCGCCGCTCCCAAGGCCGAGGCTGAAGCCGCCCCGGCCGGGACTGAAGGCGTCGCCGCCGAACTGGAAGCCGCCGCTGAACCGGCCGTGGCCGACGAGGCCGCCCAGGAGGCGACCGCCGAGGCCAACGCCGCTGTCGAAGAAGAGCCGGCGCAGGTCTGAACCCGCGCCGCTGTCACCGACGGCGACTAAAGACTGCGGCCGGGCCTGAATCTCGGGTCCGGCCGTTACCGCTTACGAGAACACCAGGAGACTGAAACATGGCCGAGATCACCGCCGCCCTCGTCAAGGAACTGCGCGAGCGCTCCGGCGTCGGCATGATGGACTGCAAGAAGGCCCTGCAGGAAACCAATGGCGACATCGACGCCGCCATCGACTGGCTGCGCGCCAAGGGCCTGTCCAAGGCCGCCAAGAAGGCCGACCGCGTCGCCGCCGAGGGCCTGGTCGCCGTGGCTTCAAAGGAAGTCGGCGCCGGTGAAGTCGGCGCCGCCATCGAGTTCAACGCCGAAACCGACTTCGTCGCCCGCAACGAACTGTTCCAGAACGCCGCCAAGTCGTTCGCCCAACTGGGCCTGGAGCACGCCACGGTCGAGGCCCTGCACGGCGCCGAGCTGGAGAACGGCAAGACCGTCCAGGACGAGGTGACCCAGCTGATCGCCACCGTCGGCGAGAACATGCAGCTGCGTCGCGCCGCCCGCCTGTCGGTCGATGAAGGCGTGGTCGCCAGCTATGTCCACAACGCCGTGTCGCCGGGCGTCGGCCGCATCGGCGTGCTGGTCGCCCTGCACGGCGGCGGCGACAAGACGGCCCTGCGCGACCTGGGCCGCAAGATCGCCATGCACGTGGCGGCCACCGCCCCGCTGTCGCTGAACACCGACGACCTGGACCCGGCGGCGATCGAGAAGGAACGTCAGGTCCTGACCGAAAAGGCCAAGGAAGAAGGCCGTCCCGAGAACATGATCGAAAAGATCGTCTCGGGCCAGATCGCCAAATTCCAGAAGGACGTGGTGCTGACCAAACAGCCGTTCGTCATGGATCCGGACGTGACCATCGAACAGCTGGTCGCCAACACCGGCAAGGAACTGGGCGCTCCGGGCCTGCACCTGGCCGGCTTCGTCCGCCTGGCCCTGGGCGAGGGTGTCGAGAAGGTCGAGGGGCCGGACTTCGCCTCGGAAGTCGCCTCGATGACCGGCCAGTAAATGCCGTCTCCCTCCCCATTCGGGGAGGGTGTCTGAGCCATAGGCGAAAACGGGTGGGGGCGCTTCGGCAAAACACGCTCGGTGCGTGGGTCGCCGCGCCCTCCCCACCCGGCGCTTTGCGCCACCCTCCCCTGAAGGGGAGGGAGAATTCTGAGTCGGGGCGCGCCGGGCTTTGAAGCCGGGCGCGCCCTTCGTCTATAAGGAACAGCCCGATTCCGGGCCTGACCCGCCGTACACGGACGACGCCATGCCCGAGACCCCGCCCGAGTTCCGATACAAGCGCGTCCTGCTGAAGGTGTCGGGCGAGGTGCTGATGGGCGACCAGCCCTATGGCATCGACATGAAGACGGTCGCCAGCGTGGCCGAGGCGGTGGCCGCCGTGTCGCGCGAAGGCGTCGAGATCTGCCTGGTCATCGGCGGCGGCAACATCTTCCGCGGCCTGTCCAAGGCCGCCGGCGACATGGAGCGGGCCACGGCCGACTACATGGGCATGCTGGCCACCGTCATGAACGCCCTGGCCATGCAGGCGGCGCTGGAGAAGATCGGCGTCCAGACGCGGGTCCAGAGCGCCCTGACCATGAACGCCGTGGCCGAACCCTATCTGCGCCGCCGCGCCCTGAGGCACCTGGAAAAGGGCCGGGTGGTGATCTTCGCCGCCGGAGTGGGGGCGCCCTTCTTCACCACCGATTCCGGCGCCGCCCTGCGCGCGGCCGAGATGGGCTGTGACGCCCTGTTCAAGGGCACCAGCGTGGACGGGGTCTATACGGCCGATCCGAAGAAGGACCCGACCGCCACCCGTTATGACCGGCTGACCTATCAGGAGGTGCTGGCCCAGGATCTGCGGGTCATGGACGCCTCGGCCGTGGCCCTGATGCGCGATTCCGGCATTCCGATCGTGGTCTTCTCGATCCGCGAGGAGGGATCCTTCCACCGCGCCTTGAGAGGCGAGGGGCCCTTCACCGTGATCGGTTCGCAGACAAGCTGAAATCCGTCCGCTAAAGAGACGAAAGACGAAGGGAAAATCCCATGGCCAAACCGGAACTGAAAACCTTCCGCGACCGCATGGACAAGGCCGTCTCGGCCTTGAAGGACGAATTCGGCGGCCTGCGCACCGGCCGCGCCAACGCCGGCCTGCTGGACCCGGTTCAGGTCGAGGCCTACGGCTCGACCTCGCCGCTGAACGCCGTGGCCGCCGTCAGCGTGCCCGAGCCGCGCATGATCACGGTCAGCGTCTGGGACAAGGGGATGGTGGTCTCGGTCGAAAAGGCCATCCGCGCCGCCGGCCTGGGCCTGAACCCGGTGGTGGACGGCCAGACCCTGCGTATCCCCATTCCGCCTCTGACCGAGGAGCGCCGCAAGGATCTGGTCAAACTGGCCGGCAAATACGCCGAACAGCAGAAGATCGCCGTCCGCAATGTGCGCCGCGACGCCAATGACGAGCTGAAGAAGGCCGAGAAGGCGGGCGACATCAGCCAGGACGAGCAGAAGAAGATGGAGGCCGAGGTCCAGAAGGACACCGACGCCGCCATCAAGCGCATCGACGAGGCCTTGAAGGTCAAGGAACAAGAGATCATGCAGGTCTGACGATCTGCGCGCGGAAGGGCCCGCCCCAATGCCGGATGACACACCCGCCTCGAACCATGGGGGGCCGCCCCTCCATGTGGCGGTGATCATGGACGGCAATGGCCGCTGGGCCAAGGCGCGCGGCCTGCCGCGCTCCGTCGGCCACCGCGAGGGGGTCGAGGCCCTGAAGCGGACCATCCGCGGCGCGCCGGCCCTGGGCGTCGGCTGTCTGACGGTGTTCGGCTTCTCGACCGAGAACTGGAGCCGGCCCGAGGACGAGGTTTCCGACCTGATGGGACTGGTGCGGACCTATGTCGCCTCGGACCTGGCCCGGCTGGCCAAGGAGGGGGTGCGGCTGCGCATCCTGGGCCGGCGGCGCGGCCTGCCCGACGACATCGCCCGCATCATCGAAAAGGCCGAGGCGGATACGGCCCACAACGACCGTTTCATGCTTCAGGTCGCCTTCAACTATGGCGGACGGGCCGACATCGTCGATGCCGCCGAGGCCCATGCCCGCCGCGTGGCCTCGGGCCAGGCGACAGGCCCGCTGACCGAGGACGCATTCGGCGCCGGCCTGTCCACGGCCGGGGCGCCGCCGGTGGACCTGATCGTGCGGACGTCGGGGGAGCTGAGGCTGTCCAACTTCCTGCTGTGGGAGGCGGCCTACGCCGAACTGGTGTTCCAGGACATCCTGTGGCCCGACTACGGCCCGGAAGCCCTGGGACGGGCCGTGGCCGAGTTCCGGGCGCGTGACCGGCGCTTCGGCGGCCGCAAGCCGGCGGAACCGCTGCGGGAGGCGATCTGATGGCCTTCGGGGTGCGCGAGATGGGCATGCGCACGGCCTCGGCCGTGGTGCTGGCGCCCCTGGCGGTTTTCGCCGTCTGGCTGGGCGGGCCGTGGATCCTGGGCGTCATGCTGGCCGCCTGCGTGCTGCTGGCCGTTGAATGGGCGCGGATGAGCGCGCGCATGGCCTGGAAACCCATGTTCGGCGCCGTGGCCGCGGCCCTGGCGGCGTCCGTGGCGATGGCCCATGCGGCGGACCTGTCCTTCGGCCTGGTCATGATGGTCTTCGGCGCCTGCCTGGCGGGGCTGTTCGCCCGGACGCGAGGGCTGTCGGCGGTCGATGCGGCCTATGGCGTCCTCTACATCGGCTGGCCGGCCGTGCTGATGATCTGGCTGCGCGACGGGACCAGCGCGGTTGGCTTCTACTGGGTCACCCTGGCCTTCGCCGTGACCTGGGCGGCCGATATCGCGGCCTATCTGGTCGGCAGCGCCGTGGGCGGGCCCAAGCTGTGGCCGCGGTTTTCGCCGAACAAGACCTGGTCGGGGTTCATCGGCGGCCTGGTCGCCGCGACCCTGGCTGGCGTCCTGATGACGGCCCTGCCGGACTCCGGCGCGCCGGGCCCGATCTGGAGCGGCCTGCTGGGCCTGGCCGGCGGCCTGGCGGCCATGGCCGGCGACCTGTGGGAATCGGCGCTGAAGCGGCGGTTCGGAGTCAAGGATGCGGGGGCGCTGATCCCGGGTCACGGCGGCCTTCTGGATCGCGTCGACGGGCTGATGTTCGCCATCGTGGTGATCGCGGCCGGGCGCGCCCTTGGCCGCGCCCTGGGCCTGGGGGCGTGATGATCTCGCGTCGCGTCACCGTGCTGGGCTCCACCGGATCGGTGGGAACTTCCACCCTGGACCTGATGGATCGCGCCGAGGCGGCCGGAACCGGCGCGTTCGAGGTCGAGGCCCTGGTCGCCGGGAGCAATGTGGCCCTGCTGGCTGAGCAGGCGCGGCGCTGGCGACCCAGGCTGGCGGTGACGGCCGACCCGTCGAAGCTGGCCGCCCTGCGCGACGCCCTGGCCGGCACGGGAATCGAGACGGCGGCGGGCGAGGGGGCGGTGGTCGAGGCCGCCATCCGCCCCGCCGACTGGGTCATGGCGGCGATCGTGGGGGCGGCGGGCCTGCGCTCGACCTGGGCGGTGGCGCGCACGGGCGCGGTCCTGGCCCTGGCCAACAAGGAAAGCCTGGTCTGCTGCGGCCCGGCCCTGATCGAGACGGTTCGCGCCTCGGGCGGCCAGCTGATTCCGGTCGACTCCGAGCATTCGGCCATCTTCCAGGTCTTTCCCGCCGCGGCGCCGGAACAGGTGTCCCGGCTGATCCTGACCGCTTCGGGCGGCCCGTTCCGGAACCGGACCCTGGCGCAGATGGCGGCGGTGACGCCCGAACAGGCGGTGGCCCACCCCAACTGGAGCATGGGGGCCAAGATCTCGGTCGACAGCGCCACCATGGCCAACAAGGGGCTGGAGACGATCGAGGCGGCCTATCTGTTCGACATGCCGGCCGAGCGGATCGAGGTGGTGGTGCACCCCGAATCCATCGTTCACAGCCTGGTGGACTATATCGACGGCTCCACCCTGGCCCAGATGGGGGCGCCGGACATGCGCATCCCCATCGCCTGCGCCCTGGCCTGGCCCCAGAGGCTGGACTGGCCCGCGCCGCGGCTGGACCTGGCGACGCTGGGCCGGCTGACCTTCGAGGCGCCGGACGAGACGCGGTTTCCGGCCCTGGCCCTGGCGCGCCAGGCGCTGCAGGCCGGCGGGGCGGCGCCGGCCGTGTTCAATGCCGCCAATGAGGTGGCGGCCCGCGCCTTCCTTGACCGGCGTCTGGGCTTTCTCAATATTGCCGCAGTCGTCGCCGAAACCCTGGATCGCGCGATGCGCGCGGGGGTTTGCGCCGATCTGACCGACGCCTGCGACGCGGCCCTGGCCGTGGACGCCGAGGCCCGCCGGATCGCCCAGACCATCGTCGGTCGCATGGCCGACGCGGCATGACCGGAGGCGAGACCGCTTGATCGACGCACTGACCCTGGTCGTGACCTATGTCGTGCCCTTCCTGCTGGTGCTGACCCTGATCGTCACCCTGCATGAACTGGGACATTTCCTGACCGCGCGCCTGTTCAAGGTGAAGATCGACCGTTTCTCGGTCGGTTTCGGCCGGGCTGTGTTCAGCCGGACGGATCGCCAGGGCGTGGAATGGCGGGTCGGATGGATGCCGCTGGGCGGCTATGTCAAATTCTCGGGCGACCTGGACGCCAGCAGCGTGCCGGACGAGGCGGGGCTGGCTGAGCTGAAAGGCCGTGTGACGGCCGAGCATGGGCCGGGCGCCGAGCGGGACTATTTCCATTTCAAGCCGGTGTGGCAGCGCGCCCTGATCGTGGCCGCCGGGCCGGTGACCAACTTCATCCTCGCCTTCGTCCTGTTCGCCCTCTACTTCGCGATCATCGGCGAACAGGTGGTGGCCCCGCGTGTCCTGAACGTCGCGCCGGACAGTCCGGCCGCCGCCGCCGGATTCCAGCCCCGCGACCTGATCACCGCCGTCAACGGTCGTCCGGTGCGTGACGACTCCGAGGTTCGGGCCGTCGTCATGCTGAGCGCAGGGGACACGGTGCGCTTCACCGTCGATCGCGCGGGCCGCACCCTGGAGCTGGTCGCCACGCCCCAGCGCCAGGTCGAGGACGATCCCGTCGCCGGCCGGGTGCGGGTGGCCCGCATCGGCATGAACATGCGCCCCCAGGGGCCTGAAGACGTCAGTATTCGAAGGCTGAATCCCCTCGAGATCGCGGGCAAGAGCGCCACGACCATCGTCGACACCCTGGGGACCACCCTGACCTATATCGGGCGCATCTTCACCGGCCGCGAAAACGGGGACCAGCTGAGCGGGCCCCTGGGGATCGCCCGCGCCACCGGCGCCCTGACGACCCAGGCGGTAGAGGCGAATCCCGATCCGGGCGCGACTGTGGCCAATCTGCTGCTGACGATGACCAGCTTGGCCGCCATACTTTCGGTCGGAATTGGCTTTCTAAACCTCCTGCCCATCCCGGTTCTGGACGGCGGCCACCTGCTTTTTTACGGCTATGAAGCCGTGGCGAGGCGTCCGGTCGCCGCCCGTTTCCAGGAGGCGGGTTACCGGGTCGGTCTTGCGTTGCTGGCGGGTTTGATGTTGTTCGCGACTTGGAACGATCTGCAGAAGTTCAATTTCCTCGCCTTCCTCGGCGGGCTCGCCTGACATGAGCCGACGCCAGCCCTCCGATGGTCCCCGTATGAAGCACTCCGATCCGCGCGCCAAAATCCGCCTGAGCGGCCGAGCCAGCGCCCTGGCCCTGGTCCTGGCCGCCGGCCTGGCTTCACCCGCCCTGGCCCAGGACGGCGCCGCGCCCGCGGCGGCGACGCCGGATCAGGCCGCGCCCGCCCAGGCCCCGGCCCAGCAGAGCGTCCAGATCAACCGCATCCTGGTCCAGGGAACCCAGCGGATCGATCAGACCACGGTCCTGTCCTATCTGCCGATCCAGCCGGGCGACACGGTGGACGCGGCCATGCTGGACATCGGCGTGCGCACCCTTTCGCGCACGGGCCTGTTCGCCGACGTGCAGCTGATGGTTCAGAACGGCGACCTGGTGGTCCACATCGCCGAGAACCCGATCATCAACCAGGTGATCTTCGAGGGGAACAACGCCCTTCGCGACGACAAGCTGCGCGAAGAGGTGACGATCCGGCCGCGCGGCATCTACACCCGCGCCAAGATCCAGGAAGACGTCGGCTCGCTGGTCGAGCTGTATCGTCTGTCTGGGCGCATCTCCGCCACCGTCACGCCCAAGCTGGTCCAGCTGGAGCAGAACCGCGTCGATGTCGTGTTCGAGATCGACGAAGGGCCGGAAACCGGCATCGAGAACATCACCTTCCTGGGCAACGAGGCCTTCTCCGACAGCGACCTGCGCGGCGTCATGGTGACCAAGCAGTCGCGTTGGTGGCGGATCATGTCGAAGAACGACAACTATGATCCCAACCGGCTGGAATACGACCGCGAGCAGCTGCGGAAATTCTACACCAACCGCGGCTATTACGATTTCCGGGTCATCTCTTCGGTGGCCGAACTGCATCCGGACAACGCCGCCTTCGGCGTGACCCTGACCCTGGATGAGGGTGATCGTTATAATTTCGGCGAGATCAACGTCGTCACCGAGAACGACCGGCTGAACACCGACATCCTGCGGCGCCTGCTGCCGATCCGCTCGGGCGACCTTTATGAAAGCGACAAGATCGAAAAGGCGGTCGAGGCCCTGACCTTCGCCGCCGGATCGGCCGGCTACGCCTTCGTCGACATCAACCCGACCTATAGCGCCGATCCGGAAACCGACACGGTCAACGTCACCTTCCACGTCCGGGAAGGTCAGCGCGTTTATGTTGATCGCATCAACATCGTCGGCAATACGCGAACCATTGACCCGGTCATCCGGCGCGAATTGCTGCTGACCGAGGGCGACGCCTTCAACCGCGCCCTGATGGAGCGGTCGCGCAACAACCTGCGGGCCCTGGGCTTCTTCAAGGACGTCAAGGTCGAGGAGACCCGAGGGTCGGCGCCGGACCGGTCGGTCGTCAACGTCACGGTCGAGGAGCAACCGACCGGCGAACTGTCGATCGGGGCGGGATTCAGCTCGGTCGAGGCCTTCGTGGTCAACATCGGGATTTCGGAACGGAACTTCCGCGGCCGCGGCCAGAATGTGGTGGCCCGCGTGGAATGGGGCTCGCTGCGTCAGCAGATCGATTTCCGCTTCACCGAGCCGCGCTTCATGAACCGGGACATCCGCGCCGGTTACGACCTGTTCCACACCCGCTACGACTTCAAGGAAGAGTCCTCGTTCGATTATCGTTCGACCGGCGCCGGGCTGCGTCTGACCTTCCCGCTGAACGGCTATACCAGCCTCAGCACCCGGTATTTCATCAAGTCCGACGAGGTTCTGGTGCCGACGGGCTATTGCTCGGGCGTGCTCTCGGGCTCGCTGGCGCTGTGCGATCAGCTGGGGGCGTCGCTCAACTCGTCCGCCGGCTATACCCTGCTGTTCAGCCGCGTGAACGACCCCGTTCGGCCCACGCGCGGCTGGGTCGCCTCCTTGCGCCAGGATTTCGCGGGCCTGGGCGGGGACGTCAACTACATCAAGACCGAGATGGACGCCGCCTGGTACTACGGCCTGACGCCGAACTGGGTCGTCAGCCTGCAGGGGTCTGTCGGCTATGTCTCGGGCTGGGCCGGCGACACCATCCGGATCAACGACCGCTTCTTCAAGGGCGGCAACAGCTTCCGGGGCTTCGAGAACGCCGGGATCGGCCCGCGCGACCTGCGCACCCGCGACGCCCTGGGCGGCAATTTCTACGCCATCGGCACGGCTGAGCTGACGCTTCCGAACGGACTGCCCGAAGAATACGGCATCCGCACCTCCCTGTTCCTCGACGTCGGCACCCTGGGGGTGCTGGACGACCGCTATCGCCTGACCGCGGGCGGCGTGATCGACACCAACATCGTCGACGAACTGGCGGTGCGCGCCGCGACGGGCCTTAGCGTCCACTGGAAGTCGCCCATGGGTCCGATCCGCTTCGACTTCAGCAAGATCCTGTCGCGTGAGGATTACGACCGGACTGAAACCTTCCGCTTCTCCACCTCGACCCAGTTCTAAGCAACGGCTTGAAAAGCCAAAGGTAAGCTAATGAAATCTCTTCTTATCGCCGCCACCGCCCTGGCCACCCTGGCCGCTGCCGGCACGGCCTCGGCCCAGGCCGCCGGACCGCAGAACCCCGGCCCCGTGCTGCCGGGCGTCTGCATCTATTTCAACCAGCGCCTGCTGGCTCAATCGACGGTCGGTCAGGCGGTTCAGACCCGGATGACCCAGCTGGCCGAAGAAGTGCGCGGCGAACTGCAGCCCTACGCCACCTCGATCCAGACCGAGATCGCCGCCCTGCAACAGGGCCAGGCCACCATTCCGGCCGATCAGATGCAGCAGCGCCGCCAGGCCCTGCAGCAACGCATCCAGGAAGCGCAGCAGCTTGAACAGACCCGTGACAACGAACTGCGCTACACCCTGAGCGAGCAGCGTCGCCAGATCGGCGTCGCCGTCGAGCCGATCCTGATCGCCGTCTATCAGGAACGCGGTTGCGGCATCATGCTGGACCGCGAGAGCGTGTTCATGGCTAACCCGGCCATGGATGTGACCGACCTGGTCATCCAGCGGCTGAACACCGCCCTGCCGACCCTGTCGTTCAACCGCCTGCCCGTGCCGGCCGAAGCGCAGCAGTAAGAATGAACGGGCCGGCCCATGCCTGACGCCCGCTTCTTCGAGGCGCTGCCGCCCCTGACTGTCGCCGAGATCGCCCAAAGGGTCGGCGGGCGCGTCGCGCGGGGCGGCGAACGCCAGATCGCCCATGTCGCGCCCCTGTCCGATGCGGACGGGGGCGCGATCGCCTTTGTGGCCGACCGGAAATTCGCCGCCTCCCTGGCCGAGACCCGGGCGGGTTGCGTGATCGTCGGGCCGAAAATCCTCGACCAGGCGCCGGCTGAAGCGGCCGTGGTCGTTTCCGACGAACCTCAGGCCGCCTGGGCCAGGGCGGCGGAACTGCTGCATCGGCCCTGGCTGCTGGATCGGGCCATCGACATCAAGGAGGCGGCGGAGGATTCTTCGGTCGTGATCGAGCCGGGGGCCGTCCTGGCGCCCGGCGTCCGGATCGGGCGCGGTTCGCGCATCGGGGCCGGCGCGATCATCGGCCCGGGCGTCCAGATCGGCCGCGACTGTCGGATCGGCGCCCTGACCTCGATCGGCTTCGCCCTGATCGGCGACCGGGTGCGGATCCTGGCCGGCGCCCGCATCGGCGAGGCCGGCTTCGGCGCCGCCTGGTCCAGTCAGGGGCCGATCGACATCCCCCAGCTGGGCCGGGTCGTCATCCAGGATGGGGTGAGCATCGGAGCCAACACCTGCATCGACCGCGGCGCCTATGGCGACACGGTGATTGGCGAGAACAGCAAGATCGACAACCTGGTCCACATCGCCCACAATTGCGTCATCGGCCGAAACGCCCTGATGGCCGCCTTCACGGGTCTGGCCGGCACGGTGACGGTGGGCGACAACGTCATGTTCGGCGGCCGCGCCGGCATCGGCGATCACCTGTCCATCGGCCAGGGTGCGCGTATCGCCGCCGGGGCGGGCGTTCTGGCGGACGTGCCGGCGGGCGAGACCTGGTCCGGCTATCCGGCCAAGCCGATCCGTCAGTCCTTGCGCGAGGCGGTCTGGCTGGCGAAACAGGCGGCGGGCAAGATTCGCGGCAGGGATGAGAGCCATGGCTGAGGCCGACAACCGGATCGACTATGCCGAGGTGATGCGGCGCCTGCCGCATCGCTATCCCTTCCTGCTGGTCGACAAGGCCGAGGACTTCGTCGCCAACACCTCGATCACCGGCATCAAGAACGTCACCCATAACGAGCCCTTCTTCCCCGGCCATTTCCCCATCGACCCGGTCATGCCCGGCGTGCTGATCGTCGAGGCCATGGCCCAGACCGGCGCCCTGCTGATGTCCAAAACCCTGGATGTGGCGGTCCAGGACAAGGTCATCATGTTCATGTCCATCGACGGGGTGCGGTTCCGCAGGCCCGCGCGGCCGGGCGACCAGCTGCGCATGCAGGTCACGGTGACCAAACAACGCGGCGACGTGTTCAAATTCCGCGGCGAGACCTTCATCGACGACAAGCTGGCCGCCGAGGCCGACTTCGCCGCCATGGTGGTGACCGTGGACCAGCCCGCATCATGACCGCCATCCACCCCAGCGCCGTCATCGACGGCTCGGCTCGCCTGGCCGCCGATGTCGAGGTGGGCCCCTGGTGCGTCGTGGGGCCGAATGTCGTGCTGGACCAGGGCGTTCGCCTGGTCAGCCATGTGGTGGTTCAGCAGGACACGACGGTGGGCGCGCGCACGGCCATCCATCCCTTCGCCGTCATCGGCGGCGACCCCCAGCACAACGGCTATCGCGGCGAACCGGTCCGGCTGGACATCGGCCAGGACAATCTGATCCGCGAGCACTGCACCTTCAACCGCGGCACGCCTCAGGGAACGGGCGTGACGCGCGTCGGCTCGAACAACCTGTTCATGACCGGCGCCCATGTCGGCCACGACGCGGTGGTCGGCGACCATGTCGTCATGGCCAACAACGCCACACTGGGCGGGCACGCCTGGATCGGCGACCGGGTCTTCCTGGGCGGTCTCGCCGCCGTGCACCAGAACGGCCGGGTGGGGCAGGGCGCGATCGTCGGCGGCCTGGCGGCGGTGACGCGCGACGTGATCCCCTACGGCTCGGCTTGGGGCAATCACGCCCGGCTGCACGGGCTGAACCTGATCGGGCTGAAGCGCAAGGGATACGGCAAGGACCAGGTGCGCCGCCTGCTGGCCGCCTACCGCGATCTGTTCGAGGCCGATGGCGTCTTCGCCGAACGGCTGGATCGGGTCGAAACGACCTATGCCGATCTGGCCGAGATCATGGAGATCACCGCCTTCATCCGCGATGGCGGTCGGCGCCCCCTGTGTCTTCCGGGCCAGGAATGATCGGCGCGCCCCGTCTGGCCCTGATCGCCGGGTCCGGCGACCTGCCGATCCGGGTGGCCCAACGCTGCGACGCCGAGGGCCGTGACGTCTTCGTGGTGCGGCTGAAGGGCTTCGCCGATCCCCAGCTGCATCGCTGGCCGGGCGGCGACTTCGGCATGGCCGAGATCGGCGGGGTGCTGAAGGCTATCAGGGCGGCCGGATGCGGCGCGGTCTGTCTGGCCGGCTACGTCAACCGGCCTGATTTCAGGACGCTGAAGCCCGACCTGAAGGGCGCCTCGGTCCTGCCCGGCATCATCGCGGCGGCGACCCGGGGGGATGACGCCCTGCTGCGAAAGATCCTGTCTGTGTTCGAGGACGAGGGATTCGGCGTCGAGGGCGCGGATGAATTGCTGGGCGGCCAGATGCTGGCCGCCGGCGCCCTGGGCCGCATCCAGCCGGATGAGGAACAGAGGGCTGACCTGAAGAAGGCGCTGCATGTCGCCGAGAAATCAGGGGAACTGGACGTCGGCCAGGGAGCGGTGGTCTGTCATGGCCTGGTCCTGGCGGTCGAGGCTCAAGAGGGGACCGACGCCATGCTGGCCCGGGTCGCGGGTCTTCCCGTCGATCTGCGCGGGCGCGCGGGTGCCCTCCGGGGCGCCCTGGGCAAGGCGCCCAAGCCTATCCAGGACCTGCGCGTCGACATGCCGGTGATCGGCCCCCGCACGATCGAACTGGCCGCCGCCGCCGGCCTGGCGGGGGTGGCGGGCAAGGCCGGACGGATGATCCTGATCGACCCGGCCGCCATCGTCGAGACGGCGGATCGCCTGGGGCTGTTCGTCTGGGGCGAGGCGGAATGACCGCGCCTCTGAAAATCATGCTGGTGGCGGCCGAGGCCTCGGGCGACGCCCTGGGCGCCGGCCTGGCGCGGGCGCTGAAGACGCGGCTGGGAGACGGCGTGACCTTCGTCGGCGTCGGCGGTCCCAAGATGGCGGCCGAAGGGGTGCAAAGCCCGTTCGACATCGCCGAACTGTCGATCCTGGGCTGGCTGGAGGGCTTGCGCGCCTATGGCCGGGTCCGGCGGCGGGTGGCGGAGACGGCGGCCTTGGCGGCGCGCGAACGGCCCGACGCGGTGGTGCTGATCGACAGCTGGGGCTTCACCATCCGCGTGGCCAAGGCCATCCGCGCGGCCGCGCCCGAGACGCCCCTGGTCAAATACGTCGGGCCCCAGGTCTGGGCCTCGCGGCCCGGGCGGGCCCGCACCCTGGCGGGGGCGGTGGATCATCTGCTGGCCCTCTACAGTTTCGACGCCCCCTGGTTCGAGCGCGAGGGCCTGACCACGACGGTCGTGGGATCATCCGCCTTGCACATCGACATGTCCGGCGCCGACCCCCAGGGGTTCCGCCGCTCCCTGGGCCTGGGGCCGGACCAGCCGCTGCTGCTGGTCCTGCCCGGAAGCCGGCCCAGCGAGATCCGCCTGATGACGCCCGTCTATGAACAGGCGGTACAGAGGCTGAAGGCGACACGGCCCGACCTGGCTGTCGCCGTGATCGCCGCCGGCACGGTGGCGGCCGATGTGGCCCAGCGGGTCGCCGCCTGGCCCTTCCGCGTCCATCTGGTGGGCGAGGACCGCAAATATGACGCCATGACCGCCGCCACCGTGGCCCTGGCGACCAGCGGCACGGTCTCGACCGAACTGGCCCTGGCCGGGGCGCCCATGGTCATCGCCTATCGGTTCCAGCCGCTCAGCTATGCGATCATGCGGCC
>NZ_JAHBYB010000018.1 GCF_019636155.1 Brevundimonas sp. | reverse complement strand
CTCCATCTTCGGGTTCCAGCGGTGGGTCTGGTGGCCGAAGTGAGCCCCCGCTTCCAGCAGGGTGCGCATCGAGAATTCAGGCAGAGCCATGATCGTTCAGTCCTTTTTCCGATCAACCTAGCGCGGGCGATTAAAGGACCTGTCGGTCCCTCGGAACGGAGCGGACGGGGATGTCTCCCCCGAACGCGCCACGCCCGCGTGCGAAATGCGCGCGGCTTCTAGGCGGAAAACGGCCTGAACGCAAGCGTCGCCGCGTCAGCGGGCGAAATAGGGATGCCGAACCTCGTCGCCCGCCCTGGCCCCGATTTCCTGGGCCCGGCCGCCGCGCAGCTCCACCACCCCCTTGGCCGCCCCTTGCGAAGGCAGCAGGGCGTCGGAGTTGGGCGCCGCATTGTGCACGATCGAAACGATGCGGCCGTCCTCGCCGACATAGACGATGTCCAGCGGGTTGGGCGTGTTGTGCATCCAGAAGCTGCGCGGCTCGGCCGGTTCGCCGGGCCATTCGAACAACATGCCGCGGTCGGCGGCCAGGGCGTCACGATACATCAGGCCGCGCTGGCGTTCCGGCTCCTCGTCGGCGATCTCGACCATGAATTTGTGCTGGCCGGTCGAGGTCACGATGGTCAGGGGCTCCAGCGGCCTTCCGCTGGCGTCGACGGGCGGGTTCTGCGCGCAGGCCGCGCCCGCCAGGGCCGCGAAGGCCAGGCCCGCCAGTACGATCCGTCGATACACCATCATGTCTCGTCCCTCTGTCGGACGAGATCACTCGTCCGCGGTGATTTGCGCCACGACCAGCCCCTTGGGCCCTTCGGCGAACCTGACCCGAACGGCGGCGCCGGGGATCAGGTCGTCAAGGCCGCAGCGACGCAGCGTCTCGATATGCACGAAGATATCGCCGGGCGCATCGTTCCGCACCACGAAACCATAGCCCTTGGTGCGATTGAACCATTTGACGGTGGCGGATTCCAGCGTCCCATCCATGTCCAGAAGCGGCGGACGGGCCACAGGCGCGGGCCGCGCCCCGTTCTGGAACCGGCGCAGCACGGCTGGGGCGGACGGTTCGCCCGGGCCCAGGTCCAGCACCTCGGCCACCTGCCAGCCCTTGGGACGGCGCACGCAGGTGCATTCGATCGGCGCGCCCTCGTCGGCGGTATCGCGGCCGCTGTCGCGCAGGCTGCTGATGTGCAGCAGAACGTCCTTGAGTTCGGTCAGAACGGGGTCGTCGGGCACGATGAAGCCGTAGCCCTTGCCTGGATCAAACCACTTGACCCGCCCGGCGATGCGGACCGTGTCCGGCGCCTGGGCCCCCTCGAATTCTGACAACGTCTAAGCCCCCAGCCCGCGAATGGTGACGGACCAATGTTCAGCTTAACACGGTTCGATGAAGGCTGGAAAAGCCCCAAATGGAAAAATATTGCGACAAACGACGCCTGTGTGCGGTGAAACGCACAGGTCTGCCCGTCCGGTCGATTTTGGGGGGAGGCCCCGCGTGGCAGTCCCTAGGGGAATCGAACCCCTCTTTTCAGGTTGAAAACCTGACGTCCTAACCGATAGACGAAGGGACCGCTGCGCGGGGAGCCGGCGATATAGCCGCCGATTCCGAGGCGCGCAAGCCCTTCGAAACGCCCTCACAGAACCTAGGCCATCCGCGGATCGGCGGCGTCCTCGATCTCCAGCTGGACCCCGCGCCGGCCGTTCCAGTCGTCGGCCTTCAGCCGCCCGGCGATCTTCAACCCGCCCTGCCCCGCCAGCAGGGCCTGCCCCAGCGGCAGGTCCGCGCAACGCCAGGCGACGGCCCGGATCGAGGCGCCGTCCGCCCCGACCAGCCGGCACCGCACATGGCCGCCGTTCATCGGCTGGGCGTCGCGCGCCTGGACCCCATCCAGGGCGAACAGGGGCTCGGGATTGGCCGGACCGAAGGGCGCCATCCGCTCGAAGGCGTCGAACAGGTCGCGCGTCGCCGCGCCCGGATCGATCAGAATATCCAGCTCCACCCAGTCCTGTCCCGCCGCGACCTGGCTCTCGCCCGCCAGCCGGTCGTTCAGGAAGTCGCGCACCGCCCCGATCCCGTCCGAAGCGACCGTCAGCCCGGCCGCCATGGCGTGACCGCCGCCGGCCAGCAACAGCCCCTCCTCCCAGGCCGCCTGTATCGCCCGGCCCAGGTTGACGCCCGGCTGGGACCGGCCCGAGCCCTTGCCCACGCCGGCGACCGCATCGACGCCGATCACCACCACCGGCTTGCGCCAGCGTTCGCGCAGCCGCCCGGCCACGATGCCCACGACGCCGGGGTGCCAGTCCTCGCCCTCGACCACCACCACGGCCGATCCGTCTTCGTGGGCGCCCGAGGCCTCCACCCGGCGCACCGCCGCCTCGGTGACCGCCGCCTCCACCTCGCGCCGCGCGACGTTCAGGGCGTTCAGTTCGGCCGCCAGACGGGCCGCCTCGGCCGGATCGTCGGTCGACAGCAGCCGGGCCCCCAGGTCCGACCGGCCGATGCGTCCGCCGGCGTTGATCCGGGGGCCCAGGATGAAGCCCGCATGATTGGTCGTCGCCGGCCTGGCCTCGGCGCCCGCCGCCGCCAGCAGGGCCTTCAGCCCCGGATTGCCCCAGGCCGACATGACGCCGAGCCCCAGCCGCGTCAGCGCCCGGTTGAACCCCGTCAGACCCGTCACGTCGCAGACCGCGCCCAGGGCCGCCAGATCCATCCAGGCGCGGATGTCCGGCTCGGCCCGGCCGTCGAACAGGCCGCGCCGCCGCGCCTCGCGGTTCAGGGCCGCCAGCAGCACGAACACCACCCCCGCCGCCGCCAGATTACCCTGGCCCGAGTTGCAGCCCGGCCGGTTGGGATTGACCACCGCCAGGGCCCTGGGCGGCTGTTCCCGCATCAGGTGGTGGTCGATGACCACGACGTTCAGGCCGATGGACGCCGCGTGATCCAGGGCCGCATGGGCCGCCGCGCCGCAGTCGACGGTGACGACCAGGTCCGCCCCCTGCCCCTTCAGCGTGTCGAAGGCCCGGGCGCTGGGGCCGTATCCTTCCGTCAGCCGGTCGGGCACATAGATCGGCAGGTCCGCGCCCATGGCCCGGAACCAGCGCACCAGCAGGGCCGCGCTGGCGGCGCCGTCGACATCATAGTCGGCGAAGACCCAGACCCGCGCCTTGGCCGAAAGCGCGTCCACGATCGCCGCGGCCGCCGCGTCCATGTCCAGAAAGCTGGAGGGGTCGGGAAACAGGGCCTTCAGCGTCGGGGTCAGGAAGTCCGCTCCCTGATCCGCCCCGACCCCGCGCGAGGCCAGGGCCCGCGCCATCGGTTCGTCCAGACCCAGCCCCTGCATGTGCGCCCGCACCACCGCGGCGGCGGCCGGACGCTGCCGCCAGGCCCGGCCGCTCAGCGACCGTTCGACGCCCAGGAAGGCGCCCGAGCCTGAAGGCCCGCCGTCCACGATCAGAGCGGCCGCGTCATGCGGATGCGGCGCACGGTGCGGCTGGCGGAATCCATGATGATGGTATGGGTCGAGACGGCGCCGTCGCGCATCGTCACCCCGTCCAGCATCGCCCCCTTGGTCACCCCCGTGGCGGCGAAGACCGCGTCCTTCGACACCAGTTCGTGCAGGTCGTATTTGCGGTCGAAGTCGGTCACGCCGGTGCGGGTGGCGCGGGCGCGCTCGTCGTCATTGCGGAACACCAGACGCCCCTGGAAGAAGCCGCCGACGCATTTCAGCGCGGCCGCCGCCAGCACGCCTTCCGGCGCCCCGCCCTGGCCCAGATACAGGTCGATGCCCGTGTGCGGCTCGGCCGTGTGGATCACGCCCGCCACGTCGCCGTCGGTGATCAGCATGACCCGCGCCCCGACCTGACGCAGGGCGGCGATCAGTTCGGCGTGGCGCGGCCGGTCCATGACGCAGACGGTGATGTCGCGCGTGGCGACGCCCTTGGCCTTGGCCAGGGCCTTCACATTGTCCTGCGGACTCATGTCCAGATCGACCAGACCGGGCGCATAGCCGGGGCCGACCGCGATCTTGTCCATATAGGTGTCGGGCGCGTGCAGCATGCCGCCGCCTTCCGACATGGCCAGCACACATAAGGCGTTGGCCATGGCCTTGGCCGTCAGGGTGGTGCCTTCCAGGGGGTCCAGGGCGATGTCGATGGCGGGACCTTGGCCTGTTCCGACCTTCTCGCCGATATATAGCATGGGCGCCTCGTCGCGCTCTCCCTCGCCGATCACGATCTTGCCGTCGATGGCCAGGGCGTTCAGGGCGTTGCGCATGGCGTCGACCGCCAGCTGGTCGGCGTGCTTCTCGTCGCCACGGCCGATCTGGGCCCAGCTGGCGATGGCGGCCAGTTCGGTCACGCGCGCGGCGTCGAAGGCCAGGGTCGAGATGGTCATGCGTTCAGGCTCCTGAAGGTTCGACATCCGGCGCGGGGGCCGGCGGCGGTCATGGACGCGGCAGGGGCGCGCGGGGAATCGGCGGCGGGGCCACGGCCCGTTCGCGCAGGCGTTCGGCCAGTGCCTCGATCTCTTCCTGGGTCCGCGCCGCCGCGGGCGAGACCGGGACGGCGCTCACCCGCTGGGCCACGGTGGCGGCGAACCCTTCGGGATCGGACAGAAGCCAGTCGATCCGCGACGCCTCGCCATTGGCCGCCGCGCCCGAGATCTTCAGCGTATTGACCGCCAGCGCCACCTGGGCCGGCGTCAGCGCATCGGTCGAGGCGGTCGGGAAATCGGCCCAGCGCGGATAGGCCCGATGCGCCGCCACGGTCCGCCCGATCTCGGGCGCCAGAGGCGACTGGGCGTCGGTCTCGGCCGCCAGGGCGCCCGCACAGCCGGTCAGCCCCATCAGGGCGACGCCGACGGCCAGGCGGCCGGCCGTCATCTTTTTCGGGTGCCACGCGTTCATTTCAGGCCCGGTCATATGCCATGATCGTTCCGGGCGAAAGCCGCCCGCACCGGAGGATCGCCCATGGCCAAGCGCCCGACGACCGCTTCAGACGCCGACGCCCCGCGCGCGCCGCGCAAACCCGGTCGCCCGACCTCGGCCAAGCCGCCGCGCCCGCGTGCCGCCAAACCTGTTCCGCCCCCCGAACCGGCGCCCCAGCCGGCCGCTCCATCGCCGGGCGCATCCGATTCGGCGTCCGGATTCGCCGAGCAGCAGGCCCTGATCGAGACCCTGTCGATGAACCTGGCCAAGGCGGCCATGACCGCCCAGGCCGCGATCGCCGAGGCCGCCCTGAGCCAGGCCGACCGCCCGGCGGCTCTGTCGCCCGACCCCTTCAACGTCGCCCCGGCCATGACGGCGGTGATGAGCAGTCTGGCCGCCCGGCCCGACAAGCTGTTCGCCGCCCAGGCCGATCTGTTCAACCGCTATATGGACCTGTGGGCCTCCAGCGCCCGCGTCGCCGCCGGCGAGCCCGCGCCCCCTGCCCCGGCCGACAAGCGGTTCAAGGATCCGGCCTGGTCCGAAAACCCCATGTTCGACGTCATGCGGCGGTCCTATCTGGCGACCTCGGACTGGATGAACGGCCTGGTCGCCTCGGCCGAGGATGTCGATCCCATGGTCCGGCGCCGGGCCGAGTTCTTCACCAAGCTGCTGACCGACGCCTTTTCGCCCTCCAACTTCCTGGCCTCCAACCCGGCGGCGCTGAAGGCCCTGGCCGAGACGAATGGGGAAAGCCTGGTCAAGGGGATGCAGAATTTCGCCGCCGATCTGGAACGCGGCGGCGGCAAGTTGAAGATCAGCCAGGCTGACTACGGCCGCTTCAAGGTCGGCGAGAACGTCGCCACGGCGCCGGGCCAGGTCGTCTGGCGCGACGAACTGTTCGAACTGATCCAGTACGACGCCGCAACCGAGAAACAGCGGGCCGTCCCCCTGCTGATCTTCCCGCCATGGATCAACAAATTCTACATCCTGGACCTGCAGCCCGAGAACTCGATGATCCGCTGGCTCTCGGCCCAGGGGTTCACCGTCTTCGTCTGTTCCTGGGTCAATCCCGACGTCGACAAGGCCGGGTTCGGCTTCGATGACTATCTGGAAAAGGGAATCTACCGCGCCGTCGAGAAGGCGTTGGAACAGACCCGCGCCGAGCATGTGAACACCGTCGGCTACTGCATCGGCGGCACCCTCTTGGGTGGGGCGCTGGCCCATATGGCGGCCGGCGGCGACGCGCGGGTGTCGGCCACCACCTTCTTCGCGGCCCAGCACGACTTCGCCCAGGCCGGCGACCTGCTGCTGTTCACCGACGAGCACTGGCTGAACGAGATCGAGCAGCAGATGGACAAGGCCGGCGGCGTCCTGCCCGGCGCCGCCATGGCCGACACCTTCAACGCCCTGCGCGCCAACGACCTGATCTGGTCCTTCTTCATTTCCAACTATCTGATGGGCAAGGCGCCGCCGGCCTTCGACCTGCTGTTCTGGAACGCGGACCAGACGCGGATGCCCAAGCGGCTGCACATGGACTATCTGCGCTCCATGTACGGCCGCAACGCCCTGGCACAGGGCGTCTTCCAGATGGGCGGGCAGACCATCGACCTGTCCCAGGTCCGCATCCCCCTGTATTTCCAGGCCAGCCGCGAGGATCATATCGCGCCGATGAACTCGGTCTATCGCTCGGCGCGCGCCTTCCGGAACGCCGATGTGACCCTGACCCTGGCCGGGTCGGGCCATATCGCCGGGGTGGTCAACGCCCCGGCGGCCAACAAATACCAGCACTGGACCAACCCCGCCCTGCCCGAGACCCTGGCCGAATGGCGGGCCGGGGCGGTCGAGCATCCGGGCAGCTGGTGGCCGCATTGGGCGCAATGGCTGCATGAACGATCCGGCGACTGGGTTCCGGCGCGCGATCCGGCTAAGGGTCGGCTGACGCCCATCGAGCCGGCCCCCGGCGCCTATGTGAAGGTGAAGTCTTGAAACTGGACGCCAACGCCCTGCTGGCCGTGACCACGGTCCTGGCCCTGACCCTGATCGTGACCGTGGCCTGCGCCCTGGGCCCGGACGGCGTCGCGCCCAAATACATCGGCGCGGCCGCCATGAGCGTGTTCGGCTTCCTGTTCCTCAACCGGCTCTGGATGATCAGCCGCAAGCGCAAGCCCAAGGCCCTGATCCAGCCGGACCAGCCGGTCACCCTGATCATGGCCATGACCTTCCCCCTGGCCATGGTTCTGTCGGCCGCCCTGCCGCTTATCGCGCCCAACGGCGACTACGGCATCATGATCATCATGGCCGGCGTCTTCACCGGCCTGGCCATCCAGTCGGCCGCCGCGGCGCGGATGGCGGCGCGAGGCTGACTTGTCGTTTGATCCGGTCGGGCAAGCCCTGTAGGACACCCGCCGGCCATGTCGGGGCGTAGCGCAGCCTGGTAGCGCATCTGCTTTGGGAGCAGAGGGTCGCAGGTTCGAATCCTGCCGCCCCGACCAATCGGCCGTCAGAAATCCCGCCCGTTCACCCGCTTGGCGTCCCAGCTCCAGGGTTCGATGTCGGTCAGGGTGCGGACGTTGATCGCCACCGTCTCGCTGCCGTCGGGCATCGTCCCGTAGGCGAAGGGCTGGACCCCGCAGGTGGGACAGAACTGGTGCGCGATCTTGTGGGCGTGGAACCGGTATTCCGTCGTCGGCCCATCCCGGGTCAGTCGGAAGGCCGACCGCGGCGCGAAGGCCAGAACAAACCCCTTTCTCAGGCAGTGGCTGCAGTTGCATTCCGCCAGTCCGTCCAGGCCGGTCTCGACCTCATAGGCCACGGCGCCGCAATGGCACGATCCGGCGTGGGTTTTCGTCTCGCTCATCAGGCGTCCTCCAGAAGCACCACCCCCGGCGCGGATTTCAACGCCCCGCGCAGGGCGCCGTCCAGCCGATAGCGGCCCGGCAGTTTCAGCTCGACCTCGCGCCGCCCGTCCAGGGAGGCGACCAGGGAGATCTCGCCGCCGCGCCCCTCGGTTCCCCTGGCCCGCTCCAGCCGCGCCTTCAGAGCCTCGACATCCGCCGACCGCGCCGAGACATGGACCCGCAGTTCGGCCGCGGCATCGTCCAGCATGGCGTCCATCGGCTTGGCGTCGTCGCCAAAGAAGCGCACCTCTCCGTCCGCCGCCTTGGCCCGCACCCGGACCATGACCGAGGCGCCCGGCTCCAGCACCTCGCGGCAGCGGCGCAACTGTTCGGGCGGGAACAGGCATTCGAACTCGCCGGTCGGGTCCGAGAAGGTGACGAAGGCGAATTTCTCGCCCGTGCGCTGGCTCGCCCGCTCCTGGCGCCGGCGCACGACGCCGGCCATCTGGAAGGCCTCGTGCCCCGCCTCGGCCAGGGCTGTTGCCTCGGCCACGAAGGTCACCCGCTTGCGTTTCAACGCGGGCGTCAGGTCCTCCAGCGGGTGACCCGACAGATAGAAGCCGATGGCGGCCAACTCCTCGTCCAGCCGGTCGGGACCGATCCAAGGCTCGACCGGTTTCAGGCGCGGGCGGGCGGCGTGGGCCTGGTCGCCGCCGAACAGATTGACCTGGGCGCTGGCCCGCTCGGCCGCCACGCTCTGGCAATAGGCCATCAGGACATCTGCCTGTTCGACGATCTGGCGCCGGTTGGGATGGATGGCGTCGAACGCCCCCGCCCGCGCCAGGTTCTCCAGCGCCCGCTTGTTGACCGCGCGCGGATCGACCCGCTCCAGGAAGTCGAAGATGTCGGTGAACCGCCCGCCGGACTCGCGCACCTCCACCACATGTTTCATCGCCTCCAGCCCGACGTTGCGGATGGCCCCCAGGGCGTAGAGCACCGCGCCCTCCCCCTCCGTCCAGGCCACGTCGAAGTCGGCGGACGAAGCGTTCACGTCCGGCGCCCGCACCGCCACGCCGAACCGGCGGCAGTCCTGATAGAAGACGGCCAGCTTGTCGGTGTTCGACAGGTCCAGGCTCATGGACGCGGCCATGAACTCGACCGGATGGGTCGCCTTCAGCCAGCCGGTCTGGAAGGAAATCAGCGCATAGGCCGCCGCGTGCGACTTGTTGAAGCCATAGCCCGCGAACTTGGCCACCAGGTCGAAGATGCCGCCGGACTGGGCCTCGGGCACGCCCTTTTCCAAGGCGCCCTTGATGAAGCGCGCCCGCTGGAAATCCATCTCCTCCTTCTTTTTCTTGCCCATGGCCCGGCGCAGAAGGTCGGCCTCGCCCAGGCTGTAGCCCGCCAGGATCTGGGCGATCTTCATCACCTGCTCCTGGTAGATGATGACGCCATAGGTCTCGGTCAGCACCTCGGTCAGGCTGGGGTGCAGGTAATCGACCTCGGCCCGGCCGAATTTGCGGTCGATATAGGTGTCGATCATCTCCATCGGCCCGGGCCGATATAGCGAGATCAGGGCGGTGATCTCCTCGATGGAGCCGCAGCGCATCTTGCGCAGGGTGTCGCGCATGCCCTGGGATTCCAGCTGGAACACCCCGACCGTCTGGCCCGAGGCCATCAGCTCATAGGTCGCCGGATCGTCAAGCGGCAGGCCGTTCCAGTCGGGCGCCGCGCCCCGCCGTTCCAGATACTGACGCGCCCGGTCCAGCACGGTCAGGGTCTTCAGCCCCAGGAAGTCGAACTTCACCAGGCCCGCCGGCTCGACCCATTTCATGTTGAACTGGGTGGCGGGGATGTCGGACCGCGGGTCCTGATACAGCGGCGTCAGTTCGACCAGCGGCCGGTCGCCGATGACGATGCCCGCCGCGTGGGTCGAGGCGTTGCGATACAGCCCCTCAAGCTCCAGCGCCGTCTCCAGCAGGTTCTTGACCGAGGCTTCGGCGTCACGCGCTTCCTGCAGGCGCGGCTCGATCTCGATGGCCTGGGCCAGGGTGGTGGGGTTGGCCGGATTGTTCGGCACCATCTTGGCCAGGCGGTCCACCTGGCCCAGCGGCAGTTGCAGCACCCGGCCGACGTCGCGCAGCACGGCCCGCGCCTGAAGCGTGCCGAAGGTGATGATCTGGGCCACCCGGTCCTTGCCGTAGTGGTCCTGGACATAGGCGATCACCTCCTCCCGCCGCTCCTGGCAGAAGTCGATGTCGAAGTCCGGCATGGACACGCGCTCGGGGTTCAGGAACCGCTCGAACAGCAGGCCGAACCGAAGCGGGTCCAGATCGGTGATGGTCAGGGCCCAGGCGACCAGCGACCCCGCGCCCGAACCCCGGCCCGGCCCCACCGGAATCCCGTGCGACTTGGCCCATTTGATGAAGTCCGACACGATCAGGAAATAGCCGGGGAATCCCATCTGCTGGATGATGGAGACTTCCCAGTCCAGCCGGGCCCAATAGTCCGCTTCCGGCGCGGCGGGCGTGATCTGGCCCAGGCGCGCCTTCAGTCCCTCGCGCGCCTGGTGCGCCAGTTCGTCGTCCTCGGACCGCCCCGCGCCGGTGTCGAACCGCGGCAGGATCGGCGCCCGCGTCTGCACCAGGAAGGCGCAGCGGCGGGCGATGTCGATGGTGTTGTCGCAGGCCTCGGGCAGGTCGGCGAACAGGCTTCGCATCTGGTCCGCCGGCTTGAACCAGTGCTGGTCCGTCACCCGGCGCCGGTCGTCCTGGCCGATGAAGGCTCCGTCGGCGATACACAGAAGGGCGTCGTGCGACCGCGCCTGTCCGGCCTTGGCGTAATAGACGTCGTTGGTGGCGACCAGGGGCGCGTCATTGGCGTAGGCCCATTCGACCAGCCCGCGCTCGGCCGCCTCTTCGTCCCGCGTTCCATGCCGTTGCAGCTCGACATAGAAACGGTCGCCGAAGGCCGCCTTCATGGCCTGGAGCGCCTGCGCCCCCTCCCCGGCCTTGCCCTGCACGAACAGGGGATCGACCGGCCCGTCCGGCCCGCCCGACAGCAGGATCAGGCCCTCGGATCGCGCCACGACCTGGTCCCAGGGCACGCCCGGCTCGTCCATGTCGCCCGCGTCCAGATAGGCCGAGGACGACAGGGCGCACAGGTTCAGCCAGCCGGCCTCGTTCTGGACGATCAGCACCACGGTCGGCGCCCGCGCCCATCGCGGCGCCGGACGCCCGCCGATGCCGATCACCGGCAGGGCGCAGGCGATGATCGGCTGAACCCCCGCGTCGCGCGCCGCCTGGCTGAACTCCAGGGCGCCGAACAGGTTGGCGCGGTCCGCCACCCCCACCGCCGGCATGCCGTTGTCGGCCGCCATCCGCCCGACCTTGCCCGCCTTGATCGCGCCTTCCAGCAGGGAATAGGCGCTGCGGACGCGCAGATGGACAAAGCCTGTGTCAGCACCGTCGGTGATGGCCCGCTCTCCCTCGGCAGGCCGAAAACGACTCATTGCGCCAGCAGCGCCGCCTGCCACACCATCCAGACAAAGCCGCCGCACGACGCAAGCGACAGCAGGTCCCTAACCCAACGCGACATGGCCTTATCCCCAATTTCGTGTTCCGGGAATGTTCTATGTTCTTTTTATGTTCCCATCAAGCCCTATGTCGAAGGGGGCAGGAAACCGATCCGCGAAAGGGCGGCGACAAGCGCGGCGGTATTGGGCGACTGGGTCTTCCGCAGCAGGCTGGCGCGGAAGAAATCGACCGTTCTCGGACTGAGATTCAGCTCCTGAGCCACCTGTTTGGTGGTGAGCCCGCTGACGATGCGTTCGGCGACCTGTCGTTCGCGACGGGTAAAGGTCAGGACGTCAGAAGTGACCATGGAGGCGAGGACATCATGGCCCCGTCGCACGGCCGCCAGCAGGACTGCTTCCGAAACGGGCTTCTGAAGAACATTGTCGACGCCCAGCCGCATGGCGTCGACGGTCGTCAGCACATCGACATAGGCGCTGAGCAGGATGACGGCGTGCCGTTGAAGCGCGCAGAAGGCGCTGACCAGATCCAGGCCTTCGATGCCAGGTATCTTCAGGTCGACGATGATGCAGGTCGGCTCGGCGTCCGAGGCCCACATCAGGGCGGCCAACGGGTCCGAAAAGGCCGCCACCTGGGCCCCGGAGCTTTCCAGGATCAGGGAGGTCATCCGCAGCAGCGCCGGATCATCATCGATCAGCAGGACATCCTGAGCCATCGGAATCTCGGTCGACCCCGCCCCGTCCAGGCCCTCCGGATCGCCTGCCGACGACAGCGGTTCTCTTTCCTTGGTCGGCTGTATAGGCACGCGACGACTCAACTCCGTTTGCATGACAAATACAGCCCAGGCCGTGTGTGCGAACCTCGTAATCCCACGCAATTGTGTGGTGCATTCGGGACGCTAAAGCGGCGTGATGGCTCTCCCCTTCCGTTCCAGCAGCGATACAGACCGAACGGCGTTGCTTTGCGCGGCGCGTCTGGCGCCCGGTTTGGGAGGTCGCCGTCTGGGCGCCCTGCTCGATGCGACGCGGCGGCTGGCCAGCCTGCAGGGCCTGACATGCGTGGCTGTGGCCATCGACGGCAGGGCGATCTTCGCCTTCGCCGGGCCGCATGATGGGCTTGATCGAATGATTGAGGCCCTGGCCCAGAGCCGGTGGCTGGACGGGCCAACGGTTATTGGCGAGCGACAGGGCCCGCCGCTTTCGGGCCTGATACGGTCGGCGGTTCGTCCCGGCCTGATCCCGCGCGAACAGCGCTGGCTAAGACACGAGATCGACCAGGCCGCGCCGCGCAATCGGCTGGTCTTTGCTCTGCTGGACTGGGCCGTGCTGCGCGATATCGAGGTCGGCCTGATGGGAAGCGACGGCCCCGCGCCCTTCCCTGGCCTGCCCTCGGATCCGCCGGAGCAGAGGCTTCAGTAGGCGTGGCTCTCGGCCGGGCGTTCTTCCAGATGGCCGTCCTTCAGGGCGAAGACCCGGTCCATGTGGCCGGCCAACTCCATGTTGTGGGTGGCGATCAGGGCGGCGACGCCCGTATCGCGCACGCGTCCGCGCAGGGCCTCGAACACCGCCTGGCTGGTGGCCGGGTCCAGGTTGCCGGTCGGTTCGTCCGCCAGAAGCAGGCGCGGACGGTTGGCCAGGGCGCGGGCGATGGCCACACGCTGCTGCTCCCCGCCCGACATCTGGGCCGGCTGGTGGGTCAGCCGCTCGCCCAGGCCCAGGGCGACCAGCAGTTCGGCCGCGCGACCTTGCGCTTCGGCCGCCTTCAGACCCGCGATCCGCAGCGGCAGGGCCACGTTGTCGCGGGCGTCGAACTCGGGCAGCAGGTGGTGGAATTGATAGACGAAACCGACGCTGTTCAGCCGCAGCCGGGTGCGCGCGCCCTCGTCCAGCAGGCCGACATCCTGGCCGTCTATGACGACCTGGCCGGTCGTCGGGCGCTCCAGCAGACCGGCGGCGTGCAGCAGGCTGGACTTGCCCGATCCGGACGGCCCGATCAGGCCGACGATCTCGCCCGGACGAATATCCAGGTCGACGCCCTTCAGCACCGTCAGCCCGCCCTGGGCCGTTTCATAGGTCCGGGTGACGCCGCGCAGGCTGAGAACGGCGCCCTGTGGATGGTTCTGTGGACTATTCAAAGCGCAGCGCCTCCACCGGATCCATCCGCGCCGCCCGCCAGGACGGCAGCAGCGAGGCGACGCACGACATGAACAGCGACCAGACCGTCACCCAGAAGACATCGACCGGATCGACCAGGGCCGGAACGGCGTCCAGCATATAGACGTCGGCGTTGAACAGCTGGACGCCCAGAAGGGCCTCCAGACCATGCTGGATGGCGCCGATGTTCAGGCAGAACAGCAGGCCCAGCGCCAGGCCGGTGAAGGTGCCCGCCGCGCCGATGGCCGCGCCCGAGATGAAGAAGACCCGCAGCATCGAGCCCCGGCTGGCGCCGACGGTGCGCAGGATGGCGATGTCACGCGTCTTGTTCTTAACCAGCATGACGATGCCGGAGATGATGTTCAGGGCGGCGATGGCGACGACCAGGCCCAGGATGATGCTCATCGCCACCTTCTCGACCTTCAGCGCGCCCCAGAAGGCGGCCAGGCGGTTGCGCCAGTCGCTGACCAGGGCGCCGGGGCCGGCGGCCTCGCGGATGGCGGCCAGGTGGCGGTCGACCTGGTCGGGCTGGTCGACCTTGATCTCGACCACGTCCCAGAGCCCCTCCTTGCCGAAGAAGAGCTGGGCCTGCTCCAGCGGCATGAAGATATAGGCGCGGTCGAAGTCGGCGGTGCCCGAGCTGAACAGGCCGCCGACGATATAGGTCTTGGTCAGGCCGCCCAGGTTGCCGAAGGCGCTGTCGGCCCCGGTCGGGGAATAGAGGGTGATGGGCGAGCCGACGCCAATGCCCAGCTGTTCGGCCATGGCCTTGCCGATCAGGACCCGATCGCCGCCATAGGCGCCCTGGCCGAAGGCGCGCCGCGCCTCGGGCGTCAGGCTGTCATAGACGAAGCGGGTCGAGGCCAGGTCCTGGGCCCGCACGCCGCGGACGATGCCGCCCGAGGTCTGGCCGCCAGCCTGGAACAGGGCCTGGCTTTCGACCAGGGGGGTGACGCTGATCACGCCGGGCACGTCGCCGATCCGCTTGAGCGCCGCGTCGCGGTCGGGCGCGTTCAGCACGGCGCCCTGGACATAGACATGGCCGTTGAAGGACAGCAGCCGGCTCATCAGTTCCGCGCGGAAACCGGCCATGATGCTCATGACCACGATCAGGGCCATGACCGCCAGGGCGATGGCGACGTAAGAGATGACGGCGATCAGGGCGATCCCCCCCTCCTTGCGCCGCGCGCGCAGATAACGGAGCGCCAGGCCGAACTCCCACGCCGAGAAAGCGCCGGCGGGCTTGGACGGAGCGGGATGGGTCATGCGTATCCTCCCCATGAAATGGGGAGGTGGATCGGCGGCGCAGCCGCCGAGACGGAGGGGGTCTTTATCTTCGTGTCACGAAGAGCCCCTCCACCGCTTCGCGGTCCCCCTCCCCATGGCATGGGGAGGAGACGATCGGCGCTCATGCGGTCAACCTCGTGATGGCCTCTTCCAGCGGGACCGAGACCTTTTCGCCGGTCGCGCGGCGCTTCAGCTCGACCACGCCGTCGGCCAGGCCCTTGGGGCCGATGGTCAGTTGCCACGGCACGCCGATCAGGTCGGCGGTGGCGAATTTGCCGCCCGGCCGTTCGTCGGTGTCGTCATAGAGAACGTCCTTGCCCAGGGCCTCCAGCCGCGCCACGGCGTCCTCGCAGGCGGCCGAACAGGCTTGGTCATTGGCGCGCAGGTTGATGACGACGACGTCGAACGGGGCCACGGCGTCGGGCCAGATGATGCCGCCCTCGTCGTGGCTGGCCTCGATGATGGCGCCCAGCAGGCGCGACACCCCGACGCCATAACTGCCCATGTGCACCTCGGTGTCGGCGCCGTCGGGGCCGGCCACCCTGGCCTTCATCGGCGCTGAATATTTCGTGCCGAAATAGAAGATGTGCCCCACCTCGATCCCGCGCGCGGTCAGGCGGTCGGCCTCGGCCGTCTGGGCCTCGAAGGCGGCGGCGTCGTGCATTTCCTCGGTCGCGGCGTAAAGGCCGGTGCGGCCGTCGACGATGGACTGCAGATCGTCCCAGTCCACCTCAGCGCCGGGGGCCGGCATCTCGACCAGCTTGCGGTCGCAGAAGACCTGGCTTTCGCCGGTGTCGGCCAGGACGATGAATTCGTGGCTCAGGTCGCCGCCGATGGGGCCGGTGTCGGCGCGCATGGGCACGGCCTTCAGACCCATGCGGGCGAAGGTGTTCAGATAGGCCACGAACATCC
Source organism: Brevundimonas sp. (assembly GCF_019636155.1). Classification (GTDB taxonomy): domain Bacteria; phylum Pseudomonadota; class Alphaproteobacteria; order Caulobacterales; family Caulobacteraceae; genus Brevundimonas. Next base: position 31 of record NZ_JAHBYB010000018.1, on the reverse strand, counting down.
GATTGTAGGCCTTGCGCGCCGAGGCCTCGTC
>NZ_JAHBYB010000017.1 GCF_019636155.1 Brevundimonas sp. | reverse complement strand
ATGTTCGTCGGCGTCGGCGCCAGCCGCGTGCGCGACATGTTCGAACAGGCCAAGAAGAACGCCCCCTGCATCATCTTCATCGACGAGATCGACGCGGTCGGCCGCCATCGCGGCGCCGGCCTGGGCGGCGGCAATGACGAGCGCGAGCAGACGCTGAACCAGTTGCTGGTCGAGATGGACGGGTTCGAGGCGTCGGAAAACATCATCCTGATCGCCGCCACCAACCGGCCCGACGTGCTGGACCCCGCCCTGCTGCGGCCCGGCCGGTTCGACCGCCAGGTGGTGGTGCCCAACCCGGATGTCTCGGGCCGCGAGCGCATCCTGCGCGTCCACATGAAGGACGTGCCCCTGGCGCCGGACGTCAACGTCAAGACCATCGCGCGCGGCACGCCCGGCTTCTCGGGCGCCGACCTGGCCAATCTGGTCAATGAGGCGGCCCTGATGGCGGCCCGCAAGGACCGTCGCATGGTCACCCACCGCGACTTCGAGGACGCCAAGGACAAGGTCCTGATGGGCTCAGAGCGCAAGTCCATGGCCATGAACGAGGAAGAGAAGCGGCTGACCGCCTATCACGAGGCCGGCCACGCCATCGTCGCCATGAACGTCAAGATGGCCGACCCGGTGCACAAGGCCACCATCGTGCCGCGCGGCCGCGCCCTGGGCATGGTGATGCAGCTGCCGGAAGGCGACCGCTATTCGATGAAATACCAGCAGATGGTCGACCGCATCGCCATCATGGCCGGCGGCCGGGTGGCCGAGGAGCTGATCTTCGGCAAGGACAACATCACCTCGGGCGCCAGTTCGGACATCGAACAGGCGACCAAGCTGGCAAGAGCGATGGTCACGCGCTGGGGCTTTTCGGACGTGCTGGGCACGGTCGCCTATGGCGAGAACCAGGAGGAGGTCTTCCTGGGCCATTCGGTGGCGCGCAGCCAGAACGTGTCGGAAGAGACGGCGCGGATCATCGACGCCGAGGTCAAGCGGCTGGTCACCTCTGGATGGGACGAGGCGCGCAAGATCCTGAAGCGGAAGAAGGGCGACCACGAGAAACTGGCCCAGGCCCTGCTGGAGTTCGAGACCCTGTCGGGCGACGAGATCCGCGACCTGCTGGAAAAGGGGCTGGCGCCCAACCGCGACGCCGACAACTTCCCCAACGCCGGACCTTCGGTCTCGGTGCCGGTGACGCCGGTGTCGGACGGAACCGAGGTGCAGCCGACGGTGCACTGAGGGCGTGCCGCGCCCCTTCTCCCCACCGGGGGAGAAGGTGGCTCACGTCAGTGAGACGGATGAGGGGGATGGCTGATCCATCCTGATCGTCCGCCCAGCCGGGGACACAGCCCCCTCATCCGGACGGCTCCGCCGCCCACCTTCTCCCCCGAGGGGAGAAGGGGCTTCAGGCCGCCGCCGCCTCGACCAGGATCGGGGTCAGGCGGCGCAGGTCGCCCGAGGCGTCGGGCCAGTCCAGGGACACGCCCTCGGCCAGGCCGATCAGGCCGGCGCCGACCCAGGACAGGACCGAGACCTTGCCCTGGTCGATGTCGGCGTCTTCGGGCAGGACCAGCTGGACGCGGCGCGCCTCTTCGCTGCGGCCGTCGACATAGTGCAGCCAGCGGTTCAGCGAGACGATGTTGGCGGGCAGATCGCCCGCCTCGCACACCTGGGCGCGGTCCAGTTCCTGTTGCAGCAGGGCGGCGGGACCACGGCCGGGCAGGTCGCCGACCAGCCGATCCAGGGCCTCGAAATCGGCGCGGCTGAGGAGGATGTCGGGCAGGCCGACGAGATGATGGGCGGAAGCCGTCATGACGGCAGTCTCCTTAAAGGGTGTTCATGCGCCGAGGGCCGGACCGGGTCCGGCGCGGGCGCCTCAGAATTCTGGGAAAAGCGGGAAGGTGCGGTTCGCGGCGCCCCGTAGCGGGGCCGGCGCAGCGCGCACGACGAACCGCTACGGGTCAGACGCCTTCGACGCGGCGCCCCGCATGGCTGGTCCGTCGGATCTGACTGACGAGGCGGTTCATGGCCTGAAGCTGGGTGGGCGGAGCCGGTTTGTCAAATGGGGCGATGGGAGCGTCCAGGGATCGACGTCGAAAAACATGTTTGCATTATAAACTAGTCTATCGTAGATGGCCGTCATTCAAGCCCGGCTGGGAGGCCGCCCGATGACATCGACCCAAACCCCGGACCGCCTGCACGGTCTGGACGCCCTGCGCGGCGGCGCCCTGCTGCTGGGGGTGGTGCTGCACGCCAGCCTGTCCTTCTTTCCCCAGCAGATCTGGATCACGGCCGACGCCAGCCGCTCGATCGGGGCGGCCTGGATCTTCTTCGGCATCCACCTGTTCCGGATGACGGCCTTCTTCATGATCGCCGGCCTGTTCGCCCACATGATGCTGGCGCGGCGGGGCTGGTTCGGCTTCGCCAGGGACCGGGTGATCCGCATCGCCGGGCCGCTGGCGGCCTTCTGGTTCCCGGTCATGGCCGGGATCGTCACCGCCCTGGTGTGGAACGCCCAAGCCAACGGCCTGGTGACGCCGGGCGCGCCCCCGCCCCCGCCGCCGACCTATGACTGGACCAACTTTCCCCTGACGCACCTGTGGTTCCTCTATGTGCTGATGATCTTCTATGTCGCCCTGCTGGTGCTGCGCGCGCCCTTCGCGGCCATGGACCGGAATGGCGCCTGGGGCCGTCTGGTCGACCGGGTCACCGGCGCCCTGACCGGGCCGCACACGCCGGTGCTGCTGGCCGCCCCCCTGGCGGTCGCCCTGTGGCTGGACCCGAAATGGATCGCCTTCTTCGCCGTGCCGACGCCGGATGCGGGCGTCGTGCCCCACACCGCCGCCCTGGTCGGGTTCGGCCTGGCCTTTGGCTTCGGCGCCCTGCTGGACCGGCGCCGCGACCTGCTGAACCGGATCGCCGCCTGGTCGCCCCTGTATCTGATCGTCGCCGTCGCGGCGGGTTTCGGCGCCTATTACCTGGCGGGCGGGCCGACGATCGCGCCGATGGTCGAGCCGACCCGCGAGAAGGCCATGGCCGCCGCCGTCACCGCCCTGGCGGTCTATGCCTCGGCCCTGGCGGCCATGGGCCTGTGCCTGCGCTTCCTGTCGGGACGCAGCGCGGTGCGGCGTTACCTGGCCGACGCCTCCTACTGGGTCTACATCCTGCACCTGCCGCTGGTCATGCTGGCCCAGGTGTGGGTTCAGGACTGGCCCGGCCCGTGGTGGGCCAAGCTGGCGGGGGTCTCGCTGGGCGTGTTCGGCGTCTGCCTGGCCAGCTATGAGCTGACGGTGCGGCACGGCTTCATGGGCAGATGGCTGAATGGCCGCCGCATCCCGTGGCGCGGGGCCAAGGCCGAGCCGGCCATCGCCCCCGCCGAATAGTTTGCCAAGCGGGGCCGGCTGGTTCATCCCGGACCGGTCGGCCCCGCCCGCAAGAGTCGCACCCGAGGGAACCCATGCCCGCCAAGCCCCGCCTGAATTCGCCCCAGGACGATCTGGCCTTCATGCGTTCGATCGTCGAGGGCGGCGGTCGGCCGCCGATGACCCTGGCCATCTGCTATCTGGCGGGCGGGCTGCTGTACGGGCTGCAGTGCCTGTTCCACGTCGGCCAGGTGATCGGCCTGATCCGCTGGCCCGACCTGGCCAATCTGGCCTTCGTGGTCGGGATCACCGTCGCCTTCCTGAGCGTGCTGACCTGGGCCATCCTGAAGGACCGCAAGGACGGCCCTGCCAATCGCGGCCCCCTGGCCACGCGGGTGACCAGCGCGGCCTTCAGCGCCACGGGCATGGCCAATGCGGCGGTCATCATCGTCTTCGCCGTGGGCGCCGTGCGGGATCAGGATTTCGCTGTCTGGCTGTATTATGCCGCCATCGTCTTCGCCTTGCAGGCGGCGGCCTGGTATGTCGCCTGGGTTCTGAAGAAGAAGGCCTGGATGCTGGCGGTGTCGTTGGGCGGCTGGGTCACGGCGGTGGCCCTGGGGGTGCTGGTGCGCCAGCCGGTCGCCTATCTGGGCGTCTGCACCGCGGCCCTGTTCCTGCTGTTCGCCCTGCCCGGATGGGCCCTGTTCCGCGACGCGCGCGGCGATGCGGGCTGAGCCATGGGTCTGGAGGATCTCGGGCGGATCGACGATGTCATCCACGGCCGAATGCGGCTGGGGATCATGGTCTATCTGGCCGATGTCGAGACGGCCGAATTCACCGAGCTGAAGACGGTGCTGGAGGCGACCCAGGGCAATCTGTCGGTCCATCTGAAAAAGCTGGAAGAGGCCGGATACGTCGCCATCGACAAGAGCTTTCGCGACAATAAGCCCCTGACGCGGGTCGCGATCACGCCCGAGGGGCGGCGGGCCTTCGGCGCCTATCTGAAGGCCCTGGGCGCCCTGATCGGCAAGGCGGACGGATGATCCCGCCGCGCGTCATGGGCATCGTCAATGTGACGCCGGACAGTTTCTCGGACGGCGGGCGGCTGGGATCGGTCGCGGCGGCGGTGGACCACGCCCTGAGCCTGGTCGCCCAGGGCGCCGACATCCTGGACATCGGCGGCGAAAGCACCCGGCCGGGCGCCGAGCCGGTGGGTTGGGCCGAAGAGATTGCGCGGGTCGTGCCGGTGATCGCAGGGGTCCGCGCCCGCTGGACCGGGCCGATCAGCATCGACACGGCCAAGTCCGCCGTGGCGCGGGCCGCCGTGGCGGCGGGGGCGACGATCTGGAATGACATCACCGGCCTGAGCGGCGCGGAAGACAGCCTGGCCACGGCGGCGGACCTGGGCTGCGGCGTCTGCCTGATGCACATGAAGGGCGAACCGCGCACCATGCAGTCGGACCCCCGCTATGAAGACGTGGTCGCCGAGGTGTTCGGCTGGCTGGCGGCGCGGGCCGAGGCGGCCATGGCGGCGGGGGTGGCGCGGGACGCCATCTGGCTGGATCCGGGCGTAGGCTTCGGCAAGACGGCGGCGCACAACCTGACCCTGACCGCGCGGCTGGGCGGCCTGGCCGCCCTTGGCTTCCCGGTGCTGTATGGCGCCAGCCGCAAGCGGATGATCCAGGCCGTCGATCCGACGGCGGAAGATCCGGGCGACCGGATCGGCGGCTCCCTGGCCCTGGCGCTGGAGGCGGCGCGGCGCGGCGCGGCCGTGATTCGGGTCCATGACGTGCGCCAGACGGTGCAGGCCCTGAGGCTTCAGGCGGCGGTGGCGGCGGTGGCGGCGGCGGGCGGTTGAGCCTATCTAGGCGGGCCTGTTCGCATACGGAGTCGCCATGACCGCCCCGCTCGGCCGCGTCCTGATCATCGCCGGTTCGGATTCCGGCGGCGGCGCGGGGGTCCAGGCCGACGTCAAGGCGGTGACGATGCTGGGCGGCCATGCAGCGACCGCCATCACCGCCATCACCATCCAGAACACCCTGGGGGTCCACGGGGTGCATCCCCTGCCTCTGGAGGTCGTCACGGCCCAGGCCCGCGCGGTGCTGGACGACATCGGGACCGATGCGGTCAAGACCGGCATGCTGGGGTCGGTCGAGGTGGTCGAGACGGTGGCCGCCCTGCTGGACACGACCCCGGCGCCGGCCGTGGTCGATCCCGTCATGATCGCCAAGGGGGGGCATCCCCTGCTGGAAGACCGGGCGGTGGAGGCCGTCCGTGAACTGATGGTCCCGCGCGCGGGCCTGCTGACCCCCAATGCGCCCGAGGCGGAGGCCCTGACCGGCCTGACGGTCGCGGACCTGGACGGCCAGCGTCGGGCGGGCGAGGCGCTGTTGAACCTGGGCGCACAGGCGGTGCTGATGAAGGGCGGCCATGTGGCGGGCGGCGAGACGGTGATCGACCTGCTGGTGACCCCAAACGGCGAGACCCTGCTGGAGGGGCCGCGCATCGGCACCACCAGCACCCACGGCACCGGCTGCACCCTGGCCAGCGCCTGCGCGGCGGGGATCGCCTGGGGCAAGCCGGTCGAGGTCGCGGTCGCCGAGGCCTGGGCCTATGTGGCCGAGGCCATCCGCCGGGCGCCGGGCCTGGGCGGCGGCCACGGACCACTGGATCACGCCTGGCCGGTGCGCGGACGATGAGCGATCTGGAAGCCCGGCTGATCGAGATCGTGCGGGCCAACCCCGGCCTGATGCATGTGCTGACGACCGTGCGCGGCCTGGACCTGCCGGACTGGCGCATCGTGTCCGGCGCCGTCTATCAGGCGGTGTGGAACGCCCGGACGGGCCGCCCGGACGGATACGGGATCAAGGACTACGACCTGGCCTATTTCGACGCCTCGGACATCGGCTGGGACGCCGAGGACGCCGTGATCCGCCGCGTCGCCGCCGCCTTCGACGAACCGTTCCGCAGCCAGGTCGAGGTGCGGAACCAGGCGCGGGTGCATCTGTGGTTCAAGGACCGGTTCGGCGAGGATTACGACCCCCTCCCGAACACCGACGCGGCGCCCGCCCGCTTCGTGGCGCCCGCCTTCGCCGTGGGGGTGCGGCTGGAGGATGACGATACGATCAGCGTCCTCGCCCCGTTCGGTCTTCAGGACGTGTTCGACATGGTGATCCGGCCCAATCCCGACCGGCCCCTGGCCCGTGGGTGGGCGCGAACGATCGAGAACGCGCGCGGCCGCTGGCCCGAGATCACCGTGGTCGAACCGTCACGCGCGCCGCCCAGACTGTCGGCCGAATCCGCATCGGGAACAGATCGATGATCCGTCGCGCCTGGCGTCTGACGCCTCTGCTGCTGCTCGTGGGGTGCAGCCCCTTGGCCGAACCCGCCGTGACGGGCGGGGCCGAGGGCGAACAGTGTGTGATCCCCGCCCGGCTGACGCCGGCGCGCGCCTATCGGCCGCCGGCCGAAGAAGTGGCGGCCGATGTCGAAACGGCCCATTACCTGATGGCCGTCAGCTGGTCGCCCCAGGCCTGTCTGACGGGCAAGGATTATCCGGATGCGGAACATCAGTGCCGCGACAACCGCTTCGGCCTGACCCTGCATGGGCTGTGGCCGAACGGGCCGACGCGGTCGCGGCATCCGCGATACTGCGCCCCCGCCCCGGCGATCCGGGCCGAGACGGTGCGGCGGCATTTCTGCATGACCCCCTCGCCGTCGCTGCAGCAGCATGAATGGGCCGCGCACGGGACCTGCGGCTGGGACACGCCCGAAGCCTATTTCGACCAGGCGGCGCGCCTGTGGGATGGGCTGAAACGGCCGGACCTGGAGGCCATACCGGCGCGCGACCTGACGGCCGGATCGATCCGGCGCGCCTTCGCCCGGGCCAACCCCGGCCTGCCGGAACGGGCGGTCTGGGTGGTATTGGCCGAGGACGGCGCGTTCCGCGAGGCGCGCATCTGCTACTCCAGGGCCTTCGTCTGGGAGGCCTGTCCGCACGGCGCGGGGCCGCGCGACGGGACGCCCGTGCGCCTGGCGGCGCGGAACCGGGCAACCGGCCGTTAACCGAAGGGGCGCAGCCTGATCCCATCGTGCCGGGAGACGCGCCATGTCGACCATCGCCACCCACGGCTATCGCCGCGTCCGCGACCATTTCGAGCCGCAGGACATCGATCCGCAGGAACAGCGCCGCCTGCGCGGCCAGCTGGAGCAGATCGACTACACCGCCTTCCTGGCCAACCGCGAGGTGCTGAGCCAGGTGCTGGGCCGGGCGGGGGCGGACTCGTTCCAGAAACTGGCCACCCTGACGGCCGTGGCGCGGGCGCGCTGGGCCGGAGAGGCGTTGCGGCTGGCGGAATCCGGCTCGCCGGTCACTCCCGACCAGACGGCGCGGCTGACCGCCCACCGCATGGCCTATGAGGAGTTGGCGGAGGCCTATGAGGCCCTGCGGCGCATGGTCGAGCGGGGCTATCTGAACCTGAATCCTAATCCAGGGGCTGAGGCCGGGTGACGATCGGGGCGTCCGGATCGGCCGCGGTCGGCCGGGCCGCGGTCGGCGGCTCCGTCTGGACGGGGACCGGCTCAGCGTCCTGAACCGGATCGGGCGGCGCCAGGATCACGCGCGGCGGCGGGGCCGCGACGGTGGGGGCGGGCGCGGGAGACGCGCTCGGCGGCCGTTCGGACCGGGCCGGCGAAGCGGCGGCGGATGGGACCGGAGCCTCAGCCTGGGCTGGAGTCGCAGATGACGGGACGGCCGGGACCGGGGCAGGCGTGTCGACAACCGGCGCGGGCTGGGGCGTGGGCGCATCCGCCTGGACAGGGACGGCGGGCGGAGCCGCAGCCGGCGCGGGCCGATTCAGCCACCACCAGCCCGCGGCGGCGAGCCCCAGAACGACGACGGCGGCAAGACCATAGACGACCACGCCGGGACCGCGCGGCCGCGCCCGGACGGCGGCCGAGGCCGGAAGGGGCGAAGGGCTGGGCTCGGCTGGCGCTGCGTCGAGGGCCGCAGGCGCGGATGGCGGGGGCGGGGCCGGCGAAGGAACGGGCGTCTCCGGCCCCGACTGGGGTGGGGCCGCCTGAGGCGCGGGACGACGCGGCGCCTGGGGCACCAGGGAGCCCTGGAATATGCCGGCGCCGGGACGCGGGGCCGTCGGGGCAGGCGTCGAACTCGGGGCCGGGCGCGGGGCGGTCAGGCTGTCGGGGGTTACCGAGGCGGGCGGCTGGGCCGAGGCGGTGGGGCGCGCCGGGCGTGGCGGCGGCGTCAGGCGATTGACCGCCGTGGGCAGGGGGCCGGCGCGAAAGACGGTCGGGGGCGGGCGGCCCCATTCGATGCCCTTTCGGGCCGGGGGCGGGCCGGGCGGCGGACGGTCGTCGGTGGGCATGGCGGCAGGCTGAAGCGCGAAACCGGCGCCTTTATGACCCTCAGGCCTTCAGGCGGTAGCCGGTGCGGAAGATCCAGCCGACCACGGCCAGCAGGGCCAGGAAGAAGGCCAGGGTGGCCCCCAGGCTGAGGCCCACCGGCACGTCGCCGACGCCGAAGAAGGCCCAGCGGAAGCCCGAGATCAGATAGACCACCGGGTTGAACAGGCTGACCTGCCGCCAGCCGTCGGGCAGCATGTCTATCGAGTAGAAGGCCCCGCCCAGGAAGGTCAGGGGAGTGACGATCAGCATGGGGATGAAGTTCAGCTGTTCGAAATTCTGGGCCCAGACGCCGATGATGAAGCCGAACAGGGCGAAGGTGGCCGAGATCAGCACCAGGAAGGCCAGCATCCAGAAGGGGTGCAGGATGTGCAGGGGCGTGAACAGGGCCGCCGTGGCCAGGATGATCAGCCCCAGGATCACCGACTTGGTGGCGGCCGCCCCGACATAGCCCAGCACGGTCTCGAAGGCCGAAACCGGCGCCGACAGCAGCTCGTAGATGGTGCCGGTGAATTTCGGAAAATAGATGCCGAAACTGCCGTTGAAGATGGAGTTGGTGAACAGGCTGAGCATGATCAGCCCCGGCACGATGAAGGCGCCGTAGGGCACGTCGGACACCTGGGTCATGCGGCTGCCGATAGCCGTGCCGAACACGACGAAATAAAGGGCCGTGGTCACCACCGGGGTGATGATCGACTGCCAGAAGGTGCGCAGGGCGCGCGCCATCTCGAACTTGTAGATGGCCCAGACGCCGTAACCGTTGAACGCCATCAGGCCGCCTCCTCGCGCGACTGGTGGACCAGGCCCACGAAGATGTCCTCAAGCGAACTCTGGCGCGTGGACAGGTCCTTGAACCCTATGCCCAGGTCGGACAGGCGGCGCAGCAGGGATGGCACCCCGGTCTTGTCGGCGTTGGAATCGAAGACATATTCCAGCTCGTTCCCGTCGGCCTTCAGGGCCAGGGACCAGTCGGACAGTTCGGGCGGCAGGACGGCCAGCGGCTCCTGAAGCTGCAGGGTCAGGGTCTTCTTGCCCAGCTTCTTCATCAGGGCCGAGGTCTCTTCGACCAGAACCAGCTGGCCCTTCAGGATCACGCCCACTCGATCGGCCATCTCCTCGGCCTCTTCGATGTAGTGGGTGGTCAGGATGATGGTGACGCCGCGCTCGCGCAGGCCGCGCACCAGGTTCCACATGTCGCGGCGCAGCTCGACATCGACGCCGGCGGTCGGCTCGTCCAGGAACAGGATGTCCGGCTCGTGGCTCAGGGCCTTGGCGATCATGACCCGGCGCTTCATGCCGCCGGACAGGGTCATGATCTTGGAGTCCTTCTTGTCCCACAGGCTGAGGTCGCGAAGGATCCGTTCGATCAGGGCCGGGTCGGGCGAGCGGCCGAACAGGCCGCGGCTGAAATTGACCGTGTTCCAGACCGTCTCGAAGGCGTCGGTGGTCAGTTCCTGGGGCACCAGGCCGATGCGCGACCGGGCGGCGCGATAGTCGGACCGGATGTCGAAACCGTCGGCGATCACCCGGCCCTCGCTGGGGGTGACAATGCCGCAGATGATCGAGATCAGGGTGGTCTTGCCCGCCCCGTTGGGCCCCAGCAGGGCGAAGATCTCGCCCCGCGCGATCTCCAGATCGATGGGTTTGAGCGCCTGAAGACCGGATTTGTAGGTCTTGGTCAGGCCCTGGACCGATATCACCGCCGCCATTCGCCCCTCCCCTCAGGTGGCGCCCAGATATGAAGCCCGGGCTTCGGCCTCAAGGGGAAGAGGCGGGATGGCGGATGATTTTTACGTCCTCGCCTCTCAGGGCGCGACGGCAGGGTCCACGACGATGACCGGAGGCGGGGCCGTGCGCGCGGGCGCCGGGGCCTGGCTCGTGGTCGGACCGGTCGAGGGGGCGACGATCACCCGCGCCGGGGCGGGGACATAGGGGCGCGGGCCGGTCGGCTCGGGCGCGACCTCGGCCACGGGCGCCGGCGTGGCGGCGGCGCGGCGGACGGGCGGCGCTTCGCGACGACCAGGGGCCGGAGCATCGACGCGCGGCGTCGGGGCGGTCGCCGGTTCGGCGGCCAGGGCCAGGGTTTCGGCCGGGATGGCCTCGGCCGCCCGGGGCTCGGCCAGGGGCACAGGGGCCGGAAGCGGCGCGGCGCGCGCAGGCTCGGCCGGAACCAGCGGCGCCTCGGCCGGGGCGGTCAGGACCACGACGGCGCCCGCCGCCAGGGCCAGGGCGCCGACGGGCGCCAGGATCATCCAGGCACGCACCCCGCCTCGGCCGCGACGGCCGCCGCGGGCGTAGGCGGGAACGAAAACGGGTTCTTCGCGCGCATGAACCGGTTGATCCGCGCCCTTCAGGGCGGTGGTGCGCGGTTGATCGGCATAGGTCATGGACATGGGAGACCTCCTCTAGCGTCTTGAACGAGGAGAACCCAGGTAGATGAACTCGGTTCCTGTTTTTGTGCATCGCCGCAAAGAAAAACCGTTGCCGCCATACATGTGGCGACAACGGCTTGACTGTGAGACCGGTCGTGAAGACTGACCGATTATGGCGAAGGTTGCCTCAGAAGTTGGTGACTTCAGAGATCGACAGGACCGCGGGCTTGGTTTCGCCGCTAGAATAGGTGCCGACCCAGATCTCGTAGCGGCCGGCGACCGGGCTGAGGGTGACCAGGGGGTTGAAGCCGTCGCCGCTGTCGTCGTCGCAATACCATTCGCCGTTCGGACCGTTGACCACCAGGGTGACGTCCGAGTTGGAGATCGCCGAGATCTTCAGGTTCAGCGACCCCTTGCCGTCCCACCACAGGCGCGCGTCCGGCTGGGCCGTGATGAAGCCGCGGCAGGTGTTGAAGCGGGTCGAGGCGTCGATGGTCCCGCCGGCGCGCATGGCGATCAGGTGCGGGTCGGGCGTGAAGCCGGGCGACAGGCGAACGTCGCCGTAGTTGGCGTTGGCGTTGTAGTCCTGGGCCGCCGCCGGTCCGGCGAGGGCGGCGAGCGCGAGGCCCGCGGCGAAAAGCATGGTCTTCATGGATGAACCCCCGAAAATGATCGAATCCCCGGACATCACGGCCCGATGCCGTGAACGTCGTTAGGCGGATTAAGCGCTGGCTTGGCCTTATGTTCAAGCCTTCCAACCCTGACGGAGATGACGCCGCGTCACCCGACGCATCGGCGCCACGCGGGGCGCCGGAACGGCCCCCCCGGACCGGAGCGCGCTCGCCTTGCGGTTGACCGGCCCGCCGCGCTTGTTCATCAGGGTTGGGAACGGCGAAAGGGAGAGCGACATGGGCCTGGTGGCGAACATCAAGCGCGATCTGCGTTTCGTCGCCTCCCTGCGCCGGCTGCTGAACCGCATCAAGCCGATCACCCTGGACAGCCCGGTTCTGGTCAGCGACGACTTCGAGGAGGCCGTCGACCGGTTCGCCGACAAGGTGGCGGTCCAGGACGAGCATCGCAGCCTGACCTATCGCGAACTGGACGCCCTGGCCAACCGGTTCGGCCACTGGGCCAAGGACCGGGGCCTGAGGCGCGGCGAGGTGATCGCCCTGGTCATGAGCAACCGCGCCGAATACCTGGCGGCCTGGCTGGGGTTCGCCAAGGTCGGCATCGCCACGGCCCTGATCAACACCAATCTGACGGGACAGGCTTTGGCCCACTGCCTGGCCCTGTCGGGCGCCTTCAACGTCGTGGCCGACGAGGACTGCTGGCGCGAGGTCGAGGAGGCGCGGCCCTTCGTCAAACAGAACCTGATGCTGTGGGTCCTGGGCCTGACGCCCGAGAACGAGACCAGCCAGAGGCGCGGGCTGGACGGGGCCGTGCGCGGCGGCTCCTCGGTGCGGCCGTCGCCTTCGGTGCGGGCCGGGCTGACCAACCGGGACACGGCCCTGTTCATCTATACCTCGGGCACGACGGGCCTGCCCAAGGCGGCGCGCATCCCCCATTCGCGGGCCCGCACCTATATGCGCGCCTTCGCCGGCTGCACCGAATCGACGCCGGAGGACCGGATCTACAACTGCCTGCCGCTGTACCATTCGACCGGCGGCCTGGTGGGGGTCGGCGCCGCCCTGCTGAACGGGGCGCGGCTGATCCTGCGCAAGCGGTTCTCGGCCACGGCCTTCTGGCCCGACGTGCGGGAATCCGGGGCCACCATGTTCGTCTATATCGGCGAGCTGTGCCGCTATCTGGTCAATTCGCCGCCGGGCGAGGACGACCGGGCGCACAGGCTGCGCCTGGCCTTCGGCAATGGCCTGCGTCCGGATGTCTGGGAAGAGTTCCAGTCGCGCTTCGCCATCCCGCGCATCCTGGAATTCTACGGCTCGACCGAGGGCAATGTCTCCCTGTTCAATTTCGACGGCAAGCCGGGGGCCATCGGCCGGGTTCCGCGCCTGCTGAAGAGCCGCATCAACATCCGTCTGGTGCGGTTCGACGTCGAGACCGAGACGCCGGTGCGCGGCTCCAACGGCCTGTGCCAGGCGACGTCCGTGGGCGAGATCGGCGAGGCCATCGGCATGATCGGCGACGACGTGCGGCACGATTTCTCCGGCTATGCCGACAAGGCCGCCTCGGAGAAGAAGATCCTGACCGACGTGTTCAAGCGCGGCGATCGCTGGTTCCGCACCGGCGACCTGATGCGCCAGGATTCCGAGGGCTATTTCTATTTCGTCGACCGGATCGGCGACACCTTCCGCTGGAAGGGCGAGAACGTCTCGACCACCGAGGTCGAACAAAGGCTGGCCGAGGCGCCGGGCGTGCACGAGGTGATCGCCTATGGGGTGCCGGTGCCGGGCCACGAGGGCAAGGCGGGGATGGTCGCCGTGGTCGCCGACGGACGGTTCAGCGCCAAGGCCTTCGCCGAATACGCCCAGGGCCAACTGCCCTCCTACGCCCAGCCCGTGTTCGTGCGGCTGATCAAGGCGGTCGACACCACCGGGACCTTCAAATACCGCAAGGTCGACCTGGTCTCCGAGGGCTATGACCCGGAACGGGTGGACGGCCAGGTCTATGTGCGCGGCGGCAAGAACGGCTATCAGAAGCTGACGCCCACGGCCCTGGCGGCGATCGCCTCGGGCGAGTTCCGGCTGTAGGCCCGGCGTCGCGGCAACCGGCCTTTAATCATTAACGGCGATGGTCGGCGCCTCTCTTCGCGTCGGGCCGGCCCAACATGTTCCAGATCATCGGCATCGTGCTGCTTTTCGGCATGGTCTTCGGCAGCTATCTGCTGGCCGGGGGCAAGATGGCGGTGATCCTGCACTCCCTGCCCTTCGAGCTGATGGGCATCCTGGGGTCGGGCATCGCGGCCTTCCTGATCGGCAATTCGATCGGCGCCATCAAGGCGACCCTGGGCGGCTTCGGCCGCATCTTCGGCGGCAACAAGTGGAAGAAGCAGGACTACAAGGACCTGCTGTCCCTGCTGTTCCAGCTGACCAAGACGATGAAGTCCAAGGGCGTCATCGCCCTGGAAAGCCATATCGAGAAACCCGCCGAAAGCAGCATCTTTCAGAACTTCCCCAAGGTTCTGAAGGACCATTTCGCCGTCGATTTCATCTGCGACACCCTGCGGATGATGACCATGAACCTCGAGGACCCGCACCAGATCGAGGACGCCATGGAAAAGCAGCTGGAGAAGCATCACCACGAGGCCCTGGCCGGCGCACACGCCCTGCAGAACATGGCCGACGCCCTGCCCGCCCTGGGCATCGTCGTGGCCGTGCTGGGGGTCATCAAGACCATGGGCGCCATCACCGAGCCGCCGGAAATCCTGGGCGGGATGATCGGCGGCGCCCTGGTCGGCACCTTCCTGGGGGTGTTCCTGGCCTACGGGCTGATCGGCCCCTTCGCCAACCGGCTGAAGGAGATCGTCGAGGGCGACGGCGCCTATTACAAGATCATCCAGTCGGTCCTGGTGGCTCACCTGCACGGCAATGCGGCCCAGATTTCGGTCGAGATCGGCCGCGGCGACATCCCGTCGGGGGCCCAGCCTTCCTTCTTGGAAATGGAAGAAGCCCTGTCGGCCGCCCCGGCCGTCTGATGCGCGCCGCGACGCCGCAGCGCCCGATAGGCCTTTCCTTCCCCTCACGAACGCGTTACCGATGGGGGTGGAAGCTCAAGCTTTCGTCGAATCCAACCTTAGGGGTTTTCCCATGCGCATCACCGCTCTGATCGCCGCCTCGGCCGCCGCCCTGGCCCTGGCCGCCTGCCAGCCGGCCGCTACCGAAAAGACTGAAGAAGCCGCCGCCGCCGACGCCGCCGTTTCGGCCGACGCCGCTGCTGCTGACGCCGCCGCCGCCGGCGCCGCCGCGACCGACGCCGCCGCTTCGGCCGACGCCGCTGCCGCCGCCGCTCCGGCCGCCGACGCCGCTCCGGCTGCTCCGGCTGCTCCGGCCCAATAAGGCCACGACGTCTTCGGACGTTGGGAAGGGGGTCGCTTCGGCGGCCCCCTTTTTCGTGCGCGGAGGCCTGGCGGCGATCACGGGCGCGTGAGAATCCGCTTGCGCTTCGCCTCACGTTTCCGTTATCTGGTCGGCACGGGGATTCATGGCCCCGCATGACCTTCTGAAGGACTTTTCCAATGCGCATCACCGCTCTGATCGCCGCCTCGGCCGCCGCTCTGGCCCTGGCCGCCTGCCAACCGGCCGCCGAAGACAAGGCTGAAGACGCCGCCGCCGCCGCCGACACGGCCGCCGACGCCGCCGCCACTGCCGACGCCGCCGCCACCGACGCCGCCGCCGCTGCTGGCGACGCCGCCGCTGCCGCGACCGACGCCGCCGCCGCTCCGGCCGCCGACGCCGCCGCTGCTCCGGCTGCCCCGGCCGCCGCTCACTAAGCGACGCGAACCTTCGGATCTTCGGATCCGTCGGAAGGGCCGTCCCGCAAGGGGCGGCCCTTTTTCGTGGTCGATGCTAGATCAGCACGATGACCGACGACCGTTCGCCCCGACTGGTCTGGACGCCCGAGGGCGCGCCGCGCTCCGGCCGATTCGACGACGTCTATTTCTCGCGCGAGGACGGCCTGGCCGAGAGCCGGGCAGTCTTCCTGGCCGGGTGCGGCCTGCCCCAGGCCTGGGGCGGGCGGCTGCGGTTCACCGTCGGCGAACTGGGGTTCGGGACCGGGCTGAACATCGCGGCCCTGCTGGACCTGTGGCGGCGCGAAAGGCCGCCGGGCGGGCGACTGCATCTGTTTTCGATCGAGGCCTTTCCCCTGGGCCGGGACGAGGCGGCGCGCGCCCTGGCCGCCTGGCCCGAGATCGCCGAGGCGGCCCAGGCCCTGCTGGACGTCTGGCCGCCTACCACGCCCGGCTTCCACCGGCTGGACCTGGACGGATTCGACGCGGTGCTGGATCTGGCGGTCGGGGACGCGGCCTGGGCCCTGGCCCAGTGGGATGGGCGCGCCGACGCCTGGTTCCTGGACGGTTTCGCCCCGGCGACCAATCCCGGCATGTGGTCCGAGACGGTGCTGGAGGCGGTGGCGGCCCGTTCGGCGCCCGGCGCGCGCCTGGCCACCTTCACCGTCGCCGGGGCGGTGCGGCGCGGCCTGGCGGCCCAGGGGTTCTCGGTCGAGAAACGGCCCGGCCACGGCCGCAAGCGCGAACGGCTGGAGGCCCAGGCGCCGGACGGCCCGCCGCCGCCCGCCCCTGACGGGCCGGTCGCCGTGATCGGGGCGGGCATAGCCGGAGCGGCCCTGGCGCGGGCCCTGACCGCCCTGGGACGCACGGTGACGGTGGTCGAGGCCGAAGGGCCGGGCGCGGGCGGATCGGGTTTTCCCGCCGGACTGGTCACGCCGCGCCTGGATGTCGGCGAAGCCCGGATCGCCGCCCTGTTCGCCCAGGCCCTGGAGCGGGCCGGCGACCTCTATCGCCGCATCGACGGAGCGGTGACGGCCCAAGGGGTGCTGCAGCTTCAATCGGGCACGCGCGACGAGGGGCGGTTCGCTCGTATCGCCGTCCAGCCCCTTTGGCCGATGGGCGCCATGCAGCCGATGACGGCCGAGGCGGTCGCCGCGCGGCTGGACCAGCCGGTTTCGGTGGGCGGCCTATGGATGGGGACGGCCATGGCGGTCCGGCCGCCCAGGATCCTGGAAACCTGGCTGGAGGGCGTCCGGACGGTGCGGGCGCGCGTCGGCGGTCTGACCCCGACCGATGGCGGCTGGCGTCTGATGGGTCCGGAGGGCGAGACGGTGCTGGAGGCGGCCCAGGTGGTGATCGCCGCCGGCTGGGGCGCGGCGGCCCTGGCGCCGGAGCTGGGGCTGCGACCGGTGCGGGGCCAGGCGGAATGGGTCGAGGGCGGCCGGTCGGAGACGGCGGCGGCCTGGGGCGGCTATGCGGCGCCGGGCGCGGGCGGCCTGCTGTTCGGGGCCAGCCATGTGCGGGACGAGGCGGCGACGGACATCCGGGCCGAGGAAGCCCGGGCCAATCGCGAGCGACTGGCGCAGCGGCTGCCCCGGCTGGCGGATCAGGTCGAGATCCTGCCGACCCGGGCCCGGGCGGCGGTGCGGGCGACCACGCCGGATCGCCTGCCGTTCGTCGGCGCCCTGGCGCCGGGCCTGTTCGTATTGACGGGACTGGGGTCGCGCGGCCTGTGCCTGGCGCCCCTGCTGGCCGAACATCTGGCGGCGCGGATGTCCGGCGCGGCCGGTCCCCTGCCCGCCGAACTGGAGTCGATCATCGATGTGGCGCGCGGGACGCAACCGGCCGGGCGAAACGGCGCTATAAGGGATGGAGCCATCCAAGGACCGGGAGACCCGCCATGCGCCTGACCGCCCTTTGCCTGATCGCCGCCGGAGCCGCCGTCGCGGCCTGCGCCCCCACCCCCGCCCCCTCGACCGGGGGCCCTTCGGACGGGCCGCGCGCCTGTTTCAGCACCCCCTCGGTGACCAATTTCCGCGCCGGCGACACCGACAACCTGTATCTGCGGACCTCGCGCGGCGAGGTGTTCGAGCTGGAAAGCCGCGGCTTCTGCCAGGATTTGGACTGGGCCAACAGCCTGACGATCCAGAAGGAATTCGTGGGCGGCAGCCGGCTGTGCGTCAATGACGACGCCGTCATCGGCTATCGCAGCGGCAGTCCCGCCGCCAGCATGCCGTGCCGGGCGCGGGTGGCGCGCCAGCTGACGGCCGAACAGGTCGCCGCCCTGCCCAGTCGCTCGCGCCCCTGAGCCGTCACGGCCTCTGGGCGTAGCCCAGGCGGATGTTCAGCCTGTCCAGCAGGTCCGCCGCCGTCTCGGCCACCACCGAGCCGGGCGGATAGACGGCGGCCACACCGGCGTCCAGCAGGGGCTGGACGTCCGCGGGCGGAATGACCCCGCCGACCACCACCATGATGTCCTCGCGCCCCAGCTTCTTCAGCTCGGCGATCAGGGCCGGCGCCAGGGTCAGGTGGCCGGCCGCCAGGGACGAGGCGCCGACGGCGTGGACCTTCTGCTCGACCGCCTGTTTCGCGGCCTCTTCCGGCGTCTGGAACAGGGGACCGGCGATGGCGTCGATGCCCAGGTCGGCATAGCCGGTCGCCACCACCTTCTGGCCCCGGTCGTGGCCGTCCTGGCCCAGTTTGGCGATCAGGATGCGCGGCGGGCCGCCGTCATTCTCGACGAAGGCGGCGACCATCTGGCGGGCGCGGGTCACGCGCGGCTCGTCCCCCGCCGTGGCGCCATAGACGCCGCGCACGGTGCGGACCTCGGCCACATGGCGGCCGAAGGCGGCCTCCAGCGCGTCGGAAATCTCGCCCACCGTGGCCTTGGCCCGCGCGGCCTGGACCGACAGCTCCAGAAGGTTGGCGTTTCCTTTCGCCCCGTTGGTCAGGGCGGTCAGGGCGGCGTCGACGGCGGCCGGGTCGCGTTCGGCCCGCAACCGTTCCAGCTTGGCGATCTGGGCGGCGCGGACCTGGGCGTTGTCGACCTTCAGCACCGGAATGTCGTCGGGCGTATCGGACAGATATTTGTTCACCCCGACCACGGTCTGCTGGCCGGTGTCGATGCGGGCCTGGGTGCGGGCGGCGGCCTCTTCGATGCGCAGCTTGGGCACCCCGGCCTCGATGGCCTTGGCCATGCCGCCCAGGGCCTGGACCTCGGCCATGTGGGCGCGGGCGCGGGTCGCCAGTTCGTGCGTCAGCCGCTCGACATAGAGGCTGCCGCCCCAGGGATCGATGACGCCGGTGATCCCGGTCTCGTGCTGGATCAGCAGCTGGGTGTTGCGGGCGATCCGGGCCGAGAAGTCGGTCGGCAGGGCCAGGGCCTCGTCCAGCGAATTGGTATGCAGGCTCTGGGTCTGGCCCGCCGCCGCCGCCATGGCCTCGACCATGGTGCGCGGGACATTGTTGAACACGTCCTGGGCCGCCAGCGACCAGCCCGAAGTCTGGCAGTGGGCGCGCAGGGCCAGGGATTTCGGATCGGTCGGTGAAAACTCGGCCTGGATCGCCTCGGCCCACAGCATGCGGGCGGCCCGCATCTTGGCCGTCTCCATGAAATAGTTCATGCCGATGGCCCAGAAGAAGCTCAGGCGCGGCGCGAACTTGTCGATCGGCAGGCCCGAGGCGACCCCGGCGCGGGCGTATTCCACGCCGTCGGCCAGGGTGTAGGCCATCTCCAGATCGGCCGAGGCCCCCGCCTCCTGCATGTGATAGCCGCTGATGGAGATGGAGTTGAATTTCGGCGCGTTCTGGGCCGTCCAGGCGAAGATGTCCGCGATGATCCGCATGCTGGGCGCCGGCGGATAGATGTAGGTGTTGCGGACCATGAACTCCTTGAGGATGTCATTCTGGATGGTCCCGGTCAGGGCGGAATGGGCCACGCCCTGTTCTTCGGCCGCCACGACATAGAGGGCCAGGATCGGCAGGACGGCGCCGTTCATGGTCATGGAGACCGACATCTGGTCCAGCGGGATGCCGTCGAACAGGGTCCGCATGTCCAGGATGGAATCGATGGCCACCCCCGCCATGCCGACGTCGCCGGCCACGCGCGGATGGTCGCTGTCGTAACCCCGGTGGGTGGCCAGGTCGAAGGCGATGGACAGTCCCTTCTGTCCCGCCGCCAGGTTGCGTCGATAGAAGGCGTTGGATTCCTCGGCGGTCGAGAAACCCGCGTACTGGCGGATGGTCCAGGGATTGGACGCGTACATGGTCGGATAGGGGCCGCGCAGATAGGGGGCGATCCCCGGCAGGCCATGGATGAAGTCCAGACCGTCGCGCGCCGAGGCGTCGAAGCGCGAAGGGATGTCGATCCCCTCGGGCGTGGTCCAGGGCTCGCGCGCGGCGGCGGGAGACAGGGGCGACAGGTCCAGCGGCGCGGCGGTGAAGTCGAACGGGCGGCTCATCGGGCGGCCTCCTCGAACGGGGCGGACCAGCGGACGGGCGTCAGGGGCGCGCAGGCGTCGCCGCCGGGGGCGGTCGTGGTGGGCGGCGCCTCGACCGGGGCGGGGCGAGGCTCGGGATCGACGAAGCGGTTGACCCCGACCATCACCGCGCCGGCTTCGGCCAGGGCGGCCTGGCGCGCCTGACGCGCGGCCGCGATCGGCGCCTGGACGGCCCCGGCCTTCAGGGCGGCGACCAGCCCGCCCTCGGCCTCGATGCGCTGGAACTCGGCCCAGCCGGCCTGGGCCAGGTCGCGGGTGCGGGCGTCCAGGAACCAGGAACCGGCGGCGGGATCGTCCACCCGGCCCAGCTGGGCCTCTTCCATCAGAACCAACTGCGTATTGCGCGCCAGTCGCCGGGCGAAGGCGTCCGGAACCCCGGCGGCGGCGGTGAAGCCGTCCAGGACGACGGCGTCGGCCCCGCCCACGGCCCCGGCGAAACCGGCCGCCGTCAGCCGCAGCAGATTGGGCCAGGGATCGCGCGCGTCCAGCATGCGGCGCGAGGACCGGGCCTCGATCACCGCCGGGGTCTCGGCCCCGGCGGCGCGGCTGAACGACCGCCACATCAGACGCGCGGCCCGCACCTTGGCCACCCCGTCCAGATATTCCGCGTCAAGCGACAGGCCCAGGACGGTGGCGGCCAGGGCGCGCGGCGCCGGCAGGCCGGCCCCGGTCGCGGCCCGCAGCAGTTCGGCGGCGGCGGCCAGGGCGAAGCCCAGTTCCTGGGCGATGGTCCCGCCCGCCTCGTGCGCCGCCCGGCCCGAGGCCAGGAACAGGCTGGCCAGGGGATAGGGGCCGGCGTGGCGCGCGGCCGCCTGGGCGGTCCGGGCCAGGGCGTCCTCTATCCCGCCGGCGATCCCGCCCGCGACGGCGAAGTCGGAAATCGGGTCCAGATGCAGCATCAGGCGCGCGCGCGGCGCCCCCTTGGCGGCGGCGGCCAGGGCGTCGGCGGCCGCGACACCATTTGAGCCCGCATCCAGGCCGACGGGGGCCAGTTCCAACGCCACCCCGTCCAGCGTCCGGGCCAGGGCGTCAGGGTCGGCGACGGCGGGGCCCGACAGCAGGATCGAGGCCGCCCCCTCGCGCAGTTCCTCCAGCACGACCGGATTGGCCTGGGCCGGGGTCTCGGCGCGGACCGGGACGCGGATGTCCCAGCCCCGGCCGTCGGCGGGCGTAGGGCGCGGCGCCCGCACCATCTCGGTATCGCCCGCGACATAGAGGGGGCGCACCGGCAGGCCGTCGGCGTCGGGGCGGGTCAGCCCCTCCAGGGGCGCGCCCTTCAGCGCCTTGCGGGCCAGGTCGGCCCAGGCGTCGAGCGAGGCGGGGGGCAGGTCGGTCATGGCGGCTCCAGTCGCAGACCCGGTAGCCGACCCCGGTCCCCTTCGTCCAGCACCGGGACGTTCAGGCGCCAAGGGTCAGGCGCGGGGGGCCAGGCGCACCAGCTTGCCGTCGTCCTCGTCGGTGATGGCCCAGACGGCCCCGTCCGGCCCCACGGCGACATCGCGGACCCGTTCGCCCAGGTCGGTCAGAAGCCGCTCCTCGCCCACCACCCGGCGTCCGTCCAGCACCAGACGGGCGATGTGTTTTTCCTTCAGCGAGGCCACCAGCAGATTACCCCGCCAGCCGGGGAACAGGGCCCCGTCGTAGAAGACCGCCCCGCCCGGCGCGATCACCGGGTCCCAGTAGTAGAGCGGCTGATCCATCCCCTCGCGGACCGTGATCCCGTCGTTTATCGCCCCGCCGGCGTATTCGATCCCATAGGCGACGACGGGCCAGCCGTAGTTGTGGCCGGCCTCGGGACGGTTCAGTTCGTCGCCGCCGCGCGTGCCGTGCTCGACGGTCCACAGGGCGCCGTCCGGGCCGATGGCGGCGCCCTGGACGTTGCGATGACCCAGGGACCATATCTCGGGCAGGGCGCCGGCGCGGCCGACGAAGGGATTGTCGTGCGGGACCGAGCCGTCGGCGTTGATCCGGACCACCTTGCCCATGTGGGAATCCAGCTGCTGCGCCTGGGGCCGCATCGGCTTGTCCGACCGCTCGCCCAGGGTGACGAACAGGGTCCCGTCCGGCGCGAAGGCCAGGGCCGAGCCGAAATGCTTGTCGCCGTCATAGGCCGGCAGGGCGCGGAAGATGACCTGAACCTGTTCCAGCCGCGTTCCGTCGTCCGACAGGCGGCCGCGCGCCACGCTGGTGGCGTTGCCGCCCTGGCGCGGCTCGGCATAGGACCAGTAGATCATCCGGTCCTGGGCGAAGGCGGGGCCGACCGCGACGTCCAGCAGCCCGCCCTGGCCGCGCGCGGCGACGGCGGGCAGGCCGGTGATCGGCGCCCCCACCATCCCGTCCGCCGAGACGATCCGCAGCCGCCCGGGCCGTTCGGTCACCAGCCAGCGCCCATCTGGCAACAGGGCCAGGCCCCAGGGATGCGACAGGCCCGAGGCCACGACCGTATGGGCCAGGGCCGTGTCCGTCCGCACCGCCGGGGCGCGGGTCTGGCCGGCGAAGGCCGGCTGCTGGTCCGGGGCGTTGGGGCTGCGGGTCTCCAGCGGCCCGTCCGGCGTCGGCGCGGGGCTCTGGGCCTGGCAGGCGGCGGCCAGGGCCATGAGGCCCAGGGCGGCGAGGGTCATCGAGCGCATGGCGGAAACTCCGGTTCGGCCAAGAAGGGTCCAGCATGGGACGCGCGGGGCCCGATGGCGATGCGACGCCACGGCGCGGCCTGTCCTCCGCCGCCCGGCGCCATGGACCACGCACGGCTTGAACCCCCCGCCCCGGCCCTATATAGGCACGCCTCTCGCGCGCGAGACGCCTTCGATCCCGGATCGAGC
>NZ_JAHBYB010000016.1 GCF_019636155.1 Brevundimonas sp. | reverse complement strand
TGGTCCCTATCTGCCGTGGGTGTTCGAAGCTTGAGAGGATCTGTCCCTAGTACGAGAGGACCGGGATGGACATACCTCTGGTGGACCTGTCATGGCGCCAGCTGTGCAGCAGGGTAGCTAAGTATGGAATAGATAACCGCTGAAAGCATCTAAGCGGGAAACTAACCTCAAAACAAGGCTTCGCTGAGGATCGTGGAAGACTACCACGTTGATAGGCCGGGTGTGGAAGTGCGGCGACGCATGAAGCTTACCGGTACTAATAATCCGATCGGTTTGATCGTTTCTCAGCAAAACTCATTCGATGATCGACCCTGACAGTCGATCGTCCGACAATGTCTTCACGCTTTCTGTCTGTTCGGTTGACCTGGTGGCTATGTCGGAGGTTCCCCACCCGATCCCATTCCGAACTCGGTCGTTAAGCCCTCCAGAGCCAATGGTACTTCGTCTCAAGGCGCGGGAGAGTAGGTCGCTGCCGGGTCTACCGAACAGACAGAAATGAACGTGTTCTTCCTTCACAACCCGGCTTGCCGCGGGATGGAGCAGCCCGGTAGCTCGTCAGGCTCATAACCTGAAGGTCGGTGGTTCAAATCCACCTCCCGCACCCAACGATAACCTAGCCCCGCTTCCTGCCTCCAGGAGCGGGGCTAGATCGCCTTCCAGGTCCAACTCATAATTTCCACGGCCATTGGCCGGAATCACTCGAACGCCCGTGATGAGCGCCCGCAGCGCCGCACGGGCGTTTTCGTTTGTGCGCTCGACATCGGCGTCGTCCGCGACTTTGCCCGATCGTGGCCTGAAGTTGCTCGACCAGCTGGTGGTAGCGGGTGGCCGTGCCGGGATGCAGCTGGACGATCATGTCCCCGGCCGAGGCTGTCAGGGCCAGATCCCGGGGGGTGATCGGCTGGGCCCGCTCAGCCAGCTCATCCGCTCCAGTCTTGGCGCCAGGACCTATGACGCCGTCTCGTGGCAGGCCTTCTTCGCCCTGGCCGCCGCCTATCCCGACGGGACCGCCTTGGCGGCCGCCCTGCCGCATATCGCCGCGAGGTCACCTTCGCCCGGGACAAGGCCGAGCGCCTGGTCGCCGCCCTTCGTGTGATCCGCGCCCGGACCGGCGGTCTGTCGCTGGATTTCCTGCAGGATTGGCCGATCGAGGCGGCGCCTGCCTGGCTGGAAGGCCTGCCGAACACGGGGCCCATGGTCGCGGCGTCCGTCCTGAATTTCAGCTCCCTGAACCGCCGGTCGATGGTTGTGGACAGCCACGTCCTGCGGGTCGCCGGCCGATACGGGCTGGTCGCCCATGACGCCGACATCGGCCAGGCCTGGGAAATGATGATGGCCGCGCTGCCCGACGACTGGGCGGCGTCGGACCTGGCGGATTTTCACCTTCAGCTGAAGCGCCTGGGCCAGACGCGATGCCGGCCGACCGATCCGGACTGCGGCCGTTGTCCCATCGGCGCCGCTTGCGCGGCCAAGCGGAGCCTTTAGCCTGAACGCACGTTGATCCGACCGAGCCTTAACCCTGATGGACACCACCATGAGCCTTCGCTTGACCGCCGCCGTCGCCGTGATGGCCCTGGCCGCCGCCTGCACCCAGCAGGGCGCCGAACAGCCGCCGCAGCCGGTCGAGCCCTCGCCCGCGCCCCAGACGCCGCCGGCGCCGCCGGTCGGCTATGCCTGCGAAAGCGGCCAGACGGTCGAGGTCCAGTATCCCGACGCCTCGACGGCCCAGGTGACCTACAAGGGCCAGACCTACACCCTGCGCACCGTGGTTTCGGCCAGCGGCGCCCGCTATGCAGGGTCTGGGCTGGAGTGGTGGAGCGCCGCGCGCGGACCGCAGGAGACCGCGACACTCAGCCGCCTGGGCCCCAATGACGATGTCGGGGTGGCGGTTCTGGAACGGTGCAGCCGGCCGACGCCGGCGACCGCGCCGGGCGAGCCCGTTCCGCCCGTCCAGGCGCCGGCGCCCGGCGTGACCCCGGCTTCCGCCCCCTGTCGCGGGCCTCAGCTGAAGCTGGCCGAGGCGGGCGGCGACGCCGGGGCCGGCAACCGGGTCACCATATTGTCGCTGCAGAACATGGGGACGACGGCCTGCAGCCTGACCGGCTATCCGGGCCTGACGGTACAGGACGCGCGCGGCCGCAACCTGACCACCGTCCGCACCGAACAGAACCCGGGCAGCTATTTCCGCAACGGCCAGCCGCCCGCCCCAGTCGAACTGGCGCCCCAGGGCAGGGCCTATTTCGACCTGGCCTGGAACGTGATGCCGCATGAGGATCAGGGCGAGAAGACCTGCCCGGCCGGGGCGCGGGTGCGGGTGACGGCGCCGGGCGACACGGCGGCGGTCAGTCTGGACAAGAGCTTCACCCCCTGCGGCGGCCGGGTCCAGGTCAGCCCGGTGCGGCCGGTGGCCGAGCCGGATCGTCAACCCGCGCCTCCCGCTGCGCCATCTGCCGTGAGGGGCGCGCGAACCTGATCGCCCGCTCTGGCGTCGTCGGCGGATTCGGCGTAGCGGAGCGGCCATGACGCAGGGTTTCCACGACCGTATCGCCCAGGAACTGTCCGACATCGGCCAGCAGGGCCTGACCAAGCCCGAACGGGTGATCGCCAGCCGCCAGGGGCCGGTCATCCGGGTCGGCGGGCGCGAGGTGCTGAATTTCTGCGCCAACAACTATCTGGGCCTGGCGGGCGACGAGCGGGTGGCCCAGGCGGGGATCGCGGCGCAAGAGCGCTGGGGCGCGGGCACGGCCTCGGTGCGCTTCATCTGCGGCACGCTGGAGATCCACAAGGAACTGGAAGCGGCCATCGCCGGCTATCTGGGGTTCGAGGACGCCATCCTGTTCGCCGCCGCCTTCGACGCCAACGGCGGGATCTTCGAACCCCTGTTCGGGGCGGACGACGCCATTGTGTCCGACAGCCTGAACCACGCCTCGATCATCGACGGGGTGCGGCTGTGCAAGGCGAAACGGTATCGCTTCGCCAACTCGGACATGGATGACCTGGAGGCCCAGCTGAAGCAGGCCCGGGCCGACGGCGCGCGCGACATCATCATCGCCACCGACGGCGCCTTCTCGATGGACGGCTATGTGGCCCGTTTGAAAGACATCCGGGCACTGGCCGACAAATACGACGCCCTGATCATGGTCGACGACTGCCACGCCACCGGCTTCATGGGGCCGCAGGGGCGGGGGTCGTATGCGCACCACGGGGTGAAGGTCGATTTCGTCACCGGCACCTTCGGCAAGGCGCTGGGCGGGGCCATGGGCGGCTTCATCTGCGCAACCCGGCCGGTGGTGGAGCTGCTGAAACAGCGGGCGCGGCCCTATCTGTTCTCCAACGCCCTGTCGCCGGCGGTGTGCGGGTCCAGCCTGGAGGCGATCCGCATCGCGGCGGGGTCGGAAGGCGACGCCCTGCGGACCCAGCTGTTCGCCAACGCCGCCCGCTATCGCGCGGCGATGACGAAGGCGGGGTTCACCCTGCTGCCGGGCGAACACCCGATCATTCCGGTCATGCTGGGCGACGCCAAGCTGGCCCAGGACATGGCCGCCCGGATGCTGGAGCTTGGCGTCTATGTGATCGGCTTTTCCTTCCCCGTCGTGCCGCGCGGCCAGGCCCGCATCCGC
The DNA here is from genome assembly GCF_019636155.1 of Brevundimonas sp. Classification (GTDB taxonomy): domain Bacteria; phylum Pseudomonadota; class Alphaproteobacteria; order Caulobacterales; family Caulobacteraceae; genus Brevundimonas. Next base: position 27,264 of record NZ_JAHBYB010000016.1, on the reverse strand, counting down.
ACCCAGATGTCGGCGGCGCATACGTTCGAGCAAATCGATCAGGCGGTGGACGCGTTCAAGACGGCCGGGCGGGAACTGGGCGTGATTTAAACCTCCCTCTCCCGGCGGGAGAGGGCTTGAGCCCCCGAGAGCGCAGCGATCGGTCAGGCGAAAGGGTGAGGGGCTACGGCGCCCGAGCGTTCGCGCCGGTCGCCCTCACCCCAACCCCTCTCCTCTCGGGAGGGGGGCTTTGGAACAGGAGTGATCTGATGACCGACACCATGAAGGCCCTGGCAAAGACCAAGCCCGCCGAGGGGCTGGAGCTGATCGACGCACCCGTGCCGACGCCGGGCGACGAGGATGTGCTGATCCGCGTCAAGCGAACGGCCGTCTGCGGCACCGACATCCACATCTGGAACTGGGACGAGTGGTCCCAGAAGAACGTCCCCGTCCCCATGATCACCGGCCATGAGTTCGCCGGCGAGATCGTCGCCATCGGCAAGGACGTGGATCGCAGGCTCAAGGTCGGTCAGCGCGTCTCGGCCGAGGGTCACGTCATCGACCTGAACAGCGAGGCGGCCCGCGCCGGCCATTTCCACCTGGACCCCCATACCCGCGGCATCGGGGTGAACCGCCAGGGCGCCTTCGCCGAATATGTCGTGGCCCCGGCCTTCAACGTGATCGAGCTGCCGGACGACGTGCCCTATGAGATCGGCGCCATCCTGGACCCGTTCGGCAATGCGGTGCACACGGCCCAGCAATTCGACCTGTTGGGCGAGGACGTTCTGGTCACCGGCGCCGGGCCGATCGGCATGATGGCCGCCGCCGTGGCGCGCCATGCCGGCGCCCGCACGGTGGTGCTGACCGACATCAACGATTTCCGCCTGGACCTGGCCCAGAAGGTGGCGCCGGGCGTGCGCACGGTGAACACCACCAGGGAAGACCTGCACGACGTCATGCACGAACTGGGCCTGAAGGTCGGCTTTGATGTGGCGCTGGAGATGTCGGGTTCGCCCATCGCCTTCAAACAGTGCGTCGACACCCTGATCATGGGCGGCGGCATGGCGCTGCTGGGCATTCCGTCCAAGCCGATGGAGACGGACTGGGGCGCCATCATCCTGAAGGCCCTGACCATCAAGGGCGTCTATGGCCGCGAGATGTTCACCACCTGGCGCAAGATGCTGGGCCTGCTGAAGGCCGGCCTGGACCTGCAGCCGCTGATCACCCACCAGTATTCCTATGACCGCTTCCGCGAAGGCTTCGAGGTCATGAAGGCCGGCCAGTCGGGCAAGGTGGTGCTGGACTGGGACCGCGCGGCGTAACCCCTTCGTCTCCTCCCCATTCCATGGGGAGGGGGACCGCCGAAAGCGGTGGAGGGGCTCTTCGCGTCACGAAGACACGACCCCCTCCGTCTCGCCGGCTTCGCCGCCGATCCACCTCCCCATCGACGATGGGGAGGAGACGCTAGGCCAGCCGGCGGATCAGCGCAGTCTCAAACCCCTTGGCTTCCGACCCCGGCAACTCTGCGATCCGTCCGGTCTCGAACATCTCGAACACCGCCGGGTGGACATAGGACGACCGGCACACGGTCGGGGTGTTGCCCAGCAGGCCCGCCACCGCCTTCACGCAGACGGTGATCTTCGTCTTCGCATCGATGGGCGAGGTCGGCGCCTCTGAATCCCGTAGCGCCCGCGCCGCCGAGACTGTGCCGGCCCAGGTGCGGAAGTCCTTGGCCGAGAAGTCGTCGCCGATGGCCTCGCGGATATAGGCGTTGACGTCATCCGAGGTGACCGGTCGCAGCACGCCCTCGTCGTCGCGGTATTTGAACAGCTGTTGCCCCGGCAGGTCGCGCATGGCCCGCACCACCCGCGCCAGACGCCGGTCGCGTAACCGCACCATGTGCTCGACCCCGCTCTTGCCCTTGAAGGCGAAGGTCAGGGCTGCGCCGTCCACATCCAGATGCCGCTTGTGCAGGGTGGTCAGGCCATAGGAGCGGTTCTGCTTGGCGTACTGGGCGTTGCCGACCCGGATCAGGGTGATCTCCAGCAGGCGCACGGCGGTAGCCAGGGCCTTGTCTCGGGTGAAGCCGCGCCGCCCCAGGTCGGCCTCGACCCGGTCGCGCAGCCGGGGCAGGGCGCGGGCGAAGTCGGCCAGGCGCTCGAACTTGGTCTCGGCCGCATGGCGGCTCCAGTCGTCGTGATAGCGATACTGCTTTCGCCCGCGCGCATCGCGGCCGGTGGCCTGGATATGGCCGTTGGCGCGTGAGCAGATCCACACCTCGGTCCAGGCCGGGGGGATGGCCAGGGCGCGGATGCGTTCCAGCGTGCGGGCGTCGCGGACCGGCTTTCCGTCGCCATCCCGATAGGCGAAGCCCTTGCCTGACCGGCGCCGGGTCAGGCCGGGATTGTCGTCGCTGCACCAGGTCAGGCCCGGCGGCGCCGTCTCTGTCGCAAAGCCCGCCGATCCCTCCGCCATCGCCGCCCGTCCCTTTGTCCGCACACGGCAACGAAGGGCGAGGGGCGCGGTTCCTTCAGGATGCGGACACATAACCGAGTCCAAGTTTCATAAAGACTTTCAGCACTCCGTCACCCTCGGGCTTGTCCCGAGGGCCCATCCCTGCGTCGTCCTCGAACGCGGATGGTCCTCCTCAACGGCTGGAACAGCCATCTGTCCAGCCTGCATCCGCCATGGGCCCTCGGGACAAGCCCGAGGGTGACGAAATCTACGGGCTCAAAACCTAGACGCCGGCGTCGCGCAGGCGGGCGCGCAGATCGTTGATCCAGTCGCGCCCCGGATCACCGCCCCACAGGTTCCAGGCGATCCAGCCGGTGGAGGGCCGATCCTCATCGCCCCAGCCCCGCGCGCGGGCGTCGACGGCGTGGCGGGCGAAATAGCTGTAGATGGCCTTGATGTCGCGGTCGCTGACCGGCTCGCGGTTGCACAGGCGTTCGGCCCGCCGCACCCCCACCTCGGTCCCGCCGCGATGATGTAGGGCCCGCAGGCGCAGGCCGTCGGCCGCAGCGTCGGCCACGGCGTCGGGCGGTGTGCGGGCCGCGTCGTCCAGGCAGGGGTGGTCGATCATGCGGCGGTCCGTGGTTTCGCTTGACCCCGGCGACAGGGCGGGGGAGCAGACCCTTATGAACTATCGCCACAGCTTTCATGCCGGAAACTTCGCCGACCTGGTCAAGCACGCCCTGCTGCTGCGTCTGATCGCGGAACGGCAGGCGGCGGGGCCGCTGACGGTGTTCGACACCCATGCGGGGGCCGGGCTCTATGACCTGACCGGAGACGCCGCGCGGTCGACGGAAGCCGAGGCCGGGGTGGCGCGGCTGATGGCGGCAGGGGGAGGCCTGCCCGCGCCGATCCAGGCCCTGGCCGATCAGGTGGCGGCCCTGAACCCTGAAGGCGGGGTGCGTTTCTATCCGGGCTCGCCCCTGCTGGCGGCCCGGGCGCTGCGGCCCGGCGACGCCTATCGCGGGTTCGAGTTGCGGGATGAGGTGAAGGCCCTGCTGGACGAGGCTTTGTCCGATTTTTCTGCGGCGTCGGCTGAGGGGGGCGACGGCTATGACGCCCTGCCGGGGGCCATGCGGCGCGCGCGCGGATCGCTGGTGCTGATCGACCCGCCGTTTGAACGGGGCGACGACTATCACCGCGCGGCCGATGCGGTGATCGCCGCGCGGCGGGCCGATCCGGCGGGGGTGGTGGCCGTCTGGACCCCGCTGAAGGATATGGAGACCTTCGACGGCTTCCTGCGGCGGTTGGCGCCGGCGGGGCCCGCCCTGGTGGCCGAGGCGCGGCTGCGGCCCCTGACCAATCCGATGAAGATGAACGGCTGCGCCATGGTGATGCTGAACACCTCGCCCGCCATCGAACAGGACGCGCAATCGGTCTGCGCCTGGGTGGCCGAAACCCTCGGCGAGGCCGGGGCGCGGGCCGAGGTCTGGCGCTCATGAGCCGTATCGCCATCCTGGAGACCGGCGCCCCGCCGTCGGCCCTGCAGCCGCGCTTCGGCGACTATGCAGACATGTTCGACGCCCTCCTTGGCGACGGCTTCACGACGCAGAGGTTCGACGTTTCGGCTGGCGATCTGCCCGATGTGGCCGCGTTCGACGGCGCCGTCCTCACCGGCTCGGCGGCGGGGGTCTATGAGGATCACGCCTGGCTGCCGCCCCTGTTCGACTGGATCCGGCAGGCGAAGGGCCAGACGCGGCTGGTCGGCGTCTGTTTCGGCCATCAGGCCATGGCCCAGGCCCTGGGCGGACGGGTCGAGAAGTCCGAGCGCGGCTGGGGCGTCGGCCTGCATGCCTATGACGTCGTGTCGGCCGAGCCCTGGATGCAGCCGTCCGCTGACCGCGTCGCCCTGCCGTGTTCGCACCAGGATCAGGTGGTCGAGACACCGCCCCAGGCCCGCGTCTGGCTGGCCAGCGCCTTCACCCCCTTCGCCGGACTGGCCTGGGGGACCGACGCCGTCTCGATCCAGCCCCACCCGGAGTTCGCCCCCGACTTCGCCGTAGCCCTGCACGAGGGGCGGCGCGGGCGGATCGAGGAGGCGCTGCTGGATCAGGCCGTGCAGAGCCTGGGCGCGCCGAATGACCGCGTACTGGTCGGCGGCTGGATCAGAGGGTTCCTGGGCGGCTGATCAGGGCCATTTCACCAGGGGCGGCATGGAACTGAGGATCGAATCGACATTGCCGCCGGTCTTCAGGCCGAACATGGTGCCGCGGTCGTAGAGCAGGTTGAACTCCACATAGCGGCCGCGTCGGACCAGCTGTTCCTCGCGCTCCTGGGCTGTCCACGGCTCCTGCATCCGGCGGGCGACGATCGGGACATAGGCGTCGATGAACGCCTGGCCCACGTCGCGGGTGAAGGCGAAGTCGGCGTCGTGATCGCCGCTGTCCAGATGGTCGTAGAAGATGCCCCCGGTCCCGCGCGGCTCGTTGCGGTGGGGCAGGAAGAAATACTCGTCGCACCAGGCCTTGAAGCGGGCGTAGTGGTCCGGGTCGTGGGCGTCGCAGGCGGCCTTCAGGGCGGCGTGGAAATCCACCGTGTCGGGATGGTCGGGGCGCCGGTCGGCGTCCAGCACCGGCGTCAGATCGGCCCCGCCGCCGAACCAGCTTCTGGTCGTTGTGATGAAGCGGGTGTTCATGTGCACCGCCGGCACGCGCGGACTGACCGGATGGCAGATCAGGCTGATCCCTGTGGCGAAGAAGCGGGGGTCCTCGGCCGCGCCCGGCACCTGTTTCGCATAGTCGGCCGGAAAGGCGCCGTGCACGGTGGAGCAATGCACCCCGACCTTCTCGAACAGGCGGCCGCTCATCATGCCCATGACGCCGCCGCCGCCCTCGGGCCGGTCCCACGGCGTGCGCACGAACCGGCCGGGTTCGCCGGGGAACAGGTCCGCCGCCGCCTGGTCCTCCAGCGCCTCGAAGGCGGCGTGGATGCGGTCGCGCAGGGACTCGAACCACTGGCGGGCGGCGTCCTGGCGCTGGGTCAGCGAGGCGGAGGTCGGGGTCATCGGGGCATCAAACATGGCCGGGCCTTCGTGAACAGTCCCCGCGGCCATAGACCCGGCGCGGCGCGCGCGCCTTGATCCAGATCACTTTGCAAAGCGTGGCCGCATGGGCCAGCATGCCGGCTTCGTCTTCCTGGGGAGTATCGTCATGCGTCTTGTCACCTTCGCCGCCGCCGTATCCGTCCTGGCCCTCACCGCCGCCACCCCCGTCCTGGCCCAGGACGGCGAGGCCCGCGCCCGCGAGATCCTGCGCGGCACGCCGCTGATCGACGGCCACAACGACCTGCCCTGGGCCCTGCGCGAAACCTATGGCAACGATCCCCACGCGGTGGACCTGACCACCGACCTGCACGCCTCGACCAAGCTGCACACCGACATCCCGCGCCTGCGGGCGGGCGGCATGGGGGGCCAGTTCTGGTCCGTCTATGTCCCGGCCAGCCTGCCGCCGCTGGAGGCCATGCGCGCCACCTTCGAACAGGTCGACACCGTCAAGCGCCTGGTCGCCGCCCATCCGGACGTCTTCGCCCTGGCCACCACGGCCGACGATATCGAGCGCATCCACCGCGAGGGCAAGATCGCCAGCCTGATCGGCATCGAGGGCGGCTATTCCATCGCCGGCTCCATGGCCGTGATGCGCGAATTCCACGACGCCGGGGTCCGCTACATGACCCTGACCCACTCCAAGACCACCGACTGGGCCGACAGCGCCACCGACGCGCCCCAGCACGACGGCCTCAGCGCCTTCGGTGAATCGGTCGTGCGCGAGATGAACCGCATCGGCATGATGGTGGACCTGAGCCATGTGTCCGAGGCCACCATGGTGGACGCCATCCGCGTGTCCGAGGCGCCGGTGATCTTCTCCCACTCCTCGGCCCGGGCCGTGACCGACCACCCGCGCAATGTGCCCGATGCGGTGCTGCGCCAGATGGCCGACAACGGCGGCATCGTCATGGTCACCTTCGTGCCCGGTTTCGTGAACGCGGAAAACAGCGCCTGGAGCAATGCGGCCATGGCGGAGGCCCAGCGCCTGGGCCTGAACCTGCGCACGGCGGCCGAGTCGCCCGAGATGCAGGCCTGGATCCAGTCCCATCCGCGCCCGACCACGACGATCGAACATGTCCTGGCCCATATCCAGCATGTGCGTGATGTGGCGGGCATCGACCACATCGGCCTGGGCGGCGACTTCGACGGCGTCGGCGAATTGCCGCAGGGCGTCGAGGGGGTGGACGCCTATCCGCGCATCCTGGCCGCCCTGATGGAACGCGGCTGGTCCGAGGCGGACATCCGCAAGCTGGCGGGCGAGAACATGCTGCGGGTCATGCGCGCGGTCGAGGCCGTGGCCGCCGCCAAGGCCTCCGAACGCCCCAGCCTGGAACGCGCGCCCGAACCCGCGGCCTGAGGAAGAGTGCAAGTCTCCTCCCCATCAGCGATGGGGAGGAGACAGTGTCCCGGGCAGGTACGCGCCGCAAAGGGGGCCCTTTTCAGGGCAGGCCGCCCGTCGCGCCCAGGGCCTGGAACAGGGCGATCCCGGCGCTGACCGACAGGTTCAGGCTGCGCGTCTCGGCGCGGATGGGGATGAAGACCCGCGCGTCCGCCGCCCCGTGCACGAAATCCGGCGCCCCGGCCGATTCCCGGCCGAACAGCAGGATGTCGTCGTTCCGGAACGAAAACCCGTCCAGCCTCTGGGCCCCGCGGGTGGTGAACAGCACCAGCCGCCCCGGCCCGCGCGCCGCCTGGAACGCGTCCCAGTCCGCATGTCGGACCATGTGCGACAGGGGGCCGTAATCCAGGGCCGCGCGCTTCATGGCGCGGTCGTCGAAACGGAAACCGGTGGGCTCGATCACATGCAGTTCGACGCCGAAACAGGCGCTCAGCCGGATGCAGGCGCCGACGTTCTGAGGAATGTCCGGTTGAAAAAGGGCGAGACGCATTCTAAGGCCCTGCATACGCGCGGCCAGGGGGCTTGTCGCGGCTCAAATTGCGAGTGTTTCGCAAGTAGCATCTGCTGCTTACGGAATCGCCGCCATGACGGGCCGGACGAGATTTCTATGGTCCGCCTTCGATAGATTTGCGTCGGTCCGAACGTCCTTTGCGGCGGGGGACATGCGCTCAGGAGAACGAATCGGTGGCTCAAGACCAAGGCGATCCGAACGACAAGGATCCCAACCGCAGGGACTTCATCCATATCGCCGCCGGTGCGGCGGCGGCCGGTGCGGGCGTGATGGCGGCCTGGCCGCTGATCAACCAGATGAATCCGGCGGCCGACACCCTGGCCCTGGCCTCGATCGAGTTCGACCTGACCAAGGTGCTGGAAGGCCAGCAGGTGGTCATCAAATGGCAGGGCAAGCCGGTCTTCGTGCGCTACCGCACGCCCAAGGAGATCCAGGAAGCCGCCACGACCCCCATGTCCTCGCTGAAGGACCCCCAGTCGGACGCCGACCGGGTCAAGTCGGGTCACAGCCAGTATCTGGTCGTCATCGGATCGTGCACCCACCTGGGCTGCGTGCCGACCTTCGGCGCCGGCGATTTCGGCGGCTGGTTCTGCCCCTGCCACGGGTCGCACTACGACACCTCGGGCCGCATCCGCAAAGGTCCGGCGCCCAAGAACCTGGTGGTGCCGACCTATGATTTCATGTCCGACACCCGCGTGAAGATCGGCTGAGGACGGATCAGAGACCCATGAGCGATCACGAATCCACCTACGTCCCCAAGACCGCTTTCGAGCGCTGGATGGACACCCGCCTGCCGATCATCCGCTTCGGCATGGATTATGCGACCCTGCCGACCCCCAGGAACCTGAACTACTGGTGGACCTTCGGCGGCATCCTGGCCCTGTGCCTGGTGATCCAGATCGCCACCGGCGTGGTCCTGGCCATGCACTATGTGCCGAACGTCGACATGGCCTTCGCCTCGGTCGAGCGCATCATGCGCGACGTGAACGGCGGCTGGCTGATCCGCTACGTCCACGCCAACGGGGCCTCGATGTTCTTCATCGCGGTCTATCTGCACATGCTGCGCGGCCTCTATTACGGCTCGTACAAGGCCCCGCGCGAGATGATCTGGATCGTCGGCTGCGTGATCTTCTTCCTGATGATCGCCACCGCCTTCCTGGGCTATGTCCTGCCCTGGGGCCAGATGTCCTTCTGGGGCGCCGAGGTGATCACCAACCTGATCGGGGCCATCCCGGTGGTGGGCGAGCCGATCCTGATCTGGCTGCGCGGCGGCCCGGCGATCGACAACGCCACCCTGAACCGCTTCTTCTCGCTGCACTACCTGTTGCCGTTCGTCATCGCCGGCTGCGTGGTGCTGCACCTGTGGGCCCTGCACCACGCGGGTCAGAACAACCCCGTCGGCATCCTGATCCCCAAGGACCGGATGGCCAAGGACACCGTGCCCTTCCACCCCTATTTCACGGTCAAGGACGGGTTCGCCATCATCCTGTTCCTGATCCTGTTCGCGGTGTTCGTCTTCTACATGCCGAACGCCCTGGGCCACGCCGACAACTACATCCCGGCCAACCCGCTGCAGACCCCGGCGCACATCGTGCCCGAGTGGTATATGCTGCCCTTCTACGCCATCCTGCGCGCCATCCCCGACAAGTTCGGCGGGGTGGTGGCCATGTTCGGCGCCATCGGGGTGCTGTTCGTCCTGCCGTGGCTGGACACCTCGCGGGTGCGGTCGATGCGCTATCGCCCGACCATGCGGACCTGCTTCATCATCTTCCTGTTCGTCTGCTTCGGCCTGGGCTGGTGCGGCGCCCAGCTGCCGGACGCCCCGGTGATCCCGGGCATGCCCAGCTTCGCCCTCTTCGACGGCCAGCTGAATTCCTACCTGTGGCTGACGCGCCTGTTCACCGCCTACTATTTCGTCTTCTTCCTGATCCTGATGCCGCTCGTCGGGCTGAAGGAGACGCCGTTGCCGGTGCCGGCCTCGATCTCCGAGCCGGTCCTGCCGGGCGCCGACGAGCCGAAGGCGTGAGGGCGATCATGACTGTTGGAACCCAAACCGTGCTCAAGACCCTCGCTTCCGCCGCCGCCGCCCTCGGCCTGATCGCCGCGGCCTCTCCGGCCCTGGCCTCGGGCGGGGCGATGCACCCGCGTTCGGGCGGCTTCACCTTCGAGGGGCCGTTCGGCACCTTCGACCAGGGCCAGCTGCAGCGCGGCTACAAGGTCTACCGCGAGGTCTGCGCCGCCTGCCACAGCATGAACCTGATGCATTTCAGGAACCTGGGCGATCCGACCGGGCCCTTCTATGACGCCCACTACAAGAACCCGAACGACAACCCGATCGTGAAGGCCCTGGCGGCCGAGATTCAGGTGCCCGATATCGACAGCGAGACCGGCGAGCCGATCCGCCGCGACGCGACCCCGGCCGACCGCTTCCCCAATCCCTATCCGAACGCGACGGCCGCTGCCGGGGCCAACGGCGGGGCCGCGCCGCCGGACCTGTCGGTCATGGCCAAGGCGCGCCACGGCGGCGCCGACTACATCTATTCGCTGCTGACCGGCTATCGCGCCGCCCCGGCGGGCCTGCAGATCCGCGACGGCCAGCACTACAACCCGTGGATGGCGGGGGACATGAGCCCCTTCTGGACCGGCGACCACGACCATGTGCCGCCCGGCGGCTTCATCGCCATGCCGCCGCCGCTGCAGGACGGACAGGTCACCTATGACGACGGCACGACGGCCAGCGTCGATCAGATGTCCAAGGACGTGGCCGCCTTCATCGCCTGGTCCTCCGACCCGCACGCCACGGCGCGCAAGCAGACCGGCCTGGGCGTCATGATCTTCCTGATCCTGTTCGCCGGCCTGACCTACGCCAGCTACCGCCGCATCTGGAAGGGCGTGGCCCACTAAGGCGCGCGATACCCGCACCGACCGAACGACCCGCCGGGCCTCGCCGCCCGGCGGGTTTTTCTTGGCTGCTTGCCATGTCGAAAAAGTGCTTTATAACGCAAAGCACATACCGGGAGAATGAGATGACGGCTTTCACGAACATCAGGACGGGTCTGGTCGCGGCGGCGGCCGTTCTGACCCTGGGGCTGGGAACGGCGAGCGGCGCCAGGGCCCAGGAGTCGCAGGATGAGCGCCAGGCCGCCCAGCGCGAGGCTATCGCGAAGCTGCGGCCGATGCAGGGCGTCTGGGTCGGGCCGGCCAACGGCATGAACGGCCCGGGCCAGCCCTTCGCCGTGACCCAGACCGAACGGATAGGCCCCATGCTGGACGGCTCGATCCTGGTGATCGAGGGGCGGGGCTACAACCCCGACGGCACGACCGGCTTCAACGCCTTCGCCGTGGTCTCCTACGAGCCGGACACCGGCAAATACGAGATGCGCAGCTACGCCCAGGGCCGGGCGGGGACCTTCGAACTGACCCCCACCGACACCGGCTATGTCTGGGAAATCCCGGCCGGGCCGGGGGTGGTGCGCTATGTCGCCGACATCACCGACACCACCTTCCACGAGGTCGGCGACTTCGTCATGCCGGGCGTTCCGGCCCAGCGGATCTTCGAGATGACCCTGACCCGGCGCGGCGACAGCGACTGGCCGGCCCAGGGGGCGATCGATCCACGGCCCTGAACGCGGCCCCGCGTCGTCATCCCCGCATCGACAGGCGGGATGCGCGCCGATAGGGTCCCGGCCGGGTTTGTTCACTGTCCGGGATCCTGTCGACATGCGTCTGAAATCGTCTCTGCTGGTCGCCGCCGCGGCCGCCTGCCTGCTGTCCGCCTGCGCCACGACCGGGAGCGCCCCGATGGCGACGGCCGGCGCGGCCGATGCGGCCCCGTTCGACGCCGCCCGCCTGTCCGAACACGTCCGCATCCTGTCGGACGACAGTTTCGAGGGTCGGGGCATCGCCACCCCGGCCGAGGACAAGGTGATCCGCTACCTCAGCGAACAATACGCCGCCGCCGGATTCCAGCCGGGCGGTCCGAACGGCGCCTGGACCCAGGACGTGACCCTGAACCGCTTCACCGTCTCCAACGCCTCGGCGACGCTGAAGGTGGGCGACTGGTCCCACCCGGTGCGGCCGGGCCAGGACATGGTCTTCTCGACCCGCCTGCCGGGCGCCGAGGTCGACCTGAAGGACGCGCCCCTGGTCTTCGTCGGCTACGGCATCAAGGCGCCCGAGCGGAACTGGGACGACTTCAAGGGCCAGGACATGCGCGGCAAGATCCTGGTCGTCCTGGTCAATGACGCCGACTTCGAGGAGCCGTCGCTGGACACCTTCAACGGCCGGGCCATGACCTACTACGGCCGCTGGACCTACAAATACGAAGAGGCGGCGCGCCAGGGGGCCGCGGGCGTCATCATCGTGCACGAGACGGCGCCGGCCTCCTACGGCTGGGCCACGGTGGCCAACTCCTGGACCGGGCCCCAGTTCGACATCGTGCGCCAGAACGCGGCGGCCGAGCGCGTGCCGCTTGAAAGCTGGATCCAGCGCGACCTGGCCGTGGACCTGTTCCGCCGCGCCGGCCTGGATTTCGAGGCCCTGAAGGTCCAGGCCCGCAGCCGCGACTTCCAGCCGACCGCCCTGACCGGCGCCTCGCTCAGCGCCCATATGGACGTGGCCAGCGAACAGATCGTCACCCACAACGTCATCGCCCGCCTTCCGGGCACGACCCATCCGGACGAGACCATCCTCTACACCGGCCACTGGGACCACCTGGGCATGGGCGAGCCGGACGCCGACGGCGACCGCATCTTCAACGGCGCGGTGGACAACGCCTCGGGCACCGCCGCCCTGCTGGAGCTGGCCCGCGCCTGGGGGCGGGGGCCGCGCCCGGAACGGTCGATCGTCATGATCAGCTTCACCGCCGAGGAAAGCGGCCTGCTGGGTTCGGAATTCTACGCCGCCAATCCGGTCTATCCGCTGGAGACGACGGTGGCCGGCTTCAATCTGGATGCCATGAACGTCTATGGCCGGGTCGAGAACCTGCAGGTGGTCGGCTGGGGCCAGTCGGACCTGGATGAGCGCCTGGCCGCCGCCGCCGAACGCCAGGGCCGCACCACCGTGCCCGAGGGCAATCCCGCCGCCGGCTCCTACTTCCGCTCGGACCACTTCCCCCTGGCCAAGCGCGGGGTGCCGATGGCCTATGCCGACGGCGGCGGCGACTTCCGTGACGAGCCCAAGGCCGAACGCCAGGCCCGGGCCGGCGACTACGGCGCGCGCCGCTATCACCAGGCGGCGGACGAATGGTCGCCCGACTGGGACTTCTCGGGCCAGATCGAGGACATGGAGGTCGCCTACTGGATCGGCCGCGACCTGGCCGACAGCCGCGACTGGCCGGGCTGGAAGCCGGGCTCCGAGTTCGGCCCCGCCCGCGCCGCCAGCGACGCCCGCCGCGCGCGCTAGATGACCAAACCGTAATGCTTCGCCGGGCGGCGCCCGCATTAAGGTGCCGCCCTCAACGGGGCATTGGAGTCCAGTATGTTTCGACGTTTCATCGGCGGCGTCGCCGCCGCCGCCATGGTGCTGGCCGCCGGCGCGGCCCTGGCCCAGGATATCTCGGCCGACCGGATCAGCGACGGCATCCGCCACATCAGCAGCGACGCCTTCCAGGGCCGATATCCGGGCACCGAGGGCGAGCGCCTGACCCTGGACTGGCTCCAGGCCCAGTATGAGGAAATGGGCTTTCAGCCCGGCGGCCCCAACGGCCAGTGGCTCCAGCATGTCGAGCTGAAGCGCTACACCCCGGTCGAAGGCGCCGCGCGCGCCAGCTGGACCGGCCCCGACGGCGCCCGCCACGACCTGGTCCAGGGCCGGGACATCGTCGTGCGCGCCACCACCAACGACGGCCGCGCCGATATCCGCGACGCCGAGCTGGTCTTCGCCGGCTACGGCATCGTGGCGCCCGAGCGGAACTGGGACGACTACGGCGGCATGGACGTGCGCGGCAAGGTCGTCATCGTCCTGGCCGGAGAGCCCGACGGCGACCTCTTCAACGGTCCGTATCAGACCTATTACAGCAATATCGCGCGCAAGGCCGACGAGGCCTTCGAACGCGGCGCGGTGGGTGTCGTCAGCCTGACCCTCGGCGACATGGCCGAGCGCTCGTGGCAGATGGCGACGCGCATGGCCGCCATGCCGCGCCTGCCCGCCCTGGGCTCGGCCGACGTGGAGTTCTCGGCCACCCTGAACCCGGCCGTGGCCCATGCGTGGGGCCAGGCGGCGGGGCTGGATGAATCGGCCCTGACCTCGGTCGGTTCGGGCCGCTTCAAGGCCGTGGCCCTGAACGGCGTGCGCCTGTCGGTCCAGGCCCAGGAGCGGATCAACACCATCGTCACCCACAACCTGCTGGCCAAGATCGAAGGCACGACCCATCCCGACGAGGTCATCATCTATTCGGCCCACTGGGATCACGTCGGCGGCGAGGCCCAGCATCCCGACACGCCGGGCGACGACAAGATCTTCAACGGCGCCTGGGACAACGCCTCGGGCACCATCGGCATCCTGGAGATCGCGCGCCAGTTCAAGGCGGCGCCGACGCCCCAGCGCACCGTGGTCTTCGCCCATATGGCGGCCGAGGAAATGGGCCTGCAGGGCGCCTACGCCTATGCCGCCGATCCGGTCTATCCTCTGGAAACCACGGTGGCCGATATCAACATCGACATGCTGCCCCTGTCGGGCCCGACCCGCGACCTGCCGATCTTCGGCAAGGGGCAGACCGATCTGGAAGACCGCGTCCAGGCGATCCTGCAGCCCCAGGGCCGCTATGTCTCCGACGACGGCCAGCCCGAGCAGAACTTCTTCTATCGTTCGGATCACTTCCCCTATGCCCGCATGGGCGTGCCGGCGATCATGCCCTGGCACGGGGTCGACTGGGTCGATGGCGGCAAGGAGGCCGGCTGGGCCGCCTGGCGCGCCAAATTCGGGGCCGATTATCACAAGCCGTCCGACGAATGGTCGGCCGACTGGGACCTGCGCTCGGCGGTCGAGAACCTGACGGTCTTCTACCAACTGGGTCAGGACCTGGCGAACAGCCGCGACTGGCCCCAGTGGAAGCCGACGTCCGAGTTCGGCGCCATCCGCGCCCGCAGCGACGCCGCGCGCCAGTGACGATCAGGCTGTGACGCTGAAACTGCGCCCCCTGACCGGCGACGGCTCGCCGCCGGTCAGGGGGTCGTATCCCCAAGCCGTCGAAGCCAGCGGGGCGACCCGCTGGCTTTTCCTGTCCGGCCAGGTTCCCGTGGGGCCGGACGGCGCCGTCGCCCCCGACTTCCGCGGCCAGTGCGAACAGGTCTGGGCCAATCTGAAGGCCCAGCTGGCGGCGGCGGACATGGGCCTGGACAATCTGGTCAGGGTCACCACCTACCTGGCCGACCGCGCCCACGCCCTGGACAACCGCGAGGTGCGGCTGCGCATGCTGGAAGGGCGCCAGCCCGCCCTGACCGTCATCATCGTCGACCTGTTCGAAGCGGGCTGGATGGTCGAGATCGAGGCCGTGGCCGCCGCCTGAACCTGTCGCGGCGCCGGGCGTTATCGGGCCATGACCCCGCGCCTGATCCTTCCCCTGATCCTCTGCGGCATGGTCGCGGCCTGCGACGCCGGCGGGGTCAATCCGCCGACTGAGCCCGCCGATCCCGTCACCGGGCCGGAGACCCAGGTTCCGCCCACCGCCCCTGACCGGCGGCCCGGGGCGGGGCCGGTCAGGTTCGTCGGCCTGTGGGCGGCCCAGCCCGCCTGGTGCGCCGCGCCCCAGGGCGACCGGCGGCCGATCAACATCACCCCGACCCGGTTCGAAGGCTATGAGAACAGCTGCGCCATCGCCTCGGTGCGCGAAGCCGTGGCCGGCTGGGACGCGGTCCTGGCCTGCGAATCCGAAGGCCAGGCGCGGCGCGAGCGGGTCAATATGACCGTGGCCGCCGACATCCTGACCCTGACCTATGTCGACCGGGACGGCGTCTCGGTGAAACTGGGCCGCTGTCCGGCCCCCACGCCGCCGCCCACGCCGTAGTTTCCATCGACATCGAAATCCCACGCTTCCCTCTCCCGCTGGGAGAGGGCTTGAGCGCCCAAGAGCCCGTCAGGGCGATTGGCCTGGCGCGAAAGGGTGAGGGCCGGGTCTAAGACAGCCAGGCGGTCAACGGCTCAGGGGCCGCCCCTCACCCTTTTCTGGGCGTCGAAAACGGTCCGAGCCGATCAGCCGTTGAACAGGAAATGCATCACGTCGCCGTCCTTGACGACATAGCTCTTGCCCTCGGCCCTCAGCTTGCCCGCCTCGCGCGCGCCCGCCTCGCCCTTCAGGGCCACATAGTCGTCAAAGGCCACCGTCTCGGCGCGGATGAAGCCCTTTTCGAAATCGGTGTGGATCACCCCGGCCGCCTGCGGGGCCGTGGCCCCGACTGGAATGGTCCAGGCCCGCGCTTCCTTCGGCCCCACGGTGAAATAGGTCTGCAGCCCCAGCAGGTGATAGGCGCCCCGGATCAGCCGGTTCAGCCCCGGCTCGGCCAGGCCCAGGGTCTCGAGAAACTCGGCCTGTTCGGCGTCATCCAGGACGGCGATCTCGGACTCGATCTGGGCCGAGATGATCACCGTCTCGGCGCCGTCGGCCTTGGCCCGCTCGGCCACCTGGGCCGACAGTTCGTTGCCGGCGTCGGCCGAACCCTCATCGACATTGGCCACATAGAGGGCCGGCAGGGCGGTCAGCAGCTGCAGCATGTCCCAGGCCTTGCGGTCTTCCTTGGACACCTCGGCCACCCGCGCCGGTCGGCCGTCCCGCAAGGGGGCCAGGGCCAGGTCGATCATCTTCAGGGTCAGCTGGCTTTCCTTGTCGCCGCCCTTGGCCCGCTTCTCGACCTGGACCCGGCGCCGCTCCAGACTCTCCAGGTCGGCCAGCATCAGTTCGGTCTCGATGATCTCCAGGTCGCCGATCGGGTCGATGCGGTTCTCGACATGTGTGATGTCGTCATCGACGAAGCAGCGGGCGACGAAGGCGATGGCGTCGCAGTCGCGGATATTGGCCAGGAACTGGTTGCCCAGCCCCTCGCCCTTGGACGCGCCGCGCACCAGGCCGGCCACATCGACGAAGGTGATCCGCGCCGGAATGATCTCCTTGGACCCGGCGATCTCGGCCAGGGCGTTCAGCCGCGGCTCGGGCACGGCCACGTCGCCGGTGTTCGGCTCGATGGTGCAGAACGGATAGTTGGCCGCCTGGGCCGCCGCCGTCTTGGTTAGGGCGTTGAACAGGGTGGACTTGCCGACGTTGGGCAGGCCGACGATCGCGACTTTCAGGGCCATGGGATTCCTCGTGAGGCGCGGGCTTTAGCCGGTCCGCGCCCGTTTGTCAGGGCCTCAGGCGGCGCCGGGCAAGGGCGGCTGGGCCACCCGGGCCGTCACCGTGACCGGAGGGGCCTTCTCGAAGCTCAGCGTCAGGCTCACCGTGTCGCCCTGGACCAGGGGCGCGGCCAGGCCCAGCAGCATCAGATGGTCCGACCCCGGCTTCAGCGCCACCGCCCGGCCCGCCGCCAGGGGCAGGCCGTCGGGCAGCTCGCGCATGGTCATCAGGCCGTTCTCCTGGGTCACCTCGTGGATCTGGCCCTGGGCCGCCGCGGGCGAGGTCACGGCCGTCAGCCGGTCGTCGGTCGCCGCCGTCAGGGTCAGGTAGCAGCCGGTCAGGTCGCGCCCGTTCGGCGTCGGCCGGCACAGGGCCTCGGCGACCTCGACCCCGGGCGTCGCGGCGGGCGGGGCGCCGCAGCCGGCGGTCAGGGCCGCCAGGATCAGCAGGGACGTAAGGGCTCTCATCTCGACATGTCCTTGAAGCTCGCGTCCCTCTTAGACCCGGCCGTCTTCCGGGGGCAGGCGCCTATTCGCCGCGCGCCGCCTGGCGGGGGCTGTATTTGGGCGCCGGGGCCAGGCGCATGACCTCGGCCTGATACCGATCGTCGTCCCCGGCCAGGGCGAAGGGCAGGGCGTCGGCGCAGGCGTTCAGCAGGGCCTCCAGCCACGGCTGGTCCGCCTTGTGGAAATCCCCCAGCACATAGCCGTGCACCAGCGACGGCTCGCCCGGATGGCCCACCCCCATGCGCGCGCGGCGGAAATCGGGGCCCAGCTGGCTGATCAGGGACCGCACCCCGTTCTGGCCGGCCGCCCCGCCGCCGGTCTTCATGCGGAACCGGCCGGGGGCCAGGTCGATCTCGTCGTGGAAGACGATGACGTTCGCGGGGGCGACCTTGTAGAACCGCGCCGCCTCGCCGACCGCCCGTCCGCTCTCGTTCATATAGGTCTGGGGCTTCATCAGCAGGACCTTGACCGGCCCGTCCGCCGTCTGAACCTCGCCCTCGCGCACCACCGACTGGAATTTGGCTCGCTCCGGCCCGAAGCGCCAGCGGCCGGCGATGGCGTCGGCGGCCATGAAGCCGATGTTGTGGCGGTTGCCCTGGTATCTGGGGCCCGGATTGCCCAGGCCGGCCAGGATGATCATGGCTCAGCTCCCGAATATGGAAACGGCCCCGTCCGTCGCCGGAGGGGCCGTTCCGAAAGCGCGGTGACCGGAAGGATCAGCCTTCCGACGACTCTTCGGTCGCGGCCTCGTCGGCCTGTTCCGAGGCCGGAACCTCGGCGGCGGCGGCGGCGGCTTCGTCGGCGGCCTGGTCGGCGGCTTCGGACATGGCGGCCGAGGAGACCTTGATCGAGGCGATCATGAAGTCGCGGTCGTGGATGGCCGGCTGGACGCCTTCCGGCAGCTGGATGTCCGAGATGCGGATGGTGTCGCCCAGCTTGTGGCCCGACAGGTCGACGACCAGGTCTTCCGGAATGTGGTCGGCGCGGACTTCGATCTCGACCGTGTGGCGCACCACTTCCAGCGAGCCGCCCTGACGGAAGGCCTTGCACTGGTCCTGGTTGATGAAGTGCACCGGCACTTCGATCTTGATCATCTGGTTCTCGTCGACGCGCATCAGGTCGAAATGCAGCGGACGGTCGCTGACCGGGTCGAACTGCACCGCCTTGGCGATGACCGGCTGGGTTTCCTTGCCGTATTTCAGGGTCACCAGGTGGCCCAGCAGCTTGCCGGTGTAGAGCGACTTCTTGAAGTCCTTCTCGTTCACCGAAATCGGCACGGGGGCCTTGTCGCCGCCGTACAGGATGCCCGGCACGGCGCCGGCGCGACGCGCGGCGCGGGCGCCGCCGGTGCCCACGCCTTCACGGACGTCGACGTTCAGGATGATCTCGGCCATCTGGCTCGCCTCAATACAAAAGACGCCGTCGCTGGAACATCGCCTGCGCGGCGGGGTGAAAACCCTCGAATTCAAGAGCGGGCGTCATTACACGCATCCCGCCCGACACGCAACCGCCTGCGCGGCCGTTGCGCCCGGCCTGTGTCCAGCGCGCGTTCAGCCTCTAGTTCTGGGCCTGCTGGACGGCGTTCTGGGACGCGGCCGCGGCCTCGGCGGCGACGGCGGGGGTCGGCTCCAGGGTGACCGTCGGCGCCGGGGTCGGGACCATGGCCTGGGCCGTGCACTGGGACAGGTCGCGCGCCACGTGGCGGCCGACGCAGAACATGTCCTCATAGCTGGGCCGCGCCGCCGCCAGGCACTGGAACAGCATCAGCTTGGACATGTTCAGGCACATCTCGCTGTTGCTCTCGACGGTCAGGGCCTCGGTATTGGCCCGGCCGTCCTCCCCGGCGGCGCCCAGGGCGGCCAGGGCGGCGATGGCCAGGGCGTTGACCATGGCGGGGGTGAAGGGGGGCGCGACCCGCCCGCCGTGGGGCGACAGGCCTTCACCGCTGTTGGCGGCGGTGAACAGCCGGGCCGCGTCCTCGGCCGAGGGCAGCATGCGCGCGGCGGACAGGGTCTTGACCGATTCCAGCCGCACGTCGCGGTTGGCGATATGGACGTTGGCCCAGCGGCGGCGCGGGTCGCGGCGTTCCTGGATGGTGTAGGCGTCGCCCTCGATGGCCTCGGCGATCACCCGCATGGCCTCCGAATCGACGCCGATGGTCGAGGCGATCAGTCCCGCGGCGGCCTCGGCGCCGGGCAGGGTGGCGGCATAGGCGGGGTCGGCGACGATGCGGCTGATCATCATCTGACGCTGTTCCGGATCGGCGGCGAAGGTCCGCACCCCGGCCACGAACTCGGGCGACTGCAGCGCCAGGATCGAGCCATAGGCGATCAGGCCCCGCGACAGCTGGGCCGGCTCATAGGACGCGCCCCGACGCAGGGCCTCCTGGATGGATTCGGCGGTCGGGAAACCGGCCTCCAGGCTGGCGGCCTCGCGCATGAAGGCGACATAGATCGAGGCCGCCTCGGCCACCTCCTGGTTCAGCGCCACGGCCGGCGGCGGCGGGGGCGGCGGCGGGGGAGGGGGCGCGGGCTCCGGCTCGGGCGTGGCGCAGGCCGAAAGCACGGCCAGGGCGGCGAGGGCGGCGATCGACGGGCCGCGACGCGAGAAGGCCTGGAACATGGGCGGACTCTTTTCCCAAGTGAACGCGCGGCGCCGTGCGGCGCCGGAAACAGGATGGTCCTTATATCGCGTGCAAGAGGGTTTTCCGACCGTTAATCGAACAGGGTCGAGACCGATTCCTCGTTGGCGATCCGCCGGATAGCGTTGCCGATCAGGGGGGCCGCGGAAACCCTGACGATTTTCCCGCACTTCAAAACTTCGTCAGGCTGTTCGATGGAGTCGGTGATGACCAGGTGTTTCAGCGGCCCGTCCTGTACCCGCTGCACCGCCGCGCCCGACAGGACGCCGTGGCTGATATAGGCCGAGACCTCCGCCGCGCCCCGGTCGATCAGAGCCTTGGCCGCGTTCACCAGGGTGCCGCCCGAATCGACGATGTCGTCGAACAGGATGCAGCGCCGCCCCTCGACGTCGCCGATGATGTTCATCACCTCGCTCTCGCCGGCGCGCGGGCGGCGCTTGTCGACGATGGCCAGGTCAGCGTCCAGCCGCTTGGCCAGGGCCCGCGCCCGCACCACCCCGCCGACGTCGGGCGAGACGATCATCACCTCATTGGCCTTCTCGAACCGCTCCTTGATGTCCTTGGCCAGGATGGGCGTGGCCACCAGGGCGTCGGTCGGGATGTCGAAGAAGCCCTGAATCTGCCCGGCGTGCAGATCCATGGTCAGGACCCGGTCGGCGCCCGCCCGGGTGATCAGATTGGCCACCAGCTTGGCCGAGATCGGCGTGCGCCCGTCCGTCTTCCGATCCTGCCGGGCATAGCCGAAATAGGGCATGACCGCCGTGATCCGCCGCGCCGACGCCCGCACCAGGGCGTCGATGATGATCAGCAGCTCCATCAGGTTGTCGTTGGCCGGATAGCTGGTCGACTGGATCACGAAGACATCCTCGCCCCGGACGTTCTCCTCGATCAGGGCGAAGACCTCGTTGTCGGCGAAGCGCTTGACCTGGGCCTTGGTCAGGGGGGCGTCCAGGTGGTCGGCGATGGCCCTGGCCAGTGTGCGGTTCGAGTTTCCCGACAGCAGCTTCATGGCCCGGTCATCCTTTCGCCGTCATCGAAACGCCGACTGCGGCGCTCAACTGGGGCGCTCATAAGCACCGGCGCCGTCAGGGGCAAGTCGCGGCGGCCTTCGCCGACCGCATTGGCGCGCTTCGGACGCTGGTGTAGAGAACGCCTTCGCCGGGGCGGCGCGCGGGCGCCGATCCCCCCGACATGTCATGAGGTCGCCGTCCTTGTTCGTCTCCAAGTCCCGATCCGGTCTGATCCTGCTGATCGCCCTCATGGCGGGTTCCGCCGCCCTGGCCGGCTGCACGACCCGCGCCGCCCGGCCGCGCCTGGCCTATGAGGAACGCCCGGTCGAGGCCCTCTACAACGCCGGCCACAACCGGCTCAGCCGCGAACGCTGGAGCGACGCGGTCGACTATTTCCAGGAGGTCGAGCGCCAGCACCCCTATTCGGAATGGTCGCGCCGGGCCATCCTGATGCAGATCTACGCCAACTATCAGAACAACCGCTTTGAAGAGGCGATCGCGGCGGCGGACCGGTTCATCCAGCTGTTCCCCGGCAATCCCTCGGCGGCCTACGCCTTCTACATGCGGGCCCTGTGCAATTTCGAGCGCATCGTCGATGTCGGCCGCGACCAGGCCTATGCCGAACAGGCCCTGCAGGGACTGCGCGACGTGGCCCGCCGCTATCCGGGCACCCCCTACGCCAGCGACGCCCTGGTCAAGATCGACATGGTCAACGACCAGCTGGCCGGCAAGGAAATGGCCATCGGCCGCTACTACCAGTCCAAGAACCAGCCCCTGGCCGCCATCAACCGCTACAAGACGGTTGTCGAGAATGACGACTTCCAGCGCACCTCCCACACTCCCGAGGCCCTGTATCGCCTGGTCGAGATCTACGTCGGCCTGGGCCTGACCGAAGAGGCCACGCGCAACGGCGCCGTCCTGGGCCACAACTACCCCGGCAATGTCTGGTACAGCCGCGCCTACGCCCTGCTGACCAGCAAGGGCCTGTCGGCCGAGGGCGAGGCGCCGCCGCGCCGCGAGGGCTGGCTGTCGCGCCTGATCCCCGGCTGATCGCGGAATCGGCGCCGGCCGAGACGGAAATCCCTGACTCGTGCGTTGAATGGCCAAGGTGAGGCCAAATCGAGGCGCGGCCTGACGGCGATTTAACGGGGCATCGCCGCGTCGCTTCGATACGGATTCACCTGCGTTCGCGGCGCCTTGCCGTGCGGCGCCCCGTCAATCCTCTCGGCACGCACCCTATCCATGACCCTGCTCGTCCTGACGCTCCAAGCCGCCGCCCTGGCGGTCGATCCGGTCACCGCGACCGCCGCCGCCCCGGCCGCCGTCGCCCAGACCCAGACCTCGCCGACGGCCCAGACCGTCAGCGCCACCCAGGACCCCCTGACCTACGACCTGGGCGAGGTGGAGCTGACCACCTCGCGCGCCCGCGGCTCGGTCATCGGCGACATCGAGCCGGACATCGTGCTGGACGAGGCGACCCTGGCCACCTACGGCGCCTCGACCATCAGCGAACTGCTCAGCGCGCTCGAACCCCTGACCCAGAGCAACCGGGGCCGCAGCGGTGGCCAGCCGATCATGCTGATCAACGGCCGGCGCATCTCGGGCTTCCGCGAGATCGCCAACATCCCGGTCGAGGCCATCGAGCGCACCGAGATCCTGCCCGAGGAAGTCGCCCTGGCCTATGGCTACCGCGCCGACCAGCGGGTGGTGAATTTCGTCCTCAAACAGGGCTTCCGCTCGACCCAGGTCCAGAGCTCGGTCCGCGTCCCGACCCAGGGCGGCAAGACCACACTGACCGGCGACGTCGGCCTGTTCCGCATCGACGGCGGCGCCCGGCTGAACATCGATTTCGGCGGCACGCGCGAGACCGGCCTCTATGAGGACGAGCGCGACATCACCCGCGACGCCGGCCTGCCCTATTCGCGCCTGGGAACCGTGACCGGCATTCCCTTCGGAACCGAGATCGACCCCGCCCTGTCCGGCCTCGCCGGCGGGCTGACGACCCAGGCCCTGGCCCCCGCCGGCGCCGCCTCGGGTCCCGTCGGCCTGT
Organism: Brevundimonas sp.; assembly: GCF_019636155.1. Lineage (GTDB taxonomy): Bacteria > Pseudomonadota > Alphaproteobacteria > Caulobacterales > Caulobacteraceae > Brevundimonas. Next base: position 4,289 of record NZ_JAHBYB010000016.1, on the reverse strand, counting down.
CCGGTTTCGCGGCGGGCGCGGGCGCCTCCAGCCCCGATGACGCCACCGCCTGGCGCACCCTGTCGCCCAAGCGGGACGAGGTCCGGCTGAACGCCGCCATCACCCGCGGCCTGACCCAGGACATCAACAGCACCTTCCGCGCCAGCCTGACCGACTCCTCCAGCCTGAGCTATCTGGGCCTGCCCGGCGTCGCCCTGACCCTGCCGGCCGCCAGTCCGTATTCGCCCTTCGCCGGCGACGTCGCCATCTACCGCTACCTGGACGACGCCAACGCCCTGGCCCGCAAGGTGGACACCCAGGCCCTGGAGATGGCCACCGTCCTGGACGGCTTCCTGGGCGACTGGCGCTGGACCTTCAACGGCAACTACGAACGCACGGCCACAGACACCGACACCGGCCGCGGCCTGGACGTCAGCGCCTTCCAGGCCCTGCTGGACGCCGGCTCGCCCACGGCCAACCCCTTCGGCGAATTCGAGGCCCAGCGCCGCCCCTCCGACACCGCCAGCTCGGTCAACACCTACCTCAGCGGCGAGCTGGTCTTCACCGGCAATCCGATCGAGGTTCCGGCCGGCCGCACCAACGCCACCCTGAAGATCGGCGCCAACCGCCGCGCCCTGGATTCCACCAGCGTCCGCTCCGGCGTCACCACCGACCGGGAACAGTCGCGCGACACCGCCTCCTTCCAGGGCAGTTTCAGCCTGCCCCTGATGAACGCCGACGCGGGCGTGGGCCGGTTCGGCGACCTCAGCCTGAACCTCAACGCCGGCTATGACGAACTGTCCGATTTCGGCGGCCTGGCCACCCTGGGCGGCGGGCTGAACTGGTCGCCCAACGCCGACTGGAGCTTCCTGGTCTCCTACACCGACGAACAGGGCGCCCCGACGGTGTCCCAGCTGAACGACCCGGTCATCTCGACCCCCAACGTCCAGGTCTTCGACTTCGTCACCGGCCAGAGCGTCAACGTCACCCGCATCGACGGGGGCAACGCCAACCTGTCGGCCGACAACCGCCGCGTCTTCAAATTCGGCGTCAACTGGCAGCCGCTGAAGACCGCCGACCTCAGGATCAGCAGCGACTACACCGCCAGCCGCATCGAGGATCAGATCGCCACCTTCCCGACCATCACCCCGGACCTGGAGCGCGCCTTCCCCGACCGCTTCATGCGCGGGACCGGCGGCGAACTGCTGTCGATCGACGCCCGGCCGGTCAATTTCGCCTATGAAGAGCGTCAGGAGCTGCGCACCGGCTTCAACTTCAGCCGCGCCTTCGGCGAGCCCAACGCCGCCGCCATGGCCGCCCAGCAGCAGCGCCGCCCCGGCGGCCCCGGCATGGGCGGTGGCGGTCGCGGTCCCGGCGCGGGCGGCCCGCCTCCGGGCGGAGGCGGCGGCATGATGGTGGTCCAGTCCGGCCCCGGCGGCGGCCACGGCGGTCCGGGCGGCGGCGTCCGCATGGGCCGTCAGCGCGGCCCGGCCATGCAGCCCGGCCAGGGCCGGTTCAACATCTCGGTCTATCACACCTGGCGCATCCAGGACGATCTGCTGATCCGCGACGGCCTGCCGATCCTGGACCTGCTGGACGGCGGTTCGGTCAGCGGCCGCGGCGGCAATCCGACCCACGAGATCCAGGCCCAGGCCGGGGTGTTCAAGAGCGGCATGGGCGCCTTCCTGAACGTCACCTGGAAGGACGACACCCACGTCAACGGCGGCCTCAGCGGCCAGGACCTGTTCTTCTCGGACCAGACCACGGTCAATCTGAACATGTTCGCCGACCTGGGCCAGCGGCAGGGCCTGGTCGCCCGCTATCCCTGGCTCAAGGGCGCCCGGGTCAGCGTCGGGGTCCAGAACCTGTTCGACACCCGCCAGGATGTGACCGATTCCACCGGCCAGACCCCGCTGGGTTACCTGCCGGACCAGCTGGATCCCACCGGCCGCACGGTCTCGATCAACTTCCGCAAGCTGTTCTGACTCTGTTCCGGCCCGGACGGGGCTGTTAGTAAGGGACGCCGAATCCCATGCTGACCGCCCTTTCCATCCGCGACATCGTCCTGATCGACGCCCTGGACCTCGACGTCCCCGGCGGCCTGATCGTGCTGACCGGCGAGACCGGGGCGGGCAAGTCGATCATCCTCGATGCGCTGGGCCTGGCCCTGGGCGGGCGCGGCGACGCCGGCCTGGTGCGCGCCGGAGCGAAACAGGGGGTGGCCACGGCCGTCTTCTCGGCTCCGGACGACGAAGACCTGCTGGCCCTGCTGGCCGAGCGCGGGTTCGAGGTCGCGCCGGGCGAGGACCTGATCCTGCGCCGCATCGTCGGCGCCGACGGCCGGGGCAAGGCCTTCATCAACGACCAGCCGGCGGGCGTCGCCGCGATGCGCGAGATCGGCGCCCGCCTGGTCGAGGTGCATGGCCAGCACGAGACGGTGGGCCTGCTGGACTGGAAGACCCATCGCGGCCTGCTCGACGCCTATGGCGGGCTCCAGGCCCAGGTCGCCGCCGTCGCCGCCGCCTCCGAGCGGCTGAAGGCGGCCGAGGCGCATCTGGCCGACCTGCGCGCCCAGGCCGCGGACGCCGCCGCCCGCTCCGAGGAGATGGCGCTCAACCTCGCCGAACTGGACGCCCTGGACCCCCGCCCCGACGAAGAGACCGAACTGGCGGGCGAACGCGCCGTCCTGGGCGCGGCCGAAAAGGCCCTGTCCGACCTCGCCGACGCCCGCACCCAGCTGGGCGGCGACAAGCTTAGCCAGAAGCTGGCCGCCGCCCTGCGCGCGGTCGAACACGCCCGCCAGCGCGCGACCCAGGCCGGGGCCGACCCCGACCATCCCGTCATCCACCGCCTGGGCCTGGCGGCCGAGGCCATCGACCGCGCCCTGGTCGAGGCGACCGAAGCCGTCGCGGCCGTCGACGCCGCCGCCGACGCCTTCGATTTCGAGCCCGGCCGCCTGGACCGGGCCGAGGAACGGTTGTTCGCCCTTCGCGCCGCCGCCCGCAAGCTGAACACCACGGTCGAGGCCCTGCCGGACCTGCGGGTCCGCCTGCGCGAACAGCTGCGCCTGATCGAGGACGGCGCCGACGCCCTGTCCGCCGCCGGCCGCGCCGCCGCCCAGGCGGCCCAGGATTACGACGCCGTCGCCGCCCTGCTGTCGTCGGGCCGCGAGGCGGCGGCCGATCGCCTGGTCGCCGCCGTCATGGACGAACTGGGTCCGCTCAAGCTGGACCGCGCCCGGTTCCGCGTCGCCCTCGATCCGGTCGAGTCGGGCCGTCGCGGCCCCGGCGGCGTCGAGACGGCCCGGTTCCAGATCGCCACCAACGCCGGCGCGCCCTTCGGCCCTCTGGATTCGGTCGCCTCGGGCGGCGAACTGGCCCGTTTCGCCCTGGCCATGAAGGCGGCCCTGGCCGGCCGCGAGGGCCAGCGTCAGCCGGTCATGATCTTCGACGAGGTGGATCAGGGGGTCGGCGGCGCCGTGGCCGAGGCCGTCGGCCGTCGTCTCGAACGCCTGTCGCGCGGCGCCCAGGTCCTGGTCGTGACCCACAGTCCCCAGGTCGCCGCCCGCGGCGACGCCCACTGGAAGGTGATGAAGGCCGACGCCGAAGGCCGCACCCACACCACCGTCTCGGCCCTGGACGCCCCCCGCCGCCAGGAAGAGATCGCCCGCATGCTCTCCGGCGCCCAGGTCACCGACGAGGCCCGGGCGGCCGCGCGGGCGCTTATTGAATCCCCTTTACCGTAGGGAAAAGGTGGGGGTCTCGCTCCATGACATCCAACCCCCAAACACTTTTCGCCCGGAAGCTCCGCCACACCCAGACCCCTGCCGAGGCCAGGCTCTGGGAGGCCCTTCGGGCCGGCCGCTTCGACGGCCACAGGTTCCGTCGCCAACATCTCATCGGCCGCTACATCGCGGACTTCGCCTGCGAGCGCCTGATGCTGGTCATCGAACTGGACGGCGGCGTCCACGACCAGGACGACCGAGCCCTGAACGACCACCTCCGCCAGCAGGACATCGAAGCCTTGGGCTGGTTTGTTCTGCGGTTCTCGAACGAAATGGTGATGGGCCGTCTTCTTGAGGTTCTCGAGGCCATTCGCGAACAGATAAGGCTCGCGAGGCCATAACTATTCATAGTCCTTCTCCCCTCCCTCTCCCATAGGGAGAGGGCTTGAACGCCTGAGAGCCGCAGGCGATCAGACTTGCGTGAAAGGGTGAGGGGTTTCGCTCTCACCGGGCGGGCGCCGTAACCCCTCACCCTTTCGGCTATGCGCATCGCTTCGCTCTGCGAGCCTCAAGCCCTCTCCCAACG
>NZ_JAHBYB010000015.1 GCF_019636155.1 Brevundimonas sp. | reverse complement strand
TGCGCACGCCTCGCGGCGAGGGCGGGTCTTTAGCGGCTCGAGGGGGCAGGCGCAAGCCGCCGATGCAGGATTCTGGCCCCGGGGTTGGCGCGAGCCTGGGAACAGCCTAGGTCGGTCGGGACGCCGCGCCGCGTCGGAGCCGACAGGAGCCTCCATGCGTCCGTATCGCAGCCTGACCGTCCTGGCCCTGGCGGCCGGTCTCGCCCTGGGCGGATGCGCCTCGACCGCGCCCATAGCGCCGCCCCCGCCCGCCGCGGTCGCCCAGGTCCAGCCCGCGCGTGGTCCGTTCGTGGCGGCGGCCAATCCCCTGGCGGTCGAAGCCGGGCTGAAGGTGCTGCGCCAGGGCGGATCGGCGGTCGATGCGGCCGTGGCGGTCCAGGCGGTCCTGGGCCTGGTCGAGCCGCAATCCTCGGGCCTGGGCGGCGGCGCCTTCCTGATGCATTACGACGCCGCGACCGGCCGGGTGACCAGCTATGACGGACGCGAGACCGCCCCGGCGGCCGCGACGCCCGAGCTGTTCTATGAGGACGGCCGTCCGCTGGACTTCATGGACGCGGTTCTGTCGGGCCGGTCGACCGGGGCGCCGGGGGTGGTGGCCATGCTGGGCCTGGCGCACCGCGACCATGGACGGCTGGCCTGGAGCGGCCTGTTCGACGAGGCCGAACGGCTGGCGCGCGACGGGTTCGACGTCAGCCCGCGCCTGGCCGCCCTGGCCGCCAGTCGGCAGGGCCAGGCCGGCACGCGCTGGGCCCGCGCCTATTTCAGCCGGCCCGACGGTTCACCGCTCCAGGCCGGGGACCGGCTGGTCAATGCCGAATACGCCCGCACCTTGCGCGAACTGGCGGCTGGGGGCGCGGAGGCCTTCTATCACGGGCGCATCGCCCTGGAGATCGCGGCCGTTGTGGCCGAACAGCCGCGCCCCGGCGCCCTGACCGCCGAGGATATCGCCGCCTATCGGCCCATCGAGCGAGGCGCCCTGTGCCGCCCCTATCGGCAGGTCTGGATCGTTTGCGTGCCGCCGCCGCCTGCGGGCGGGGTGGCGGTGCTGCAACTTCTGGCCATGGCCGAGCATGCGCCCGCCCTGGCCGGCGGAGCCGAGGATCCGGACGCCTGGACCGCCTTCGCCCAGCTGCAGCGGCTGATGTATGCCGACCGCGACCGCTATGTCGGCGATCCGGCCTTCGTCGGGGTGCCGGTCCAGGGCCTGCTGGACCCCGACTATGTGGCGGCGCGCGCGGCCCTGGCGCCGGGCCTGACCGGCGCGGCCCAGCCGGGAACGCCCCCGGGCGGTCAGTTCACCGGCCCGGACGCCACGCTTGAGCCTGGCGGCACCTCCCACTTCGTGGTGGTGGACGCCCGGGGTAATGCGGTCAGCATGACCACCACGGTCGAAAGCCTGTTCGGCTCGGGCCGGATGGCGGCCGGCTTCTTCGTGAACAACCAGCTGACCGACTTCAGCTTCGAGCCCCTGCGGCGCGACGGCGGGCCGGCGGCCAATGCGGTGGCGGCGGGCAAGCGGCCGCGCTCGTCCATGTCGCCGATCCTGCTGCTGGATCGTGACGGCCGGTTCCTCGGCGCGGTCGGATCGCCGGGCGGGACCTCGATCCTGGCCTATAACGCCAAGGCGGTGATCGGGGTGATCGACTGGGGCCTGTCGATGCAGGCGGCGATCAACCTGCCCAATCTGGTGGCCAAGGGCGACGGCTTCGGCGCCGACACGGCCATGTTCAGTCCCGAACTGCGCGCCGCCCTGGCCGAGCGGGGTATCGTCCTGCGCCCCAATACGTCAGAGAATTCAGGCCTACACGGCGGAATCTGGCGCGACGGCGGCTGGGACGGCGGGGCCGACAGCCGGCGCGAGGGGGCGGCGCGCACCCACTGAGGCGCGGGCCAGGTCACCGTCGGAGGACGATCACCACTGCGGCTTGATCGACAGATGGAAGGCGATCAGCCCTTCGGTCACGTCATTGTCCAGGCCCCGGCCGCTGCGCAGCCCCTCGGCCTCGATCTCGCGATAGACCAGGCCGAACGATCCCTGGATGTCGCCGCGCCGATAGGCCACTCCCAGGGAGGCGTCGCCCAGGAAGGATCCCGAGTCGTGGCTATAGCCGGATCGGGCGAAGGCCCCGTCGCGGGTGCGGGCGAAATTATAGCCGACCGCCCGGCCCGAGCCGGCCGCATAGACATACCATCGGGCGCGCTCGCCGAAATCCTGGCCGTCGCGCACCACGGCCGAGCCGATACGGACGGTGGCCCCCGCCTCGGCCGAGCCGCCGTCACTGCCGACCCCGACCCCGGCGTGCGGCGTCAGCGACACCTCCAGCCCGTTGTGGGTGTATCCGGTGGCCACCGGCCAGCCGCGCACGAAACGCAGATCATAGCGGTCCGCCTCCAGCTCGGCCCGATCGCCGGCGGTCAGGGGCGCCGGGGCGCCGTCGGCGCGACGCAGCCGGCCGGCGGTGACCAGGGACAGGCGATCAGTGAAGCCGTCGCCGGCGAACCAGACATCGTGGCGGTTGGCGCCGTCCAGCCCCTGCAGCTCGGTGGGGGCGAAGTCGGATTCGAACTCGATCGCGGGGCCGAAGGCGCGGTCGGCGGCGACGTTGAAGGCGCTCTGCACATTCAGCCGCGCGACGGCGTCGGGGCGGGCGTCGGCGTCCCACAGGTCGGGCCCCACGTCATAGGCGGGCTGAAGCCGGGCCGTATGGGCAAGGGCCTGATCCAGGGTGCGGGGTGCGTTCCGGGGGGTCTGCGCCAGAGTCGGAAGGGCCATGCCTGTGATCGCCACGATCACCGCCCCCCCAACGCTCAGACGCGACAACACACGCATCAACGGTCCCCTCAGTCCGTCAACGGAGCCGAAACCTGCACCAAAACAGGGCCGAATCCAACAGACTCTTTCGTGACAAGATCTCGCCCCGACAACGCCATGTCGCCGGGGCGGGTTCCGTCACGGGGCCGCGAGGTCGTCGCCGCCCCTATTGGCAGGCCAGGCATTCCTCATAGTCGGTCTTGGCGACGGCGAAGAGATCGGGCTGGTTCGGATCGGCCTCCGCCTTGTCCTCGGCGCCGGCGAAGGCCGCGCGCTGAACCGACTTGGAACGCAGGTAATACAGCGACTTGACCCCCCGCTCCCAGGCCGACCAGTGCAGCATGTGCAGATCCCACTTGTCGACGTCGCCGGGCAGGAAGACGTTGATCGACTGGGCCTGGCAGATCTCGGGCGAACGATCGGCGGCCAGTTCGACGATCCAGCGCTGGTCCAGTTCGAAGGCGGTCTTGAACACCGACTTCTCGTCGTCGGTCAGGCCTTCCAGATGCTGGACCGAGCCCTCGTTCTCGAGGATCGACAGCCAGACAGCGTCTGTGTTCAGCCCCTTCGTGTCCAGCAGCTGCTCCAGATAGGGGTTCTTGACCGCGAACGAGCCCGACAGGGTCTTGTGGGTGTAGATATTGGCCGGGATCGGCTCGATCCCCGCGCTGGTCCCGCCGCAGATGATGCTGATCGAGGCGGTCGGGGCGATGGCCAGCTTGTGGCTGAACCGCTCCATCACGCCGCGTTCGCGCGCATCCTCGCAGGGGCCCTTCTCCTCGGCCAGCAGCCGGCTGGCCTTGTCGGCCTCGCGGCGCAGGTGCTTGAACAGACGCATGTTCCAGCTCTTGGCCATGGCCGATTCAAAGGCCACGCCCTGGGCCTGCAGGAAGGAGTGGAAGCCCATCAGCCCCAGGCCGACCGAACGTTCGCGCCGGGCCGAATAGACGGCGGCCTTCATTTCCGGCGGGGCGCGGCGGATGAAATCCTCCAGCACATTGTCCAGGAACCGCATCACGTCCTCGATGAAGCGCGGCTCCTCGCGCCATTCCAGGAAGGTCTCGGCGTTGACCGACGACAGGCAGCAGACGGCGGTGCGGTCGATGCCCAGATGGTCGCGGCCGGTGTGCAGCATGATCTCGCTGCACAGGTTCGACTGTTTCACCGACAGGCCCAGGTCGCGCTGATGCTGGGGCATCTGGCGGTTCACCGTGTCGGAGAAGATCAGATAGGGCTCGCCGGTCTGCAGGCGGATTTCCAGGATCTTCTGCCACAGGGTGCGGGCGTCGACCGTCTTCATCGTCTCGCCGGTCTTGGGAGAGACCAGGGCGAAGGGGCGGCCGTCGCGCACCGCCTCCATGAAGGCGTCGGTGATGTTGACGCCGTGGTGCAGGTTCAGGGACTTGCGGTTGAAGTCGCCGGACGCCTTGCGGATCTCCAGGAACTCCTCGATCTCCGGATGGTGCACGTCCAGATAGACGGCGGCCGAACCGCGGCGCAGCGACCCCTGCGAAATCGCCAGGGTCAGGCTGTCCATCACCCGGATGAAGGGGATGATGCCCGAGGTCTGGCCCGCACCCTTGACCTTCTCGCCGATGGAGCGGACCCCGCCCCAGTAGGTGCCGATGCCGCCGCCGTTCGAGGCCAGGGCGACGTTCTCGTTCCAGACCGACTGGATGCCGTCCAGGCTGTCGCCCACGGCGTTCAGGAAACAGCTGATGGGCAGGCCGCGATCGGCGCCGCCGTTCGACAGCACCGGGGTCGCCGGCATGAACCACAGCTTGGACATATAGTCATAGACGCGCTGGGCGTGATCCGCGTCGTCGGCGAAGGCCGTGGCCACGCGCGCGAACATGTCCTGATACGACTCGCCCGGCAGCAGATAGCGGTCTTCCAGCGTCTTCTTGCCGAAGTCGGTCAGCAGGGCGTCGCGCGAGCGGTCCAACTGGATCGACGGGACCAGGCTGAGATGCGGTCGATCCCCCGCCTCGACCGGCGCCGCCGCGCCTTCGAATTGGACCGTCTTCAATGCCTCGCCGCCAGCCATAGCGCCTTGCCCCGAAAGAGATTTTGTACACAAGCCCCGCGCATCACCACATCATCTTGTGGCCAAAGCGCGCCTTGGGCCTACATATGGGGCGCAGATGGTGAACGAGCCGTCAACGGGCTTGACGTTCACTTTCTGGGCGAATCATCGCCGAAGCGGGGGATCAGCCTGTGGACAGGCCGCGACAGGGGGATGACGGCCGGCTGTCACACTTCTCACGAAGCCGTGAGCGGAACGCGGGCGCCAGCTTGACCGTTCGGGCACGGATGACCGTCGCCGATCTCGCCCCCTTCCTGCGCCGCGCCCTGTCGCTGGCGCGCACGGAATTCGCCGTCCTGGGCGCCCTTCTGGTCGTGGCCCTGGGGACCATGACCTTCATCGAGATCGCCGACGAGATGGCCGAGGCCGACGGCCGCGCCTTCGACCAGGCGGTCCTGGCCTGGATGCAGCCGACCGCCGGCCATCCGCGCGGCCCCTGGTGGCTGCAGGAGGCGGCCGGGGATGTCACCTCCCTGGGCGGGATCGCGGTGCTGGGCCTGTTCGCCGTAGCGGCGGTCGGTTTCCTGCTGATCCAGAGAAAGCGGCTGTCGGCCCTGCTGCTGGTGCTGGGCCTCGCCGGCGGCGTGGCCCTGAGCGAGGGGCTGAAGGCCCTGTTCGAGCGTGAGCGGCCGCCGGCCGCCTATCAGGCGGTGGAGACCCTGAACGCCAGCTTCCCTTCCGGCCACGCCCTGCTGTCGACCGTCTTCTATCTGTCGGTGGCGGTGATGATGACCCGCGCCTTTCCGCAGCGGGGGTTGAAGGCCTATGTCCTGGGCGTCGGCATGGGTCTGGCCGCTCTGGTGGGGCTGACGCGGGTCTATCTGGGCGCCCACTGGGCCTCGGACGTGATGGCCGGATGGTGCGTCGGCGCCGCCTGGGCCATGACCCTGTGGCTGGCAGCCTACGCCGCGGCGCGGTTCCAGAAGACCCATCACGCGGCCTTGCAGGACCAGGCCGCGCCGTTTCAGGAGGATCAGCCGACGTAGTTCCCCTCGAACGGAAACCGGCGGGGCCAGAAGTCGGCCAATTCGGGCAGGGCGTCGATGCGCCGCGCCACCAGTCCCAGGCGCGGCGCGACCTGGTGGAAACGGGCCCGGTTGGGGGTCCAGCGGCTGGCCACGGCGACATAGAGGTCCAGCACGGTGGGCGTATCGCCCAGGATGAACCGCCCCGGATCGACCTGGCCTTCCATCACCCCCCAGCAGTGGGCGATGCGGTCGGCGGTGCGAGCCCTGACCTGGGCCTGCGCGGCTTCGTCTTCGCCGACCAGGCGCGAGGGAACGTCGCGGACCCAGTACATCGGATAGATGGCCGCCGGGATGAAGTTCAGCCAGCGCAGGAACTGGCCCCGGCGCGGATCGCCCGGCGGCGGGGCCAGGTTCGCCTCGGGATGCTGTTCGGTCAGCCACAGCAGTATGGCCGCGCTTTCGGTTAAGGTCTCGCCCTGCGCCGTCACCAGGGCCGGGACCTGGCGCATCGGATTGTGCGGCGCCATCCGCCGGCGCTCGGCCTCGGATTCATAGGTGACGATCTCTTCCAGCCGATAGGGGACGCCCATCAGGGTCAGGGCCGCCTCAACGATCACCGAGCCCGAGCCGACGGCGCCATAGATGGTGTAGGTCATCCCCGGATTCCTCCCCAGGCGGGCGGCGCTTCACTACAAGATATAGCGGTGCGTGAAAATGTGATCGCAAAATAGCCGTATTTCGGCTTGGCGCCCACGGCCGGCGAGCGCATGGTGGGGGCCTCCAAGGAATCGTCTCCAGACCCGAGTTCGGCCATGAATGCGCACGTCTCCATCCCCGGCCTCCTGACCCCTTCCGCCGCCTACAAGCCATTCCGATACCCCTGGGCCTTCGACATGTGGAAGAAGCAGCAGCAGGTCCACTGGATGCCCGAAGAGGTGCCGCTGGGCGAGGACTGCAAGGACTGGGCGGCCAATCTGAACGATGGCGAGCGCAACCTGCTGACCCAGATCTTCCGCTTCTTCACCCAGGCGGACATCGAGGTGCAGGACAACTACATGGAGCGCTACGGCCGGGTGTTCAAACCGACCGAGGTCAAGATGATGCTGGCGGCCTTCGCCAACATGGAGACGATCCACATCGCGGCCTACGCCCTGCTGCTGGAAACCATCGGCATGCCCGAGGCCGAGTTCGGCGCCTTCATGGAATATGAGGCCATGCGGGACAAGCACGACTACATGGGCCAGTTCGGGGTCGACAGCGACGCCGACATCTGCCGGACCCTGGCCATGTTCGGCGGGTTCGCCGAGGGGCTTCAGCTGTTCGCCAGCTTCGCCATGCTGATGAATTTCCCGCGCCAGAACAAGATGAAGGGCATGGGCCAGATCGTCAGCTGGTCGGTGCGCGACGAGAGCCTGCACTGTGAAGGCATCATCAAGCTGTACCACGCCTTCAACAAGGAGACGGGGGCGGTGACCAAGGCGGTCGCCGACGACATCCTGCAGTGCTGCGAGACCGTGGTGACGATGGAGGACAAATTCATCGACCTGGCCTTCGAACAGGGGCCGGTGAACGGCATGACGCCCGACGACATCAAGGCCTATATCCGCTTCATCGCCGACTGGCGGCTGCGCCAGCTGCAGCTGCCGGAACTGTTCGGCGGCGGGCGCGAGAACCCCCTGCCCTGGTTACAGAGCCTGTTGTCGGGCGTCGAGCACGCCAATTTCTTCGAAGCCCGGGCGACCGAATACTCCAAGGGCGCGACGCAAGGGTCCTGGCACGGCGCCGACGGCGTCTGGAGCAGCTTCGACAGCCTGATGCAGAAGCGGGCCGAGGCGCCCGCCGAGGCCTGACCTCAGGACGTCCCGATCAATAGGCCGGGCCGCAGGCGCTGCGGTCGCCGGCGTTGCAGGCGGCCACGCGGGCGCGCCACTGGGCCTGGTCCCGCTCGTATTGCGCCTGGGCCGCTTCGGCGGCGCGCAGGTCGGCCTCATAGTTCAACCGGGCGGTGGCGGCGGCCGAGGCGGCCGCCTCGTATTTGGCGCGGGCGGCGTCATAGTCGGCGGCGGCGGCCCGATCCTGGGCCTCGGCCCTGTCATTGGCCTCGACAATGCCGGCGTTCAGCCCGGCCGTCCGCTCCAGCTCGGCCGGGTCCTGGGCCTCGTCGGCCGCACGGTGATAGGTCTCGCCCCGGGCGCGCAGCCAGACCTCCAGTTCGGCCGGATCGGTCGGGGCGTAGGGGTCGACCGGCTTGGGCGCGGTCTGGGGCGCGGTCTGGGCCACGGGCGTGGTCTGCGACCAGGCCGGCAGGGCGACGGCCCCGATCAGGGCGGCGATGAGGATCGGACGAACCATGGCGCGACTCCTTCAGACGGCGATGACGGCTTTACGGGGCCATCGGTTCCAATAAGTATCGGCCGCCATGATGCTGTCCACCTCCATAGGGATTTTTCCCATTCCGCCCGAGGTGGCCGCGCGCCTGCCGTCGGCGCCGAACCTGCCCGATCCGGCCGCCCCCGACGCCTCGCGCCAGACCGAGGAGTTTCGCGCCTGGCTGGAGGAATCGCCTGATCACCAGGTGGCCTATGAGCGGGTGCGCCGCTGGCGGATGGTCCAGGACGAACTGGCGCGCCAGGCCCAGGCCGAGGGTCGGCCCTTTGTCGTCACCGACGACGGCCTGGAATAGCCCTTCAGACAATCGGCAGGCGCAGCTCGAACACGGCGCCGTCCGGGCCGGTCTGGGCCAGGTGCAGTTCCCCGCCCTGGGCCGCCGCCAGTTCGCGCGAGATGGCCAGGCCCAGCCCCGTCCCGCCCGAGGCGCGGCCGCTGACGAAGGGCTGGAACAGGCGCTCGGCCAGGCGCGGCGGAATGCCGGGGCCGTCGTCGGCGATGCGGATGATCGCCAGCCCTGCGTCCGTCTCGGCCGTCACGCGGATGCGACCCCGGCCCTGGCGCGCGGCGGGGCGCAGGACGTCCGCCTCTATGGCCTGGCGGGCGTTGCGCATCAGGTTGACCAGGATGCGGTGCAACTGGTCCGGATCGGCCTGGACCGACAGGCGCGGCGGCAGCCGTTTCTCAAGCCGCACCCCCGCGGGCTCCAGCCCGGCGTCCTCGGCCGCCGTCGTCACGGCCCCGGCCAGGGCGATGCGTACCGGCTGGGGCGCCGGCTCCTCGCTGCGGCCGTATTCCAGCACATTGCGCGACAGGGCGGCCGCCCGGCCCAGGGCCCGCTCCAGTCGCGGCAGGGCCTTGGCCACCGTCGGGTCGGCTGAGTCCGCCAGCCGCTCCGACGCCATCTGGGCCGAGGTCAGCATGTTGCGCAGGTCGTGGTTGATCTTGGCCACCGCCTCGCCCAGGGCCGCCAGGCGGGCCCGCGACCGCAGGGCCTGGCGCACCTCGTCCTGCATCACCGCCAGTTCGCGCTCCACCCGGCCGATCTCGTCGTGGCGGTCCGAAGGGGCCTCGGGCGCGCTTTCGGGATCGGCGGCGAACCGTTCGATCGAGCGGGTCACACGCCGCAGCGGCTGGATCACCAGGAAGCTGAGGCCGGCGTAGAGCAGACCGCCCGCCACCGCCGAAATGGCCAGGGACAGCAGAAGGGTGTTCAGCAGGAAGCCCCGCAGCTCGACCTTCAGCGGCTGGGCCGGGGTCAGGATCTCGATGAAGTCGCCCGAACGGTAGCGCGGCCGGGCCTGGACCCGGATCGAACGGTCCGGGTGGCCGAACAGGGTCTTCCACGGGTCCAGGGCCCGGGCGCCGGGATTGTCGCGCCTCAGGTCGATGACATCTGGCGCGCGCGGCAGATTGGGCGCCTGGAGCAGCAGGCGGCGCACACCCTGTTCGCCCACCACCACCGCCTGGACCCCGCCGATCCGCATCAGCTCGGCCGCCGTCTCGTCCTCGACGGCGCTATAGGGCAGGGCCTCGACCCCGACCGAGGCCAGTTCGGCCGCCTGCAGCCGATCGCGCAGCCAGCGCTCGTGGAAGGAGGCGGCGCTGGGCATGACGATCAGCAGCTCGACCGCCAGGGTGAAGACGGCCGTCAGCACCAGCAGGCGCGAGGCCATGCCGTCCGGCGGGGCCATGCGCCGCACCAGCCCGTCTCTCAGGCGCGCCAGGGCGCCGCTCATGCCGCCACCGTCCTGCGCCGCCGCCAGCCCTGCCACAGCTTGATGAACAGCGGCAGCAGCAGGGACAGGAAGGCCACCCCCATCAGGGGCCAGAAGAACTGCCTCACCAGGGTCTCCAGGTCTGGCCGCACGCCCGCCTGCATCATCCGGCCCAGGCGCGAGCCGATCCAGGTGTAGATGGTGGTCGAGGGCAGCAGGCCCAGGAAGGTGGCGGCGATGTAGGGCTTCAGCGGAGCCGCCACCATGCCGGCGGCGGCGTTGATCAGGACAAACGGCACGCTGGGGATCACCCGCAGGGTGAACAGGGTGACGAAGGCGTTGCGGTCGATGCCGGTGGTGATCCGGTCCATCAGCCCGGCGTCCGCCCTGAATTTGGCGCGCAGCCAGGTGCCGATGGCCGAACGGTAGATCAGATAGATGACGATGGAGCCCAGGGTCGCCCCGGTCGATTGCGCCAGGGCGCCGATCCAGGGCCCGAACATCATCCCGCCCAGCAGGGTCAGGAAGACCGGCCCGGGAATGGTCGAGGCGGTGGCCAGGGCGTAGACCAGGATGAAACCGGCCAGGGCCTGCCAGTAGTGGTCGCGCGCATAGGCCTGCAGGTTCAGCCCGTGCTCGCGCAGCATCTCCATCGACAGATAGCGGTTCAGCCCCAGGGCGAAGGCGGCGATCGCAAGGCCGGCGATGACGGCCAGCGGCAGGAGGCGTATGGCCCATTCCTTCCCCGACCGTTTCGTCATGCCCGATGTCGTCCCTGGTTGCGGCCGCGCGGCCTTGACGCCCGCCTCATCGCCCCTTATACGCCCGCCCTTCCTGCGGCGGACGCGTTTTACCCGCCGTGTCACACTTTAAGTTTGGAGCCGACCGTGAAGCGGACCTATCAGCCGTCGCGACTCGTGCGCAAGCGCCGTCACGGCTTCCGTTCGCGGATGGCCACCAAGAACGGCCAGAAGATCGTCGCCCGCCGCCGCGCCAAGGGCCGCAAGCGCCTGACGGCCTGACCGGCCGCGTCCTGAACACGGGACGCAGCATGACGACTTCCGCGAAGATTTCACGCCTGACCCGGCGGCCCCAGTTCCTGGCGGCCGCCAAGGGCGTTTCCGTCGCCCGCGGCGCCGTTCTGATCCAGCAGCTGGATCGCGGCGACGGCGACCCCGCCATCCGCCTGGGCTTCACCGCGACGCGCAAGATCGGCGGCGCCGTCGTCCGCAACCGGGCCAAGCGGCGATTGCGCGAGGCGGCGCGGGCCCTGATCCCCCTGTATGGCCGCCCCGGCTGCGACTATGTGCTGATCGCCCGCAGCGGCGCGGCCGTCCGACCGTGGGATCGTCTGCTTGACGATGTGAAATCGGCCCTTACAAGGCTGGCGACCCCGCGCGCGGCCCCCCAAGTGGACGGGACGACCCCGACCGCCGCCCGATCCGACCCCGGCCAGGACCGCTGACCCCGATGCAGAATCAAGACTCGCGCAACACGATCATCTTCTTCGTGTGCGCCGCGGTGATCATGGGCCTCTACATGATCTTCGTCATGCAGCCCCAGGCCGAGCGCCGTCGCGCCGCCCAGGCCGCCGCCACCGAACAGGTGCAGAATCGCGGCGACCACGCCCCCGACACCACGGTGGGCGGCGGTCCGCAAGACGCGGTCTTCGTGACCGACCGGGCCCAGGCCCTGAGCCGCGCCGCCCGGGTGCCGATCGAAAGCCCGACCCTTCGCGGCTCCCTGTCGCTGGTGGGCGGCCGCATCGACGACCTGTTCCTGGTCCGCTACCGCGAGACCTTGGCCAAGGATAGCCCGCCGGTGGAACTGTTCCGGCCCCAGGGGATGGAGCACGCCTATTTCGCCCAGTTCGGCTGGACCGGCCCCAATGTGGCCGGCGGCACGCCGGGGCCGAACACCCTGTGGCGGCTGACGGGCGGCGAGCGCCTGACCCCGACGACGCCGGTCACCCTGACCTGGGACAACGCCAGCGGCCTGCGCTTCACCCGCGTCATCGCCCTGGATCCCCAGTATCTGTTCACGGTCACCGACACCGTGGCCAACCTGGGCGGACAGCCCATCACCCTGGCCCCCTATGGCCGGGTCGAGCGGCACGGCATGCCGTCGGGCCTGGGCCGCGACATGATCTCGCACGAAGGGGCGGTGGGGACCTTCAGCCGCGGCAAGGGCTTCTTCACCGAGCAGCACAAATACAAGGACTGGGCCAAGAAGCCCCGGATCGAGCACGAGACGATCGGCGGCTGGCTGGGCATCACCGACAAATACTGGCTGTCGGCCCTGATCCCCGACCAGAAGGAAGCGGTCGAGGCCGGCTTCCGCGTGCGCGACAACGGCGGCGTCCAGGTTCAGGAAGCCTCGATGATCGGCGCGGCGCGCACCATCAATCCGGGCCGCCAGATCACCGAGACCCAGCGCCTGTTCGCCGGCGCCAAGCGCAGCCAGGTTCTGTCGGCCTATGAGGACAACCTGGGCCTGCCGCGCTTCGTCTACGCCATCGACTGGGGGATGCTGTGGTTCCTGACCCGGCCGATCTTCATGGTGGTGGAGTTCTTCTACGGCCTGCTGGGCAATTTCGGCCTGGCGATCCTGGCCCTGACCGTGGCGGTCAAGCTGATCATGTTCCCGCTGGCCAACAAGGCCTACGAGAGCCTGTCCAAGATGCGCAAGCTCCAGCCCAAGATGGAGGAGATCAAGAAGAAGCACGAGGGCGATCCGCAGAAGCAGCAGATGGAGACCATGGCCCTGTATCAGCGGGAGAAGATCAATCCGCTGGCCGGCTGCCTGCCCATCTTCGTCCAGATCCCGGTCTTCTACGCCCTCTACAAGGTGCTGTTCGTCACCATCGAGATGCGCCACGCCCCCTTCTTCGGCTGGATCCGCGACCTGTCGGCGCGCGACCCGTCCAACATCTGGACCCTGTTCGGCCTGATCCCCTGGGATCCGGGTTCTGTTCCCCTGATCGGCGGCCTGCTGGTGGGCATGCTGGGCCTGGGGGTGCTGCCTCTGTTCTACGGCCTGACCATGTGGCTGCAGATGGCCATGAACCCGCCCGCGCCCGACCCGGTCCAGCGCCGCATCTTCCAGATGATGCCGGTGGTCTTCACCTTCGTCATGGCGCCGTTCGCCGCGGGCCTGCTGATCTACTGGGCGTGGAACAACATCCTGTCGATCATCCAGCAGTATTTCATCATGCACCGCTTCGGGGCCGAGAACCCGATCGACGACTTCATCGCCCGCTTCCGCAAGAAGGCGGCCTAGTTGGACGAGGCCTTCAGCCCCGAGGAGATCGAGGCCGCGCGCGTCCTGTTCGCGCGCCGGGCGACCTTCATCATGGGGGCGGCCAGGATCGACCAGCTGCCGGACCCGGACCTGCCCGAGATCGCCTTCGCCGGCCGATCCAACGTCGGCAAGTCCAGCCTGATCAACGGCCTGGTCGGGATGCAGAAGCTGGCGCGGGCCTCGAACGAGCCGGGCCGCACGCGCGAGGTCAATTTCTTCGACCTGGACGGCCGCATGCGGCTGGTCGACCTGCCCGGCTATGGCTGGGCCAAGGCGTCAAAGACCACCGTCAAGAAATTCCAGGACCTGGGCCGCGACTATCTGCGCGGTCGGGTGACGCTGAAGCGGGTCTATCTGCTGATCGACGCCCGCCACGGGCTGAAGGCGGTCGATGCGGAGGCCCTGGACGCCCTCGACCTGGCCGCCGTCAGCTACCAGATCGTCCTGACCAAGGCCGACAAGATCAAGCCGCACGAGGCCGACCGGATGCGCGAGGCGACGCTGAAGGCGGTGTCGAAACGCCCCGCCGCCTATCCGATGGTGGCCGTCACCTCGGCCGAAAAGGGCCTGGGCCTGCCCGAACTGCGCGCCGAGATCATGCGCACCACCGGCGTCGCGCCCTGACAGGATCTCTGGCCGGGCGTCCCTGACGACCTGTCGCGTCCAGTGGAGGACTCAAATTCCACGATATCGAACCATCGGGCAATTGCACTTGTGCGTCGGATTGATAGTCAACTCAGCGACGGGGCGCGATCCGCCAGACGGTGTTCGACAAGTCGTCGGCGACCAGCAGAATGCGTCGTGCCGGGTCGAAGACGACGCCGACCGGACGGCCGCGCGCTCGGCCATCCTCGGTCAGGAAGCCAGTGACGAAATCGACGGGCGGCCCGGACGGACGGCCGTTGGTGAAAGGCGCCCAAACGACCTTGTAGCCTGACAGGTCCTGCCGGTTCCAGCTACCGTGCTGACCGACGAAGGCGCCGTGCGAAAAGTCTCCGCCGAAGCCGCCGTCGCGGGCGAACGACAGGCCAAGGGCCGCCACGTGCGATCCCAGCGCATAGTCCGGGACCACAGCCCGAGCCGCCAATCCGGGGTTCAGGGGCCGGACTCGCGGATCGATGTTGTCGCCCCAATAGCTGTAGGGCCAGCCGTAGAAGGCGCCTTCGCGCACCGAGGTCAGGTAGTCGGGGACCAGTTGCGGGCCGATCTCGTCGCGTTCGTTGACCACGGCCCACAGAACGCTGGATTGGGGCTCGATGGCCAGGGCGGTCGGATTGCGGATGCCGGTGGCCACCGTGCGGCGCGCGCCCGTGGTGCGGTCAATCGCCCAGATGACGGCGCGTTCTTCCTCAACCGCCAAGCCGCGCTCGCCGATGTTGCTGTTGGAGCCGATGCCGACATACAGGGTCATGCCGTCGGCGCTGGCGGCGAGCGATTTGGTCCAGTGGTGGTTGATCCGTGACGGCAGCCTGGTCACTTCCTGACCCGGGGCCGTGATGCGGGTTTGGCCGGTCTGATACGGGAAACGCAGCAGGGCGCCCTGCTCGGCGACATAGAGCGAGCCATCGACGAAGGCGAGACCGTAGGGAGCGTCGAGGTTGTCGATAAAGACGCTGCGTATCTCGGGCACGCCGTCGTTGTCGGCGTCACGCAGCAGGGTGATGCGGTTGCCGCCGGCGACCTGCGTATTGCCCTGTTTCTTGATGAAGCCGGCGATGACGTCCTTGGGGCGAAGCCTGGGGGCCTTCCCGCCGCGTCCCTCGGCGACCAGAATGTCGCCGTTGGGCAGCACCAGCATCTGACGCGGAATCTGCAGGTCGGTCGCCAGGGCGTTGACCGTGAACCCTGGGGGGACCGTCGGGGTGTGATCGCCCCAGCCGATGGGCCGGGCGATCCTCATGGGAGGAACCAGCGTCTGGCGGATGCCGGGAAGCTCGGGTTCCGGGCCGGTCTGGTTCAATCCGGGATCGCTGCGGCCGCAACCGGCCAGGGCGATGACGAGGGTGGCCGCAACCGGCAGGAGTCCCTTCATCGAACCGGCTCCCGATCATCACCGGACCAGAAAAGAACGCCCGCGGCCAAGGCAAGCAGGGCGGAAGCGATCGACAGGATCAGGCCGAAGGCGCCGACGGAACTCCATGCGTCCTGGCTGTGTTTGAAGGCGTTTATCAGCCCCAGGACGAACATCAGCCCCAGCAGACCGACGTAGAGCATTCGATGCCCTCGCCGCGCGCCGCGCCAATCGAGACCGAGGGCGATCAGGGCCAGGACCAGGACCGCGCCGCCGAAAACCATGCCTCCGACATTCAGCCAGGCGGAGAAATTGGTCCACTGGATCTCGGCTGTCCGCAGATATGCGATGTCCGTGGCGACCATCATGACGAACAGCGCGATGGGAAAGCTCAGGAAGACGCTCGTGGTCAGGCGCAAGACCGCCCGGGTTCGCTCACCAATCGAAATCATGCCCGCTTCTCCCAGACCTGGCTTCTAAATACCCGCCGGCGGCCAAGGTTCACCTCTCCTCTCAGGCCGCGCTCGAACGGTCGGCCCGCACGACGAGGACATCGCCCGGCGCCGACTGGACAATTCTCGGCCCACTGCCGCCGACGACCATGTGAAACAGCCTGCCACGTTCATACGCCCCGACCACGGTCAGATCGGCGGCATGCTCTCTGGCGAAAGCCGCAAGCATGACCTCCGGCGCCCCGTGCTCGATCAGGGTCTGGATGCGCTGCCTGTCTCTCTCATCCAGATCGGCCTGTTTAACCCAATCGATGATCGTCGCGGTCTCGACCTCTCCGAGACGTTCCGCCAGCCCCGCGTCGAGATAGAGGTTGCGATAGGGCATGTCATAGGCGTGCATCAGGGTCACGGCGGCGGCTGGAAACAGCCGAACGGCCGCCTCAAGGCCGACCCGCGCCTCGTCCGTATAGTCGGTGCCCACCAGGATTCGGCCATAGGGACCCTTGGGTCGGGACTTGACGACCAACATGGAGACCGGCGAGCGCCGGAACAGCTCATCGACAGTGCGGGACAGGCCATCGAACGCGCGCCCCCGCCCCATTCCCACGATCAGAAAATCCGCCTGTTCGCGTTCTACGGCGTCCAGGATCACCTTTAGCGGTTGGCCATCCCCGATATCAAAACGTAGACGGGGGCATGGGCCCCGGATGTCTTCTCGTATCTGGCGTTCCGCCAGCGCGGCCATATCGGGCGGCCGCCGCCATGACGGCAGGTTCGTGGCGCTGTGCTGGGCGCTGTCGTCCAGCGCGTGCACGATCAAGAGTTCCGCGTCCCATTCTACGGCCAGCTCAGTCGCCCGATCCAGCGCCCTGTCACCGGCGCCGCTCAAATCTGTCGCCAACACGATCCGTTTCGGCGGCGTCCCCGTTCCATTGGCCACGTCACGCTCCTGTGTTCGCGGTTCTAGGCAGTCGAACTACATCTAGCCTGCAGTATCGCAGCTTCAAGCCAATCGCATTCGGGACGCCTTTCTCCGGATGCGCAAGCAAAAGGCGTCGGCGGGTTGATTTGAGACCGGCTCCCGGTAGTTGAAGTGGAAACGTCTGACGCCCGTTGCGCGTCGCGCGAAGCCTGCGACAAGGAGAGTCCGCCATCCCGACCGGAGGTCTGATTGCCCAGCGCTGACACTTGGCTGCTCGTGATGCTTGTGGCGCCGTTCGTCGCCAGCCTGGCGGCCGCGCTACTGCCTTCGCATGCCCGTAACCGAGCGGCGGGGCTCGCCGTGGCGGCGATGCTCATCGGGTTGGTGGTGACGATCGCGATTTCGGGATCGCCTGCAGGCGAGTCCGGTCTCGACTGGGTGACCCCCTGGGCTCCTGCGCTGGGGCTTGTGTTCCATCTCTCGCTGGATGGCTTCAGCTGGATCTTCCTCGTGCTGATCTTCGGCATCGGCCTGCTGGTGAGCATCTACGCTCGCTACTACATGTCGGCCGCCGATCCGGTCCCGCGCTTTTATTCCCTCCTGCTGGCCTTCGCGGGGTCGATGGCCGGGATCGTTTTGTCCGGCAATGTCATCCAGCTGGTTGTCTTCTGGGAGATGACCAGTCTGCTGTCTTTCCTGCTGATCGGCTACTGGCATCACGGGGCCGCGGCCCGTGAAGGCGCGCGAATGGCGCTGATCGTCACATCGGCGGGCGGCTTGTGTCTGTTGGCGGGACTGCTGCTGCTCGCGAACGTAGCCGGCGGTTATGAGATCGACGTCATCCTGGGCGCGGGAGACCAAATCCGCGCCAGTGCGGTCTATGGGCCGGCGTTGGCGCTGATCCTGGTCGGAGCCTTCACCAAGAGCGCGCAGTTCCCGTTCCATTTCTGGCTGCCTCAAGCCATGGCCGCACCCACGCCGGTGTCGGCCTATTTGCATTCGGCGACCCTGGTGAAGGCCGGCGTCTTCCTGCTGATGCAATTCTGGCCGGTCTTGTCCGGGACCGATGGCTGGTTCTATGCGGTAACGGCCGTGGGGTTGGCGACGCTCACGCTCGGCGCCTTCCTGGCCATGTTCCAGAATGACCTGAAGGGGGTGCTGGCCTATTCGACCATCAGCCACCTGGGGTTGATCACCTTCCTCCTGGGGCTGGACAGTCCGCTGGCCTGGGTCGCGGCCCTTTTTCACGCCGTCAACCATGCGATCTTCAAGGCCTCCCTCTTCATGGCGGCCGGGGCCGTGGACCACGAATCCGGCACGCGGGACATGCGCAAACTGCGGGGGCTGGTCCGCTTCATGCCTGCGACGACGGCGCTGGCGACCGTGGCGGCGGCGGCCATGGCGGGCGTCCCCCTGCTGAACGGCTTCCTGTCCAAGGAGATGTTCTTCGAGGAAAGCCTGACGGCGGGCAGAGGGCTAGCGGCTGCATGGGCTCCCGCGATCATCGCCGTCGTCGCCTCCACCTTCTCGGTCGTCTATTCGTTGCGCTTCGCGGGTGGCGTTTTCTTCGGCGCAGCGCCGTCCAGCCTGCCCCGTCGCCCGCACGAACCGCCGCCGTGGATGGTGGCGCCGATCGGCTGCCTGGCCGTCCTCTGCATCGTCGTCGGGATTCTTCCGGCCCCCACCGTGGGCCCGGGCCTGCAGCGCGCGGCGGTCGCGGTGCTGGGAGAGAACGCACCCATCTTCCATCTCGCGGTCTGGCACGGATTCACCCCCGCGCTTGTGATGAGCACGGTCGCCCTGGCGGCGGGCCTGAGCCTCTACCTGCTGCTCCGCCGACGGCTGCTCGCGATCCGCACGCCGCCGTTTAGTCCCATCAACGGCAAGATGATATTCGAACACCTGCTGCAGTGGGTCGGCGACACCGGGCCCGGTTGGATCAAGCGCTGCTTTCCCGGCGAACATCTCCAGCCGCAGGTCTTGCTCATCGTCCTTGCGGCGCTGGCAGGCGGCCTCGCGGCGGCGGGCGGGGTCCGGCTGGAACCGGGCGTCCAGGCGTTGAGCTCTATCGATCCGGCCTTCGCCCTCCTCTGGCTCATCGGGTCCGCCTGCGCCGTGGGGGCTGCGGCCCTGGCCAAATTCCACCGGCTGGCGGCCCTGGTCCTGGTCGGCGGCGCGGGGCTGGTTTCCTGCATCAGCTTCGTCTGGCTGTCGGCGCCCGACCTCGCCACAACCCAGTTGCTGGTGGAAGTGGTGACCACCATCCTGATCCTGCTAGGCCTGCGGTGGCTGCCGCCCCGCCGGGAAATTCCGGAACAACGAACCTTGTCGGTGAGGCTGCGACGCACCCGTGACGCATGGCTCGCCCTTGCGGCTGGCGCGGGGATGACTGTCCTGGCCTATGCCGTCATGACCCATCCGGTCGATGGATCCATTTCGGAGTTCTTCCTCTCAACGGCCTACGCCCAGGGCGGCGGACGCAACGTCGTCAACGTCATCCTGGTAGATTTCCGCGGCTTCGACACCTTCGGAGAGATCACCGTCCTGGCCATAGTGGCGTTGGCGGTGTTCTCGCTGCTGCGTCGTTTCCGACCGGCGCAGGACAGTGTGGACGCGCCGCCCCAGAAACTGGCCCAGGAAGCGATCGACCAGCGCCGCGACGACCGCAAGAAGGGCCAGACCCTGGCGGAATACCTGCGCGTTCCCGGCCTCATCATCCAGTTGATGGTTCCGGTGATCCTGCTGTTCTCGGTGCATCTCTTCGTCCGGGGCCACGATCTGCCGGGCGGAGGATTCGCGGCCGGTTTGACGGCCTCGGTGGCGCTGATCCTGCTGTATATGGGGGGCGGCGTCCGATGGGTGGAGCAGCGGGTGCGGGTCGCGCCGGTGCAGTGGATCGCCACCGGTCTGCTGCTCGCCTTGGCCACGGGCCTGGGCTCCTGGGCGTTCGGTTATCCCTTCCTGACCTCGTGGTTCGCCTATGCCGATCTCGGAATCCTGGGTCGCATCCCGATGGCGACGGCCGTACTGTTCGACCTGGGGGTCTTCATCCTGGTCGTCGGGTCCACGACCCTCATGCTCATCGCCATCGCCCACCAGTCCCTGCGTCGCCCGCGAGCGCCCGAGAAGCCGGTCGGCGACGAGGCGCCCTGATGGAGATCGTACTCGCCCTCGCCATTGGCGTCCTGACCGCCTCAGGGTTGTGGCTGGTGCTGCGCCCGCGCACCTTCCAGGTCCTTATCGGCCTGACCCTTCTGTCCTATGCCGTGAACCTGTTCATCTTCTCGACGGGAGGCATCCGCATCGGCGCGGAACCGGTCCTGCGCGACCGAGCGGGCGCGCTGGCCCAGTACGCCGATCCGCTGCCTCAGGCCCTGGTCCTGACCGCCATCGTCATCAGCTTCGCCACCACCGCCCTGCTTCTGGTCGTCTTGCTGGTCGCACGCGGCCTCGCCGGCGCGGACCATGTCGATGGTCGAAAGGACGCAGAGGAATGATCCCCCACCTGATCATCCTGCCGATCCTGCTGCCCCTGGCGGCCGCCGCCGTGCTGTTGCTGTCGGGCACGCGCAACCGGCCGCTGCACGGCGTGATCTCTATCGCAGCATCGGTGGGCGCCCTGGCCGTAGCGGTCGCCCTGGTCCTTGCGGCGAACACAGGCGAGGTCGCCGCCGCCTATCGGCTCGGCAATTGGCCGACACAGGTGGCCATCGTCCTCGTCGGCGACCGCCTGGCTGCCCTGATGGTGCTGCTCGCCTCCCTGCTCGGCCTGGTCAACGCCGTCTTCTCGCTCGGTCGCTGGGCGCGGCTCGGGCCCTACTATCCGGTCTTTTCGCAGTTCCTGCTCATGGGACTGAACGGCGCCTTCCTGACGGGCGATCTGTTCAACCTATTCGTTTTCTTCGAAATTCTCCTGGCGGCTTCCTATGCGCTGCTGCTGCACGGCTCGGGGTCGCGGCGTGTCGGGGCGGGGCTGCACTACATCGTCATCAACCTGATCGCGTCCTTGTTCTTCCTGGTCGGCGTCAGCCTGATTTTCGGCGTCACAGGCACCCTGAACATGGCGGTTCTGTCGCAACGGATCCCGGCGCTGGCGGGCGAGACCCGGCCGATCTTCCATGTCGGCGCGGCGATCCTCGGTTCCGCCTTCCTGGTCAAGGCGGCGGCCTGGCCGCTGGGCTTCTGGTTGCCTCGCACCTACGATGCGGCGACGGCGCCCGCCGCCGCGATCTTCGTCATCATGACCAAAGTCGGGGTCTACGCCCTGGCGCGGCTGGGCCTGCTCCTGTTCGGCGCAGAGGCCGGAACGTCCGCCGGATTCGGCGACCAATGGGGGTTCGTCATGGGCGTTCTCACCATCGGCGTGGGGCTCGTGGGCATGCTGGCGGCTCGCGATCTGGGCCGGCTGGCGGGCTACAGTGTCCTGGTTTCGGCCGGCACCCTGCTGGCGGCCCTCGCCTTCAGGGAGCCGGCGGTGATCACCGGCGCCCTGTTCTACATGAGCGTCTCCACCTTGGCCGCCGCCGCCTTCTACCTGCTGGGCGGACTGGTCGGGACCGACGACGGCGATGACGAGTTCGACGCGCCGCCGCTGCTGGAGGCCTATGACCCGGACGGCGACGGCCTGTACACCGAGGAGGACGAGAGGGCCGTGATCCTCAACGCTCCGATCGGCTTGATCAGCGCCGGCTTCCTCATCTGCACCCTTTTGATCGCCGGGCTTCCGCCGCTCCCGGGCTTCCTCGCCAAGGTCGGCATGATCGCGCCTCTGCTCGACGATCCGCATGGCCCCTTCCCCAGCGCCGGCCTCGTGCTCGCCGCGATCATGGTTGGATCGAGCCTGTTCTCGCTCATCGCCCTGGCGCGCGCCGGCATCCAGATTCTGTGGGCCGAGCCCGACCGGATCGCGCCGACCATCCGGCTGCACGAAGGCGCCACGGTAGGCGCGCTTCTTCTGGGGCTTCTGGCGCTGACCTTCGCCGTCGGAGGCCCGCTCGACTACCTGGCGAACACGGCCCAGGACCTGCTTGAGCCCTCTCGTTACGTCGCGGCCGTGCTGGAACCGGAGGCCGGCTCGTGAGACGCTGGTTGCCCTATCCCACCCTCAGCCTGTTCATTCTCGCCACATGGCTGGTGCTGAACCAAAGCCTCGAGCCCGGGCAACTTCTCCTCGGCGCCGTTCTGGCGCTGGTCCTGGGTTTCGCCTTCCGGCGGCTGCAGCCGCCGCGCCTGCACATCCGCAACCGCCGCCTACTGCTGACGCTGACCGTGCGGGTCGTCGGCGACATCGTGCGGTCCAATCTCGCCCTGTTCCGGGCGATTCTGGAGGGGCGGTCGCGCGAGGTGACCTCCGGCTTCGTGCCCATCCCGCTGGAGCTGACCAATCCCTATGGCCTGGCCGTGCTCGCCTGCATCGTCACCGCGACGCCCGGCACGATCTGGATGAGCTATGAATCTCAGGACCGCATCCTTCTCATCCACGTCTTCGACCTTGTCGACGAGAACGAATGGATAGGCACGATCACCGATCGCTACGCCCGCCCCCTTCAGGAGATATTCGTGTGAGCGCGGCTCTGGTGCTGAACACATCCATCTCGGTGGCGCAGCTCATGCTGGCCGTGACCATGGCCCTCTATCTGTTCCGCATGCTGCGCGGCCCCAGGGCCCAGGACCGGGTCATCGCGCTCGACGCCTTCTATGTCACGGGAATGCTGTTGCTCATCACCCTCGGTGTGCGGACCGACAGCACCCGGTATTTCGAGGCGACGCTCATCATCGCCCTGCTCGGTTTCGCCAGCAGCGTGGCGTTGGGCAAGTTTCTCATGCGCGGCGAGGTCATCGAATGAGCCAGGCCGTCCTGCCTCTCGGCGTCGCCGTAGCCGTTTCGGCCGCCCTGCTCGGCGGCGCATCGTTCGCCCTGGTCGGGGCCGTCGGCGCCTCCCGTCTGCGCACCTTCTACCAAAGGGTCCACGCGCCTACCCTGGGGGCCAGCATGGGCACGTTCCTCATCCTCTCAGGCTCGATCCTCTATTTCTCGACGACGCGTCAGCAGCCCGTGTTTCACGAAATCCTGATCGCCATCTTCCTGAGCCTGACCACGCCCATCAGTCTCATGCTCATCGTCCGCGCGGCGCTGGCGCGCGACCGGCTGGAAGGCAGCGCCGACGTCCCTCACCTGGCGCCGGAAGCCGACCGGGCGCCGGACTGATTCTTCGCCCGAGACGCCTATCCGGCCCGACAATCAGATATTACTCTGGTCCGCCGGCACGCCGGAGGGAATCCCCGCGGCGCCGCTGGCCTCGATGGGACACGCCCCTTCGACCCCGACGCCATAGCAGGTCATCGACAGCGAACCCAAGGCATAGCCGCGCACCAGGGCCTTGGCCCTCGGCTCGGTCCCGCTTCCGGTCCTCGAGGCGCGGATCGCGAGGTTCATTCAGGAGCAGGGCGAGAGTCCAGAGGCATGACGACGCCCGCCAGACCATACAGCGCTGGAAGGCATTGAGAATCTGGTCGATCCAGAGGAAGCGCGTTCACAGAAAATCAGCAGGCCGCCAGCCGTTCTGACGCTGGGAAGCAGGCGATGTATTTGCGCCTGTGGTCGACCTTGGTGTCATTGGTTGAGGCCGGACGCCAGATCGGTTTTCCCAGAGTCCGAAAAACCGGAATATGCGGCCTTGTGAACCTGGGCCCGTGAAATCGTGCGTTCGTCTCGTTTCGCCGCCGAAGCGCCAATACCGTTATATTTTCAGGCTTTTTCGGCCCCGGAATCTGCGAAATCGGAACGCGACATAATAAAATATGAAAATGGCGCACCCGACACGATTCGAACGTGTGACCTTTGCCTTCGGAGGGATTATCGCTGGCTCCGCCAATAAACGCCAGGAGCCGCCGATGACCGCCTATCTCCCTGTAATCGCTAAAGAATTTGATTTCGGCTTCCGCCGGAAGTACGCTCTGTCTCGCCACAGTTTTCGCCCGCTTGCTTACGTGATGCTTACGCGAGAGAGCGCTGTCGGGTCGGAGAAAGCCCATGTCTAAGCTCACCAAAAGGGTCGTTGACGCCGCTGAAAGCCGCTCCAAAGATTACGTCATCTGGGACGACGAACTCCCCGGCTTCGGCCTCCGCGTCTTCGCGTCGGGCAAGCGCAGCTACGTCATCCAGTATCGCCTCGGCAAGCGTTCACGTCGGTTCACCATCGGTTTGCATGGCATCTGGACGCCCGAGCGCGCGCGCCAGGAAGCGAAGGTCCAACTAGGCCGCATCGCTCAGGGTGAAGATCCCGCCGAGGAGAAGCAGCTCGACAACAAGGCGATCACCGTCAAGGAGCTGTGCGACCTCTACGTCGCTGATCTCAAGGCTGGCCTCATCCTGGGTAAGGGTGGCCGGCCAAAGAAGGCGAGCACGATCCTCTCGGATACAGGACGCATCGAGCGCCACATCGTGCCCTTGCTCGGCACTCGACGGGTCAAGGACCTCGTGAAGGCCGACATCACGAAAGCCCTGAAAGACATCATGGCCGGCAAGACCCGCTGCAGCGTCAAGACGAAGAAGCTCCGCGGCCGCGCCATCGTACGCGGCGGTGCCGGAACGGCTACCCGCACGATCGGACTGTTCGGCGGCATCCTCACCTACGCGGTTGAAGCAGGCATCATCGACCTCAATCCCGTCCACGGCGTCCGGCGGCCGAAGGACAATGTGCGCGGACGGCGCTTGACCGAGGCCGAATATCGCCTGCTCGGCGACATCCTGACCAAGGCTGCTGAGAACGAGAAGTATGAGTTGTCGGTCGACATCATCCGGCAGCTCGCGCTCACCGGATGCCGTCGGACCGAGATGATCACCTTGGCTTGGAGCGAGGCTGACACCGATTCAAGCTGTCTCCGGCTGATCGACAGTAAGGAAGGAAGCTCGATCCGTCCGATCGGCTTGCCTGTCGTGGAGTATCTCGAAAACCGCCGGAAGGAGCAGACCGGCACCTACGTCTTTCCCGGCCAGGGTGATGACAATGCGTTCGGGAGCTTCCCTAACCATTGGGAGCAGATATTCGCGGACACCGCGCTCGCCGACATCACGCCACACGTCCTGCGGCACAGCTTCGCCAGTATCGCCAACGATCTCGGCTTCACCGAAGTCACGATCGCCGCGCTGGTCGGGCATGCGAAGGGATCGGTCACGAGCAACTACATCCATACGCTCGATACCGCGCTCATCATGGCCGCCGACACTATCTCGGGCTACATTCAGGGGCTTCTGGATGGGATCGAGTTCAAACAGACGGCCTACGCCCTGGACCGCGACTCCCGGAAAGCCGCCCTCGCGCGGTTCCTGCAGAAGGCCGCCGCTACCGAACAGGACACGGCCGAGGACTCGGAGCAGTTGCTTGCAGCTTGATCGCGCGATGGGGGTTTCAGTTATTGCAGTTAAGCCCCGCAACCCTTATATTGGCTGGTCAGGAGACACGATCATGGCCAGCCAAGTGGTGCAGTTCGCCGGTTTGTCCGACCGCGACCGCAAGACCGTGACGCCTCTGCCATCCTTGGCAGAGGGCGATCACGTGGAGGTGCATGTGCGGCGTCGCGATGGACGGGAGCAGACCCTGTCCCTTCCGCCGGCCGCCATCAGCGCCGTCGAGACGCTGCTGTCTCGCCTGCTGAACGGCGAGAGGGTCGCCGTGCTCACGGAAGATCAAGAGCTGAGCCCGACCGACGCATCGGTGATCCTAGGCATCTCGCGTCCGCTCGTCGTCCATCGGATGGACATCGGCGATCTGCCGTTCCGCTATGTCGGAAAGCACCGCCGGGCATCGCTGAAGGACGTGCTGGCCTTGAAGGAGATGCTGGACGCTCGCCGGAAGGCGATGGACGCCTTGGCCGAAGACACAGAGGATCTTGTCGTCAACCATGGCCTCTAGACCGCCCATCGCGGTCTACGACGCCTGCGTCCTTTATCCCTTCCATCTGCGCAATGTCCTGATCCAGTGCGCCTTCGATGGCTTAGTCGCCGCGCGCTGGACCGACGACATTCACGCGGAATGGATACGCAATCTGGCCGCCAATTCCCCCAGCACGCCGGTTACGCGCTTCGAGACCACCCGCGACATGATGAAAGCCGTCCTGCCTGACGCCAATGTCGCCAACCATCGGAGCCTGATTCCGAGCCTTTCCTTGCCCGATCCGGATGACCGGCATGTGCTTGCGGCCGCGATCGCTGGCGGTGCCGAGACGATCGTCACTTGGAACCTGAAGGATTTCCCCGCTTCGCAGATCGCCCCTCACGGAATCGCCGCTGTGTCGCCCGACGCCTTCCTTTCGGCCCTGCACCGAGCCTATCCGAAAGCCCTTCTCAGTAGTATCGCGAGAGCGCGCGAAAACCTCAGACGCACGACGCCATCCATTGCGGAATTCATAGACATTCTCGAACGGCAGGGGCTGGCCGAGTTCGCTCCCATCCTGCGGCGCCGCAAAGCGCACCTGGCCTGATCCCCCGCAGGGCTCGGAAGCTCCGCTTCAAGTTATCGCCGCGCTGGCAAGACCGCAGAATCATTCTTGACTCTACGACCCGAAAATCAGAACAAATAGCGAACATGACTACACCGCCTTCGGAGGTCAAGAACGCACTTGCGGCCCCAGCCCGCCATAGAGTCCCTGCGCGCGCAGATCGAGAAGATCGAAGGCCGGAGCCGGCGCGCCAAATCGGTCCTTCCTTTCGGGATCACCGAGGTGGATTCGCGACTCCCCGGCGGCGGCCTTGCCCTCGGCGCGCTGCATGAAATAGCCGGCGGCGGCA
The DNA here is from genome assembly GCF_019636155.1 of Brevundimonas sp. Lineage (GTDB taxonomy): Bacteria > Pseudomonadota > Alphaproteobacteria > Caulobacterales > Caulobacteraceae > Brevundimonas. The sequence continues at coordinate 12,134 of NZ_JAHBYB010000015.1, read as the reverse complement.
ACGGAGCGGTCGACGGAGCCGCAGCGGCTTGCTTCAGCGCGGGCCTCGCGGCCCGCACCAAAGGCAAAATCCTCTGGTGTATCACGCGTGCCGACCTATTCGCGCCCGCCATTGCCCAGGCAGGGCTCGCGAGCGACCGCGTCATCTACCTCGAAGCTGGGGACGACAAGACCGTCCTCGCCTGCATGGAAGAAGGATTGCGCCACGGCGGCCTCGGGGCCGTCATCGGCGAGGTCGCCCGCCTTTCGATGACAGCATCAAGACGGCTGCAACTGGCGGCCGAAGGCGCCGGCTCGCTCGGGATCGCTTTGCGGCGCTGGCGGCGACAGACAGAGGCGACGGATTTCGGCCAACCGACCTCTGCGATGACGCGCTGGCGCGTCTCCGTAATGCCCTCAACGCCGCTACCCGTTCCCGGCGTGGGCCGCGCCCGCTGGCTGGTTGAACTCATCCGCGCGCGAGCGGGCGAAAGTGCAGATTTCGAGTTGGAGGCGTGCGATGACACGGGTCGTCTCGCTCTTCCTGCCGAGCTGGTCCACGGACAGGCTGCGGCGGAAGGCTGGCGACGCGGCGCCTCCGGCTGAGGCGCCGCTCGTCCTGATTGGCCGCGACGGGAACAGGCGGGTGGTGCTGGCGGCGGATGCAGCGGCCCAGGCCACCGGCCTGCGCGCCGGCATGCCCGTCACCAAGGCGCAAGTGCTGGTGCCTGGCCTCATCGTGCAGGATGCCGATCCCGCTGCCGACGCCGAGGCGCTTGAGCGTCTCGCGGTGTGGCTTCTCCGCTATGCACCGATCGTCGCCCCCGATCCGCCCGACGGCCTCATCATCGACTCGACCGGCGCTGATCATCTCCACGGGGGCGAGACTGTCATGCTGGACGGCTTGATCGGGCGCCTCGCCATGTCCGGGATCTTCGCGAGAGGCGCGATCGCCGACACCTGGGGAGCGGCCCATGCACTGGCCCGATTTTCAGCGCAGCCGGTTGTCATCGCGCCCAAGGGGCATGGCTCGTCCGTCTTGGAGCGGTTGCCGCTTGAGGCGTTACGCATTCCGGCCTCCACCGTCGCGGCGCTGCGCACGCTCGGCTTCCGAACGGTCGGCGATCTTCTGGCGCAGCCGCGCGCGCCGCTCACGCTTCGCTTCGGCCCGGAACTCGGCCGACGCTTGGACCAGGCCTTGGGCATTGCGGCCGAACTCATTGAGCCGGTTCGGCCTGCCGATCTCATCGAGGTGCGCCGCGCCTTCGCCGAGCCGATCGGCGCAGCCGAGACAATCGCCCGTTACATCGGCAAGCTTGTTGTGCAGCTCTGCGAACGCCTTGAGGAAAGCGGGCTTGGCGCACGCAGGCTCGATCTCATCTGCCACCGCGTCGATAGCCGGGCCCAGGCGGTGCGGGTCGGCATGGCCACGCCGGTGCGCGACGCGAAGCGGCTGACGCGCCTTCTGTGCGACAAGATCGAGACCATCTCGCCCGGCTTCGGCATCGAGGTGATGACGCTTGCCGCAAGCGTCGCCGAGCCGCTCGAACGCAAGCAGATCGTCAGTTCGCTGGTCGAGGAGAGCACCCCGGACGTCTCCGATCTCATCGACACCTTGATGAACCGCGTTGGCGAGCGCGCCCTCTATCGGCTTGCCCCCGTCGCCAGCGACGTTCCGGAACGGTCTGTCTGTCGTATCCCGGCGATGGCGGCCGACACGGGAGCGGGTTGGCCCGGTCATTGGCCGAGACCGTCGCGCCTCCTCCCGGCACCCGAGCCGGTCGAGACCGTGGCGCTGCTCCCCGACCATCCGCCGGTGTCGTTCACCTGGCGCGGAATCCGCCGCCGCCTTCGGCGCGGCGACGGACCTGAGCGTGTCTTCGGCGAATGGTGGAAGCGTGATGCTGAGCTGGCCGCCGTCCGCGACTATTTCCGGGTCGAGGACGACGCCGGCGAACGCTACTGGCTGTTTCGCGCCGGCGACGGCGAGGACACCGCCACAGGCTCGCACCGCTGGTTCATTCACGGGGTCTTCGGATGAGCCAGCCCGGCTACGTTGAACTTCAGGTCACCTCGCATTTCAGCTTTCTGCGGGGGGCCTCGTCTTGCGAGGAGCTGTTCGCCCAGGCCGCGCTTGCCGGGATCGAAGCCCTGGCCGTGGTGGACCGGAATTCGCTCGCCGGCATCGTCCGGGCTCATGAAGCGGCGAAGACAACCGGGGTTCGCTTGATTGTCGGCTGCCGTCTCGACCTCAGCGACGGCATGTCGGTGCTGGTCTATCCAACCGACCGATCAGCTTATTCCCGACTCTGCCGACTGCTGTCGCTCGGCAAGCGGCGCGGCGGAAAGGCGAAGTGCGTGCTCGAATGGCAGGACCTCGTCGCCTACGGCGAAGGCTTGATCGCCGTGGTCGTGCCGGATCTCGCCGACGAGGAATGCGGCCTTAGGCTGCGCCGCCTGCGCGATGCGTTTGGCGATCGGGCCTACCTAGCTCTAACATTGCGCCGTCGGCCCAACGACCAGCTCCGCCTTCACGAGCTGTCGAACCTGGCCGCCCAGATGCGGGTTGCGACCGTGGTGACGAACGACGTCCTCTTCCACGAGCCCGCCCGCCGCATCCTTCAGGACGTCGTCTCCTGCATCCGGCACAACGTCACGATCGACACGATCGGCGACCGCCGGGAGCGTCACGCCGATCGCTACATCAAGCCGCCCGAGGAGATGCACCGTCTCTTCAGCCGTTATCCCGAGGCGCTTGCCAGAACCCTGCAGATCGCCGACCGATGCCGTTTCAATCTCGACGAGCTGGCCTATCAATATCCCGAGGAGCGTGACGATCCGGCACTCACGCCGCAGGAGACGCTGGCAAAGCTCACTTGGGAAGGCGCCGCCGAGCGTTATCCGGAGGGCGTGCCTGACAGCGTGGCTGCCGCGCTTCAGCATGAGCTGCGGCTGATCGAGAAGCTCGACTACGCGCCGTATTTCCTGACCGTGAATTCGATCGTCCGCTTCGCCCGCTCAAAGGACATCCTTTGCCAAGGCCGCGGATCAGCCGCCAACTCCGCAGTCTGCTACGTCCTCGGCATCACGTCGATCGATCCCGGCCGCAACGACCTTCTCTTCGAACGCTTCGTCAGCGAGGAACGGCGCGAGCCGCCCGACATCGACGTCGATTTCGAGCATGAGCGGCGTGAGATCGTCATGCAATGGGTGTTCGACACCTACGGCCGCGACCACGCCGCGCTCTGTTCGACTGTCATCCGCTATCGCACCAAGGGCGCGCTGCGGGATGTCGGCAAGGCGCTAGGCCTGCCCGAGGATCTGATCGGCACCCTGTCGTCTCAGGTCTGGGCCTGGTCGGAGGAAGGCGTCGAACAGAAGCACGTCGAAAAGCTGAACCTCAATCTTGCCGATCGCCGCCTTCGCCTGACGCTCGATCTCGCGCGCCAACTCATGGGCGCGCCGCGCCATCTCAGCCAGCATCCTGGCGGTTTCGTGCTGACCCATGACAGGCTCGACGACCTCGTGCCGATCGAGCCGGCCGCGATGAAGGACCGGCAGGTCATCGAATGGGATAAGGATGACATCGACGCCCTGAAGTTCATGAAGGTCGACGTCCTGGCGCTTGGGATGCTGACCTGCATGAAGAAGGGGCTGGACCTTCTGGCTGAGCACAAGGGCGTCAATCTCGATCTCGCCTCCATTCCGGCCGAGGACCCGCGCACCTACGCGATGATCCGCAAGGCCGACACGCTCGGCACCTTCCAGATCGAGAGCCGGGCGCAGATGTCGATGCTGCCGCGCCTGAAGCCGCGCACCTATTACGATCTCGTCGTGCAGGTCGCGATCGTCAGGCCCGGCCCGATTCAAGGCGATATGGTGCATCCCTATCTTCGTCGCCGGGAGGGCCTTGAGCCCGTCCACTATCCGAAGCCCGAACTGGAGAAGGTGCTCGGCAAGACGCTCGGCGTGCCGCTCTTTCAGGAGCAGGCGATGCGGGTCGCCATCGAATGCGCCGGCTTCACGCCCGGCGAGGCCGATATGCTTCGCAAGTCGATGGCCACCTTCAAATTCACCGGCGGCGTCTCGCATTTCCGCGACAAACTCATCGCCGGCATGGTCACCAAAGGCTACGAGGCCGAGTTCGCCGAGCAGACCTTCAAGCAGCTTGAGGGCTTCGGCAGTTACGGATTTCCGGAAAGCCACGCAGCCTCTTTTGCGCTGATCGCTTACGCCTCGGCCTGGCTGAAATGCTGGCACCCGGAAATCTTCTGCGCCGCGCTGCTGAACAGCCAGCCCATGGGCTTCTATGCACCGGCTCAGATCGTCCGCGACGCGCGCGATCACGGCGTCGAGATCCGTCCGGTCTGCGCCAACGCCTCCCGATGGGACTGCACACTCGAGCCCACCGGCAGCGAGGAGCGGTTCGCCGTTCGCCTTGGTCTGCGCATGGTCAAAGGCCTCGCCAACGCCCACGGCGCGGCGATCGTCACGGCTAGGGCGGACCAGCCCTTCGGCACAGTGGACGATCTCTGGCGCCGTGCCGGCGTACCCGTCGCTGCGCTCACGCAGATCGCCGAAGCGGACGGGTTTCGTCCGCCCTTCGGTCTCGGCCGTCGTGAGGCCCTGTGGGCGATCAAGGCGCTGCGCGACGAGCCGCTTCCACTGTTCGCCGCCGCATCGGCCCGCGAGGAAGAGATCGTGCCCGAGGTCGCCGAGCCGGCCGTCATGTTGCGCCCTATGACGGCGGGCGGTGAAGTCGTCGAGGATTACCGACATGTCAGCCTGTCGCTACGCGACCATCCAGTCTCGTTCCTGCGCCGGGAGTTGCGCCGCCGCCGCATGATCTCCTGCCAGGAGGCTATGGACGCAAAGGACGGCCGCTGGCTGGAGGCGGCTGGCATCGTACTGGTGCGGCAGCGGCCCGGAAGCGCCAAGGGCGTGATGTTCATTACCCTCGAAGACGAGAGCGGGATCGCCAATCTCGTAGTCTGGCCCAAGGTCTTCGAGCAGAACCGCCGCACCATCCTGTCGGCCGGCATGATCGCGGCGCGCGGGCGCGTTCAACGCGAAGGCGAAGTCGTTCACCTCGTTGCCCAGCGGCTGACCGATCTCTCCGCCGAGCTGGCCAGCGTGGGCGAGCGCGACACGGCCTTTCCGCTGCCACATGGTCGCGGGGACGAGTTTCACCACGGCTCACCGACGCCTGACCCGCGCGGCCTACCGCCAAAGGGGCTTCGGACCCGAGATATCTACATCCCCGACCTTCACATCGACACGATCAAAGTCAAAACGCGCGATTTCCGCTAGGCTGCGCCGAGCCTCCCGCGCTCAAGCGCTGCGCACTGTTCGTAAACGACTGGTCGAAGCCTCCATCGGACTTCGGGCGAAGATCGGCGTCGCACCTTCACAGCCGCTCGCATGGCGGCGTAGCAACGCCGACGTCGCGTCGCGGTCTGCCGCACGGGCAAACGCAAAGCCTTGCCCGACCTTGCAGCCCATCGACCAAAGCTGGCTCGCCTGAACTTCTGTTTCGATCCCCTCGGCCACGATCTCAATGCCGAGCTGCCGCGCGATATCGATTAACCCCTCGACGATCACCATGCTTGGATCGTCCGGCCATAGTCGGCCGATGAAGGCCTGATCGATCTTGATGATGTCGACCGGCACGTTCAGCAAATGCGTCAGCGACGCATGTCCCGTTCCAAAGTCATCAAGCGCGACGCGGACGCCGGCGGCGCGCAACGCCTCTATCTCTCGCGTTACGACGCGATCACTTCGCCCGATGCAAGCATCCTCACTCACTTCGACGACCAAGCCGCCGAGCGACACGCCAGCACGACCAAAGGCATCTTCGAGTTTCTGAGCCAGGCTGCCCGTGTAGAAATCGGCAGTCGAAACATTGAGTCCGACCTGCTGGACGAGCAGACCCTGATCCCGCCAGAATGCGATGTCCCGCGCAACTGTTACCGCAACACGTTGCGTAAGCTCCGCAGCGATATGGGCGTCGCTGGTCGCTTCCCGAAAAGCGAGGGCACTTACGAGTTCACCCGCCACGGTGCGCATGCGACAGAGCGCCTCGAGCCCGACGATCTCGCCCGTATCGAGAGCGACAATAGGCTGGTAGTGCGTTTCCATGCGCTCATCGGCGAGCGCATCGGCCACATCGCGTATCGCGTCACGACGCCGCGTGATCCGCGTACCGATCCCCGGCCAGTAGCGCACAAACCCGCCGCGACCGGTCTCCTTGGCGTGATAGAGCGCGAAATCCGCGGCCTCGTTGACCGCCACGGCAGTCCGTTCGGAGGCACCGAGGACGGCACCGCCGATCGTCGCGCGAGGCGCCACGGCATGCCCCTCGCAATCGGCGCTGCGCTCCAATTCTGTCAGCACGCGTTCCGCCGCCGCATTCAGATCGGCGAGCGAGCCGGGGTTCTGAATGATGACGGCGAATTCATCGCCGCCCAGCCGGAAGCTGACGTCGGGCGCCATCGCCCGCGCGATCCGGGTCCCCGCCGCCTTGATGAGCGCATCACCGGCCAGGTGGCCGAACGTATCGTTTACGATCTTCAGATTATCGAGGTCGATAATGAAGAGGGCCCAGGCCCCCGGGACGTCACACGGAATCTGCGCCATCGCGCCGTTGTAGGCCGAACGATTGGGCAGTCCGGTCAGCGCGTCTATGTTCGCGCGGCGCTCGCGGTCGACGGCTCGCTCATGCCGCTGAAGCGCAAGACCACAGAGATCGACGCAGGCTTCCGCCAGCGCGCGCTCAGAAGCGTTCGGCGAGCGCGCTTGCTCGCTGTAAAAGCCGATGACGGCAATGGCCTCGCCGCCCGCGTTCACGACAGGGAAGGACCAGCATCCGCTCACGCCAAGGCCTTCTATGAGCCCCATGGAGCGGGCGCAGCGCGGATCACGTCGGATATCCTCAATGATGACGGGTTCGCGCAGATAAGCAGCCGCGCCGCAGGACCCGACCTCCGGGCCGACCATCATCCCATCCAGCGCAGAAGAATAGTCCGCAGGCAAACTCGGTGCCGCGAGCGGATGCAAAAGTCCGGCTTGATCGACCGTCAGGATCGAGCAGATCACGCCAGACATCAGTGTCTCTATCTCGGCACAGAGTTCGCGCGCCGTGTCAGCCACAGGTTCGCTGTTGGCGATCATCCGCAATATCTTGTTCTGGATATGCAACAACACGGTCGTCGCCCAACTCAACTGACACTTAGGGATGCGACTATAATAGTCGCTAGATGTGAAGTTCGGCTTACCCAACAAGATAAACATGGAGGTAATCATCGCTGGAGGGGAAAGCCTTCCCCTGCGGCCGAGCCTTTGGTCTCGGCCGACCCCTTCTGCGGGGACACCCCGCAACACCCCCTATAGAGCGAGAGTGCGGACCGGCTTTGCCGTGACGGGTTGAGAGCTGGGAGAGAGCTTCCGGCGCCCGTCGCGGAGATCCGCGATGTCCAGAAAAACCGCACCCGCTCGCGCCGGCCAGGACCGGACGAGCCTTTACGACGAAATCACCGGTAAGATCATCGGCGAGCTGGAGGCCGGCCGCGTACCCTGGGTCCAGCCCTGGGGCACCGCGGCGGCGAAGGCGCCGCTCGCCATGCCGAGGAACGCCGCCACCGGCCGGCATTATTCGGGGATCAATGTGCTGATCCTCTGGGGCGCCGTCATCGAGCACGGCTTTGCCGGCCAGAGTTGGCTCACCTTCCGCCAGGCGCTGGCGCTCGGCGGCAATGTCCGCAAGGGCGAGCGCGGCACGACCGTCGTCTATGCCGACCGCTTCGTGCCCGACGACGAGAAGCGGCGCGCCCGCGAGACCGGCGACGAGGCCCAGGCGATCCCGTTCCTGAAGCGCTTCACGGTGTTCAACGCCGCACAGTGCGAGGGCCTGCCGGAGGATGTCGCGATTGTCGCGCCGCCACCGGCGCCAGGCCTGATCGAGCCGCAGGTCGAGGCGCTGATCCGCGCCACCGGCATCGATTTCCGCATCGGCGGCAATCGCGCCTTCTATGTGCCGGCGCTCGACTATGTGCAGGTCCCGCCGCCCCAGGCCTATTTTGAACCGATCAACTGGCACCGCACCGCGCTGCACGAGCTGGGTCACGCCACAGGCCATCCGTCCCGTCTCGGCCGCGACATGACCGGCGGCTTCGGCACCAAGAAATACGCGTTCGAGGAGCTGGTCGCCGAAATGAACGCCGCCTTCTGCTGCGCCTCGCTCGGCATCGTGCCGACAGTGCGGCACGCCGATTACATCGGCTCCTGGCTGGAGGTGCTGCGCGAGGACAATCGCGCCATCGTCCGCGCCGCCAGCCAGGCGAGCAAAGCCGCCGATTGGCTGCTCGGCTTCGTGCCGGCCGACGGGGCCGCGCTGTCGGCCGAACCCGCGATCGACAGGAGGGCCGCATGATCCTCATGACCGACGAACTGCGCGAGCAGCTCTTGGCCAACGGCCGGAAACGCGACGCCGATCACATCCCCGTGGTGAAGTTCTTCAACCCCCTCGGCGAAGGCGTCTGGCTCGCGACCGAACTCGACGAGGACGGCGACACCTTGTTCGGCCTGGCAGATCTCGGCGAACCCGAGCTCGGCTCATTCAGCCTCGCCGAAGTGACCGCGGTGCGTTTGCCGATGGGTCTCGGCATCGAACGCGACATCCTTTTCGAGGGGCTCTATCCGATCTCGGCCTGGGCCGAGGCAGCCAGTCGGACCGGCAGCATTCGTCAGGCCGAACGCGTGCTTCACGCCGCCCACCGAAGCGCGACGACCGCGCAGTCCGTAGATCCGTAAATTTGTGGCGACGGGTCTGCGCTGCTGCGTCTCCCGTCGCCGCGCCCTAGCCGCCGGCCAGGAGAGAGTGAGAGGGAGGACGGGATTTCGTGACGGGTTGGAGGTCGAGAGAGAGGCTCTCGGCCGCCCGTCGCGGAGTAATCCCGATGGCTACTGCAGTTCAGAAGATCGTCCTGTCGTCCTCGCGCGACATCCCCTTCAACAAGCTGGTGCTCAGCCAGTCCAACGTCCGGCGCGTGAAGGCCGGCGTCTCGATCGAGGACCTGGCGGCCTCGATCGCGCGTCGCGGCCTCATCCAGAGCCTCAGCGTCATCCCCGTGGTCGATGCCGAGGGCCAGGAGACCGGCATGTTCGAGGTGCCGGCCGGCGGCCGCCGCTTCCGCGCGCTGGAGCTGCTGGTCAAGCAGAAGCGCCTCGCCAAGATCGCGCCGGTGCCGTGCGTCGTGCGCAAGCGCGACGACGGGGTCCTGGCCGAGGAAGTCTCGCTGGTCGAGAACATCGACCGCGCGCCGCTCCACCCGCTGGACCAGTTCCGCGCCTTCCAGGACATGCGGGTGAAGGGCAAGACCGAGGAGGAGATCGCCGCAGCGCTCTTCGTGCCAGTGCAGGTGGTCAAGCAGCGCCTGCGCCTCGCGGCCGCATCGCCCACCTTGCATGAGGTCTATGCGGAGGACGGCATGACGCTCGACCAGCTCATGGCCTTCACCGTCACTGACGACCACGCCCGCCAGGAAAAGGTCTGGGACGCGATCAAGGACGCCTGGTCGAAGGAGCCGTATCAGATCCGCCGCATGCTGACCGAGACGACGGTGCGCGCCTCGGACAAGCGTGCCGTCTTCGTCGGCGTCGAGGCCTATGAGCTGGCAGGCGGCATCGTCATGCGCGATCTGTTCCAGTCCGACGATGGCGGCTGGCTGCAGGATGCGGCGTTGCTCGATCGGCTGGTCGGCGAGAAGCTGAAGGCGACGGCCGAGACGATCGCCGCCGAGGGCTGGAAGTGGATCGAGGTCGCGGTCGGCTTCCCCTATGACGCTACGCGCGGCCTGCGCGAGCTGCAGGGCGAACCGCTGGACCTGACTGCCGAGGAACAGGCCACGATCGAGGCGCTCAACGCCGAATACCAGAAGCTGGAGGCGGAATATGAAGGCGCCGACGAGCTGCCCGACGAGATCGACCAGCGGCTCGGCGAGATCGAGACGGCGCTGTCGGTCTTCGAAACCCGTCCCGTGCGATTCGAGGCCGACGACATCGCCCGCGCGGGCGTGTTCATCAGCATCGCCCACGATGGCAGCATCGCCATCGATCGCGGCTATGTCCGGGCCGAAGACGAGGTTCCCGAACCCGACATCGGGGCCGACGGGGGCGAGACCGAAGGCCGCGCGAGCGAGCCGGGTGCGCCGGCCGTGCAGCGCGCCGTCATCACGATCGGCGGCCAGCCCGTCGAGGCGGACGACGACGAGGACGACGCGATCAAGCCGCTCCCCGAGCGCCTGATCATCGAGCTGACGGCCTATCGCACGCTGGCGCTGCGCAACGCCGTCGCGGAGAACCCGCACGTCGCCATGACCGCGCTGCTCCACAAGCTGGTCTCCGACACCTTCATGACCCGCATGTACACGGGCGCCATGGAGGCCGGGGTGAAGCACGTCTTCTTCCCGGCGCAGGACGATGGGCTGAAGGACAGCCCGTCCGCCCGCGCGGTGCAGGACCGTCACGCCGCCTGGGCCGGCGACATCCCGAAGGACGACGATGCCCTGTGGGACTGGCTCGCGGGCCTGGACGACGCCAGCCGGATGGCGCTGCTGGCGCATTGCGTCAGCTACGGCGTCAACGCGCTCTATGAGCGGCCGAACCCGCACAGCGCCGGCGGCGTGTCGCAGCACACGCTCGACATGCGGCTCGCCCAGGCGGACCGCCTGACTAAGGCGACGGGGCTCGATCTGGTGGAGGCCGGCTGGCGCCCGACCTTCGGCAACTACCTCAACCGTGTCACCAAGCCCCGCATCCTGCAGGCGGTTCGCGAGGGCGTCGGCGAGCAGGCCGCGCAGCTCATCGACCACCTGAAGAAGGGCGACATGGCCAAGGAGGCGGAGCGGCTGCTCGCCGAGACCGGCTGGCTGCCCGAGCCGCTGCGCCCGATCGACGATGCCGAGGCGTCCACGCCGGAGGTCGAGGCTGGCGGCGAGGACGACGATGCGGCGCTGCCCGCATTCCTCGCCGGCGACGACGAGGAGGTCACGGCGGAGGCCAACGACGACGAACCGCACCTTGTCGCAGCCGAATGACGAGCACCCGGAGCGGCTTCGGCCGCTCCGGTCCTTTCTCAGATCGAAGGAGCATCGCCATGTCGCGATCCGACCCGTCGCCCCGCCGCGTCGTCTTCCAGTACCTCGTTCCCGTGCTTGTCGAGATCGAGGACGGGATCGTCGGCCGCGTGACGATCATCGACGAATCCCCGGTGCGCGACCCCGTCGTCGTCGAAGGCGATCCCGCTTATCTCGCCGACGCCATCCGCGCCGCCGACGACGGCCAAGCATGGCCATCCTGGCAGTTCGGCTACTAGCCGCACCACCCCGAACCCACTCCGAGCCCGGCCCGAGCGCCGGGCTCTTTTCGTTTCCGGAGCCCGCTATGACCGCTTTCTTCACCCGCTATTCCTGCCTGCTCGACGTCGGCACCTCCGCTAATGTCGCCCGGGCTTTCGACATCTACGCCGCCTTAATGGCCGAGAACGGCCGCGAGGACCCGCCGGCCGAGCCGTTTCATCTGTCGGTGACACCCGATCACGGTGCGTCGCAGCTCTGGCTGCGCGATCCCGGCACCGCAGATCAGCAGCTTGCGATCACCTTCGTGACGCGCTGCGCCGAGACCTTCGGATTGACCGGCCGCTGGGGGTTCCAATGGGCCGGCATCGCTTCCACTCCCGTAATCGACGGCTTCTCGGGCGGCGCCCATGTGCTCGATCTCGCCACCGGCGAGACGATCGCATGGACGAGCACCGGCCGCTGGCTCGCCGACCGGCTTTCCGAGGGAGGCGCGCGATGAGCATCCCCGCCTATGCCCGCGCAAACTTCCAGACGCTGCTGCGTGCCGCGAACAGCGGAGACCTGGCGCTGATGGAATGCACCGACTTAGCAACCGGCGAACCGCGCTACGTGATCTGCGCCGTCGGCCGCGATGACGACGAGTTCGTCTTCACACCGTTCGGCCATCTCGCCGATGGCAATCCTTTCGAAATCTACAGCCCGCCGGACGCGTCGACATAGGTGAGCGCGCTCAATGTCCTCGCACGCCGCTACCAGACCGCAACTTCCCACTGCCCGTTGACGCGGGCAATCCGATTGGCCG
>NZ_JAHBYB010000014.1 GCF_019636155.1 Brevundimonas sp. | reverse complement strand
GGGGCGCCGTTTGCGCCTGCGGCTTGCAGATGGCCGTGAAGCCGGCGGCCATGAAGGCGGCCATGCGGGCCTTCACGGCTTCGAAATCGTCGGAATCGCACAGGCCTCCGGACAGGCGGTTGATCCGCCCCGTCCGCGCCAGGGTCAGCATCAGGGCGCCGGTGACGAAATGATAGCCCCAGAAGATGTCCTCCTCGGCGCACCCCGGCAGGGCCTTCTTCAGGATGTCGATCAGGCGCAGCACGACCGGATCGAAATGCAGGTCCATCAGCTCGGCGCCGTAGGAGGTGTTCGACACCTGGGCGCCCAGGACGCCGTAGTTCTTCCAGTTCTCGCCACCCTGGCTGTAGAGGTCCAGGTCGGTGTCCAGAAACGCGCGCAGCGCCCCCTCCAGGGTGGGCCTGCCCTGGGTCTCGGCGTCATAGCGGTCCAGCGCCGCCATCCGCTTCTTGATCGTCACCTCGGCGCGGCGGCCGATCACGGCGTCGAACAGCTTCTTCTTGTCGGTGAAATAGTAGTTCAGCAGGGTGTGGTGGACGCCCACCCTCTGGGCCACGTCCTTCAGCGTCACCCCGTAGAGACCGTGCTGGGAGAACAGATGCTCGGCGGCGTCGAGGATCTGCTCCATCATGTCGGCGCGCTGCTGGACCTTGGTCCGGCGGCGGCGCGGCCGGGGCGCCGCGGCGGGGTCTCGCGCCGGTTCCGGCGCGGGCCGTTCAGAGGTCTCTTCAACTGCCGCCATAATCCACTCTCAAACGCATCTTGTCGATCTTGCCGGTCGAGGCCAGGGGCATCTCGTCCAACCGCACCACGACATCCGGTATCCACCACGGAGCGACCCTGTCACGCAATGCGCCCAGCAGTTCGTCGTCGTCCACCCCGTCGCCTTCGTTCATCCGCACCACCAGGACGGGACGCTCGCCCCATTTCGGGTCGGGGCGTCCGATCACGGCGGCCAGGGCCACGGCGGGATGTTCATTGACCACGGCCTCGATCTCGGCCGGATTGATCCATTCGCCGCCCGACTTGATCAGGTCCTTTGCCCGACCGGTGATGATCAGATTGCCATCCGCGTCGATTCTGGCCAAGTCGCCCGTCGAGAACCAGCCGTTTTCATCGACCGCCGGAGCATCGGCGCCGAAATAGCGCTGGATGACCGAGGCGCCGCGCACCAGAAGATGGCCCTCGACCCCGCGCTGCTGGGCCAGGGCGCGGCCGTCGGCGTCAGCCAGCAGCAGGTCCACCCCGACCGCGGGCCGGCCCGAGACCTGGGCCGAGCGGGTCGCGTCCGACAGGGGGGCGCAGGCGCCCAGGGGCGACAGCTCGGTCATGCCCCAACTGGTCTGGACCACCACCCCCAGCCGGCGCTCGATCCGCTCCATCAGGGCCGGCGCCAGGGGCGCGCCGCCGACGATGATCCGCTCCAGGCTGGGCGTCTCGCCGCCCGCCGCCTCCAGGTGCTCGACCAGGCCCAGCCAGACCGTGCCGATGCCGACCCCGATGGTGACGGCCTCATCGTTGATCAGCGCGGCCAGGCTGGCGCCGTCCAGGTGACGGCCGGGCAGGACCAGCTTGGCCCCCGCCGCGGCCGTGGCGAAGGGCAGGCCCCAGGCGTTGGCGTGGAACATCGGCACGGCGGCCAGGACGCTGTCGCGCCCCGTCAGGCCCATGACGTCCGCCTGCAGCAGCCGCAGGGTGTGCAGATAGTTGGACCGGTGGGTGTAGGTCACCCCCTTGGGCGCCCCGGTCGTGCCCGAGGTGAAGCACAGGCCCGCCGGCGACGCCTCGTCGAACCCGCCCCAGATCTCGTCCGTCGCGGCCGTCGCCAGCATCGGCTCCAGCCGCTGGACGGGGGGCCGGCCCCCGGCGTCGTCCCCAGTGTCCGCGGCGTCGATAAGCAGCACCCGGGTCAGGCTGGGCGTCCGCGCCGCGACCCGCCGGGCCAGGGGCGCCAGGTCGCCGCTGGCGATCAGGATGCCCGCCTGCGACTGGGCCAGCATGGCCGCCAGCTGGGCCTCGGTCAGCCGGGGGTTCAGGGTGTGGCACACCGCCCCCATGCTCATGATCGCATACCAGGCCTCGACATGGGCCTGGCTGTTCCAGGCCAGGGTCGCCACCCGGTCGCCGCGCCCCACGCCCAGGCCGGCCAGGACGTGCGAGGTCCGCACCGCGCGCTCCCTCAGGCCGGCGTAGCCGATGCGACGGCGGCCGCCGTCGTCACCCGCGGTGACGATCTGGGTGTCCGGGCGCCACTTGGCCGCGTGATCCAGGAACTTGTCGAGGGTCAGGGCGTAGGGCTGCATGCCTCCGTCGTTCATCGGCAGCCCGAACCGGCCGCGGGAACCGGCAGGGCGGCGACGCCCACCAGCCAGCTCCAGGCCGTTCCGCCCGTGGCGCGGCGGCGGCAGACCTCGATCTCGCGCACCTCATACATGCCCGGCATCAGCCTTTGGCCGGGCTGGGGCCGCTGGTCGAAGCCCATGTAGTTGCGTTCCTGGCCATAGGGCGCCCAGGCAGGCTGACCCGGCGCCGCCGGCACTCCATCGCGCGCGAAGCTGAGCCAGTAGGCCTGCATGGCGCGCGCCAGATCGGCCTCGGCCTGGGTATCGGGAATGGCCGGCCAGCGCGGCGGGGTGCGGTCGCGGCCGTCGAAGACATAGGGGATCTCAGCCGCGTGGAAGGCGTGCAGTCCGGCCTCGTCCGCGGCCGGATAGCCGTGGTCGAAGAAATACAGATAGGCCGGTTGTCCCAGGGCCGTCTGGCGCCGGACCAGCCGCTCGGCGGTCCAGCCGTAGAGGGCGTCGCGCGGCGCCGCCAGGACCGCCTCTTCCAGGTCGGTCGACGGATACAGTTCCAGGAAGGCGTCGGCGAGGTCGCCATACCGTTCCCGCACGGCCGCCTCATAGGTCGCGGCGTCGGCCGGGACAGGCGGCGCCAGGGCGCGGAGCGAGCGGATTTCGCCCTGGTTGAACCCTGTCAGGATCGGCACCGGCGCCTGTTCTCCGCGATCGAAGATAGTCACCAGCTGTTCCGGCAGGACGTCGCCGTCGATCGTGCCCCAGGGCACGAAACCGGCGCCGGCCGCCGCCTCGGTCAGGGCCTGGGCGTCCATGGCGCGCAGGTCCGCCAGATTGCTCAGGGCCAGCCGCCCCTGCAGCCACATGCCCACCGCCTCTGCCGGGGGCATGCCATGGCGGTTCGTCCGCAGCTCGGGCGTCGACAGCATATAGGCGCTCTGGGCGATGGCCTTGTGGAACAGATCCCGCGCCTGGGGCGCGGCCATCAGATACATGACGCTCAGCGCGCCGGCCGACTCGCCGGCGATGGTCACATTGCCGGGGTCGCCGCCGAAGGCCGAGATGTTCTCCTTCACCCACCGCAGGGCCTGGATCTGGTCCAGCAGGCCATAGTTGCCGGACACGTTGCGGCGCGACTCGGCGCTCAGTTCCGGATGGGCCAGATAGCCCAGGACGCCGAGGCGGTAGTTGATCGAGACGAAGACCACGCCCTGGGCCGCCATCCTGGCGCCGTCATAGGCCTGCTCGCTGCTGGCCCCGTTGACCAGGGCGCCGCCGTGGATCCAGACGAAGACCGGGGCGCCGGCGGCGTTCTCGGGCGCCCAGACGTTCAGCGACAGGCAGTCCTCGCTCATGGGCGGGGTCTCGCCGGCGTAGATGCTCTCGCCGCGCGAGATCAGCTGGTGGCAGGCGGGGCCGTACTGGGTCGCGTCCCGCACCTCGCGCCAGGGCCGCACCGCCTCGGGCGCGCGCCAGCGGCGCCAGCCGGTCGGCGGGGCGGCATAGGGAATGCCCTTGAAGACATTGATCCCGTCCAGCGCCTGGCCCCGCACGGGCCCGGCCGGCGCACGGACGACAGGGTCGGCCGCCTGAGCCGGAGCGTGGGCGCAACCCAGGACGGCGACGGCGGCCAGGGCGCCGAGGATGGAACGGATCATCGGGCTTCCTCCGAACGAACCTGACGACGGATCTTGGCCGCCAGGCCCAGGAACATGACAATGGCCAGGCCGTAGAAGGGCATCAGGGTGTAGAAGGCCAGCTGCAGGGAATTTCCCGTGTGTCCGGCCTTGCCGAAGGCGTCGCTGACGGCGCCCAGATAGGTCGGGCCCAGGCCCAGGCCGATCAGGTTCATGACCAGCAGCAGCAGCGCGCCGCTCAGCACCCTCTGATCGGGCCGCACCTCTTCCTGCACCAGGGTGACGGCCGGCGAGAGATAGAAATAGTTCAGCCCGATCGGCAGGATCAGGAAGACCAGGGCCAGTTCCCAGGTCGGGGCCCAGATGAAGCCCGCGAACAGGGGGGCCGCGATGGCCAGGCCGATCGCCGGCAGATAGGCATAGGCCGTCTTGGACCGCCGCGCGAACCGGTCGATCAGCCGCCCGGGGGCGAACATGCCCGCGCTGACGCCGACGCCGACCAGCAGGGCGTACCACACGGCCACCTCCTGCAGGGTCATGCCCTTCTCCCGCATCAGGAACAGGGTGGCGAAATTCAGGAAGGCGTAGGTCACGAACTGGGTCGCGCCGCAGGCCAGGGCCATGCCGCGCAAGACCGGGTTGGCGAAGAAGGCCTTGGTCGTCGACCAGAAGCCGGCCTTGGCCGGAGCGGTCGCGACGGGTTCCATCGGCGCCGGCGCGACGGCTTCCGGCGCGGCGTCCAGTCCGCCCTTGCGCGGCTCGCGGACGAAGAACCAGACCCCGATCGCCGTGATCACCCCGACCAGCCCGACCCAGAGGAAGGCGTCGCGCCAGGAATAGGCGGCCGCGATCGAGGCGCCGAAGGCGACGCCCAGGGCCTGGCCGATGGGCGGTCCCAGGTTGAACAGGCTCAGCGCCGTGCCCCGCGTGCCGCGAGGGAAATAGTCCGAGATGATGGCGTAGGACGGCGGCACGCCGCCCGCCTCGCCCACACCCACGGCCATCCGCGACAAGGCCAGCTGGGCGTAGTTGTTCGACAGGCCGCAGGCCGAGGTCGCCGCGCTCCACAGGGCCAGGGAGAAGGCCAGGACTTTCACCCGGTTGGTGCGGTCGGCCAGCCAGCCGACCGGAATGGCCAGGGTGCAGTAGAACAGCGCGAAATACAGGCCGCTGATCATGCCCAGCTGGCCGTCTGTGACGCCCAGTTCGTCCTGGATCGGCTTGGCCAGGATCGACAGCAGCTGCCGGTCCAGGAAGTTCAGCACATAGATGAAACACAGGACGCCCAGAACGATCCAGGCGCCAGGTCCCGGGCGCGCGCTGGACGCGCCCGGGTTGGCGGCGGCGGATGCACTATCCGCCATGTTCAGAACTCATAGCCGAGACGCACGCCCACGGTGCGGGGGCGCTGACGGCCATACCGCCCGTCAACAAAAGCCTCGGGGTGGACATAGATCACCGACCGGTCGTTGAAGATGTTCTCCGCATAGGCCGCGATCGTATAGTTGCGGAAGGCCAGGGCGAAGTTGGCGTTCACGAAGGTGTAGCTGTCGGTGTAGTCGTAGGTCGGCAGCGGAACGGCCGGCCGGCCCGGCGTATTCGGGAAGGTGTTCGGGAAGTCGCCCACGTGCGAGATGGCGACGGTCGCCTGGGCGTCGACGCCGGGCGCGAACTCCCAGCCATAGCCGACCCGCAGCGAACCCTTGAACTCCGGCCCCGCCAGGCGGGCGTCCAGGACGGCGCCGGAAACCGCGGCCTCCTGGGCCGTCAGGCCGGTGACCTTGGCGTCGTTGAGGGCGCCGTTCAGCACCACGGTCCAGCCGTCGAACGGCGCGGCGAAGACCTCGAACTCGATGCCCTTGCTGGTCGCCTCGCCGATATTGGTGGCGAACTGGACCGAGTCGGACACGCGGTTGGCCTGGACCTGGATATCGTTCCAGTCGATCCAGTAGGCCGCGATGTTGGCGCTCAGCCGGCCGTTGAACCAGCGGCCCTTCACCCCGATCTCATAGTTGATCAGATCGTCCGAACTGGCGCCGGCGGGAATGACGATGTCCGTCGGATCCAGGGTGCTGACCGCGCCGGCGCGGGCGTTGACCACGGGCGCCCTGAAGCCGGTGGCCACCGCGGCGTAGGTGGTCACCGATGGATTGGGCCGCCAGGACAGGCTGAAGCGGTAGGAGGGCCCGTCCTCCTCGACCTTGACCCCGGTCGCCTCATCGATCGGCACGATGGTGATCGGCATGTTGGTCAGGCCGTAGTAGGCCAGGGTCAGGTAGTTGCTGTTGTAGCCCCCGGCCATGGTGAAGCCCTGGGCGTCGGTCGAGCCGTAGCGCGCGCCGACAGTGGCCCACAGGTCCGGCGAGAAGCGATAGGTCAGTTCCCCGAACACCGCCGCTTCATGGCTGATGAAGTAGGAGTGGAACCGCTGATAATACTCGTCGGGCAGGCCGGTCAGGCGGCGGGCAGCCAGATAGGCGGGGTTCGAGCGGTAGCCGTACAGGACGTCCCGCTTGCGCTGGAAGTAGAAGGTCCCCACCGACCAGTCGATACGGCCGCCCGGATCGGACACCAGGCGCGTTTCCTGGACGAAATTGTTGTCCCAGGCGTCGGCGTCCAGGGCGAAGGGGAAGAACTGGGCGTAGGTGCCCGCCAGGTCGACGAAGAACAGGGCGCTGTAGTCGCCCCAGGTGGTCGAACTGGTCAGCTTGGCGCCGTCGAACTGGTATTCCAGCGTCACATTGACGTTCGACATATCGCCCGAGAAGCGGTCGGGCCGGTCGGAACGACGGACATCCTCGCCAAGGGCCGGGTTGCTGAGCGAGGAGTCGGCGGGCTTGCTGATCTCGTGCGAATACATCAGCCGGGCCGAGAAGCGGTCGTTCGGCTCCCACTGCAGGATGGCGCGGCCGCCGTGCTGGCGCAGGGAGTTGGAGCCTTCGACGCCGGTGCCGATATTGTCCAGCCAGCCGTCCTCGTCACGCAGGAAGCCGACCACCCGCAGGCCCAGTTCGTTCTCGATCAGCGGAACATTGACCATGGCGTTGTAGCGCTGACGGAAGGCGCCGCCGGACATGACGCCATAGTCCACCAGGGCCGAGGCGTCGAACTTGTTCGGGTCCGGATCGTGGGTCAGGATTCGCAGGGCGCCGGCCAGGGAGCCAGAACCGAACAGCGTCCCCTGCGGCCCGCGCAGGAACTCGATCCGCTCCACGTCGTAGAGGCTGGGGTCCATGATGGTCGAGTTGCCGTTGGCCGAGATCGGCAGTTCGTCGATGTAGATGGCGACCGTGCTCTGCAGATTGGCGCCGTAGCCGTTGGTGGCGATGCCGCGGGCGGTGAAGTTGTTGAAGTTGGCGCTGGCGCGGTTGACGATCACGCCCGGCGTGGCCTCGGCCAGGCCGTCATAGCCCACAGCCCCGCGCTCGTTCAGGTCTTCCTGCGACAGGCTGGTGATGCTGAGCGGCACGTCCTGAAGCTTCTCGGTCCGGCGGGTCGCGGTGACGACCACCTCCTCGACCGTGGTCGCTTCCTGATTGCTGCCGGACGTCTGCTGGCGGCCGTCCTGGGCCTGGGCGACGCCCGGCGCGAGACCGATGATGACGGCGGCACTGGCCGTCGCGAATAGAGTGGCTCTCATTCTTCCCTCCCGTGCTCGATCATGGTCGCCGAGCGTGAGAGGAGTGGGACATGTCCCGCGCCGTCTGTCAACATTCGCTCACATGAGTGCGAATATCTTGTCGCATGAGCTGCTGAGGTCGCCTGCGGCCGCCCGGGGCAGGACTGGGACTTGTCGGTTCAGGCGGATTCCGGCGGCGCGGGCGTCGCGGCCGGTGCGTTGAATCGCCGCCCCGCCATCTCCAGCGGCAGGCTGGGCAGATCGACCGCGCGGCCATCCGGCAGGGTGACGGTCGTCAGCCCTCCGGACGCCTTCAGATGGGGATCGTCGAACAGGTCTTCCGGCTTGCCGATCGGGGCGAAAGGCAGGCCCGAGCCTTCCAGCCGCGCCAGAAGTTCGGCGGCGGTGAACCCCCCCACGGCCTCACGCACGACCGGCAGGATATCGTCGCGCGCGGCGACCCGGTCGGCGTTGCGGCGCAACCGCTCTTGCCCACCCAGGACGCCCAGATCGAACAGATCGCAGAACTTCAGCCACAGGGCGTCGGTCACCACACCAATGAAGACCCCCTGCCCGTCCGCGGTGGTGAAGACGTCATAGATCGACCAGGCCGACAGCCGCGCGGGCATCGGGTTGGCCGCCTGTCCGGTCACCGCCTTCTGGGCCATGTGCTGGCCGACCAGGAAAGCCGTGGTCTCGAACAGGGAGCTGCGCACCAGCTGCCCCCGCCCGGTCCGGCGGCGTTCCTCCAGGGCGGCCAGGACGCCGATGACGCCGAACATGCCGCCGGTGACGTCGATGACCGAGGCCCCGGCCCGCAGGGGCCGTCCGGGCGGGCCGGTCATATAGGCCAGGCCGCCCATCATCTGGGCCACCTCGTCCAGCGCGGTGCGGGACTCGTAGGGCCCCGGCAGGAAACCCTTGGCCGAATAGTAGATCAGGCCCGGATTGGCCTGCGACAGCCGGTCATAGGACAGGCCCAGCCGATCCAGGGCGCCAGGGCGGAAATTCTCGATCAGGACGTCGGCCTGGGCGCACAGGGCCCGCGCCTCGTCCAGGCCGTCCTCGGACTTCAGGTCCAGGAAGACGCTGCGCTTGTTGCGGTTGTACATGGCGAAATAGCCGGCGCCCGAGCCTGGCAGATGGCGCGTATGATCGCCCTCGCGCGGCTCGACGCGCGTCACCTCGGCCCCCAGATCGGCCAGGATCACTCCGGCCGCCGGCCCCATGACCATATGGGTGAACTCGACGACCTTCAGTCCGGCCAGCGGCCCCTGCCCCGCCTCAACCATGGAGAATCCCTGTTTCCAAATCCGGCGGCAACCTATACGGACATAATGGTATAATAATAGGTCTTTTGTGATGGGCGACGACATTCTGGTCAGCGAAGTGGGGCCGCGCGACGGGCTGCAGAGCCTGTCCAGCATCATGGGCACGGCCGACAAGAAGCGCTGGATCACCGCCCAGCATGCCGCCGGATTCCGCGAGATCGAGGTCGGTTCCTTCGTTCCGGCGACCCTGCTGCCCCAACTGGCGGACACCGGCGAGATCGTGGCATGGGCGCGCGAGACCCTGCCCGACCTGACCGTCGCGGCCCTGGTCCCCAACCTGCGCGGAGCCGAGGCCGCCATCGCCGCGGGGGCGCACAAGATCTCCCTGCCCGTCTCGGTCAGCGAGACCCACAGCCTGAAGAACGTCCGCCGCACCCACGACCAGATGGTCGAGGCCGCCGCCGCCATCGCCGCCCTGATCCGCGACCAGCCCCAGGATCGCCGCCCCCATTTCGAGGGCAGCCTGTCGACCGCCTTCGGCTGCACGATCGAGGGAGAGGTCCCGGAAGCCGCCGTGGTGCGGATGGCGGAACGGCTGATGGCGGCGGGGTGCGACGAGGTGGGCCTGTCGGATACCTCGGGCTATGCCGACCCGGCCTCGGTGCGGCGGCTGATCCGCGCCGTGCGGGCGGCGGTCGGAGACGCGGCCCTGACGGGGCTGCACCTGCACAATACGCGCGGCCTGGGTCTGGCCAACGCCATGGCCGGGCTGGAGCTGGGCATCACCACCCTGGACAGTTCCCTGGGCGGGGTCGGCGGCTGCCCCTTCGCCCCGGGCGCCAGCGGAAATATTGTCACCGAGGACCTGGTCTTCATGCTGGAGGCCATGGGCTATGACACCGGCGTCGACATCGACGCCCTGATCGCCCTGCGCCGCGAGGTGGCGGCCATGCTGCCCCACGAGGAATTCTACGGCTTCCTGTCCGAGGCCGGGCCGCCCAAGGGCTGGCGCGGCTTCTGACCGGTCACAGATAGACCCAGGGCCGGGCCTGCCGGTCGCGCGCCCAGAAGGCCTCGATCTCGTCCCTGTGGCGCAGCGTCAGGTCGATCGCGTCCAGGCCGTGCAGAAGGGCGACCCTGTGCTCCTCGGCGATCTGGAACGGGATGTGCGATCCGTCCGGCGCGATGACCAGCCCCCGCTCAAGATCCACCGTGGGCCGGGCCCGCGCCGGATCGGCCTGGACCTGGGCGGCCAGGGCCTCGACCGTTTCACGCGCAAGAACCACCGGCGCGACTCCGTTCCGCACGCAGTTGTTGAAGAAGATCGGATTGAAGCTGGGGGCGATGACGGCCCGGAATCCGTATTCCTTTAGCGCCCAGACCGCGTGTTCACGGCTGGAGCCGCAACCGATGTTGTCGCCGCCGATCAATATGCCGGCCCCGGCATATTCTGGCCGGTTCAGGGCGAAGTCAGGCCGGGGCTCGCGCCCGCCGATCTGGGTATAGCGCCAGCCGGCGAACAGGCCGTCGCACAGCCCCGTCTTGCCGACCGTTTTCATCTCGCGCGACGGGATGATGATGTCGGTGTCGATATTGTCCCGCATCAGGGGCACGGCCACGGCGGTCAGGCGGACGAAGGGCTCCATGCCTCAGCCCCCCATCCGGCGCGGATCGGCGATGGCGCCGGCCACGGCCGAGGCGGCGACCACCTCGGGGCTGGTGATATGGGTCCGGGTCTCCGGCCCCTGGCGGCTTTCGAAATTGCGGTTGGTCGAACTGACGACCCGCTGGCGCGGCCCGAAGCTTTCGCCGCCGGCGAAGAAACACATGGAACACCCCGGTTCGCGCCATTCGAACCCGGCTTCAAGGAAGATTCGATCCAGCCCCTCGGCCTCGGCCTGGGCCTTCACGGCGCCCGAACCGGGCACGCAGATGGCGCGCACGCCCGGCGCGACGCGACGCCCCCGCAGCAGGGCCGCCGCCCGGCGCAGGTCGCTGATCCGGCTGTTGGTGCAGGAGCCGATGAAGGCGGCGTCGATGGGCAGGCCTTCCAGCCGTTCTCCGGCCTCCAGCCCCATGTAGCGTAGGGCCCGCCCATGGATTTCGGCGCCGTCTCCGGTCGGCGCGGGCGGGATTCGGCCGTCGACGGCCATGGATTGCTGCGGGCTGACGCCCCAACTGATGCTGGGCGAGACCTCGGCGGCGTCCAGGACGATTTCGCGGTCGAAGGCGGCGCCGTCGTCCGACCGCAGGTCCCGCCAATGCGTCAGGGCGGCGTCCCAGGCTGCGCCGTCCGGGGCGTAGGGGCGGCCATGCAGATAGTCAAAGGTCCTCTGGTCCGGCGCGATAACCGCAGCGAAGGCGGCGAACTCGGTCGCCATGTTGCACAGGGTCAGCCGCGCCTCGATCTCCAGGGCCTCGACCGCCGGCCCGGCGTATTCCACCGCATGCCCCTGCCCGCCCGCCGAACCGAACCGCGCCAACAGGGTCAGGGCCAGGTCCTTGGCCGTCGCCCCTTCGGGCAGGCGCCCCTCGATCCAGACCCGCATGGATTTGGGCCGCATGACCCGCAGGGCGCCGGTGGCCATGGCGTGCTCCGCCTCGGTCGATCCGATGCCCCAGGCCAGGGCTCCGACCGCGCCCTGGGTGCAGGTGTGGCTGTCGGGGCAGACCACGGTCAGGCCGGGCAGGGCCAAGCCCAGTTCCGGCGACAGGACATGGACGATGCCCTGGCGCGGATCGCCGATATCGAACACCGTCAGCCCCGCCGCCCGCGCCTCGCGCCGGGTCTCGATGATGAAGGCCTCTCCGCCCGGCATGACGGTGGCGTCGCCTCGGCCCGGCCGGGTGTCCACGATATGGTCCATGGTGCAGAAGACCCGGGCCGGATCGGCGACCGGGCGGCCCGCCGCCGCCAGGCCCTTCAGGGCCACCCCGCCGGTCCGTTCGTGCAGGAACAGCCGGTCGATCGCCACCAGGTCCGCCTGCCCTGGCGTCCGACGGATCAGATGCTGGGCCCATATCTTGTCGAACAGGGACCGCGGCGATGAATGGCGTGACGCGGCGCGGGACATGGGCAAACTATGGGGATGGCCGGAGAAACGATCAACGAAAGCCGGCAAAGGTCCGGACTATATGGCCGCTCAACGCTTGATTCTCACGGAAACGTGATTGATTTGTGACGAACTGGCCGGGAGTGCGCTCAAAAAGGCATAGGCTTCAGGCCAAAAATCCGGGAAGGTTTGCCTAATCGCATAATGATATATCATTTGCGAAAACACGGGGAGAATAACGTCGCCATGGGCAACAACACTTTCAAGGCGGCCCTGGCCGCCACCGTCGCGCTAAGCGCCTTCAGCGTGGCCGCTCCGGCCCTGGCGCAGGACGCCGGGGCGACCCGCGATCCGGCCAGCCGCCTGGACGACATCGTCGTCACCGCCCGGCGCCGTGAGGAATCGCTGCAGTCGGCGCCGGTCGCCATCTCGGCCCTGCCGGCCGAAGAGCTTCAGTCGGCGCGCGTCGAACGCCTGGCCGACCTGGCCAAGGTGGCCCCCGGCCTGACCTTCACCCCCCTGTTCGGCGCCCAGAACCAGCTGCCGATCATCCGCGGCGCGGCCCAGACCTTCGGCCAGCTGAACGTCGGCGTCTTCCTGGACGGCGTCTATCTGAGCGGCAAGGCCGGCGCCGACCTGGAAATGGCGGACCTGGAGCGGATCGAGGTCGTGCGCGGCCCGCAATCGGCCCTGTATGGCCAGAACACCTTCGCCGGCGCCATCAACTACATCACCCAGCGCCCGACCTCGGTCCTGAGCGGCGACATCGAGGGCACCCTGGGTTCCGACGGCCTGCGCAAGCTGACGGTCGGGCTGAGCGGTCCGATCACCGACACCCTGGGCTTCCGCATCGGCGCCTACACGCGTGAGTTCGACGGCTTCTACACCAGCGCCATCGACGGGGGCCGCGTCGATTGGTCCGAAACCAGCGGCGTCATGGCGACCCTGGACTTCGCCCCGACCGACAATTTCTCGGCCGTCCTGCGCGTTACGGCCTCGAACGAGGATTCGGGCCAACCGGCCTCCGTCGTCGTGCGCAACAACGCCTTCCCCGGCACGCCGGCCGGCGCGGCCGCGACCATCACCCGCAACCTGCTGTATGTGGGTCAGGTGCCGTCGATCGACGCCGACTCCATCTGGGTCAACACCAAGCGCACCAGCAACGAGGTCGGCGACTACGGCACCCGCCAGGACACTTTCCGCGCCAGCCTGACGCTGGACTACGACTTCGGCGCCGCCGCCCTGACGTCGATCACCTCCTACAGCGACCGCAGCGCCGAATACACCTATGACGGCGACAACACGATCTGCGACCGGGCGGGCGGCTGCCCCAATTTCGGCTGGCCCTTCGCCCCGGCCATCGCCCAGGGAACGACCGGTTTCGCCACCTCGTCGGCCGATGAGGGTTACACCGACTTCAGCCAGGAACTGCGCCTGGCCTCGACCACCGACGGCCCCTTCAGCTGGCTGGTCGGCGCCTACTACTACGACGGCGAAGTCGATGCGGTTCAGCGCAGCCTGAGCGGCTTCGGCAACCCGGCCGTGGTGGCCGCCTTCGGCTTCCCGCGCATGGTGACCACGACCGAGAGCCTGTCGGTGTTCGGTTCGGCCTCCTACGACATCAGCGACCAGCTGACCCTGACCGCCGAGCTGCGCTACCAGACCGAGGACCAGACCTACGTCCAGGGGCCGACCAATGCGTCGGCGACGGATGCGGCCTCGACGGCGACCTTCAACCTGAAGAACAGCTTCGAGTTCGTGACGCCGCGCGTGATCCTGAACTACGAGATCGAGCCGGGCCGGATGGTCTATGCCTCGGTCGCCAAGGGGGCCAAGACCGGCGGCTTCAACACCAACATCAACATCGCCGCCAACCAGCGCAGCTACGATCCGGAATACAGCTGGAACTACGAAGTCGGCGGCAAGTTCGACTGGATGGACGGCCGGGCGCGCACCAATATCGCCCTGTTCTACACCGACTGGACCGATCAGCAGACGGCCTGTCAGAACCCGCTGTCGTTCGGCGGCTCCTCGACCCAGCGGACCTATACCTGCAACGTCGCGGACTCGACCATCTACGGGCTGGAAGTGGACGGCACCTGGCGCGTGTCGGACGACTTCACGGTGGTGGCCAGCTACGCCTTCACCCGCGCCCGCTACAACAGCTTTGTCGATGACTCCCTGGCCGCCGTCCTGCTGCAGCTGGGCCAGCCGGCGTGGAATTTCGACGGCCGTCACCTGCCCTACGTGCCGGACCACAAATTCACGGTCTCGCCGCGCTACACGGTCGCCAACGCCTTTGAAGGCCTGGATTTCGAAGGCCGCATCGACATGCAGTACCAGTCCGAGACCTTCGTCCGGGCCGACAACATGCAGTCGTTCGGCGCCAAGATGACCGTGGATGTGCGCCTGGCGCTGCTGTCGGACAGCTACAGCTTCCGCTTCTTCGTCAACAACGTCTTTGACGATGATACGCCGGTGGCCGCCGTCCGCTTCTATGACGCGGTCAACTACTCGGTGGGGTCGCCCCTGGTGACCGCGCCGGATCGCCGGATGTTCGGCGTCAGCGCCGGCTACCGGTTCTGATATAGACGACCTGCATGAGGCTCCGGAGCCGGCGGCTCCGGAGCCCTTTTCTTGTTCGGAGCCCAGACATGAAAACCTTCCTCGCCACCCTGGCCGCCGGCGCCGCCCTGATGGCCTCGACCGCCCAGGCCAGCGACCTGGACCTGGCCACCCCGCGTGACGCCCTGACCGCCCTGCGCAAGGTCCACTGCTCGACCCAGGACGGGCAGGAGGTGGTCTATCACTGGTCCGGCAATGTCTGGTCGCGGGTGGAGGGCGAGCCGGACCGCCTGCTGTTCCGTGTCGAGGGGATGAACATCCGCCAGTGCGTCGGCGTGCATGACGCCCAGCGCGGCGACGGCTTCCGCCTCGTCTCGCGCGAACTGATGCTCTACCTCGACCCCCGCACCGGCGAGGTGCTGCGCACCTGGACCAATCCCTGGACCGGCGCCGAGGTGTCGGTCATGCCCGTGGCCAACGACCCTGTGAACATGCGCCCCTTCTTCGAGCGCGACGCCCAGGGCCGCCCGTTCAATCCCGGCTTCCGCCTGCAGGACGACCGCGTCTTCGCCGCCAGCGAGATTCCGCTGTTCTACACCAACCCCCTGGCCGGGGATTATCAGGACTATGTCGGCAACCAGTATCACGCCATGGAGATCTTCGACTTCGTGGCCCAGCGCGACGCCCTTCTGGGTTCGGACACCACCACCGCCGGCGCCGCCCTGGCCTGGGTGCGGATCGCCCCCTGGCTGCCGTGGATGAAGATGGGCGGCCGCCCCGGCCTCATGGTCTTCAACGCCATGGGCCAGACCATCGCGGGCGTGGACGCCCTGCCAGAGCCGCTGAAGTCGGCGATCGCGAACGACTATCCGATCTACGCCTCGGCTCCGCCGCTGGACGACGCCCGGCCCAACGCGACCAGCTGGACCGTCGCCCGCGACGCCATCGACGCCGAACGCCGCGCCGCTGCGCCCCGGCCCGCCGCCGCTTCCGGTCACTAAGGCCGCAAAAGAAAACCCCCGAAGGCCGTGGCCTTCGGGGGCAGGTCGTCAGGGAGGAGACGCAGAAGCCCAGGTCACGACACCCGCTTTTCCTTGATGCAGGTGCGCTTGAACAGTTCATCGTTCTCGAACCAGTGCCAGGTCCGGGCCCGTTCGTTGCCGTCGGCCGAAATCTGAATCATCTCGTAGAGGTAGGCGTTCGGCAGGTCCTTGCGCTCCCAGCGCAGCAGGATGGTCTGGGGGTCGGCCTCCCAGCAGTTGCCGACGATGCGCTCGTTGTCCCACCAGATCTTGCCGTCGCGGTAGGTCGAGGGGAAATGAATCTCTTCCGTCCGGCCGTCGTCCCAGGTGTAGGTGTTGATCTGGTGGTATTCGCTGTCGCTGGGGAACTGGCATTGCAGGCGCGACTTGTGGCGGTCGATCTCGTTGTTGTCCTTGTCGACGTGGATATAGACCCCTTCCCAGACGCCTTCGTGGCGGGCCAGCAGGGGCATGTCCTTGCGAATGTTGCTCACGGCGGTTTCCTTCCAGCACGCCGACGCGGCGTCAGCGATTGATATAATGATATATCTAATAGTCCATTTCGAGCAAGAGCGGAAAACGACGTGACCGAACCCTTCGCCGACGGCGCCATCCTGTTGTCCGTGGACGCGGACGTGGCGACCGTGACCCTGAACCGGCCGGACAAGCGCAACGCCCTGACCCAGGCCATGTGGCGCGCCCTGCCTGGGGTGATGACCCGGGTCGAACAGGATCGCGCGGCCAAGGTCACGGTCCTGACCGGCGCGGCCGGGACCTTCGCCGCCGGCGCCGACATCGCCGAGTTCGAGACCGTCTATGCGACCCGCGACAGCGCCGCCGCCTATGCCGTCGAGATCGCCGCGGCCATGGAGGCGGTGGCCCATCTGTCCAAGCCGACGATCGCGGCCATTCCCGGCGCCTGCGTCGGCGGCGGCCTGGGCCTGGCCCTGTGCTGCGACCTGCGGATCGCTTCCGACCGGGCCAAGCTGGGCATCACCCCCGGCAAGCTGGGCCTGATGTACAGCCTGGGCGACACCCGCCGCCTGGTGGAAGCCGTGGGGCCGTCGGCGGCCAAGGATATCCTCTACACCGGCCGCATCCTGACGGCGGACCAGGCCCTGGCCGTCCGCCTGATCGACGCCGCCTGCCCCGCCGAGACCCTGGCGGACGCGGTCGCCGAGAAGGCCTCGGCCATCGCCTCGGCGTCCCAATGGTCGGCCCGGCGCACCAAGGCGGTGGTGCGCCGCATCCTGGATGGCCAGGTCCAGGACGATGACGCCACCCGCGACTGGTTCCTGGATTCGCTGGAAGGGGAAGACTTCCGCGAAGGCCGCGACGCCTTCCTGCAGAAGCGGACGCCGGTGTTTCCGTACCGATGAGGGTTGGATGACGGTTCAGACTGATCAGATCGGGTCTCCCCAGCGCTCGCCGAAATGGGCCGTTCTGCTGGAGGTCGCCGCATTCGTCGTATTCGCCCTGCTGTCCAAATTCCTGCTCAGCCTACTGTTCTGGCGCTATGCAGGCCCGGTTTCCCTGCTTCTCACGCTTGTCGTTCTAACCGCCTATCTGCGGTTCAGGGGGCCGGGCTGGAAGATGTTCGGGCTTGTTCCACTGCCGGGGTGGAAGGCCAGGCTGATGGTCATCCCCCAGGCGGCGCTGGCGCTAGTCGCATTCGCCATCGTGGTGGCCCTGACGACGGTCATCGGCCCCTCGATGGGGCTGGATTTCCTGACGGAAGTTCCGTCCGAAGTGGACGACCGGTGGGGCGAAGTGGCCGGGAGCCTGCCTCACTACCTGATGTGGCTGGCCATCGTCTGGACCGCCGCCGCCTTCGGCGAGGAGATGTTCTTCAGGGGGTATCTGATCTCGCGCCTGCGCGAGGTTTTCCCCGGTCATCGGCTGGGGGCCATACCGGCGGTCATCATCCCGGCCCTGATCTTCGGCTACGGGCATTTCTATTATCAGGGTCTTCGGGGCGCAGTCGTCACAGGCGCTATCGGTCTGGCGTTCGGCACGATGTTCCTGCTGTTCAAACGCAACCTTTGGCCGCTGATTCTCCTGCACGGCCTGATCGACACCCTGACGTTCACCGCCATCTTCATGCGGTGGGACTAGCCGAAGCCCCCTACCCCACGAACTGCTCCGGCGTGACCATCTGGGCCGCCAGCCGGTCCGCCAGGGCCAGGGCCTCGCCCTCGTCCCAGGCCATGACCTGCATCGACAGCGGCAGGCCGTCCACCTCGCCGGCGGGGAAAGCCGCCGCGGGCAGACCCGCGACATTGGCCATGGCGGTGAAATCGGCCTGATTGACCGGCGCCGCATCCTCGAAGGCGAACGCCGTCTGTGGCGCCGTCGGCGACAGCAGGCCGCGATAGGGGCGCAACCGGTCCCGCACCCGCGCCGCCGTGACGTCAAGCTCACGATAGGCCCGCGCCAGCCTGGGCGCCGGTTGCCGGGCGCCCCACGCCAGGCCCGCCGCGAACGCCTGTGAAAAGCCTTCCGGTCGTTCAGCCAGGACGGCTCCGTGGACGACATGCCCCTCGACCTCCGAGACCAGCAGGCCCAACCGCCGCACGGCGCCGAAGTCATAGTCGTCCAGCCGCAGGGGTTCGACGATCAGCCCCAAAGCCCGCGCCCGCTCGACCGTGCGCGCGGCGGCTTCGGTTACGGCGGGCTCCGCCTCCACCTGACCGGACCAGTCCAGCACCGCCAGAGGCCGCCTGTCCTCATCTGCGCCCGCCGCCTCGGCCATCCCCGCCATCACCAGCCCGCAATCCTCGGCCGAACGCGCATGCGGCCCCACCGTGTCCAGCGTCCAGGACAGAGGGATCAGCCCCGCGTTGGACACCCGCCCCCTTCCGGGCTTCAGGCCGAACACGCCGCAATAGCCGGACGGAATCCGCACGCTGCCCATGGTGTCGGTGCCCAGCGCCGCCGCGCACAGGCCGGCCGCCACGGCCGCGCCCGATCCGCCCGACGATCCGCCCGGGGTGAAGCCTGCCCGATGCGGGTTCTCGGTGCGCCCGAACGTCGGGTTGTCGGTCGTCGCGCCCAGGGCGCCCTCATGCAGGTTCAACGTCCCCAGGATCACCGCCCCGGCCGCCCGCAGCCGCGCCACGCAGTCGGCGTCTTCCACTGCGATCCGGTCACGATAGGCGGCGACGCCCGCGTGCCAGGGCAGGCCACACACCGCGATATTGGCCTTCACACCGATGGGAACCCCGTCCAGCGGCGACAGGGGCCGTCCCGCCGCCCACCGCGCGCTGCTTGACGCCGCCGCCGCCCGCGCGCCCTCGGCGTCCACGTCCAGAAAGGCGTTGATGCGCGGGTTCAGCCGCTCGATCCGGTTCAGATAGGCCTCGGTCGCCTCCAGCGGCGTCACCGCGCGCGCGCGATAGAGGGCCGCCAGACCCGCGACCCCCGCCTCCACGACCGGATTGGAAAAGGCCAAGCCCCAGCCCCCTATTTGAACCGTTCGTCGATAAGCCGGATCGGCTTCTGGCGCACGTCGATCTGGGTCAGACCGGCGGTGGCGCCGCGCGCGACCAGTTCGATCACCGGCTCGATGCCGATCTTGCGCTTCAGGATGTCGGCGAAGGCCCGGGCCGTCGCCGGCGACAGGTCTGTCGCCTCGGCCACCACGATAAAGCTGTCGCGATCCTGGGCGTCACGGGTCGCGCGGCAGATGAACTCCTTGGCGAAGGCCGGATGCTCGTCCAGCATCGGACCGACGCCCTGCGGGAAGATGTTGATGCCGCGGATCTTCACCATATTGTCCGACCGGCCCATGAAGCCCTCGACCCGGCGGTATTCGACGCCGATGGAGGACTTGCCTGGCTTCCACTGGGTCACGTCATGGGTGTTGAAGCGGATGATCGGATAGAGGTCGTCCTTGAACAGGCAGGTGCAGACCATGTCGCCGACACTGCCATCCTCGATCACCTTGCCGCTGTCGATGTCGCAGACCTCCAGATACTGGGCGTCCTCCTGGACATAGAGGCCGTCGCGGTCCGGCCCCTCGGCGGCGATCAGGCCGGTGTCGCCGACGCCGTACCAGTCGAAACATTCGGCCCCGCCCCAGGCCTCGCCGATGGCGGCCTTGTCCTCGCGGCCCATGTGCCCCGAGATCATCCGCACCGGAATGTCGCGGCCGGGCTCCAGCCCCATCTCGCGCGCCACCGTGGCCAGTTTCTTGATGTAGTCGGCGAAGCCCACGATCACCGTGGCGCCGAAATTCCTCATGATCTCGACCTGCTGCACCGAGCGGGTCTCCACCCCCGTCCCGGCCGACAGGAAGACGGCGCTGGTCCAGTGGGTCACGGCCTCGCGCACATAGTGGCCGCCGTTGATCATGCCGTGGCCATAGACCGAATGGACGATGTCGTCGGGCCGCAGTCCCTGGAAGCGATACAGGCGCGCCAGCAGGATGTTCTGCACCTCGCGGCTCTTGGGCCCGAACAGCAGCACCTGCGGCTTGCCCGTGGTGCCCGAGGTGGTGTGCAGGATCACCGGCGGGCGCTGGTCATAGGCCTGGAAGCCGGCGAAATCCCCGAACGGCGGGTCGCGGTCCAGGCTGGCCATGATGTCCGACTTGTCAAAGATCGGCAGGCGCGGCAGGTCCTCCAGCGAGCGGATGTCGCCCGCCTCGATCCCGCGGTCGCCCCACAGTTTGCGATAGAAGGGCGTCTTCCAAGCCAGGGCGACACAGCGCAGGAACAGCCGGTTCTGGTGCGCCGTCAGCTCGTCGCGGCTGACCGTCGTCGCATAGCGGGTGAAGGCGTCCCCGATCGGATGATCGGCCGTCAGCCCGTCCGGGCTCATGTCCTGCCAGTAGTGCCGGTGCAGGTCGGTCATGCGTCGTCTCTCCCCGCGGCCAGGCGGAAGGCCCGGCCCGCGTCATCCCAGGTCTCGAAGTCGTCGATCATCGTCGAAAGCGCCGGATGGACCCGCTCCAGGCCGCCGAAGGCCAGGCAGGCCCGGGCCTTGGCCAGATGCTGGTCCCGGCTTAGCGGCCAGTCGGGCGCGCCGAACTGGGCCCTGATCGGCAGGCGGACCTCGCCGCCGTCGCTCAGCCGCGCGATGGCCTCGGCCGGGGCGAAGGCGGCCGGGTCGGGGTTGTCGTCCACCACCACCTCGATCCGCTGCGCCAGGGCCAGGACGGCCGGGTCGGCCAGGGACGCCTCGGTGAAATCCTCCAGCCCCACCGGCCGGCCGCGGGTCAGGGTGACGGCCGCCAGCCAGGCCGCGCACAGCCGGGCGTAGGCGACGCTCATCCCTTCGACAGCCGGACGGCCCACCAGATAATGGATGATCGGCGGGGCCCTGTAGGTCAGCCGCTCCAGGGACCGGGGCGTCACCCCATGGTCGCGCATCAGGATTTCGGTGGCGACGATACAGCCCTGGGCCGCGCGTCCGGTCGGATAGGGCTTCCAGCTGACCTCGGCGATGCGGAACCGACGCCCCAGGTCGGCGAAGGCCGCCTCGGCCTCATGGTCGCCCTCGAACAGGGGCAGATAGCCGAACCGCCCCTGGATCGACTGCGCCGGCCCCGGCAAACCGGCGCGCGCCAGGTCAAAGGCCGCCACGGCGTTGCGCGCCGCCTGGCCCATCTGGACCGGCAGGGTCGCCTTGCCCTCGACATGGGCCTGCATGGTCCCCGAGGCGAAGGACAGGGCGTAGCCGAAGGCGTCCAGGGCGACCTGGCGCGACGGCTTGGTCAGGCTGATCAGGGCGGCGACGCAGCCGAAGATCCCCGCCGTCGCCGGGCGGAAGAAGCGCAAGGGTCGGGTCGCCGCAACCCCCAGTCCGGCCGAGACATCGACCCCGGCGACCAGGGCGGTCAGCACCGCCTCGCCCGAACAGGGTCCGGCCCGCTCGACCTCGGCGAACAGGGCGGCGACGAGGGTGGCCAGGGGATGCACCACCGCCGGCTCGTGGACGCAGTCGAATTCCTGATTGTGGATCTGGAAGGCGTTGACGAAGGCCGCCTGCGGCGCGGGCAGGCGCACCTCGGGCCGCCCCAGGACCGAGCATTTCCCCCCATCGCCCCAGGCGCGCGCGGCGCTCAGCACCGCCTCGGCGAACGGCGCGTTCCGGCCGGCGACGCCGACACACAGGCTGTCGTGCAGAAAGGTGCGGGCCGCCGCCCGGGCCCCGGCGTCGATGTCGGCCCAGCGCAGGGCCAGGGCGTGATCCGCCAGACGTTCCGCCAGATCGGTCATGATCCACTCTCCAGGCCCGCGATCGGCGCCGCCGCCCACAGGTCCGACAGGCCCGCCCCTTCGCCCAGGGACAGGGCGGCGGCGATCAGGCCGTCCGCCTGAACGTCGGTCAGGCGGCCCCAGGCGAACAGGGCGCGCGCCTTGGCGACCAGGGCCGCATCGTCCAGCGGCCGCTCGGGATCGCCCAGGGCGTCCGGGGCCTCGGCGCGAAGGGTCCGACCGTCCGACAGCACCGCCTGGGCCGTCGCCCCGAACCGGGCCGGGTAGCCGGCGTCGCAATCCGCATCGCGGACCGGGCGGACAAGGGCGCGCAGGCTGGCATTGTCGGGATCCGCCACGGCCTCGGGCGTGAACCGCTCCAGGGCCGCGTCGCCATGACGCCAAGCCACGGCCGCCGCATGCTGGAGCGAGAATTTGGCCTCGACCGGCGTCGTCGGCGCCGGGCGATCGCAGAAGGTCAGGGCGTCGCCATAGACGCCCAGGGTCAGGCTCTCCAGGTCGGCGCCCGCCGCCTGCCGCCGCAGGTCCAGCACCGCGTCGATCGCCGCATGGGCGTGTCGGCAGGCGGCGTGCGGCTTGAAGCTGACCTCGTGGATGGCCCAGGCCTCCCCCCCGTCCAGGATCGCCTCCGGGCGGCCATCGGGACACAGGCCCGCGAAGAAGCCGTGCGGCCCCTCGAAAATCTCCAGCGGACCGGCATAGCCGTCGCCCGCCAGCAGGGCCGAGGCCAGGCCGTTGGCGGCGGCCCGGCCATCGTGCAGGGCCTTGGTGAACACCGGCTCGTGCCGCACCTGCCACAGGCCGAACGCCTGCTGGCCCGCATTGCCCAGGGCCCAGGCGGTCTTCAGCCGGTTCAGCCCCAGGATGGACGCCGCCCCGGCCGCCGCCCCGAAGCCGCCGCAACTGGCCGTGACGTGAAAGCGCGCGGCGTGATCCGGCCCGACCGCCCGGCCGACACGGATCATCGCCTCATAGCCGCGGATCGCCGCGTCCAGGATGGCGTCGCCGTCATCGACCCCCGTCGCCTCGGCCGCCGCCAGGACCGCCGGGAAGACCACCGGACCAGGATGCAGCAGGCCCCTCCGATCCACATCGTCCATTTCCAGCAGGGCGCCGGCCGGGCCGTTGGCCAGGGCCGCCGCCTGCGGTCCCGCCCGGCCGCCGCCGATGATCCGGCAGGCGCCGATGCCCTCGCGCCGGGCCAGCCGACGCGGCTCCGCGGCGCCCGGCTCGCGCGATCCGGCCACGGCGCAGGCCAGCCAGTCCAGCAGATGCCGGCGCCCCCTATGACGATCTTGTGCACGCGGCGCCCGCGCCAACCGGTTCGCCAGACGCAGGGACAGGCTTCCCTCTTGTTCGGACATGGTGGCAAAAGGTTTCTTTGCGCAACGCGAGTCAGACATGAGCCAACCCCGCTATCGGCAGCTTGCCGACATCCTGCGCGGCGAAATCGTCTCGGGACGCTATCCGGTCGGAAGCCAGCTGCCGCCCGAGTTCGAACTGTGCCAGCTGTATGACGTGTCCCGGCACACGGCGCGCGACGCCCTGCGCCTGCTGTTCGAGGCCGGCCTGGTCGAGCGTCGGCGCGGCGTCGGCACCACGGTGATCCGCGACCACAGCGCCCCGGCTTTCGTCCAGCCCCTGGGCGGGACCCAGGCCCTGATGCAATACGCCCGCGACGCCCGGCTGCAGATCCGCACCGCGGGCCTGCGTCGGCTGGAGCCGCAGGAGGCGATCCGCATCGGTCTGAACGAACAGGCGGCCGACGCCTGGCTGGTGGCGTCCGGCCTCCGGCGCAACGACGGCAAGCCCGTCGCCCTGTCGCAGATCTATATCGCCCCCGCCTATGCCGAGATCGCCCCCAAGCTGCGCGACTGGGACGGCGCCATCCAGCAGTTGATCGCGCGTGATTTCGGCGTCGTCGTGCATCGGATCGAGCAGGAGATTTCGGCCGTCAACCTGACCGCCGAACAGGCGCGTTTCCTCAAGGCCGAAAAGGGCGGCGCGGCCCTGCACACCCTGCGCCGCTATTTCGACGCCGACGGCCGGCTGATGCTGGCGTCCGATTCGACCCACCCGGCGTCGCGTTTCGTCTACGCCATGACCTATCACCGCGAGAGCTGAGGCGGTCATCGCCAGCCCGCCTTCGCGGCCGGAACCGGCGGCGGCGGAAGCGCCGGATCGATCCGCGCCGGCTCTTCGCGGAACAGGATCGGCGTGCCGACCACCTCATTCCCCTCGGCGTCGCGGGCCAGCATGCCGCGCGCGGTCGTCGCGGGATCGTCGAAGGCGTCCTTCAGGGTCCGCACCGGGGCGAAACAGATGTCGCGCCCCTGGAACCAGTCTTCCCATTCGGCGCGCGTGCGGCCCCGGAAGGTCTCGCGCAGGAAGGCGCGCAGCGGCTCCTGCTCCGGCCCCGGCGGCCGGGCGGCGATATCGATCAGGTCCGGCCAGTCCAGGGCGGTCAGCAGGTTGCGCGCGAATTTCAGCTCCGACCCGCCCAGCACGATCCACTGGCCGTCGGCGCATTCATACAGGTTGTAGAAGGCCGCCCCGCCCCAGGACCGCTCGGCCTTCGGCTCGTGCGCCTGGCCCGTGGCGAAGATCCGGCCGGTGACATTGGGCGTCCAGGCCAGGGTGGCGTCGTACATGGAGACGTCCAGATAGTCCCCCTGCCCCGTCGTCTGGCGCCGCAGCAGGGCCATCAGCACCCCCGACAGGGCGGTCAGGGACGACAGGGCGTCGGCCACCGGCATGTGCGGCATGGTCGGTTTGCCGTCCTGCCCCTGGTTCAGCGACACCACCCCCGCCAGGGCCTGGACCGCCACGTCATGCGCCGGCAGGTCGCGATAGGCGCCGCTCTGGCCGAAGGCGCTGACGGCGCAATAGACCACGCCGGGATTATAGGCCCGCACGGCGTCGTAGCCGACGCCCAGCCGGTCGGCCACGCCGGGACGGAAGGCCTCGACGATCACGTCCGCCTGCGCCGCCAGGGCGTGGAAATCGGCCAGGCCCTCCGGCGTCTTCAGGTTCAGGGAAACACTGCGCTTGCCCCGATGGGTGTTGCGGAACCAGACCGAGGCGCCGTTCTTGACGTAGCCGATGTGGCGCGTCGGCTCGCCTTCGCCGGGCGGCTCGATCTTGATCACATCGGCGCCGTGGTCGGCCATCATCAGCGTCAGCATCGGCCCCGGCAGGAACAGGGACAGGTCCAGAACCCTGACGCCCTCCAGCTTCATTCCGCGGCCGCCGCCTTGGCGCCCAGAAGCTCGGCGTTGTGCTCGCCCATGCGCGGCGCCCGGACGCCCGGCGCGCGCCGACCGTCGATCTTGATCGGGCAGGCCAGCAGATGCAGGCCCTCGGGCCGTTCCGGATGTTCGACCACATCGCGCATCCCGACTTCGGCGACATAGGGGTTGTCCAGCGCCGCCTTCAGGCCGCGCACCGGGGCGAAGGGAACCTGGCCGCCCAGCAGGGCCAGCCACTGGTCGGTGGTCCGGGTCTGCATCACCGCATCCAGCGCCTCGGTCAGGGCCTCGATATTCTCGCGCCGCGAGGGGATGTCCTTGAATCGGGGATCGGCCTTCAGTCCGGGCTGTTCGGCCAGGGCGCAGAAGGCGTCCCAGAATTTCGGCGTCTGGCACATCAGCATGGCCCAGCCGTCGGCGGTCCTGACCAGTTGCGACGGCGCGATCGACGGATGGGCCGCGCGCGGCATCCGCTCGATCTCATGGCCCTCGTTCATGGCCCAGGTCGCCGGATAGGAGGTCTGGTGCAGGGCTACGTCGAACAGGGACACGTCCACGTCGCGCCCCTTGCCCGTCGATCGCGCCCCCAGGATGGCCGAGACCACGCCCAGGGCGAAGACCGAGCCGGTCATGAAGTCGACCATGGACAGGCCGAACCGGATCGGCGGCCCGTCCGGCTCGCCGGTCAGGCTCATGAACCCGGCCTCGGCCTGCATCAGATAGTCATACCCCGGCCAGGCCTTGCGCGAGTTGTCGCGGCCATAGGCCGACAGATGGCCGCAGACGACGCCGGGCCTGATCGCCTTCAGGTCGTCATGGGTGATCTTCAGCTTGGCCGGCTGGTCGCCGCGCAGGTTGTTGACCACGGCGTCGGCGGTGGCGACCAGCCGCTCGAACGCGGCGCGGCCCTCCGGCGTCTTCAGCTCGATGGTCACCGACTTCTTGCCGCGCGAGAAGGTCTGGAAGAAGTGGCTGTCGTTCTCGCCCAGAAAGAAGGGGCCGGTGGCGCGGCTGACGTCGCCGCCCATGGACACGGCCTCGATCTTGATGACCTCGGCGCCCAGTTCGCTCAGCAGCTGGGTGCCGTAGGGGCCGGCGCCATACTGTTCGACGGCGATGACGCGCACGCCGGATAGGGGCTGGCTCATCAGACCTTGTTCCTGGCGATCAGCTGTTTGGCGATGATGATCCGCTGGATCTCGTTCGAACCCTCGCCGATGCACATCAGGGGGGCGTCGCGATAAAGGCGCTCGACCGGAAACTCCTTGGAATAGCCATAGGCGCCGTGGATGCGCATGGCCTCGGTCGCCACCTCCAGCGCCGTTTCCGAGGCGAAGAATTTGGCCATCCCCGCCTCCATGTCCACCCGCTCGCCCCGGTCGTAGAGACGGGCCGCGTCCTCGACCAGCAGCTCCGACGCCCGCACCTTGGTGGCCATCTCGCCCAGCTTGGTCTGGATGGCCTGGTGCTCGCAGATCGGCTTGCCCATGGTCTTGCGCTCCTGGGAATAGCGCACCGCCTCCTTCAGCCCACGCCGGGCCACGCCGACGCCGCGCGCGGCGACGTTGATGCGGCCGATCTCCAGCCCGCCGGTGGCCATGAAGAAGCCCTGCCCCTCCTCGCCGCCGATCAGGCTCAGTTCGGCGTCGCATTCATAGCCGTCGAAGGCGATCTCGCCGGTGTCCACGCCCTTGTAGCCCAGCTTGGGCAGCTTGCGGCCCGCCTGCACGCCCGGCAGGGGCGCGCGTGTCTCCGGGTCGATCTTGGGGGTGATCAGCATGCTCATCCCCTTGTAGCGGGGGCTGGCCTCCGGGTCGGTCTTGACCAGCAGGGCCAGGCAGTGGCCGTTGACCACATTGGTGATCCAGGTCTTGGACCCGTTGACGACGTATCTGTCGCCGACCCGTTTCGCCGTGGTGCGGATACCTTGCAGGTCCGTGCCCGCATCCGGCTCGGTCAGGCCCAGGCAGCCGCGCAGTTCGCCCGCGGCGAACCTGGGCAGCCAGTAGTCCTTCTGCTTCTGGGTGCCGAATTTCTGCACCACGATGGCCATCATCAGGTGGGAGTTGAACACCCCCGTCAGGCTCATCCACTCCTCGCTGATCCGCGCCACGATGCGCGAATAGGTCGTCGCCGACAGGCCCAGCCCGCCGTATTCCGGATCGATCAGGGCGCCGAACAGGCCCAGGTCGACCATGTCCTGGACCAGCTCGGCCGGATATTCGTCGTCATGCTCCAGTCGCATGGCGACGGGCGCCACCTTCTGCTCCAGCCATTTGTCGATGGCGTCCAGGATGGCGCGCTCATCGGCCTCCGAGATGTGGCTGTGGTCGGCCATCAGTAGTGGCCCACCTTGTCCTCGACCGCATTGCCGCGCGCCGGGATCAGCAGGTTGCGCTTGAAGCTGCAGACCACCTCGCCGCGCTGGTTCTTGCCGATGGTGTTGATGGTCACGATGCCCTGGCCGGGGCGGGACTTGCTCTCGCGCTTCTCCAGCACCTCGCTCTCGCCATAGATGGTGTCGCCGGCGAAGACCGGGGCGGTGAATTTCACCTCGTCCATGCCCAGGTTGGCGATGGCCTTCTGGCTGGTGTCGGTCACGCTCATCCCGATCAGCAGGGCCAGGGTGTAGGGGCTGACCACCAGGTTCTTCTTGAACTCCGAGGCCGCCGCGAACTCGGCGTCGAAATGCATCGGATGGGTGTTCAGCGTCAGCAGGGTGAACAGGTGGTTGTCGTATTCCGTCACCGTCTTGCCGGGGCGGTGCTCATAGACATCGCCGACCACGAAATCCTCGAAATAGCGGCCGAAGGTCTCGCGATACCGTTGCGGGCCGACTTCCTTGACGTTCTGGACCATCGTCTTTTCTCAGTTTCTCGCGGCGGTTTCGAGGACGCGGTTCGCCGCCCTCAGGATAGGCAGGTCGATCAGCTTGCCGTTCAGCAGGGCCGGGCCGCCCTGGGCCGCCTCGAAGGTCTCGATCACCTTCCGGGCGTGCTCGACCTGGGCCGGGGTGGGGGTGAAGGCTTCATGGACCCCCTTCACCTGATCGGGATGGATGCAGGCCCGGCCGGTGAAGCCCATGGCCCGCACCCGGCGCGTCGTGGCGACCAGGCCGTCGGGGTCGTGGACGTCCAGATAGGGCACGTCCAGCAACTGGACCCCCGCCCGGGCGCAGGCGGCGACCAGTCGGCCGCGGGCATAGGCCAGGGCGTCCCATTCCATGTCCGAGCCGATGTCGACCGAATAGTCGGCGCCGCCGAACAGCACGCCTTCCAGCCCCGGCGCGGCGGCGATGTCCCAGGCGTTCTTCAGCCCCTCGGTCGATTCGATCACCGCCCACAGCGGCGCGTGGTCCGGCCCCAGCCGATCGGCCAGCCGGGCGATCTGGTCCGCGCTTTCGGCCTTGGGCAGCATGATCAAGGCCAGGCCCGCGATCCCCTTCAGGGCCTCGACGTCGGCCTCGAACTCCGGCGCGCCGACGCCGTTGATCCGCACCGCCGCCGGTCGCTGGGCCAGGAAGGCGGCCGCGGCCGCCCGCGCCTCGTCCTTGGATTGCGGCGGGGTGCCGTCCTCCAGGTCGATACAGGCGATGTCGGCGCCGGCGGCCAGGGCCTTTTCAAAGCGCTCTGGCCGCGCCCCGGGCACGAACAGAAGGGAGCGGTAGATCATCAGACTCTCATCAAATGTCCGGACAAACTAGGCGGCGTACTCCGCCCGGTCAAATGGATTTCAGGGCCTCAGGCGGCGGGCGAGGGAACGGCGGCGGAGAAGGCGGCGGCGATCTCCTCGCGCGTGGCGATCCAGACGTCCGGCCGGGTCTTCACATGGTCCAGGAAGGCCCGGAAGGCGCCGATCCGCCCCGGCCGGCCGATGATCCGCAGATGCAGGCCCAGGCTCATGTAGCGGGCGCCGATCTCGTTCGCCTCGGCGTACAGCTGCTCGAAGGTCTCCACCGCATAGGCGGTCCAGTCGCCAGGCGTCAGGGACGGCGCCAGCCAGAATTTCATGTCGTTGGAATCGATGGCGTAGGGCAGCACCACCATCGGCGTCCGGGCGCCATCCGGCATCTCGACCAGATCCCAGTAGGGGAAGTCGTCCGAATAGTCGTCCATGTGATAGGTGAAGCCCTCCTCCACCAGCAGCCGCCGCGTCACATCGGTGTGCAGATAGCGCGACAGCCACCCGGCCGGGCGCCGGCCCGTGGTCCGCTCCAGCGAGTCGCGGCCCTTGCGGATATAGTCGCGCTCGGCCTCCTCCTTCATCCAGAACTGGTGCGCCCAGCGCCAGCCGTGGCAGCAGACCTCGTCGCCGCGCGCCACGATGGCCTCGGCCAGCCAGGGCGCGCGCTCCAGCGCCAGGGCCGCCGCCGTCCAGGTCGCCCGGATCCCGGCCCGGTCCAGTTCGCGCAGCACACGCGGCGCCCCGGCCCGGATGCCGTACTGATAGTTGCTCTCGTTGCCGTGCACCCGCATCGCCCGCTTGGGCGAGGCCGACAGCTCGTCGACCGGCTCGGGTCCCTTGTCGCCATCGACGATGTTCTGCTCGGCGCCTTCCTCGACATTGACGACGACCGACAGGGCCAGCTTCGCCCCATTCGGCCAGGTGAAGCCCTCGGGCGGGACCGAAGGGGTGGCGGGCGGACGGTTCATCAATGCGGCTCCTCCCCGCCGGACACGTTCAGGCTCTCGGCGGTGATGTAGGCGGCCTCGTCCGAGCACAGGAAGGCGACGGCGTTGGCGGTGTCCTGGGTCAGGCCGGGCCGGCCCATGGGGATTCGGGCCGCCATCTTCTGCAGATAGTCCTCGACCGAAGCGGCCCCGGTGACCTTGGAGAAATACTCGTTCTGCCAGGCGC
The DNA here is from genome assembly GCF_019636155.1 of Brevundimonas sp. GTDB lineage: Bacteria > Pseudomonadota > Alphaproteobacteria > Caulobacterales > Caulobacteraceae > Brevundimonas. Next base: position 14,661 of record NZ_JAHBYB010000014.1, on the reverse strand, counting down.
CCAGGCCGGTCGTCACATGGTTGGGGCAGACGTTGTTGACCGTGATCCCCAGCGGCCCCAGCTCGATCGCCGCCGACCGCGCCAGTCCCACCAGACCGTGCTTGGACGAGGTGTAGGCCTGGGCGTGCGGAAAGCCGGACTTGGCCGCCTGGCTGGCGATGTTGACGATGCGTCCGCCGCGACCCTGCCCGGCCATCACCCGCGCGGCCGCCTGCAGGCCGAAGAAGGCGCCGGTCAGGTTGACCCCGATGACGGCGTTCCAGTCGTCCGGCGTCACCTCCAGCAGGGGCTTCATGATGTAGCCTATGCCGGCGTTGTTGACCCAGATGTCCAGCCCGCCGTGGGTCTTCACCGCATGGTCGGCCAGGGCCTGGACCTGGGCCGGGTCGCGCACGTCGCAGACGCAGGTCGAGGCCTCGACCCCCAGCTTGCGGATGTCGGCGGCGATGTCCTGCATCTCGGCCGTGGCGCCGATCATGGCGCCGGGCGTGGCGGCGTCGCGCGAGGCGCCGATGTCCGAGATCACCACGGCGGCGCCTTCGGCCGCCAGTTGCAGGGCGATGGCCTCGCCCAGCCCCTTGCGCCGGCCCGAGCCGGTGATCACCGCCGTCCTGCCGGTGAACCTCCCCATTACAGGGGCTCCGTCATGACGAAGGTCACATCGACCATGCCGCCGAACTCGGCCGCCACCTTCTGCATCAGGGGCGAGGCGACCTCCTCGCCGAACAGGGCCATGTCCTCGACGTCGATGATCTCGAAATAGGCGTAGGGCGGCGGGGCGTCGGAACCCAGAACGGCGGTCGAGCGCAGCACCTGGAAGTCGCCGATGGAGCCCAGCCCCTTGACCGTCGGCATGTCCACCGTGCGGGCCCAGGCCTCATAGTCCGCGACGGCGACGCCCGGCTTCAGATTGAAAAAGGCGATGATCCGCGTTGCGGCCATTTGGTTCTCTCCCCTTGCTCGACACGGGCGTTCGGCCATGCCAGAATAATGATATAAACATAGACCATTTGTGTTCGAAAGCCCTCAGCGAGGTTTACATGGCCGGATCGTCCTCCCGCTCCGGAAACCTGCCCAACGGCGGCCCCGCCCAGACCTATGACGGGCCGCCCGACTACCAGGCCGTCGGTCGTCACGCCGTGTTTCCCGACACCACCCATGACGAGGTGGCGCGGCTGAATTTCCTGGCCCACATGAACCGCCACCTGTCGACGCGGGTCATGCCCTTCGTGAAGACCGCCTGGGAGGCGCGGGTCGAGCCGGCTCTGGAAAAGTCCGGACAGACCCCGCGGTCGCGCCACGATGTGCGCAAGGCCCTGCTGAACGAGCCCCTGTTCCAGACCTGGTCCGCCCTTCGCCGCATGACGATGGAACAGCGCCAGCAGGCCGGCCGCTGGACCTCGGTGCGTCAGGCCGAGGACCTGGCCGCCCGCGTGCGCGACCTGACCGAGGGCGATCCGCGGCTGCAGCTGGACCCGTCCCTGCCCATCCCGCGCTATGTCTCGGCGGTCGATCACCACTGCATGCCCGGCAGCTATCACGCCGAGCTCTTCCCCGGCGACGTGTCGGTGGCGGCCAGCTACGACCACGGCATCTTCGCCACCACCGGCGGCATGCTGGGCCGCTATCTGGACGGCGGAGGCCAGGCGGTCGCCCGCTGGATGCAGCGCACCCATCCCGAGTTCCAGCCCCGCCGCATCCTGGATATCGGCTGCACCCTGGGCCACAACATCGTGCCGATCGCCCAGGCCTATCCGGAGGCCGAGGTCATCGCCATCGACGTCGGGGCGCCGATGCTGCGCTACGGCCTGGCGCGCGCCAAGTCGCTGGGGGTCGAGAACATCACCTTCATCCAGGCCGACGGATCGGACCTGTCGCGCTGGGCCGACGAGAGTTTCGACTGGGTCCAGACGACCATGTTCCTGCACGAACTGTCGTATGCCTCGATGAAGGCCATCTTCGCCGAGAGCCACCGCGTGCTGCGTCCCGGCGGCTTCGTCCTGCATGTCGAACAGCCGCAGTACACGCCCGACATGCCCCTGTTCGAACAGGCCATGCGCGACTGGGACAGCTTCTACAACAACGAGCCCTTCTGGAGCACCCTGCACGAGATCGACCTGGATGGCTGGCTGGTCGAGGGGGGCTTCCAGCGCGATCGGCTGCTGCACGTCGGGGTCACCGCTGTGGTGGATCGCGAACTGTTCCCCGACGCGGCCGACGACGACAGCGAGGACTATGGCCGCAAGGCCGCCTGGCACGTGATCGGAGCGCGCAAATGAGCATCGGCCTGGCTCTGGACACCGCTTCGGCCAAGCCGGCGGGCAAACGCCCCTGGTTCCATGATCGGGAGGTGGAGCGCGCCATGGCCATCGCCATGGCCGCGGTTCAGGAACTGGCGGTCGCGCGCCAGCGGCTGGACACCCTGGAGCGCCTCCTGGAATCCAAGGGACTCCTCGCCCGCGAGGAGATCGAATCCTTCCGCCCCGACGCCGATCAGGCCGCCGAACGCGGGCTCTGGATGCAGGAATATCTGGTCCGCGTCCTTCGCATCGTCCAGCAGGAGGGCGAGGCCGTCACCGCCGACGCCCGGGGGGACATCCGCTCCGAGGACGTAGCGGCCGAGCTGGTCGAAGGCGCGGAGTAAGACCTCAAATCGGCGCCTCGCTCTCGACCAGAACCACCCTGCAGTCCGCCAGGCCCTCGCGCATTTTCCGCACCTCGGCGTATTCGGGGCTGTTCCAGAAGTTCAGCACCGTCTGGCGATCCGGCCATTCCTCGATCACCACCGAGACCCGCTCGGGCCCCTCGCCTTCCAGAACCTGTCCGTCCGGCCGCATCAGCCGATAGCGGCCCCCCAGGCTCTGGACCAGGCGCGCCGCCGCCGCGCCATACTCGGCCAGAAAGGCCTCCCGGTCGTGCAGGACGGCGGTGACGATCAGATAGGCAGGCATGGCGTCTCCGGCGCGACAGCGGATTTCAGATGATCTATCTCTATATCAATCCAGACCGCCGACCGGGAGCCGCCTGATGCGGATGCTGCGCGCCGCCACCCTGATGACGCCCGATCCGGAGGCGACGGCGCGGCGCTATGGACAGTGGCTGGACTATCAGACGGTCGAAACCGGCCTGATCGACGCCGACCTGGCCGCCGCCTGGGGATCGCCGGCGATGGCCGGGCGCCGCCAGGCGGTCTGCCGTCCGGCTTCGGGCGCGGACCTGTTCCTGCGGTTCGTGGAAGGGACGGCGCCGGCCGGCTATAGGCCGTTGCGCACCCATGGCTGGGCGGCGACCGAGATCTGCGTCCAGGACGTCCTGGCGGTCCATGAGCGGATGGCCCGGCCCGACAGCCCGTTCCGGGTCATCGGCCCGCCGCGCCGGCTGGACGGCATGGCGATGATCCACGCCATGCAGGTGCGCGGACCGGATGGAGAGATCGTCTATCTGACCCAGATCGAGGACGACCCGCCGGGCATGACCCTGCCCCGCGCCGCCGGGCTGATCGACACCGTCTTCATCATGGTCATGGCCTGTTCGGACCTGACGGCGTCCAAGGCCTGGGTCGAGGCGACCCTGGGAGTCCAGACCACGCCGACGATGGACATCCGATACACCATGCTGGCCCAGGCCTTCGACCTGCCGGTCGAGCGCAAACACCCCATCGCCATGGCGCTGCATGAGGGTGACGGCTTCCTGGAGCTGGACCAGTATCCGGCCGAGGCCGCGCCGCGTCCGCGTCGGCCGGGCGAACTCTTCCCCGGAGTGGCCCTGACCACCTTCCTGCACCCGGACCTGTCGGCCGTGCGGGCGGACTGGTCGTCGCCCCCCGCACCGCATCCGGGAACCCTCTACGGCGGACGTCCCGCCGGCGTCCTGACCGGACCCGACGGGACGATGATCGAACTGGTCCAGGCCTAGGCTTGCTCGACCGGCGCCGGCGTCTCGAACCGCCGGTAGCGGCCCAGGGTCAGCAGCATGAAGGCCGAGACCAGCAGCAGGATGGCCGAGGTGTGCAGGGTTCCGGCATAGGAGCCGCTCTTGTCGAAAGCGGCGCCGAACACCACCGGACCCAGCCCCGCCCCCAGGGCGAAGAAGCCGTAGAGGGCGCCATAGACCCCTCCGTAGCCCTTCATGCCGAAATAGCGGGCCACCATGAAGGCCATCAGGTCGTATTCCAGCCCGGCCGCGAAGCCGATGGCGAAGATGGAGGCCGCCGTCACCGGCACGCTGGTCCCGCCCGCGGCCAGGTGCCAGTAGGCCAGGGCCGGCACGGCCAGGAAGACGAAGGCCACGCCCGGCGCCCAGAAACGGTCGATCAGCCAGCCGCCCAGGATGCGCCCGACGATCACCGACAGGCCGATCAGAGAGGCCAGCCAGACCACGTCGCCGGCCTGGAAGCCGGACTGGCTGAGGATCTTCTCCATGTTCGGGATCGAGCCCCCGACCGCGAAGCTGATCAGCAGGAAGGCCACGCCCAGCACCCAGAACCGCCACTGCAGCAGGGTCTTGCCGAAGCTCAGTCCCGGGGTGGCCAGTCGCTGGGCCGCCTGGCGCGCCAGGCGTTCGGTCGAGGTCTCGCGCACCTTTCCGCCGCGGTCATGGAAGAAGAAATACCCCACCGGCAGGGCCAGGATCAGCGGCAGGGCGCCGATGGCCACATAGGCGCCGCGCCATCCGAACTCGGCCACCAGCCAGGCCGTCAGGGGCTTGACCAGGAAGCCGAACAGGCCCGTGCCCAGCAGGGCCAGCCCCAGGGCCAGCCCCTTGCGCTGCTCGAACCAGTTGTTGACCGCCCGCGTCCAGGTGATCGGCAGGGTTCCCGCCCCGGCCACCGCCATCACCGCCCAGGTGGCGTAGTAAAGCGGCAGCGAGCCGTTCGAGAAGGCGAAGCTCATGAAGCTGAGGCCGAACAGGGCCACAGACGTCAGGGCCACCGGCCGCACCCCGTAGCGGTCCGCCAGCAACCCCACCAGCGGCGCGGCCAACAGCACGGTGAAGGTCATCACCGTCAGCCCGGCCATGATCTCGCCGAAGCCCCATCCGAAGCTCTGGGCCAGATAGGGCGCCAGGGCCCCGGTCGTGTACATCGGCACCGGCGACAGCCCCAGGCCGATGCCCAGCATCGCCGCCACCACCACCGGCCATCCGCGGCGGAACTCGCCCCCGCCCGTCTTCTGATCCATGGGTTTCCCCCTCCCTCGTCTCTTTATGGTTTTCGCTGAGGTCGCAGACGCGGCCTAGATGACGCCCTTGTCCACCAGCCCCTGGATCGCCTTGCGCTGCCGCTCGGCATAGAAGGGCGCGCCCGGCGCGGTCGGCTTTCCGTCGGCGTCCAGCAGGCTGTCGCGCGGCTGGATCTCGAACCCCTCATAGGCGTCGCGCCACAGGCTCATCGGCTGGCGCGACAGGATGTTGCCCATGCCGGGCCGGCGGCGATAGCGGCGCAAGCCCGCGATATCCAGTTCGGCGTAGGCGGTCATGCTCTCGCCATAGCCGGCCTCGGCCAGGACCAGGCCGCGATAGTCGATCACCTTGGACGAGCCATCGGTCGAGGCGCGCGGAATGGCGATGCCGTCGATGCCGGCGCTGTTGGCCGAAACCACATAGGCCAGGTTCTCGATCGCCCGCGCCTGTTTGGCGATGTTCTTCGGGCTGGGCAGGGCGCTGGCCGCCTCGCTGGTCGGATGGACGATCACCTCGGCCCCACGCAGGGCCAGGGCGCGGGCGATCTCGGGATAGAGAATCTCTTCCGAAGAGATGGCCGCCAGCCGCCCGATCTCGGTGTCGGCCACCGGGAACAGGGCGTCACGGCCATAGATTTCGACATAGCGGGCGTGGACGTCATAGGGGCTGGGCGCGAACATCGACACCAGCCGCCGGTTCCTCAGCACCGTCTCGCCCGACGGCGCCACCACGAAGGAGGTCTGGAAATACAGGCCCGGAAAATGCGGGTCGCGCTCATAGGCGTTGCCGCCGATGAAGACGTCCGCCGCTCCCGCCATTTCGCCCAGGGCCTGATACTCCGGCCCGTCGATCTCCAGCGCCGCCTTCTCGGCCCAGACCCCCGCCGGCTCGCCCATCGGAAAGCCGGTCAGGAAATATTCGGGCAGGACCACCAACCGAACATCGGCGCCGATGAACCGCTTCGAGGCGATGATCTGGGCCCTGATGCGATCCAGCGACCGGGCCATGCGCGCCCGCGCCTGTTCGGTCGTCTGGTCGGCGTTGACCGCATCGCACGCGGTCTGCAGCGCCAGGGCGATATAGGGATCGGGATTTGGCATAGAGACTTCAGACCAATCTGGCTTATTGATATATCTTATCGCCGACAGGGCGGGAGGGACCATCGTGACCAAGGACGTCGAGGCCTGGCCGCTTCCTGAGGCTTCGCACCTGGACGAAAGCCTGCCGACGCCGCTGTATCACCAGATCTATCTGGTGCTGCGCGAACAGATTCGCTCCGGGACCATTCCGCCCAACGCCCTGCTGCCGGGCGAGCAGCAACTGGCCAAGATGTTCAATGTCTCGCGCATCACGGTGAAGCGGGCGCTGAACGAACTGGCGGCGGACGGCCTGCTGAACCGGCATCGCGGCCGGGGCACGATCGTGACGGACGCGGCGGCCGTGCCGGTGGTCAAGGGGTCGTTCGACAACCTGCTCGAAAGCCTTCGCATCATGGGGCTGGAGACCGAGATCGAGGTGCTGGACGTCGCCAACCTGGCGGCCGGGGCGGCCATCGCCAAGCTGCTGGAGATCGAGCCCGGCGCCCAGGTCCAGCGCGCGGTGCGGCGGCGCAAGCTGCAGGGCGAGCCCTTTTCCTATCTGGTGACCCATGTGCCCGGCGACATCGCCGACCGCTATTCGGTCAAGGACCTGGCCACCACCTCGATGCTGACCCTGCTGGAGCGCAGCGGGGCGGCGGTGTTCGACGCCGAACAGTGGATCACGGCGGTGGCGGCCGAACCCCTGGTGGCCTCGGCCCTTGGGGTGTCGGTGGGCGGCCCCCTGCTGAAGGTCGAGCGGGTCATGCGCGACGTGGAGGGACGGCCGGTTCAGCTGATCCATTCCCACTATCGCTCGGACCGTTTCCAGTACCACATCAAGACCCATCGCAGGAAACCGCCGGGCGGCGGCAAGGCCGAAAGCTGAGCGTTCCCCGACGCCCGACCCTTGCAATCCTGACATGGATAAAATGATATAGGAATATGTCATTTGAGCAGACGATCCCGGACGACGCCGAGGCGATCCTGAGCCCGGCGGGCGGCGGGCGGCCGCCCCTGCCGGTGCGCGACCCGCGCACGGGCAGGATCGACGCCGTCATCCATCCGTCCTCGTCCGAAAACCTGGCCGGCCTGGCCCTGACCCTGCGCCAAAATCAGGTGGAATGGGCCGCGCGCGGCTTCGCCGGGCGGCTGGAGACCCTGGATCGCTTCGCCGCCGAACTGGCCGCGCGGCGCGACGCCCTGACCGCCGCCCTGGAGCGCGACACCGGCCGCCGCCGCATCGCCGGGATCGAGGCGGACGTGCTGGGCGGCATGATCGCCGGGGTGCGCGCGGCCGCCGCTTCGTTCGGACAAGCCGACTGGTCCCAGGGCCGATCCGTCCCCCACATCCGGCACCGGCCCCAGTGGGTTCCCTATTCCCTGGTCGGGGTCATCAGCCCCTGGAATTTCCCCTTCCTGCTGTCGATGATCGACGCCCTGCCCGCCCTGGCGGCGGGCTGCGCGGTCATGGTCAAGCCGTCGGAGGTGACGCCCCGCTTCGTCGCGCCGGTCATGCAGGCCATCGCCGCCACTCCGGGCCTGTCGGACGTCTTCGCCTTCGTGGTCGGGGACGGGGCGACGGGTCAGGCGGTCGTCGATCTGGCGGATTGCATCTGTTTCACCGGCTCGGTCGCCACCGGACGCAAGGTGGCGGTCCAGGCCGCCGGACGGCTGATCCCGGCTTTCCTGGAACTGGGCGGCAAGGACCCGCTGGTGGTCCTGGCCGGCGCCGATCTGGAGGCCGCGACCGACGCGGCGATCCGCGGCTGCGTCCTATCGACGGGCCAGGCCTGCCAGTCGATCGAACGGATCTATGTCGACCGCGCGCTTCACGACGCCTTCCTGGCGCGGCTGGTCCAGAAGGCCGAGGCGGTGCGGCTGAACGGACCGGACATCGCCACCGGCGACATCGGCCCCGTCATCTTCGAGAAACAGGCCGTCATCCTCCAGGCCCAGATCGACGACGCCCGCGATCGGGGCGCGCGCATCCTGACCGGCGGCCGGATCGAGACGATCGACGGCGGTCTTTATCTGCGGCCCACGGTCATCGCCGACGCGACCCACGACATGCTGGCGATGCGCGACGAGACCTTCGGTCCCCTGTTGCCCGTCATGGCCTTCGACGCAGAGGACGAGGCGGTGCGCCTGGCCAACGACAGCGACTACGGCCTGTCCGGCGCCGTCTTCGGCCCGGACCTGGACGCCGCCGCCCGGGTGGGCGAGCGGCTGGATTGCGGCGCCGTCAGCCTGAACGACGCGGCCCTGACCACCCTGTTCCACGAAGCGGGCAAGCAGAGCTTCAAGGCCTCGGGCCTGGGCCCCTCGCGCATGGGCGCCGACGGCCTGGCCCGCTTCCTGCGCCGCAAGGCCCTGATCGCCAACACCGCCCGCCCCCTGCCCCTGCAGGCGTTTTCCGAAGACGCCTAGAGCCCACGGAGCCGACATGACCCAGGACCTGCGTTTCCAGCCCACCATGGTCCGCGAGGACAAGACCGCGCGCCAGATCTTCGAGGCGGTCAAGGCCAACCCCGCGCGCGCCCGCTTTGGCTTCGGGAACCGGCTGGCCGTGCTGAACGTCGATTTCCAGCAGGCCTACACCCGCCCCGACCTCTTTCCCAGGACCGCCTATGTCACCGACCCGGACCAGATCGACTGGGTCAACCGCATCTCGGCCCTGGCCCGGTCGAAGGCGATGCCGGTGATCTGGTCGCGCGTGGGCTATCAGGCCGACGCCGGGGACGCCGGGGTCTGGGGCACCCGCACCGACACCCCCGACAGCCTGCAGAACATCAAATACGACAGCGAACGCCACGCCTTCGATCCGCGCTGCGCCATCGACCCGGCGGACATGACCTTCACCAAGCGCATGCCCAGCATGTTCTTCGAGACCCCCCTGGCCAGCTATCTGACCTGGCGCGGGGTGGACACGGTGGTGGTCACCGGCGGCTCGACCTCAGGCTGTGTGCGGGCCACAGCGGTCGACGCCCTCAGCCATGGCTATCGCGCCATCGTTCCGGAGGAGTGCGTGGCCGACAAGCACGAGAGCTATCACTACGCCAACCTGACCGATCTCCAGCTCAAATACGCCGACGTCACCTCGGCCCAGGAGGTGATCGACTGGCTGGAGGCGCGCTGAAGCCGGTCGGGATCAGCGGGCGGCGTCGGCGATCTGAGAGGCCGTCGCGCTCCAGACGGCCTTGTCGCCGCCCAGGGCGTTCAGCACCGTCTTCAGAGCATGGGTCCGGAACGGCTGGCCGCTGACATAGGGCGTCAGGGTGAAGCCCAGCACCCGGCCGCCGAACCGTTCGCCCCCCGCCTTCAGATAGTCCGCGGCCTCCAGGATCTGGCGCGCCCACATCTCTTCGGAATGACGCTTGTCGATCAGCAGGAACCGGTCGTCCAGTTCGTTCGACAGGGGCACGGCCGAGACCGCCCCGGCCGGGGTCTGCATGACCACCGGCGCATCGTCCTGCTCCCAGTCCAGACAGACGTCGAACCCGGCCTGGGCGATCATCTCCAACGTATGGAAGGACTGCTGGCGCGCGGGGCTCAGCCAGGCGCGAGGCGACAGGCCCGCCGCCTCGAACCGCGCCCGGGTCTCGGCGACCCAGCCGGCCTCGACCTCCCGCTCCAGCCCGCCCCAGTGGATGTGTTCGGTCGACAGGCCGTGGGCGGCGATCTCGTGTCCGTCGGCCCGCACCCGGTCGATCAGCGGCCGCAACCGCTCCAACTGGTTGGCGTTGACCGGCACGGTCGCCTTCAGCCCCGCGGCCTTCAGGGCGTCCAGGATGCGGAACACCCCGACCCGATTGCCATAGTCGCGCGTCGTATAGTGGCGCAGGTCCGGATAGGGGGTGACCATGGCGCCGGGATGTTTGAACGGCTTGCCCGGCGGCGTCAGGCCATGGTGCTCGATCGGCACGACGATCAGGGCGGCCACCGTCCGACCCTGGGGCCAGGCGAGGCGCGGCCGCTGGGCCTGGGGCCGCCAGTCGTACAGGCCCTGGTCCATGCCGTAGGCCCGGTTGGGATAGTCCAGATAGTCGTCAGGCAGCGCCATCGCCGAACCCCGTCCCTCCGGTCGCCAGGCCGCGCGCCGCGATGTCGCCCTGCGTCTGGTCCCAGTAGTTGTCGCGATAGTGGCCGGCGATCTCGACCGCCGTGGTCATCCAGACCTCGTCGTGCGACGCGATGTGGCGCAGCGCCTCCTCGAACGGCCGGATGCGGTGGCTCTGGCCGACCAGATAGGCGTGCAGCGGAATGCACATCACCGTGCCCGACTGCTGTCCCTCCTCCAGCAGCTGATCGAAATGACGCTTCAGCACATCGGCGTAGCGCCAGGGGTCCATGGCCTGGGCGCCGTAGGTGATGACGTCGTTGACCTCCAGCGAATAGGGCATGGAGATCAGCCGCCCGGTCCGGGTCTTGATCGGCTGGGGCTGGTCGTCCTGGAACAGGTCGCAACTGTACCAGAAGTCGTTCTCGGCGATCAGGTCGAAGGTGCGCTCCGTATGGGTCAGGGCCGGGGCCAGATAACCGCGGATGCGCTGGCCCGTCGCCTTCTCGACCGTGGCGATCGAGTCCTGGATCATGGCCCGTTCCTGGGCCTCGTCCATGCCGTAGGAATAGCGGGTGTTGTAGATGCCGTGGCTGAAGAACTCCCAGCGCCGCTCGACGCAGGCCTCGATGATCTCCGGATGGTGATCGATCAGGGCGGTCGACAGCGAGATCGAACCCCGCATCCCGTATGTGTCCAGCAGCTCCATCAGCCGCCAGTGGCCGACCCGGTTGCCCCAGTCGCGCTGGGAATAGCCGACCACGTCCGGCGACGGCTTGGGCCAGCCGGGCCGCTGGGGGTTCTTCGGCGGGTCGAACTCGTAGAACTCGATATTCGGGGCCACCCAGAAGGCCAGCGTCTTGCCGCCGGGCCAGACGATCCGGGGACGGGCCTCATAGGGCCAGTAGTCGTACAGGTTGGGGTCGGAAACCATGGATCGCAAATGATCTAAAGATAGACCATCTGCCGATCCGCCCGCCCTGATGTCAAGCGCCCGGCGGGGTCAGTGACCGACCGGAGCCTCGGCCACGTCCTCGTCGCGGGCCGGGGTTCGGGCGGCGGCCACGGCGAAGACCGTCAGCAGCACATAGGCCGCCAGGGGCACGGCGAAGGCCAGGTTCAGCCCCTGCTGGTCCGCCACCCAGCCACCCAGCGGCGGCAGGACGGCGCCCCCGACGATGGCCATGCACAACAGGCCCGAGGTGGCCGAGGTCGAGGCTGTCGACCGCTCCAGCGTCAGGGTGAAGATGGCCGGGAACATGATGGAGTTGAACAGGCCGACCGCCAGGGCGCAGAAGGCCGCCGTCGCCCCCCCGCTACGGGTCACCACCAGGCACAGCACGGCCGCGCAGACGGTGCAGACCGACAGAAGCCAGCTGGCCGGCACGCGGGTCAGGAAGGCGCTGCCGGCGAACCGGCCCATCAGGGCGCCGGCCCAGTAGAGGGCGACCAGCCGCCCCGCGTCGTGGATCGGCAGGCCCAGGGCGCCGTTGGAATGCAGGAAGTTGGTCATCAGGCTGCCGATGGCCACCTCGGCGCCGACATAGAGGAAGATGGCCGCCGCCCCGAACAGGGCCCAGCGCGAGCTCAGGGCGCGCAACGGCGAACTGACGATCTCGGCCCGCGCGCCCGGCGCCTCCAGCCGCCGCCGGACGCTCCAGATGAAGACGCCCAGCAGGCCGAAGAAGACCGCCAGGCCGATGAAGACCGCATCGATGTTGCGCAGGGTGGCGTCGCGCGCCTCCGCCGCATGGGCGGCCAGAACCGGGGCGGCGGCCGTGACCTGGGGCAGGATGGCGACCGGCTTGGCCGCCAGCCCGCCGACATAGTTGTGCAGGAAGACCATCCAGCCGCTGGCCAGGCCGGCGGCCAGGCCGACGACGATCCAGCCCCGCACGTCGCGGCGCAGGGCGCCGATCAGCACCCCGGCGACCAGGCCCAGGCCGACGCCCATCAGGATCAGGATCAGGGCCTTGGGAGAGGCCAGGACGCTGACCCCGCCGACCGCGAACACCCCGCCGGTCAGCATCACCGTGGCGCCCAGCAACGGCCCCAGAACCGTGCCCAGGGAGTTGAAGGCCTGGGACAGGACCAGGCGGAAATGCGACCCCTTCGGCGGCCCCAGAACGGCGGCCAGGGGATTGGCCGCGACCTGCAGCAGGGTCACCCCCGCGGCGATCACGAACAGGGCGGCCAGCACCCCGGGATAGAAGTCGACCAGAGTGGCCAGGGGCACGATCAGCGCGCCCAGCACCATGACCCCCAGCGCCCCGACGATCGACCGCGCATAGCCCATCCGCGCCAGCACCGCCGCGGCCGGCAGGGACACCAGCCCATAGGCCGTGAACCAGGCGGACTGGGTCAGCAGGGCCTCGGCGTAGTTCAGGTCGAACACCTCGCGCACCGCCGCGATCAGCGGGTCGATCAGGGAGGTGGCCAAACCCCAGGCGAAGAACAGGGTGGTGACATAGGCGAAGGCGACGCCGGCGCCGCGCGCGCCCGACTGCGTTGGTCCGGTCATTTCGGCTTCCCCTCCGGCCTGGATCGATTCCGGGGCGCAGGTTCGTCCGTGCGCGGCGGCGCGTCCAGCGGTTTCCGTTTGCCGGGGCTGGTCTTGGCGCGCGGGGCGGGTGATGGTGGGCCATGACCGGACCCGCCCTGAACCGCCGCGGCCTGCTGGCCGCCTCCGCCGCCCTCGTCGCGTCGCCCTTCGCCGCCCAGGCCCGCGCCTCCTCCCGCACCGAACCCGAGGACTGGGACGCCCTGGCCCAGGATGTGCGCAGCGAATTCCAGTGGGCCTGGCGCCACTATCGCCAGAAGGCCTGGGGCCGGGACGAGATCAATCCGGTGTCGGGGACGTCCCGGTCCTTCTTCATCGAGGGTCACGACCTGGGCCTGTCGCTGGTCGAGGCCCTGGACACCCTGTGGCTGATGGAGCTGGACGAGGAGTTCCAGGAGGGGGTGGACTGGGTCAAGTCGAACCTGGACTTCGACATCGACGGCTCGTCCCAGGTGTTCGAGACCAATATCCGCCTGGTCGGCGGCCTGGTGTCGGCGCATCTGGCCAGCGGCGACCCCGTTCTGCTGGACAAGGCCCGGGACTTGGCCGACCGGCTGATGAAGGCCTTCGACGCCTCGCCGCACGGCCTGCCCTATCGCTATGTGAACCTGAAGACCGGCGCCGTGCGCGACCCGGAGACCAACCTGGCCGAGATCGGCACCTATGCGACAGAGTTCGGCGTCCTGGGCCGGCTGGTCGGCGACGACCGCTATTACGCGGCGGCCAAGCGGGCGATGAAACACGCCCTGGATCGACGCTCCGACCTGGGGCTGATGGCCGCCAACATCCATGCCGAGACGGGCGAATTCATCAGCCGCAACGCCTCGATCGACGTCTATGCCGACAGTTTCTACGAATACCTCTGGGACAGCTGGGAACTGTTCGGCGACGCCGAGATGAAGACCTGGGCCCAGGAATGCGCCGACGCCATGATCCGGCATCAGGGCAAGCGCTACGACGGCCTGCTGTGGTTCCCCATGGTCGACTATGAGACCGGGGCGGTGACCAACACCTCCCAGACGGTTCTGGGCGCCTATCTGGCCGGCCTGCTGGGCCAGGTCGGGCGCAAGGCCGAGGGCGACGACTTCCTGGCCACCTATACGGCGATGCAGGACCGATACCTGATCATCCCCGAATCCATCGACGTCACCACGGCCCAGCCGCGCACCAAGCGCACCGGCCTGAGGCCCGAGTTCGCCGACGCCTGCCTGAACCTGTGGCTGGGCGACCGCGACGACCGTTATCGCGCCCTGACGGCCGTCCACTATCGCAACATGAAGGCGACCTCCAAGGCGGCCTACGGCTTCACCTCCCTGTCCGACATCACCACCCGGCCGATGGCCCAGGGCGACAACTGCCCCGGCTACTGGTGGTCCGAGCAGATGAAATACTACTGGCTGATGTTCGCCGACTGCCGACGCGTCGACTACGACCAGCTGCAGATGAGCACCGAGGCGAACGTGCTGCGCGGGTTCGTGCGATAGGTTCGTCTCCTCCCCATTCCATGGGTGGGGGGATCGGGCGCGATAGCGGCCGAGACGGAGGGGGTCTGTTCGTCGCGTGGCCCAAGAGCCTCTTCGTTGCGCCATCGTCCTTCTCCCCTTGCGGGTGGAGGAAGGTCGCATGCGACCGACGACGGGTGGCAGGCGAAGCCTGACGGATGAGGGGTCGCGCGGGCCCTGGCCATCATCCGACGCTAACCCCACGGGCCTGAGAGACCCCTCATCCGACCCGCTGCGCGGGCCACCTTCTCCCGCAAGGGGAGAAGGAAGAATTGGCGGCGC
>NZ_JAHBYB010000013.1 GCF_019636155.1 Brevundimonas sp. | reverse complement strand
GAAAGAGGTGCGCGAGGCCGGCGGCGTCACCGACAACCTGATCCGCCTGTCCGTCGGGGTCGAGACCGCAGAAGACCTGATCGCCGACCTGGACCAGGCCCTGGGCTGAACCTCAGTCCGCCAGCCGCCATTCGGCCGGATCGACCCACAGGACGGTGCTTTCGAACTCGGGCCGGTCGACGCCGCCCACGGTCACCGTGGCGCGCAAGGATCCGTCGTCATTGGCATGGTAGGTCGAACACAGCTCGCCCCCGCCCATGGCGGTCTCCAGCGCCGCGCCGATCTGGGCGCGCACGGTCTCGTACTGGCCGTCTTCCAGGGCGACGCCGTTGACCTGGATGCCGACGATCTCGTCCGCGTGGTTCTGGTTGCGGGCGCATTCGGCGCCGTCGCGCACCCAGACGCGGGTGCGGCCCGTCAGGACGATGCGCGGACTGGCGCCCAGCAGGGACTGGGACTCGTTCCAGATTTCGTCGCCCGGCCCGAACCGATAGGCGCCGATGGCGCGGCAGGTCTTTTCGGCCACGACCGGGTCATAGCACTGCACCTTGCCCGCCCGGCCGGGGGCCAGGGGGTCGGCATCCTGGACAAGGGCCAGCATCATCAGGGTCATCAGCATGGGGGCGCTCCGCGATCAGGCCCCAAGGCTGGCACGGTTGCCACAGCTTGGAAACCGGGCGCTGGCCCGCATGCGAAAACGGCGGCGAGGGCCCTGCCCCCGCCGCCGTCTCAAATCGTTCCGCCGAAGCGAAGGGCGATCAGCCCTCGGTCTTCAGTTGACCGGCCGATTCCTTGCCGGAGCGGCGGTCGGTCTCGATTTCGTAGGAAACCTTCTGGTTCTCGTCCAGGCCGCGCAGCCCGGCCTGTTCGACGGCCGAGATGTGGACGAAGACGTCCTTGCCGCCGTCATCCGGCTGGATGAAGCCGTAGCCCTTGGTGGAGTTGAACCATTTCACAGTGCCGGTAGCCATATCAGGACCTCCATTGGCGTTGGCCGCAAGGAACGCCCCTGCGGCGAA
Organism: Brevundimonas sp.; assembly: GCF_019636155.1. GTDB lineage: Bacteria > Pseudomonadota > Alphaproteobacteria > Caulobacterales > Caulobacteraceae > Brevundimonas. Next base: position 57,097 of record NZ_JAHBYB010000013.1, on the reverse strand, counting down.
TGTCGGTTCCGGTGGATCGGCTTGGACCTCGGTGCGTGTGCAAAGGGTGCAGGCGTTACGCAGTAGAGATCGACGGCGACAGGATCGGGCTTCCGGGCGGCGAAATCAAGACCTGGCGTCAGTCGCCCTGATTCGCCTTGTCCGGCGGGGGCGGATAGTGGGCCTGGCACAGCTTGCGCAGGTCGGCGTTCAGCGACTGGCCGTACAGGCTGTCGCGCACCCGGTCATAGCCTTCGGCGGTCAGGCGCTGCTTGATCTCGGAAACGGTGCGGCAGGCGCCGCTGCGAGCCAGTTCGTAGGCCCGCTCGATGGTGGTCGGTCGCGAATTCATGAGGTGCAGATGGGGTCGCCGCCGCTCGATTGCGACCCCCGCGCTCAGAAGCCGAAACTGACTTCCGCCACCAGGGCGTCGGCATAGCGCGGATCGCCCGCCGGTCCGTCGGTCCCGTACCAGCGCACGTCCAGGGCGGCGTTGCGATGGAAGGCCCAGCTGACCCCTGCATTATAGCCGGTGTAGTCCGCCGCCCGCTCCTGCTCGCGTCGGCCGACGGCGGCGCTGGCCGAGACGGTGGGGGAGAAGTCCCAACCCGCCCGTGCCTCGACCCAGGTCCAGGCGCCGGTGGTCCCGAACCCGTCCGGCGAATGCTGAACCTGCAGCCGCGCCTTAGCCGGGCCGATCGCGCGCGACGCGCTGGCGGTGAACTCCCAGGCGTCGTCATCGACGCCGGGCATGGCGTCCACCTGCCATTTGTGGACGGCGCTGATGTCCAGGTCGAAGCCGCCGACCTGGGGCCGCACGCCCAGGCCCAGGGTCGCCTCCAGGTCAGACCCGTTGGATTTGATCCCTTCCACGCCACCCTTGGCGTAGAAGCGGCCGTCCGATCCGCTCCATTCCGCCTCGGCCCAGCCATAGGGGTCGCCACCGGATTTGGAGATGTCCTTGGACCGGTTGTCGGTCCCGGCGCCGAAGCCGACGCTCCATCGCCCCGGCGCGGTCTGGGCCAGGGCCGGGGTCGCCAGGGTGGCGACGAACAGGGCGGTCGTCAGGGTGCGGATCATGCCGCCGCTTTGCCTTGAACCTATGGCGAAGTCTAGGCGAAGGCGTCTGCGCCCTTGAACGCCGAGACCGCCTGGGCGTATTCCGCCCGCATCCGGGCCACCAGATCGGCCGTGGTCGGCACGTCGTGCACCGCGCCCGAGCCCTGGCCGGCGGACCACACCGTCTTCCACGCCTTGGCCTCTTCGCCCATGTCCAGCTTGTGTTCCGGCAGGGTCTTGGGGTCGATGCCGTTGGCCAGCAGGGACGGGGTCAGGAAGTTGGCCGGAATGCCCGAGACGGCGGGGGTGTAGGTGATGTCGGCCGATCCGGCCTCGACGATCATCTGCTTGTATTCGGCCTGGGCCTGGCTCTCGGTCGTGTTGATGAATCGGGTGCCCATATAGGCGAAGTCGGCGCCCATCATCCGCGCCGCCGCCACGTCGCGCCCGGTCGACAGACAGCCGGACAGGATGATGGTCCCGTCGAAGAAACCGCGCACCTCCTCGACCAGGGCGAAGGGGTTCACCACCCCCGCATGGCCCCCGGCGCCGGCGGCGACCAGGATCAGCCCGTCGACCCCCGCCTGGGCCGCCTTCTTCGCATGGCGGACATTGGCGATGTCGTGGAACACCACCCCGCCGTAGCCGTGCACCGCATCCACCAGGTCGCGCACCGCGCCCAGGGAGGTGATGACCAGCGGAACCTGCTCGGCCACCGTCACCTCCAGGTCCGCCATCAGCCGGCTGTTGGTCGGATGGACGATGTGGTTGACGCCATAGGCCGCCGCATCGGCGGTGCGCCGCGCCTTGATGGCCTGCAGCCAGTCGCGATAGCCCTCGGTCGTGCGCTGGTTCAGCGACGGGAAGGTTCCGATCACCCCCGCATTGCAGCACTCGACCACGATGTCCGGCCCCGAGACCAGGAACATCGGAGCGGCGATGACCGGCAGTTTCAGACCGGCTTGCAGCGGGGCGGGAATGGCCACGGGCGTCTCCTGGGTTTCCTTTGGCTACGCTTAGCGGGCCGACGCGACGTAAAGCAACGAAATCCTCCCCCGCCGGGGGAGGATTTCAAACGGCGCCGCAAGCGCCTAAATGGCCCGCATGACCACCGACACTTCCGGCCTTTCCCAGCTCGGCGCCCAGACGGCCCAGCCGACCAGTCCCGAAACCGCCGTGCTGGAGCGCGTGCCCAATCCGCACCCCGACAGCCTGTATGTGGCCCGCTTCACGGCGCCGGAGTTCACCAGCCTGTGCCCGGTGACGGGCCAGCCGGACTTCGCCCATATCGTCATCGACTATGTCCCCGGCGACTGGCTGGTAGAATCCAAGTCGCTGAAGATGTACCTGACCAGTTTCCGCAACCACGGCGCCTTCCACGAGGACTGCACCGTGGCCATCGGCAAGCGGCTGGCGGATCGACTGGCGCCCAAATGGCTGCGGATCGGCGGCTACTGGTATCCGCGCGGCGGCATCCCCATCGACGTCTTCTGGCAGACCGGCGCCCCGCCCCAGGGCCTGTGGCTGCCCGACCAGGGCGTGCCGACCTATCGCGGCCGGGGCTAGGCCGCCGGAAAAGGCTCAGGTTCCGCTCATGATTTGCGGGACGCCTCCGCGCTAGGTCGGCGCATGGACGCCCAAGCCCGCCTGCCGCTCGAATCCTGGGGCCGCCGCCTGATGACGCGGGCGGAGGCGTGGGCGGATCGGTCGCGCCCGCGCCGCTGGGCCTATGAGTTCCTGTGGTTCGGGCTGAAACAGGGATGGGCCTGTCTGTTTGGCGGGCTGATGCTGGCCCTGATCGTCGTGGTCTTCCTGGTCTGGCCCGATGGGGCGCCGCTGGCCCGCTATGATGTGCTGGTGATCGGCGCCCTGGCCATCCAGGGCGCCATGCTGGCCTTCCGGCTGGAGAGTTGGGAGGAGGCGCGGGTCATCTTCCTGTTCCACATCGCCGGCACGGTGATGGAACTGTTCAAGACCGCGCACGGGTCCTGGATCTATCCGGAAGAGTCGGTGCTGCGGATCGGCGCCGTGCCCCTGTTCTCGGGCTTCATGTATGCGGCGGTGGGCAGTTATATCGCCCGGGTCCAGCGCATCTTCCATATCCGGGTGACCGGCTATCCGCCGCTGTGGACCACCTGGCTGCTGGCGGCGGCCATCTACGTCAACTTCTTCGCCCACCACTGGCTGCCGGACGTGCGGCTGGCGCTGTTCGCGGCCACGGCCCTGCTGTTCGGGCGCGGCTGGTTCCACTTCACCGCCGACCGGACGCGCCGCTCCATGCCCCTGCTGCTGGGCTACGGGCTGGTGGCCCTGTTCATCTGGATCGCCGAGAACCTGGGCACCTTGGTGCGCGCCTGGATCTACCCCAGCCAGATCGCCGGATGGCATCCGGTGTCCCTGGGCAAGCTGGGCAGCTGGTTCCTGCTGATGATCATCTCGATTGTGCTGGTCTCCCTGGCGCGGCCGCCCGAGCCGGAGATCAGTCGATCCGCGTGATCTTCCCGGCCATCTCCGGACGCGGCCGCTCCAGCGGCGGCTCGGCCAGGCTTCCCAGATGGATGAAGCCTGCGACCTGTTCGCCCGGTTTCACCCCGAACAGGGCGGTCGCCTCGGGGTCATAGCTGTACCAGTCGGTGATCCAGCTGGCGGAATAGCCGAAGGCGTCGGCCGCGTGTTCCAGGTTCATGCACACCGCCCCGGCCGACAGCTGCTGCTCCCACACCGGAACCTTGTGGCCCGGCGTGGGGGCCGAGATCACCAGAACCGTCGCCGGCGGCGCCGTCAGTTTCATCAGCACCTTGGCCGCCTTGCCCGGATCGGCCTGCCGCGCCGCCATGGGCGCCAGGGCCTCGGCGATCCGCGCGCGGGCGACGGGCGACAGGATGACGAACCGCCAGGGGAACAGCTTGCCATGGTCCGGCGTCCGCGCGCCCAGCCGCAGGATTGCATCCAGTTCGGCCTTCGAAGGGCCCGGTGCGGCCAGAGCCTGGGCGGGGCCGGAGCGGCGATCCGCCAGCCGGCGGCGCATCTCGTCGGACGGGGCGGGCAGGGGCAGGGCGGCGCTGAGGTCGGTCCGGGTCATGGGCCTAGCTAGGATTTGCATCGGCGCGGCGCCATACCTTGCCCGATGAGCGACGACGGAAACGAACCGCCCTGGGCCCGGGGCCTGCCTCGGCCGCCGCCGTGGAAGGACGCGGGCGGCCGCACCGTCTATGAGAACCCCTGGCTGCGCCTGACCGAGCATGAGGCCGTCGCCCCCACCGGCGCTCCGGCCCTATACGCCGTCATGCGGCCCGCGAACCTGGCTGTGGGCGTCCTGCCGATCCATGAGGACGGGACCGTGACCCTGGTGGGCCAGTCGCGCTTCGCCTGCGCCGACTTCTCATGGGAGATGCCCGAGGGCGGCGCCCCGTTCGAGGAAGACCCCCTGGACGGGATCAAGCGCGAACTGGCCGAGGAGGCCGGGCTGAAGGCCGAGCACTGGCTGCCGGCCCTGCGGCTCCAGACCTCCAACTCGGTGACCGACGAACGCGCCCTGACCTGGCTGTGCTGGGGCCTGTCGTCCACCCCGGTCGCGCCCGATCCGACCGAGGTGATCGTCACCGCCCGCACCCCCTTCCTGACCCTGCTGGAGGCCATCGGCAAGGGACAGGTCCAGGACGCCCTGACGGTGGCGACGACCCTGCGGGCCTACCATATGGCGCGCGAGAGCCTGCTGCCGGCCTGGCTGGCCCATGTCATGCTGCACCGGCTATGATGGCCGCGAAGGGAAGACGCCGATGACCCGACTGGAAGTGGTCGCCGCCCGCGAGGATGTCTGGGGCCAGCTGCGCGCCTCGGCCGAGGCGGCGGCGCGCGACGAACCCGGCCTGGCGTCCCAGATGAACGCCGTCGTCCTGGCCCACGGCGACCTGGCCGGCGCCCTCAGCTTCCAGATCGCACGCAAGCTGGGTGACGCCGAACTGGGAACCATGACGGTGCGCGAGGTGTGCCTGGAGGCCTACGCCGCCGATCCCGCCATCGTTTCGGCCGCCGAGGCCGACCTGGGCGCCGTGGCCGAGCGCGACCCGGCGATCCGGTCCCTCCTGCAGCCCTTCCTCTACTTCAAGGGATTCCAGGCGCTTCAGGCCTATCGCGTGGCCCACTGGCTGTGGGGCCGGGGCCGCGAGACCCTGGCCCTGCATTTCCAGAGCCGCATGTCCGAACTGTTCCAGCTGGACATCCACCCCGCCGCCCGCATGGGATCGGGCCTGTTCCTGGACCACGGCACCGGCATCGTCATCGGCGAGACGGCGGTGGTCGGCGACGACGTCTCCATGCTCCACGCCGTCACCCTGGGCGGCACGGGCGCCCAGCGCGGCGACCGCCACCCCAAGATCGGCAAGGGCGTCCTTCTGGGCGCCGGGGCCAAGGTGCTGGGCAACATCACCGTCGGCGACTACGCCAAGGTGGCCTCGGGCTCGGTGGTGCTGAAGCCGGTGCCCGCGGGCTGCACCGTGGCCGGGGTCCCGGCGCGGCTGGTCAACTGCCCGACCGAGGCCACGCCAGCCCGGACGATGGATCACACCCTGGCCGACATCGTCTATGATTTCGTGATCTGAGACCCTTAATCCTCCCCCGTCGGGGGAGGATTTCCGTCAGGGGTTTCAATGCCGACCCGACCTCACTAGGGTCCGCGCCCAATTCACCATCCCTGACGAGACGACGAGGCCCCCCGTGACCGAAGCCGACATCAAGCGCGTCGAGACCCATCTGAAGCGCACCTTCAACCACGGCGGCCTGAAGGTGAAGGCGCGCAAACAGGCCGACTCGGCCGAGGTCTATGTCGATGACGAGTTCATCGGCGTCATCTTCGAGGACGAGGACGAGGCCGGCTCCTACATGTTCGAAATGGCCATCCTGGCCGAGGACCTGCCGCAGGCCTGATCCATCACAGCGAGTAGAATGATGACGCAGACGATCGCCTTCATCGGCCTGGGCAACATGGGCGGCGGCATGGCCGCCAACCAGGCGAAGGCGGGCCGCACTGTCCGCGCCTTTGACCTGTCGAAGGACGCGCTGGACCGCGCCGTCGCCGCCGGCTGCACCGCCGCCGGATCGGTCGCCGATGCGGTCAAGGATGCGGACATCGTCATCACCATGCTGCCCGCCGGACCGCATGTGCGATCCGTCTATGCCGAACAGATCATCGGCGCGGCCCCGACCAGCACCCTGCTGCTGGACTGTTCGACCATCGACGTCGACACGGCCCGTCAGGTCGCCGGCCTGGCCCGCGACGCCGGCTATGCCTTCGCAGACGCCCCTGTCTCGGGCGGCACCATGGCGGCCGACGCCGGGACGCTGGCTTTCATGGTCGGCTGTGATGAAGACCAGTTTCCCCGCATCGAGGCGGCGCTGGAGCCGATGAGCCGCGCCACCTTCCGCGCCGGCGACCACGGCGCCGGTCAGGCGGCCAAGATCTGCAACAACATGATCCTGGGCGTCACCATGCTGGGGACCTGCGAGGCGATCGGCCTGGCCGAGAAGCTGGGGCTGGACCCGGTCAAGATGTTCGACATCGTCGCCAAGTCGTCGGGTCAGTCCTGGTCGGTCTCGACCTATTATCCCTGGCCCGGCCCGGTGCCGACCGCGCCGTCGAACCGCAACTACGACGGCGGGTTCGCCACGGCCATGATGCTGAAGGACCTGAAGCTGGCCCAGGACGCGGCGGCCAAGTCGGGGGCCAGCACCCCCCTGGGCGCCCAGGCCGAGGCCCTGTTCCAGATGTTCAACGGCCTGGGCTACGGCGGCCGCGACTTCTCGGCCATCCTGCAGATGCTGCGCGGCAAGCTGGACGAACTGCCGAAGGGTTGAGCCCCTTGGGGTCGAAAACCTGCGAACCATTATCAATTAAGGGTTTGCGGCGATTTGTCCGGCCGATCGCGTGGACAAATCGATCACGGCGGCGCATCACGCGGGAAAGTTTATCCGCGCGGGGCTGACCGCTTTGTACGACTACCGGGCCGCATTCCAGAGCGCCGTCGAACAGGTGAAGGGCGAGGGGCGCTATCGCGTCTTCGCCGACCTGAAGCGGGTGGCCGGCCAGTTCCCGACGGCCCGCCGCCGCCGCGCGGACGGCAGCCAGCAGGACGTGGTCGTCTGGTGCTCGAACGACTACCTGGGCATGGGTCAGCATCCGGACGTCCTGGCGGCCATGAAGGCCGAGATCGACGCGGCCGGCGCCGGTGCGGGCGGCACGCGCAACATCTCGGGCACCACCCGTTCGGCCGTGGACCTGGAGGCTGAACTGGCGTCCTGGCACCACAAGGAAGCGGCGCTTCTGTTCACTTCGGGCTATGTGGCCAATGAGGCGACCCTGACCACGCTCCAGCGCATCCTGCCGGGCCTGATCATCTTCTCCGACAGCCTGAACCACGCCTCGATGATCGCCGGCATCCGCAATGGCGGGTGCGAGCGGCACATCTTCGCCCACAACGACCTGGAACACCTTGAGGCCCTGCTGAAGGACGCCCCGGCCGAGGCGCCCAAGCTGATCGCCTTCGAGAGCGTCTATTCGATGGACGGCGACATCGCCGACCTGGCCGGGACCATCGCCCTGGCGCGGAAATACGGCGCCATGACCTACTTGGACGAGGTTCACGCCGTCGGCCTTTACGGCGACACTGGCGCGGGGGTGGCCGAGCGCGACGGGGTGCTGGGCCAGATCGACATCATCGAATGCACCCTGGGCAAGGCCATCGGCGTCATGGGCGGCTATATCGCCGCCGACGCGGTCATCGTGGACGCTGTGCGGTCCTGGGCCTCGGGCTTCATCTTCACCACCAGCCTGCCGCCCGCCCTGACCGCCGGCGCCCTGGCCTCGGTGCGGCATCTGAAGGCCCATCCCGAACTGCGCGACGCCCATCAGGAGCGGGCCGCCACCCTGAAACGCCTGTTCGCCGAGGCGGGCATTCCGGTGATGGACAGCGAAAGCCACATCGTGCCCGTGCTGGTCGGCAATCCGGTCCACTGCAAGATGATCTCGGACATGCTGCTGGAAGACCACGGCGTCTATGTCCAGCCGATCAACTATCCCACCGTGCCCAAGGGGACCGAGCGTCTGCGCTTCACCCCGTCGCCCAACCACACCGACGCCATGATGGCCGATCTGGTGGCGGCGATGGACCGGCTGTGGACCCACTGCAACGTGGCGCGCCGCCCTGCCGCCGCCTGACCCCGACCTGGGCGAGGTCATCCTCGAACTGACCCGCAACGGGCCCTATCTGAAATGCTCGGCCGTTCATGTCGCGACGGGTCGCGAGGTGTCGGCCCTGGGCCCGGCGAACCAGTCCGAGGCCCTGAAGCGCGTGGCGGTCGCCAAGCTGAAGCGGGCGTTGGGGCAGGGCTGACCACAAGATGTTGTGGTTAAGGTTGTCGGGGCGTAGAGAGTCCGGGCCTTCTGTCGCTCTCTCTAGTTTCGGAATCGCCCGTGACCGCCTTCACCCACGCCGACTATTTCTCGCGCACCCTGGCCGAGGCCGACCCCGACATCTTCGGCGGCATCCAGGGCGAACTGGGCCGTCAGAAGGAGCAGATCGAGCTGATCGCGTCCGAGAACATCGTCTCGCGCGCGGTGCTTGAGGCGCAAGGGTCCGTCCTGACCAACAAATACGCCGAAGGCTATCCGGGCCGTCGCTATTACGGCGGCTGCGAATACGTGGACGTCACCGAGGATCTGGCGCGTGAACGGGCGAAGAAGCTGTTCGGCGCGGCCTTCGCCAACGTCCAGCCGCACTCGGGCGCCCAGGCCAATCAGGCCGTCTTCATGTCTCTGCTCCAGCCGGGGGATGCGTTCCTGGGCATGGACCTGGCCTGCGGCGGCCACCTGACCCACGGCTCGCCCGCCAACCAGTCGGGCAAATGGTTCCGCCCCGTGACCTACAAGGTGCGCGAGGACGACCATCTGATCGACTATGATCACGTCGCCCAGATGGCCGAACAGGAGAAGCCCAAGCTGATCCTGGCGGGCGCATCCGCCTATTCCCGCCACATAGACTTCAAGCGCTTCCGCGAGATCGCCGACAGCGTGGGCGCATACCTGATGGTGGACATGGCCCACTATGCGGGGCTGATCGCGGGCGGCGTCTATCCCGACCCGGTGCCCCACGCCCATGTCGTCACCACCACCACCCACAAGACCCTGCGCGGCCCTCGCGGGGGCATGGTGCTGACCAATGACGGCGACATCGCCAAGAAGATCAACTCGGCCGTCTTCCCCGGCCTGCAGGGCGGGCCGCTGGAACATGTCATCGCCGCCAAGGCCGTGGCCTTCGGCGAGGCGCTGAAGCCCGAGTTCAAGGCCTATGCCGGACAGGTGGTGGCCAACGCCCGCGCTCTGTCGGCCGTGCTGGTGGACCGGGGGCTGGCCATCGTCTCGGGCGGCACCGACAGCCATCTGATGCTGGTCGATCTGCGGCCCAAGGGCGTGACGGGCAAGGCGACCGAGATCGAACTGGAGCATGCCCTGATGACCTGCAACAAGAACGGCGTGCCGTTCGACACGGCGCCCTTCACCGTGACCTCGGGCGTGCGCCTGGGGACCCCGGCGGGCACCACCCGCGGCTTCGGCGAGGCCGAGTTCCAGCAGATCGGCCACTGGATCGCCGATGTGATCGACAGCATGAAGGGCGGGGATCAGGCCGACGCCGGCGTCAAGGCGCGGGTGGCGGACCAGGTGCGCCAGCTGACGGCGCGCTTCCCCATCTACGGCTAGGAGCCGGCCATGAAGTGCCCCTTCTGCGGAAATGCGGACACCCAGGTGAAGGACAGCCGCCCGTCCGACGACGGCGCCGCCATCCGCCGCCGGCGCTCCTGCCCGCAGTGCAACGGGCGCTTCACGACTTTCGAGCGGGTGCAGCTGCGTGAACTGGTCATCCTGAAGCGCAACGGCCGGCGCACGCCCTTCGACAGGGACAAGCTGGAACGCTCCCTGGGCGTGGCCCTGCGCAAGCGGCCGGTCCAGGCCGATCAGGTCGAACAGATGGTCAACCGCATCGTCCGCCAGCTGGAAAGCCTGGGCGAGACCGAAATCCCCTCCAGCGTCGTCGGCGACTTCATCATGAAGGCGCTGAAGGGCGTGGATGAGGTGGCCTATGTCCGCTACGCCTCGGTCTACAAGGACTTCCGCCACACCAGCGACTTCGCGAAATTCCTCGGCGACGAGGGGCTGGACGAGGGCTGATGCGCCCGCATGTCACGCTGAAGCTGGCCACCTCGCTGGACGGCCGCATCGCCACGGCCACGGGCGAATCCAAATGGATCACCGGCGACGCCGCCCGCGAACAGGGCCACCGCCTGCGCGCCGCCCATGACGCCATCCTGGTCGGGGTGGAGACGGTGCTGGCCGACGATCCGGAGTTGACGGTCAGACTTCCTTCTCCCCTGGGGGGAGAAGGTGGCTCGCGGAGCGAGACGGATGAGGGGGCTGTATCCGCGCAGTCTTCGTCGAACAATCGGCCCGCAGCGGACAGCCCCCTCATCCGAGCGGCTCCGCCGCCCACCTTCTCCCCCGAGGGGAGAAGGAACCCATTGCGCGTCATCCTCGACAGCCGCCTGCGCACGCCCCCGTCCGCCAGGGTCGCCGCCGCCAACACCCTGATCCTGACCGCCGCCGAACCGCGCCCGGTCGGTGCAGCGGAGGTCCGGCAGGTGGCGGCCGATAATGGCCGCCCGACCATCCCCGCCGTCCTGGCGGCCCTGGAGGAATGCGGCGTCGGCTCGATCCTGATCGAAGGCGGCGGGCAGGTGGCGGCGTCTTTCCTCGCCGTAAACGCCGTCGACGCCATCGAATGGTTCCGCGCCCCAATCCTTCTGGGCGCCGAGGGGCGGCCCGGCGTCGCCGCCCTGGCCCTGGCCCGACTTTCCGATGCGCCGCGCTTTCGCAGGGTTGCGGTTCAGGCCCTGGGTGACGACCTGTGGGAGCGATACGAGAGGCTCTGAATGTTCACCGGCATCGTCACCGACATCGGCAGGGTGCGTAGCGTCGCCGAGACGGCGCGCGACCGCCGCTATGAGATTCAGACCGCCTGGGACACGGCCGGCATCGACCTGGGCGCCTCGGTCAGCCACGCCGGATGCTGCCTGACCGTCACGGAAAAGGGCCCCGGCTGGTTCGCGGTCGAGGTGTCGGGCGAGACCCTGTCCAGGACCACCCTGGGCGTCTGGCAGGCGGGCGATCCGGTCAATCTGGAGCGCGCCGCCCGGCTGGGCGACGAAATGGGGGGCCATGTCGTCTCGGGCCATGTCGACGGCCTCGGCCGCGTCGTCTCGGTGACGCCGGAGGGCGGCTCGCACCGCATCGTCATCGCCGCGCCCGCGCCCCTGCACCGCTTCATCGCCCCCAAGGGGTCGATCACGGTCGATGGCGTGTCCCTGACCGTCAATGAAGTCTCGGGTCAGGAATTCGGCCTGAACATCATCCCCCACACCTGGACGGCGACCACCCTGGGCCGTCTGCAGGTCGGCGATTCCGTCAATCTGGAGATCGACATGCTGGCGCGATATCTCGCGCGGTGGCAGGAGACAGCGTCATGAACCTGGCGGCCAACATGAACGACAGCCCGATCAGTCCGATCGAGGACATCCTGGAGGACGCCCGCAACGGCCGTCCCTACATCCTGGTCGACGCCGAGGATCGCGAGAACGAGGGCGACGTCATCATCCCGGCCCAGTTCGCGACGCCGGACCAGATCAACTTCATGGCCAAGCACGCGCGCGGCCTGATCTGCCTGGCCATCACCGCCGACCGGGCGCGCCAGCTTCGCCTGCCGCCCATGGCCGCCGAAAACCGCACCAGCATGGGCACGGCCTTCACCGTCTCGATCGAGGCCAAGGACGGCGTGACCACCGGCATCAGCGCCGCCGACCGCGCCCGCACGGTCCAGGTGGCGGTGGATCCCAACCGCGGCGCCGACGACATCGTTTCGCCCGGCCACGTCTTCCCCCTGGTCGCGCGCGACGGCGGCGTCCTGGTCCGCACCGGCCACACCGAGGCGGCCGTGGACATCAGCCGCATGGCCGGCCTGACGCCCGCAGGCGTGATCTGCGAGATCATGAACGACGACGGCACCATGGCCCGGATGCCCGACCTGGTCGCCTTCGCCCAGCTGCACGGTCTGAAGATCGGCGCCATCGCCGACCTTATCGCCTATCGCCGCCGCACCGAACGGTTCGTCGAGCGGGTGCTGGAGACGCCGTTCGACAGCGTGCACGGCGGCCCCTTCCGCCTGATGCTGTTCAGGAACGCCATCGAGGGGGTCGAGCATGTCGCCCTGGTCAAGGGCCGCATCGACCCGGCCAAGCCGGTGCTGGTGCGGATGCACCAGGTGGATTTCGCCGCCGACCTGCTGGGCCATGTCGAGGCGCGGCAGGACTATCTGCCCAAGGCGCTGAAGGCGATCAGCGAACACAACGGTCCCGGCGTCGCCGTCTTCCTGCGCGACCCGGAACTGGCGGGCCTGGCCGAACGTCTGGCCGGCGGCGCCAAGCCGGCGGCCGTGGACCGGTCGCTGAAGGCCTATGGAGTCGGCGCGCAGATCCTGCTGGACCTGGGCGTGCGCGACATGATCGTGATGAGTTCGACCCGCCCCAATCCGACCGCGCTGGAAGGCTATGGCCTGCGCATCGTCGGCTGGCGCGACATGGACGGAGAAGACCAATTCTGATCGACGGCCCCCGCGTCCTCATCGTCGAGGCGCGCTTCTATGACGATCTGGCCGACGCCCTGCTGGAAGGGGCGAAGGACGCCTTGCGCGCGCGCGGCGCCGACTTCGACGTGGTGACCGTGCCCGGCGCCCTGGAGATTCCGCCCGCCATCGCCCTGGCCGAGGAAGCCGGCCGCTATCCGACCGCCCCGCGCTATGACGGCTATGTCGCCCTGGGCTGCGTGATCCGCGGCGAGACCTATCATTTCGAGATCGTGTCGGATCAGTCGGCCGCCGGCGTCATGCAGTTGGGCCTCAAGGGGCTGTGCATCGGCAATGGGGTGCTGACGGTCGAGGACGAGGATCAGGCCTGGGCCCGCGCCCGGATCAGCGAGGGCGACAAGGGCGGCGGAGCGGCCCGCGCCTGCCTGGACCTGATCGCATTGAAGAAACGCCTGCGCCTCGGCCTGGCGTCGGAAGGACAGACGGCGTGAGCGACCCCAACAGCCTGCAATCGGTGATGGCCCAGCTGGCCGGCAAGGCGGACGAAGCCCCGCTGAGCGGCAAGCAGCGCCGCGCCCGCACCATCGCCCGCCTGGCCGCCGTCCAGGCCCTGTATCAGATGGAGCTGGCGGGCGAGGGGGTCGAGACCGTCATCGACGAATTCTCGCGCCACCGCTTCGACGCCGACATCGAGGGCCAGATGCTGGCCGAGGCGGACGAGGACTATTTCGCCCAGATCGTGCGCGGCGTGGTCACCGGCCAGGTCGAAATCGATGCGGCCGTGAAGGCCAGGCTGGCGTCCAACTGGCGGCTGGAGCGGCTGGACGCCACCCTGCGCGCCCTGCTGCGTTGCGGGGCGTGGGAACTGCGCGACCGGCCCGACACCCCGCGCGAGGTGGTGATCGACGAATATGTCGAGCTGGCCAAGGCCTTCTTCGCTGAGGCCGAAGCCAAATTCGTCAACGCCGCCCTGGACGGCGTCGCCCGCGATGCCCGCGGTTGACGTCGCCGGAGAGTTCGAGACCATCCAACGCCTGCTGAAGCCGCTGGCGCATCCCGAATGGGCGCGGGGCCTGGCGGACGACGCAGCGGTGCTGCCGACGCGACCGGGGTTCGATCTGGTGCTGACCAAGGATGCGCTCGTCGAGGGGGTGCATTTCCTGGCCGACGATCCGCTGGACACGGTGGCGCAGAAGCTGTTGCGGGTGAACCTGTCGGACCTGGCGGCCAAGGGGGCCGAGCCGTTCGGCTATCTGCTGGCCTGCGGCTGGTCCGAACGCTGCGGCTGGCCCGAGCGTCAGGCCTTCGTTGAAGGATTGAAGGCCGACCAGGCCGAGTTCGGCGTCTGGCTGATGGGCGGCGACACGGTCAACACCCCCGGCCCGCTCAGTTTCAGCCTGACCGCCCTGGGCTGGGTTCCGAAGGGGCGGGCGGTGTCGCGGGGCGGGGCGCGGCCCGGCGATGCGGTCTTCGTCACCGGGGCCATCGGCGACGGGGCCCTGGGTCTGATGGCGGCGCGGGGCCAACTGCGGCTGGCGCCGGAACGGCTGGAGGCCCTGGTCGCCCATTATCGCGCGCCGCGGCCGCGGGTGGAGTTCGCCGAGGCGGTGCGCGATCTGGCCAGCGCCTGCGCCGATGTCTCCGACGGCCTGATCGCCGACGCCGGCCATCTCGCGGCCGCCAGCGGCGTCGCCATCGCCCTGGACCTGGAGAAGACGCCCCTGTCGGCGCCCGCGACCGCCTGGTTCGACGACCGGGTCGATCCCGAGGCCGCCCTGGTGCGGCTGGCGACGGGCGGGGACGACTACGAACTGGTGCTGACGGCGCCGCCGCGCAACGAGGCCGCCCTGCGCGCCGCCGCCGAGGCCCGCCTGCTGCGCCTGACCCGGATCGGAGAGGTTGCGGAAGGCCAGGGCGTCGCCGTCTCCTACCTGCGCCAGCCGGTCCCCATCGACCACCCCGGCTGGACCCACGACTGACACCCGCTTGATCCTCTCCCACCGGGGAGAGGGGGACCGCCGCAGGCGGTTGAGGGGGCTGGCCCCAGGCTCCGACCCTCGGCCATACACATATTCACCCTCTCCCGTTGGGAGAGGGCTTGAGCGCCTGAGAGCCGCAGGCGATCAGACTTGCGCGAAAGGGTGAGGGTCGGCTGGCGGCGGATCGCATACACCCGACCCTCACCCTCCCGCCGCCACGCGGCGGGCCCCTCCCTCTCCCATCGGGAGAGGGTCAGGAACGCCAACTGCGCGCGTCAGGAAACCCAACCCCCTGACCCCGCTCATCAATCCCATCGCCAACCCCCTCTCACACGCCTGGGCTGGGAACCGCCCTATACTCCCCAGGTCCCGTCGCATGGGGAGGCCGCGAGGCCAGCGACTTCGCGGCGGCGGGAGCGGAGGAAGCGGGGCTGTGTGTTGTGTCACTCACACGCACGGGCCTGCGGTCGTCGGATCGGACAGTCATTGGCGACGGGTCCGGCGACCGAGGGAGGGTCGAGGGGGTTACTCTGGCCGTTCCGGGAGGGGTTCGTTGGACCTCCCCGCCCGCCGCGGGCCTCCGGGAGTAGCCGAAAAGATCGGCGCCCGCCCCGAGCTCGTGGAAACCTTCCGTGCGGAGCGTCAGACCTCTCGCCGAACACGGCATCTTGTTTCCTCACGCCGGGCGAAGGCCCGACGCTCCGCCGCCTTCCCGAGCTTCGCAAGCATCCGCTGGCGAAGGCGCCGCCAATTCTTCCTTCTCCCCTTGCGGGAGAAGGTGGCCCGCGCAGCGGGTCGGATGAGGGGTCTCTCAGGCCCGTGGGGTTAGCGTCGGATGATGGCCAGGGCCCGCGCGACCCCTCATCCGTCAGGCTTCGCCTGCCACCTTCTCCCACAAGGGGAGAAGGGCGATGAGGCGGTGGAGGGGCTCTTGGGCCACGCGACGAACAGACCCCCTCCGTCCCGGCCGCTGCGCGCGCGATCCATCTCCCCATCGCTGCGCGACAGGGAGGAGACGGGGCGACCCGAGGGGCTCGGGCCGGGAGCTTCAGGGGATCGACCATCGCGGCAACTGAATCCTAACGCCGATCCGCCAGGCTGGGGCCATGGATCGTCGCACCCTGATCGCCGGAACCTTGGGCGCCGCCGTCGCCACGCCCGCAGTCGCCAGCGGACCCACGGGCGGACAGGGCGACGCTCCAGCGTTGAGCATCTCGGGCGTCGGCCTGCCGGTGATCGAGGGTGGGCGGGTGCGGAACTATGTCTTCGTCTCCCTGCGCCTGCACATGGGCGCCGGCCGCACGCCCGAGCAGATGCGGCCCAAGGAGGCCTGGTTCCGCGACGCCCTGGTCCGGGCCGCGCACCGGACGCCCTTCCTGATTCCCGGCGACTGGACCCGGCTGGACGCGGCGGCCCTGCAGCGTAGCCTGATGGCCGATTCGGCCCGGATCGCCGGGCGCGGCGCCGTCTCGCGGGTCGAGATCGTCGCCCAGGCCCCGCGCCGCCGCACCGGCATGCGGGCCGGGTGAAAACCCCGGTTGCGTCAGCCTGACGCATTTGGCACGTTTCCGCCGCATTTCCCGCGGGACGCGCTGTCGCGTCCGTGAGCGCACGGGGGGACCGGAAGGCGGACAGAGGCGACAAGCCCGCCGCGCCAAGGGTCCGCGCGCCCAAGGCAATTGAGGTTTGGAAACACCCATGACGAACTATCTGTGGCT
The DNA here is from genome assembly GCF_019636155.1 of Brevundimonas sp. Classification (GTDB taxonomy): domain Bacteria; phylum Pseudomonadota; class Alphaproteobacteria; order Caulobacterales; family Caulobacteraceae; genus Brevundimonas. Next base: position 40,678 of record NZ_JAHBYB010000013.1, on the reverse strand, counting down.
GGTCATCGCGGCCGGGGGACTGGGGGTGCTGTACGGCGCCCTGCAGACCGGCGCCCTGATGAAGGCCGGAACCGGCAACGACCGCATGCGCGAGATCGCGGCGGCCATCCAGGAGGGCGCCAGCGCCTATCTGCGGCGCCAGTACACCACCATCGGCATGGTCGGGGTCGTGATCCTGATCGCCGCCTGGTTGCTGATCGGCCAGTGGGCCGCGGTCGGCTTCCTGATCGGCGCCGTCCTGTCGGGCGCGGCGGGCTTCGCCGGCATGCTGATCTCGGTCCGCGCCAATGTGCGTACGGCCCAGGCGGCGTCGGAAAGCCTGTCCAAGGGCCTGGACCTGGCCTTCCGCTCGGGCGCCATCACCGGCATGTTCGTGGCCGGCGGCGCCCTGCTGGGCGTGGCGGGCTATTACGCCTTCATGACCCAGGGCCTGGGCATGGCGGGCACGGACCGCGCCGTCATCGACGGCCTGGTGGCCCTGGGCTTCGGCGCCTCGCTGATCTCCATCTTCGCCCGCCTGGGCGGCGGCATCTTCACCAAGGGCGCCGACGTGGGCGGCGACATGGTGGGCAAGGTCGAGGCCGGCATTCCCGAGGATGACCCCCGCAACGCCGCCACCATCGCCGACAACGTGGGCGACAACGTCGGCGACTGCGCCGGCATGGCCGCCGACCTGTTCGAGACCTATGCCGTCACCATCGTGGCGACCATGGTCCTGGCCGCCATCTTCTTCCGCGGCCAGCCCTATGTGGACGTGATGATGCTGCTGCCGCTGGCCATCTGCGGCGTCTGCATCGTCACCTCGATCATCGGCAGCTTCTTCGTCCGCCTGGGCAAGAGCCAGAACATCATGGGCGCCCTGTATCAGGGTCTGATCGTCACCGGCGTCCTGTCGGTCGGCGCGGTCTGGTGGATCATCAACACCCTGGTCACCGGCCCGGTCTCGACCGCCGGCGGTCTGAGCATCGCCCCGATGAACCTGTTCTGGTCCGGCGTGGTCGGCCTGGTCGTCACCGCCGCCATCGTGGTCATCACCGAATACTATACCGGCACCGGCTTCCGCCCGGTGAAGTCGGTCGCCAACGCCTCGGTTTCGGGCCACGGCACCAACGTCATCCAGGGCCTGGCCATGTCGCTGGAGTCCACCGCGCTTCCGGCCCTGACCATCATCATCGGCATCGTCGTCACCTATCAGCTGGCGGGCCTGTTCGGCATCGCCATCGCCACCACCACCATGCTGGGCGTGGCGGGGATGATCGTGGCCCTGGACGCCTTCGGCCCGGTCACCGACAACGCCGGCGGCATCGCCGAGATGGCCGGTCTTCCGTCGGAAGTCCGCACCTCGACCGACGCCCTGGACGCCGTGGGCAACACCACCAAGGCCGTGACCAAGGGCTACGCCATCGGTTCGGCCGGCCTGGGCGCCCTGGTTCTGTTCGCCGCCTATACCGAAGACCTGAAGCATTTCTCGGCCGAAGCGGCGCCGGGCAGCTTCTTCGACGGTCTGGGCGCGGTCGCCTTCGACCTGGCCAATCCCTATGTCGTGGTCGGCCTGCTGTTCGGGGGGCTTCTGCCCTTCCTGTTCGGCGGCCTGTCGATGACCGCCGTGGGCCGCGCCGCCGAATCGGTGGTGGCCGAGGTGCGCCGTCAGTTCCGCGAGAACCCGGGCATCATGACCGGCCAGGTCAAGCCCGAGTACGGCCGCGCCGTCGACATCCTGACCTCGGCGGCCATCCGCGAGATGATCGTGCCGTCGCTGCTGCCGGTCCTGTCGCCGATCGTCCTGTTCGTGGCCGTGCTGATGATCCAGCCGGACAAGGCCAACGCCTTCGCCGCCCTGGGCGCCATGCTGATGGGCGTCATCGTGACGGGCCTGTTCGTCGCCATCTCGATGACCTCGGGCGGCGGCGCCTGGGACAACGCCAAGAAGGTGATCGAGGAAGGCTTCACCGACAAGAACGGCGTCCTGCACGCCAAGGGCTCCGAGGCGCACAAGGCCTCGGTCACCGGCGACACCGTGGGCGATCCCTACAAGGACACCAGTGGCCCGGCGGTGAACCCGATGATCAAGATCACCAATATCGTGGCCCTGCTGCTTCTGGCGGTCCTGGCCTCGGGCAAGATCGTCTGATCAGGGCTCCGACCCAAGGAAACGGCCCCGGAGAGCGATCTCCGGGGCCGATTTCTTTGTTCCGTGCCGAGAAGCGATCAGTCGGGGCGGCGCTGGCCCGGGACCTGTTCGTCCGAATTGGGCAGGTGGCCGCGGCCGACATTGCCCAGCAGTTGTTCGATGATGGTCAGGCGGCGGCCCCGGGTCGGGGTCTCGTGCGAATCCATGGTCATCACCCGGCCGTCGGCCAGGCCCAGGGTGCGGACCGAGGCGACCTGGTCGGACCCTTCGGCGAAGGTGATCTCGGTGACCGAACGCTGGGTCACCTCGGGGATGCGGAAGGTGTACTGCTCGGTCGTCTGGCTGATGTAGTACCAGACGGTGTCCTTCTCGAAGGTCGAGGTGGTCGAGGGCGAGCCCAGCCGGGCCAGGACGGTCGCCTTGGTGTCGGTTCCCGCCACCACGTCGGCGGGCTTGGCGTCGATGGCCTGGAAGCCGTTCACTCCGACAGACGGGGCGCAGGCGGCGGGCGCCACAAGGGCGGCGCCGATCAGCAGGCGGACGGCGATGGCGGTTGCGGTGCGGGTCATGAAAGTCGGCCTGCGAAAAACAAGGTCTTTGACCTAGCCGGACACGCGTCCTAGTTCAACGTCGCGGCGGAAAAGGGGCCGATGACGATGCTGCGATCACTGTTCGGCCCGCGCCTGTCGCGGGGGCGGATCGACCGCCTTTACGCCCATGCCGTGGCCCAGGCCCGGCAGCCGGCCTTCTATACGGCCCTGGGCGTCGCCGACCGCATCGACGCGCGGTTCGAGCTCTACACCCTGCATGTCCTGCTGCTCAGCCTGCGGCTGCGCGACCTGGACGAGGAAGGGGGCGAGATGGCCCAGGCCCTGTTCGACACCTATGTCTCGGCCCTGGACGACACCCTGCGCGAACTGGGCGTCGGCGATGTCGCGGTGGGCAAGAAGATGCGCAAGCTGGGCGAGGCCCTGTATGGCCGGATGCAGGCCTATGAGGCGGCCGTGGCGGCGGGCGAGGATGCGGCCCTGTCCGCCGCCCTGGCGCGCAATGTGCTGGAGACCGATGCGGCGGGCGCCGGGGACGCCCTGGCCCGCTACGCCCTGGCCAGTCGCGCCGCCCTGGCGGCCCAGACCCTGAGACAGATCGAGGCCGGCCCGGCCTGGGCCGAGGTGAAGTGATGACCGTTTCCGAACCGCCCCTCAGCGACATCGTGCGGATGAACCAGGTCGGCGCGGGGCTGAGCCGTGTGCTGGCGCCGCCGGCCGAGACCCGCCGGGCCATCGCCCGCAGCCTGGACCTGGCGTCGCTGGACGCCTTCGAGGCCCGGCTGGAGGTCGCGCCGTCCGAGGGCGGCTGGCGGTTGACGGGCCGTATCATGGCCGAGGCGGTCCAGAACTGCGGCCTGACGCTGGAGCCCCTGCCGGTGTCGATCGACCGGGCCTTCGCCATTGACCTGGTCGAGGCGGCCGGCGAGGACGACCCCGCCGAGATCGAGGTCTCCCTGGAGCATGAGGCGCCGGATCTGATCGAGGACGGCCGTATCGACCTGGGCGTCTATGCGGTCGAACAGCTGGCCCTGTCGCTGGACCCGTTCCCGCGCAAGCCAGGGGCCGAATTCGTCCAGCCGCCCGAGCCGGCCGAGATCAATCCCTTCGCCGTCCTGTCCCGGCTGAAGCCTCGCGATGGCGAAGGCCAAGGTTGACGTAACGTCGGCCCGGTTGCATCCGGGCGTCGCGGCGTTATCGTCGCTCGATTCAGCGCCGCACCGCGGCGCAGCGGAGTGCGAACCCCCTTGTCATCCCCGACCACGATCTCGCTGGACGCCATGGGCGGCGACGTCGGCCCCTCGGTCGTCGTCGGCGGTGTGAAGGACTATCTGAAACGCCACGACGGGGCGGGGGTCCGCTTCCTGATGCACGGCGACGCCGCGGCCATCGAGGCCGAGATCGCACGGGTGGGGCTGGATCCCGCCGTCGTCGAGGTGCGTCACACCGACAAGGTGGTGGCCATGGACGAAAAGCCGGCCCAGGCCATGCGCCGCGGCAAGGGCTCCAGCCTGTGGAACGCTGTCGAGGCGGTGAAGACGGGCGAGGCGGCGGCGGCGGTCTCGGCCGGCAACACCGGCGCCCTGATGGCCATATCCAAGCTGATCCTGCGCATGGCCGCGCCAGGGCTGGAGCGGCCCGCCCTGGTGGCCAGCTGGCCCACGATCAAGGGGGGCCACACCGCTGTGCTGGACGTCGGCGCCAATATCGACAGCGACGCGGCCCAGCTGATCGAATTCGCCATCATGGGCGAGGCCTTCCAGAGCGCCGTGCACGGCGTCGAACGGCCCCGGGTGGGCCTTCTGAACGTCGGCTCCGAGGACATGAAGGGCCATGAGGAGGTGCGCGAGGCGCACCGCATCCTGCGCGAGGGCGGCTTCAACCTTCACTATCACGGCTTCGTCGAGGGGACGGACCTGGCCACCGGGGTGGTGGATGTGGTGGTCACCGACGGCTTCACCGGCAATATCGCCCTGAAGACGGCCGAGGGCACGGCGCGCCTGATCTCGGGCCTGTTGCGCGAATCCCTGTCGTCCAGCCTGACGTCGAAACTGGGCGCCCTGATCGCCCTGCCGGCTCTGAAGCGGATGCGCGACCGGATCGATCCGAACGCCATCAACGGCGGCCCCCTGCTGGGGCTGAACGGCCTGGTGGTCAAGAGCCATGGCGGCGCCAACGCCCGGGGCTTCGGCTCGGCCGTCCGCATCGCGGTCGATCTGGGCCGCAGCGACTATCTGGCCAAGGTGGCCGGGAACCTGAAGCGGCTGGACGCCGTCTTCGACCATTCGGCTCATGCCGCACCCGAGGGCGTGGCGGCCGGGGAGAATCTGCAGTGAGCGTCATCCGCAGCGCCATCACCGGCGCCGGCTCCTACCTGCCGGAACAGATCGTCACCAACGACGACCTGGCCCGGATCGTCGACACCTCGGACGAATGGATCGTCGAGCGCACCGGCATCCGCCAGCGGCACCGCGCCCGCGACGACCAGCCGACCAGCGACCTGGCGGCCGAGGCGGCGAAGAAGGCGCTGGAGGCGGCGGGCCGGACGCCGGCCGATGTGGATCTGATCATCGTCGCCACAACCACGCCGGACATGACCTTCCCGGCCACGGCGGCCATCGTCCAGAGCAAGCTGGGGGTTCCGACCTGTATCGCCTTCGACGTCCAGGCGGTCTGTTCGGGCTTCGTCTATGCGCTGAGCGTCGCCGACGGCTTCATCGCGCGCGGGAACGCCCGATGCGCCCTGGTCGTCGGCGCCGAGGAGATGACCCGGCTGATGGACTGGAGCGACCGGACCACCTGCGTCCTGTTCGGCGACGGCGCCGGGGCGGTGGTGCTGGAGCCCCGCGAAGGCCAGGGGACGCCCGCCGACACCGGCCTGCTGGGCTTCGCCCTGCGCTGCGACGGGGCCAAGTCGGACCTGCTGTATGTTGATGGCGGCCCGGCCACGACCGGCTCGGTCGGCCATCTGCGCATGGCGGGCAACCAGGTCTTCCGTCACGCCGTGGTCAATATCGCCGAGGCGGTGACGGCGGCGGCGGCCAATGCGGGGGTCCAGATCGCCGATGTCGACTGGTTCGTGCCGCACCAGGCCAATCAGCGCATCATCAAGGGCGTCGGCGACCGGCTGGGCCTGGACGAGAACAAGGTGGTGACCACGGTGGCCCAGCACGCCAACACCTCGGCCGCCTCCATTCCCCTGGCCCTGGACACGGCCATCCGCGACGGTCGGATCAAGGGCGGCGATCTGGTGCTGCTTGAGGCCATGGGCGGGGGACTGACCTGGGGCGCCTGCGCGATTCGCCTGTAAGGCGCTTCGCGGCCTTTGACATCGCGGCCCGTTGCCGTCTTATGGGCGCGGGCGAAATTTGGGACCGGGAGGCTTTGGTGGCCGGACAACAGACTCTGACCCGTGCGGACCTCTGCGAGGCGGTCCATGACGAGGTGGGCCTGTCCCGCCAGGAGTGCTCGGCCCTGGTCGAACGCACCCTGGAGTTGATCGTCGAATCGCTGGAACGCGGCGAGACGGTGAAACTGTCGGGCTTCGGGGTCTTCCAGGTGCGCGACAAGCGCGCCCGGATGGGCCGCAACCCCAAGACCGGGGCGCCCGCGACCATCCATCCGCGCCGGGTCATCAGCTTCCGCGCCTCTCAGATCATGAAGAGCCGGGTCCACGACGCCGTCGTGGACTGAGCCCGTGGCCAAGAGCCCGAACGCCTTCCGCACCATCTCCGAAGCCGCCGAAGAGGTGGGGGCGCCCCAGCATGTGCTGAGGTTCTGGGAGACGAAATTCAGCTTCATCACTCCGGTCAAGCGGGCCGGAGGCCGGCGTTTCTACCGGCCGCAGGACGTGGCCGTTCTGAAGGCGGTCAAGACCCTGCTGCATGACGACGGCCTGACCATCCGCGGGGTCCAGCGCCTGCACAAGGAAGGCGGGCTGAAGCGGCTGCTGGGCGAAGGTCCGGGGCCTGCCGGCGAGGCCGAGGCGGAGCCCGCGCCGAACTCGACCGGACCGGCGCCGTCGGCTGTGCGCCTGAGCCGCCTGCTGGCCGAGATCGAGGCGGCGCGGACGCGTCTGGAGACCGTCCTGGCCCGTTGAGGCCGCACCGGCATTTTGGGTTTGCGGCGCGCCATGCCCCCGTCTATAGGGAGCGCCTCTCGGAGCGTGGCGCAGCCTGGTAGCGCACTTGACTGGGGGTCAAGGGGTCGCAGGTTCGAATCCTGTCGCTCCGACCATCGAATCCTGGATTTGCATGGTGTCCGAGACGGGCGGCGGGTCGATGACCGGCCGCCCGTTTTCGCATCAACCCTTCTCGGCCCATTTGAACAGCGGAAACAGCGGCACGCCCCAGCCGACGCCGGCCACGGCGTAGAACAGCAACTGGACCAGGGGGTTGGCCGGCAGGCGGGTCGACAGGGCGATGCCCGCCCAGACCCAGAATGCCAGGAAGGCCAGGGTGGCGCAGGCGGCCACGAGGCGACGCAGGCGCGGGTTCATCGCTTGGTCCGGAACAGGAAATGCGCGCCCAGGCAGAGGATCGAGCCGGCCATGGCCCAGCCGACCCAGGGCCAGTCCGTCAGGGCCGCGACCGCGAACACCCGCAGCGCCAGGAAGGCGCCGCACAGGGCCCCGACGCCCGAGACCAGCATGGCCGCGAACAGGCCGCGCCGGCCCGTCATCTGGTCGGCCACGGCGGCCAGGGCCAGGGCCCCCAGGACGGCGGCGATGACTTCGGCGTATTGCAGCAAGGCGGTCTCCTGAACCTGTGCGACCGTTGGTCCGTCGAATGCGACTCGATCTCGTCGCCCGAGACGGGCATATGGCCTGCAGACGTGCGGCGGCGAGCCGTGCGGCGAGCATATCGGGGTTGGCGTCGGGCGTCGAATGAACCGTTTCGGTATCGCGGATCGTGACCGCATAGTCGCGGTATGGCTGTTCGTCACGGCCGCCCTGGTGTTCGCCATGGTGGTGGTCGGCGGGGCGACGCGCCTGACCGGATCGGGCCTGTCGATCACGGAATGGAAGCCGATCCTGGGCGCCATCCCGCCGATGACCGACGCCCAGTGGGCCGAGGCTTTCGAGAAATACAAGGCCATCCCGCAATACGCCCAGGTCAACGCCGGCATGAGCCTGGGCGAGTTCCAGGGCATCTTCTGGTGGGAATGGGCGCATCGGTTCCTGGGTCGGATCATCGGCCTGGTCGTGGGCCTGCCGGTCCTGGTCGCCCTGATCGCGCGGGCGCTGACGGCCTGGGTGCTGCGGACCGCGCCGGCCGGATCGCTGGTCAAGCGTATGGGGATGCCGGACCGGCTGTTCTGGCGGGTTCTGGTCCTGCTGGCCCTGGGCGGACTGCAGGGGCTGGTCGGCTGGTGGATGGTGGCCTCGGGTCTGAGCGAGCGGGTCGATGTGGCGCCGGAGCGGCTGGCCACGCATCTGGGCCTGGCCCTGGTGATCTTCATGGCCGCGATCTGGACCGGGCTGGAAGCCTGGTCGGGACCGGAGCATTCGCGGTCGCCGGCCGGATGGACGCGCGGCGCCGCCCTGCTGCTGGGGGCGGTGTTCGTCCAGTGCCTGCTGGGCGCCCTGGTGGCGGGGAGCAAGGCAGGGCTGGTCTATACCGACTGGCCGCTGATGAACGGCGCCGTCCTGCCGCCCGTCGACTGGGCCGGAAAGGGGGCGCTGGCGGTGCTGCACGACCAGGGTCTGGTGCAGTTCATGCATCGGATCTGGGCTTATGCGGTGATGCTCTTCGTCACCGGCTATGCGGTTCAGGCCTGGCGCTGGCGGCTGGCCGAGGGGCTGGGCGCCTCGGCCCTGGTGCTGATGGCCGCCGTCTGGGCCCAGGCGGCCCTGGGGGTCCTGACCCTGATCCACGCCGTGCCCCTGTCGCTGGGGGTGCTGCACCAGGCGGGGGCGGCGATCGTGCTGGGCCTGGCGACGGTCAATCTGTGGATGGTGCGGCGCAGCCAGCCGCGGCTGTTCACCTCCGGAAGGCCGCCCAGGGCCCGGTGACCGCCAGGGTCAGGCCAGGGTTGTAGATGTTCAGGAACAGGGTCCGACCGTCGGGCGCGAAGACGCAGCCGGCCAGTTCGGCATTGCCGGTGAAGACGTTGCGGCCGATCGTATAGACCCGCCCGTCCGGCGTGACCCCCTTCAGGTGGTTGCGGATCGAACTGGAATAGTTGTCCTCGCAGACGATCAGGTGGCCCCAGGGCGCGATGGTCAGGTTGTCGCCCATGTTCAGGGTCTTCTCGTCGGTCGATTCGACGAACAGCTGCATCCGGCCGGGCCGGCGCGCCTCGCCCGGCCGCCCTTCCTCGGGCGAGGGGACGTAGCGCAGGATCTGACCGCGCTGGATCGGGCCGCCCGATGTGGCGGTCATGTACATCTCGCCGCCGCCGAACCAGATTCCCTCGCCGCGCGCGACCAGGGCGGCGCCGTCGGCGTGGCCGCGCATGCGCAGGTCGCCATTGGGACTTTCGACCTCGTGCACGTCGATCCAGGCCACCTCGCGCCAGTCGCCGACCGACCATGCGCGGGCCTCGTGGTTGCGGGTGTCGGCGCCCGGCTGGCCGCGCCAGGCCAGGGCCTGAAGCCGGCCGCCGCGGATCAGTTCGCCCGGCCGCTCGGGAATGAAGCGGTAGAAGAGGCCGTCGACCTTGTCCTCGGTCAGATAGACGATGCCCGTGCGCGGATCGATGCAGACCGCCTCGTGGTCGAACCGGCCCATGGCCTTCAGCGGCACGGCGGGCACCAGGCCGGTGGCGTCGGCCGGCACCTCGAAGACGAAGCCGTGGGGGCGGGTGACGTCGCCGGTCTCGGGCGTCAGCTCGGTCTCCTCGCAGCTCAGCCAGCTGCCCCAGGGGGTCGGGCCGCCGCAGCAGTTGGTGGCCGTGCCGATCAGCGAAAGGTGCTGGCGCACCGTGCGCCGGGTCTCCAGGTCATAGACGATGGTGGTGGTCCCGCCGGGCAGGGGGCGGCCGTCCTTGAAGGTGTCATAGGCGCGCGAGGCGTCGATCAGGCCGATCCGCTCCTGGTTGAACCCGGCGGGGCCCCAGTTGCGGTGCGAGGCGCTGGTCGGGCGCAGTTCCTGGTTCTTGATCAGGGCGACCTGAGAGCCGCCCAGCGGGAAACAGGCCATGCCGTCGGCGTTGCCGGGGACCAGAAGCCCGTCGTCCATGGTCTGGCCGAACTGGGAGACGACCTGGTAGCTGAAGCCCTCGGGCAGGTCGAACAGTCCGTTGGGATCGGGCGCCAGGGGACCGTATCCGGCCACCTCGTTGAGGTAGGTCTCCTCCGCGGCGCCAGGCGTCTGGGCCTGGGCGTGACGGCCCAGGCCGGTGAAGGCCAGGGCGGCGGCCGAGCCGGTGATCAGACCGCGACGATCGAGACGCATGGGCAACTCCACTGACGACGAGCGGCTTATGCGGGGCCGGGGTCAAGATTTGATGACAGGACCGCTTCGGGTGTCTCCTCCCCCTTTCATGGGGAGGTGGATCGAGCGCGTAGCGGCCGAGACAGAAGGGTTCTTTCGTCGTGCAACCCAGGAACCTCTCCACCGCCTGCGGCGGTCCCAGCCCCTCGATGGAGGAGGCGCTTGGGAAGGACGGTCGACGGATGATGAAGGGGTGGGCGCCGACGCCAAAAGGCCCCGGCGTTTGGACCGGGGCCTCTCAGATAGACGTCTGTCAGGCCGCATTGGGTCGACCCGAAGGGCGGCGCGTGGCAGCCAGAAGGCGGAGCCTTCTGACCGCGGCCGAACCGGAACGCCTTAGCGGGCGGCCTGGAAGCGCTCGACCGAGGCGGTGACGCGCTCGTTGATCGGCTTGAAGCTGTCCTTGACCGAGGCGGTCAGGGTTTCGGTCATCTTGGTGACTTCCGACAGATAGGTCTCCATCGCCGACTTGGCGAAGGTGGTCTGCAGTTCGATCAGTTCCTGGACCGAACGGGCCTGGGCCAGGTTCTGCGAGGCGGCGACGCCGTCTTCCCACGACTTCTTGGCGTAGGCGACCGTCTGGGCCGACAGGGCTTCGGCGCCCTTCTGGGCGGCGGCGGCCGAGGCGACGACGGCTTCCAGGTTGCGCTGGCCTTCGGCGTTGATCTCGGTCATCGAGGCGATCGACTTGTCCATGGCGTCGCGGGCGGCCTTGGCGCCGGCGGCCTGGAACTTCTCGGCCTGGGCCTTGACGGTTTCGGTCTGGGCCTTGGCGTTGGCGGTCGCGGTTTCGATGGTCTTCTTCACGGTTTCGGCGGCGTCGGCCATGATCGTATCTCCTGAACGGTCGCGGTTGATCCGCGTGATGTCTTTCGCCGACCGGGGTATCCGGGGCGACGCCGCTCATATGGTGCAAGTGCGAACAAAGGTCAATGGCTTTTTGTGCGCTGCACAATAAACGTCATGTTTCAACGCCGACGGTGGGGAAAACCCTGGTGGTGACTTAGCAAAACCGGCAAAGTTAGTAACGACGGCCAGTTGCGCTGAAATGTGAGTCAATGCTCGTCATAGAACGCCGTGGGATGCACTTTCATCACCTCGGCCAGACGGGCGAGAACGGCGACGGTCGGGTTCCCCTCACCGCGTTCGATCCGCCCCAGGTGGCGCATTGCGAGACCCGCTTCGCCGGCAAGGGCTTCCTGGCTCAGGCCGCGCTCCTTGCGCAGCCGCCTCACGTTGGCGCCGACGATCTTCTCCCATTCCATCCGCCAGACGATGTTAGGGAGATCGCAACCTTCACTAGGACATTAATGTCCTATCTTGCTTCACCTGAGGGGAATCCCATGACCATATCCAAGGCTGTCGTGCTCCTTCTCGGCTTGGGCTTGGTAGCCTGCGCATCCTCCCCGCCCGAGTATCGAATGATCCCCACGGCCGATCACGGAGCGGGCGTGCGCTTTTCGCGCGGCAATGCCGCCATGGTGTCGAACGGACCATCCGGCTCGGTGATGCTGCTGCCGGTGCGGTATAATGCCTCCAACCGGCTCTACTTCGCCTTGGCGGCTTTCAACACCTCCGGCCGACCCATCAACCTCGGAACCGAGGACGTGCGGGTCTATCTGGAGGACGGCCCTGCGCTCCGAATCCCGGATTTCAACTATCTGCGCCAAGAGGCGAGACGAGACGCCGAACGGGCGATGGCGGCCGCCTGGGTCGGCGCCGGTATCGAAGGTTATCTGGCCTGCCAACAGGCAGCCGATCATCCGCGCCGGACGGAGATCGCTTTCCGCCGCGCTTCAGGCGAACTGAAGATGTCGAGCGCGGCGATCGATCTTCAGCTTCGCCACGCCATATCCGAGCGTGGCCGATTGGTCCTGCAAACCACCACGGTTGATCCGGGACGAACGACGGCGGGCTTCATCTTCGCGGATCAGGTCCTCACCCCGACTGGCGGCGTCCGATCCATCGTCGTGGACGTGAACTTCGGCGGCGCTGCCCATCGCTTCCACATCGTACTCGCCGCGTCCGATTCCTCAGTCGAGGTGGCGACGAACATCCCGGCCGTGCCTGCCCAAACCATGCAGGGGATGCAGAGGACACCCGAGACCTGGCATTGGACCAACGGTCCGTCGTCGGCGCCCTACGACGGCCTGGAGGTCATCGACTAAAGAAGCGCGGGCCGCTACGCCATAGCCCAGCATCAGTGGTATCCGCGCTTTCGATAGCTGCCCAGGCACATGTTGCAGGTGCTGTGACGGTCCGGCTGAAGCCCCTCAGCCAATGCCTTGGCGCGGTCCAGGCTCTCGCATGCCAGCCAACGACCGGACTTGGTGCCGCCCTTACCGCCCTTGCCTTGTCCATCGTTGCAGTTCTTGCACGCGCTGGCATGGATTTTAGTCGTATGGTGAAGGGTGCTTTCGTAGACCCAGAAGGGCGCTCGAACGGGAGCATCCTCATTCGGCTTAGAGAAAAGAGCCGCCAATTGGGCCTTGGCCGCCTTCTTGGCCTCGCGCTCCTGCCGCCGCCGTTCGGCGGTGAAACTGTCGGTCAGTTCCAAGAGATCATCCGCGTCCCAAAGTTCGTCCGTCAGCCCCGCTTCCATGGCGGGCGTCAGGCGCTTGATCCAGGGCAGGGGATTGCCTTCGTCATCCAGAAGCGGCTTGCCGTGCTCATCCAGCTGCCTTCTTGGCGTCGGCAGGATGCAGTAGTTCATATAGACGGGGCTGAGGGCCAGTTGCCGCTCGTGCTCCTCCATCGACTTGGAGAAGGCGTTCGTCCGCCGCCCGAAACGGCGGTTGCGCATCCGGACGTTCAGGTTCTGACGCTCGATATAGGCCGTATGAATAAAGGCGTCGTCAATCGTGCCTGACTGAACGACACGGTCGGCGCCCACATACTGCTTGCGCACCAGTTTGCGGCCATCCTTGCCGACGGTCGTATAGCGGTTGAGATAGACGCCATGGTTGGCGTCATCGCCGAAGACCGTCGAGACGGCCTCCTGATAGGCGGCCAGTCCATCGGTGACGATGGTCGGCCTGAGCCGGAAGCTGCCGTCGTCGTTCCGGTCCAGCTTGCCAGCGACGGAACGCATAAACGCCTCCGCATGGGGCGTGCTGCGATCGCCGAGATGATAGTCGAAGATCAGCTTGGTCTTGGCGCAGACCGCCAGATAGGACCAGATCGTGCCGGTGCCCTCAGTCGATTGCCCCTTCCGCTTCACGGTGGCCTGTTTGGCGCCGACGAATGAATAGAGTTCGTCTGCCTGGACGTATTCGATCTGAAGATTCTTGGCCCGCTTCATGAAGCTGATGGCCATGTCGCCGGCGTCGTCGAGAAGCTTGGCGACGGTGTTCTGCTCGACGCCGAAAATGCGTTCGCAGGCACGGATCGAAACCCCTTCGCAGAGGCTCGCTAGAATTTGGCGGCGGGTCCGCCGGTCGAGTTTAGCCATCCAGTCCCGTAGCTGGCCGGGTCGGGCGGACAGTCCTCTGAAGTCTCGTGTTGATCATAGGCAGGCTCCGTTGTGTGAATGCCGGGTAGCTCCGGCGCGGAGTCAGTTGGACCATTCAAGCGAGAAAATCAACAAAAAATTCCATCGTAGTGCGCAATAATCGCGTTAACCGTCGCATTGTTTAGGTTAATGTGCAAAATTATTCCAACTCCAACCATTCCTGCGACTGGTCTTAGATAGAAGTCAGCGCGACCGCAGAAGGCCCGCGCGACGAACATGACTCGCCCAGGCTGCACGATTGATTATTGAGTTGCCCCCCCCCGTCGCCCCGAACGAGAGGTCAGACGCATTGATCTCGGGCGCATACCAATAGGCGGGGTCGCGACAGTCAGCCGAATCTTCTATCGGCGATATTGGCAAGGGCCTAGGCTCTGTGTGCTGCCTAGGGCGGCGATGCAACGGTCTAACGGTTCGCGTTCGACGGCCTCTCCGTTGTCGGCGAGACCATGACCCTGGGCTTCAGGCCCAGCCTTTCCCGCAGGCTCACACCGGTCTCGCCATAAGCGAGATCGAACCACCGTCCCTGGCCCGACAGCCAGATGTCGGCGCGATCCGAGAAGCCGCTATAGCGAATCTCGATCATCCGTCGCGAACCACCGACATACCAGACCTTACCGGGTACACACCCACTCGCGCCAGGCATTGATGCAAACTCTGGAACCTGCCCGTCCCTTGCCGCGCCGAGGATCGCCGCCTCAAGCGCAGGCTCGAACATAGCGGCAATTCGCTCGACATCTCCAGTACTCTGCGCCTCACAGAACCGGCGCACAGCATCGCGAAGCTGATCCGCCGCCTCGCCATCACGCATCTCCAGCATTGGCGCGCAGCCAGCGAGCGGCAGCGCCAACAAGGCGATCACCTTCATCGCCAAGCCAACGCCTCCTCGGCTAATATTGGAGCAGCGTCGCTCAGCACATTGATCACCAAACACCTGCACATCCGTTCCGCCTGCGCTTGTGATCCAAGGCTGCGAGATTTAGCTGCTCTAGGGAGCCTCGACTGTACCGCCAAATTATTCGGTGATCGCCACGAAGCGCCATTGCTGTGCGATCCGCCCCGGCCTGCACGGCCGATTGCGGATCACGTCACGGTTACTCTGGCTCTCCACGGTCGCGCACAGGCCAAGCCCGTTCACCAGCGTCTGGTCGCCCCTGTGCAGCCACATTTTTTCGCGACCGCGCCCGCAATCGCCGATATTCATCCCACCGTCGAGAAACCCCGCCGCCAGGCACCCGCTCTTGATCCGAAACTGGCCGTGCTGCGCTGCATTGAAGCTGAAACGCTGCTCGGAAACGTCCGCACACGGCGCCAGCCCCAGAAAGTTCCCGGCATCGATCCACGCAAGGCATTGCCCCTCGCGTCCGACAAGCTCGAACCGGCCGGTCATGTTGCGGTAAGTCTGCTGCGTGGCATCTACCTGCCGCCAGCCCTGCGGCTCCACCCGTACCGGACAGTCACCGGCGTAAACGCGTTCGCCCGAGCGCGATGAGAGACCCAGCAGCGCAAGACACCGCCCTTCACCATTGCGCACCTCTCCCGAGGAGGGAAGCCTCCAGGTCTGCGCGGGCGACCCGTCGCAGGCTTCCGCGAACAACTCGGGGTACAGGCCGCCGCCCCGCGGCGCCAGGCACTTGCCCGCATGGCGGATCGGACCACCCTCCGCGCCCGGCAACTCGATCTCCTGGGCGGGCGAACCGTCGCATTCGCGGCTTTCCGCCTGGCCCTCCCGTCCTGTCATTGACAGGCACATCCCCGGCAACCTTTCCGGCTGCAGCGTCACCATCTGCGTCGATATCGCGACGCTTGCGAACGCCCCTGCGAGTTCGGCAGCAGACCAGACGATGCTCATGTCATCGATCCCCCAAAACTCTGGATACGCGTATCAATCCCAGCGATAGACCCGCACTTCCATGAGACACGCCCCCTGGCTGCACTCTTTCATGATGCCTCGGAACCCGTAGGCCCCCGCCTCGGTGCTCGGAACCGATACTATCGGGTTGGCGTCACCCAGGAAATCGGAACCGACGACCTGACCCCACATGCCGGTCACTTCCAGGCCAGCATTGGTGCAATGTTGGTCACAGTAACCCACGAACAAATAGTTCGCGCCGGCCGACAGAGGGGGCGTCACAAACGATTGCCATCGGTCCTGGCGCAGGCTGGCCGCGCCACGTGTCACTCGGGTCAGGTTTCTGCCTTCCTGGCGCGAGTTAGCCTCGAAGGCGCTGAACCGCCGCTCGACATCGGCGGCCCGGTCTTGCGCCATAGCGGGCGAGGCGACACAGGCGCCGGCGATGACAAGGCAGGTCAAAATGCCACGGCTCTTCATAGGCGCCTCCGTTCTGCGTCCCAGATCGCCCTCTCTGCTGTGAAGACGCAACCCTATTCAATGGATGGCGTTCACCCGGCCCACGACCTCCGACGCCCGGCGGGGACACTGCAAAGCCGGTCGGTCTTGCCGAGGGGACCCGAGCCGGGGGCGGATCGCAGGTCGGCACCCGGGGGGATGCATCGGCGAGAATCATCAGAACCGCGCCGACCAAGGATACCGCCTTCCCGTATTGTGTGCTCTCTGGAACGTCAGGCGGCGGCGTACGCCGGCCCGAGCGGAGTCCGGCCTTGAGACCTCTCACGCACTTGAACATCCTGACGGCGATCGGCGTCATCCTCGCCGCCGTCCCGAATCTCGCCGCCGCGCAGGAGGTGGTTCCGCCTCTGCAGCCGCCCTACCCAACAGCGCCGCCGCCACAGAGATGGCCCATGGCGGTCCGATCGTTCGGCTTTGGATACGAGGCTTCCCGCCAGACCGAAGATGCGATCACGGCCCTGACGGTGCGCGGCTTTTTTCCGATCGCAGCGCCGGCGGAGCTAGCGGACCTGACCGAGCCGGCGCTGGATTGTCTGCGTCGTGATCGACAGGACTATGCCTGCATAAAGCAGGCGGTCAGCGGGATCACGTTCGAGCATCAGGATCCTCTGTCTCTAGTTTTCGTGGACGGTCGCCTGGAGGGAGACACTCTCTCGTGGACCTGTGTCGGGTCCGCTCGGATCGTCACGGTCGATTTCGCTCTGGAGGATTTCTTCAGCCCGGACCTGAGGGCGCGTCAGACAAGTCGCAACCGCGCCCTGGCCTGCATCGAACGCGCCCTCGGCTTCGATCGGACCCGCGAGCACACGGACCTCTAAGGTGCGAAGTTTCTGCGGCTTCCGCTCCCGCGCACGGTGAAAGGATACGGATTCTCCACGCGCGGTCGCTTTCCGTACCACCCCAGGCGTTCATGCCGTCGTCGCCCAGGATACGGATTCTCCACGCGCGGTCGCTTTCCGTACCCGTCGCCGACGGCGGCGCCGAGGCCCAGGAGATACGGATTCTCCACGCGCGGTCGCTTTCCGTACCCGACCGGGTTTAGGTATCAGCATCTGCAGGCTTTTCCGTCCTCTTCCTCCATCGACGAGAGGGACTTAAGCTTGGCGTTGAGAAAGGACGCTCAATGCGCCGAATCGTGCCAATCATCGCGCTTCTGATTGCAGCCGCATTTCATACTGGCGCGCTTGCGTGTTCATGCCGTCCCCTGGCCAATGCGGCGGAACATGCCGGGCAGGCCGACACGGTCTTTCGCGGTCGGGTGCTGACGAGCATCCCCGATCCAGCTGATCCTGAAGCTTTCGCGGTGACGACCTTCGAGGTGACGGCCCCGCTGAAAATGCTGCCGCGCTGGAGCCATCCAGACACGATCACCGTCCGGCATGCCTCTCGTCGGGAAGGCCCGGAGTGTTCGATCTGGTACGAAGACGGGCAGGAAGCGCTGGTCGTCGCGCGGATCGGCGGGGATGGATATCTCTACACCAGCTCGTGCGACGCTCCGCGCTGGCCCGAAAACGACTACCGCGCCGCCCTTTTCCTGGCGCCGGTTCCCTAGGCAGCCGCCTGGATGTTCGCCCCGGTTTCGAACAGTTCACGGCCGGATTCATGGGCCCTTCTGACCGCAGCACCGCTCCGTCTGTACTGAAAGCCTTGCCGTATCCTGTCTTCTCGGGAAGACTTCGGAAAATATAGTCTGGGAGCGCCCATGTCAGACCGCCCTCTCGTCGCCGGAGCCGTGAGCTTGGCGTTCGCCTCGCTCTTTCTCGTGGCGCCACCACCGGCGGGCGCCCAGAGCAGGCCGGGGGAGTGGTTCCCCGCTTTCGAAACAGACGCGATGTTCGGCGCTCTGGATCGAAGCTCCGTTGGCAAAGAGGAATCCCACGCCTTTCCGACCGACGCCGACGTTCGGGGTATCGATGTCCTGTTTGTGCCCAAGGCAGGAGCCATTTTCGACGGCGCGCAGTATGGCTATGTCGTGGCCCACGCGGTCGTGGCCTGTGATCGGAACGAGATCACTTGGGTAAGTGAGGCGTATTTCCATTTCGGCCAAGCCACGGTCCAGGCGGTGCTCTACCCGCCTGCCGCCGAGCGCAAGACAATCGTGCCGGACACTGTCGATTATCTGGCGGGCTACGGCGCCTGTACCGAGAATGCGATGACAGGTACGCCCGTTCCATCGGCCGACCAACTCGCGATCCAGGCCAAGGCCGGTCTGATGGCGTCGATTTCCCCGCCGGCCGGAACGGGCTGGATGGTCGTCCAGACAAACAGCCAGCAGGCCATGGCCCTGGATTTAGGGTCGATCCAACCGGCGGCAGGTCAGTATGCGGGCAACGACCTGTTGCAGGCGAGGACAGTCACTCTCAGCCGTGGCGGCACGATGCGCGACGGCGTCAGATACGACTATGTCACCCAAACCCACCTGATCCGCTGCCGGGCCGGAGCAACAGCCGTGGCCTACACCAATCTACATCATTTCGGCTCGCCCGCCGACAATCCTCGTCGGACTATCGGTCCGCGACTGGCGCCGGCGGAGCCCGGCTCGGCCGGGATGGAGGCGTTTATCGTCGCCTGCAACCTCGTTCCTGCGACGACAGAGACCTTTGAATTGGACGACTTATTGCGCGTCCTTCGGAGCAGGGTCGGACTCTGATATCGTGACGGCCATCTGTGGGCAACCACTGCCACAGAACGCGCCCCCATGCCAACTGGCGCGCCTGCTCCAAGATCGAGGACCGACCCGTCGCGCCGCCGTGTTCGACGACGAGTCGGGATTTCAGGCCATGCTCATGACGATCTTCACCGGAGCCCGCCGCGCTGGAACGCCGTTCCAATGGCGTCCATCAGGTCGTCCTCGCCATTGGGTCGATACACGGGCAAGGCGCGCCCGTCACAGATATAGCCCCGGATGTCGCTTCGCAGGGTGTCCCAGCTCATGCCCGACAGAGCCTCGCCGAAAGGCGCGTCATACTGCCGGATGTAAGAGCCGCTGGCGGAGATCAGACTGTTGGTCCCGTCGGGGCGAACCGTGCCGTCTTCGCAAGTGACCATGACCCCGATGCGATAATGACGGCCAATCTCGCCGCCGGGCGCCGGACGCGGATACAAGAAAAGATCGAACCCCGCCGACGGCTGGTCCGGGCGGTACATAAGCGCGATGACGTTTTCGGCGCGCCGGACCACGCCGACCGGATCCTGTGCCAGAGCGCTGACCGGCAGCGCGGCCAATAGCAACATCGTTCCAACGACGAATAGATTGCGCGGCATGACCTTCTCCAGACACCTTACTGACAATCCAGGATACATCCTGACGTGCCCCCCTCCCGTCCCCCGTCACTATGCTGCGCCTGCGGGAGCAGCCGTGAGGGGCTGGCCTTGGTCCTTCCATTACGGTTTTTCAGGTTTGGCAAGGCTGCGCCCCAATTCACGCAGTGACGTTCTCGACGGGCGCTTGAGGCGCGACCGTAGCATTTCCAATTCGCGAACCTCCTCGTGCGTAAGTAGGCGATCATCCTCTCCGACAATCTCCCGAATGGCGCGAACGATGTCCTCCGGCCCAGCCTCTTCGTCGTTGTGCGACGGGCCGGTCATGATGGATTGATCTGAAAGGGCGGAACCATGATCAAGGAGCATATCACAGTCTCGATCTACTGAAGCGTCCTCTGCGCCGCGCGGCGCAGCAAAGCTTGCACCGCCGCCTCCTTGGTCGGCCAGTGACCGCATTCGATGCCATTCAAATAGCCCGCGAAACGAACCTGGTTCTCAATCGTCAATTTCCGAACACCGAAAAACTGACGGCCACGCTGGAAGTGGATATAATGGTGATGAACATGCACGGGGCGCACTCCTTGGTTACGCCCAACCGCTGAAGGCCACTCAGCGCCTTATCAACATCCCGAAAACTCCTACGTCACCACCAAAACCCTTCTGCGTTTGCGTTCGCCGGGCCGCTCTGATACAGGCGCGCCTTCGCTTCGCCCGGCTTGCCGGACGCTGCGGGAAATCCGTGGGAGGCCGCCATGCCGCACCACGGCTCATCCGTGGGGATTAGTTTCCCCGCTACATAGGAGAGACCAATGGCCAAGAAGATTCTCGGCTACATCAAGCTGCAGGTGCCCGCCGGCTCCGCGACCCCGTCGCCGCCGATCGGCCCGGCCCTGGGTCAGCGCGGCGTCAACATCATGGGCTTCTGCAAGGAGTTCAACGCCCGGACCGAGAAGGAAGGCAAGGGCACGCCCCTGCCGACCGTGATCACCGTCTATCAGGACAAGTCGTTCACCTTCATCACCAAGACGCCCCCGGCGACCTGGTACCTGAAGCAGGCCGCCGGCCTGAAATCGGGCGCCAAGCTGACCGGCCGCGAGACGGTCGGCAAGATCACCCGCAAGCAACTGCAGGAGATCGCCGAGAAGAAGATGAAGGATCTCAACGCCAACGACATCGACGCCGCCGCGAAGATCATCGAAGGCTCGGCCCGCGCGATGGGCCTGAACGTGGTGGAGGGCTAAGATCATGGCCAAGCAAGCCAAGCGCATCCAGGCCTGGACGGGTGATCGTGAAGCCCTGATGCCGTTCGCCGACGCCATCAAGGCCGTCAAGGACAACGCCAAGGCCAAGTTCGACGAGTCGATCGAGATCGCCGTCAACCTGGGCGTCGACCCGCGTCACGCTGACCAGCAGGTCCGCGGCGTGGTCAGCCTGCCGTCGGGCACGGGCCGCGACGTCCGCGTCGCCGTCTTCGCCAAGGACGCCAAGGCCGAGGAAGCCAAGGCGGCCGGCGCCGAATACGTCGGCGCCGAGGATCTGTACGAACAGATCAACGGCGGCCTGATGGACTTCGACCGCGTCATCGCCAGCCCCGACATGATGGCCCTGGTCGGCCGCCTGGGTAAGGTGCTGGGCCCGCGCGGCCTGATGCCGAACCCCAAGGTCGGCACCGTGACCCCCAACGTCGCCCAGGCCGTCAAGGACGCCAAGGGCGGCGCGGTCGAGTTTCGCGTCGAGAAGGCCGGCATCGCCCACGGCGGCATCGGCAAGGCCTCCTTCACCCAGGAAGCCCTGGAAGCCAACGTCAAGGCCTATGTCGACGCCCTGGTGAAGGCCAAGCCGTCGGGCGCCAAGGGCACCTATGTGAAGCGCATCAGCCTGTCTTCGACGATGGGCCCGGGCTTCAAGATCGACCCGGCTTCCCTGGAAGCCTGATGCTGGGCCGCGGTCGTCGGCCCTTCGGGACCTCCGACCCGACGCGGCCTGACACCCTCAAGCAGCGAGCGACCGCGTCGCGAGCGTTAGGGCAATAAGACCGCCCTTAAGCAGCGAGACGCCGCGCGTCGAGCGTTAGGGCAAAAAAGAATGGGGCGGCGGTCTTCGGATCGCCGCCCTTTTTCGTGCTTGAAGATCGTGAGAGGGCTGACGGCGCGCCGGACTCGTTATAGGCGTGCGTCGCGTCCGGTGCGGACGGCTTCAGGAGGCGCCCATGCTCAGCTGGTTCCAGGCCCTGCTGCCGCGCGAGGACAATTTCTTCCGCCTGTTCGACGCCCACGCCGCCACCCTGGTGAAGGGGGCCGACGCCCTGCGGCGGATGCTGGACGGCGGGCCCGAGACTGATCGCTGGCGCCAGGCCATCGTGGATCACGAGCACGAGGCCGACGACATCGCCCGCGAGGTGCTGCACGCCGTTCGCCGCAGCTTCATCACCCCGTTCGACCGGTCGGACATCCGCGGCCTGACCAACTCCCTGGACGACGCCATCGACCAGATGCAGAAGACCGCCAAGGTCGTGGCCCTCTACGAACAGACCGCCTTTCCGCCCAAGATGCAGGCCCTGGGCGACGTCGCGGTGCGGTGCGCGGCCCTGACGGCCGAGGCGGTGTCCCTGCTGCCGGCCATGCGGCGCCATCACGACCGGCTGAACACCCTGACCGAACAGGTCGCCGGCCTCGAAAGCGACAGCGATACGCTCTACGACGAGGGGATGAAGGCCCTGTTCCTGGCCCATCGCGGCGGCCAGGCGCTGGATTTCATCATCGGCGCCGAGATCTACGATCACCTGGAAAAGGTGATCGACCGGTTCGAGGACGTGGCCAACCGCATCAACGGCGTCCTGGTCGAGCATCTGTAAGGGCGCCCCATGGACCACGCCCTGCTGATCCTCTGGTTCCTGATCGGCGTCGCCCTGCTGTTCGACTTCTTGAACGGCCTGCACGACGCGGCCAATTCGATCGCCACCATCGTCGCCACCCGGGTGTTGCCGCCCTTCTATGCGGTCGGCTGGGCGGCCTTCTTCAACTTCATCGCCTTCCTGTTCTTCGGCCTGCACGTGGCCGACACCATCGGCCGGGGCATCATCGATCCGGCGATCATCTCGGACCAGGTCATCTTCGGCGCCCTGATGGGGGCCATCAGCTGGAACGTCATCACCTGGCTGTGGGGCATACCCTCGTCCAGTTCGCACGCCCTGGTCGGCGGCCTGCTGGGCGCCGGGATCGCCAAGGCGGGAACGGGCGCGGTGGTGGTCGCGGGGGTGAGCAAGACGGTCGCGGCCATCTTCCTGTCGCCGGCGGTGGGGTTCGCCCTGGCCCTGCTGCTGGTGCTGATCATCTCCTGGCTGTTCGTCAGGGCCAACCCCGCCTTCGCGGACAAGGTTTTCCGGCGGCTGCAATTCCTGTCGGCCTCGGCCTATTCCCTGGGCCATGGCGGCAATGACGCGCAGAAGACCATGGGCATCATCGCCGTGCTGCTGATGTCCCGCGCCCCGGCGGGGACCGAGTTCCACGTGCCCTTCTGGGTCGTGATCACCTGTCAGGCGGCCATCGCCCTGGGGACCCTGTTCGGGGGCTGGCGCATCGTGCACACCATGGGGTCGCGCATTACCCGTCTCAGCCCGCAGCAGGGGTTCTGCGCCGAGACGGGCGGGGCCATCACCCTGTTCCTGGCCACCGGCCTGGGCATTCCGGTCTCGACCACCCACACCATCACCGGGGCCATCGTCGGAGTCGGGGCCGCGCGGCGGGCCTCGGCCGTGCGCTGGGGGGTGGCGCGGCGGATCGTGACGGCCTGGTTCGTGACCATGCCGGCGGCGGCGGCCATCGCGGCGGTCTTCTTCTGGCTGGGCGGGATGTTCCTGACGTGACGGACGTCATCGCCCCATCGCGTCCGGCCGAGCGGCGTCAGGTCGCGGCCCTGTGCTGGCGCCGGGGGCAGGGCGGGGTGCTGGAAATCCTGCTGATCACCTCGCGCGACACGGGCCGCTGGGTCACGCCCAAGGGCGGCCGGATGCCGGGCCTCAGCGACGCCCAGGCCGCCGCCCAGGAGGCGCTGGAGGAGGCGGGGGTCGAGGGCGAGGTCGGCGAAAGCCCCCTGGGCGAGTTCCGCTATCTGAAGCGGCTGAAACGCCGCGGCCCGCGCCCGACCCGGGTGACGGTCTTCGCCCTTCAGGTGCAGCGCCAGCACCCGGGCTGGAAGGAGGCGGCCCAGCGCACCCGCCGCTGGTTCCGCGCCGACCGGGCCAGCGTCATGGTCGATGAAACGGACCTGGGCGCCCTGATCCGGGCCTTCGCTTCGGATGAGACGCGGCTTGGCGCGGCGGACGATCACGGCTAGCGGTATCCGCGAAAGATCGTTCGCGTCCGGGTGGAGCCTGTCATGTCCCGCATCCTCGGCCTGGTGGCCGCCCTGTGCCTGGCGTTCGCCAGCCCCGTCCTGGCCCAGGAGCCGGACGCGCGCCGGGTCGAACTGGCCGAGCGGCTGATGGAGGCGTCCCAGGGCGACTATCTGAACAACCTCAGCAAGCTGATGGAGCAGGAGGTCACCTCGGCCATGGGCGGGATGGAGACCTTGCCCGCAGATCAGGCCGCCTGGCTGCGTCGCAATGTGCCGGACATGGCGGTGCGGATGGTCCAGGACATGCTGCCGCGCATCGCGACCCTTTACGCCGAGACCTTCACCGAAGAGGAGCTGGAGGCCCAGCTGGCGCTCTATGAGGGGCCGCTGGGGCGGTCTATCGCCAACAAGGGCATGCGGCTGGGCATCGCTCAGGCGCAACTGATGCAGGAGGCGCAGGTGCGCTACCTGCAGGAGATGATCACCAAATTCTGCGCCGATTTCGACTGCGCGGCCGGTATCGACAGCGCCAAGCCCGCCAGGCGTTGATTTTCCCGGCGCGCGCCTGTATGAGCGCCGCTTCCCGTCATGACCTCGCGTCGTGACGGTCCTGTCCGAGAACTTCGGGGTGCGGGGGCCGCCCGCGCCGTAACGGTCAGACAGCCGTCTGACGCCGTGGGGAGATGGGGACGCAACGGACGCTGGTCAGTCTCGCAACCGGGACGGATCGGGTTCGCGCTTCCTTCGGACAATACGACCGGCAGGACGTTTCGCAGCGATGCGGCGCGCCATGCCAATCCGTCGTCGGGAATGACCCCGGCGGCGAATACCAAGACTGGAGACCGCAATGGACCGCGCACAAAAGGCCGAGTCGATCGAGACGCTGAAGGGCGTCTTCGCTGACGCCGGCGCCGTGGTCGTGACCCACAACCTGGGTCTGACCGTTGCGGAAATGGAAGACCTGCGTGGCCGCCTCCGCAAGGAAGGCGCCGCGTTCAAGGTGATCAAGAACCGCCTGGCTCTGAAGGCGCTCGAAGCCGAAGAGGGCAGCGACTACCACCCCCTGTTCAAGGGTCCGGTGGGCATCGCCTACGCCCCCGATCCGGTGACGGCCGCCAAGGTCACCGCCGAATTCGCCAAGGGCAACGACAAGTTCGTCGTCCAGGGCGGCTTCATGGGCGACAAGGTGCTGGACGCCAAGGGTGTCGAAACCCTGTCCAAACTGCCGTCGCTGGACCAGATCCGCGCCTCGCTGCTGGGTCTGCTCAACGCGCCTGCGACCAAGATCGCCGGCGTGGTCCAGGCGCCTGCGGGTCAACTGGCGCGGGTGTTCAACGCCTACGCCACGAAAGACGCCGCTTAAGCGACTTCCATCTCTGCATAACCCTCTACTGAACCCAATCCTCCGAAGGAAAACGAACCATGGCTGACCTGTCCAAGATCGTCGAAGACCTGTCCAAGCTGACCGTCCTCGAAGCCGCCGAACTGTCCAAGCTGCTGGAAGAAAAGTGGGGCGTCAGCGCCGCTGCTCCGGTCGCGATGGCCATGCCCGCCGGCGGCGGCGCCGGCGCTGAAGCCGCTCCGGCTGGCGAAGAGCAAACCGAGTTCACCGTCGTCCTGGTCGACGGCGGCGACAAGAAGATCAACGTCATCAAGGAAGTCCGCGGCGTCCGCACCGACCTGGGTCTGAAGGAAGCCAAGGACCTGGTCGAAGGCGCTCCGCAGAACGTCGTCGAGAACGTCTCGAAGCAAGCCGCCGAAGAGCTGAAGAAGAAGCTCGAGGAAGCCGGCGCCAAGGTCCAGATCAAGTAATCTGTCCTGCGCCAGCCTCGCGGCTGACGATCGACGGGCCGGGGATCGCTCCCCGGCCCGTTTTTCGTGCAACAGGCGGTTTCGCCATTACAGCCGCACCCGCCCCTCTCCCAGCGGGAGAGGGACTTTAGGCATGCTCCTCACCGCGCCCGCGGCGCCAGGATGTCGCCCAGGCGGTCGGGCGTGCCGGGAACCCGCTCCAGCCGCGGATAGCGCAGGCCGCCGTGGTAGTCGAAGCTGACGGTGCGGACCCGGTCGCCGCGCTTCAGCGTCAGGACGATGGGATCAGTGCTGTCCTTGGCCGCCGTGACCGCCTCGCGCAGGCCCTCGGGCGTGGGCGCCCGGTCGCCGATGGCGATGATGTCCCAGCCCTTGGTCAGACCGGCCTGCCAGGCCAGGCCGCCCCACTGGACGCCGGTGATCCGGTTGGCGTTGCTGGCCATGAAGCCCAGGGAATAGGTGAAGTCGTTGCGGCCGTATTCGCTGTTCAGCGTTTTCTGGAACTCGGGCAGCTTGTCGTCATAGACCAGCCGGTAGCCGCTGCGGGCGATCCAGGACAGGGGCTCGATCGCCGTCGGGCCGACGCCGTCCAGCCGTTCGCGCAGGAAGGCGGCCCAGTCGTAGGGCATGACGCCGTTCAGGGCCGAGACGATCTCGGCGAACTCGAACGGCTTGGGATCCCACACCCCGTCGTCCATGCCGAAGAAGGCGCGGGCGAAATCGTCCAGCGACTTGCGGCCGTTGGTCTGTTCGCGGATCAGGGTGTCGGCCTCCAGCCAGATCATCTGGCCCTGGCGGTAATAGTCCTCGCTGCGCTGATAGCTGGGCCAGGCCTGGGGCCGGCGCTGGGTGTAGATCGGGTCGTTGGTGGTGTCCTGCAGGGCGCGCCACGCATTGCCGGGATTGTTGTCATAGGCGGCGGCGGCCGAGGCAAGGGACGCCAGGGCGTCCTCCTTGCTCAGCAGGCCCGAGCGCGCGGCCAGGACCAGGCCGTAGTACTGGTCGTTGCCCTCATAGACCCACAGCAGGCTGTTCTGCAGCGGGGTGTTGAAATTGTTGACCAACTGGTCCGCCGGGCGCCGGAATTTGCCGCTCCAAGAGTGGTTGTATTCGTGCGGCAGCAGTTCGCGATCACCGCGCAGGCCGCCCCAGTTGGTGAAGAAGGCCGGATCGGCGCTGTTCTCGGACGAGCGGTGATGCTCAAGCCCGATGCCGCCCAGCCGGTCGGTCAGGGCCAGCAGCATGTCGTAATGGTCGAAATGGCGGGCGTGATACAGCCGGTCGGCCTGGGTCACCAGGTTGCGCAGCAGCTGAATCTGCTCGTCGGAGGCGTTCAGGCTCTCGGGCTTGTCGGCGACGATGTGCAGCCGCACCGGCGAGCGGCCGCCCGGGTCCAGATCGACCATCCGATAGTGCATGCCGGCGAAGACCGGGCTGTCGCCCAGATGCTCCAGGGTGATGGGGTCGAAGCGGATCCAGCCGTCCTCGGTCGCGGTGGTCGGCATGGCCACGCCATAGCCCCAACCCTCGGGCAGTTTCAGCGTCGGGCGGAACATCATCCGGCGGTGGCTGTAGCCGGCCGGATAGAGCAGGGCCTTCTCCCACTGCACATTGACGATTTCGTCGGTGAAGACGGTGCGCTGGGTGCTGTCGTCGATCGGGGTCAGCCACTGGAACTCGACCTGAATGGAGCGGGCGCCGGCGGGGACGTCGATGTGGAAGGCGAAGGTGTCGACCGTGTCGCGCAGCCAGTCCAGCCGCTGGCCGTCGGCGGTGATCACCAGGCCGGCGATGTTGCGCATCGGCCCGACCGGGCCGTGATGGCCGGGAATCCAGGCCGGATACAGCAGGGTCATGGGACCGGCGGCCGCCACCGGGATGGTCTGGCGCACCGAGATGACGCGGCGCTGCACATCGGTGGCGTCGACCGCCACGTCGATGACGCCGGGATAGGCGATGTCCTGCGTCTCCGGGATCGGCGGCAGGGGCCGGGGCAGGGCGGGGGCCGCGGTCTGGGCCAGCGCCGTCCCATCGGCGACGATCAGCAGGGCGGCGGCGCAGACGGCCAGCAGGTGACGCTTCATCTTCGGAACCCGGATCATGGCCGCAGGACGCGCGGCGGCGCGCAGGTGACCCCGCGCCGTCCGGGGGGTCAAGCGCCGCACGGCCGCCGCAATCTTAAATCGGGTTCATGTTCGCCCGCCCGGCCGATCAGCCGGCGCGCGCGACGTCCAGCAATTCGACGGTGAAGATCAGCACAGAATTGGCCGGGATGTCCGCGCCGACGCGGCGCGCGCCATAGGCCATGTCGGCGGGGATGACGAACTCATAGGTCTCGCCCACCCGCATCAGGGCCACCCCCTCGGTCCAGCCACGGATGACGCGGTTCAGGGGGAATTCGGCCGGCTCGTTCCGTTTGTAGGAACTGTCGAACTCGACCCCGTCGATGCGCACGCCGCGATAGTGGACCTTGACCGTATCGGCGGCGACCGGCTGGGCGCCGTCGGGATGCGCCCTGCCCACCCGCCGATACTGCAGGCCGGAGGCGGTGGTGGTCCAGCCGCGACGCTGTCCGTTCCAGGCCAGATAGGCCGCCTGACCGGCGTCCCAGCCCTCCTGGCTGGCAGGGCCGGCGGGAACGGTCGGCGCGGGCGGGGCCGCCGGGGCGGTGGCGCAGGCGGCGAGCGAAAGGGCGGCGATGGCGGCGATGGCGGGGGCGATCAACTGGGTCATGTGGCTACGCTTAGCATCCTGTTGCGCCCTCAGAAACGGGGTTCAAGGAGGGGTCTGTTCGTCGCGTGGTCCAAGCGCCCCTCCATCGCCCCATCGTCCTTCTCCCCTTGCGGGAGAAGGTGGCAGGCGAAGCCTGACGGATGAGGGGTCTCTCCGGCGTGTGAGACGGCGTCGGATGCTGGCCCCGTCCGTCTCCTCCCTGTCGCGCAGCGATGGGGAGGTGGATCGGATGCGCAGCGGCCGAGACGGAGGGGGTCTGTTCGTCGTGTCCCGAAGAGCCCCTTAGCGCCCCATCGTCCTTCTCCCCTTGTGGGAGAAGGTGGCAGGCGAAGCCTGACGGATGAGGGGGGCTGGGTCCGCGCGATGGGCGTCTGATGATCAGCCTGGATCAGGCCTCCCCCTCATCCGACCCGCTGCGCGGGCCACCTTCTCCCACAAGGGGAGAAGGCTTGTTGGTTGCCCTATGCTCGCGACGCGGTCGCTCGCGGCTTGAGGGCAATGGCCTGCCCTATGCTCGCCGCGCGGCGGCTCGCGGCTTGAGGGCGGAATTGGCGGCGCCTCCGCGCCAGCGGATGCTGCGAAGTGATGGGAAGGCGGCGGAGCGTCGGGCCATCGCCCGGCGGGGATGTATGAGTGCCGTGTTCGGCGAGAGGTCTGACGCTCCGCACGGAGGGTTTCCACGAGCTCGGGGCGGGCGCCGATCTTTTCGGCTACTCCCGGTGGCCCGCGGCGGGCGGGCCGGGCCAACGACCCGGTCCCGGAACGGCCAGAGTAACCCCCTCGGCCCTCCCTCGGTCGCCGGACCCGTCGCCAATGACTGTCCGATCCGACGACCGCAGGCCCATGCGTGTGAGTGACACAACGCACAGCCCCGCTTCCTCCGCTCCCGCCGCCGCGAAGTCGCTGGCCTCGCGGCCTCCCCATGCGACGGGACCTGGGGAGTATAGGGCCGTTCTCAGCCCAGGCGTGTGAGATGATGTTGGCGGCGGGATTGGCGCGCGGGATCAGGGGGTTGGGTTCCCTGGCGCGCGCAGTTGGCGTTCCTGACCCTCTCCCGATGGGAGAGGGATGAGAGGGGTAGCTAAGGCCGCTACCGCCGCACGCCGCCGACGGAGTGGGGATCGGCCCTGGCCGGCCCGGCGGCGTGTTTCAGCCAGCAGAAACTCTTTTCGCGCGGCGGCGGGGTGTAGAGGGTGAAGGCGCGGCAACGGTCGTTGGCGGCGCACAGGGCGCGGCAGGCCTCGAAGTCGTCGGTCCGCACCTCGACCATGCCAAGGTCGTTGCCCGGACGGTCCTGTCCGTCTTCGCGAACGAAGCCGTTGACGACGCGGGACGGGGCCGGCGCGGCTGCGGGCGAGGCGGCGCAGTCGGCCAGTTCGGTGCGCAGGGCGCCGATGCTGACCGCATCCATCAGGTGGCGCTTGGTCGTCGCATCGACGCGCGTGTCCGGGGGAAAGCGGGCGGCGATCGCGCGGGACGAGGCCACGGCGCGTTCGGCCTCCTCGACCGACTGGCGGGTGCGGGCCATGTCGGCCTGGGATGCGCCATTGGTTTCGCCCAAGGCCAAAATCATCCGGCCCGCGCGGACTGACTCCGACTCGGCTTCGACCATGACCGAGGCCACGGCGAGACAGCGCGCGGGGCTGCCGACCGGGGCGACGCCGGTCTGTCGCGCGGACGAGGCGGCGCCCCAGCCGAGGGCGGCGGTCAGGGCGAGAACGGCCAGGATGGCGAGACGCATGAGGGCTTCTCCGAGGGTTCGCGACCGAGGATCGCCGCCCATCCCGGCGGGGGCCAGTTTCCTTTCCTGACGCGGCGGAAAAGAAACCGCGACCCCGGCCTTTATTTCGTCCGAAAAGCGAGTATATCAGCGCGTTCCGCATCACTCCGTACGAGTCGCGCGCGAAAGCGTCGAGGCCCGGTCCGTCGCCCTCCGACCGGTGCGAAGACGCGCTCCTCCCCAAGGGAGCCCTGCATTTCAGGCGTCCTGGCCCGGATCGGGCCGAGGGTGGACGCCGAAACCTTAAACGCCGCGGACGCCGGATAGGCGCGCCGTGGCCGCTGCATTGATTGCGGGTCCGCCTCCCGGCCCGCTGATTGGGAAAACAGAATGGCCAAGTCCATCGACGGTCTCGCGCTCGCCGCCCAGATCGCCTCCGCCACCTCGTTCACCGGCAAGAAGCGCATCCGCAAGTCGTTCGGGCGCATCCCCGAGGCGGTGCAGATGCCGAACCTGATCGAGGTTCAGCGCGCGTCCTACGAACAGTTCCTGCAACGCGACCGCTCGGCCCCGCGCAAGGACCAGGGTGTCGAGGCGGTGTTCAAGTCGGTCTTCCCGATCAAGGACTTCAACGAACGCGCCGTCCTGGAATACGTCACCTACGAGTTCGAGGACCCGAAGTATGACGTCGAGGAGTGCATCCAGCGCGACATGACCTTCGCCGCGCCGCTGAAGGTCAAGCTGCGCCTGATCGTGTTCGAGGCCGACGAGGAAACCGGCGCCCGCTCGGTCAAGGACATCAAGGAGCAGGACGTCTACATGGGCGACATCCCGCTCATGACGGACAAGGGCACCTTCATCGTCAACGGCACCGAGCGGGTGATCGTGTCGCAGATGCACCGTTCGCCGGGCGTCTTCTTCGACCACGACAAGGGCAAGACCCACTCGTCGGGCAAGCTGCTGTTCGCCGCCCGGGTGATCCCGTATCGCGGGTCGTGGCTGGATTTCGAGTTCGACGCCAAGGACATCGTCTATGTCCGCATCGACCGCCGCCGCAAACTGCCGGCGACCACCTTCCTCTATGCCCTGGGCATGGACGGCGAGGAGATCCTGCGCACCTTCTACGAGACCGTGCCCTACGAAATGCGGACCAAGAAGGGCGAGAGCGGCTGGGTCACCCCCTACAAGCCCGAGCGCTGGCGCGGGGTGAAGCCCGAGTTCGACCTGATCGACGCCGACACCGGCGAGGTCATCGCCCCGGCCGGAACCAAGATCAGCGCCCGCCAGGCCAAGAAGCTGGGCGAGACGGTCAAGTCGCTGTCGCTGTCGGCGGACGCCCTGATCGGCAAATATCTGGCCAATGACGCGGTCAACATGCAGACCGGCGAAATCTACGCCGAGGCCGGCGACGAGCTGGAGCAGGCCTCGATCGACCTCCTGGTCGAGAACGGCTTCACCACCATCGACGTGCTGGACATCGACCATGTCACGGTCGGCGCCTACATGCGCAACACCCTGCGGATCGACAAGTCGAGCAACCGCGAGGAAGCCCTGTTCGACGTCTATCGCGTCATGCGTCCGGGCGAGCCGCCGACGCCGGAAGCGGCCGAGGCGATGTTCAACAGCCTGTTCTTCGATTCCGAACGCTACGACCTGTCGTCGGTCGGCCGCGTGAAGATGAACATGCGCCTGGAAAGCCCCGAGGTCTCGGACGAGATTCGCGTGCTGCGCAAGGAAGACGTGCTGAAGGTGCTGCAGATCCTGGTCGGGCTGAAGGACGGCCAGGGCGAGATCGACGACATCGACAACCTGGGCAACCGCCGGGTCCGTTCGGTGGGCGAGCTGCTGGAGAACCAGTACCGCGTCGGCCTGCTGCGGATGGAGCGCGCCATCAAGGAGCGCATGTCCTCGGTCGATATCGACACGGTCATGCCGCACGACCTGATCAACGCCAAGCCGGCCGCCGCCGCCGTGCGCGAGTTCTTCGGTTCGTCGCAGCTGTCGCAGTTCATGGACCAGACCAACCCGCTGTCTGAGATCACCCACAAGCGTCGCCTGTCGGCCCTGGGCCCGGGCGGCCTGACGCGCGAGCGCGCGGGCTTCGAGGTCCGCGACGTCCATCCGACCCACTATGGCCGCATCTGCCCGATCGAGACGCCGGAAGGCCCGAACATCGGCCTGATCAACAGCCTGGCCACCCACGCCCGGGTGAACAAATACGGCTTCATCGAAAGCCCCTACCGGCGCGTGAAGGACGGCAAGGCCACGGACGAGGTGGTCTATATCTCGGCCATGGAAGAGGCCAAGCACGTCATCGCCCAGGCCAATATCGAGCTGAACAAGGGCGAGATCGTCGAGGAGCTGGTCCCCGGCCGGGTCAACGGCGAATCCCAGCTGCTGACCAAGGAAACGGTCGACATGATGGACGTGTCGCCGAAACAGGTCGTTTCGGTCGCCGCCGCCCTGATCCCCTTCCTGGAAAACGACGACGCCAACCGGGCTCTGATGGGAGCCAACATGCAGCGTCAGGCCGTGCCGCTGGTCCAGACCGATGCGCCTCTGGTCGGCACCGGGATGGAAAGCGTCGTGGCGGTCGACTCCGGCGCCGTGGTCGTGGCCCGTCGTGACGGGGTGGTCGAACAGATCGACGGCACCCGCATCGTGGTGCGCGCCACCGGCGACGTCGAGGCCGGCCGTTCGGGCGTCGACATCTATCGCCTGTCGAAATTCCAGCGTTCCAACCAGTCGACCTGCATCAACCAGCGCCCGATCGTGCGCGTGGGCGATGAGGTGAAGTTCGGCGACGTCATCGCCGACGGCCCGTCGACGGACCTGGGCGAACTGGCTCTGGGCCGCAACGCCCTGGTCGCCTTCATGCCGTGGAACGGCTACAATTTCGAAGACTCGATCCTGATCTCCGAGCGTATCGTGCGCGACGACGTCTTCACCTCGATCCACATCGAGGAATTCGAGGTCATGGCCCGCGACACCAAGCTGGGGCCGGAAGAGATCACCCGCGACATCCCCAACGTCGGCGAGGAGGCCCTGCGCAACCTCGACGAGGCGGGCATCGTGGCCATCGGCGCCGAGGTCCAGCCGGGCGACATCCTGTGCGGCAAGGTCACGCCCAAGGGCGAAAGCCCGATGACGCCGGAAGAGAAGCTGCTGCGCGCCATCTTCGGCGAGAAGGCGTCGGATGTCCGCGACACCTCGCTGCGTCTGCCGCCGGGCGTGGCGGGCACCATCGTCGACGTGCGGGTGTTCAACCGCCACGGCGTCGACAAGGACGAGCGCGCCATGGCCATCGAGCGCGCCGAGATCGAGCGTCTGGGCAAGGACCGCGACGACGAGCTGAAGATCCTCGAGCGCAACGTCTATGGCCGCCTGAAGCCCCTGATCCTGGGCAAGACCGCCGTGTCGGGGCCCAAGGGCCTGGGCCGCGGCGAGATCACCGAAGACAAGCTGGGCGACCTGTCGCGCGGCCTGTGGTGGCAGATCGCCCTGGACGACGAAAAGGCCATGGGCGAGCTCGAGGCCATGAAGAAGCAGTTCGAGGACGCCCGCAAGGCGCTGGACCGCCGCTTCGAGGACAAGGTCGAGAAGCTGCAGCGCGGCGACGAACTGCCGCCGGGCGTGATGAAGATGGTCAAGGTCTTCGTGGCCGTGAAGCGCAAGCTCCAGCCCGGCGACAAGATGGCCGGCCGTCACGGCAACAAGGGCGTCATCTCCAAGATCCTGCCGATCGAGGACATGCCCCACCTGGAGGACGGCACCTCGGTCGACGTGGTGCTGAACCCGCTGGGCGTGCCGTCGCGCATGAACATCGGCCAGATCTTCGAGACCCACCTGGGCTGGGCCGCGGCCGGCCTGGGCAAGCAGATCGCCGGCCTGCTGGAAGCCTGGCAGGAGGGTGGTCAGAAGAAGGCCCTGATCGAGCGGCTGCAGTCCGTCTATGGCAAGGACACTCCCCTGCCGTCGGACGAGGGCGAGCTGATCGAGCTGGCCCGCAACCTGTCCAAGGGCGTGCCGTTCGCCACCCCGGTGTTCGACGGCGCCCACATCAGCGACATCGAGCGCCTGCTGGAAGACGCCGGCCTGCACCGTTCGGGCCAGTCGATCCTGTTCGACGGCCAGACCGGCGAGCAGTTCAAGCGTCCGGTCACGGTCGGCTACATCTACATGCTGAAGCTGCACCACCTGGTGGACGACAAGATCCACGCCCGCTCGATCGGCCCGTATTCGCTGGTCACCCAGCAGCCGCTGGGCGGCAAGGCGCAGTTCGGCGGCCAGCGCTTCGGGGAGATGGAGGTCTGGGCCCTGGAAGCCTACGGCGCCGCCTACACCCTGCAGGAGATGCTGACGGTCAAGTCGGACGACGTGGCCGGCCGCACCAAGGTCTACGAGGCCATCGTCCGCGGCGACGACAGCTTCGAGGCCGGCATTCCCGAGAGCTTCAACGTGCTCGTCAAGGAAATGCGCTCGCTGGGCCTGAACGTGGAGCTGGAGAACGGCTGAGGCAGTGGAAAAAGTGATTAGTGGCTAGTGATTAGTGGCGAAAGCCGCCTCGTCCCAGCCACTAGTCACTAATCACCGACCACTGATCACTGTTCATCCGACACTATTTATCGCGGGCCAACCCGCAGCAAGGAAACCAAGATGAACCAGGACGTCCTGAACATCTTCAACCCGGTCCCGGTCGCCCCGACCTTCGACCAGATCAAGATCGCCCTGGCCTCGCCGGAGAAGATCCGGTCGTGGTCGTTCGGCGAGATCAAGAAGCCCGAGACCATCAACTACCGCACGTTCAAGCCCGAGCGTGACGGCCTGTTCTGCGCCCGTATCTTTGGCCCGACCAAGGACTATGAATGCCTGTGCGGCAAGTACAAGCGCATGAAATACAAGGGCATCATCTGCGAGAAATGCGGCGTCGAGGTCACCCTGGCCCGCGTCCGGCGCGAGCGGATGGGTCACATCGAACTGGCCGCCCCGGTCGCCCACATCTGGTTCCTGAAGTCGCTGCCGTCGCGCATCGCCCTGATGCTGGACATGGCGCTGAAGGACGTCGAGCGCGTCCTGTATTTCGAGAACTACATCGTCACCGAGCCGGGCCTGACCTCGCTGAAGCAGAACCAGCTGCTGAGCGAGGACGAATTCTACCAGTATCAGGAAGAGTTCGGCGATGACGGCTTCACCGCCGAGATCGGCGCCGAGGCCGTCCGCAACCTGCTGATGGGCATCGACCTGCATCAGGAAGCCGAGAAGCACCGCGCCGAACTGGCCGACAATCCGTCGGAGATGAAGGCCAAGAAGGCGTCCAAGCGCCTGAAGCTGATCGAGGCCTTCCTGGACAGCGGCAACAAGCCGGAGTGGATGGTGCTGACGGTCGTGCCGGTGATCCCGCCGGAACTGCGCCCGCTGGTGCCGCTGGATGGCGGCCGCTTCGCCACCTCGGACCTGAACGACCTGTATCGCCGGGTCATCAACCGGAACAACCGCCTGAAGCGCCTGATGGAGCTGCGGGCGCCGGACATCATCATCCGCAACGAAAAGCGGATGCTGCAGGAATCGGTCGACGCCCTGTTCGACAACGGCCGTCGCGGCCGGGTCATCACCGGCGCCAACAAGCGGCCCCTGAAGTCGCTGGCCGACATGCTGAAGGGCAAGCAGGGCCGCTTCCGCCAGAACCTGCTGGGCAAGCGGGTCGACTATTCGGGCCGTTCGGTCATCGTGGTCGGCCCCGATCTGAAGCTGCACGAATGCGGCCTGCCCAAGAAGATGGCGCTGGAGCTGTTCAAGCCGTTCATCTATGCGCGGCTGGACGCCAAGGGCCTGTCGGGCACGGTCAAACAGTCCAAGCGGATGGTCGAGCGCGAGCAGCCGCAGGTCTGGGACATCCTGGACGAGGTGATCCGCGAACACCCGGTCATGCTGAACCGGGCGCCGACCCTGCACCGTCTGGGCATCCAGGCGTTCGAGCCCAAGCTGATCGAGGGCAAGGCCATCCAGCTGCACCCGCTGGTCTGCGCCGCCTTCAACGCCGACTTCGACGGCGACCAGATGGCCGTTCACGTCCCGCTGAGCCTCGAGGCCCAGCTGGAGGCGCGCGTGCTGATGATGTCGACGAACAACATCCTGTCGCCCGCCAACGGCAAGCCGATCATCGTGCCGTCGCAGGACATCGTCCTGGGTCTCTACTACCTGTCGCTGGTCAAGGACGGCGAACCGGGCGAGGGCAAGCTGTTCGCCAACATCGGCGAGATCGACGCGGCGCTGGACGCCGGCGTGGTGACCCTGCACACCAAGATCAAGGCCCGCTGGACCGAGATGGACGCCGAGGGGCAGCTGGTCACCAAGGTGATCGACACCACCCCGGGCCGGATGAAGCTGGGCGCCCTGCTGCCCAAGAATCCGAACGTCGGCTATCGCCTGCTTGAGAAGAACCTGACCAAGAAGGAGATCGGCAACCTGATCGACGTGGTCTATCGCCACTGCGGTCAGAAGGCGACGGTCATCTTCGCCGACCAGATGATGGGGCTGGGCTTCCGCGAGGCGGCCAAGGCCGGCATCTCGTTCGGCAAGGACGACATCGTCATCCCGGCCAAGAAGGTCGAGTTCGTCGAGGAAACCCGCAAGCAGGTCGAGGAGTACGAGCAACAGTACGCCGACGGCCTGATCACCAAGGGCGAGAAATACAACAAGGTCGTCGACGCCTGGGCCAAGGCCACCGACCGGATCGCCGACGCCATGATGGGCGAGATCGCCCAGCCGCGCGTCCTGATCGACGGCCAGGCGCCGGACATCAACTCGGTGTTCATGATGGCCAACTCGGGCGCCCGCGGTTCGCAGGCCCAGATGAAGCAGCTGGGCGGCATGCGCGGCCTGATGGCCAAGCCCTCGGGCGAGATCATCGAGACGCCGATCGTGTCGAACTTCAAGGAAGGCCTGACCGTCCTTGAGTATTTCAACTCGACCCACGGCGCCCGCAAGGGTCTGGCCGACACCGCCCTGAAGACCGCCAACTCGGGCTATCTGACCCGTCGTCTGGTGGACGTGGCCCAGGATTCCATCGTCACCGAGGAAGACTGCGGTTCCACCCGCGGCATCACCCTGAAGGCGGTGGTCGAGGGCGGCGACGTCCTGGTCTCGCTGGGCCAGCGCGTGCTGGGCCGCTATGCGGCCGAGGACATCAAGGAGCCGGGTTCCGACACCGTCCTGTTCGCCGCGGACACCTATCTGCAGGAAGAAGAGGTCGAGGCCCTGGAGGCCGCCGGGGTCCAGTCGGTCAAGGTCCGTTCGGCCCTGACCTGCGAGGCCGAGGCCGGCATCTGCGGCATGTGCTACGGCCGTGACCTGGCGCGCGGCACCAATGTCAACATCGGCGAAGCGGTCGGCGTCATCGCCGCCCAGTCGATCGGCGAGCCGGGCACCCAGCTGACCATGCGGACCTTCCACATCGGCGGCACGGCCCAGGTGGCCGAGACCTCGTTCGTCGAGGCGACCAACGCCGGCAAGGCAAAGATCGTCGGCCCGACCGTCAAGGCCGCCCACGGCGACCTGGTGGCCATGAGCCGCAACGTGGTGGTCGTCGTCACCGTCGACGGCAAGGACCGCGAGACGCACAAGGCGCCCTACGGCGCCCGCATCCGCGTCAAGGACGGCGGCGACATCGCCAAGGGTCAGCGTCTGGCCGAGTGGGACCCCTACACCACCCCGATCCTGACCGAGGTGGGCGGGGTGATCCGCTTCGAAGACCTGGTCGAGGGCCTGTCGGTCCGCGAGGAAACCGACGAGGCGACCGGCATCGCCAACCGCGTGGTCTCCGACTGGCGCGCCAGCCCGCGCGGCTCGGACCTGCGTCCGGCCATGGGCGTCACCAAGGGCGACGCCTACGCCAAGCTGTCGTCGGGTTCGGACGCCCGTTACCTGCTGCCGGTGGGCGCGGTTCTGTCCGTGTCGAACGGCGACGAGGTCAAGCCGGGCGAGATCATCGCCCGCGTCCCGACCGAAGGCGCCAAGACCCGCGACATCACCGGCGGTCTGCCGCGGGTGGCCGAGCTGTTCGAAGCGCGTCGTCCGAAGGACTGCGCGGTCATCGCCGAGATGGATGGCCGCGTCGAATTCGGCCGCGACTACAAGAACAAGCGCCGGATCAAGATCACCCCGGAGCCGGATGCCGACGGCAACCAGGCCGAGGCGGTCGAGTTCCTGATCCCCAAGGGCAAGCACATCTCCGTCCACGACGGCGACCTGATCCAGAAGGGCGACTACATCATCGACGGCAACCCGGACCCGCACGACCTGCTGCGCATCCAGGGCGTCGAGGCCCTGGCCGAATACCTCGTCAACGAGGTGCAGGAGGTCTATCGACTGCAGGGCGTGCCGATCAACGACAAGCACATCGAGGTGATCGTCCGCCAGATGCTGCAGAAGGTCGAGGTCGTCGATCCGGGTGAAACCACCCTGATCAAGTCCGACACGGTCGAGGTGGCCGAGGCCGCCCTGGAGAACGCCAAGGTCGAGAAGCGTGGCGGCCGTCCGGCCATCACCCAGCCGGTCCTTCTGGGCATCACCAAGGCGTCGCTGCAGACCCGCAGCTTCATCTCGGCGGCATCCTTCCAGGAGACCACCCGCGTCCTGACGGACGCCTCGGTCAACGGCAAGAAGGACACGCTGGAAGGCCTGAAGGAGAACGTCATCGTCGGCCGGCTGATCCCGGCGGGCACCGGCGCCTATCTGCGCTCGCTGCAGAAGATCGCCAACGAACGCGACGCCGAACTGACCCAGTCGCTGGAAGCCGCGGTCGAGCCCCTGCCGGCCGACCTGGCCGCCGAGCTGGAGCATTCGGAAGGCTGATCGGCCTGACGATCCGAGACGGGAAGGGCGGTCTGGCGACGGGCCGCCCTTTTTCGCGCCCTATCGCTGGCGCTGGCTGGAGTTGTGGGTGGTGGTCGCGCCCTGGCGCATGTCGACGCCCTGGACGTCGGGCAGGTGGGCGCCGGCGCAGCCGACCCCGAAATTCGATCCCGGACAGTCACCCGGCCCGACCACTCCTGTCCCGCCCGACAGGGGCCGGCGCCGGGCTTCATAGCGGCGTAGCTCGCGCTCGCCCTCGGCCGCGAACCGGGCGTCGCGTTCGGGGTTGCCGGTTCCCGCCAGGGGTGCGGCGCGGCCGGCGGCGGCGTTGAACCTCTGATCGCACAGGGCCTGTTCGGCGGCGCTGAGCCGGTCGAACATCATGCCGCAGCCGGGCAGGCCCTGGCGCAGGGTGCGCGCCACCCCGTCGCCCAGGCTCTCGCGCCGAACCTGCCAGGCGCCGTCGGGCGGGGCCGGGGCGCCCGCGGGGGCCGGGGCGGCCATGCGGCCGGCCGGGGCCTGGGGCGTCTCGTCCTCCTCGCGTCGGCTGCGGGGGGCGACGGGCGCGGCCTCCGATGCTGGCGCCGTGCGCGACAGGGCGGGGGTCGGCGCCTCGACCGCAGCCGCCGGCTGTCGCCGTCGTTCGCCCTGCAACAGGGGGCGTGGCGTGAGATCGAGGGGGATGGCCTGCCGGACCGGCTCGAAGGCGGGCAGGCTGGGCGCGTCGAAAGTGCGCAGGGCCATATAGCCCAGCACCACGGCGTGCAGGGCCACCGACGCCGCGACCAGGGCCGGCAGCCGCCCGCGCTCCGCGCCTCTGGGCCAGGTCCAGTCGATCCGCCTCACACGCCCTCCCGCTTTCGCCCAGTGGAGCCAGCGACCGTGGCCGTATTGGGGCTGGCCTTTCTGACCGTTCCGCTTGACCTTGGGCCCGGCGCCGCGTAAAGGGCGCGCACTTTCGAGGCGGGCGGTTCGCCGTCCCTCGCGATCGTCACAATCGAACGGACGGGCTGAGCCCGCCGGAACGCCCGAAGCGCGCGTTCCGGCTTTTCTGTTTGAGCCGGCGACACGGTCTCGCAAAGCCGCCCGGGCGGGGAAACCCTTTCCCGTTCAGAAGAAGGTCCATGAGGCGCTCCGGCCGAAAGGCACACGCCTCCATACAGAAGTCGAGACGGTATCGAATGCCCACGATCAACCAGCTGATGCGCAAGCCCCGCAAGCCCAAGCCCACCCGTAACAAGGTGCCGGCCCTGGAGGGTTCGCCCCAGCGCCGCGGCGTCTGCACCCGCGTCTACACCACGACCCCGAAGAAGCCGAACTCGGCCCTGCGTAAGGTCGCCAAGGTCCGCCTGGCCAAGAACGGCTACGAAGCCGTGTGCTACATCCCCGGCGAAGGCCACAACCTGCAGGAGCACTCGGTGGTCCTGATCCGCGGCGGCCGCGTCAAGGACTTGCCCGGCGTCCGCTACCACATCCTGCGCGGCGTGCTGGACACGCAAGGCGTCAAGGACCGCAAGCAGCGCCGTTCGCACTACGGCGCCAAGCGTCCGAAGTAATCCGCCCTGCGCGCCCTATAGATTCAAGAGGATACATCCATGTCCCGTCGTCACCGCGCCCAGAAGCGTGAAGTCCTGCCGGATCCCAAATTCGGTGACCTGATCGTCACCAAATTCATGAACTACGTCATGTACGAAGGCAAAAAGGCCGTCGCCGAGAACATCGTCTACGGCGCCTTCGACATCCTGGCCGAGAAGAAGAAGGACCAGGAGCCGGTCGCCACCTTCCATACCGCCCTGGAGAACGTCGCCCCGTCGGTCGAAGTGCGTTCGCGCCGGGTCGGCGGCGCCACCTATCAGGTGCCGGTCGAGGTTCGTCCCGACCGTCGCCGCGCCCTGGCCATCCGCTGGCTGGTCAACGCCGCCCGCAACCGTGGTGAAAACACCATGACCGAAAAGCTGGCCGCCGAA
>NZ_JAHBYB010000012.1 GCF_019636155.1 Brevundimonas sp. | reverse complement strand
CTTCAGCCGGAACCGCGACGCGGTTCCGTCTAAAACGATCAGGCTCTAGCGGCCGCCCAGGGTGGCGCGCAACATCCAGGCCGCCTTCTCGTGGGCCGCCAGCCGCTGGGTCATCAGGTCGGCGGTGACGTCGTCGCCGTCGTCCTCGGCCGTCTTCAGAGCCTGACGCGCGGTGGACAGCAGGGTCTCATGGTCGCGCATCAGCTCGTCCAGCATGGCCGGGGCGTCCTTGTCCGGATCGCCGTCCTTGATGGAGGTCAGGTTGGCGAAGGCGCCATAACCCTGGGGCGCCGCCTCACCCAGGCTGCGGATGCGCTCGGCGATCTCGTCCAGGGCCTCCCACTGTTCGCGGTACTGCTGTTCCAGCAGGTTGTGCAGGGCGAAGAACTCGGGCCCGCGCACGTTCCAGTGATAGCCGTGGGTCTTAAGATAGACCGCGAAGCTGTCGGACAGGACGCGGGTCAGTTGTTCCGCAACCTCCTTGCGGTGGCCCTTGCTGATGCCGGTCTTGATCGTGGGGTCCATGGGAATGCGTCTCTCCTGTTTGCACGCTTCAATTTGATTAGATGGGAGGGCGCGGCCCCTTCACCAAGGTCCGCCTGCCCCTTTCCAGCCCCTGGAACGCATTGCGCCATCATGCGTTGCCTAGGGTCGCGTGACGCCGAACTCGGGGGAGTGATGGGGGCCTTGGCCTCGCTGAGGCGAGCTGTTGATTTCGAGGCCGGGCTGGCCCGCCTGGCTCGTCGCCCCCTCACGTCCCCGCTGCACAGCCTGGCGACGGGGCTGGCATGGGGCGTCGCGGCCATCCTTGTGCGCTGGGCCGCGTCTGGCTTCTATGGCTCCATCAGCGGTTTCATGATCCTGCTGCCGGGGGTGATCCTGGCGGCCCTGGCCGGCGGCCGGATCGCGGGTTTCGCGGCCATGGCGGCCTGCCTGGTCGGGGCGCAGCTGCTGCTGGGATCGCATGTCCAGGGGGTCGGCCTCTGGGATCGGCTGGGCGTGGTCGCCACGGTGAACTTCCTGCTGATCGGCGCCTTCGTGACCCTGGTGTCCGCCGCCCTGGGCAAGGCCCTGAGGCGGCTGGACGAGGCGCTCAGGGCGCGGTCCGCCTCCGACGCCCGCGCCGAGGAGACCGAGGATCGGCTGACGGCCTTCAGCGAGTTCTCTCCCGCCCTGTTGTGGATGAGCGACACCGCCGGCGCCTGCATTCACCTGAACAAGGCCCAGCGCGAATTCTGGGGCGTGGGCGACCAGGGCGAGTTCGATTTCTCCACCACCCTTCACCCGGACGACCGCGACCGCGTGGTGGCCCAGAGCATCGCCGCCACCCAGGCCGCCGCGGCCCTGGTCACCGAGGCGCGCTATCGCCACGCCTCGGGCGACTGGCGCGTGCTGCGCACCGAGGCCCAGCCACGTTTCGCGCCGGACGGGGCCTTCCTGGGCCTGATCGGGGTCAATACGGACGTCACCCAGGCGCGGGCCGCAGAGGCCGCCCTGCGCGAGAGCGAAAGCCGCTTCCGCCTGATGGCCGACAGGGCGCCGTCGCCCGTCTGGCTCACGGGCGTCAAGGGGGATGTGGAGTTCGCCAATACCGCCCTGGCCGAGTTCTACGGCGTCCCGGCGACCCGGATTCTGGGCCACGGATGGAAGCAGTCGCTTCATCCCGACGACCTTGATGCCGTGAACGCGGTTCAGGCGCGCGCTCGGCCCCAGCACCAGCCCTATGATTTCGAGGCCCGTTTCCGCCGCGCCGACGGCGCCTGGCGCTGGATGCGGGTGGCGGTCAAGCCGCGCCAGGACACCGACGGCCGGTTCCTGGGCTATGTCGGCATGTCCTTCGACGTCACCGATACGCGTGACGCCCTGGACGCCCTGGCGGTCCAGGGACGGCGCCAGGCCTTCCTGCTGTCTCTGAACGACCGCATCCGCGACCTGTCCGATCCGGAAGAGGTCATGGTCACGGTCGAGGAGCAGCTGGGCGCCGAACTGGGCGTCCAGCGGGTCGGCTACGGCGAGGTGGATCAGGATCAGGGCATTGTCGCCAACAGCCGCGACTGGACCTCCGGCGTGGCCAGCGCCCAGGGCCGATTCAGCCTGCACGCCTTCGGCGCCCAGTTGTTGGAGGACCTGGCCAAGGGCCGCACCGTGGCCATCGCCGACATCGGGGCCGACCCCCGCACGGT
The DNA here is from genome assembly GCF_019636155.1 of Brevundimonas sp. GTDB lineage: Bacteria > Pseudomonadota > Alphaproteobacteria > Caulobacterales > Caulobacteraceae > Brevundimonas. The sequence continues at coordinate 69,184 of NZ_JAHBYB010000012.1, read as the reverse complement.
TCCGGTGGCCCAGGCGTTCAAGGCCATCGAGACCCGCGCCATCATCCGCGCGCCCCTGATCCGCGGCGGCCGGCTGCGCGCCTTCCTCTATGTCCACGCCGCCGCGCCGCGCCAATGGACCGCCGCCGAAATCCGGCTGGTGGAAGAGGTCGCCGCCCGCACCTGGGCCGAGGTCGAACGGGCCCGCGCCGAACTGGCCGTGCGCGAGAGCGAACAGAGGTTCCGCGCCGTGGCCGACACCGCTCCGGTGCTGATCTGGGTCACCGGCCCGGACCGGGTGCGCGAGTTCGTGAACCAGGCCTATGTCGCCTACAACGGCGGGACCTATGAGGAGGCGCGGCTGGCGGACTGGCGCGCCGTCATCCATCCCGACGATCAGGATCGGGTGCTGAGCGAATCCCTGGCCGGAGAGGCGACACGCGAGCCCTTTTCGATGGAGGCCCGCTATCTTCGGCACGACGGCGAATACCGCTGGCTGAAGTCGTTCTCACGCCCCCGCCTGGGACCCGGCGACCAGGTGCTGGGTTTCGTCGGCGTGGCCTTCGACGTGACCGAGATGCGCGAGGCCGAGCATCGCATCGCCGAATCCGAGGCCCGGTTCCGCACCGTCGCCGACAGCGCCCCGGCCATCATCTGGATGAGCGACGAGCTGTTTCGCATCGTCTTCGGCAACCGCCGCTACAAGAGCTTCTTCGGCGTCCGGTCGGACCAGAGGCTGAGCGCCGCCTGGCGACGGCTGATCCACCCGCGCGACCTGTCGCGGTTCGAGCGCGCCTTCAGCAAGGCGCACAAGGTGCGCGACCGGTTCGAGGCGGTGGTCCGGGTCAATCATCCGACCCAGGGCGAGCGCTGGCTGCGCACCGAGGGGGTGCCCCGCTATGACGCCGCGGGCCTGTTCCGGGGCTATGTCGGCGCCACCATCGACGTCACCGACGCCAAGCGGGCCGAGGACGATCTGAAGCGGATCAACGAACTGCTGGAAGAGCGGGTCGGCGAAGCCCTGGCCGAAAAGGCGAAGGCCGAGGCCGATCTGATGCACGCCCAGCGGCTGGAGGCGGTCGGGCGGCTGACCGGCGGGGTGGCGCACGACTTCAACAACCTGCTGACGGTGGTGATCGGCGCCCTGGACATGATCCTGCGTTCGCCCGACGACGCGGCGCGGCGCAAGAAGCTGGGCGAGGCCGCCCTGGCCGCCGCGCGGCGCGGCGAACGGCTGACCCATCAGTTGCTGGCCTTTTCGCGCCGCCAGGCCCTGCGGCCCGAGATCATCGACCTGAACGGCCTGATCCGCGAGGGCGAGCCCCTGTTGCGCCGGGCGGTCGGCGAAGCGGTGGAGTTCCGCCTGAAGCTTCGGCGGGGCGGGGCCCGGGTCAATGTCGATCCGGCCCAGTTCGAGGCGGCCCTGCTGAACCTCATCGTCAACGCCCGCGACGCCCTGGCCGACGGCGGCCGGATCACTGTCCAGAGCCTGAACTGCGAGATCGGCGAACAGGAGGCGACCGACATTCCGGCCGGCGACTATGTCTGCGTCACCGTGACCGACAATGGCGACGGCATCCCGCCCGAGATCATCGACCGGGTCTTCGACCCCTTCTTCACCACCAAGTCGGTCGGGAAGGGCACCGGCCTGGGCCTGAGCCAGGTCTATGGCTTCGCGCGCCAGTCGGGCGGCGGGGTCCAGATCACCTCCACCCCCGGCGAGGGGACCGAGATCCGCCTGTTCCTGCCCCGGCTGAAAAACGTCCGGCCGGGGCGGGCGGCCGCGCCGCGCGCCGAGGCGACCTCCGCGAGGATCGTGGCGGGTCGGCGCATCCTGCTGGTGGAGGACGACCCGGCGGTCGGCGCCGTGGCCGTCGATATGCTCAAGTCCATGGGGCTGGAGGTCACCGCGGCCGAAACGGCGCCCCAGGCGCTGGACCTGCTGGAGCAGGGAGCCTTCGACATGATGCTGACCGACATTGTCATGCCTGGCGGCATGAGCGGGGTCGAACTGGCGCGGCGCGCCTCGGAGCGATACCCCGCCATGCGGATCGTCCTGACCTCGGGCTACGCCGGGGACGATGTCGACGAGACCCTGAAGGACGCGCCCTGGCCCTTCCTGGCCAAGCCCTATTCCGCCGACCAGCTGCGGCGGCTGCTTCACGACGGCGCGACCCCCTACTGAGCGGGGCCGAGCGGGCGGCGGTGATTACCGGCGCGCCTTGCGGGCGGCGTAGCGGGCGTCGCGGCGAGCCTTCTGTTCTTCCTTGGTCAGCTGCTTGCGCTCCTTGCGGGCGGCGCGCTTTTCGGCGTCGATCGCCTCCTGCGCCTCGCGCTCGGCGTCCAGGCGCGCGGCCTCCTTCTCGGCCTTCTCGCGGCGACGCTCGGCCTTGGCCATCTCGTGTTCCTGGCGCAGGGCCTCCTTTTCGGCGGCGCGCTTCTCGGCCAGCTTGTCGAACTCGGGATCCGGCGCGGCGGCCTTGGGCTTGAAACGCGCCAGGAGCGCCTTCTTGGCGTCCTGCTGGGCGGCGAGGCGATCGGTGAAGCCGGTGTTCTTCAGGTCTTTCATGCGGGCGGAGACGGTCCTTCGTCGCGCGGCCGGGCTGGGCCGCCGGATGCGGAGATATGGGAACCGGGAGGCTGAACCTCAACCGGGACCGAAAATCAAGGGGCGACGTGGCTCAACCGACGCTTTCGCGCGGCCGGGCCCCGGACAACAGGTCCAGGATCAGGGCGTCCTGGGCGATCGGCGTGCGGCATCCCAGGTCCAGACCGCGCACCCTTGTGGTCACCCCGTCATGGCGGATGCAGGCGGCGATCGGCCGTCCCGTCCGCGCTCTACAGCCGGTCCAGGAGGTGGCCCAGTGCAGGGTCAGGCCCGAGTCCAGCTGCCGCGTGCCGATCTCGTGCCGGGTCTCGCCCCGGTCGCCCAGGGCCTCCTGCATGGCGTCGGTCGAACAGGGGGCGGCGTCGGAAACCTCGACATAGGCGGCGGTCCGGTTCCAGGGGCGGACGGAATCCAGCACCACCCCGCCCTCGAATAGCTCGACGGTCATTTCGGCCGGGTCATAGGCGGCGTCCAGGGGACCCAGGGCGATGGTCCGCGACGGGCCGGCCGACGGCGCCAGGGCGAGCACCACGGCGGACAGGATGACGAGTTTGGACAGCATGACCCGCACAGCAATGCCTGTGCGGGCCCGCGCGGTCTTCTTTCAGGACCTGACGCCTCAGCGCGGCCGGTCGGCCTGGCCCGCCGCCGCCCCCGCCGCGCCGCCCACGGCCGCGCCAACCGGCCCGGCCACCACGGCCCCGGCCACGGCGCCCGTCGCCGCCTTCTGTTCGGTGGTGGCGCCGCAGGCGGACAGGATCAGGGCGCCGGCGATGGCGGTCGCGGCGACAATCTGGGTTTTCATGGAACAGCCTCCTCGTGTGGATGTCCGCGCATAACGAAACGGCAAAGCCGGAGTTCCCCCTGGCCTGGGCGGCGCGCCTTGAACATCGGGAGGGACCATCCCATCTGGATTTCAGTGTTCGCCTGACCGGCGACGAGGCGCCCAGGTCGTTTTCAGATCAGGATCGAAGTAATCGGGGCGCTGTCTGCCGCCTTGAAACAGGTTGGCCGCATATCGCCTTGGTGGTGCATGATAATTTCTCATCGATGCTCATCCGCCCATGAATCTTGCGAATCAACCACATTGACGCCATAAACGGATGGCTATAGGCGCGCCTTCCCGGCCCCGGCTGTTCGCCCGGCGCCGACCCCGCAGCTGAAGTCGAAGCGCGACTTCATGCAGGCGAGACGACCCAGGGGCGACGTTTCCAGCCCTGCCGAACAGGACGACGCCTTTGACCCACGCCCTTGGCCTGACCGCCATGCCCGCCTCCGCCTCTGCGCCCTCGGACCGTGTGGTCCGGATGCGCCCCCTGGCGACGGCGGCGATGTTCGGCGGACTGGTCGGGCTGGCCATCGGCTGCGCCTATCTGGGCGGGGCGACGGCGCGGGCCAATACGGTGCGGGATCAGGCCAAGCGGATCCAGGCGGCCACCGCCGCCGGCTTCACCGAAGAGGCCCTGTCGGCCGCCGCCGGCGGTCTGGACGAGGGCGCCCTGGCCATCGCGCGCCGCCATGATCCCTATACGGTCGCCGGCGGGGCCCAGCGTGACCGCCAGGCGGCCCTGCTGACCGCGCGTCTGGAACAGCTGCGCCCTGCCCCCTCGGGCCTGCGCCGCGTCAGCCTGACCGCCGGCCCCTCGGTCCAGCCCTTCCATCTGGCCAGCGCCCTGGACGATTCCCGCGACCTGGATTGCCTGACCCAGGCCGCCTATTACGAAGCCCGCGGCGAGGGTTTGGACGGTATGCGGGCGGTGACCCAGGTGGTGCTGAACCGCGCCCGCCACGGCGCCTTCCCCAACAGCGTCTGCGGCGTGGTCTTCCAGGGCGCCGGACGGCGTTCCGGCTGCCAGTTCAGCTTCACCTGCGACGGCTCGATGCGCGGCGGCGTCAACCGCGCCGCCTGGAACCGGGCGCGTGAAGTCGCGACCCGCGCCCTGTCCGGCTATGTCTATGCGCCCGTCGGTTCGGCCACCCATTTCCACACCACGGGCGTGGCGCCGGGCTGGCGCGCCTCCCTGATCCAGGTGACCCAGGTCGGCCGGCACCTCTTCTATCGCTTCGGCGGGCGCGCGGGCGGCAGTTCCGCCTTCACCTATACGCCGCGCCCCTCGACCGCCTCGGACGAGCCCCAGCTGATCCAGGCCGGTCTGGAGACCGCGGACGTCGCGCGTCAGGCGGGCCAGGCCATCGCCTATACGGCCCTGCTGGCCCAGGAGGGCCGCGAACTGCCCGCGCCTGAAACGCCGGCGGCCAAGCCCGCGCCCCGCCCCGTCGCTGCGGTCGCCCCGGCCCCGCGCCCCGCGCCCGCGCCGGCCGAGACCGCTTCGGTCGCCGCCGTGACCGCCAGTCCGGCCTGAGGCGGGGGTCTGAGGCGGCGACACCGCCTTCAGCGGTCCTGAACCTTCCAGTGGGTGGTCAGGTTCTGGCGCAGGTTCCCGAACCGGCCCTGGGTGTCCAGGTTGACGTCCGCATCGCCAGGCTGGGGCGACTGGGCGCCGGTGGCCAGGTCGCGCCGGTCGATGGTCATGGCGTCCTTCAGGTCGCGATCGCCGCGCGCGGCGAAGCTGCGCTGTTCCTTGGGAATTTTCGGTGCGTGGGTCATGGATCGCTCCTTTCGGGGATGATCTGACAACCCCCGCCCCCGCGCTCCGTTCCCCGCTTTCTTCGCCGATCCGCCCGTTCAGCGCGCGTCCAGGCCGACATCCAGCGCGGGCGCCGAATGGGTCAGGGCGCCGACCGAGATCACATCCACGCCCGTGCGCGCGATCTCGGCGACCGTCTCCAGCGTCACCCCGCCCGAGGCTTCCAGCACCGGCCGGCCGAAGGGGCTGACCTTGGCCCGCTCCACCGCCTCGCGCAGGGCCGGCAGGGTGAAGTTGTCCAGCATGACCACGTCCGGCCGCTCGGCCAGGGCTTCGTCCAGCTGGTTCAGGCCGTCGACCTCCACCTCGATACGGACCAGATGGCCGGCATGGGCGCGGGCGCGGCGCACCGCCTCGCCCACTCCGCCGCACAGGGCGACGTGGTTGTCCTTGATCAGGATGGCGTCATCCAGGCCGAAGCGGTGGTTCATCCCTCCGCCGCAGGCCACGGCGTGTTTCTCCAGCGCCCTCAGCCCCGGCGTGGTCTTGCGCGTGTCGGCGATACGGGCGCGGCTTCCCGACACGGCCTCGACATAGGCCCGGGTCAGGGTGGCGATGCCGCACATCCGGCCCAGCAGGTTCAGCGCCGTCCGCTCGCCCGCCAGCAGGGCGCGGGCGTTCGCCTCGACCCGCACCAGGGCGGCGCCGGCCTCGAACGGCTGGCCGTCGCGAACCACGGCCTCGATCTCTGCTTCGAGGTCCAGCATCCGCACCGCGATCCGCACCGCATCGACGCCCGCCGCCACACCGGCCCGGCGCGCCGCGAACACCCCGGCCATCCGCGCCTCGGCCGGGACACAGGCCTGGGCCGTCAGGTCGCCCGCGCGGCCCAGATCCTCGGCCAGAGCCGCCCGCACCACCGGTTCGATCAGGAAATCCATCATGCCGCCGCCCTTCCCGACGTCAGTCTTACACGGCTGTGCCGCGCCTCGGCCAGCGGCAGGGGCCAGTCGGCGCGCCAGTGTCCGCCCCGGCTTTCGCGACGGGCCAGGGCGGCCTGGGCGACCAGGCGCGCGGCGGTCAGGGCCGCCGCATCCGGATGGCGCGCCTCCAGGGCGTCGAGGCTGGCGATCAGGGCTCTCAGCCCCGTCTCGTCGCGCACCGGCCCGGCGTGGGCCGTCATCGCCGCCCGCAGTTGCGCGGTCTCGGGACCCGGCAGGTCGGACGCTAGGCGGCGGGCCGAACCGTCTCCGGCGCGCGCGCCCTGGCCCGCCGCCGCCCGGCCCGCGCGACGGCCGAAGGCCGCCGCCTCCAGCAGGCTGTTGGAGGCCAGCCGGTTGGCGCCGTGCACCCCGGTCGCGGCGCACTCTCCGACTGCATAGAGGCCGTCCAGGCCCGTGCGCCCGTCGGCGTCGGCGGCGATCCCGCCCATGTGATAATGGGCCGCCTCGGCCACCGGCATGGGGCTGAGGCGCGGGTCGATCCCGGCCCCCATGCAGGCGGCGAAGACGGCGGGGAAATGTTCGGGGAAGGCGGCTCCGACCGCGCCGGTCGCGTCCAGGAAGGCGCCCCGCCCCTGCATCCGCGCCTGATGCACCGCCCGCGCAACCACGTCGCGCGGCGCCAGGTCGGCCTCGGCTTCGCGACCCAACAGAAAGTCGCCCCGACCATCGACCAGCCGCGCCCCCTCGCCCCTAAGGGCCTCGGTCGCCAGGGGCGCGGGGTCCAGCCCCAGGTCCAGGGCTGTCGGGTGGAACTGGACGAACTCTGGGTCCAGGATCTCGGCCCCGGCCCAGGCCGCGATGGCCAGGCCCTCGCCTTTCAGGGCCGGGGGATTGGTGGTGACGGCGTAGAGGCCGCCGATCCCGCCGGTGGCCAGGATGACGGTCGGGGCCGCGACCTCGACCTGGCGTCCGTCGCCGCGCTCCAGCACGGCCCCGGTCACCCGCCCCTGGGCGTCCTGCAGAAGACCGCGAAGCCGGGCGTCCTCCCAGACCTCGATCCTGGGTTCCGCGCGCGCCGCGGCGACCACGGCCGACAGGATGGCGCGGCCCGCCCCGTCGCCGCCGACCCGCGCCACCCGCGCCCGGCCGTGGGCCGCTTCTCGGCTCAGGGCATAGCCGCCGTCCGCGTCGCGGTCGAAGGGCGCGCCCAGGCCGGCCAGCCAGTCCACCGTCTCGCGCCCCGCCCGGGTCAGGTCCAGGGCCCGATCGGCCTCGACCAGACCGGCGCCGGCCGCCGTCGTGTCGCGGGCGTGGTCGGCCGCGCTGTCGCCCGCGTCCAGGGCCGCCGCGATCCCGCCCTGGGCCCAGGCCGAAGCGCAGGCGTTCAAAAGAGGCTGGGGCGTCGCCACCAGCACGCGCGCGCCCTCGCCCGCCGCCGCCAGGGCGGCCGACAGTCCGGCCAGGCCGCCGCCGATGACCAGCGGCCCCTCACGGCGCATCCGGCTCACGCCCCGGGGCCTCCGACGCCGCGGAAATCCAGCCCGATGAAGCGCGCGCCCAGGTCCCACGCCCCGATCAGGGTTCCGTCCGCCAGGGGAACCAGGGCGCCGATCGCCGCCGCCGCGCAGACCGCGCCGGTCAGCAGGTAGAGGCCCAGGCTCCGGGCCGCCTCCCCGCCCGTCAGCGGCCCCTCGTCAGGCCGCCAGGCGCCGCGTTTCAGATGACCGATGATCGACACGGCCAGGAAGGCCGCCAGGATCCACCGCCCGCTCGTCACCCCCCAGACCACGACCAGCACGCCGACCGCGATCAGGGCCGCCTTCTCCAGCATGGGATGCACCCGCGCCAGCACCGGCCCCAGGGCCTTGGACCCGTCCAGCGGCGGCGCTGGCACCAGGTTCAGCAGATTGATCATGGCGATGAAGAAGGCGCCGAACAGGAAGACCCCGCCGCCCGTCAACAGCCAGGCCCCGACGAAGGGGATCATGGCCAGAAGCCCGAACGCCGGCCAAGCCAAGGAGACCAGCACCCCGTGCCATTCGCTCTTCGGCGCCCGCTGCCCCTGGGCCAGTCCGCCTAGGAAGGGGATGATGTGGATATGGGCCGGCCCCATGCCCAGCCGGTTCATGGCCAGGACGTGGCCGTATTCGTGGACGAACAGGCCGAACACCCCGGCGACAGCCGCCACCCAGGTTCCCGTGGCCCACCACAGGAATCCGCCCAGAAGCAGGGTGGAAACCACCGCCACCGCGGGGCTCTGGCCCCGGCTCAGCGCAGGCGCGGCCGGAGACGGCGCGGGGGCGGGCCTGGACGCGGCCTCTTCGGGACGCGGGTCCCAGGGTCCGGGGCGGGGCGTGGGGCGTTCGGTCTCGGTCATGGCTTCGACCTGGGCTGTTCCGCCTCGCCAGACAAGGCCGTCAGGGCCATAGGCCGCAGGGGGCGCGCGACGCGGGCCATCAGATCAACTCCACCGCCGGATGATGGCCCCGCGCCCGCACCAGGTCGTAGCGCGCCGGGATCGCCGGGGGCGGCAGGTCGACCATCCGCTGAACCGCCCGGCGCGCGCGCTCGGCCACCGCCTCGTCGACCGTCACCTCGAACTGAAGATGCAGCAGGGCGTCGCGGATGTTCTCCAGGGTGATGCGCTTCATGTGCGGGCACAGGTTGCACGGGCCCACGAACTGGACCTCGGGCAGGTCGCCCTTGATGTTGGAGGCCATCGAACATTCGGTGATCAGAACCACCCGCGCGGGCCGGTTGGCCTTCACATAGTCGGCCATGGCCGCCGTGGATCCGGCGAAGTCGGCCGCCTCCAGTATCTCTTCCGGGCATTCGGGGTGGGCCAGGACTTCCGCGTCCGGCCAGGCGTCGCGCATGTCGGCGATGTCCTGGGCCGTGAACCGCTTGTGCACCTCGCAGTGACCGGCCCAGGCGATGATGCCGATGTCCGTCTGGGCCGCCACATTGCGCGCCAGATATTCGTCGGGGATCAGGATGACCCGATCCACGCCCCATTGCGCCGCCGCCCATTCCACCACCTGGACGGCGTTGGCGGACGTGCAGCAGATGTCCGTCTCGGCCTTCACATCGGCGGTGGTGTTGACATAGGTGACCACCGGCAGGCCCGGATAGCGCGCCTTGATCAGCCGCACATCCGCCCCGGTGATCGAGGACGCCAGGCTGCATCCCGCCAGGGGATCGGGGATCAGCACGGTCTTTTCCGGGCTCAGGATCTTGGACGTCTCGGCCATGAAGTGGACGCCCGCCTGGACGATCACCTTGGCGTCCGACCGCGCCGCCTCCTTGGCCAGGCCCAGGCTGTCGCCGACATAGTCGCCGACCCCGTGGAAGATGTCGGGCGTCATATAGTTGTGGGCCAGGATGACCGCGTTGCGTTCGGCCTTCAGCCGGTTGATCTCGGCGATCAGCGGCGCCTTGGCGGTCCATTCCAGCGGCGTCACATGCTCGCGCACGCGCGGCCAGATATGATCCGTGGCCTTGGCCACATCAGCGCCGAAACCGAACTCTCCGTCCGCCATGACCGGACCTCCGCTCCACTCTTATGCTCATATTCAGCATAAGCAGGAACAATGTAGGCCCTTGGGCGGGGCGCGCAAGGCCGATCGCTTCAGATCGCGCCTTCTTGCGTGAGCAGCCAGCGTTTGCGCTCCAGGCCGCCGGCGTAGCCGGTCAGGGTCCCGTTCGCCCCGATCACCCGGTGACAGGGGGTCAGGACCGCGACCGGGTTCTGGCCATTGGCCATCCCCGCCGCCCGCACCGCACGGGGGCGCCCCACCGCCGCCGCCAGCTGGCCATAGCTGCGGGTCTGGCCCGGCGGGATGGCGCGCAGGGCCGCCCACACCGCCTCCTGAAACGCCGTGCCCGCCGTCTTGACCGGCACGCCGGCGAAGGCCCGCGCGTCCCCGGCGAAATAGGCCGCCACCGCCGCCCGCGCCCTGGCGTCCGCCCTTCCCTCGACCAGCACGGCGCCCGGCGCATGGCGCGCCAGCAGGCGCCGCATCCGATCCTCGAAATCGGCGAAATCCAGGGCCCGCACGGCGCCCTCCGCATCGGTCACCAGCAGCACCTGCCCCACCGGCGACGGCAGGCGCTCCAGCGTCAGAGTTTCAGGCTGCATCCTTCGTCTCCTCGATCTCGATCCCGGCGGCCGCCAGATGCGCCGCCGCATAGGCCCGCCAGGGCCGCCATCGTTCCACCCGCGCCTGCATCTGCACGCTCCAGCCATCCGGAGCCCGGTCGCTGGGCGCATCCTCGCCCTCGTCGATCCAGTCGCCCGCCAGCCTCAGCCCCGGCCGCGTCGCGACCAGGGGCGCCAGAACCGGATCAGCCGACAGGTCGCGCGCGATGGCGTCCGGGTCCGCCGACAGGTCGAACACCCGCCGCACCCGCGCCAGAACGCCGGGCAGGGCGCGCAGGTCGCTGGCCTGGACCGTGACGCTCAGTCGGCCCGGCGCGCCGCGCGCGACCGTCACCGACCCTTCGGCGCCATCCACCACCGGGTCCAGCGCCCGGGACCAGCGGCCGTCCGCCACCGCATCGCCGCGCGCCGCCAGCGTCTGCAGCAAACCGTCCCAGTCATAGGGCGGGCGATACGGCAGGCTCAGCCGCACGTCCGGCCCCGCCGCCCGCTCGGCCCGGCGACGCAGCTCGCCTGGCGGCCGGCGATACAGCGCCTGGAAGGTCTCGTTGAAACGCCGCACGCTGCCGAACCCGGCCGCCAGGGCGACCTGGGCCATCGGCAGGTCCGTCTCCTGGATCAGGGCCTTGGCCAGAAGCACGCGCCGGGTCTGGGCCACGCTGACCGGGGCAGCGCCCAGATGCTGGCGGAACAGGCGGCGCAGATGCCGTTCGCCCACCCCCAGGCGCGCGGCCAGGTCATCCGCCGATCCGGCGTCCAGCGCCCCCGCCTCGATCAGGGCCAGGGCCCGGCTGACGGTGTTGGAGGTTCCGCGCCAGGCGCCCCCGCGCGGCTCCTGCCAGCCTCGCCAACTGGAAAAGTCCGGAGCGGTCTCGGGGCGGCAGCGCAGGCAGGCGCGGAACCCCGCCTCCTCGGCCGCCGCCGCCGTGGCCACGAAGCGCATGTTCTCGCGCCGCGGGGTCCGGGCTGGGCATACCGGACGGCAATAGATCCCGGTCGTCTTCACGCAGCCGAAGAACCGCCCGTCGAAGCGGGCGTCCCGCGTCACGACGGCGCGATAGCAGGCGTCCTGATCCAGTCCGGTCTCGTCCATGGGCGACAGATAGGCCCTGTCGCCCGCCTCGTCTCGCGGTTTTCGGACATCACCGTGGGTCCAGTCCCCATCCTATGGGGAGGGGGACCGCCGAAGGCGGTGGAGGGGTTCTTCAGGGGTGCGAAGACAGAGCCCCTCCGTCTCGTCGGCTGCGCCGCCGATCCACCTCCCCATCGCTGCGCGACAGGGAGGAGACGCCTCAGATTTCCCCGCCCAGGTCCGGTTCGGCGTCGCCGCCCTGGACGATGCGGGCCACGGCCAGATCGGCGGTGACATTGCCCACGGTGCGGAAGATGTCGGGGATCACCTCAACCGCCAGCAGCAGCGGCAGGACCTCAACCGGCACCCCCATGGCCACGCAGATCGGCGCGATGGAGACGAAGAAGGAGATCTGCCCCGGCAGGCCGACGCTGCCGATGCTGACCAGTATGGCCGTCAGCATCCCGGCCAGGATGTGGGCCATGGACACCTCCACCCCGAACAGATGGGCGCAGAAGATCACAACCCCCAGGTTGGCGACCGGGCTGGTGATGCGGAACAGGGCCACGGCAAGGGGAAGCACCAAGCCCGCCGTCGGCCGCGCGACCCCCAGCACGTCCACCGCCCGCTCGACCATCACCGGCAGGCTGGCCAGGGACGACTGGGTCGAGAAGGCCACCACCTGTGCCGGCGCCGCGGCCCGCGCGAAATGGACCAGGCCGACCCGCCCGAACATCACCGCCACCGGATAGGTCAGCAGGATCAGCCCCACCTGGGCCAGAACCAGAATGGCGACGTAATGCAGCAGGGTCCCGGCGGCTCCGACTCCGGCCGACAGCCCGACCCCCAGGCCCAGGGCGAACACCCCCAGCGGCGCCGCCAGCAGCACCCAGCGCACGATGATGATCATGGTCTCGGCCACCGCCTCGAACACGGTCACCAGCGGCCGGCGCTGGCCCTCCGGCAGGCGGCTGGCGGCGAAGCCGAAGAAGACGGCGAAGACCACCAGGCCCAGGATGGCGTCGTCCGCCGCCGCCCGGATCGGATTGGCCGGGGCGATGGTCTTGACGAATTCGCTGAACGGCGCGCCGGGCGCCAGATTGTCCGGCGTCGCCGGCGCCCCGGCGATCAGCCGCGCGCCCCCTTCCGGATCTATCGGCCAGACGGCCAGCAGGCCGTAGTTGGCCAGCACGGCGTAGATCGTCGCCGCCACGATCAATATACCGAACCACAGGATCGCCCGCGCCGCCAGCCGCCCGGTGCGCGCCGCATCCGCGATCGACCCGATCCCGGTCACCAGCAGGGAGAAGACCAGGGGCACGATGGTCATCTTCAGGGCGTTCAGCCACAGGGCGCCCAGGGCCGCGATGCCGCCGGCCGTCGCCTCCCCGCCCGGCAGGCCCCAGGTCTGGGCCGCCGCCCCGGCCGCCAGGCCGACGGTCAGGGCGATCAGCACCGCGATGCTCAGCGGCGGCAGGAAACGGGGGCGTGACGGAAGGGCGCTCATCCGGGCAAGCTATGCGGACGCCGTTCGCCGCGCCAATGCAAAATCTCACCCCGGCGCTCGCGGCCGGCGGTCAGATCAGCAGCGCTCCCTCGTGGCGCAGCAGCCAGGTCTTGCGCTCCAGCCCGCCGCCGAACCCGACCAGGCCGCCGTCCGCCCCGATCACCCGATGGCAGGGCAGGACCAGGGCAAGCGGATTGCGGTTCAGCGCCACCCCCGCCGCCTGGGCCGCGCCCGCCTCTCCCGCGCGCCGGGCCATCTCGCCATAGCTCAGGGTGGTTCCGCCCGGCACCCGGGCCAGTTCCCGCCAGACGCGGCCGTTGAACCCCTCGGCGCCCGCCGCCCCGTCCAGAGACCAGGCGATCCGCGACAGGGCCGCGATCTCCCCGTCGAAATAGGCGTCCAGGGCCTGGGCCGTCGCCTCGGGCGCCGCCCCCGCCTGCCGGGCCGCGCCGGGATAGGTCCGCGCCATGGCCCGATCCAGTCCGGGCCCGAACGAGACGCCCCTCAGCCGTCCCTCCGTGTCGAAGGCCAGGCCCAGCGGCCCGATCGGGCTGGACCGCTCGGTCAGGATGAGACTCGGCGTCATGACCCCATCCTGCCGCGCCCCGCCCGTCGCGTCTCGCGGTTTTCGGCCGTGGTCAGGCCCGGCCGGTCGCCAGCCGCCGCAGGGCGCCGATGGCCCGGCCGGCGATCTCCAGCGCATTGATGATCAGGATCAGGACCAGCAGATGCCCCAGGTCGAACCGGCCGTGGACCAGGGCGCTGATCCGCTCGATCACATCGCCCAGCCCGTCGATGCGCGCCACGGGCGCCAGGGACGACTGGGTCCACACCCAGTAGAGAATGCCCGCGCTCGCCCCCGCCAGGCTCAGGTCGCCGACCGCCAGGGGCCGCACCGCCCCCGGCGCCGCCATACGCGCCAACTCCAGCCCGATCCGCGCCAGACCATAGACGATGACCGGCCAGTACAGCGGGTCGGCCAGGCCGCTCAGGGCCTCGCTGTAGTCCACCCCGGAGAAGGCCGATCCGGCCGCCGCCAGCATCTCCTGCGGGCTCAGCCCGCCGGGCGTGAAGACCCCCACCCACCACAGCAGGAACACCGTCCAGCCCGCCACACACCACAGGGCCCGGGCCACGGGACTGGTGCGGCCGCCCAGCCGCCGCGTCGGCGCCGCGGCCATGGCCGCCACCCGCTCGCCGAACCGCCCGCCGCCCAGGTCATCCCCGTTCAGGGACCAACGCCGGAACAGCTCCAGATCCCTGACCCGCCAATCCGTCATGAAGCGCGGCCGGTTCGGCTGACGCTCCAGGGCGAAACCGATCAGGGCGGCGATCCCGACCACCGTCAGCCCGCCGTTCACCAGGCCGCTGATGATCTCGCTGATCACATCGCCCATATCGCCGCCCTGGACCACTGCGGCGCCGATCGCCCCGACCGTCACGAACACGGCCAGCAGGGCCAGGGCCGCCTTCACCGCGAACCACCAGTAGGGGAACAGCTCCGGCCCGATCAGGTGGTCCGGGCCCCCGCGATAGCGCGCCGCCACGGTCAGCGGATGACCGAATTCGCGCAGCAGGGCTTCCGTCTCGGCCTCGGTCATCGCCCGTCCCAGCTCCGCCTCGCGCGCCTCGACCCGTTCCGCCAGGGCGTCGTCCAGCTCGGCCACGATGTCCTCGCGCCGGTCGCGCGGCAGGTGGGCCGCCACGGCGGCCAGGTAGCGTTCGATCAGGGTCATCGCCCTGTCCCCTCCATGTTGAGTGCTCACAGGATCCGCTCCAGCGAATCCGAAATCCGACGCCACTCGGCGTGAAGGCGGCCCAGGACGGCCTCCCCCTCGGCCGACAGGCGATAGAAACGCTTCCTGCGCTTCTCCTCCTCGCGCCATTCGCTGACCAGCAGCCCCTGCCCCTCAAGCCGGCGCAGCAGCGGATAGAGGGTGCTCTCCTCCATCTCCAGCCCGTCCTGGGCCAGGGCGACCCGCAGCGAATAGCCGTATTGCTCGGTCCGCAGCCGGGCCAGGACCGCCATCACCAGCGACCCCCGCCTCAGCTCCAGCCGCAGCGTTTCATAGAGATCGGTCTCGCCCACCTCGGGCCCTCACCTGCCGTCACATAGTGTGTGACACACAGTGTATGCCGCATACTGTGTGAGGGAGTCAATGCTCAATCGGATCAGTCCCCAGCCAGGCGCCGCACCCCTGGGCCTTCCTCAGCGCCCGCGCAGGAGAAGTCGCCACCCACAACGACAGTTTCAGTCGAGGCGCGACCTATGGCGTCGGGTCACCTTGCCGCCTACATTCCGTTCATGGCCCGTTCTCCTTCGAAATCCGGCAAGCCCCAACCTGCCTCGGGCGTCGCCCAGGCCGCGACGGCCTTCGTCCATGATGCCGGCCGCATGCCCATGTTCGCCCCCGTGGCCGGCCCCCGCCTGACGCCGGAAGAGGCGCCGGGCGCCCCCGCCGACTGGACCCCGCACCGCCCCTCGCGCCCCGACAAGCGGCGCCACATCCCCTTCCGCCTGGTCAGCGACTACACCCCCGCCGGCGACCAGCCCGCCGCCATCGCCGAACTGGTCGCCCAGGCCCAGGCCGGCGACCGCGATCAGGTGCTCTTGGGCGTCACCGGCTCGGGCAAGACCTTCACCATGGCCAAGGTGATCGAGGCGACCCAGCGCCCGGCCCTGATCCTGGCCCACAACAAGACCCTGGCGGCCCAGCTCTACTCCGAGTTCAAGGCCTTCTTCCCCGACAACGCGGTCGAGTATTTCGTCTCGTACTACGATTATTACCAACCCGAAGCTTATGTCCCAAGAACAGACACTTACATCGAAAAGGACAGTTCAATAAACGAGCAGATCGACCGCATGCGCCACTCGGCCACGCGGGCGATCCTGGAGCGGGACGACGTCATCGTGGT
This sequence comes from Brevundimonas sp., assembly GCF_019636155.1. Classification (GTDB taxonomy): domain Bacteria; phylum Pseudomonadota; class Alphaproteobacteria; order Caulobacterales; family Caulobacteraceae; genus Brevundimonas. The sequence goes on along the minus strand of NZ_JAHBYB010000012.1, from coordinate 53,411 downwards.
GGCCTCGGTCAGCTGCATCTACGGCATCGGCTCGGTCGAGACCTATACCGCCATGACCTTCGACCTGAAGGTCGGGGACCAGATCGACGAGGCCAAGCTGAGGGCCGACCTGATCGCCCTGCAGTACAAGCGCAACGACGCCGCCTTCGAGCGCGGCATGTTCCGCAAGCGCGGCGACACGATCGAGATCTTCCCCGTCCACCTGGAGGACCGGGCCTGGCGCGTCAGCCTGTTCGGCGACGAGGTCGAGGCGATCCAGGAGTTCGACCCCCTGACCGGCAAGACGACCAACGACCTGACCGAGGTCACCGTCTACGCCGCCAGCCACTATGTCACCCCGCGCCCGACGCTGAACCAGGCCATCGGCGGCATCAAGGCCGAGCTGAAGGAGACGCTCGACTGGATGGTCGAGAACGGCAAGCTCTTGGAGGCTCAACGCCTGGAGCAACGCACCCGCTTCGACCTGGAGATGATGCAGGCCACCGGCTCCTGCGCCGGCATCGAGAACTATTCCCGCTGGCTGACCGGCCGCGCGCCCGGCGAGCCGCCGCCCACCTTCTTCGAATACATCCCCGACAACGCCCTGCTGTTCGTGGACGAAAGCCACGTCACCATCGGCCAGATCGGCGCCATGTACCGGGGCGACTACCGCCGAAAGTCGACCCTGGCCGAATACGGCTTCCGCCTGCCGTCCTGCATCGACAACCGCCCGCTGAAGTTCGACGAATGGGAGGCCATGCGCCCCCAGACCGTCCACGTCAGCGCCACCCCCGGCGCCTGGGAGCTGGACCAGTCGGGCGGCGTCTTCGTGGAACAGGTGATCCGCCCCACCGGCCTGATCGACCCGCCGGTCGAGGTGCGCCCCGTCTCGACCCCCACCCGCACCCAGGTCGACGACGTGATCGACGAGGTGAAGGCCGTGGCCCGCGCCGGCTATCGTTCCCTGGTCACCGTCCTGACCAAGAAGATGGCCGAGGACCTGACCGAATACATGCACGAACAGGGGGTGCGCGTCCGCTACATGCACTCCGACGTCGACACCCTGGAACGGATCGAGATCCTGCGCGACCTGCGGCTGGGGTCGTTCGACGTGCTGATCGGCATCAACCTGCTGCGCGAGGGGCTGGACATCCCCGAATGCGGCCTGGTCGCCATTCTGGACGCCGACAAGGAGGGTTTCCTGCGCTCGGAAACCAGCCTGATCCAGACCATCGGCCGCGCCGCCCGCAACGTGGACGGCCGCGTCATCCTCTACGCCGACCGCGTCACCGGCAGCATGGAGCGCGCCATGGCCGAGACCGAGCGCCGGCGCGAGAAGCAGCAGGCCTACAACCTCGAACACGGCATCACGCCGGAATCGGTCAAGCGCGACATCAAGGAGATCCTGGCCAGCCCCTATGAGAGCCGCGCCCTGGACCAGCTGACCCGCCCCGGCGTCGCCGAGGCCGCCAAACCCTTCACCGGCTCCAACTTCCAGGCCGCTCTACGGGACATGGAAGGCCGCATGCGCGACGCCGCCGCCAACCTGGAGTTCGAGGAAGCCGCCCGCCTGCGCGACGAGATCAAGCGCATGAAGCTGATGGACCTGGAGTTCGCCAACGAGGCCCTGACGGGGGCGGGGGAAGAGGTGGACAAGAGCGCGCCGAAACGGTGGCGGGCGGAGGCGAATGCGGAGAGGGCGGAGCGGTTCAGGAAGGGGCGGTAGAGGGCAGCCAAGCCCTTCCATTTGAAATTACGACCTCGCGATCACCGTCGCATCTGGATAATCGTCCACCGTTTCTGGGTAGAGGATCAATTGGTGCAAGAAGCTCGTGGCCTGCCAGCCCTTAGGTAAAAGGACGGTAGCCGCTTCCAGAACCTGGCGGGCCGACATCGGAGCAGGAGACAAGGAGATGGGCGTTGTCATCAGATCGGTCGCCGGCCTCCTGCCTTGGGTTTCATATCGGAAAGTGTAAGGCAAAGCCTGCTTCAGACGGATGACCACCTCACCCACTGTTGAGGCATTAGAAAAATCGACATCTAGTGGCCGCTCGATATCGACGGGATACCGCGCATCAAAGTTCACGGTGCGAATACGTGTGCGGTCTCGCCGGCGTCCCGGATCATTGGCTCCAAAACCTCGGTTATTCCAGGCCGTTCCGTCTTTCGCATAGTGTTGGATAAGTTGGGTTTCGAGATCGATCGCGGTGAAGACGAAGATTCGGACCGCACGGAAACTAACTCGCGCAGGATCCAGTCCCACACGGTGCTGTATCTTCAACGCATGACGGTCCAGACGCTTTCTAAGGCCAGCTTCCGCGTCCGTCTTGCCAATGTAAACAAGCTGATCATCTAGGAAAAGTTGATAGACGCCTTGTGCTTCAGGCACCTCCGAGACGGCATTCGTATGCAATGCCGCAGGTTCCAGCGCATCCAGCACTTTGATCAGATGATTCAAGAGCGCATCGGGCAGATCGAACTCGAACTCGGTATAGCCCGCGATACCAGTCACGCAGCGAACCTCAGTCGCCGCGCCACATCCTTGCCCACCATTTCCGCCAAGCGCACCGGCACCGCGTTCCCCAATTGCCTCATCGTCTCGCTCCAGGAGCCGTGAAATACATAGTCATCCGGAAAGGTCTGCAAGCGAGCGCTCTCGCGCACAGTGAAATAACGCACCGCTCCGCTAGGCTTTAGCAGCATATTCTCACCGCCCGGCACGCCATGAACGCCCGCCTTCAAGGTCTTGGCTGGCTCATCCAACGGGCTACCCGTATGCCCCGGATAGCAGCGCGCACCAGGCTGCAACCGATGGTTCGCGAACACCTGGACATCATTCGAGGGATGTTCAGGATCCGGGAGGCCGGTGATCGCGTCGCGAACAGTTCTCCAAGCGGCCGCAATCGGCCTGGCCTCCATCCGCTCGGCGCGCTTGCGAAGAACCTCATTCACCGGACGCGCCTTGGTCGCAACCTCATGCCGTTCCCAGTAACTTCCGTCGCGGTATTGGTCCCACAGCAGGCTCTCGGCCGAATGTGTCTCGACGGGAAAGGACCATTCCAAATCCAGATCGTCTCGGAAACCGACAAACAAGACACGTTCCCGCTTCTGCGGCACGCCATGATTGGCAGCGTTCAGGAGACGGGTGACCAGGCGATAATTCAGTCCTTGGCGAGAGCCGGAGGTATGATGTTGCTCCAAACGGCCATAATGATCCGTCCAATCCTCACCGGTCTTGGCGGTCACATCGGGATGACGCATCTGTAGTTGGATGTATTCAAAATAGTTCTGGAAGCTGGCGCGGGTCAGGCCTTTGACATTCTCGAAAACAAAGGCGCGCGGCCGCGCCTCACGCACGGCGCGGATGGCCTCGGGAAACATGTCCCGCGCGTCGTCATAGGCTCTATGCTTGCCGCCCATTGAAAAGGGTTGGCAGGGCGGCCCGCCCGAAACGAGATCGAGCTTCCCCGCGTGGATGGAGAAATCCACGGCACGCACGTCGCCCTGTTCCAGCGTCCAATCCGCGACCAACGAACCGGCGCGCGCCTTGTTCTCGCGAATGGTGTCACAGCAATAGGGGTCGCGTTCGACCACCTGGACCGGATGGAACCCCGCCCTATGCAGGCCCATGCCAAGGCCGCCGGCACCAGCGAACAGTTCTATGGACTTCATGATACCCTCGTTCAGGCGCGCAAGAATGTTCCGATTTCGTTCGCGAGTGAAGCCCTGTCGCGCAACTGGCATTCCCAAACCGTCATCACTTCCCATCCCGCAGCCCGCAAAGCCGCTTCGTCACGCAAGTCGCGCGCGCGATTACCTTCGAGCTTGGGCCTCCAGAATTCCTGTCGCGATTTGGGCATTCTCGCCAATTTGCAGTCCGGATCCGGATGTCGATGCCAAAAACAGCCATGGACGAGAATGACCTTTCGGCGGCTCGGAAACACGAGATCCGGCGTGCCTGGCAAATCGCGACGATGAAGGCGGAAACGATAACCAAGACTGTGAACGAGGCTACGAACGGCTAATTCCGGGCCGGTATTCTTGCCCCGGACACGCGACATGCGCGCACTGCGTTGGACGGGCGAGAGTGAGTCCATGCGAAGGCTGTGAGCCCTTCGATTCATCAATGCAATGAAGATCACGTCCGCCCCTGACGCCTACGTCCCCTATCCTGTCCGCCATGACAGCCTGGCGCGACCACAAGATCCGATCCGAAGAGACCTGGGCCGAGGTGCGGCGGTGTTGGGAGGCGGGGGAGACGGGGGCCTCGGTCGCGCGGCGGTATGATGTGGGGCTGGCCAATCTGTGGCGGCGGCGGGCGGCCGAGGGGTGGGCGCGGGACCGGCCGGACGATCCCGCCGCCGAGCCGGTCGAGGGCTGGGACCGGTATGCGCAGGGCAGGCTGGCGGCCTGGGAGGGGGAACTGGAGGCGGCGCGGGAGCTGGCGCTGGACCTGATGGCGGCGTTGGCGGGCGGGCCTCTGGAAGGGGCGACGGCCTGGCGCCTGGGGTGGCTGTATCGGATGCGGGCCCAGCGGCTGGGCCCCGAGGTGGCGGCGGCCGACCGCGAGGCGGCGCGCGACAAGCCGTGGTTCGAGGCCTTCTGGACCGACGAGGGCCGGTTGCGGCGGCAGGGGCGGCTGGATCAGGCGACCCTGGTCCTGTGGCGCGACGACTGGCGGCGGCAGGCGGGCCTGCCCCAGGGGGCGGCCGAGCGGTTTCCCTGACGGCTCGGGATCAGCCGCCCGAGGCGGCGGCCGCAGCCGTGGCCGTGCGGGCGGCGGCGCGGCGGTCGGCCTGGGCCTTCTGCCAGGCCTGGAACTGTTCCACATGGGGCAGGCGGCGCAGGACGCGGTCGTTCGGGTCCAGCAGGATGTGGGCGCCGGCCGGGGCGTCGAAGGTCGCGCGGCCGCCAGCCATGTCGAGGGTCTGGACCCGGCCGTCCACCTCCACCTCGACCGGCATGGGGAAGGGTCGGCCCGAGGGGACGATCCATTCCACCGTCGCCCGGTCGCCGTCGCGGGTCAGGCGCAGTTCGGGCAGGGCGGCGTGGTAGAGATAGGCGTCGAAGAACCAGCCCAGGTCGCGGCCCGAGGCGGCCCGGGCGTTGGCGATGAACTCGGCCGTCGTGCCGTAGCGGGGGGTGAAGTTTCCGGGCCGCGGATCGGGGCGGCCATAGACGCTGGTGCGGACCGCGCTCCAGAAGGCCTGGTCGCCGATCAGCAGGCGCAGGGTGTGGGCGATCAGGGCGCTCTTGTAATAGAGGTCCAGCGCCGGGCCGGTGGCCTCGGTATAGACCTGGCCCGAGGTCTGGGTGTGGCCCGAGACGACGGGGAAGCGGTTGATCAGCTTCAGCCGCATGGCCGCCAGCTCGGCCTCCATCGCCCGGTCGCCGTGCAGCCAGCGGGCGTAGAGGGGCTGCATATAGGTGCCGAACCCCTCGTGCAGCCACATGTCGTCCCAGTCGGCGTTGGTCAGCTGGTTGCCGAACCACTCGTGGGCCAGCTCGTGCTGGAGCAGCCAGTCGTAGCCCTTGCCGTCCAGGGCGTAGCCGTTGCCGTAGGCGTTGATGGTCTGGTGCTCCATGCCCAGGTGCGGGGTCTCGACCACCCCCATCTTCTCGTCGCGGAAGGGGAAGGGGCCGACGGTGGCCTCGTAGAAGTCCAGCATGGGGGCGAACTGGGCGAACAGGTCGCGCGCCTGCATCGGGTCGTCGGAGGCCAGGCGCCAGAAATGCAGGGGGAAGGTGTCGCCGAAGCGGCTGGCGTAGCTGTCGGTCAGTTCGACATAGGGGCCGACCGCCAGGGTGATGGCGTAGGTGTCGGGGTCGCGGGTGGTCCAGTTCCAGGTGGTCCAGCCGTCGCCATGGTCCACCTTGCCCAGGAAGCGGCCGTTGGAGGGGGCCGACAGGTCGGACGGGATGGTGATGTGCAGGTCGGCGCGCCCCGGCTCGCCCTGGGGGTGGTCGATGCAGGGCCAGAACAGGTCGCAGCCCTCGCCCTGGACGGCGGTGGCGATCCAGGGCTTGCCGTCCGGGGTGGTGGCCCAGACGAAGCCGCCGTCCCAGGGCGCGCGGACGGCCTGGCGGGGCGATCCGGAATAGGCGATGCGGACGCGGACGGATCGGCCGGCGGCCAGGGCGCGCGGCAGGCGGATGGTCATCCGCCCCTCGGGATTGGACCACTGGCCCGGGGCCAGGGCGCGGCCGTCCACCGAGACCGCGGAAACGGCGAATACGGTGTCCAGCTCGACCACCACGGCCCGCAGGCTTGCGATGGCGGTGAAGTCCAGAACGGCGACGCCGTCGATGGTCTTGGTGTCCGGATGGACGCGGAAACTGAGGTCCGCCTTGTCGAACCGGACCGCCAGCTGTTCCGGCGCGCGCGGCCGGCCGGTGTCCAGGGTGAAGGCGGTCGAGGCGGCGGCGGGCGCCTGGGCCAGGGCCGGCGCAGCGGCGACGGCGGCCAGCCCCGCCAGGGCGGCCGAGACCAGCAGGCGGCGAACGGATGTCATGGCGCGGCTCCCCTCAGAACGAGGGGCCAGACTATCGGGCGCGGAGGACGGACAAAAGGCCGATCATTCAAGGCCGCGCGCGTCGCTGGGCCTTGGTCGCCCGGCGGGCCCAGGCCTTTTCGATCTGTTCGGCCAGGCGGGCGTCGTCGGCGGCCTCGTATCGCACCAGGACGGCGGGCCAGCCCTGATAGTGAGGCGTCTGGAAATAGGTCTGGGGCTCGGTCTCCATCAGGAAGGCCAGGGTCTCCAAGTCCAGCGCCAGGGCCAGGGCGTCGGGCTCGCGCCCTTCATTGACGATCCACTGACCGCGCACCCGCACGCAGCGCCCGCCGTGCAGGGTGGAATCCTCGGCGCCGGGCAGGGCCAGGGCGCAGGCGAACATCTGGTCGCGGGTCATATTCCTCCCCCTAGCGAAGCGGACGGGGGAGGAATAAAAAAGGCCGGCGTTTCCGCCGGCCTCGTTCGTTCGGAGTGTCGTCGCCCGATCAGGCGGCGGCCTGTTCGGCCAGCTTGGCCTTGACCTGGCGCTTGATGCGCTGGGCGGCGACCGACAGCTGCTCGTCGCGGGCCTTGACGATATAGGCGTCCAGGCCGCCCTTGAAGTCCAGGGTGCGCAGGGCCGCGTTGGAGATGCGCAGGGAGAAGGTCTGGCCCAGGGCCTCGGACGTCACCTTGACCGACTTCAGCGACGGCAGGAAGCGGCGCTTGGTCTTGATGTTCGAGTGGCTGACCGAATGGCCGACCATGGGGCCGACACCGGTGAGTTCGCAACGACGCGACATCGTCAGATCCTTGGGCTTGCGCGCCCCTTTCGCCAGGGGCCGGCGCATGAAACAGAAGCGCGCGGAAGACGGGTTCCGCGCGAGAGCCGGCGATATAGAGGAAAGCCGGGGGGCGGGTCAAGGTCTGGCGGCGGCCTAGGTGATATCGACATTCAGGATTCTCAGACGCTGAGATGTCTGATTCATAGGGCTCCGTTCGATGGACGGAGCCCTTTTGATGTCAGCCAAGCGCTACGAGTTGAGCCAGGTTCAGTGGGAGCGGATCGCGGACCTGCTGCCGGGCAAGGCGGGCGATCCTGGGCGGACTGCCGCCGACAACCGGCTGTTCGTCAACGGGGTGCTGTGGGTGCTGCGCTCGGGGGCGCACTGGTGCGATCTGCCCGAGCGCTATGGACGCTGGAAGACGCTGCACAAGCGCTTCAGCCGATGGTCGAAGGCCGGGGTGTGGGATCGGGTGTTCGCCGACCTGATCAAGGACCGTGACAATCAGTACCTGATGATCGACAGCACCTTGGTCCGAGCCCACCAGCAGGCGGCGACCGGAAAAGGGGGGCCTCGGATCAGGCTCTGGGGCGCTCCCGAGGCGGACTGACCACCAAGATCCACATGGCCGCCGACACCCTCGGCCGGCCGATCCGGTTCATCCTAACCGCCGGCCAAAGCGGCGACGCCCTGGCCGCGCCAGCCCTGCTGGAAGGCTTTCGCCCCCGCGCCGTGCTGGCCGACAAGGCCTACGATTCCAACGCCCTGCGCCAACTCATCGCCGACGCCGGCGCGCAAGCCGTCATCCCCTCCAACCGCACTCGCAAGGTGCTGATCGCCCACGACATTGAAGCCTATCGCGCTCGTAACCGCATCGAGCGTTGCTTCTCAAAGCTCAAGCACTTCCGACGCTTCGCCACCCGCTACGATCGCAGAGCCATTCACTTCCTAGGCTTCGTTCACCTCGCCGCCGCCATGATCTGGATGCGATGAATGTCGATTCCACCTAGAGCATGATCCGTAGAGATGGAATCGCTTCGCTATTTCATCGATGCGGTGAATCAGGCTCCAGCATTTAGCGAGAGCCTGATTCACGCTTCAGCCGGAACCGCGTCGCGGGTCCGTCTAAAACGATCAGGCTCTATCGCGCGACGTCGAACCCGTCGGCCCAGGCCTGGATCAGGGTGCGGGCGATGGCGATCGGGGGCGGCGGCTTGATCGGATGGGTTCCCGCCAGGCAGGCCCGCGCCTCGTCCCGGCTCAGCCAGGCCACGGCTTCCAGCTCGGTCTGATCGGGCCGGGCCTGGTCGGAATCGACCGTGCAGACCAGGCCGATCATCAGCTGGGACGGAAAGGGCCAGGGCTGGCTGGAGTGATAGCGGACGGCGGTGACCGTCAGGCCCGATTCCTCGGCGATCTCGCGGGCGCAGGCCTCCTCGATCGTCTCGCCCGGCTCCAGGAAGCCGGCCAGGGCCGACATCCGCCCGGCGGGCCAGGCCGACTGGCGGCCCAGCAGGCAGCGAGGCCCCTGCGGCCCGTCGTGGACGGCCAGCATGATGACCACCGGGTCCACACGGGGGAAATGTTCGGTCCCGCAGGCCTCGCAGACCCGTTTCCAGCCGCCGCAGGCGTCGCGGCTGGCCCGGCCGCAGGCGGCGCAGAAGCCGTGGCGGCGACGCCAGTCGAACAGGCTCTTGGCCGCCCCCGCCATGGCCGCCTCGGCCCCCGGCAGAAGGGCCGCGGCCGCCCGCATTTCGTGAAAGACGCCCAGGCCCCGCACCGGGCCGTCGGCGGGATCGACCGACCCCTCGATCTCGACCGCGAAGACCGGCGCCGCCTTCCACAGGCCCAGGAAGGCCTCGCGGTCGGGGACCAGATCGCGCGCGTGGTCCATGGGCAGCCAGACCAGGCGCGGCCCGTCGGGATGGTCCTCGATCAGGGGGCGGCCTTCCCACAGGAGCATGGCCTGGGCGCGAGGATCGGCGGCCTGGGCCGCCAGCCAGTCGGGATCGTCCCGGCGGTCGCCGGCGCGATCCAGCGGATTGCCGGCGAAGGTGTTGGTCGGCGTCAGACGCATGGGAGGCACATACCCCCGTCGCCCCGTCTTGGGGAGAGCGCCATGGCCCGGACCGCCTCAGATCAGGCGGATTTCCTTCAGCCGCTCGGTCAGGAAGTCCTCGGCCATGATGGCGCGGCCTTCGTAGCGGTCCGGATTGTCGGGCGTGACCATGGACGGCAGGGTCTGGATCACGAAGTCCGGGTTGAAGTGCAGGAAGAAGGGCGTCGAATAGCGGGCGAAGCCCCGCCGCTCGGGCGCCGGATTGACCACCCGGTGGGTCGTGGACGGCAGGACGTGGTTGGTCAGCCGCTGCAGCATGTCGCCGATATTGACCACCAGGGCCCCCGGCGGCGGGGCGATGTCCAGCCACTCTCCGTTGGCGTCCTTCAGCTGCAGGCCCGCCTCCTCGGCGCCCAGCAGCAGGGTGATGACGTTGATGTCCTCATGGGCGCCGGCGCGCACGCCGGGCGCGTCGGCCGGGACCGGCGGATAGTGCAGCATCCGCAGCACGGAATTGCCCAGCTGGACCTTGTCCTCGAAATAGTCGTCGCCCAGGTCCAGATAGCGGGCGATGGCCTTCAGCACCTTGCGGCCCAGGTCGTCCATGGCCGTGAACATGCCGTACAGATGGGCCTTAAAGCCCGGAATCTCGGTCGGCCACAGGTTGTCGCGCATGTATTTGCGATAGGGGTGGTCCTGGGGCAGTTCGCGGCCGACGTGCCAGAATTCCTTCAGGTCCACCGCCGCGGCGCCCTTGGCCGCCTCGACGCCGAAGGGGGTCAGGCCACGCGCCCCGCCCGTGCCCGGCACATGGTATTTGCGCTTGGTCGGCTCCGGCAGGGCGAAGAACATCTTGGCGTCGTCCAGGGCCGCGTCCAGCATGGCCTGGTCCAGGCCGTGGTCGGCGATGACGGCGAAGCCATAGCGTTTGAACGAGGCGCCCAGGGCGTCGGCGAAGGCCTGGAAGTCCTGGTCGTGCAGGGACATCGACACCGGGTCGATGGCGGATTTGACGGCGGTCATGCGGGGCTCGCGGCGGGACGAAACGGGATCGATTGCTGTTTCCATACGCCCTGTGGCGGCCTGATGGCAAAGCGGAGGGGCCATTCACCTGTGATACAGGTTGGAACCTTCACCGTAAGCCCGCGTTTTTCCGCAACCCGCTATTCGGAGCAAAATCCCATGCGCGCCAGACTGGCCCTTGTCAGCGTCTCGATCGCCGCCCTCCTGGGCGCCTCGGCCTGCACCACCACCGACCCCTATCGTTCCGCGCCCCAGCGCAACAACACCGGCACCGGCGTCCTGGCCGGCGCCGCCGCCGGCGCCCTGCTGGGCTATCTGACCAATACGTCCAATGGCGAACAGGGCCGCAAGAACGCCCTGATCGGCGCGGGCGTGGGCGCCCTGGCCGGGGGCGCGGTCGGCAACTATATGGACCGCCAGCAGCGCGCGATGGAGGCCGAACTGTCCGGCACCGGCGTCGGCGTGGCCCGCCAGGGCGACAACCTGGTGCTGCGGATGCCCGCCGACGTGACCTTCGCCACCAACCAGTCGACGATCGACAGTCGCTTCCTGTCCACCCTGGATGACGTGGCGCGGGTGCTGCAGGAATATGATCGGTCGATGGTCGATGTGATCGGCCACACCGATTCCTCGGGCGGCGACGCCATCAACCAGCCCCTGTCGGAACGCCGGGCCTCCTCGGTCGCCGGCTATCTGATCGACCGCGGCGTGATGCGCGAGCGACTGTTCGTTCAGGGCGTCAGCAGCCGCAGCCCCATCGCCGACAACGGCACCCCGGCCGGACGCGCCCAGAACCGGCGCGTCGAAATCCTGATCCGCCCCTTCACCGGCTGATCGAATAGAAGACCACAGATGGGACGGGCGGCCAGCGATGGTCGCCCGTTTCGCCTTTTGCGACACACCGTTCCGTGACTTGCGCCCAGCGCGCGAAAATGGTCCTTGGCGTCCGGATGCGATTCCGGGGGGAACGGTGGACGATCAGGAACTGGCGCAGGGTCTGAAACTGGCCGCCACCGCCGTGGCCTCGGCCGTCGTCGTCGCCGCCCTGGTCATCGCCATCGGCGGACCTTTCGTGAACCGCGCCGCCTCCACCGCCGCAGAGCCCGCAACCGGCGTGGTCCTGGTCCGCACCGCCGGCTGAGGCGTCAGGCCCGGCCGATCGAACTGTAGCGGAAGCCCCGCGCCCGCATGTCGTCGGGCTTGTAGACATTCCTCAGGTCCACCATCACCGGCTGGCGCAGCAACAGCTTGACCCGGTCCAGATCCAGCGCCCGGAACTGGTCCCATTCGGTCAGGATGACCACCGCATCAGCGCCCTGGACCGCCTCATAGGGGCCGTCCTTGAACTGGACGCCCTCCAGCACCTTGGAGGCCTCGTGCATGCCTTCGGGATCGAAGGCCTGGACCGTCGCCCCGGCCGCGATCAGGGCCGGCGCCACGTCCAGAGACGGGGCGTCGCGCATGTCGTCGGTGTTCGGCTTGAACGTCAGGCCCAGCAGGGCGACGGTCTTGTCCTTCAGGTCGCCCAGGGCCGTCTCGACCCGCCCGGCCATGGCCTTCTTGCGCGCATCGTTGACGGCCACCGTCGTCTCGACCAGGCGAACCGGGCTGCCGGCGTCGGTCGCCGTACGGACCAGGGCCAGGGTGTCCTTGGGGAAGCAGGAGCCGCCGTAGCCGGGCCCGGCGTGCAGGAATTTCGACCCGATCCGGTTGTCCAGGCCGATGCCCTTGGCCACCTGCTGGACGTCGGCCCCGACCTTTTCGCACAGGTCGGCCATCTCGTTGATGAAGGTGATCTTCAGCGCCAGGAAGGCGTTGGCGGCGTATTTGATCAGTTCCGACGTCCGCCGCCCGGTGAACAGGATCGGCGTCTCGTTCAGGTTCAGCGGACGATAGATCTCGCCCATCACGCCGCGCGCGCGGTCGTTTTCGACCCCGACCACGACCCGGTCGGGCCGCTTGAAATCGCCGATGGCGGCGCCCTCGCGCAGGAATTCGGGGTTGGAGACCACGGCGAAATCGGCGTCGGGACGGCGCTCGCGGATGATCCGCTCGATCTCGTCGCCGGTGCCGACCGGCACGGTCGACTTGGTCACCACCACGGTGAAGCCGTCCATCAGGTCGGCGACCTCCTGGGCCACCGCATAGACGAAGCTCAGGTCCGCATGGCCGTCGCCCCGGCGCGAAGGGGTGCCCACGGCGATGAAGACCGCATCGGCCGAGCGGATCGCCTCGGCCCCGTCCACCGCGAACGACAGGCGGCCGTCGCGCACATTGGCGGCCACCAGGTCGTCCAGCCCCGGCTCGTAGATCGGCATCTCGCCGCGGTTCAGCCGTTCGATCTTGCCCGCATCCTTGTCGACGCAGACGACGGTGTGGCCGAAGTCGGCGAAACAGGCGCCGGACACCAGGCCGACATAGCCCGTTCCGATCATGGCGATGCGCATGGCGTTCCCTCGGGCGGCCCTTTGAAGCGTGGCGGCCGGAATACCGCCCGGCCGCCCTCTTGTGAAGCGACGCCGGGTCTGCGACGGACGAAGCCATGACCGAGGGGACCGATCCCGCGAGCCGCCTGGGCCGCCTGGCGCGGCTGGAGGCCGAGAGCATCCACATCCTGCGGGAGGTGGCGGCCCAGTGCGCGCGTCCGGTGCTGCTCTATTCCATCGGCAAGGATTCGGCCGCCCTGCTGCATCTGGCGAAGAAGGCCTTCGCTCCCCTGCCCCCGCCGTTCCCGCTGCTGCATGTCGATACGACGTGGAAATTCCGCGACATGTACGCCCTGCGCGACCGGATGGCGGCCGAAAGCGGGATGGAGCTGCTGGTCCATTCCAACCCCGAAGGCCTGGATCGGGGGATCAATCCCTTCGACCATGGATCGGCCGTTCACACCGACATCTGGAAGACGCAAGGGCTGAAGCAGGCGCTGGACCTGCACGGCTTCGACGCGGCCATCGGCGGCGCCCGGCGCGACGAGGAGGCCAGCCGCGCCAAGGAGCGGGTGTTCAGCTTCCGGGGCCCCGGCCATCGCTGGGACCCGCGCCGCCAGAGGCCCGAACTGTGGAGCCTCTACAACGCCCGCATCCAGCCGGGCGAGAGCATGCGGGTCTTCCCCCTGTCCAACTGGACCGAACTGGACGTCTGGGACTACATCGCCGCCGAAGACATCCCGGTCGTGCCGCTGTATTTCGCCGCCCCGCGCCCGGTCGTACGGCGCGACGGCGTCTGGATCATGGTCGATGACGACCGGATGCGGCTGGCGCCCGGCGAGACGCCCGAAATCCGGTCGGTCCGCTTCCGCACCCTGGGCTGTTATCCGCTGTCGGGCGCGATCGAGAGCACGGCGACGACGCTGGAGGCCGTGATCGCCGAGATGCGCGCCTCGCGCAGTTCCGAACGCCAGGGCCGGCTGATCGACAGCGACCAGGCGGGATCGATGGAGAAGAAGAAGGCGGAGGGCTATTTCTGATGCCGACCCGTCCGCCCGCCTCCGACACCCTGCGCTTCATCACCTGCGGCTCGGTCGACGACGGCAAGTCGACCCTGATCGGCCGGCTGCTGGCCGAGGCCGGGGCCGTGCCGGACGACCAGATCGCGGCCCTGCCGACGGGGCCGGGCGGGCCGGACTATTCCTTCCTGGTGGATGGGCTGCTGGCCGAACGCGAACAGGGCATCACCATCGATGTGGCCTATCGCTACTTCTCGACCGAGCGGCGCAAATTCATCGTCGCCGACACCCCGGGGCACGAACAGTACACCCGCAACATGGTCACCGCCGCCTCGACCGCCGACGCGGCCGTGGTCCTGGTGGATGCGCGCAAGGGGGTCCTGGTCCAGACGCGGCGCCACGCCTTCCTCTGCGCCCTGCTGGGGGTCCGTTCGGTGGTGCTGGCGGTGACCAAAATGGACTTGGTCGCCTGGGACCGCGCCGCCTTCGAGGCCGCCGTGGCCCAGTTCCAGGCCTTTGCCGAGCAGATCGGGCTGACGACCGTCCTGCCCATTCCCCTGAGCGGCCGGGACGGGGACAATGTGGTCAGCCGCAACGCGCGCACGCCCTGGTTCGACGGGGCGCCGCTGCTGGAGACGCTGGAGACCCTGGCGGGCGCCCAGGCGGGCGACGGCGCCTTCCGCATGCCGGTGCAGCTGGTGCGCAAGGTCGGGGACGATCGCGCCTATCTGGGCCGGATCGCCCAGGGCCGGGTGGCGGTCGGCGACCGGCTGCGGGTCGAGCCGTCAGGCCGGGAGGCGGCGGTCCGCGCCCTGACCTTTTCGGGAGAGGCCGTCGAACAGGCGGGCGACCAGGCGTCCATCGCCGTGACCCTGGACGCCGATGTCGATGTGGCGCGCGGCGATGTCCTGGCGGCGGCCGGCGACCCGCTGGAGGCGGCCGATCAGTTCGAGGCCGTGATCGTCTGGATGGCCGATGCGGCCATGCTGCCGGGCCGGGTCTATGACATCCAGATCGGGACCGCCTCATGCGGGGGCCAGGTCACCGACATCCGCCATCGCATCGACGTCAACAGCCTGGAGCCCCTGGCGGCGCGCAGCCTGGCGCTGAACGAGATCGGGGTCTGCCACCTGGCCCTGTCGCGCGAGGTCGCCTTCGCCCCCTATGCGCAGAGCCGGGACCTGGGCGGCTTCATCCTGATCGACCGGGAGACGCGGGCCACGGTGGGGGCGGGGATGATCCGTTTCGCCCTGCGCCGCGCCCACAACATCCATCGCCAGTCGCTGAGCGTGGACCGGGCCCGCCGCGCCCTGGCCAAGGGGCAAAAGCCGACGGTGGCCTGGCTGACCGGGCTGTCGGGCTCGGGCAAGTCGACCATCGCCAATGCCGTCGAGGCCCGGCTGACGGCCGAGGGGCGGCATTGCTATCTGATCGACGGGGACAATCTGCGCCACGGGCTGAACCGGGACCTGGGTTTCACCGCCGCCGACCGGGTGGAGAATGTGCGCCGGGCGGCCGAGGTGGCGCGCCTGATGGCCGACGCCGGCCTGATCGTCCTGGTCGCCCTGATCTCGCCCTTCGCGGCGGAACGGCGGATGGCGCGCGAGATGATGGGCGAGGGCGAGTTCTTCGAGATCTTCGTCGATGCGCCCCTGGCCACGGTCGAGGCGCGGGACGTCAAGGGGCTCTACGCCAAGGCGCGGGCGGGTGAGCTGAAGAATTTCACCGGCATCGACAGCCCCTATGAGGCGCCGGAGACGCCGGAACTACATCTGGACGCCGGCGGCCAGACGGTCGAGGCCGCGGCGGACCAGGTGATCGCCGCCCTCAAGGCCGTAGGCCGGCTGGCGCCCTGATCGGTCTCGCACGGCGAACCGGGCGCATGGACGCCTGAAGGCTGCATCCTGAGCGGTCAGGAGCAGGATCGATGCACCATGAGGAACTCCGCCGCCCGCTGCGGCGCGATGGGAATGGGGTCAAGAAAGGGCTGTTTTCCCATTAGGTGCTGGGGATTGGATTTCACCGCTTCCCCGGCGACCCGAAGGGCGGCGCGTAGCCGCCAATGCCGGGGAAACGGAATGTCAGGACCCTGCCAACACTCAACGGGAACGCAGCCCAAAAAGAAAACCGCCGCCCCGTGAGGAGCGGCGGCTTCCGAAGTCGTCATCGACGCTTCCAGCCCATGATCGGGAGCCAGGTGACCGGCTCCCTCTCAAGGGTCTCAGAAGTTGATGTCGATGGTTGCGCGGCGGTTCAGCGGCTCGCGGACGCCATCGGCGGTGGCGCGGGCCAGCTGGGTTTCGCCCTTGCCGTCCAGAGCGATCACGCCGCCGTTCACACCCTGGGCGACCAGGGCGTCCGCGACGGTGCGGGCGCGGCGGTTGGACAGGCCGACGTTATAGGCGGCCGAGCCCGAGGTGTCGGCGTGGCCGACCACCAGCACGCGGGTCGGGTTGCCCGACTTGGCGTAGTTGGCCGCCTGGGTCACCACCGAGCGGGCCTCGGCCGTCAGGTCCGAGCGATCCCAGTCGAAATAGACCACGAACTGCCGCGCCGTCGGAGCCGGCGGAGGCGGCGGCGGGGGCGGAGGCGGCGGAGGCGGCGGGGGAGGCGGCGGCGGGGGCGGAGGCGGCGGCGGCGGGGGCGGAGCCTCCGGAGCGCCGAACGCATAGCGCAGACCCAGGCTCACCGTGTGCGACTGGTCATAGTCGCCGTCCCAGGTGCCGAACTGCGTCGCCGTGCCGGTGCCCGAAGACAGGCTGGCCACCTGCATGTCGCCGCTCAGATAGCGGTAGGTCAGGTCGATGTTGGTGCGGTCGCTGACCTGCCAGCTCAGGCCGGCGATGGCCTGGGCCGCGAAGCGGGTCGAGCTGTCGTCGGCGGCCAGATAGGCCGGACGGTTCTGACGCTGACGGCCCACCACGTCCAGGTTGACCTTGTTCACGCCGACACCGACGCCCACGAACGGACGCACGCCCCAGCCTTCCCAGCCGAAGTCGTAGATGATGTTGGCCATGACCGTCATCGAGGTCATGTCGCCTTCCGGCGAATAGCAGGCGCCCGAAGCCGGGGTCACGTTGCACAGGCCCTGCGGACCCGTCACCGCGCGAACGCGGCCGATGTCGCCCGAGCGATAGCCGCCTTCCAGCTCGACGCGCCAGTTCGGATCGAAGCGATAGCCCAGACGGCCAAAAGCCGCCCAGCCGCTGTTCACTTCCCAGTTCCAGTTCGCACCGGTCGTCGACGACTCCAGATTGGCGTCGTCCATCTGATGATAGCCCGCGTCAGCCGCGCCATACCATCCCGGCACCTGGGCCGAAGCAGCACCAGCCGACAGGGCGAGGGCCGCCGCCGCGCTGGATGCCAGAATCACATTTTTAATTCGCATAGGGATCAGCCCTCCGCAGCCATAATTATTCTTTCGCGGCGGGTTCGCCGCCTGATTGTGCTTTAACAGCCTTGTCGCAGCAGGTCGAGCAGCAAACTTGGCCTTTCGCCACAGGAAAGGCGAAAGCGTGGCGTTGAAGCTACAGGCGAAATCCCCCGGCGACTCCGGGTTTCGGGCGCCCCTGGCGTCGCTCTGGACCGTTGAGACCCGCCCCTGACCCGCCTAAGACACGACGGATGAGCGACGCCGACGCCCGATGTGAAGTGATCGCCGAGGCCGGGGTCAACCATAACGGCCGCGGCGACCTGGCGCTGGACCTGGTCGAAGCCGCCGCCATCGCGCAGGCGGACACTGTTAAATTTCAGACCTTTGATCCTGATGACCTGGTGACGGCCACGGCCTCGACCGCGACCTATCAGGCGCGAGCCGGGGCCGGAGAGGCGCAGAAGGCCATGCTGGAGGCCCTGGCCCTGCCCCGGCCGGATCTGAAGCGGGCGGCGCGGGCGGCGGAAGCGGCGGGCGTCGGATTCCTGTCGACGCCGTTCGACGTGGGTTCGGCCCGGTTCCTGGTGGACGAAGTAGGGATGAGGCGGATCAAGGTCGGGTCGGGCGAACTGACCAACCTGCCCCTGCTGCTGGACCTGGCGCGGCTGGGACGGCCGATCCTGCTGTCCACCGGCATGGCGACGATAGCGGAGGTGCGCCGCGCCCTGGGCGTCCTGGCCTTCGCCCGGCTGGCGGAGGCGTCGGAGACGCCGTCGCTGGCGGCGTTCGAGGCGGCCCTGGCGGCGCCGGAGGCGGATGCGGTGCTGGGCGAGACGGTGGTCATGCAGTGCACGACCCAGTATCCGGCCCCCCACGATCAAGCGAACCTGAGAGTGCTGGACGCCTATGCGGCGCTGGGGGTCCGGCCGGGGTATTCGGACCATACCCTGGGGCTGGACATCGCCCTGGCGGCCGTGGCGCGCGGCGCCGTGGTGATCGAGAAGCACCTGACCCTGTCGCGGGCCATGGAGGGGCCGGATCACGCCGCCTCTCTGGAGCCGCAAGAGATGGCCGAACTGGTGCGCGGCGTCCGGCGGGTCTTTGAGACCCTGGGGTCTGCGCACAAGACGCCCCAGCCGGCGGAGATCGCCAATATGGCCGTGGCGCGGCGGGTTCTGGTCGCGGCCCGGCCGATCCGTGCGGGTGAGGTCTTCACGCCGGACAATCTGACGGCCAAGCGCGCGGGCGAAGGTCTGACGCCGGGCCTGTACTGGTCGCTGCTGGGCCAGGCGGCGGCCCATGACTTCGCGGCCGACGAGGTGATCCGGCCATGAGGCGGATCGGCGTCTTCACCGCCACCCGGGCCGAGTTCGGCCTTTTGCGCCCGGTGATCGCGGCGCTGGAGGCGTCGGCGACGCTGAGGCCGCTGGTGATCGTGTCGGGCGCCCATCTGTCGGGAGCCCACGGCCTGACGGTGCGCGAGATCGAGGCCGAAGGCGTGCCGGTGGCCGCGCGGGTTCCGGTTCCCCTGGCCGGAGACGGGCCGGCGCAGATCGCCGCCGACATGGCCGCGACCCTGGACGGCTGTGCGAGGGCCTATGTGGAGTTAGGCCTCGACGCCGTTCTGATGCTGGGCGACCGGACCGAACTGCTGGCCGCGGCGACGGCGGCGGTCCCCCTGACCCTGCCGATCCTGCATCTGGAAGGCGGGCATCTGACGCATGGGGCGGTCGACGATTCCATAAGGCATGCGGTCAGCAAGCTGGCGGCCCTGCATTTCACCGCCGCCGAGCCTTATCGCGCCCGGCTGATCCAGATGGGCGAGGCGCCGGAGCGGGTGTTCACCGTGGGATCGACGGCGGCCGACAATCTGTTGGCCTTCGGACGGCGGACGCGGGCCGAGGTGGAGGCCGAGACCGGCCTGGACCTGTCGCCGGGCTTCATCCTGGCCACCTTCCATCCCGAGACGCTGGGGACGACGGCGCCGGACCGGCAGATCGACGAATTCCTGCGCGGGCTGGAGGCGGGGCGTGCGGGGCGCAAGGTGCTGATCACCCTGCCCAACACCGACGCGGGCTCTGGGGCCGTCCGTGAACGGATAGAGGCCTGGGCGGCGGCGAACGCCGACTGGGCCGCGGCGCGCGCCTCGCTGGGAGCGCGGCTGTATCTGGGGGCGCTGACGGCCTGCGACGCGGTGGCGGGAAACTCGTCCAGCGGGGTGATCGAGGCGCCGATCGCGGGCGTTCCGAGCATCAATGTGGGCGAGCGGCAGGCAGGGCGGCTGCGTCCGCCAGGGGTGATCGATGCGGCCCTGGACGCCCCGGCCATAGCGGCGGCGGTGAGGCAGGCGCTGGATCCCGCCTTCCGCGCCCATACGGCCAAGGCCCCTGCCCCGTTCGGCGACGGCCGGGCGGCCCGGCGGATCGTGCGGGTGCTGGAGGCGACGGATTTCGCCGGACTGGCGCGCAAGCCCTTCGTGGATAGGGCCTGAGCGACGTTTTCGCGGATCAGCCCCTGATCGCCGCCTCGGCCGCCGCGAACTCGGCCGCCGTGTCGATGTCCCAGCCGCGTTCGGCCGGCATGAGCCAGGCCAGGGCGCCGGGCACATCGAACCGGCGATCCGCCGCCAGTCGATCCGGCCGGCCGACATAGATCGCGCCGTTGATGACCCTCAGATCGTCCAGATCTCCCGCCGGGCCGATCAGCCCGTCCGTCACGCGGCGATGGAAGGCGGCGGGCTTCGGCGGCGGCGAGACCCCGACCACGGCGGGGGCCGACTGGGCGTGACACAGGGCGACGGCCCCCTGGACATCGGCCGCCGTCCGAAGGGGCGAAGTGGGCTGAAGCAGCGCCACATAGTCCCAGTCGCCGCCGATGACGCCCAGGGCGTGGGCGATGGCGTCGAAGACGCTGGCGTCCGCGCCCGCCAGGGCGGCCGGACGGTCGATCACCGTCGCCCCGTGCGCGGCGGCCAGGGCGGCGACGGCCGGATCGTCGGTGGTCACGGCCACGGCGTCGACCGCCGACGCGCCCAGGGCGGCGTCCAGGGTCCAGTCGATCAGCGGCCGACCGTTGAAGGGACGCAGGTTCTTGCCCGGCAGCCGCTGCGACCCCGCCCGCGCGGGGATCAGGGCCAGGACGCGCGCGTCGTCGATCATGCCGTCTTCCTTATCCCCGCGCGCGGCGGCTGATAGACTCGATTCGATCCAGAGAATCAGGGGGCGGCCCGCAGATGGCAAGGAACGGCGCGGAGCTGAACGGGCGCAGGGTGCTGGTCACCGGCGCCGGCGGCTTCATCGGCAGCCGGGTCTGCGAGCGGCTGGTCGAGGCGGGCGCAGATGTGCGGGCCCTGGTGCGCTATACCTCGGACGGCGAGGCGGGCTGGCTGGACCGGTCGCCGATCCGGGCCGGGATCGAGGTGGCGCGCGGCGACCTGGCCGACCGCGACAGCGTGGCCGAGGCCATGAAGGGGTGCGAGATCGTCCTGCACCTGGGGGCGCTGATCGCCATTCCCTATTCGTATCTGGCGCCCGAAAGCTATGTGCGGACCAACATCCTGGGCACGCTGAACGTGCTGCAATGCGCGCGGGAACAGGGGATCGGCCGCCTGGTCCACACCTCGACCAGCGAGGTGTACGGCAGCGCCCAGACCGTGCCGATGACCGAGGATCACCCCCTGGTGGGCCAGTCGCCCTATTCGGCGTCAAAGATCGCGGCGGACAAGCTGGCCGAAAGCTATCACCGGTCGTTCGGCATGCCCGTGGTGACCCTGCGGCCCTTCAACACCTTCGGCCCCCGGCAGAGCGCGCGGGCGGTGATCCCGGCCCTGGCGGTGCAGGCCCTGGCCGGTCAGGTGGTGCGGATGGGCGACCCGCGGCCGACGCGGGACTTCGTCTTCGTGGACGATACGGCCGACGCCTTCGTGCGGGCGGCCACGGCGCCGGGGATCGAGGGCCTGACCCTGCATTTCGGCGGCGGACGGGAAATCGCGGTCGGCGATCTGCCGCGCATGATCGGCGAGGCGGCAGGGATCGACATTACGGTCGAGCATGATCCCCAGCGCATGCGCCCGGCCGCCAGCGAGGTCGAGCGGCTGGTCGCCGACGCCTCTCGGGCGCGTGAGTGGCTGGGCTGGACCCCGCGCGTCTCGGTGGAAGAGGGGCTGGCCCAGGTGGTCGACTTCATCCGGGCGCATCCGGACCTGTATCGCCCCCAGGAGTACGCCGTGTGACCGGCCCGGTCGGCATCCAGGCCAATCTGATCGGCGAGGACGCCACCGTCCTGTCGGCCGTCGAACGCATGGACGCGGTGCGGCGCAAGCTGCTGCTGGTGGTGGACGCCGACGGCCGGCTGCGCGGCGCCCTGACGGACGGAGACATCCGGCGCGGCCTCATGCGGCGGGTGCCGGTCGAGGCGCCGGTCGGGGAGATCATGAACCGGACGCCGGTCGCCCTGAAGGCAGGGGTTCGGGACCGGGCGGCGCTGCGGCGGCTGGAGGCCCTGGGCGTCAGCCTGGCGCCGGTGGTCGACGACCAGGGCCGGGTGACGGGGCTGTATCCCGATGCGGTCGGTCCGGCGCGGCCGCGCGACAATCTGGTGGTCATCATGGCCGGAGGACGGGGCGTGCGCCTGGCCCCCCTGACGCGCGACTGCCCCAAGCCGATGCTGAAGGTGGCGGGGCGGCCGTTGCTGGAGACCATCATCGAACGGCTGCGGGCCGAGGGGTTCCGCCGCATCCGGCTGGCGGTCAACTATCTGGCCGAGGTGATCGAGGACCATTTCGGCGACGGGTCGGCCCTGGACGTGGATATCCGCTATCTGCGCGAGGACCATCCGCGCGGGACGGCGGGCGCCTTGTCGCTGCTGGACGAGCCTGTCGAGGCGCCGATGCTGGTGATGAACGGCGACGTGCTGACGCGGGTCGGGTTCGGCGACCTGATCGACTTCCACCAGGGCCTGGGGGCCGAGGCGACCCTGTGCGTGCGCGAGCACAGCTTCCAGTCGCCGCACGGGGTGGCCGAGACCGACGGGCCCAGGCTGGTCTCGCTGAAGGAAAAGCCGACCTTCCGCTGGCTGGCCAACGCCGGGATCTACTGCCTCGACCCCGCCGCCCTGACCCGGGTCCCGGCCGAGGGGCGGTTCGACATGCCCGATCTTCTGGCCGGCCTGGCCGCCGACGGACGCCTGGTCGGGGCCTTTCCCCTGCACGAATACTGGCTGGATATCGGGCGGCCGCCGGATTTCGAGACGGCCCAGCAGGATTTCGCCAACCTGTTCCAGGAGCCCGCGCCCCTGTCGTGAGCGCTTGCAACTGCGAGGCGCGCGGCTATGGTCGCGGCCGACGGCCGGTCAGGCCGCCGGGGCCGGCATCCGACTCAGCCGGACCGCCCCGAACCTGTCACGCCGTGCTGGGGCGCCGGTCCGCTTTTCATGAACGCCATCAAGTCCAGCGTCTCCTTCTTCGCCGGCCAATTGCGCATCATCGGCGCGCTGATGATGCGCGAGCTGGCGACCCGTTTCGGCCGCGAGGGGCTGGGGTTCCTGTGGCTGATCGGCGAACCGCTGATCTTCTGCATCGGCGTGATGATCATGTGGAGCGCGACCAAGCCGGCCTATGAGCACGGCATCCGCATCGCGCCCTTCCTGATGACGGGCTATATGGCGCTGCTGCTGCTGCGCCATCAGATCGGACTGAGCCAGGGCGCGCTGCAGGCCAATATCGGCCTGATGCACCACCGCCAGATCTCGGTGCTGCACCTGTATGTGGCCCGCAACCTGCTGGAGATCGCCGGGACGACGATGGCCTTCATCGTGGTCTATATCGCCCTGATTTCCCTGCGCCTGATCGGCCCGCCGCATGACCTGCTGCTGCTCTATCACGGATGGTTCCTGCTGGCCTGGATGGGGATGGGGTTCGCCCTGATCCTGGCAGGCATCGCCATGCGCTATGAGTTTATGGAGCGTGTGGTCGGCCTGCTGTCCTACATCCTGATTCCGTTCTCGGGGGCCTTCTTCATGGTGGCCTGGTTGCCGCCGGCCTATCGCGACCTGTTCCTTCTGGCGCCCTTCCCCCATCCGATCGAGATGGTTCGGGCCGGGGTGTTCGGCGAATTCACCCCTACCTTCTATGACGCATCTTACGCCCTGATCTGGTCCGCTGTATTCAACATCATCGGGATGGCTCTGATCTATGGCGCGCGCGACCGTATCGACGTGGAGTGATCCAGTGTACGTCAGCCCTCCGCCTTCCCTTGTGGGACCGAAATGACCGACTCCAAGCTCAACTACATCGGCCCCATTCCCAAGGCCCTGACCTTCGACCGGCCCAAGGGGGCGTGGTGGACGCGGCTACCGCTGGGCTTCCTGCTGATCGTGGTGCTGCCGACCCTGATCACGGCGATCTATTTCCTGATGATCGCCAGCCCCCGCTATGTGTCCGAAGCGCGGTTCGTGGTCCGGGCGCCCAGTTCGAACCAGCCGTCGGGCCTGGGCCTGGCCCTGCAGTCGGCCGGCATCGCCTCCAGCCAGACCGACGCGTTCGCGGTGCATGAATACGCCCGTTCGACCCAGGCGGTGATCGACCTGGAGAAGACCCTGGACCTGAAGCAGATCTTCGGTCCCAAGAACGCCGACGTCTTTTCCCGCTATCCGCGCCTGGGCGAGAGCCGCTCGATCGAGGGGATGCGCAAGGGGCTGGAGCGGTTCGTCACCGTCGGATACGACGCCACGACCGGGATTTCGGTGCTGCGCGTCGAGGCCTATCGCCGCGAGGACGCCCAGCGGGTGGCCCAGGGCCTGCTCGCCGGAGGCGAACGCCTGATCAACAGCATGAACGCCAGGGCCGCCGCCGACGCCGTGGCCGACGCCGAACGCGCCCGCACCGAGGCCCAGGCCAACCTGGCCCTGGCGCAACAGCAGCTGACCGCCTTCCGCAACCGGGAACAGATCGTCGACCCGACCCGCCAGGCCACCGAGGGCCTGCAGATGATCGGCGACCTGATGAGCGCGGTCGCGCGGCTGAGGGCCGAGCGGTCGCAGCTGGCCGGCGAGGCGCCGAACAGCCCACAACTGCCCCTGCTCGATTCGCGCATCGCCGCGTTCCAGCGGCAAATCGACATCGAACGGGCCAATATGGCCGGGGCCCGGGGCTCCCTGGCGTCCAAGATCAGCACCTATGAGGACCTGGCGCTGAACCGCGAATTCGCCGACAAGCAGCTGGCCGCCGCCACCGCGGCCCTGACCTCGGCCCAGCAGGAGGCCCGGCGCCAGAAGCTGTATCTGGATCGCATCGTCGAACCCAGCCGCCCGGACGAGGCGCTGGAGCCGCGGCGCTGGCTGTCGATCCTGACCGTCCTGGCCAGCTGCCTGCTGATCTATGGCGTCGGCTGGCTGATGTGGGCCGGCATCCGCGAGCACAGGCAGGGCTGATGGAGGCGCAAGCCGACCCCATCGGACTGCGCGTCGAGAACCTGGCCAAGACCTATCACGGTCGCAGCCGGCCGCTGTTCACCGGGCTGAATTTCGAGCTGGAGCGGTCGGGGCGTCTGGCCCTGCTGGGACGCAACGGCCAGGGCAAGTCGACCCTGATCAAGATGCTGGGCGGCGTCATGCCGCCGACGGAGGGCCAGATCAACTGGTCGATGGCCGCCTCATGGCCCATCGGCTTCGGCGGCGGCTTCCAGGGCAGTCTGTCGGGGCTGGACAACATCCGTTTCCTGTCCCGCCTGTATCGCAAGAATTTCGAGAACATCCTGGCGCGGGTCGATGACTTCGCCGAACTGGGGCCCGCGCTGAAACTGCCGGTGAAACACTATTCCTCGGGCATGCGCGCCCGTCTGGCCTTCGGCCTGTCCCTGGCCATCGAGTTCGACTGTTATCTGATCGACGAACTGGTGGCGGTGGGCGACGCCCGCTTCCAGCAGAAATGCCAGCATGAACTGTTCGGCCGGCGCGGCGAGCGGGCCTTCATCATGGCCTCGCACAGCATGGACCTGATCTCGGCCTATTGCGACCGGGCGCTGATCATCGAGAGCGGCAAGGTCAAGCTGTTCGACGACATCCAGGAGGCCGTCGAGATCTACACCTGGCTGCGGGCCGCATGACCCAGCCGCTGCGGATCCTGTTCACGCCTTCGCTGCGCGAAGGCTACTGGCTGCATGTGATCCATACGGAGGCGGGCGCGCGGGGCGTGTCCGTAGCCAATTTCGGCGAGGGGGAGGCGGACATCCTGCTGGCCCACGCCATCGACCATGATGAGGCCTTGGCCCAGACAGCGAGCGACTGGATCATCCTGGCCGACAGCCCTGAAGCCGCCCTGTCGATCTGCGGCGCGGCGCTTGAAGAGGTCCCGCCAGGGCGGCAGGCCTGGCTGGCGGCCAACCACCGGTTGGCGCCCGCGGCTCTGCTGGCCGGTAGAGGATCGACCGTGTTCGACATGGGCGCCGCCCGGCTGGACCTGCCGCGACTGGGGCCCATCGAGATGCCGTTCGAAATTCCGGTCCAGACGCCGCCGCCCGCGCCGCAGCTTGGCCTGTACGCGCAACTGCCGATACCGGTGGGGGCGGCCAGCGTCTGGCCGGCGGATCTGTTCAACTACCCCCTGGGCGACGACCCCACGGGAGGCGAGTCCCAGATCGACCTGACCGGCCGGGCGCGGACCCTGATGTTCGGCCCCTATGCGACCCTGCCGCCGGGCCGCTGGCGCGCGACGGTCAAGGTCATGGTCGATCCCGAGGGCGGGTGGACGCCCCTGTGGTTCGACTGGGGCGCCCAGGACAATATGACCGTCCACGAAGAGACGATCCACGAAGCCGGGGTTTACAGCCTGTCGCTGGATGGGGGCTGGGACCGGCCGACCGAGGTGCAGATGCGGGCCGTCCTGACCCAGCCCGTCTTCCAGGGCCGGTTCGAGATGCTGGAATGCCGGGTCGAGCGACTGGACGACGCCGAACCCGCCGGCGATCAGCCGGCCGAGGCCGCCGCCTCCGCCTGAGTCAGGCCGAGGCGACGGGTCGCCGAGCCGTCGGCGACGATCGGCGCCCACCAGTCCGAGTTCTCGAGATACCAGCGCACGGTCTCAAGCAGGCCCGTCTCGAACGCGGTCGTCGGCCGCCAGTCCAGCTCCCGGCCGATGCGGGTCGGATCTATGGCGTAGCGGCGGTCGTGGCCCGGCCGGTCGGCGACATGTTCGATGGCCGAGGCGTGGGGCCGGCCGTCCGGGCGCGGGGCCAGGCGGTCCAGGGCGGCGCAGAGGCCGGAAACGACGTCCAGATTGGCGCGCTCGGCCTCGCCGCCGACGGCGTAGGTCCGGCCGGGGCGGCCGTCGTCCAGAACACGGATCAGGGCCTCGGCATGGTCCGACACATGCAACCAGTCGCGCACCTGGCGGCCGTCGCCATAGACCGGCAGGGGCTGGCCCGACAGGGCGCGCAGGATCGTCAGGGGGATCAGCTTCTCAGGGTGCTGGCGCGGGCCGTAGTTGTTCGAACAGTTGGTCACCAGGACCGGCAGGCCGTAGGTATGGCCCCAGGCGCGGACCAGATGGTCCGACGCCGCCTTGGACGCCGAATAGGGCGAGCGGGGATCATAGGCGGTCGCCTCGTCGAACCGCCCCCGGGGGCCCAGGGCGCCGAACACCTCGTCGGTCGAGACGTGGAGGAAGCGGAAGGCGTCGCGGTCGGCGGGCGGCAGGCCGTCCAGATGGGTCCGGGCGGCCTGGAGCAGGACGAAGACCCCGACCACATTGGTGCGGATGAAGTCGGAAGGGCCGTCGATCGAACGGTCGACATGGCTTTCGGCCGCCAGGTTCATCACGGCGGACGGGCGGAAGCGGGCGAAGACCTGATGCACCGCCGCCTCGTCGGCGATGTCGGCCTGGACGAAGTCGAAACCGGGCCGGCCCTCGCATTCGGCCAGGGAGGCGCGGCGGCCGGCATAGGTCAGCTTGTCCAGGGCGACGACCGGCCGGCCCTGATCCAGCATGCGCCGCACCAGGGTCGAGCCGATGAAGCCCGCCGCCCCCGTGACCAGGACGGGGCCCGTCACGACACGATCTCCAGCGCCATGGGGCGGCCGTCATAGTCGAAGGGGGGCGCGATCCCGGACAGGCGGGGCCATTGGCGATCCCGGTCCGAAAGGACGGATTCGCCCGCCTCGGGCCAGTCCAGGGCCAGGGCCGGATCGTCCCAGGCCAGGCCGCCCTCGCTGTCCGGCGCATAGGGGGCCGAGACCTTGTAGGCGACCACGGCGTCGGGGGTCAGGGTCATGAAGCCGTGGGCGAATCCGACCGGGACATAGAGCTGGTCGCCCGACGCCCCCTCCAGGGTCGCCGACACGGCCCGGCCGAAGGTGGGGGAGCCGCGCCTCAGATCGACGGCCACATCGAAGATCGCCCCGGCGAGACAGCGCACCAGCTTGGCCTGGGCCTGGGGCGGGCGCTGGAAATGCAGGCCGCGGACCGTGCCCGCGCGGCGGGACAGGGATTCGTTGTCCTGGATGAAGTCGTGATCCAGCCCCAGGGCGCGCAGGCGCGCGGGCGAATAGGTTTCCTGGAACCAGCCCCGGTCATCGGCATGGCGACGGGCGCGGATCAGGGTGAGGCCCAGGCCCATGGCGGACGGATCAGGCGCCGGCCGAGGCGGCAGCGGGCTCGGCGGGCGCTTCGGACCGGCCCATGGCCAGGGCGTAGGCCCGCTCCAGCGCCTCGTTGCGGACGAAGATCAGGCCTGTCTGGCGCGGCGGGGCGGCGGTCTCCCCCTCGCCCGCGCCGGGATTGGCCCCGCTGAGCGGCGAGCCGTAGAAGATGTGGGCCCCGATCTGGCGCACCCGTTCCAGCCTCTGGCCCCAGGACGGGCGGACGTAGTTGGCGTGATAGTTGACCGCCGACTTGGGCAGCTGGGCCGTCGCGCGGCCGTCATAGACCTCGCGCGCGATGCGCTCGGCCCGTCGCCAGGCGGTCAGGTTGACCTGGCCGCGCCCGATCGAACCGTCGCAGGTGAAGGTGAACTGGCAGGTCTTGCTGTTGCGCTGATAGACCACGGCGCAGATCGAGCGGGGGTAGCCCCCATGGCGCGAGCGGTTCAGCACCACCTCGGCCACCGCCGCCTGGCCCGCCTCGCTCTCGTTGCGGGCCTCGTAATAGATGGCCTGGGTCAGGCACTCGATGTCGTTGTCCGGGATGCGCGGCGCCGTGGCCAAGTCCAGGCGCGGGGCGACATAGCGGCCGCCGCGGTTGGCGCTGGGCCGGGCGAAGGGATCGGCCGTCGGCGGGGCGATGGATCCGGGCGGCTCTTCGCGCGACGGGGCGACCGAGACGGCCGGGCGCGCGCGGGGCCGGGCCGGAGCGGCGCGGGGCGGGGCGGCCGGCTGGGCGCGGCGGGCCGGATCGGCCAGGCGGCCGCCCTTGCCGTCGCGGATCATCTGGGCCAGGCGGGCGTTCAGTTCGGCGCGGCGATCCGCGTCGGAGACCGGAGGCGCGGCGATGACGGCCGCGGGCGTCGTCGGCGCAGGGCGCACGCGCTCGGACTGGGCGGCGGTGGCCAGGCCCGCGCCCCCCAGCAGGCAGATCACGCCCGCGACCGACAGTGTTCGAACCGAAACGCCCAAGACCCGACCTTTGAAACCAAATCCCTGAAATACCAGCGCGGAGCCTTCGCGCCAAGCATGGCCGTCGGAACGGCCCGCTCCGCCTTTGTGCGGCCATCCACTCGGGTCTAGAACAAGGCATGATTTTCGCGCGCCGCGCCGGATTCTCGCTGATCGAAGCCCTGGTCGTCCTGGCGGTCGGCGGCCTGGCCCTGGCCGTCATCTTCTCGATCGGCACGCGCGCCGGGGACACGGGTTTCCGACTGGGGCGGGGCGCGATGGCGGCGGCCGATCAGGACATCGCCCTGGGCGACATCCGCGCCACGGTGCGCAGCATCGCCCTGAGACCCCCAACCACCTTTCTGAGGGATGTGGACCGGCCCATGGACGGGCAGGCGGCGCGGCTGGAGGCCGAGGTGGTGATGGAGCGGGCGACCCAGTGCGCGCCCGAAGGCTGGTCCGGGCGGCTGGTGCTGGAGATCGTCAACAGCGGGGGCGAGCGGACCCTGACCTGCCAGGCGGGCGACCGGCCGCGGTCGCGGCTGATGACCCTGGCGGCGGGACCGGCGGGCTTTTCCTATTCGACCGACGGCGCGACCTGGACGCCGGCCTACAGCAACACCCCCACGGCGCGTGGCGAGGGGCCGCCCCAGGCCGTCAATCTGTGGGTGCGGGTGGCCGCGCCGGGCGTGGATGTCATAGAGATGGCGTCGTCCGGCCAGCCGGATGCGTGGATCAGGGCGGGCGACGATGGCCTTCTGTAATCCCCGTGTCCGAACAGGCTTCGCCCTGCCCGCCGTGCTGACGGTGACCGGGGTGGTGATGATCATCTTCCTGGCGGCCATCACCGCCCTGGCCAGCCTGCAGGCCGAGGCGGCCTCGGCGCGGAACCGGGTGCGGTTCCTGCAGCGCGCCCTGACGGCCGAAACGGACCTGGCCTATCTGCTGGCGACCGAGCCGTTCCGCCCGCGGTCGCTGATGGTGGGGGCGGCGAGAAACGTCGACGACATCGTGGCCCCGGCCATGAGCGCGCCGACGGCCTCGGGCCTGCCGGAAGCTGACATCTGGCTGGATGGACGGCCCTATCTGATGGATCTGGACGGGCCGCTTCTGGTATCGCTGCAGGATGCGGCGGGGCTGGTGAACCTGGCGCGGACGCCGGCCGAGGTTCACGCCCGGGTCGCCCAGCGCGCGGGCCTTTCGGCCACCCAGGCCCAGTCCGTGTTGGCGCGCTATCTGGACTACACCGATCCGGACGATCTGCGCGGGGTGAACGGAGCCGAGCGCGGCGAATACGGTGCGGCGGGGGGGCCCGCCAACCGTCCTCTGCTGAGACCGGCGGAATGGCTGTCCATACTGGGGGTGCGCCAGGCGGTGGACGCCCGGCGATGGGCCGAGGTGCGGCCCATGCTGATCGACGAACCGTCGATGGTCGCCATCAACGTCAACACGGCGCCATCAGCGGCCCTGCAGCTGATGTTCGGCATCAGCGCGGCCCAGGCCGAGAGCGCCATCCGGCGGCGCGAGACCACGCCCTTCCTGTCGCTGGAGGAATTTCTGCAGGCCGTGGGATCGACCTATCCCGAGGCGCTGGAGCGAACCTATACCTATCCGGGCGGCCGGATCGTGTATGAAATCCGCGACGGCCGCTCGGCCTGGACCTATCGCGGCATGATCGTCCTGACGCCGGGCGCCCTTGCGCAGCCCTTGTGGATCAAGCAGACGGAACTGTTGGAGGCGCCCAGGCGGGCCGCGGCGGACACGACGAATGCGACTCGACTTCCTTACGCCCCGGATTGACCGGCTGAGCGCCGACGGCGCGGTCGAGGCCGTGCACACGGGCGCCCTGCTGGGCCGTCTGTTCCGCAAGCCGGTGATGCTGCTGGCGCGCGAGATGTGCGCCTTCGCCCTGTTCGAGACGGCCAACCTGCCGCGCAACCGGCGGAGGCAGGCGGCGCGGCTGCATGCGCGCACGGCCTCGCCCTATATCGCCGGCGGGGCGGCCCTGGTGAAATCGGGCGAGGATTTCGGTGTCTGGTGGTGGGATTTGGCCCGTGTCGCCCCGATGATCGCCGGGCGCGGCGACGTCGCCCTGAGGCCCGAGACCCTGGCCCAGCCGGCGGGCCGCGACTGGCGGATCGTCAAGCTGGCGCGCGGCTATGAGGCCCAGCACTGGCGCGACGGCGCCCTGAGGGCCTCGGCCTGGCGGCCGACCCGCTATGACGAGGCGGCCTGGACCGCCTTCGCCCGGACCCAGCGCGACGCCCGCATCGACGCGCCAGAGACGCCGCCGCCGGCCGAGACCCTGCCGGTGGACACGGCGGGCGAGGCCTTCTCCCTGGCCCGCACGGAGATCACCCGGGAGCAGGCGATCGGCCTGGGCCTGGGGGCCCTGGCCCTGGCTTCGACCAGCCTGTTCGCCCTGGTTCTGGGCCAGACGATCCAGACCCAGGAGGCGGCGCGCAAGATCGAGGCCGAGACCGCCGAGATCCAGGCCGCCACGCCGCGCCAGGCCGACACCATGGCTCTGGAAGGTGAACGGCGGATGCTGGCCTCCTATCGGGAGATCGAGGGGCGGACCAATCCGCTGAGCGCCGCCGGGGCGGCCATCGGCATCGTCGCCATGCACGATCTGACGCCCCAGTCGCTGGAATCGGCCGAGGACAAGGTGACCGTGACCCTGCCCTATGAGGCGGTGAAGATCGTCGGCGACCTGGTGGCCGAGTTCGAGACCTCGGGCTATTTCCGGGATGTCCAGCCACGCACCGACGCGGGGGCCAAGACCCTGGTCATCGAGATGCAGGTGCGGGAGGCGGCGCCGCCGTTGTCGCCTGACGCATGAAGCGGCAGTCGCCGTCCTGGGTCTTGAGGGTCATGACCACCTGATCCCCGGTCAGCAGATTGGCGGTCGTCGAGGAACAGGCCCCGCCGGCCGCGATCTCCAGCGGCGGCGCCAGGGTGTAGCGCCAGGGCTCGCGCAGGATCGCCACCCGGTCGTCGGGGCCGGGTTCGGCGGCGGGGTCGATCAGGCGCAGGGGCTGGCCGGTGCGGTTGGCCTCGCGCCGCAGGTCGGACACCTGGCGCTGAAACTCGAAGAAGACCGCATGGGCCGTCGCCTGGTCCAGCATGCGGGCGGTGGACGGCATGATGATCGCCGTGGCCAGGGCGAAGATGGCCAGGACGATCAGTATCTCCATCAGCGAAAAGCCGGGACGGCGATCCGATGCGGACGGCGGCCGCAGGCGGTTAGCGCTGCTGTTCCGAGCTGACATCGGCATTGACGCCCGTGCCGCCTTCCTGACCGTCGGCGCCATAGCTGAGCACCGTCGCATTGCCCCCGCCGGACACGGCGGCGCCCGAGGTCTCGGCCGGGGCGACATAGACATAGGGACGGCCCCAGGGATCGGACGGCAGGGCGTCCATATAAGGCCCCTGCCAGCCGGGCACGGCGGTCGGATCGCCCTGAAGCAGCAAGTTCAGGCCTTCCTGCTGGGTCGGCAGGCGGCCGATATCGATCCGCATCGTCTCCAGGGCCGATTTCAGCGCCTTGGCCTGGATGCGGGCGGCCGTCGTCTTGGATCGGTCCAACTGGGCGAACAGACGGGGGCCGACCACCGCCGCGATCAGGGCGATGATGGCCAGGACGACCAGGATTTCCAGCAGGCTGAAGCCCTGGCGAAGGCGGCGTTGGGCCACGGCCGGGCGACGGTTTTGGAGACGGAACGTCAAGGTCTGCCTTGATAATCTGTTACGAACGGCTGGCGACTGCTATAGCTCACCGGCGGTGGGCGGTCGAAAGAAAAAACAGACGACGCGCGGGGGCGTGCGGCGCATGGAGCGGAATTGAAAGCGCAACTGGCCGGGTTGAGATCGGCGTGGGCCGCCCGTGGCCGCGCCCTGGTCGTCCGTTTCCAGCGGACCACGCCGCGCGAGCGCCTGCTGCTGGCTGGGCTGGCGCTGGGGGTGCTGCTGTATGGGCCGGTCCTGGCCATGGACCGGCGCGCCCAGGCGTCCGAACGCTATATCGACGCGGTGACCGAACGGGCCTCGGCGCGGCTGGCGCTGAACGCGGCGCGGCGGGCGGTGGCCGATCCGGTGGACCGGGCGGTGTTCGAGGACATGCGCGGCTGGGGCATAGAGGCGACCAATCCGGCCACGGCCCAGGTGCTGCTGGAACGACGGCTGTTCGAGGCGGTGACGGCGGCCGAACTGGGCGGCGCCCAGATCACCACCCAGCCCGAGCTGGAGACCATCGGCGCGACCCGCTGGGTGCGTGGCGAGGTTCAGGCCAATCTGCGCTGGACCCCGACCTTCGCCTTCCTGGACGCCCTGGCCGCCTGGCCCGAAGGCTTCCGCATCACCGGTTTCCAGTATGAGATGACGCCCCAGCCCAGCAATGACGCCGGGCTTCCGCCCGAAGTTTTGGCTCAGATGATGGCCTCCCGCCCCCTGGGCCGGGTGCGGATCGGGGTGGCGGCGCCGGTCCGGCTGACGGCCGAGACGGAAGGGGGCGCCTGATGCGCTGGCTGCCCTTTGTCGCCGTGGTTCCCGTCCTGGCCTTCCTGCTGGGCCTGGTCTTCCCCGGCCTGCCGCCCGAGCCGCCGGCCGTCACGCGCGGCGGCGGCGGCCAAAGGGCCGAAATGCTGCGCCCCGGCGAGACGGCGGCGGCGGCCACGCGCTTCCTGCGGACCCTGAGATCCGATCCGAAGCCGCCGCCTCCTCCTGCGCCGCCCCCTCGCCCGACGCCGCCCCCTCCCCCGCCGCCGCCGGATGTCGCTGTGGTGTTCAAGAGCCTGCTGGCGGGTGTCGAACAGGACGCGGACACCGGGACCTTGCGGGCCCTGGTGCGTCAGTCCGCCTCGCCCTCGCCGCAAATCGCCCGCATGGCTGTGGGCGACAGCTTCGGCGACGGCTGGAAGCTAAGTGAAATTTCAGAGACCGCCGTCACACTGCGAAAGGGCAAGGATGTCCGCGTGGTGCGTCTGTACGGATGATTTCGGGGAGAGCCGCATGATCAAGACGACCCTCCGTCGCCGAACCGGCCGCGTCGTTCGCGCCGCACAGCGCTTTGCGGCCCTGGCGCCCCTGCTGGCGGCCGCCGGCTGCGCCGCCTTTCCCTATCTGGACACGGCCACCGCGCGGCCGAACGGCGGCGACACGACCCTGGGCGCGGGCCAGGACGACCTGACGCCGATCGGCGGCCAGGTCGGGGGCCAGCGTCGGCCAACCGAGGTCATGACCCTGCCCGGCGGCGCCCCGCCGCCCCAGACCACGCGCCAGCCGGCGACCGAGGCCCAGATCGCGGCCCTGCTGCCGGACGAACAGGTCGATGCGGCCCTGGCGCCCCAGTCGATCCCGCAATTCGTGGCCACGGCCTTTGCCGTCCTGGGCACGCCCTACAACATGACGCCGGACGTGGCCCAGCGGACCGAGACCATCGCCGGCGGCACCGGCGGGACCGTGTCCAAGCGCGCCCTGTTCCGCATGGTCCAGCTGGCGCTGAAGCAGTATGGGATCGAGGTCTTCATCGACAACGGGGTGGTCACGATCGGCGACGCCGGGACCTCGGCCTCTCCGGGCGGGGCCCAGGTGGTGCGGGGGCGCGTCGCTCCCAACACCACCGGCCGGGTGGTTCAGGTCTTCAACGTCCAGACCATTGAAGTCAGCTCGATGCAGGCGCTGCTGAACGACCTGTTCCCCGGCGCCAGCCAGGCGCGGATCACGGTCGACCCCCTGACCAACAGCATGATCATCTCGGGGCCCGGACGCGACGTCGCCCGGGTGGTGTCGATGATCCGCGAACTGGACCAGCCGCGCTTCGCCGGATCCAATGTGCTGCGGGTCGAGCCGGCCTTCATGGCCGCCGACGCCCTGGCCCAGGCGGTGGAACAGGCCCTGACGGTCGAAGGCTATGTGGTGTCGCGCATCGCCGCCGCGGGGCGCTCCATCGTCATCCTGGCCTATCCGGCGTCCAACCAGGTGCTGATCTTCGCCCGGGATCCGGAACTGGCGGCGCGGGCCGAATACTGGGTCGCGGCCCTGGACCGGCCGGCCACCCTGGGGGACCGCACCTCGACCTTCGTCTATCAGGTGCGCAACACCGACGCGGCCTCCCTGGGGCGGCTGGCCATCGGCCAGGGTTCGGCCACCGAGACCCGTCAGACGCCGGTCGGGGTGCCCGGAACCCCGCCTGCGGCCGCCAACGCCGAGGGCGCCGCCCGGCGTCAGAACGGCACGGGCAATGTCGCCTCGGGCGGCGACGGCCAGTTCATGAACGGCCGGGTCCTGACCGATCCGGTCGGCAACCGCATCCTGTTCACCGGCACGGCCAGCGACTACGCCCAGCTGCGGTCGCTGCTGACCACCCTGGACACGCCGGCGCCCCAGGTGGTGGTCGAGGTGATGATCGCCGAGGTCACCCTGACCGACAAGACGTCCCTGGGGGTCAACCTGTTCGGGACCGAAGCGCACGGCGACGGCATCCTGACCGGCACAACCGAGGGGATCGAGATCGGCGGCGCGGGCGCCACCTTCACCTTCATCGGGCCCGACCTGCGCGCGGCGATCAACGCCAACGCCTCGAACAACCGCATCAATGTGCTGCAGCGGCCGCAGATGGTGGCGCGCAGCGGCGAGACCGTGCGGTTCCAGGTCGGCACCGACGTGCCGATCATCACCTCTCAGCGGGCCACGGACTTCTCTTCCGGCGGCAATGGCACGGACGTGCTGCAGAGCGTGCAATACCGCCAGACCGGCGTGATCACCGAGGTGACGCCCATCGTCTATGGCGACCGGGTGGACCTGGCGATCAGCCAGGAAATCTCCTCGGCCGGCGAGCCGCCGGCGGGCACCAGCATCGGCAGCCCGACCATCCTGAACCGCAGCCTGACCACCCGCATCCAGATCGCCAACGGCTGGACCGGGGTGCTGGGCGGGCTGATCGCCAACGACTACACCAAGACCAACAGCGGCGTGCCCTTCCTGAAGGATATTCCGGTCATCGGCTCGGCCTTCCAGGCCAACAGCGTGTCGGGAACCCGCACCGAACTGCTGCTGCTGATCACCCCGCACATCATCCGCAGCGACGAGGACATGGCCGATCGCGCCGATCGCGCCTCGGCCGACATCAACGCCGCCTTCCGCACCGGCGCGGGCTGGTCCTACACCCTGACGCCGTGGAGCGCGGGGCCCGCCATCCGGGGCCTGGGGATCGACCTGCCCAGCGCCGGCCGGGCGTCCGAACGCCGCCCTCTGTTCCCCCGCCGTCCGGCCGAGCCCGAGGACCAGACGCCGCCGCCTCCGCCGACCGTCATCGTGGCGCCGGCCGAGGACCAGGCCGGCGCCTGACCGGAACGTCGGCCCGACGGACCCGGCGGATCAGAACGGCAGGCCGTCGCTGGCCTGATACATCCGCCGCCAGCCCAGACGGTCGAAGACCAGGGGCGCGGGCGGCGGACCCTCGGCCGGGGTCATGACCACGGTCAGGGTGTAGCGCTGGACACGATAGGCGCCCTGGCCCACCGGAAAACCGGCGTTGATCACGTCCGCCCCCTTTGGAATGCTGGTCCAGCGCACCGTCCCGCCGCCGGGCAGGGCGATGACGCCTTCGGGCTGTTCCATCGGGTTGACCGCGCGGGTCAGGGCCAGGGCGTTTTCCTGCATGGCCGACTGGGCGATGGCGCGGGCGGCGCGCTGCTGGCCCCGCGCCATCTGCAGCTGAAGCTCGAAGATGGCCATCAGGGTCAGGGCGGCGATGGTCAGGGCCACCAGGGCCTCGATCAGGCTGAACCCCGCCCGGCGGCGCATCACACCGCGCCCTCGTAGACGCTGGACAGGGCCAGGACCAGGGACAGGGCCACGAAGCCCACGATCAGGGAGATGAAGGCGATGGCCAGGGGCTCCAGCAGCGACGTCAGCCGCTTCATCCGGTCGCGCAGCCGGCCTTCGTAGTTGTCGGCGATGAAGCCGAACATGGCGCCGACGGCGCCGGACTTCTGGCCCGCCCGCAGCAGGCTCAGGTCCATGGCCTCCAGGGTCGTGTGCGAGGCCAGGGAGGCGTCCAGGGTCAGGCCGGCGCGCAGGTCGCTGTCCAGCATGTCCAGGCCGCGCCGGAACGATCCGATCGGCACCGCCGCCCGCGACAGGGCCATGGCCGACAGGATCGGCACCCCGCTGTTCAGGGCGAAGGCCGACAGCCGCGCCCAGGCGGTGATCTCGCGCGCCTGGATCACAGGGCCGACGACCGGGGCGCCATGGGCGATCATATAGGCCTGGGCCCGGACCCGGGCGCTGGCGACCACCAGCACGCCCAGCACCACCAGGGCCCCGATGGCCAGGCCCACCAGAGGAAGGTTGGCGTTGGCGAACTCTCCGGCCGACAGGACCCAGCGCGACATGGCGGGCACGCGGGACCGGTCCTCGCCGATCATGGCGCCGAAGCGCGGCACGACCTGGGTGAAGATGAAGCCCACGGCCGCGAAACCCGCGAACAGCAGGAAGGCCGGATAGGTCATGGCATTGGTGAAATCGCGCCTCAGGCGGTCCTCATAGGCCATCTGTTCGGCCGCCTGACGCAGGACGTCGGCGATTTTGCCCGAGGCCTCGCCCACCCTGGCCATGGCGTAGACATAGTCGGGGAAGCCGCGCACGTTCTGCTCCATCGCCGCGCCGAAGGAATCGCCGCGGCGCAGGGCGGCGATGGCGGCCTGGAAC
Source organism: Brevundimonas sp. (assembly GCF_019636155.1). Taxonomy (GTDB): domain Bacteria; phylum Pseudomonadota; class Alphaproteobacteria; order Caulobacterales; family Caulobacteraceae; genus Brevundimonas. Next base: position 15,961 of record NZ_JAHBYB010000012.1, on the reverse strand, counting down.
TGGGCCTTGCCCTTCTTCGCCTGAATGCCCTGGGCCACCGTCTCCATGGCTTCCAGCAGGGAGACCCCGGCCTCGATCATCAGGGCCAGCTGGCGCAGCACCAGCACCCGTTCGGCCGCGTTCAGATTGCGGTCGCGGCCGGCCGACTTCACGGCCGCGGGTCGGATGCTGAGCACCGTCAGGCCGTCGGCCGACAGACGGCGCACGGCGGTCGTCTCGTCCGAGGCCAGCACCTGACCCTTCATCGTCAGCCCGTCACGGCCCACGGCTTCGTACTGGAACGGGAGGTCGGTCATGGATGCCGGAAGGCGGCGATCCTCTGGCCGCGCAGGTGGCCCCAGTCGCCGATGGACTCGAAATCCCAGCCGGTTTCCCGCGCCGCCCATTCCAGATCGGTCAGGCGGTAGTGATAGGGATCGCGGTCGTCATGGCTGACGACGCCGGCCGGAGGATGGGTGAAGGGCTGGAACAGGTCCGCCTCGGGCGGGCATTCGAAATAGGTGAACAAGGCCTGGCCGCCGGGCTTCATCCGCCCCTTCAGCCGGGCCAGGCAGCGGCGCATGTGGTTCAGGGGCAGGTGGGTGAAGACCGACTGGGCGATGGCGAAATCGACGGGTTCGGGCAGGAAGCCGAAGTCGAAATCGTCATTGACCGCGAAATGATCGCGCGGGGCCTTGGCGCGCAGGGCGTCATCCAGCTCAGCCGCGTATCCGGCGTCGATCAGGGCCTGGGACAGGTCCGAACCGAAATACCGGCCGGGCGCCAGCCAGGCGATGGCGCGGACGCCCAAGCGCAGGGAGCCGCAGCCGATGTCCAGCAGCCGGTGTTCGGGCTTCAGGCCCCGCGAAATCAGGAAGTCGAGTTGGTGCGCGCCCATCTCGTCCCACAGGCCGCCGATAATGCGGCGATGTTCGCCGGCGGCGACGCCCTGGGCCACGGTTTCCAGGTCGTAATAGCTGCTGGGCCCGGCGCTCATGGGGTTTCGCCTCCACCGCCGACGATGCGGTGCACCTCGGTCAGGGCCGTCTCACCGCGCCGCGCCTTCAGGAAGGCGTCGTCGCCGAAGCTGAGGAAGCCGTCGGCGCGGGCGATCTCGGTCAGGCGATCCTCGTCCGCGCCCTGGCGCAGGCCGGCGGTCAGGGCCGGGGACATGGGGGCGATCTCATAGACGCCGATCCGGCCGCGGAAGCCTGACTGACCGCATTTCGGACAGCCGACCGGCTCGTGCCAGTTCGCCGGCTGGCCCTTGACCTGCTTGCGCAGCGACGCGGGCAGGTCGGCCTCATGGACGGCGGCCTCTTCGGGGGTTGAGGGGCGTTTGCAATCGACGCACAGGCGGCGGACCAGGCGTTGGCCCTGGACGCCGCGGATCACGTCGGCCAGCAGATAGTCCTCGATCCCCAAGTCCAGCAGGCGCGGAATGGCCGCCAGGGCCGAGTTGGTGTGGACGGTCGAGATGACCAGGTGGCCGGTCAGGGCGGCCTGGACGGCGATGCGCGCCGTCTCGGGGTCGCGGATTTCGCCGACCATGATCACGTCCGGGTCCTGGCGCAGGATCGAGCGCAGGCCGGCGGCGAAGGTCAGGCCGATTTCCGAACGCACCCGCACCTGGACCACGCCCGGCAGGTCCAGTTCGACCGGATCCTCGACCGTGATGATCTTGCGTTCGCCATCGTTCAGATGGGTCAGCAGGCGATAGATGGTCGTGGTCTTGCCCGAGCCGGTGGGGCCGGTGACGAGAAGCACGCCGTTCGGCTGTTCCGACAGCTCCAGCAGGCTTTTCTCCTGGGCCGCCGAGACGCCCAGTTCGGACAGTTCGGGCAGGCGGCTGGTCTTGCCCAGCAGGCGCAGGACGATGGATTCGCCCCAGGAGGCCGGCAGGGTCGAGACGCGCAGGTCCACCTCCTGGCCCGAGACGCGGATGGTCTGGCGGCCGTCCTGGGGCAGGCGGCGCTCGCCAATATCCATGCCGGACAGCAGCTTGATGCGCGAACAGACGGCGTCATAGGCGGAGCGGGGGGCGGTGCGGCTGGTGCTGAGCACCCCGTCGATCCGCATACGGACCAGGAAGCGGTCCTCGAAGGGTTCGACATGGACGTCCGAGGCGCGGCGGGCCAGGGCCTCGGCGAAGACGGCGTTGACGAAGTCGATGGTGGGGGCTTCCTGCGCCAGTTCGCGCAGGCGGGCGGCGTCGGCGCCCCCGCCCATTATGTCCATCTCCAGCCCGGCGCGGCCCTGGTGCGTCAGGTCGCCGGTCAGGCCCTCGATGGTCGAGCGCTGGGCCAAGAGGAAGGTGACCGGCTGGTCCGTCGCCTGGCCGATGCGTTCGGCCAGGAGGGTGTCCAGGGGCTGGACCGCGGCGCACAGGATGGGCGAATCGGGCGCATCCCCGTCGCGCCAGGCCACAGCCTCGCGTTCCGCCCACCAGGAGACGGGGGAGCCGATCTCGGACAGGAAGGCGGCGATGCGGTCGGGGGCGGGGGCGTCTTCGGGCGCCAGGACGGCCAGGCCCAGCTGTTCCGACAGGGCCTCAAGCAGGCTGGTCTCGGACAGGGCGCCCAGGCGGACCAGGTTCAGGCCGATCAGGCCGCCGTTCTGGGCCTGGAGGGCCAGGGCGTTCTGGACGTCGGCGGGTGTGACCAGGCCGCGCGCCAGCAGCCGTTCGCCCAGCCGCCGGCGGTCGGCGGAAGGAAAACGGATCTGGACGGGGTCGGGGGCGGTCACGGGGCGCTGTTGCGGGACGACGCCGGGGCGTCAGGCCTTCAGTTCGGGGATAAGGCCATCGACGATGAAGCGCATGTTCGTCGAGGGATGTGCCATGGAGCGGATGAAGGCCAGGGTGTTTCCGGCCTGTTCCTGGAAGGTGAAGCTGCAGCCTTCGCGGAAGGTGACGTTCTGGAAATTCGGGGCCTTGCCGCCGGAATAGAACAGAGCGGCATTGTCGAACACCACATTGATGTAGGTGTTGCCGTCCAGTTCCGCCCGGCCGTTGACGGTTTGATCCTTGATCTCGGCCACGGCCGCGCTCCTGAAAAATGATGCTGGAAAGGACTGATAGCCGGTTTTGCCGTGCGGTGCAGCCCGCTGCTTCAGTCCAGAACCAGACAAATGGAAAGGCGCCGCACGGGCGGATGAGAGACAGGGAGGCCGCATCCCCGACGACCCGAAGGGCGGCGCGTAGCAGCCAATGCCGGGGCCCAGATGGCAAGCCTCCGTCGCCCGCCGATGATGACTCCAGGCCTGATCCCGAGAGATCGAGCCTTTCAGCTGGGCCCCGGCATTCGCCGGGGGAGCGGTGAGGGTTGCCCCACCCGCCGGAAAAACAGGTCGCAAAGAAAAAGGGGAGGGCCGAAGCCCTCCCCTTCCGAGACGATCCGAAGACCGTTTCGTTTTCTTACGGGATGTAGTTCGGCGTGGTGCCGGTGACACCCGCGGCCTGGTCGCCGGCGACCGTGCCGCTTTCGAACTCGGTCACCGAGCCGTTGGCCAGGGTGGCGTAACGGCGGGCCGTGACCTGTTCGGGACGGGCCTCGATCGAGATCTGCACGTCGCCGCGGCCGAAGTCGCCGACAGCGCCGGTCAGGGTCGCGGTGTTGATCAGACGCTCACCGCCGGCGGCGATGCTCGGGTAGATCTGCACCGGGGCGGTCAGGGCGACGTAGCCCGAGTCCGCGCCGACCGAGTTCAGGACCTGAGCGAAAACGGCGCCGGTGACGGTGCCGCTGACGTTGGCCAGACGGATCATGTTGGTGGTGCCCGAAGCCGACTGGATGGTCGAGCTGTTCATCCACGGGAACACGATGTTGGTGCCGTCACGCTCGATTCTCTCGAGAGCTTCGTCCGCCGCGGTTTCCTGGTTGTACTTGGTGGAATCCAGGACATAGGAGATCGCGACCGAGTAGTCCGACGACGGAATGGCGGCCGCGCCGGCCTTGGTGACGACGAACTCGTTGGCAGCCGTCCAGGTTTCAGCGCCCAGCACTTCCACGACACCCGCCTCGATGCTGGCGTGGGTCGAGGTGTTGCCGGCGATCACGCCCGCCACGCCGCCGAAGGCGGTGGTGAAGGTCGAGAAGTTGCCCGTCACGACGGCATCGACGTCGGAGACGTCGGTGGCGGCCACGACGTTGTCGGTGCGCAGAAGGCCGTATTGGGCGTCTTCATCAACCAGCAGGGCGGCGGTGCCCAGAACGCCGACGGTGGCGGTTTCCGGAGCCGCAGCATGGAAGCCCGTGCCGGTCTTGAAGGCGGTGTAGGCCGGCGAGGCGTCCAGGGTCGCCAGGGTATTGCCGCGAGCGCCCTGGTTCAGGACGTGGCCGGAGTTGACCGAGGCATCGACTTCCCAGGCGAAGGCGTCCGGACGCGAGATGATCACCTTGGTGGCCGAGCCGCCGTCGATCGGGGTCATGGCGCCGTCGGTGACCAGGGTGGTCTTGACCGAGACGTCGCCGGCGCCCAGCACCTGCAGGTCCAGGTCCATCCAGTAGCCCGAGCAGTCCGGAGCGGAGTTCGAGATGATGAAGGTGGCCGTGGTCGCGGTCGGAGCCACCGACGGAGCGGCGGTGAAGGTGGTGCAGCCGCCGCCCGTGGTGTCGGGCAGGACGCTGGCGGCCGTCGGGGCCGTGGCGAACTTGGCGTTGCCGACCAGTTCGATGGTCAGCAGGACGTTGCCCGACGGCAGGGTGCCCGACGACAGAGCGTCGGCCAGGGCGAACACGTTGGTGTTCGACGGCGTCTTGGCTTCCTGAGCCAGCGGATAGGTGGTGCCCGTGCCGGTGGCGTCGGTCACGTTGATGTCCGTGGCGGCGGTAGCGTCAGCCGCGGCGCGGAAGGTGATGGTGTGAGCGCTGGCGGCGCCCGCAAAGGCCATGACCGAAACGGCGGTCGCGGCGAGAAGAACGTTCTTAGTCATCTGGATATGGTCCCCCAAAGAAACCCGTTGTGTGGACGTAGCCAACGTTGAAACGCCTTTCGGCCACAGTTCAAGTCGGAAATTTCCGGCATGGCTGCGCCCACGGCAGGCGCTTTCTATCCCGACGACTTTCCCCGGGTCAAGGGGATTTGATCGCGCCGCCCGTCGTGCGGACGACGGAAAGACCAAGCCCCATGGGTGGTTAGAGGCAGCGGGTTTTTGCTCGACATCTTCGGGCGCCGCCCCCGAGACGGAAGAACGACGATACCTGACGCCAGGGGAAATGCTCGATCCGGGGCGCCGGTTCGCCCCAAAGACGGCGCGGTCAATCAAGGTTATGATTTCAAAGGAAATCCGGCAACAATGGCGCCGATCCGGGTCGATTCCCGGCCCGCACGTCCCATCGCGACAAAGGCCGGATCGGTCGCCCGCCGGTTGAGCGGGCGTCCGGCCTCGACTGGCCGACGATCACGCCGGAACCGGCCGGAACGCGCGAAGGTCGCCAGACGATCATCCGCCGAACGTGACCTTCAGACCACAGTGACGGGCGGGTCTAGGCAGGGGACTCATAGCCGAGCCCAATTCCGTCACCCTCGGGCTTGTCCCGAGGGTGACGAGATTTTTGGCTTCACACTGCTAGTCCGCCTGGGCCAGGACCCGGCGCAGATAGTCGCCATAGGCGTTGGTCATGCCGGCGGCCAGGTGCTCCAGCGCCGCCGAATCGATGAAGCCGCGACGCCAGGCGATCTCTTCCGGGCAGCCGATCTTGAAGCCCTGACGCTGTTCCAGGGTGCGGACGAACTGGGCCGCCTCCAGCAGGCTGTCGGGCGTGCCGGTGTCCAGCCAGGCGTAGCCGCGCCCCAGGCGGCGCACCGACAGGGCGCCCAGGTCCAGATAGGCGCGGTTCAGATCGGTGATCTCAAGCTCGCCGCGCGGCGAGGGACGCAGGGCCGCCGCCAGGGCCGGGGCCCGGCCGTCATAGACATAAAGCCCGGTGACGGCCCAGCTGGAGCGCGGGCGGGCCGGCTTCTCCTCGATAGACAGGGGGCGGCCGTCGGGGGCGAAGGCGACCACCCCATACCGTTCCGGATCGGCGACGTGATAGGCGAAGACGGTCGCGCCCTGGCCGCCCTGGGCCGCCGCCACCGCCTCGGCCACCGTCTGGCCCAGGCCGGGGCCGTAGAAGATGTTGTCGCCCAGGATCAGGACCGAGGGCCCGTCGCCCACGAAGTCGGCGCCGATCAGATAGGCCTGGGCCAGGCCCTCGGGCCGGGGCTGTTCGGCATAGGTCAGGCTGAGACCCCAGCGCCCGCCGTCGCCCAGCAGGGCCTGGAAGGCCGGTTTCTCGTGCGGGGTGGTGATGATCAGGATGTCGCGGATACCCGCCAGCATCAGGACGCTGAGCGGATAGTAGATCATCGGCTTGTCGTAGACCGGCATCAGCTGCTTGGACACGACATGGGTCATGGGGTGCAGCCGGGTGCCCGCCCCGCCCGCCAGGATGACGCCCTTCATCGTCCGTCACCCATTGCCCGTTCCCCCCGCGTCATCCGGCCGACCAGATCGGCCACCGCCTCGCGCCAGGGCGGGGCCGTGATCCCATAGTCGCGCGCCAGGGCGTCCGACGCCAGCGGCGAAGCGGTTGGGCGGGGGGCGCGGTCCGGCCCGACATCGGCCGGACGACCGGCGACGGGCGGGGCCACCGGCCCTCCGGCGGCCTGGCGCGCCTGAAGCACGGCCTCGGCCAGGTCGCGCCAGCTGGCCGAACCGGCGCCGGCGAAATGATAGATCCCGCCCGGCGCGGACGGGTCGCGGGCCAGGCGCGCCGCCACGGCGATCAGGGCGTCGGCCAGGGCCGGGGTGGTCGTGGGAGAGCCGAACTGGTCGTCCGTGACTTGCAGCGGCAGGCCGGCGTCGGCGCGATCCAGGATGGCGGTCAGGAAGTTGGGCCGGTCGGGACCGATCAGCCAGGCGGTGCGGACCACGACCGAATCGGGCGCGGCGGCCAGGACGGCGATCTCCCCTTCCCGCTTGGTGCGGCCATAGAGGTTCAGGGGCCGGGCCGGGTCGGCCTCGACATAGGGACGGGCGGGCGTCCCGTCGAAGACATAGTCGGTCGAGACCTGGATCAGCCGCGCGCCCGCGTCCGCCGCCGCCCGGGCCAACCGGGCCGGGCCGTCGCGGTTCAGCAGGGCGGCGGCCTGGGGCGCGCGCTCGGCGCCGTCGACATCGGTGAAACCGGCCGCATTGATCACCACCGCCGGCTTCAGGGCGGACAGCACCCGCCGCGGCGCATCAGGATCGGCCAGGTCCAGGGCCGCGCGGTCCAGGGCGACGGGCGTGAGGGCCTGAGGCCAGTCGGCGCGGATCAGGGCGCGACCCAGCCGCCCCCCGGCGCCGACCACGGCCACGACAGCGGGGTCTGGCGCCGGCCCGCTCACGCGCCGGTCGCGGGCGGCGGGGGGCGCAGCCGGTCGAACGGACGGCCGTCGCGCGCGAAATGGGGATTGAAGGCCGGGTCGTCCTTGAACCTCTGGCCCCAGCGGTTCCAGACCCGCCGCGTCGCCTCCTGCGACAGGCGCAGCCGCTCGCCCGCCTGGCTGAGGCCCCGCGACTTGGATTCCAGGTGATAGAGGGTCGCCGCAGGCTCGTAGATCACCGCCAGCCCCTCGGCCCGGGCGCGCAGGCACAGGTCGACGTCATTGCCCTCGATCGGCAGGCGGGCGGCGTCGAACCCGCCTAGACGCCGGAACACCTGCGCCGACACCGCCATACAGGCGCCGGTCACCGTCATGCAGCCGCGCGTCAGGGCGTGGCGGCCCAGATAGCCCGGTTCCGACCCTGGAATCCCCACCCCCTCATGGATCAGGAAGGCCCGGTCGCGCGGCCGGGCGATCATGCCGGCGTGCTGGATCGTCCCGTCCTGATAGACCAGCCGCGCCCCGACGACGCCGACGCCCGGCCGCAGTGCCTGGCGCACCAGGGCGTCCAGCCAGTCGGGGCTGAGGGCCAGGGTGTCGTCGTTCAGGAAGACCAGGACATCGCCGTCCGCCTGGGCCGCCGCCTGGTTGTTCATCAGGGCCCAGTTGAAGGTTCCGTCATAGGGCAGGATGTCCAGGCCGCCCGCGTCCCTTCGGGCCTCCAGCAGGGCGCGGGTCTCCGGGTCGCGGCTGTCGTGATCGACGACCAGGATCTTCATGGCGCAGCGGTTGGCGCCGCGATGGGCCTCCAGACTGTCCAGGCAGGGACCGATCAGGTCGGCCCGGTCGCGCGTGGGGATGATGACCGTGGCCGTGGCGCCCTCGGGCAGGCGATGGTTCAACCGGACCGCGCCGGGAACCGCCGCGCCCAGGCTGTCGGCCAGGGGCGCGACCTCGGCCGTCTCGCCCATCCGGGCCAGGTGATCGCGAACGGCGCCGGCCCAGGCCTGGGCGTCCGCCGACGGCGGCGCCTCCTGACGCCGGCTGAACAGGACACGAGGCAGGCCGACCGCAGTCCCGCCCGCGGCGACCACCGACAGCACCGCCTCCGGTCCGCCGGCCGCGGCGTCCCCGGCGAAGGCCAGGCAGTCCCCGACCCAGGGGGCGCCTCGCAGCAGGTCCAGGTCGAAGCCCGGCTTCAGCACCGGGTCCCGATGCGGGCGCTCGCGCCAGTCGTCCGGCCCCTCGGCGTCCGCCGCCAGGACGTCCTCGTCGACATAGAGGACGGCCGCGTCGGGCCGGGCGGCGAACAGGGCCTCGACCGCCTCGACCGCGTCGGGCGCCAGCACCCCGCAGGCCGGAAAGGCCAGGACAGGCCCGCCGCCCTTTTTCGGCTCTCCGCAGGCGACTGCCGGGCGACGGCCGGCGGTCCAGCCGCGCCGGGCGGCGGAATCCTCGACCAGTTTGCGGCCCTGGGCGTCCAGTCCGGCGACAAAGACCCCGGCGGCGGCGCGGCTCTGCTCCAGGGCGCTTTCGATCGCCTCCTCGACCCAGTCGGCCGGGCGGCCCGCGGCGTCGATCCGGATGCGGATGGCGCTGCGCCCCGGGGCTGTCCGCCGGGCCGCCTGGCGCCAGGCCGGGCGATACCAGGTCTCGACATAGGCGTCCCAGTCCTCCAGCCGGTCGGTCAGGGCGGCCTCGACCGAGGGCATCATGGCCTCCAGCCGCGCCAGGGCCTGGCGCGCGGCGTCCAGTTCGCGACGGGCGACGGAGGCGGTCAGAGCCTCGGCCGGATCAGGCAGGGTGACGGTCGTCTCGGCGATGACTTCCGGCCGGCCCGCCTCGCGCAGTTCAAGCCTTACGGCGCCGCCCCGGCCGAGGCGCGGCGACGGCAGGACGAAGCCGGCCCCGTCCGCGCCGGGGTGATGCTCCTGGATGTCGCGGCGGAAGACGCCGGTGGTCCCGGCCGAAACGAACACCCCGTCGGCCCACAGTTCCAGCGCCGTGCGCCGGGCGGGGTCCTCCAGATCGACCGCCCAGCCGTGGACCCCCGTTCCGCTCACCTGCTCAAGGGCGCCAACGACATGACGGCGAGCCTGCGCCTCGGCCAGGGCGCGCAGACCGTCCCAGGCCAGGGTGTCGAAGGGCCGTCGTTCCAGGCCCAGGCCCGCCAGCCGACCCTCGTCCTCGAACAGGGCCAGATACAGCTGGGCCCAGCCGCGCGCGCGGCGCGCCCGCGCCGCCGCGGCCGGCGTCAGGCCGAACGCCCCTGCGGCCCAGTCGGTCAGGTCCGAGGGCGGGAGGCGGTTGAACAGGCCGTCGACCGGTTCGGCGCCCCGGGCATAGGCCGAGGCCACGCGGTCGCGGAACTCCGACGACCCGAAGATCAGCGCGGCCGGATGATCGGCGGACAGCAAGCCGCCCAGGTCGGCGCCCGGCTCCGGCCAGCGGCCGAGCGCCAGCCGATAGAAGTGTTCGATCTGATCGCGCCGGTCGCTCACGCCCGTCCCTCGTCCCCCAGTCTTCGATCTAGCGACGCGCCCGCCCGGCGGCAACGCTCCGCGTGCGGGACTCGAGACCTGGGGCCGACCGTTTTTTGGATATCGAGTCTGCCTCTGCTAAGCCCCCACGGGTTCTGTGACGCTTGTGGAGGTGCTTCATGGCCCGCTTCGGCCTTCGCCGTCCGTCCTCGCCGCCCCCGTCCGATCCGGTCGATCCGGTCCAGGCGCGGATCCAGGCGGGCGATGCGGCGCGCGATCTGCGCCACTGGCCCGAAGCCGCCCGCGAATACGACGCCGCCCTGAAGCTGAAGCCGCACATGGCCCCGATCTGGGTCCAGTACGCCCATATGCTGAAGGAGATCGGCCGGCTGGACGAGGCCGCCGAGGCCTATGGCCGGGCCAGCGGGCTGGAGCCGCAGGACGCCGATCCGCATCTGCACCGCGCCCATGTGCTGAAACGGCTGCACCGCCCGGACGAGGCGACGGACGCCTTCCTGTCGGCCATCGAACGCGATCCCGAATCGCCCGGCGCGCTCGCGGAACTGAAGACCCTGCTGGCCGCCGGCGTTCGGGTCGATGACGAACGGCTGGGCCGGATCGTCCCGTCGCTGCGCGCGCCCGCGCCGACGCCTGCGCCGGCCGACACCCTGGCTGGCCTGAGCCAGAGGATGCAGGGTGTGCTGGACCGGTCCCTGGCGGCGAAGGATCCCCAGGCCCGCGATTTGGTCCGCGCCCTGGTCGACGGGGTGCGGGCCGCCGACGCCCTGGAGGCGCTGGAGGCCGAGGCGGCGGCGGCGATCACCCAGCTGGTGTTCGACGTCTCGGACCTGGTCGCCCATTTCGACGCGGCGCGCCTGCCCAGCGGCATCCAGAGGGTCCAGATCGAGGTGATCGCCGCCCTTCTGGCCGATCCGGCGCCGGCGGTCTCGGTGCGGGTCTGCGCCTTCGACAACGACCGCGACCTCTGGGCCGAGATTCCGGAGGCGGCCTTCCTGTCCCTGGCGCGTCAGGCCCTGGCCGGGGGCGGCGAGGACGATCCTCAGTGGCGCGAGACGGTGGGCGACCTGAAGACCCGGATGGCCCTGTCGCCGCCGATGGCCTTCCCGCAGGGGGCCAGCCTGATCAACCTGGGCGCCTCCTGGTGGCAGCCGAACTATTTCCTCCAGCTGCGCCGCGCACGGGCCGCCCATGGGGTGCGCTACATCCCCTTCGTCCACGACCTGATCCCGGTCATGGCGCCGGAGTATTGCGTCGAGGGGCTGGCGCCGGACTTCGTCGGCTGGCTGGTCGGCGCCCTGGCCCACGCCGACCGTTTCCTGACCAATTCCGACTCGTCCCGGCGCGACCTGCTGAAGGCGGCGGAGGCCCTGGGCGTCGCCCTGGCGCCGGAACGGGTCCATGTGGTGCGGCTGGACGCCGACTTCAGGAAACCGGCCGCCGACGTCCCCATGGCCGAGACCCTGGAACGCCACGGGGTGACCGCCGACGGCTTCGTCCTGTTCGTCTCGACCATTGAGCCGCGCAAGAACCATCTGGCCGCCTTCGAGGCCTGGATCGACCTGGCGGAACGCCGTGGGGTGGAGGCCCTGCCGATCCTGCTGTGCGTCGGCGGCCGGGGCTGGATGAACGAGGCGGTGTTCGAGCGGATCGAGCACGAGCCGGTGCTGCGCGCCCGTGTGCGGATGGCCTCGGGCGTGTCCGACGCGGATCTGGCCAACCTGTACCGCGCCTGCCGCTTCACCCTGTATCCCAGCCTCTATGAGGGCTGGGGCCTGCCGGTGACCGAATCCCTCTGCTACGGCAAGGCCGCCCTGGTGTCGGACGCCTCGTCCCTGCCCGAGGCGGGGGGCGAGCACGCCCTCTATTTTGACGCCAGGGATCCCAAGGCCCTGGCGGACGCCCTGGACCGGCTGATGTTCGACGCCGACTGGCGCAAGGCGGCCGAGGCCCGGGCCCGGGCCTTCCGGCCGCGACCGTGGCGGGCCCTGGGGCTGCAGATCGCCGACCAGGCCCGCGCCTGGACCGATCAGGACGCCGAGGCCGCCCCCTTCCCCGCCCCGACCGCCGAAGCCGAGCGCTACTATCCCCTGGGCCGGGCCGAGGCGGCCGTGCTGTCGCCGGGACTGGTCGCCGCCGAGGCCTTCCGCAGCGGCGACGGCTGGTGGCGGCCCGAGGATTGGGGCGTGTGGATCAGACCCCAGGGCGGAACCCTGACCCTGGCCCTGCCGGCGGACCTGAATCCGGCGCGGCTGATCCTGGGCCTGCGCGGGGCCGAGGCGGCGCCGACCGCCTATGCCGTCGCCCTGGGCGGCGAGACGGCGGAGGACGGGGTTCTGGAGCCCGACGCGCGGCGCTGGCTGGCGCTGGAGGTGCGGCCCGACCATGTCACGAACGGGGTGCTGAAGGTCCGCGTCAACGGCCGCCCTGCGCCCGAGGCGGCGCCGCCCGAACAGGACGGTCCGCGCCTGGAGCCCGTCGGGATCGTCGGCTTCATGGTCTGCGCGGCCGACCGGGCGGAGGCCTGCCTGGAGCGGGTCCGGGGCGTCGACGCCCAGGGCTGAACCGGCCGTCGCGAGCCGCGCCTGCGTCGCGGCGATTGCCGTGGGCCCGTTTCTCGGCTTACCTCCGCGCCAAGGGAGAGGAGCCTTCACCATGACCGACGCCGCCACGCCCGCCCCCGTCGCGGGCAAGCGCATCGAATTCACCCCGCGGGCCCTGGTCCTGGGCTGTCTGCTGGCGGTGATCTTCACCGCCGCCAACACCTATCTGGGGCTGAAGGTCGGCCTGACCTTCGCCTCGGCCATCCCGGCGGCGGTCATCTCCATGGCCCTGCTCAGGGCCTTCCGCACCTCGACCATCTGGGAAAACATGACGGTCCAGACCGTCGCCTCGGTCGGCGGCGCCATGAGCGCCATCATCTTCGTCCTGCCGGGCCTGGTCATGGTCGGCTGGTGGCGCGAGTTCCCGATCTGGGAATCGATCGGCATCTGCCTGCTGGGCGGGATCCTGGGCGTGACCTTCTCCATCCCCCTGCGCCGCGCCCTGGTGGTCAACAGCACCCTGCCCTATCCGGAAGGCGTCGCCGCCGCCGAGGTGCTGAAGGTCGGGTCGCCCGGCGCGGACCAGGACGCCTCGGCCGTGCGCGAGAACAAGGCCGGACTGTGGGTCGTCATCGGCGCCTCGATCGTCTCGGCCGTCTATGCCTGGCTGGCCGCCGCCCGTGTCTTCGCGGGCGAAGCCTCAAAATTCATCAAATTGCCGGCCACCCTGGGCGGCGGGGCCACGGGCATGGGCCTTGGGATGCAGTTCGCCCTGCTGGGCGCCGGCCATCTGATCGGCCTGACGGTGGGCCTGGCCCAGCTGTTCGGCCTGCTGGTGGCCTGGCTGATCGCCGTGCCGATCATGACCTCGCCCGACTATGTCGCCTGGACCTCCGGCATGGGACTGGAGTCCGTCGCGGCCACCGTCGCCGCCGGGGCTTCGGCCGAAGACCTGGCTTCCCTGGTGTGGAGCCGGGAGGTGCGCTTCATGGGGGCCGGGGTGATCGGCGTGGCCGCCGTCTGGACCCTGCTGAAACTGGCCGGCCCGCTGGTCGGCGGCCTGACCTCGGCCCTGGCGGCGCAGGCGCGACGCAAGGCGGGCGTGGTGATGGACATCACCGAACAGGACATTCCGATCTCCCTGGTCGGGATCATCTCCGTCATCTGTCTGGTCGGCATCGCCGGCCTGTTCACCGCCGTGGCCCAGGGCGCGCCCGCCCTGGCCGGATCGGCCGCCCTGCTGGTGATCGGAGGCGTCGCCTATGTGGTGCTGATCGGCTTCTGCATCGGCGCCATCTGCGGCTACATGGCCGGGCTGATCGGCTCGTCCAACAGCCCGGTGTCGGGGGTGGGCATACTGGCGGTGGTCATCGCCTCCCTGCTGATGCTGGGGGTCATGGCCCTGGCGGGGGCGCCGGCGGACCCGGCCTTCGTCGCCTACGCCCTGATCGTCACCGCCGTGGTCTTCGCCGCCGCCGTGATCGCCAACGACAACCTGCAGGACCTCAAGACCGGCCAGCTGGTCGCCGCCACTCCCTGGCGGCAGCAGGCGGCCCTGATCGTCGGGGTCACGGCCGGCGCCATCGTCATCCCCTTCGTGCTGAACGCCCTGAACAAGGCCTTCGGCTTCGAGGGCGGGCCCGCCGGCATCGCCTCTGAGCCGCTGGCGGCGCCCCAGGCGACCCTGATCTCGGCCCTGGCGCGCGGGGTCATCGGCGGCGACCTGCGCTGGGATCTGATCGGGATCGGCGCCCTGATCGGGGTGGCCGTCATCATCCTGGACGCCGTTCTGCGCGGCGCGACCAAGGACCGGATCAAGCTGCCGCCCCTGGCCGTCGGCATCGGCTTCTACCTGCCCGCCGCCGTGACCATGATGCTGGTGGTCGGCGCCGTGGCCGGCTGGATCTATGAGAAGGGGATCGCCCGCACCGGCTTCGCCGCCGTCGGCCGTCGCATGGGGGTGCTGATGGCCTCGGGCCTGATCGTGGGCGAAAGCCTGTTCGGCGTGCTGAACGCCGGGATCATCGGGGCGACCGAGAACGAGGCGCCCTTCGCCATCTTCGGCCTGGGCGAGGGCTGGCCGGCCATGCTGATCGGCCTGGTCGTCTTCGTCGTCCTGACCATGGGCCTCTACGGCTGGGTCCGTCGCCAGTCGGCCAAGATCTGATCCGGCCGGAGGAGGTCGGCTTGCTCCAGGTTTCGTCGCGCATGGGCGCCGCCGCGCGCGCCCTGGCGGGCCTGGCGCCGGGCCTGGTCCTATGCCTGCTGGTCGCGGGCCTGGCGGTCCTGGGCGGTCGGCTGGAGGCCCAGGCCTTCGGCCGCGCCTGGATCGAGCCCCTTGTCCTGGCCATCCTTCTGGGGGCGGCGGTTCGGCTGGTGTGGACGCCGGGTCCGCGCTGGACCGCCGGAATCGCCTTCTGCGCCGGGCCGCTGCTGGAGGCCGGGATCGCCCTTCTGGGGGCCACGGTCAGCGCCCAGGCCATGGCGGCGGCGGGCCTGCCGCTTCTGGCCACGGTGGGGGTGCTGGTGGCCGGCGCCCTGGCGGGCGGCTACGCCATCGGCCGGGCGGTGGGCCTGGCCCCGCGCCTGGCCCTTCTGGTCGCTACCGGCAACGCCGTCTGCGGCAACTCGGCCATCGTCGCCGTGGCCCCGGTGATCAAGGCCGAGGCCAAGGATGTGGCCGCCGCCATCGGCTTCACCGCCGTCTTCGGCATCGCCGTGGTCCTGCTGCTGCCCCTGGCCGGGGCGGCCCTGGACCTGAAGCCGGCGACCTATGGGGTGGCGGCGGGGCTGACCGTCTACGCCGTGCCTCAGGTGCTGGCGGCGGCCGCCCCCATGGGGCCGGTGGCGATCCAGGTCGGCGCCCTGGTCAAGTTGATGCGGGTGCTGATGCTGGGCCCGGTCTGCGTGGTCCTGGGGCTGATCGCGCCGCGGCTGGGCGACAAGGCGGCGGTCTGGCCCCGGCCGAAACTGACCCTGGGCAAGCTGGTCCCCTGGTTCATCGTCGCCTTCCTGGGCCTGATGGCGGCCCGTTCGGTCGGGTGGATCGACGAGACCGCGGCCGCCCGAATCGGTCCGGCGGTCACGGTCATGACGGTGACCGCCATGGCGGCCCTGGGCCTGGGCGTGGATCCGCGCGCCCTGTTCCGCTCGGGCCCCCGGGTGGCGGCGGCGGCCAGTCTGTCGATGCTGGCCCTGGCGGTCGCGGCCTTGTTGGCGGCGGTCGTCCTGGCGCGTCTTTGAGCGCAAAGCTGGCGTTCGGGCGCAACAGCCTGTAAGAGGCGCCGCCTTCCCTGAAACCGCCCTGATTTGCAGCGGCGCGGCCCCGCCGCGACCGAACACAGTCCGCCCGAGCCCGAAATGAACCTGCGCAACGTCGCCATCATCGCCCACGTCGACCACGGCAAGACCACCCTGGTGGACCAGCTTCTGGCCCAGTCGGGCGTCTTCCGAGCCAATGAGGCGACCACCGAACGCGCCATGGACTCCAACGATCAGGAGCGCGAGCGCGGCATCACCATCCTGGCCAAGGCGACCTCGGTCGTCTGGAAGGACACCCGCATCAACATCATCGACACGCCCGGCCAT
>NZ_JAHBYB010000011.1 GCF_019636155.1 Brevundimonas sp. | reverse complement strand
GGGTTTCCCTGAAAAGAGGGAAATTATCGGGGACATCTCGCGCCGGCGCTCCCCCCCCCCCCCCCCCCCCCCCGGGGGGCCTAGGACCGACCTACCCACTATCTGAGGCCGCGCCGCAATTCGAGATGCGGCCAGCCTAGCCGCTGTCTGGCCTCTCCTCATGGCGACGCAAATTACCAACCAAACCATAGGCCGTTCAACGTCGTCCCGAGACATCCACACGCGAAATGTCCGTTTCGGAAAACTGCCGGTTGACGAAACAGCCAAGACGGCACCCATCATAAGATGTTCGGAAATAATCCATCTCCGCATGTCCGGACATATAAAGGCGCTTAAGGACGCGCCTCTGTCGGACACTGTGAACGCAGCGCCTCATTCGAGACGAAGCGTCGAGTTTAGCGTGAATATTCTACCATTCTGAGTCTTCGTTCTGTGTCTGGGAGGGCGCGCCGGATGAAAACCTCGATGCGAAAGGCCGGCGCCGGCCTGGCCGCCCTGTTGTGGGCCAGCGGGTTGCCGGGTCTGGCTGCGGCAGACACCCTTTATCAGTACGACGCACTGGGCCGGTTGATCCAGGTCGCTTACGACAACGGGGTCGTCGTCCAGTACAGCTATGACGCGGTCGGAAACCGGACCCAGCTGGTCGTCTCCGGCGTCAATCGGCCGCCGGTGGCGGTGAACGACACCGCCAGCGTGACGACCTCGGCCTCGGTCAACATCATGGTCCGGGCCAACGACAGCGATCCGGACGGCGACCCCCTGACGGTGACGGCGGTGGGAACTTGGCCGGGCCACGGCGCTGAACCGCAGGACCGGCTCCGCCTGGTCCTGGCCCACGGCCTATGGCTACGATGGCCGCTCGCGGCTGACTTCCCTGGCCCACGACCTGTCGGGAACCACCCAGGACATCACCACCACCTTCGCCTACAATCCGGCCAGCCAGGTGGTGGGGCGGTCGCGCAGCAACGGCCTTTACGACTTCGCCGGCCATGCGAACCTGAGCCGGTCCTATGCGGTCAACGGGCTGAACCAGTATGTGACGGTGGGGGGTGCGGCCTTCACCCACGACGCCAACGGCAACATGACCTCGGACGGGTCGGGGACCTATGTCTATGACGTGGAGAACCGGCTGGTGACGGGGCCGGGGGGCGCGACCCTGGTGTGGGATCCGCTGGGCCGGTGTTGTCAGCCCAAACTGATTGCGGGCTAAGGGAGGCGGCCGTAGCGTCCCCGGATGGCCAAATCGACCAACCCCTTTCGCTGGTTTGACAGCTCGCCGGAGGTGATCCGGCTCGTGGTCATGATGTACGTCCGATATCCGCTGTCCCTGCGAAACGTCGAGGACCTGCTGGCCGAGCGCGGCATCGACATCTGCCACGAGACGGTGCGGCTCTGGTGGAACCGGTTCGGCCCGATGTTCGCCGCCGAGATCCGCCGCAAACGCGTGCATCACATGCGCGCCTACACCCAATGGCGCTGGCATCTGGACGAGGTCTACGTCCGGATCAACGGTGAGATGCGGTACCTATGGAGAGCCGTCGATCATGAAGGCGAGGTTCTGGAATCCTTCGTCACCAAGACCCGCGACAAGGCCGCAGCGCTGAAGTTCATCAAGAAAGCCATGAAGCGACACGGCCGACCGAAGGCCATCGTGACGGACGGGTTGCGCTCGTACAAAGCCGCCCTCAACGACCTCGGAAACGCCGATCGTCAGGAGGTCGGCCGTTGGGCCAACAACAGGGTGGAAAACTCCCATCTGCCCTTTCGACGACGAGAGCGAGCGATGCTTCGCTTCCGCCGGATGAAGACCCTCCAGAAGTTCAGCTCCGTCCACGCCGCCTTCCACAACCACTTCAACCAGGACCGCCATCTGATCAGCCGAGACGACTACAAGACCCGACGCTCAGTCGCCCTGGCTGAGTGGCAGTCGCTCGCCGGCTGAGGTTCGACCACCTTGCCCAAGGTGCGTTCAGTGGAGACAAGTTCGCGTTGGACTGACAGCGCCCCGAGCCGTTCAGGGGCGGCGCCTCGGATCTCAGCCAGAAGGCCAGGGTGTCGGCGATCGAGGCGAGGGAGACCGTCTTGAACTTCTGGGCGTAGGAGGCCAGGCCGGCGCGCGCTTCGGGCCAAATCGACGGATCGGTCGCTTCCGGCGCGGGCTGGAGGACCGCCGCATTGGCCGCGACGCCGAAGCGGCTCAGTTCCTTGGCCAGCGCCCGTACGGCGCCGATCCGGACGTGGTGGGTGACCGGTGCGATCGGGATCGGCAGATAATAGGCGAAGCTGTCGTCGAACCCGAGCACCCAGATCTGCCCCCGTCCGGCCTCCATCATGGCGCGCGCCGCTGTCTGCAGGGTCTCCAGAAAGAAGGCGCCGTCCGCCGCGACGGCGTCGGCCAAGGTTCCGGCGGCGAGCAGCGCGCCCTCATCCAGGGTTGAGGCGTTGAAGACGACGGCGTCGAACGGAGCCGCGCCGACCGCCGCCAGGTCGGGCCCCGACACCCATCGAACCTTCGCAACGTCACCGGCTCCGACGCCATCCGGCGTCCAGGCGACGACTTCCAGGCCGCGCGCCGCCAGGAGGTCGGCCAGCAGCGGACCGACGCCATGGCCCGCATCGACGATGAGGACGCTCTTCGTAGAGGCGGAGGCGCTCATGCCGCCATCGCCGCAAGATCGACCACGGCATAGGTCCACGACGCCGTTTCGGCGGCGACCACGCCGACCGGCGGCCCGCCCGCCGATACCCGGCCCGACCGTACGGCGAAGTCCAGGGCCATGACCATG
The DNA here is from genome assembly GCF_019636155.1 of Brevundimonas sp. Classification (GTDB taxonomy): domain Bacteria; phylum Pseudomonadota; class Alphaproteobacteria; order Caulobacterales; family Caulobacteraceae; genus Brevundimonas. Next base: position 82,027 of record NZ_JAHBYB010000011.1, on the reverse strand, counting down.
GCGGCGCCCGGAATGTTCGCCGTGCGGTCGCCGATATAATACATCAGCCCATCCAGCCCCATGACCAGTTCAGGCACGATCATGTTCATCAGCGAGCGGTTGGCCTGGGGCACGATGATCGTGCCGTAGTCCTCGGCCCGACGTCCGCCGTTCTCGACCAGGTCGGTGACGGCGGCCCCGACGATCCTGGGCAGCAGCCGGCTGATGATCTTGTGGTTGTGCGTCGTCTGGACGGGGATCAGCTTCTTCTCGTCCGGCCCGATCAGCAGCCCCTCCTGTTCGTCCGGATGGGTCGAGACGGCGTTGCAGTAACCGATCTCCAGGGCGCGCCCGCGCGCCTGGGCCGCGCGTCGGCCGCCGACAACCATGGCGGCGGCGCCATCGGCGAAGATCAGGCCATTTATCATGTCCGACGAGTTCGGCGCGGCGTTCCGCAGCAGCCGTTCGCCATAATAGTAGGGCGACATGCATTCCGCGCCACAGATCAACGCGGTCCGGGCGCGGCCAGAACGGATCAGGGTCTGCGCCAGGATCAGGCCTTGGATCGCGGCCGCGCATCCCCCGCGCAGATCACACAGTTGCGCCTTCTCCACGCCGAGCCGGCGTTGAAGCTGGCGGGCGACGGGCGGCATGATGAGGTCGGGTGTCGCCGTGGTGGTGATGATCAGATCGATCTCGTCGGGCGACATGTCCGCGTCAGCTAGGGCGGCCCGCGCCGCACGAAAGGCCATCTCTGCTGTGCCAAGGTTGGGTTCGGCGCGTTCGCCCGTTTCGGGCGACACCACGAAATGCCGCTGCTCGACACCGAAGTAATTCATCAGGTCGCGCACGGGCACATTGGGCAGACGGGCGGCGATGACCTCGTTGGTCACCGGCTCGCCCGGCAGATAGGAGCCAAGCCCGATGATGAAGACGACGTCCTCGTCGGCCCCGGTCCTGGCCGTGCCCGTCGCGTGCGGCGTCACGACAGTCGGCCTCTGATGTATTGCGCCAGCACGTTGACCGTCGTGCAGTTGGCCTCGAAGAACTCGCGGTTCAGCGTCTCGACCTTGAAGCCGAACTTCTGCTGGACCAGGATCGCCACCTCCAGCGCCGCCAGGGAATCCAGCCCCAGGCCGCCTTCTTCCTCGAACAGCGGAGTCGCGCCACCGATTTGGTCCTTGTGATAACCGAGGCCGGTCAGATCGAGACCATCCAGCAAGATGTCCTCGATGATGACGGATTCGATGGCGGAGATGTCAGGCGTGGTTGTGGCGGTCATGGTCATGGCGGTCTCTCCGTGTGTCGGCGGGCCGAGGTGCGGCGTCGCCTTGGGTGAGCAGGAACAGGCTGGCCCTGGCGTGGCGGACATCACCGACCATCACCGATGCCTTGCCGGAAATACGGTCGTCGCCTAGGTCCAGGCGCGTGACGAAGGCCAGATGCATCCCCGGCAGAACCGGCCTATGGAAGGTCACGGTCTCGACGGCGATCGAACGGACCTCGGCGCTGCTCCTCTCGGTCCGATGCGTGAAGGCGTGCAGCATCGCCAGGATCATGCCGTCCAGCAGGATCACGCCCGGGACGACGGGGAAGTCCGGGAAATGGCCCTTGAGAAAGGGTTCCTCGCTGAATCGGTGCGTCAGGGTCGTCGTCCGGCCGTCCTCCGCGTGGGAGACCCCGTTGCCGAATACGGTCCGCAGGCGCGCCATGTCGAAGCCGGCCCTCATGCCGCGCCCCGAGTCGCCAGGATGTCGAGATGGGCTTCACAGACCTGTTCGCCCCTGACGAAGGCTGATCCCGCGAAGGCGTAACGGGGATAGTCCCCACCCTCCCAGAGCACGCGGATCGCCGCCTGGAAGGCGCCGGTCCCCGGAGGCGTCATGACGATGTCCCGCAGTGAAGGGATGACGCCGATCTCGACCTCGGGATCGGAATGCCGGATCAGCGCCAGCGACAGCTGCGCCATGCATTCGATCAGCAGCGACGGACTGACAAAGCCGTCATAGCCGAACCGTTCCTTGTCCCCGTTGAAGACCGTCAGGGCGACGGCGGTCCGCCTGTCCATGTGGATGATGCGATCAATGTAGATGAAGGGCGCGGCCCACGTCGTGTTCCTGATCCCAGCCATGATGTCGGTCATCGCGCCCGCCCCCGCCGGTCGCCTATCGGTGTGCGCGACGGGTCGCGGCACGGTCGCGCCCCAGGAAGAACGGCATCGACGCGGACGGGATTAGGCCGGCCCGCCAGGCGCGCGGAATACCTAGAAGGGGGTATGGAGGCGGCGTGCGCCTTCATAGCGGCCACAGCGGCTGCCCCGCCAAGGCCTGGGCGAACAGGGCGATGGTCGTGACGACCATCAACACGGCCGACAGCCAGACGATCCGACGGGCCTGTGCGGGCGCCGTCCGATCGGCGATCCAGCCCACCAGCGGCAGGACCTGCATCGCGTGCAGACCGATAAAGTGCGCCGGCCTGAAATCACCGGCCACGCGCGACCAGCCCAACAAAGGAATGCTGGCGCCCACGCCGTCACCCACCCAACGGTCATAGGCGACGCCGGACATGTATCCCGCGACCACCAGCGTCAGGATCGGGGCGAGCAGCAGGCCGACCATGGCGCCGAGGCGATAGGCCGACCGGTCGCCGTCTCGCTGGCGATGAATCCGCAGGCCGAGAAGGAAGGGGATCACGACCAGCGACGTCGCGCCGATCCCCATCAGGGCGTACATGCCGGTCTCGAACGGCGTATCGAAGTTGAAGTGCGAGGGCCGGCCCCTCGCTGCCTGAAAGGCGATGTAGGCGATCTCGAACAGCGCTGCGGCGACCGAGACGCGCACCAGGCGCGACATCGACCGGTCCGTGCGGACCTCGGGGCGCAGCAATTGGGCCAGGATCGCCAGGGTGATGAAATGTAACGCCAGGGAGAGGGCGAACTTCAGCGGCTTGGCCCAGACATCGGCGCCGGAAAGGAGGCGCGGGTCGTAGAAGGCGCCGGGCGTGAGGACGACGACCACCGCCATCATGAAGCTCGCGACGGTCAACCAGGCGCGCGTCGTCTCATCGTCCGCCAGGGGAAGCGCCGATCTCATGCCGTGATCCTCCGCAGGCCGTGGGTCGCCCCGCGCGTGATCAGGAACAGCGCAAGGCCCATGGGAGGGAACATGAAGGCGACCACGAGGATGACCGCCTGGATCTGGCGCGACAGCCCCATCCGGTCCGCCTGTTCGGCGATCCAGACGCCGATGAAAAAGTCATAAGCAAGGTAATGCAGCCAGCCCGCCAGCAGGATGTCGTCATGGACGAACAGGGCGCGCACCTCGGCGATCGACCCGTAGCCTCCACCGGAACCGGCGAACTTCGCCATCATGACGCCGGCGTAGATCAGGCCGAACGCTAAGGGCACGCCGAACTTCGGAACGGTGATGAAGCGCGATGACCGGTTCGGATGGAGGATCAGAAACGCCCAGCAGATGACGATGACCAGGCCGGTCAGGGCGTAAAGGATGTCCGGCGCGCCGAAATCAGAAGGCATGAGCAACCTCCGGTGCAGGGGCGCCTTCGTTTCGGGCCCGGTTTTCGGCTCGCGACGCCTCGCGCGGCTCCAGCACGTCCGGAACCAGGGCCTGAGCCGCGAAGGCTCCCGACAGCGCCGCCGGCTCGATCCCGCCGCCCAGGGTCATGGCTCCCGCCAGGACGAGGTTCCGCACCGGCGTCCGCACCGGCAGGCCGCCTCCGGGATTGCGCAGGCCGTAGATGGCGCCGTGCCGCGTCCAGCCGTAGCGGTGGAAGGTCACCGGACTGGCGTTGCTCTGATAGACGATGCGGGAATCAAGATCGGGCACGATCCGCCGCGCCGCCGCCAGCATGCTTTCGGAGGCGTCATCCTTGCGGTCCTTGTAGGGCTGTGATCGGCGCAGACCCCTCAGGTCGCCGTCCTGCCCGTCCGGGAACCAGGTCGCGGACTGGTCCGGCGGGGTCAACTGGAACAGGTCGATGGTGGAATACCCCTCGGGCGCGCAGGTCGGATCGACAGAGGCGGTGAAGATCACCTCCGTCTCCACTTCGCCGGTCCGAACGTGGACGATAGGCGGCGCCTCGATGGTTCCCCGCACGCCGACATGCATGCCGACCGCCGAGCAGGAAGGGGTGATCCGCCCGAACTGGCGCAGCAGCAGATGCCGCTGGGGACTGTCCTCCAGCAGGTCGCGGACCAGCACGCCCGGGTCCGCGTTACAGACGACGGCGGTCGCCCGGACGCTCGTCTCGGCTCCGCGATGGTCGCGCGCCACGACGCCTTGGACCACGCCGTCGGCCTGAAGGATGCGCGCCACGCCGGTCCGCAGGCGAATCTCGCCGCCCCGCGCCTCTATGGCGTCGGCCAGAACCTGGGCGAAATGTCCTGAACCCCCAACGGGGTAGGCGCCGCCGATGAAAAAATAGGCATAGAGCGGCGCCATGGCGCCCACGGTGATAAGGGTCACGTCATGGGTCCGATAGGCGGCGATGCCCTCGATGAGATCGAGCGCGCCCGGATCGGTCACGTGCCGGTTGATAAATGTGCGCCAAGGGCGATCAACCCAGGCGGCGGCCAGCGGGTGCGCCTTGGCGAATGCCATGGCGTCCTTGGGCGTCTGCGGCGCGCCGGGAAAGCCGTGGTGGTATTCCGTGGTGGAATACATGGCCTCGTAGATTTGGTGAATCTCCTCGAATAGGGCCGCGATCCCCGCGGCCTGATGCGGGAAACGTTCGCCCAGCAGGGCGACCAGGGCGCGCCAGTCGCGAGGCACATCGAGGCGCGGGCCGTTATGGACGAAGCTGTGGTCCAGACGGCGCCAGCTGACGGCCGCAGCCTTCCCCAGGCGTCGCAGCAGGACGTCCAGGGTGCCGTCGGGCCACCAGCCGGAAAAATCATGCACCCCGGAATCGAAACGGAACATCAGCCGTTGTCCCGTCTGGTCGTCGCGTCCGCGCCGCACCCAGTGATGGCAGAAACCGCCGGGACGGTCGTGTTGTTCGAACACCACCACCTTGAGCCCGCGATTGGCCAGCAGCGCGGCCGCCGTCAGCCCACCGATTCCGGAGCCGATGACGGCGACATCGTAGGCGTCGGGATCGCGTCCGGAAAAGTCAGGGCTGGGCCAGCGATTGCGCTTGTCCCCGCCTGCCCTGTGCTGCAGATCCAGCTGGATCCATAGGGGGGGCAATATCGCCGACGCCAGGCCTCCGGCCGCCAGCGGCGCCCATCGCGCCACGGTCGGCAGGTCAGCGACACAGGCGAGCGCGAGCCAGAACAGCAACACGCTCCACAACGCGGAGATCGCCAGATTGATGGTCAGGAACAGAGGCGTCCCCGAGACCTTCCCGTACGCGATGGCGGCGAAGGGCGCGGTCCAGGGGCGGCGCAAGGCGACGCTCAACACCATGGCGCCGCTCGCGGCTAACGCCATTCCCGCGACGACGAGATCGACCATCGTCACATTCATCGCGCGGCCCGAAGATTTCGGTGGTCGCGCCGGAAAGGATCAGGCTTCCACCGTCGTGACCCAGCCATGATCCGCCCCCCAAGCGCTTCGTGATGGGGCGCAGGCTTAAGGTGGAACTGGCAAGGCCGGGGATACCGCGAAATAGGTATGCCCGCGTTCTGGCGCGGCGCCAGGGCGATTTCGGACGCTACTTCCAATCAGGTATTCACGGGGCCGGAGACCGATCCTACAACGGCTGATAAAGAATGCGGGCGCAGGGACCCATGACGGCTTCATCTTCCGTTGACGGGACAAATAGACTCTGGCGCATCGTGCTGGCCGAAGACGATAGGCCGGTCAGGGAACGGCTGGCCGCCCTGCTGCGCGAATGGGAAGGCGGCGAACTGCTGGCGGTCTGCAGCGACCTGGCCGAGACATTGGCGGCGCTCCAGGCGCATCCCGTCGATCTGCTGATCACGGACCTGAAGCTGCCTGACGGAAACGGTGTCGAGGCCATCCGCGCCCTGCGAACTGCGCAACCCGAGGCCGAGGCCATGGTGATCTCCGTCCTGGCGGACGAGGGCACGGTGATCGACGCCATCGAGGCCGGAGCTTCCGGCTATCTGCTCAAGGATGCGGGTTCCCTAGATCTCGTCGAAGCGATCACGGAATTGATGGCCGGTCGCTCACCCATCTCCTCGCGCATCGCCCGCGTCCTGGTGCGCCGGCTGGGCGGCCCAGACAAGGCGGACCCGACGCCGGTCGAAAACCCCCTGACGACCCGCGAAATGGACATACTTTGGGGCGTGGCCAAGGGCTTCACCTATGGCGAGATCGCGGACCACCTGGGCATTTCGCGCCACACAGTGCCAGTCCATGTGCGCAACATCTATCGCAAGCTGGAAGCAAGGAACCGATCAGAGGCGGTGTTCGAGGCCTCACGATTGGGATTGATCCGCTTGTGACCCGAGTTGTCCCTTCCTGGATCCAGGCCTGGGCGCCGCGCCTGCTGGTGCTCTTCGCCGTGGGATTGTCGCTATGGTTGGCGCCGGCTGTCCTCCGGCTGCCAGTGCCGAAAGAAGCGACCGCCCTGGTTGACGCGCGGCTACAGGTCGATGGCGGTCCGGCCCGGAGCGTTCGCCTTCCGCACGACTGGCGTCGGGACATCGATCCGGGGCCGACCACAGCCACCTACAGCTTGCGGCTCCCCGTGTCGCCGCCGGGCGAGGCGATGGTTCTGCTCTTGCCGTCAACGCGGCTCCTGCTCGGCGCCAGTCTGGATGGCCACCCGCTGGAGCGCGAAGCCCCCCAGATCACCGGAGCCAAGGCCGGTTCGACGGCCCTGTTCCGCCTGCCGTCGGGGGCGCACGGAGGTCGGCTGGAACTGACCCTGCGGCGAAGCGGCGGAATCGTTCCGGGTCATCTGTCGCCCGTGTATCTGGCCACAGAGACCAACGTCGCTCCGATGCGATGGCTATGGGTGATGGGTGACGGCGTGACCCGGATGGTGGCGCTATGCATCCATCTCCTGACGGTGTTCGCCATCGCCGTCGTGTGGACCGCGCGCAGGCGTGATCCGGTCTTTGGCTGGCTATTCCTGCTGGGCGCGGGAAGCCTTCTGAACGTGCTGTCCGGATCGAGCCTGGAGCCCGCGTGGCTGGGCTGGAGCCAGAAGGTCGTGCCCTTGATGGTATCCGCCCTGGGGTTGGCGGTCGTGGGCCTTGCCCTGGCTATTCTCGAGGTCAGACGACCGCGCTGGCTCCGCTACGGCGTTGTCATACTGCCGCTGATCCTGATTCTTGGAACGGTCGCGGGACTCCCCGCGCCGCTCGGGAGGCTGACCGCCTTTTTCTTCGCTATGGGGGGCAATCTGGCCGGCGGTGTCTTGCTGCTAGGGCTGGGACGCCGGCCGACGCCGTGGGACCAGTTGCTGCTGGCCGCGCCTTTCCTGCTGACCGGATGTTTCGCCTTGCGGGATATTGCCGGATTGTTCGGCCTGGTGGCTGACCCCTTCATGATGACGTCCCATGTCCGCACGCTCATCATCGTCGCCATCCTGGCCTTGCTGATGCGTCGTCTGGCCGCCAGTCTCAACGAGCTGGACGTGGCCAACGAAACGCAGCGCCAACGCTTGCTGGAACAGGAAGCAGAACTGACGCGGCTCCACGCCGAGGCGCAGGAACGGACGGCCCAGTTCACGCTGGACGAGGAGCGCCGTCGCCTGATGCGGGACCTGCACGACGGTGTGAGCGGGCACCTGGTTTCCATCATCGCCCTGTCCGAGCGCCGAGAGGTTCATCCAGGAGACATCGAAGCCGCCGCCCGCGCCGCGTTGGAGGACTTGCGCCTGGTGATCGATTCTCTCGATCTGGAGGATGGAGACCTGCGCCTCGCCCTGGCCGGGTTCCGAGAACGGTTGACGCCGCAGCTTCGCCGTTTGGGCGTCGGCCTTGTGTGGTCGATGGAGGCCTTACCGGAGGTCGGCGGTGTTGCTCCCACATATGCCCTAACCATCCTGCGCATTCTTCAGGAGGCGATCACCAACGCCCTGAAACACGGGCCAGCCGGACGGATCGAGGTCAGAGGAACGCGCGGTTTGGACGATGCGGCCGTGCTGACGGTGACGAACGACCGAAGGGACAAGGCGCGCGGGCCGGCGTCCGTTGCGGGTCGTGGGCTCGACAACATGCGTCGCCGCGCCCGTCAACTTGGCGGCGACATCGTTCTGCGCCTGGGCGAAACAGAGTCCTCCCTGACCCTCACCCTGCCGGCCGTCTTGGCCGGCTGACACCTCCCGACGGGATCCGGAGCGGCATCCGTCGAGGGTCAATCGATCACGCGGCGCCAACGGAATGGAGGCAGATGGCCATCGAATTGCCAGAGCGCCCCTCAACTTGTCCGCCGCGCCGAGAACAGGCGACCTTGGCCGGCGCCAAATGAACCGGATGGCGGCCCATCTGCTCAAACCAGGTCGCGGTAAGCGGACTCGGCGCGCCAACGCCGGCCCCGGCAACTGTTCGGGGTGGATGACGAAAGGCGGGCGGCCCACCTGGCTCGGCCACGGTCTTCAAAACCTAGGGTGACACGGTGCGCCGCCCGCCAATCAACCTCGACAATCCGACAAGGCCGTCAACAGACAAGGAGGACGGAGTTTATGAGTCCAGATCCTGCGCCGTGACCGCGTGGACTAAATGAGTTCCCTACTAGACGCTGCCGATGGTGCGCAGGCGGGCCTTGGGGTGAATCTCGTTCTGGCTCATGACCACCGTCTGGCCGCGGAAGCGTTCGATGATCGAGCGGACATAGGGCCGGATCTGCGGTCCGGTCAGCAGCACCGCCGTCTCGCCGGCCATGGCCGCGCGCTCGAACACGTCGCGGACCGAGCGGATGAAGTCCTGCAGGCGCGACGGCGCCATGGCCAGCTGTTTGTCCTCGCCCTGGCCGACCAGGCTCTCGGCGAAGGCGCTTTCCCATTCCGGCGACAGGGTGACGATGGGCAGAGCGCCGTCGTCGCCCTTGTGCTGCCAGCACAGCTGGCGGGCCAGGCGGCTGCGGACATGTTCGACCAGGCCGGTGACGCTGGTGGTGTGCGGCGCCGCCTCGGCCAGGCCTTCCAGGATGGCCCCCAGGTCGCGGATCGACACCTTCTCGCGCAGCAGGGACTGCAGCACCCGTTGCAGGGTGGTGGTGGTGACGACCGTGGGGATCAGCTCCTCGACTAGCTTCTTCTCCTCCTCCCCCACCTCCTTCAGCAGTTTGGAGACCTCGGCGTAGGACAGCAGGTCGGCCATGTTCTCCTTGAGGATCTCGGTCAGGTGAGTGGTCAGGACGGTCGAGGGGTCGACGATGGTGTAGCCGCGGAAGGTCGCCTCCTCGCGCAGGGATTCATCGACCCAGGTGGCGGGCAGGCCGAAGGCCGGCTCCTTGGTGTGCTCTCCGGGCAGTTCGACCTGGCGCCCGGCCGGATCCATGGCCATCAGCTGGCCCAGGCGAACCTCGCCCTGGCCGGCCTCCATCTCCTTGATGCGGATGGCGTAGCCCTGGGTCGGCAGGCGCATATTGTCCAGGATGCGGACGCTGGGCATGACGAAGCCGTACTCCTGGGCCAGGGAGCGGCGCAGGGCCCGCACCTGGTCGGTCAGGCGGCGGCCCTCCAGGTCGTTGATCAGGGCCAGCAGGGAATAGCCCAGCTCGATCTTCACCTCGTCGATGCTCAGGGCCGTGCCGATGGGCTCCTCGACATCCTCGCGCGGGCCGGCGGCGGCGGCGGCCTCTGCCTCGGTCGGCGCGGCGGGTCTCAGACGGTTGCGGCCCAGACGCCAGGCCATGACCCCCGCCCCGATGGCCAGGGCGGCGAAGGGGATCAGCGGCATGCCGGGGATCAGGCCGATCAGGCCCGCCGCCCCCGAGACCATGCCCAGGCTGACCGGATTGCTGGCCAACTGGCTGACCAGGGCCTTGTCCGCCGTGCCCTCGACCCCCGCCTTGGACACCAGGAAGCCCGCGGCGATGGACACGATCAGGGCCGGCACCTGGGTCACCAGGCCATCGCCGACCGTCAGCAGCACATAGGAATTGGCCGCGTCCCCCGCCGCCATCCCGTGCTGGATCACCCCGATCAGCATCCCGCCGATGGCGTTGATGAAGGTGATGATCAGCCCGGCCACCGCATCGCCGCGCACGAATTTCGAGGCGCCATCCATGGCCCCGAAGAAGGTCGATTCCTGCTCCAGCTCCTTGCGCCGGCGCTTGGCCTCGGCCTCGTCGATCAGACCGGACGACAGGTCGGCGTCGATGGCCATTTGCTTGCCCGGCATGGAATCCAGGGTGAAGCGGGCGCTGACCTCGGCGATGCGGGTCGAGCCCTTGGTGATGACGACGAAATTCACCACCAGCAGAATGCAGAAGATGATGATGCCGATGATGAAGCTGCCGCCCATCATCAGGCTGCCGAAGGCCTTGATCACCTGGCCGGCGGCGTCATGCCCCTCGTGCCCATGGGTCAGGACCAGCCGCGTCGAGGCCAGGTTCAACCCCAGCCGATACAGGGTCGAGACCAGAAGCACGGTCGGGAAGATGGCGAAGTCCAGCGGCTTCTTCATCATCACGGCGGTCATCAGGATCAGCACCGACGACACCAGGGAGATGGCCAGCAGCAGGTCCAGCAGGAATTTCGGGATCGGCAGGATCAGCAGCAGGATGACACCGATCACCCCGACCGCCATGGCCACCTCGCCGCGCGCCAGCCAGCCGACGACGTCGCGCCCCGTCGGGCGCGCCAGGCCGTCCTTCATCAAGGCTGTATCGGTCACGAGAAGCTCCGCCCCCTCCACCATGCCGCGCATGGTCCCCCTCCCCCGAGGGGGAAGGATTTAGACGGCGAGTCGGCCCGCTCAGCCATGGCCGAAGGCCTCCAGGACGCGGCGCGTCGTCTCGGCGATGACGCCTTCATTGGCCGGGTCGTCCGTGGCGGCGTGGTAATAGACGGCGATGGTGATCGGCGCGCCGCGGGGCGGATACAGCACCCCGATGTCGTTGGTCGGACCATAGCCGCCGGTCCCGGTCTTGTGCGCCACGCGCCAGCCGGTCGGAACGCCCGCCTTGATGCGGCCCGCGCCGGTGGGACTGTCGGTCATCCACTGAAGCAGCCGCGAGCGGGACTCCACACTCAGGGGCGTGTTGTCCGACAGGAACAGGCGGTGGATGTTGTTCGCCGAGGTCATGGGCCGGATGGTGTCCTTTTCGCCATCCAGCCGGTTCATCTCGGGCTCGAACCGGTCCACCCGCGTCGTGTCGTCGCCGATGGCGCGATAGAAGCCCTGCATGGCCTCCAGCCCGCCCATGGCCTTCAGCAGGATGTTGGCGGCCGGGTTGTCGCTGACCTCGACCGCGCCCTTCATCAGCTGTTCGACCGTCAGGGTCGAACCAACGGCGGGCTCGGTGACCGGGGCGTGGCTGATCATGTCGGCGCGGGTGATCGGCACGGCGCGATCCAGCCGTTCCTGCCCGTTCTGCACCCGGATCAGAGTGGCGGCGGCCAGATACATCTTGAAGGTCGAGCAATAGACGAACCGCTCGTCCGCCCGCCATTTCACCCGTCCCGCGTCATTCAGGGCGCACAGGCCGATCCGCCCGCCGTGGCGGGCTTCCAGGTCCGACAGGTCCAGCGCCTGGTCGAACGCCGTCGCCTGGACCTCGGCTGCCGGCGCAGGGCCGCACCCCCCCAGGCCCAGGGCGCCCAGCCCCGTCAGAACCGCCCTGCGATCCGCGCCCGCCATCGCCGTCAGCCCATGCCGATGGCGTAGCCGGCGGCGACACCGGACTGGGGCGCCGGGATGGGCGTGCCCTCGTCGGCGTATTCGTTCAGCTTGTTGCGCAGGGTGCGGATCGAAATGCCCAGGATGTTGGCCGCATGGGTGCGGTTGCCCAGGCAGTGGCCCAGGGTGTCCAGGATGAGGGTCTTCTCCATCTGGGCCACCGTCTGGCCGACCATCGACCGGGTCAGGGCGTCGGCCGCCTGGGCCGCGCGCCCGGCCGGACCGGCGTCATAGGTGGCGGGCGCGGCGGCGCCCATCAGAGGCTGGCCGTCCGGCATGCGGATGGCCTCGACATCGATCTCGGGCCCGACCGCCAGCAGAACGGCGCGGTGCATGGCGTTCTCCAGTTCACGCACATTGCCGGCCCAGCGGTGGGCGATCAGGGCGCGGCGCGCATCGGGCGACAGGGGGCGCGGCGGCACGCCGTTGGCGGCGGCGTATTTCTTGATGAAGTGATCGGCCAGCACGGCGATATCGCCCGGCCGTTCGCGCAGGGCCGGCAGGCGCAGGTTCACGACATTGAGACGATACAGCAGGTCTTCGCGGAAGGTCCCCTCGGCCACGGCCTTGGCCAGATCGCGGTTCGAGGTGGCGATGATGCGGATGTCGACCTTGACCGGCTTGGTCCCGCCGACGCGGTCGATGACCCGCTCCTGAATGGCGCGCAGCAGCTTGGCCTGCAGCCGGGCGTCCATCTCGCTGATTTCGTCCAGCAGCAGGGTGCCGCCATCGGCCTCCTCGAACTTGCCGATGCGGCGGGCGACGGCGCCGGTGAAGGCGCCCTTCTCGTGGCCGAACAGTTCGGATTCCAGCAGGTTGTCCGGGATGGCGGCGCAGTTGACGCTGATGAAGGGGCGGTCGGCGCGGCGCGAATGGGTGTGCAGATAGCGGGCCATCACCTCCTTGCCGACGCCGCTTTCGCCGGTGATCAGGATGGAGGCTTCCGACCGCGCCACCTGGTCGGCCAGCTGGATCACCGCCTTCATCGACGGATCGGCCGAGATCATCGGCCGCTCGTCGTCGGCCACGGCGGCCAGGACGGCGGCGATCAGGTCCGCGTCGGGCGGCAGGGGGATGAACTCCTTGGCCCCGGCCTTGATGGCGGCGGCGGCGTCCGAGGCGCCGGCGTCGACGCCGCAGGCCACCACCGGCACATGGATGCGCTCGGCGTCGTTGGCGGCGATCAGGGCGGCGATGTCGATGCGGTAATCGACCATCAGCAGGTCGGCCCCCTGCCCGCGCCGCAGCTGTTCGGTCGCCTGGTCGGCGCGCTCGACGTGCTGGACCTTGGCGCCGTGGGCCATGGCCATCTTCACCGCCTGGGCCAGTTGCCCGCTCAGTCTGCCAACCACCAGAAGCCGCATGGGTGTTTGCTCCTCTAAATCCTACGCGAGGCGACCGATCAGGCGCCCGAATCCTCGGTCTTGATGATTTCCGTCATGGTCACGCCCAGCCGGTCCTCGACCACCACCACCTCGCCGCGCGCGACCAGGCGGTTGTTGACGAAGATGTCGATGGCCTCGCCCACCTTGCGGTCCAGCTCCAGCACGGAGCCGCTGTTCAGCTTCAGCAGCTGGGCCACCGAGATATGGGCCTTGCCCAGGACGGCCGAGATGTTCACCGGCACGTCGAACACGGTCGAAAGGTCGGTGGCGGACTTTTCGCCCTGCTCGTCGGCTGGGGTCAGGGCGTTGGAGTCCGGGAACTCCTCAAGGGCCAGGTCGTCGGCGGACATCAGATCACGCTCCCGTCGGTGAAGGTTTCGGCGTGGCCGGCCTCGGCGGCCAGGGCGGCGGAAAGGGCGGCGGCCATGCGCCCGGCCACGGCGGCCGGATCGAAGTCGGCCCGCCCGTCGGCCCATTCCAGGCGGAAGGCGGCGGCGGCCAGGGCCGGGTCGTCGCGGAACTGCACCGCCCCGGCGAAGCCGGCGTCGGCGCACAGGGTCTCGATCGCATGGCGCGTCTCGCCGTCCAGGCCGGCGGCGGCGACCACCAGCCGGGGCGAGGCCTCGACCTCCTGGGCCAGGGTCTCCAGCGCCGACTTCAGCGGCCCCAGGGGGAAACGGTCCAGCGCCGCCCCGGCGACGCCCCGCGCCGCGGCCAGCGCCAGGTCGGCGGACTGTTCGCGGTGGGCCTGGACGGCCTGGCTCAGGGCCGGCATGGCCTCGGCCAGGCACTGGCCGATGGTCGACAGGGCCATGGCCCGCATCGCCTCGGCCTCCTGGAGCGCCGCCTGGCGCGCCTCCAGCCCGGCCTGGGCGACCAGGGCCTCGACCTCGGCCGGCGAATAGGCGCGCTTGATCGGGCGATAGTCCGAGGCGCGGACCACCGCGCCGGTCTCGCTGAACTCGGTGTCGAAGGCGTAGGGGCGGGTCGTGGACTGGGTCATCAGTAAATCAGCTCGTCATCGCCGCCCTGGCCGACCAGCATGATCTCGCCCTTGGCGGCCAGGTCCTTGGCCACCTGGACCATGGCGATCTGGGCGGAATCGACGTCCTTCAGCCGCACCGGCCCCATGGCCTCCATGTCCTCGCGCATGATCTTGGAGGCGCGCTCGGACATGTTGGAGAAGAACAGTTCGCGCAGGCTTTCGGACGCACCCTTCAAGGCCAGGCCCAGCTGGTCCTTCTCGACCGCGCGCAGCAGGGTCTGGATGCCGCCGGGGTCCAGCTTGGCCAGGTCCTCGAACACGAACATCAGGGCGCGGATGCGCTCGGCCGACTCGCGGTTGCGTTCCTCCAGGGCGCCGATGAAGCGGGCCTCGGTCTGGCGGTCGAAGCTGTTGAAGATCTCGGCCATCATCTCGTGACTGTCCCGCTTGGAGGTGCGGGCCAGGTTGGACATGAATTCGGTGCGCAGGGTCTGTTCGATCTTGTCCAGGATCTCGCGCTGGACCGGCTCCATGTTCAGCATCCGCTGGACGCATTCCAGGGCGAAGTCCTCGGGCAGGGCCGACAGCACCCGCGCGGCGTGGTCCGACTTGATCTTGGACAGGACCACCGCGACCGTCTGGGGGTATTCGTTCTTCAGATAGTTGGCCAGGACCGCTTCGTTCACATTGCCCAGCTTGTCCCACATGGTCCGACCGGCGGGGCCGCGGATCTCCTCCATCATCGCTTCGACGCGATCGGACGGCATGAAGGCCTGCAGCAGCCGCTGGGTCTGGTCGTAGCTGCCCATCACCCCGCCCGAGCCGCTCATGCCCGAGACGAACTCGACCATCAGCTCCTCGACCACCACGGACGACACCGTGCCCAGGTTGGCCATGGCCTGGGAGATTTCCTTGACCTCGTCCTCGTCCAGGTTCTGCCACAGCCGGGTATGGTCCTCGCCCAGGGACAGCAGGATGACCGCGGCCTTCTCAGGCCCGGTCAGCTTGCGGACATCCTCGACGACAGCCTTTTTGTTGATCAGCCTGGCCATCAGCCTTCGTGCACCCAGGCCCGCAGGATGGCGGTCGATTCATCGGGGTTCTTCTCGACGAAATCGGCGACCTTCTTGACCGACGACGCCTTCACCTGACCCTCGATCCGGGCGATGTCCAGCCGCTGGTCCATGTCCGACGGACCGGCCAGCTGGCCCGCGGCGGCCATGCCGCCGCCACCGCCTCCGACCAGGCTGGTTTCAAGCTGAGCCACCGAGATCTGGCCGCCGGGGCCGGCCAGGGCCGGAACGCCGACGCCGCCACCCGACGCCGTCTTCAGCAGCGGCCGCAGGACGAAGAAGATCAGCAGCAGGCCGGTCACCAGCAGGACCAGCAGCTCGATCCCGCGCATCAGGTCGTTCTTGTTGAAGTCGAACAGCGACCCCTTGGCCTCGGCCCCGCCCTCCAGGGCCGACGTATCGCGGGCGAAGCGGGTCCCGACGACCTCGATCTTGTCGCCGCGCTGGGCGTCGATGCCGACGGCGGCGGCGACCAGGGCCTTGATCTGCTCGATCTCCTCGGCCGTGCGCGGGGCGTAGGTCGGCTCGGCCCCATTGGCGCCGGGGGTGTATTTGCCATCGACGGCCACCGACACCGACAGCTTCTTGACCTCGCCCGGCTCGCGCACCGTGGTCGTGGTGGTGTTGGAGATTTCGTAGTTGGTGGTCTCGGTGTTGGCGCTGGAGCGCGAGCCCAGGGGCGTCGTCGCCGGGGCCTCGCCGCCGGGAATGTTGTTGGTCGCCGTCACCGCGCCGTCCGAGACGCCGCTGGTGTCCTGGTTCTCCGTGCCGTTGGTCGAGGTGGAGCGCACTACCTGGCCGTCCGGGTCGAACCTCTGCTCCTGGGTGGTCGAGCGGCTGTGGTCGATCTCGGCGGTGACCTGGACGCGGGCGGCCCCGGCGCCGACCACGCCTTCGACGATGTCCTTGATCCGAGCCTGAAGCTGGGCCTCGGTCGTGGCCCTGGCCTCCTCGGCCGAGGCGGAGTTGAAGGCGCCGCCCTCGGATCCTGCCGCCAGGGTGCGGTTGGCGGTGTCGGTGACGGTCACCTTCTCCGGCTTCAGCCCCGGCACGGACGAGGCCACCACATTGCGGATGGCCTGGACCTGGTCGCCGTTCAGGGCCCGGCCGCCGACCCCCACGACCACCGCCGCCGACGGGTCCGCCGCCTGGGCCTGGAACATCTCGCGGCGCGGCATGACGATGTGGACGCGGGCGGAATTGATGCCCCGATACGACAGGATGGTGCGCGCCAGTTCGCCTTCCAGGGCGCGCTTTTCGTTCAGGTTCTGCTGGAACTCGGTCTGGCCCAGGACCGACTGGTTGTCGAAGATCTCGTAGCCGACCGAGCCGGAGGTCACGAGCCCCTTGGACGCCACCAGCATCCGCGCCGTGCCCACCTCGTCCCGGTTGACCATGATGGTCGAGCCGTCGCCGCGGCTGGCGTATTTGATGCCCGCCTGGTTCAGGGCCGAGCTGATCTCTCCGGCCTCGGTCAGGTCCAATCCGGAATACAGCAGGGCGTCCGGCGCCTGGCCCATGCGCAGCATGACGGCCACCAGCACCGCCGCCACGCCGGCGGCCACGCCCAGGACCACGGTCAGCCGACCGATCCCGAATCTCTGCAACGCCGCTGTAAAGCCGCCCACGCGCCCCGCCCGAACTACTGGCGGGAGACACCGCTCAACCCGCTAGGCAGAAAGTGCCGCCCGCATGGTAAATGGGTGGTTAAGCGAAAGGGGAATGATGAAGCGCGAGGGCTGGATGTATAGGGCGACGGCGGCGGCGCTGTTGATGCTGATCGCTGGCGCCGCCACCGTCTGGGGCACGGTCCATTGGCTGGACCGTTTGTGGCCCCATCTGTCCGCCTTCCTGCCAGCCCCCTTGCGCGAGATCGGGCTGGCCATCGCGGTGAAGCTGCTGATCGTCGCTGGCGGGTATATCTTCGGCCTGGCGATCATCGTCTGGTTCGCCGTTTTCCGCGCCCTGCGCATCCCGGACGCGGCGCTCAGTCTGGCGGACGCGACCCTGGGCCCGCCCGACTATCCGTTCAGGGTCCATCCCGCCTCGCTTGAGGACCTGGCCCGGTCGGAATGGGAATATCGCGAAGGCGAAACGCCGCCGCCGATCCTGTTCGGCGACGTGGCCCATGTGGAACGACCGCCCCGCCGCCCGACCTGGTCGGATCCTGTCCTTTCGGAAGACGGGCCGGAACCGGGCCAGGCCGAAGACGACCCCGAATCCTGGCCGGATCAGGACCCGGACGACCGGGCCTGATCCTCATGCGCGCCTGGCAGGCCGGAGCGGCCTCAGGCCGCCTTGCGCAGCTGGGCCTTTTCGACGGCGGCGGCGCTGATGCGGGCCTCGGCGATGGCGTCGGCGATCTCGTGGGTCGGGCGTTTCTCGGCGGCCGAGCGTTCCAGGATCTCTTCCAGCGTCTCCATCAGCCGGACCAGCTTGGCCTCGACCCAGGCCGGGTCATAGGCGCCCCCGGTCTGACGCGCGGTCATTTCCGAGGCCACATTGATGATGCCGCCGCCGTTGATGACATAGTCGGGCGCATAGAGGACGCCCCGGTCGAACAGGGCCTGGCCGATGTCCGCCGTGGCCAGCTGGTTGTTGGCGGCGCCGACCACAGCCTTGACCGTCAGACGATCCAGCGTCTCGGGGTTCAGCGTCGCGCCCAGGGCGCAGGGGGCGTAGATGTCGGCCTTGGCGTCATAGATGGCGTCCGGCGCCACGACCTGGGCGCCCGTGCGGGCCGCGACCTCTTCCAGGGCCTGGACGTTCACGTCGGTGATCACCAGCTTGGCGCCCGCCTTGTGCAGCTTGTCCGCCAGATAGCCGCCGACATGGCCGACGCCCTGGACCGCGACGGTCAGGCCGGTCAGGTCGTCCTGCTTCCACAGGCGCCGGGCGGCGACCAGGGTCGAACGGAACACGCCCTCGGCCGTCACCGGGCTGGGGTCGCCCGAGGCTTCGGGACCGTCCTTCAGGCCCAGGACATAGGGGGTGACCTTGCGGGCCTCGGCGATGTCCTCGACCGAGACGCCGACGTCCTCGGCCGAATAATAGCAGCCGCCCAGGGTGTCGATCGCCCGCCCGAAGGCGCGGAACAGTTCAGGCGTCTTCTGGGTCCGGCTGTCGCCGATGATGACCGACTTGCCGCCGCCCATCTCCAGATCGGCGATGGCGTTCTTGTAGCTCATGCCCTTCGACAGGCGCAGCACGTCCTCCAGGGCTTCGGCCGACGAAGCGTAGTTCCACATGCGGCAGCCGCCGACCGCCGGACCGCGCGCGGTGGAGTGCACCGCAACAATCGCCTTCAGGCCTGTTTTTTCGTCGAAAAAGCTGTGGACGCCTTCGTGGTTCGCGAAGGACGGGGAATCGAACAGCGTCTTGCCCATGACAGGCCTTTCCTGGGGTTTTATTTTTCTTGCGCGCCAAATAGGGCCTGAGCGGGGCGGAGGCAAGCGGAGCCCTACCGGGCCAGGGCGGCCTGAACGTTCTGCGCGCCCGACGGCAGGGGCGCCGCGGGATCCAGGAAGAAGGCCAGGGCGTCGCGATAGACCGTCTCGGCGTCCAGGTCGCGGTTCAGCAGGTGGCGGCCCTTGGGATACCAGGCGGTCGTCAGGTTCGGCGCGTCCCCGGCCCGCTCCAGCGCCAGCCGCATGGGACCGCGCGCGATCACATGATCCCCGGCCCCATACATCAGCAGGGTCGGCCGTCGCATCGCGCCCAGGTTCAGCGAGGCGGTCTCCATCAGGTCGACCAGGCCCGACACGGCGTCGAACCGGGTTCGCATCAGGCTGGACGGGTCGCGGCCGACGCGGATCAACTCGACCAGATTGTCCGAGGCCATGATGCGCCGGGCCACGAACTGGGGCGTGCCCACCGGCCGGTCGCCCATGGCGCGGGCGGCGACCCACAGGGCGGCCCGGTTGACCGGCCCCTGGCTGGACCAGCCCCAGACCCCGGGCGCCAGAAGCAGCACCCTGTCGGCGTCGGGCGGATGGTCCGAGGCGAAGGCGGCGATGGCCACCGACCCGCCCATGCTTTCCCCCGTCACGATGACCGGAGCCCCCGGCCGCGCCGCGCGGACCAGGGCCACGACGTCGCGCAGGTCGTCGGTCATGGCGGCTTCTCCGGCCCAGACGCCGCGCCCCGGCGCCTGGCCGAAGCCGCGCTGGTCATAGGCCCAGGTCTCGATCCCCTGTTCCGCCCACCAGGGTCCGGCCAGGCGGAAGGAGGCGGCGGTGTCGTTCATGCCGTGCAGGGCCACCACCACCGCGCGCGGCGGCCCTTCCGGCGACCAGCGCAGATAGGGCAGCCGCCCGCCGTCCCTGACGACAAAGGCCTGTTCCTCGATCCGCGGCCCGGCGAACCCCGCCGGCGGGATCAGCGGCGCCTGCACCATGGGCGCGGCGCAGGCGGACAGCATCAGCAGCGCCAGCAGCAGCGCGATCCGTTTCACGCCAGCATCTCCCGCACCCGCGCCCTCAGATGCGGAACCACCTCGGCCTCGAACCACGGGTTCTTCCGCAGCCAGGCGGTGTTGCGCCACGACGGGTGCGGCAGCGGCAGAATGGCCGGGCCATAGTCGCGCCAGGCGCGCACCGTCTCGGTCGTGTTCGCCTTCATCCGCTCCTTCAGCGCCCAGGCCTGGGCGTAGCCGCCGACCAGCAGGGTCAGTTCCACACGCGGCAGTTCAGCCAGCAATCGCGGCCGCCACAAGGCGGCGCAGCGCGGCGGCGGCGGATAGTCGCCCCCCTTCGACGCCGTGCCGGGATAGCAGAAGGCCTGGGCCGCCACCCCGATGCGCGGATCGGCGTAGAAGGTCTCGAAATCCACGCCCATCCAGTCGCGCAGCCGGTCGCCGGACGGATCGGTGAAGGGCAGGCCGCTCTCATGCACCCGCCGCCCCGGCGCCTGGCCGCAGATCAGCAGGCGGGTCTCGGCCGAGACCATGACCACCGGACGCGGCGTATGCGGCAGGTCGCCCGCACAGGCGCGGCAGGCGCGGATGTCGTCCAGGATGGCTGAAAGGTCAGCCATCATCCTCTTCGGACACTGGCGGAAACGCCGCCCTGGCCGCCGCCGCCTCTTCGGCCGTGGGATGGCGGAGGCGGATGACCCCCTTCATCTGGGCCGGGTCGATGGGCTTGCCCTTCTTGGTGAGGGTCAGACGGCCGTCACGCATCAGGCCCAGGGCCGTCGCCTTCACGCGCGGCAGCATGCGCCGCCATTGTTCCGGCTGCAGGGCCTTGGCCACGTCGGACGGCTCGATGCTCTTGCCGTTGTCGCCCCTGGGGTCGACGGCCGACAATTTTTCGAAGATGGCGGATTCGATGGGGTCGCTCATCGCGCCTATATGCTGCATTGCGAGAGCGGAAAGAAGGCAAGAGGCATCCAATGGTCGGCAAGGTCACGGTGACGCAGGGCGAGTTCGCCGGCTGGAAGACCTATGACACCCACGGCACCTTCGACCAGGTGGTGGGCCCCTTCTATTTCCGGCCCGATCCCGACGGACGGATGCGCTGCGCCTTCCGGGCCGAGGCCAAGCACATGAACATGGGCGGGCGAATGCACGGCGGCTGCCTGATGACCTTCGCCGACATCGCCCTGTTCCAGACCGCCTATCAGGAGATGGAGGGCAAGAACGGCGTCACCGTCCAGCTGGATTCCACCCTGGTCGACGGCGTCTATGAGGGCGAACTGGTCGAGGCGACGGGCGAGGTGGTGCGCGCGGGCGGATCGCTGATCTTCGTGCGCGGCCAGATCACGGTTGAGGCGCGGACGGTGATGACCTTCTCGGGCGTGATCCGGAAATTCACCCCGCGGGCCTGAGCCGCGTCGCCGCGGCCAGGGCGGCGGACAGCAGGACCGCGGGCCACAGCGCCGCCAGACCCATCGCTCCATAGCTGAGGGCGCCGATCACGGCGCCGCCGATCAGCCCGATCCACAGGACCAGATAGGGCCGGAAGGCCCAGGGGTCGCCGCCGCGCAGAGCCGCCGCCAGGGCCTGGCCGATCTTGACCAGGGTGCCGGTCATATAGGTCAGGCTGACCCCCACCTCGCCATTGCGCAGGAAGACCGAGTTCTCGACCGCCATGGCCAGGACCATCAGGGCCACCGCCAGCGGCGCCGCGCCCATCGCTCCCGCGCAGGCCGCCCCCGCCAAAAGGCCGGTCTCGACCATCAGCACCCGGCTGCGCGACCGAGGTCCGCCCGATCCCGCGACCAGGGCCCCCAACAGGGCGCCGAGCACGAACAGGGCCAGCAGTCCCGCCGCAACCCCCGCCGGAACCCAGTCGGCCTGGGCCAGGCTGGCCGCCAGGCGCGTGGAATTCCCGCTCATGAAGGAGACGAACAGCCCGCCCATCTGCAGGAAGCCCAGGCTGTCGACATAGCCGGCCAGGGCGGCCAGCAGGGTCGCCAGCACCCGCTCGGACGGCGCCAGGCTCCTCATCGCCGCATCACAGCCCCGCCCCGGCCGCGGGGCGCGCCCTGGCGGCTTCCAGCCATCGGTTCAGGTTCATCAGTTCTTCCGGCGGCCGGTATTTGATCAGGCGGGCGAAATCCAGGCCCACGGCCGCCACCACGTCGGCGATGGTGAACCGGTCCGCCGCGATCCATTCGCGGTCGGCCAGGCGCCGGTCCAGCGAGCGCATGTATTTCTCGGCCGCCAGACGGTTGTAGTCGGCCAGCTGCGGCATCTGGGTCGCCTCCAGGGCGGCCAGGGCCGGATGGGTGTGGCGCACGCTCAGCATGATCGGATTGGCCAGGTAGAATTCGCAGCGGCGGGTCCACATCTCGATCATCGCCTGTTCGGCCGGATCGCGGCCGAACAGGTTCGGTTCGGGATACAGGGCCTCCAGATAGCGGCAGATGGCCAGGGACTCGGTCAGGCAGGTCCCGTCGTCCAGCTCCAGCGCCGGGACGTGGGGCACGCCGAATTTCGCCCGATAGTCGGCCGTGCGGTGTTCGCCGGCCAGAAGGTCGACCTCGACGATCTGGACCCCCTCGATCCCCTTTTCGGCCATGACCCAGCGGACCCGGCGGGGATTGGGCGCGCGATGCGAGGTGTACAGCTTCATGGGTCGGCTCCGTTGCTTATCGCAACGGCTATCAGGCGAAGACGGCCGGGGGCAAGACGCCGACGATGCAGGCGGCCATCAGGGTGGCCAGGAAGCCGGCGAACAGCGCCTTCCACACCAGGCCCAGCACCTCCTCGCGCCGTTCGGGCATCAGCACCGACAGGCCGGTCACCGTGATGCCGACCGAACCGATGTTGGCGAAGCCGCACAGGGCATAGGTCATCAGCATCCGCGTCCGCTCGCTCATCTCGGCGGCCGGAACCTTGCCCAGTTCGATGAAGGCCACGAACTCGGTCAGGGTCAGTTTGACGCCCAGCAGCCAGCCGGCCCGGCCCGCCTCTGACCACTCCACCCCCGTCAGCCAGGCCACCGGCATGAAGACCCAGCCCAGCAGCCGCTCGACCGTCACAGGATCGCCGAACAGCCAGAACCCGCCCAGCATGATGTTGACCAGCGCCACCAGGGCCACAAAGACGATCAGCACCGCCGAGATGTTCAGCACCACCATCAGGCCGTCGGCCGTGCCCCTGACGATGGCGTCGATGGCGCTGTCGTATTTCAGGGCGGAGTCATAATCGGCGTGGGCCCCGCCCTCCCCCGGCGTCTCGGGAACCATGATCCGCGCCAGCAGGACCCCGGCCGGCGCCGAGACGATGGAGGCGACCAGAACATGGCCCGCCGCATTGGGCAGGACCGGCGCCAGGATCGCTGCATAGGCCACCATGGTCGAACCCGCCACGGTCGCCAGCCCGACCACCATCAGCAGGAACAGCTCGGACCGGGTCAGCTTGTCCAGATAGGCGCGGATGACGATGGGGCTTTCGATCATGCCCAGGAAGATGTTGGCCGCCACCGCCAGGGCCGAGGCGCCGCCCAGCCCCATGGTCTTCTGGAACAGGATGCCGAACCCGTGGGTGATCCACTTCAGCACCTTCCAGTGCCACAGCAGGGCCGACAGGGCCGAGATCACCAGGATCAGCGGCAGGACCTGGAAGGCGAAGGTGAACAGGGCCCCCGGGTTCGCCACCGCATAGGGCTGGTCGCCCCCGGCCAGGTATCCGAACACGAACTGGGTCCCGCGATTGGTCGCCGCCGCCAGGCCGTCGACCGCACCGGTGACGGCGTTCAGCACCGCCTGAGATCCCGGAATGGCGAACAGGGCCAGCACCAGGGCCGCCTGCACCGCCACCGCGCCCAGGGCCAGACGCCAGGGAAAGGCGCGCCTGTTCTCGGACAGACCCCAGCAGGCCGCGACAACGACGAACAGGCCCAGCAGGCTCTGCAGGTTCAGGATGCTGAACATTCGCCGGCGACTCCCCTTCTCCCCGCGATCTGTTGAACGCGTTCTTGGCCGGCTGCAAGCATCGCGCATCCAGCGGGACGGCCGGTTGAACCCGTCGCCTCCAGGCGTTAGCTGGTCAGGAAGCGAAAGAGAGGCCCGTGACCTCAACCGACCACCGCGCCCTGCAGACCCTGACGGTCGCCGATGCCCTGGACTATCCGTTCGAGCCGCCGCGCGCGAGTTTCGTGGTCGAGGCCGAAGGGGCGATGCGACCTGTCGCGGTTTCCGCCGGTCCCGAAGTCCGGAAAAACAACCCGGCGCTGGCCGTGCTGGAGTTGGACGATCCGGTCTGCCTGCTGACCTGCGGCTCCAACGCCAGCCCGAGACGGCTGGCGGGAAAGCTGGCGCGCGCTCCCGTCGGGCGGGCGCTGGCGGTGCGGACTCGGTGTTCGGGCTGGACCCCGGTCTATGCGGCGACCGTTTCATACTATGGCGCGATCCCCGCCACCTTCGCTGCCGGACTAGGGCATGCGGAGCCGTTTCAGGTGATGATTGACCGGCATGATCTGGACGCCTTCGTCGAAAGCGAGACCCGAACCGGCAACTATGACCTTCGGCGGCTATCCGAAGAGGAAGCCGCCCGCGCGGGTCTGTTTCTCGACGTGCCGGTCCACGTCTTCATGAGCCGGTTCGCGCCCCTGATGCTGGATGGTCATCCGGCGCCGCTCGTCGAGTTTTCTTGCGCTGGCGCAGGCGGTTTCAGTCAGGCCCAAGTCCTGGGACGCATGCTGGCGCGTTTCGCGGCCGGCATGACGCCCCGGGCCTATGTCGCGCAGGCGCTGGCGGACCCGGAGCTGATCGACACGTTTCGAGATTTCGTCCGCGCGAATCCCGCCGCATGATCGACGCGCCCACCGCCTGCTTCCGGCCCGCCAATCTGGTGACCATCCGCGGCACCAGGGACCGCTCCCGTTTTCCCGAGGGGTATTCGGTGGTGGTCGGCCCGCGACTGGCGAAGCAGATGGGCATAGGCCGCTGGGCCGTGTTGGCGTTCGAACACCCGGCGCTGGCCGAGGTTCGAGACGGCCTGAACTTCTGCAATCCCTATATCGCCGTCCACTGCCAGGTGGTGAAGGACGCCCGGCTGGATGCCGAGGAGGCGGTGATCGAAGTCGATCAGACCCTGCGCAACGCCCTGGGCATACCACTGCGCATCTTCCGCGACCTGGGGTCGATGCCGGTCTTTCTGCTGCCGGCCAGACGGACCTTTTGGAACCGGCTGGGTCTGGGGGCGGCGCGACTGTTCGGCATCCGATTCGTCGTCTTCCGCTGCAAGTCCGCCAGTGTGCCGGATATCGAAAAAGGCTATGTGCGGGCGCCGATCGACGCCAGCCAAGCCCTGGGCGCCCAGGATTTCGACAAGGTCTCGGTCGAACGCAGCTTCGCCGTGACCGACACGGAAGGGTTCGTCCAGCGGTTCGACATCCGCGCCCGGACCACCAGCCTGTTTCCTGCGTCGAGCGAATTCCTGGCCGAACGCGAAGAATTGTCCCGGCTGTTTCCCGCCCGTTATCCGAACGCCCGACTGCACCTCTATGACTACGGCCAGTTCGTGGAACACGGCTTCCTGAGCCGGAGCCGCGCCCGGGCGTCAATGAAGGCCGGCATGATCGAGCCGGACCTGCCGCCCCTGTTCATGGATCTGGACATGCGCCGCATGGGCGTCGGGCGCTATCCGGGCCAGGCGGCCGATCATTCCACCGCCCTGGTCGTCCGGCGCAGCATCCTTTCGGCCGTCGCGCGCGATTCGACACAGACGGGGGTGATCTTTTCGCTCGGCGTGGTCCAGGTGCTGCTGGCCTTCGATTTCGTGCCCGGCGTCACGGCCTGGGAGGAGATCGCGGTCAGCCTGCTGGTCGGCCTGGCCGCAGCGGTGGTCTTCACCATCGCCCGCCTGCGCCAGCAGGTCTGAACCGAGGCGTCAGCCCTGCCCCCGCACCAGCCGGTCGTAGTCGGCCAGCAGGCCCAGGCTGATGTCGCCGGGGGTGAAGCGGTAGTCGCCGATCTCGCTGACCGGAGTGATCTCGGCCGCCGTGCCGCACAGGAAGCATTCGTCGAAGCCGGACAGCTCCTCGGGCTTGATGTGGCGCACCTCGACCTCCAGCCCGCGCGCCGCCAGCATCTCCAGCACCGTCTGGCGGGTGATGCCGTTCAGGATGGCGCCGTCCGCCGGCGGGGTGATCAGGCGGTCGCCCTGGACGAAGAAGACATTGGCCCCCGTCGCCTCGGCCACATAGCCGCGCCAGTCCAGGAGCATCGCGTCGGCGTATCCGCGCGCATCGGCGTAGTGGCGGTTGATGGTGCCGATCATGTAGAGGCCCGCCGCCTTGGCCTCGGTCGGGGCGGTTTCGGGCGACGGCCGCTTGTAGGGCGCCCAGCACAGACGGACGCCCTTCTTCTTGGTCTCGGGGTCGAAATAGCTGGGCCAGTCCCAGGCGGCGATGGCGACGTGGACCGTGGTGTTCTGGGCCGGGACGCTGACCTGTTCCGAGCCGCGCCAGGCGATGGGGCGCACATAGGCGTTGGTCAGGCCGTTTCTGACGCAGGTTTCCTTGCAGGCCTCGTTGATCTGCGCCACCGTGAACGGAATCCGGAAGTCGAGCACCTCGGCCGAGCGGAACAGACGGTTGGTATGCTCCATCAGCTTGAAAATCTGGCCCTCATACATCCGCTCGCCTTCGAACACCGAGGAGGCGTAGTGGAGCGCATGGGTCAAAACGTGCACGCGGGCTTCGCGCCACGGCACGAATTCACCGTCCATCCAGATCCAGCCGTCACGATCGTCGATAGGAACGAAGGCCATTGAACAACATCTCCCGCGTCGTCTTGAGGGTTAGAGCCGCCCGGATCGCCTGCGTCAACGCCGTCCGCGCCGGGGGGCGCCGATGAGCGCGCCGGGTTCGGGCCGTTCGGGGCCGGTCGCCGGACCGGGCGACGGGCGCCACCTGCTGGTCGTCGACGACGACGACCGCATCCGCGAACTGCTGAAGGAGTTCCTGACGCGCGAAGGGTATCGCGTCACCGGGGCGGCCCACGCCGCCGCCGCGCGCCGGCTGATGGAGCTGATCGACTTCGACCTGGTGGTTCTGGACGTCATGATGCCGGGCGAAAGCGGGCTGGAGTTCACCAGCTGGGTCCGCAACAAGGCCGAACTGTCGAAGACGCCGGTGCTGCTGCTGACCGCGCGGGGCGATCCGGACGACCGCATCGAGGGGCTGTCGCGGGGCGCCGACGACTATATGTCCAAGCCGTTCGAGCCGCGGGAACTGGCGCTGCGCATCGACGCCATCCTGCGGCGGACCGGGGGCAAGCCGATGACCCCGCGCGAAATCCGCCTGGGCGCCGCGACCTTCGACATGGAGCGGCTGGAGCTGTCGCGCGACGGCAAGCCGCTGCGGCTGACCGAGGCGGAGGCCCAGTTGCTGAAGACCCTGGCCATCCACGCCCATTCGCCGGTCGAGCGGATGACCCTGTCGCCCGACACGGCCGACATCGCCGGCCGGGCGGTGGACGTCCAGGTGACCCGGCTGCGCCGCAAGCTGGAGGCCGACCCGAAGAACCCGCGCTATCTCCAGACGGTGCGCGGCGTCGGATACATGCTGGCCCCGGACTGATGCGCCTGTTGCCCGCGTCATTGTGGCCGCGGTTTCTGAAGCGGCGGCTGCCGACGAGCCTGTGGGGGCGGTCGCTGCTGATCATCGTCCTGCCCGTGCTGATCATGCAGGCGGCGGTGACCTGGGTCTTCTTCGACGCCCACTGGCAGACGGTGACGGCCCGCCTGTCCGAGGGATTGGCCGGGGACGTGGCCTGGGCGGTCGAAAGCTATGCCGACCAGCCGACGGCCCAGAACCTGGCCGTCATCGCCGACCGGGCCGAGCGGTCCATGTCCCTGTCGATCGCCCTGCAGGAAGAGGCCGAACTGCCGCGCGAGCAGCAACGCGGCCCGATCGGCGTTGTCGACCGGGCCATGGAGCGAGCCCTGGCGGCGCGGCTGGACGCGCCCTTCTGGTTCTCGACCACCCGCTATCCGGCCTATGTCGACATCCGGGTGCAGCAGCCCCAGGGGGTGTTGCGGATCATCGCCCCGCGTGAGCGGGCGGTGGCGACCCAGGCTCATATCTTCGTCCTGTGGCTGATGGTGGCGACGGTGCTGCTGCTGGGGGTGGCGATCCTGTTCATCCGCAACCAGGTGCGGGCCATCGAGCGGCTGGCCGAGGCGGCCGAGGCCTTCGGCCGGGGCGAGACCGCGCCGCGGTTCAAGCCGCACGGCGCGCGCGAGGTGCGGGCCGCGGCCGTCGCCTTCCTGGCCATGCGCGACCGCATCCAGCGCCATATCGAACAGCGCACGGCGCTGCTGGCCTCGGTCAGCCATGACCTTCGGACACCCCTGACGCGGCTGAGGCTGGAGCTGGCCCTGGCCCCGCCGTTCAAGCGCCAGGCGGCGATGAAGGGCGACCTGGACGAGATGGAGCATATGATCGACGAATACCTGGCCTTCGCGCGCGGCGAGGCCGGGGAGGCGGTGCAGCCGGTCGAACTGGCGCCCCTGCTGCGCGCCGCCGGCGAGGATGTGCGCCGCGCCGGGGCCGAGGTCGAGGTGGCGGCGCCCGACGGCCTGACCGCCGCCCTGCGCCCCATCGCCTTCAAGCGCGCCCTGACCAACCTGGCCGGCAATGCGGCGGCCCATGGCGAGCATGTGCGGCTGAGCGCCCGCGCCCTGCCGTCCGGCGGGGTCGAGATCGTCGTCGAGGACGACGGCCCCGGCATCCCCGAGGCGATGCGCGAGGAGGCGTTCCGGCCCTTTTCCCGCCTGGACCCGGCGCGCAATCAGAACCGCAAGGGGGTGGGGCTGGGCCTGGCCATCGCCCGCGACGTGGCGCGCGGCCACGGCGGCGATATCGACCTGGACCAGAGCGAGATGGGCGGGCTGAAGGCCGTGGTGCGGCTGCCGGGCTGAGCGTTCACATTTTCGCGCCGGGTCTGGCCCCGGCGGGTCGCAGACCACATCTTGTCAGGTGTGTTTCGTAAGGAGTCCGCCATGCGCCGCCTCGCCTTCATCGCCCCGGTCGCCGCCGTCCTGGCCATCGCCGCCTCGACCCAGGCCCAGCCGTCCCAGCCGCGCGTCTCGGTCGAGATCGGGCCGCGCCTCCAGGCCCAGTCGCTGGACCTGGGCCGCGAGGAGGTGCGCCGACAGGCCGACCGCCTGGCCCAGGTGGTGGCCGGGGAACTGAACCGCTCGGGCCGGCTGGACGGCGCCCAGGTGCGGCTGGTCCTGACCGACCTGAAGCCCAACCGCCCCACCTTCCGCCAGGTCAGCCGCGCGCCGGGTCTGTCTCAGATCCACAGCATCGCCCTGGGCGGCGCCGCGGTGGACATCGAGGTGACGACGGCGGACGGCCAGCGCCGGACCGGCCAGTTCGAATATTTCACCCAGGACCTGCGCGACGTGCAGGGCTTCAGCACCTGGCAGGACGCCGACCGCGCCTACAGCCGCCTGGCGACCGGCCTGGCCGACGGCCGGGTGGCGCTGCGTTAGGGGGCGCGGTAGCGCCGCCTCTTCCCCCTCGGTCAATGGAGGAGACGACGCCCCATCTGTCCTTCTCCCCTTGCGGGTGGAGGAAGGTCGCATGCGACCGACGACGGGTGGCCGAGCGCAGCGAGGTCGGATGAGGGGTCTCTCCGGCGTGTGAGACGGCGTCGGATGCTGGCCCCGTCCGTCTCCTCCCTGTCGCGCAGCGATGGGGAGGTGGATCGGACGCGCAGCGGCCGAGACGGAGGGGGTCTGTTCGTCGTGTCCCGAAGAGCCCCTTAGCGCCCCATCGTCCTTCTCCCCTTGTGGGAGAAGGTGGCAGGCGAAGCCTGACGGATGAGGGGGGCTGGGTCCGCGCGATGGGCGTCTGATGATCAGCCTGGATCAGGCCTCCCCCTCATCCGACCCGCTGCGCGGGCCACCTTCTCCCACAAGGGGAGAAGGCTTGTTGGTTGCCCTATGCTCGCGACGCGGTCGCTCGCGGCTTGAGGGCAATGGCCTGCCCTATGCTCGCCGCGCGGCGGCTCGCGGCTTGAGGGCGGAATTGGCGGCGCCTCCGCGCCGGTGGGGCTGCGAAGTTGTGGGAAGGCGGCGGAGCGTCGGGCCTTCGCCCGGCGTGGATGTATGAGTGCCGTGTTCGGCGAGAGGTCTGACGCTCCGCACGGAGGGTTTCCACGAGCTCGGGGCGGGCGCCGATCTTTTCGGCTACTCCCGGAGGCCCGCGGCGGGCGGGCCGGGCCAACGACCCGGTCCCGGAACGGCCAGAGTAACCCCCTCGACCCTCCCTCGGTCGCCGGACCCGTCGCCAATGACTGTCCGATCCGACGACCGCAGGCCCGTGCGTGTGAGTGACACGCACAGCCCCGCTTCCTCCGCTCCCGCCGCCGCGAAGTCGCTGGCCTCGCGGCCTCCCCATGCGACGGGACCTGGGGAGTATAGGGCCGTTCCCAGCCCAGGCGTGCGAGATGGGGTTGGCGGCGGGGATTGATGAGTGAAGTCAGAGGGTTAGGTTCCCTGGCGCGCGCAGTTGGCGTTCCTGACCCCTCTCCCGTTGGGAGAGGGCTTGAGGCTCGCAGAGCGTAGCGATGCGCATAGCCGAAAGGGTGAGGGGTTACGGCGCCCGCCCGGTGAGAGCGAAACCCCTCACCCTTTCACGCAAGTCCAATCGCCCTGACGGGCTCTTGGGCGTTCAAGCCCTCTCCCCATGGGAGAGGGAGGAGTGTGTGAGGTCGAAGGTCGGAGCCTGCGGTCGGCCCCCTCCACCGCCTGCGGCGGTCCCCCTCCCCCGAGGGGGGAGGATCTGGCGGGCGGGCCTCTATTCCACCGCGGTGATGTTGTCGTCGGAGTCGCGGTCGATCCAGCGGTTGTAGGGGTCGGCGCCGGCGAAGGCGGGCTTGCGGGTCGTGACGAAGCGGAAGGTCTGGACCCCGCTGCGCAGGGACCGGCGCTCCATCAGCACGACGTTCTTCTGGTCGAAACCCTTGTCGCCGGGCTTGGCGCTGAACAGGCCGATGTCGAAGGTCTCGTCCAGGGGCGCCTCGGTCTCCTTGCCCTGGCCGTCGGCGTAGAGCTTGCGCGCGCTGACCGTGACGGTGACGTCCCAGCGGCCGTCGGGGCGGCGCCGCGCGGTCGCCCCGGTGGTCTTGACGTCATACAGGGTGATCTTCTCGAACAGGTCGGTGATCAGGTCCTGCTTGTCGGCCGGCGCCTCGGCGCGGATGGCGGCGATCAGGTCGGTCGAGCGCGCATAGGGGGCCGACTTGAAGGCGTATTGGGCCAGGACCCGGCGCAGGGCGCGGTTGACGGCGTCTTCGCCGATCTGGTCGCGCAGCAGATAGAGGATCAGTCCGCCCTTCTGGTAGTGGACGTACTGCTGGTTCTCGACCCGGGCCAGGGGCAGTTCCTCGAGCCGTTGCGAGCCGCGGGCGCGCAGGTAGCGGTCCAGCTCCTGCTTGAGGAAGCGGCGGATCTGGTCCTGGCCGTATTTGCGCTCCATCACCATCAGGGCGGTGTACTGGGCCAGGGATTCCGACAGCAGGGTCGAGCCCTGCTGGTCCGAGCCGACCACCTGGTGGGCCCACCACTGGTGGGCGAACTCATGGGCCGCGACATAGGTGACGAAGTCGATCTTGTCGGCGCCGGTCAGGTCGGTGATGAAGCCCAGGCCTTCGGACCAGGCGAAGGTGTTGGGCATGGACTGGGCGTAGCTGGCGTAGTCCGGGAACTCGACGATCCGGGCCTGGCGGAACTGATAGGGGCTGAAGTTCGCGCTGGCGTAGTCCAGGGTCGCCGCCAGGGCGTCCAGCATGGTCGGCACGTTCCGCTCGTGGCCGGGGTGGTGATAGACCACCATCTGGACCCCGTCGTGCATGCGCCGCGCCTCGACGTAGCGGGCCGACTGGACCGAGAAGAAGTTCAGCACCGGGCTTTCGGTGACGAAGCGGACGGTGCGGCGGCCGTCGCGGGTGACGTCCGACACCTGTTCGCCGGGAGCCACGGGGGTCTGGTCGGCGTCGGTGGTGACGGTGATGTCGGCGGTGACCCAGTCGGCGCCGATGTAGTTCTTGCCGCGGGCGGACTCGTCCTCCAGCTTGGCCATCCGCAGTTCGGCGGGCAGGCCGGCCTTGCGCCGCTTGGTGCGGTCGGTCAGCAGGCCGTCGCGGCCCATGCCGATGATGGGGGCGATCTCGGAATTGCTGACGAAGGTGCCGTTGTCGACCAGACGGGTGGTGTTGCCGCTGTTCTTGAAGCCGCGCTGTTCCAGGACGGTGGTGAAGCGGACGGTGCGCCGCTCGCCCGGCGCCATGGGGGTGTCGAAGCGGTAGATGCGATAGTCGAACTCGCGCCATTCGCGCGCCATCCGGGCGCCCTGAACGCTCAGGGCCTGGATCTTGAGATCCGGGTTCCAGCGCAGGTGGATTTCGTTCAGCGGGGCCTCGGTGCGGTTCTCGACCACCATCTCGCCTTCGGTGACCAGGCGCGGGGTGTGCGGATGCAGGTCCAGGGCCAGGCGCAGGCTGACGGCCGACGGCTGGGGCGTGGATTCATAGCGCAGCAGGGTCTTCTCGTAGCGGGCCTGGAGCGCCTCCTGGTCCTTGCGGCTGCGGTATTCGTTCCAGACGTTGGTGTTCAGATAGACGAAGATCCCCAGGCCGACGAAGGCCGCCAGACCGGCCAGGCCGATCAGGCCGGCGGGCCCGGCCAGGCGCCGGGGCATGCGGCGCAGGCGGGGCATGAGCCGGGTCTCGGTCCCGCGCCGCCACAGGGCGTAGGCGATAACCATCAGGACCACGGCGAAGGCCGACCAGTAGGCGGTCAGCCAGGCCTCGAAGACGGCGAAGTCGCCGCGGCCGTTCATGTCGGACAGGGGCACCGCCGGCGTGGCGCCGTAGCGGTACATCAGATGGTCGAAGCCCAGGTTGGACAGGACCAGGGTCGAGATCAGATAGACGACCATGATCGCCCAGCCGACGAATTTGTTGGGCGACAGGGCCTGAATGAAGATGGCCAGGACGGCCAGCAGGACGAAGCTGATCGACTGGGGCGCCAGATACCACAGCAGGTATTTGCCCAGTTCGAAGTCGGTGATCCCCTTGAGCGCCTGGACCAGGACGCCGGCCAGGATGGAGACCGCCATGGTCGAGATCAGCACCAGGGCCAGGGCCAGGGTCTTGGGAACCAGGAAGGTCCAGTCGGGGGTCGAGGAGGCGTCGATGATCTCGTGCACCCGCCGCTCGCGGTCGCGCCAGACCAGTTCGCCGGAATAGTAGATGGCGATGATGATGAAGATCAGGCCGAACCCGCCCAGGAGGCCGGTGATGGCCACCCGGGTCACGATCAGGATCGGCGTCTGATAGATCTCGCCGGTGAACCACAGGGTGGCGATGGCGAACAGGAAGCCCAGCAGCAGCAGGACCAGATAGGCCGGGCTCTTGAACACCATGGCCATCTCGAACCCGGTGCGGGAGACCAGCTGGGTCAGGCCGCTGGCCCAGCCGTGGCGGGGCGCCGGCAGGGGGCCGATGGGGCCGGCGGGGGCGGCCTCGGCCTCGGTCAGGGCGCGCAGCTTCTCCTGCTTCTTCAGCTTGGCGCCGCGGGCGGCGGGGCGGTGCAGCCCATAGGCCAGGGCCAGGACGCCCAGGCTGATCCCCAGCCAAAGCAGGCGGTTGTAGAGCAGCACCCCTTCCAGCGGCGGCAGCTGGGCGTTGCGCTCGGCCGTGGTCCAGTATTCGGTGACCTTGCCGAAGGCGCCGGAGCCGAAGGGCTCGGCCCAGGCCAGGGCGGTCTCGAACTCGGGCTTGTTCCCGAGCGACGAGGTGGCGACCAGATAGATCATGAAGATGGCCACGACGCCGATATAGGTGCCCATCATCGAGCGGGTCACGGTGGCCAGGGCGAAGAAGAGGGCCGAACTGACCAGCAGGCCGACCAGGCCGAAGACGGCGTAGGCGTAGAGGTAGTCCAGGGGGCGGAAGGCCCCCAGGGTCTCGGGATCGACCCAGGGCATGACGGTCCCCAGGATCATGCCGATGCTGACGGACAGGAAGCTGAGCGCCACGGCGCCGAAGGCCCCCAGGAAGCGGCCGTACAGATAGTCGAACTTGCCGATCCGGGTGCTGAGGATCATCGGGCCAAAGCCCGACTGGGCGTCGCGCACCACGACATTGGCCACGATGGCCGTGGTCGCCAGCATGTAGAAGATGTTGAAGACGAAATGCGCCACCACGATCGCGTAGGGCGAGTTCACATGGACGGCGCCGCCGCCGTCGATGCGGATGTTGTCGCTGGCCGCGATCAGGCCGAAGCTGAGCAGGCCGAACAGCAGGGAGATGACCCAGAAGGCCGGCTGGCGCAGTTGATAGCGGAACTCGAAGCCCGCGACGTTCCAGAACATGGCGGCGCCCCTCAGGCGGCTTGCTTGGACGCGGCCAGCGTCGAGAAATAGAGATCTTCCAGCCCGCCGGGCGCCGGCTCGAAGCCGTCGGGGCGCTGGTCGGCCAGGACGTGGATCACGGTGCGGCCGGCGAACAGCCGGGTGGTCAGCACCTGATAGCGGGCCTCGTATTCGGCGCGGTCTTCCTTGGCGATGGTCTTCTGCCAGACCCGGCCCTTCATCTGCTGCAGCAGGTCAAGGGGGGCGCCCTCCAGCCGGATCTTGCCGTCGGCCAGGACCGCCATCCGGGGGCAGAGGTCGCCGACGTCCTCGACGATGTGGGTCGACAGGATGACGACCACGTTCTCGCCGATCTCGGCCAGCAGGTTGAGGAAGCGGATGCGCTCCTGAGGATCGAGGCCGGCGGTCGGTTCGTCGACGATGATCAGCCGGGGATTGCCGATCAGGGCCTGGGCGATGCCGAAGCGCTGGCGCATGCCGCCCGAGAAGCCGGCCAGGGCCTTCTTCCTGACCGGCCACAGATTGACCTGATGCAGCAGGCCCTCGACCGTCTCCTTGCGCTCCTTGCCGCCGGCGATGCCCTTCAGCACCGCCATGTGGTCCAGCATGTCGTAGGCCGAGACGCGGGGATAGACGCCGAAATCCTGGGGCAGGTAGCCCAGGGTGCGGCGCAGCAGCTCCGGCTGTCTGATCACGTCGATGTCGCCGAACTGGATGGCGCCCGAGGTCGGGGTCTGAAGGGTGGCGATGGAGCGCATCAGGGTCGACTTGCCGGCGCCGTTGGGGCCCAGCAGGCCGAACATGCCGGTGGGGACCTCCAGGCTGACGTCGTCCAGGGCGCGGGTGCCGTTCGGATAGACGTGAACCAGGTTCTTGATCGACAGCATGGCGCGCCTCCCCTTCATCGTGCGGGGCGCACAGTGACGGCGCAGGGCCCCCGCATCAAGTTACGCTTAGGTAAGCCCGCCTTTCGCCCGCCGCCGGAAGGCGTGCAGCAGCGGCTCGGTGTAGCCGTTCGGCTGGGCCGCGCCCTCGAACACCAGGGCCCGCGCCGCCTGGAAGGCCAGGCCGTCGAAGCCGGGCGCCATGGAGCGATAGGCCGGATCGCCGGCGTTCTGGGCGTCGACCCTGACCGCCATCCGCCGCAGCGCCGCTTCGACCTGATCGGCGCTGCAGACGCCGTGAAGCAGCCAGTTGGCCATGTGCTGGGAACTGATCCTCAGCGTTGCGCGGTCCTCCATCAGGCCGACGTCGTGGATGTCGGGCACTTTTGAACAGCCCACGCCCTGGTCGATCCAGCGCACGACATAGCCGAGCAGCCCCTGGGCGTTGTTGTCCAGCTCAGCCTCGATCTCGGCCTCGCTCCAGTGGCGGCCGAGGGCCAGGGGCGGGGTCAGAAGGGGGGCCAGACCCGGCGTCGACGCCCGGGCCGCCTCGGCCTGGCGGGCGAAGACATCGACGGCGTGATAATGCAGGGCATGCAGGGTCGCGGCGGTGGGCGAAGGCACCCAGGCGGTGTTGGCGCCGGTCATCGGATGGGCGGCCTTCTGGTCCAGCATCTCGGCCATGCGGTCCGGCGCGGCCCACATGCCCTTGCCGATCTGGGCCTTGCCCGACAGGCCGCAGTTCAGGCCGATGGCGACATTTCGCGCCTCATAGGCGGCGATCCATTCGGCGGATTTCATCTCGGCCTTGCGGACCACCGGCCCGGCCTGCATGGCCGTGTGGATCTCGTCGCCGGTGCGGTCCAGGAAACCGGTGTTGATGAAGACGATCCGGTCCTTCACCGCATGGATGCAGGCGGCCAGATTGGCGCTGGTGCGGCGCTCCTCGTCCATCACCCCGACCTTGATGGTGTGGCGCGGCAGGGCCAGCAGGTCCTCGACCGCATCGAACAGGCGGTCGGTGAAGGCGCATTCGTCCGGCCCGTGCATCTTGGGTTTGACGATGTAGATCGACCCCGCCGCGCTGTTGCCGAGCCGGCCCAGGCCGCGCAGGTCGTAAAGGGCGATCAGGCTGGTGACGATGGCGTCCAGCACCCCCTCGGGCGCTTCCGATCCGTCGGGCAGAAGCACGGCCGGGGTCGTCATCAGATGGCCGACGTTGCGCACGAACAGCAGGCTGCGCCCCTTCAGCACCATGTGCGATCCGTCCGGCGCCGTGACCCGGCGGTCCTCGGCCAGCGACCGGGTCATCGCCCGTCCGCCCTTGTCGAAGGTCTCGGTCAGGTCGCCGCGCATCAGGCCCAGCCAGTTGCGCCAGGCGGCGGCCTTGTCCGCCGCATCGACCGCGGCGACGGAGTCCTCCAGATCGACGATGGTGCTCAGCGCCGCTTCCAGCACCACGTCGGCGATCCCCGCCGGATCGGTCGCCCCGACCGGATGGGCGCGGTCGATCACCACCTCGATATGCAGGCCGTGGTGGCGGAACATCCAGCCGCGGTCGCTGCGGCCGATCCGGGCGGCGGGGTCGCGCAGGCGCGCCGTTTCCACATCGGCGACATCGGCCCATGACCCGGTTTCCAGCGACAGGGCCTGGTCCAGGAAGGCCCTGGCCCGCGCCACCACCCGCGCCCCGCGCGCGGCGTCATAGGGGCCGGACGGCGGCAGATCGCCCAGGGCGTCGGTTCCGTATAGCGCGTCATACAGACTGCCCCAGCGGGCGTTGGCGGCGTTCAGCACGAACCGGGCGTTCAGCGCCGGAACCACCAGCTGCGGCCCCGCCATGCGGGCGACTTCTTCATCCACCCCTGTCGTGCCGATGGTGAAGGGCGCCGGCTCGTCGACCAGATAGCCGATCTGGCGCAGGAAGGCCTCGGCGGCCGCCGGATCATGCGGCTGGCCGCGCCGACCTTCATGCCAGGCGTCGATCCGGGCCTGCAGGTCATTGCGCACCGCCAGCAGGCGCCGGTTCTCGGGCGCGAACCGGGCCAGGATGTCGGCGACCCCGGCCCAAAAGGCGGCGGGCGCCAAGTCCAGGCCGGGCAGGACCTCGTCCTCGATCAGGGCGATCACCGGGGCGGCGACCGACAGGCCGGCGCGGTCGGAAAAGGTCATGGCGTCTCCCCGGCGCGCGGCATGGGGAGGGCGCGCCTGTAACATTGCGTGATCAGAACACCACCGCGCGACGCAGGCCGCAAGGGTTCAGGCGATCCATTCCGCGACCCAGGCGCCATAGGGGGCCAATGAGGGCGCGACGCCGCCGCCGCCCGCGACCAATCCCCAGCCTTCCGGCAGGGACCAGGGAACGGGCGCGGCCGTCGGATTGAAGACACAGAGCAGCCGGCTCTCTGCGTCGCCGCGCTCGAAAGCGATCAGGGGTTCGGGCGCGTCCACCGGGCGGTAGGCGCCGGTCCGCAGGGCTTCGCGACCCTTTCTCAGGGCGATCAGGCGGCGGGCCAGGTTCAGGATCGAATCCGGATCACCGTCCTGGGCGTCGACCGACAGCGGCGGATGGCGCGGATCGACCGGCAGCCAGGGCTCGACCGTCGAGAAGCCGGCCCAGGGCGTGTCCGTCGTCCATGGCATCGGCGTGCGGGCCCCGTCGCGGCCCAGGGTGTGGGGCCAGTTGGCGATCGCCTCGGGGTCCGCCAGCCGTTCGAACGGCACCGCCGCCTGGGGCAGGCCCAGCTCCTCGCCCTGATACAGGAAGACCACCCCTCGCAGGCAAAGCAGCAGCATCAGGGCCATGCGGGCGGCGGCGTCGCGATCCGCCTCGGGCGCCCAGCGCGAGACCGCGCGTGGCGCGTCGTGGTTGCAGAAGGCCCAGGCGGGCCAGCCCGCGTCTTCGGGCCATTGCGCCATCGCCGCATGCACCCGCGCGGCCGTCAGGTCGGGCGCATAGAGGAAGTCGAAGCCATAGGCGGTGTTCAGCCGCCCCGGCGCCACATAGGCCCGCCGCTCGGCCCCGGAGTCGGCGCCCGGAATCTCGGCCACGGTGAAGCGGCCGCCGTCGCTGTCGGTCAGGGCGCGCACCTGCTCGACGAAGGCCATCATCCCCGGCTGGGACTGGTTGTGCCGATGCTGCTGGAAGTCGAACGGCCGGGTGCGCGGCCACACGCCCCTGCCCGGCGCCTCCGCCGGATTGTCGGTCAGGGCCGGGTCGTGCATGGCGAAGTTGAGGGCGTCCAGCCGGAACCCGTCCACGCCCCGGTCGAGCCAGAACCGCGCCACATCCAGCAGGGCGTCCTGCACCGGCCGGTGATGCAGGTTCAGCTGCGGCTGGGCGCTCAGGAAGTTGTGCATGTAATACTGGCCGCGCCGCGCGTCCCAGGTCCAGGCCGGGCCGCCGAAGACGGACTGCCAATTGCTGGGCGGCGTCCCATCAGCCTTGGCGTCGGCCCAGACGTACCAGTCGGCGCGGTCGCCCGCGCGATCCAGTCGGCTGGACTGGAACCAGGGGTGCCGGTCCGAGGTGTGGCACCAGACCTGGTCGATGACGACCTTCAGTCCCAGGGCGTGGGCGCGGGCCGCCAGGGCGTCGAAATCCGCCAGAGTGCCGAACATCGGATCGACGCCGCGATAGTCGGCCACGTCATAGCCGAAGTCGGCCATGGGCGACGGATAGAAGGGCGACAGCCAGACGCCGTCCACGCCCAGGGACGCGACATGATCCAGCCGCGCCGTGATCCCCCTCAGATCGCCGATCCCGTCGCCGGTGGTGTCCTGAAAGCTGCGCGGATAGACCTGATACAGAACCCAGCCGCGCCAGTCGTCGCCCGCCATCGCATCCTCCGAACCGCCAGACTGGACCGCATCGCCGGCCGGCGCCAGAGCATGGCTTCCGTCGTGTGAACGCCCCCGCCAGCCGGTCGTAAAGGCTTAACCGCGTTCGTGAACGGGACCGCAAGCGGGCTGGGCCTAGGGTGGGATCACGGACGAAGAAACGTCCGGCGCAAGCGGGCCGCCCCATGCTGTTTCTTCTGAACGACGTCGTGTTCGATCTGGACGAGGCCTGCCCGGTCACGCCCGGCGACGCGCGCCGGTTCGAGAAGCTGGGCTTCGACTATGTGCTGGAACTGGGGTGCGAGATGTTCGCCGAGGACCCCATGCTGCACCTCAACGATCCGGGCCGGGCGCGGCGTCTGGCCTGGCTGATCGCCGACCGGGCGCCCGAGATCAACGCCGCCCTGTTCGCCGCCGACGCGGCCGGCTGCGCGCCGGAACTGGTCGAGCCGCGCTTCTGCGCCCTGCCCGACGCGGTGATCCGCCAGCTGTCGACCAAGGCCCGCCGCGGCCGCCTGGACGCCACGACCTGCGACAAGGCCGTGTGGAACCGGCTGGCGGCCTGATCGCCGGCGTCCATTCCGTGACATTCGGCCCGCGCCGCGCTAGGTCCGCGCGCGCCAAGGATACGGAATGTCGAAACTCACCCTGAACGAAGAGGCCCTGCGCCGCAGGACCTTCGCCATCATCGCCCACCCCGACGCGGGCAAGACGACCCTGACCGAGCATATCCTGCTGGCCGGCGGGGCCATTCGCGCGGCCGGGGCGGTCAAGGCGCGGGGCGAGAACCGGCGGGCGCGGTCGGACTGGATGAAGATCGAGAAGGAACGGGGCATATCGGTCACCGCCTCGGTCATGACGTTCGAGCACGACGGCAAGATGTTCAACCTGCTGGACACGCCGGGGCACGAGGATTTCTCGGAAGACACCTACCGCACCCTGACGGCCGCCGACTGCGCCATCATGGTGCTGGACGCCGCCAAGGGCATCGAGCCGCAGACGCTGAAGCTGTTCGAGGTGTGCCGCCTGCGCGACATCCCGATCATCACCTTCATCAACAAGCTGGACCGAGAGGCCCAGGACCCGATGGCCCTGCTGGACGAGATCGCATCGCGTCTGCAGTTGGACCCCGCCCCCATCTGGTGGCCGGCCGAGAGCGGAAACCGCCTGCGCGGCATGGTCGAGGTGGGGACCGGAACCTTCCAGCCCTATGCCCGCAAGGCCGCCGGCTCGGACGAGGACCCGGATCATCCGGCCGCCCTGCCGCTGGACGACGCCGGCCGGTATTTCGAGGGCGACGAACAGGCGGACATGGCCGAGGCGCTGGAACTGGTTCAGGGCGGATACCCGGCCTTCGACCTGCAGTCGTTCCGCGAGGGGCATCTGACGCCGGTGCTGTGGGGCTCGGCCCTGCGCCATTTCGGCATCGAAGCCCTGCTGAAGGCCATCGGCGACTGGGCCCCGCCGCCCAAGACCATGGCCGCCAAGAAGGAAGCCCCGCCCGAAACGCGCAACGCCCCGGCGCCCGAGGCCGTGACGGTCGAGCCGGGCCAGGCCGAGGTGACCGGCTTCGTCTTCAAGGTCCAGGCCAATATGGACCCCAACCACCGCGACCGCATCGCCATGTTCCGCATGGCCTCGGGCCGGTTCCAGCGCGGCATGAAGCTGAAGGTCCAGAACACGGGCAAACAGCTGTCGGTCAACGCCCCCATCATGTTCTTCGCCTCGGACCGGGAACTGGCGGAAGACGCCTATGCCGGCGACGTCATCGGCATTCCGAACCATGGCGTGCTGCGGGTCGGCGACAGCCTGTCGGAGAGCGGGATGGTGCGGTTCGCCGGTCTGCCCAATTTCGCGCCCGAGATCCTGCAGCGGGTGCGGGTCAAGGATCCGCTGAAGGCCAAGCACCTGAAGAAGGCGCTGGAAGGCCTGGCCGAAGAAGGGGTGACCCAGCTGTTCCGGCCGGAACTGGGGTCGGACTTCATCGTCGGGGCGGTGGGCCAGCTGCAGTTCGAGGTCATGGCCGACCGGCTGGGCGAGGAATACGGCCTGGACGTGGTGTTCGAACCCAGCCCCTACGCCGAGGCGCGCTGGATCGGCGGCGAACGTGCGGACCTTGAGGACTTCGCCGGCAAATACCGGCCCCAGATGGCCGTGGACATCGACCAGGCCCCGGTCTTCCTGGCCAAGTCGAGCTGGGAGACCGGCTATGTCGGCGAACGGTTCCCCAAGGTGACCTTCACCAAGACCAAGGAACGGGCCTAGCTTCCATCGCGCCGCTCCAGCCCGAAGGTGGCGGCGAACATGATCAGGCAGACGGCGCTGGACGCCGCCAGGGCCAGGGCGGCCGACCGCTCCAGGGCCAGGCCGTAAAGCGCCGGTCCGGCGGCCTGCATGAAGCGGGCGGGGGTCAGCATCAGGGCGTGGCGGGCGGCGTAGTTCCGGCGCCCGAACAGTTTCAGCGGCAGGACGCCGGAAGCCACCGACAGCAGGCCGTTGCCCGCGCCCTGGCACAGGGTCAGGGCCGCCGCGAACCGGGCCCCGCCCAGGCCCACCGTCAGGGCGCCCAGGGGATGCATCAGGGCGGCCAGGCGCGTCGTGGTGATCGGCGACGCGCCGTGCAGCAGGGTCATGTCCAGCAGGCGCACGGCGATGGCCGCCGCCGCCGTCAGCCCGGCGATGGCCGCGGCCTGAGCCGGCGACAGGCCGATCTTCATCAGCAGGCGCGGCAGGTGGGCGCTCATGGCCGTCGATACCGCCCAGGCGCCGGCGAACAGCACCGCCAGCTGGACCATGCGGCGGTCCCAGCGGATGCGGACGGGCGCGGCGGGGGACTCATCCGCATGCGGCAGGCGACGCCCCGGCGTGAAGGCGGCCGTCAGGGGCAGGCAGATCAGCAGGTGGGCCAAGGCCCAGCCCAGGTAGGCGTTCAGGGCGCGGACTCCGGCGCCCTGAACGCCTTCCTGCGCTGGCTTCAGGCCGAGGGCGCCAGGACGCCCCCGGCGCCTTCTCACGTCGCCATTGGGGGCGGCCGGGCCGATCAGAGATCCCTGAACAACCCGATGTAGTCCTCATAGACGAAGATGCGGTTGCGCTGCTGCCCCGTCGCCTCTCGCAACACCCCCATGCCTTGCAGGTCGAGGACGATATTGTTGGCGTTGGCGAAACTGACGCCCAGAAAACGCACGGCCTCGTTCACCTCGATGTACGGGTCGCGGTAGAGTCTCTCCAGAAGGCGGATGGCCTTGCCGGCGCGCGCGCCCATTTCATTGACGATCCGGTCCCGATGCATCTCGCGGAGCGTGAGAATACGCTTCACCAGGCCGGCCGCGTCCAGAGCCGCGTCGGTGACGCAGTCGAGGAAGAAGATCAGCCAGGCCTCCCACTGGCCGGCGTCCCGAATGGCCTGAAGATGCTCGTAGTATTCCTGCCTTCGCTTCTTCAGCGTCAGGGAGACATAGAGAACGGGCTTGGTCAGCACCTTCCGCTCGCACAGCAGGAAGGTGATCAGAAGCCGCCCCAAACGCCCATTGCCATCGACGAAGGGGTGAATGGTCTCGAATTGAGCGTGGGCCAGCCCGACCTGAACCAGCAAGGGCAGGTCCGTCGGCTGATGAAGAAAGGTCTCCAGATCCCCTATATGGTGGGCGACCTGATCCGGGGGCGGCGGCACGAAGACCGCCTCGTTCAGACCGCGGCCGGCCGACCCGATCCAGTTCTGTGTCGTCCTGAAATCTCCCGGCGTGGCGTGTCCGCCTCGGACGTCATGCATCAGGATTTCGTGGATTTCCCGCAGCAGCCTGGCCGACAAAGGCAATTCCGCCAGGCGCGCCAGGCCGAAATTCAGCGCCGAGGTGTAGTTGAGCACCTCGTTGACGTCTCCCATGGGGCGTTGCCCGGACAGCCGCGCCTCGGCTGCGACCAGATCATCCAGAGACGCTTGAGTGCCCTCGATCTGGCTCGACAGGACAGCCTCCCGACGCACATACATCGCCGTGAAGAGCTCGGGGTGAGGCAAGGTCTCCACAGCCCCGTCCAGCCGTCCCAAGGCCAGGTCCGCACGGCTGAGCGCCGCCCTGACGCCTCCATCCAGGTCCAGCCCTTCTGGCGGCAGGGGATTGGGAATGAAGGCGCGGTAGCCGCTCAGCTGGCGGACATACCGTCCTGCCCGCTCATTTTCCGATTTTGGCATAAAGGGGCTTTCCCGATCCCATATTATCCAGATTAGATAATATAACCCTGTGCGAAAGGCCATAGTTCAATCCCGGCCAATAGCGCGCCGTCTTCCCACCGACGCGTCAGCGTGATGTGATGATGCGGTCGCGCGAGTGGGCGCGGTGGAGGACGAAATGGCGGTCGGGCTTGCTCTGCTCCTGGCGCTGACACAGCAGGCGCCGGCCCTGACCTCTTATCAGGCGGTGGTGCGGTGCGCCGGCCTGACCCAGGCGGCGTCGGAGCTGGCGGGGGGCGAAGGGGCCGAGGGGCGGGCCCTGATGGATGCGGCCCTCTACTGGTCTCTGACGGCGATGCAGGCCGCCGCCGCCGCGGGCCGGTCCGCCGAGGCGGCCGAGGCCGACCAGACGCGCGCGCGGGTCCAGGCCGTGCGGCTGCTGAGCGCCGGCGACGCCGAGGCCCAGGCGGCCCTGCGCCAGTGCCGCAGCCGCGTCCCCGCCCTGGACTGACGACGACGAAATCGAACCCGTCCGCCTGCCTCGGCGTTGCCCTTGCAGAAGACGCGAGGAGAAGCGGCAAACGGTCCCGTTCCGGGACGAAGAGTCTGGGCGTTCGATGTTCGAGTTCGGCAAGGATCTGCGCAAAATCTTCGCCCAGGCGCGCGAGAGCGACGACCTGAGCTGGCTGGAGCTGATCGGCGTCGACCTGCTGGAGGTCGAGGCGCGCCGCCAGTCGACCGACGCGAGCCGGGTGTCGTGCAAACATCCGGTCGAGGCCGCCCTAAGGGCCGCCGGCCTGTGGCGCGAACATGCCCGCCGACGCGGCGCCCCCGCCAGCCTGGCGCGGGCCGAAGCCGCCGTGGCCGACGCCCGCAAAGGCGCCGCCGGACGGCAGCTGGCCGAGACGGCGCTGGAATCGGCGCGCGTCGACATGCTGGGGTTCGACCTGTGCGGCGACACGGCGCGGCTGGATCGGGCGTTCCAGACCCTGGCCGAAATCCAGTTCCCGCGCCGTTCGGCCGCCGCGGCCTGCGCCGCCGCCCTGCATGCGCGGCTGAGCGCGCGGCGGGCGCGGCTGACCGACGATCCGGCCGCCCTGCTGGACGCGGCGGCCCTGCTGGACGCGGCCCTGCACGACCTGCCCCCGGGCGGGACGGATGCGGTCGAGGACGTGCGCATGGACCGGGCGTCCCTGGCGCTGGAGGCCGGGGTGGCGCGGCGCGATCCGCGCCTGCTGGACCAGGCCGGGCGCGACCTGTCGGCCCTGGTCGGCGAGGCCTCGCCCGACTATCGGCCCCTGACGCGGGCGCGGGCCCTGGCCCTGTGCGGCGCCGGTCTGGCGGCCCTGGGGACCATCGCCGAGAACGAGGCGGCGCGGCTGCAGGGCCGGGCCATGTTCGACGCCGCCGCCGACCAGTTCACCCCCGATCACAGCCCGCTGGACTGGGCCGCGATCCAGATCCTGCGCGCCGGCGATGCGACCCTCCCGACCGCCGCCCTGGCCCAGGCCGAAGCCCTGACGGCGGGGTCGGGACTGGTTCTGGGGGCCCTGGCGCGCGAGGCCCGCACCGCCCGCGCCGTGGCCGAGGCCGAGGACCA
This sequence comes from Brevundimonas sp., assembly GCF_019636155.1. Taxonomy (GTDB): domain Bacteria; phylum Pseudomonadota; class Alphaproteobacteria; order Caulobacterales; family Caulobacteraceae; genus Brevundimonas. Next base: position 37,486 of record NZ_JAHBYB010000011.1, on the reverse strand, counting down.
GGGCGACCTGACGACCCTGGCCGCCGTCGCCGCCCGGCTGCGCCTGAGGCTGCAGGTCGAGGAGGCGGGGGCCGCGCCCCTGGACTGGGCCGCCGATCAGATCGGCCTGGCCCGCGTCGGCCTGACCATCGAACGGCTGAGCGGCCATGCCCCGCCGGGGGTCGCCCTGGCCCTGGAGCAGGCGGCCGAGGTGGCGCGGGATCACGGCGTGCCGGCCCTGGCCCAGCGCGCGGAAGGCCTGAGAAAAGTCCGCGCCTGAACGCCCCTGTCTCGTCCCTGTCGCGAAGCGATGGGGAGGTGGATCGGCGGCGCAGCCGACGAGACGGAGGGGTTCTGTCTTCGTGTCTTCGTGTCACGAAGAACCCCTCCACCGCCTACGGCGGTCCCCCTCCCCATGGAATGGGGAGGAGACGATCGCACCCCCGGCTACCCCCCGATGGCCACGAAGGGGCCGTTCAGCAGGGCGGGCTTGCCGTAGCGCAGGCGGGCGCCGTCGTCGGCGAGGACGCGGCCGCCGGCGGCTTCCAGCACCGCCTGACCGGCGGCGGTGTCCCATTCCGAGGTCGGGCCGCTGCGCGGATAGGCGTCGAAACGGCCTTCGGCGATCAGGCAGAATTTCAGCGACGAATCCGTCCCCTGCCACCGGGTGCAGCCGTGGCGGGCGGCCAGGCGGGCGGCGTCCTCGTCCGACAGGCTGTGGCTTAGCAGGGCGAAACCCTCGGCCGGGCGGTCGCGCACCCGGATCGGGCGCCAGGCCTCGCCGAACCGGCGCATCATCGCCCCGCCGCCGGGGGTGGTCGAGCGCCAGGTCTGGCCCGTGGCGGGCGCCGTGACCGCCCCGGCCACGGGCGCGTCGCCCCGGATCAGGCCGATGTTGACGGTGAAGGCCTCGCGCCCCTGGATGAAGCCTCGGGTGCCGTCCAGGGGGTCGATCAGCCAGAAGAATTCCTCCAGCGTCGCCGGCTTGCCGCCCGCCTCGACCTGTTCCTCGCCCACCGCCTGGACGCCGGGCCAGCGGTCGGCCAGGGCCGCCAGGATCAGGGCCTCGGCCTCGCGGTCGGCGCGGGTCACGGGGCTGTCGTCGGCCTTGGCCTCGGCCGTCACCCCGTTGCGCCAGTAGGGCAGGATGACCGCCGCCGCCGCCTCGGCGATGTCGGCTATGGCTTCGGTCAGGGCGCCGCTGGCGAGGTCGCGGATCAATTCGGTCGTCATCGCGCTCCACATAGACCCCCCGCCCAGTTTGAAGAACCGGCAAATCACGTCAGCCTGCGCCCCATGACCGAGACCGCCTCCCCCACCGAACTGGCCACCCTGGTGGCGGCCAAGCTGTGCCACGACTTCATCAGCCCGGCGGGCGCGATCGTCTCGGGCCTGGACCTGCTGAACGATCCGTCGGCCCAGGACATGCGCGACGACGCCATCGGCCTGATCGACCAGAGCGCGCGCAAGATGGTGGCCCTGGTCGGTTTCGCCCGCGTGGCCTTCGGCGCCGCCACCACCAGCGAGACCTTCGACGGGCCGGAACTGCAGGCCCTGGTCGCCGGCATGACCGAGGGCGGACGCGCCGCCCTGGACTGGCGGGTCGAGGCGCGGGCCTTCGCCAAGCCCCAGGCGCGGACCCTGGTGAACCTAGCCTATCTGACCGCCGCCGCCCTGCCGTCGGGCGGGACCGCCGTCATCGCCAGCCGGGTCGAGGAGGGGCGGCTGATCCTGGAAGGCGTCGCCGAGGGGGCGCGGGCGCGGCTGAAGCCCGAGGCGGCCGAGGGCCTGGCCGGACGGCCTCTCAGCGAAGGTCTGCAGGGCCAGTGGATTCAGCCCTACTGGCTGTGGCTGACGGCGCGGGACGCGGGCGGGACCCTGTCGGTCGCGACCGAGGAGGGGCGGGTCGTCCTGACCGCCGACCTGCCGCTTTAAGGGTGGTCGCCAACCGCTCGTTAACCCGCCGTCTGCGATCATGAATTCGAGCCATGCCGCTCGATCCGCCACGAAAGCTCGCCCGACGTCGGGATACGGCCCTTGACCGCTAGAACCTGCCTCATCGTCGACGACAGCCGGATCATCCGCAAGGTCGCGCGCCGCATCGTCGAGGGCCTGGGGTTCGAGGTCGACGAGGCCGCCGACGGGGCCGAGGCCCTGGCCTATTGCACCGCCACCCTGCCGCAGGTCGTGCTGCTGGACTGGAACATGCCGGTGATGGACGGAATCAGTTTCCTGCGGCGGCTGCGGGCCCTGCCGGGCGGCGACCGGCCCAAGGTCCTGTTCTGCACCATCGAGACGCGGGCCGACCGCATCGCCGAGGCCCTGGGCGCGGGGGCCGACGACTATGTGATGAAGCCGTTCGACGGCCAGATCCTGGAATCCAAATTCGCCGAGGTCGGGGCGCCATGAGCGGGGTCTCGCCCGAGGATTTCGACAAGCTGCAGACCCTGCTGGACTCGCGGGCGGGATACCGCCTGCCGCGCGAGCGGGTGTCCCTGGTCGAGCATCGGCTGGGGCCGGTGGCGCGGCGCGAGGGCTATGACAGCGTCCCGGCCATGCTGGCGGCCCTGTGGGCGCGGCCGATCGGAGCCCTGGGCCGGGCGGTGATCGACAGCCTGCTGAACCCCGAGACATGGTTCCGGCGTGACCGGGCGCCGTTCGAGACCCTGGCGCGCGACATCCTGCCGGCCCTGTCGCGGGCGCGGGGCGGACGGACCATCCGCATCTGGTGCGCCGGCTGCTCGACCGGGCAGGAAGCCTATTCCATCGCCATGGCGGCAGGCGAGGCCGGGGTGGCCTGCGAGATCACGGCCACCGACCTGAACCCCCGCGCCATCGAAAAGGCGCGCAGCGGCGACTACACCACCTTCGAGATCCAGCGCGGCCTGTCGGCGGGGGCCATGCTGCACGGGTTCGAACAGGTCGAGGACGTCTGGCGCGCCCGGCCCGAACTGCGCGGACGGATCGCCTTCGCCGCGGCCAACATCCTGGACGAGCCCGCCGACGACGGCCGCTTCGACATCATCTTCTGCCGCAACTTGATCGGCGAGATGTCGCCGGCGGCGCGCGGCCGCGCCCTGGACGTGATCGAGCGCCGGCTGGTGGACGACGGCTGCCTGTTCCTGGGCCGGGACGAGCGGATCGAGGCGGACACCCTGGCCTTCCGCGCCGTCGCCGACCGTCGCGGCCTGTTCGTCAAGGCCCCCGCCGCGGCCCGCCACGCGGCCTGACGCCGTCGCCCTTGATCGGCGGCGCGTCATCGGCCCTACTGTCCTGGTCGGTTGGAGGGGATGGATGACGCGCCTGGCGTTGCTGATCGGATCGCTGGTGGTCGCCCTGGCTCTGGCGGCCACGGCCCTGCAGACCCCCATGCCGCGCGGCCTGGACGCGGAGGCGACGCAGTTCTCGGCCGTGCGGGCCCTGGCCGATGTGCGCCAGATCGCCCGCGCGCCCCATCCGGTCGGATCGGCCGAACATGGGCGAACCCAGGCCTATCTGACAGCGCGGATGGCGCGGCTGGGTCTGTCGCCCGAAGTCCAGGCGGGCCCCCTGTCGCCCGCCGCGATCCGGCGACTGGACCGATGGGGGCTGGATCCGGCGGCGGCGGACCATCAGGCGCACAATCTGGTCGGGGTGCTGCCCGGACGCGACCCGTCGCTGCGGCCCACCCTGCTGATGGCCCATTACGACAGCGTGCCCGGGTCGCCCGGCGCGGCCGACGATGCAGCCGGGGTGGCGGCGGCCCTGGAGATCGTCCGGGCCATTCGGGCGCGCGGGCCGGCCCAGCGGGACCTGGTGGTCCTGTTCACCGATGGCGAGGAGCTGAACCTGGACGGGGCCCGTGTCTTTTTCGGCGGCCATCCGCTGAGGGACCGGATCGGGGCGGTCATCAACCTGGAGGCGCGCGGCGGCGGCGGCCGGGCCTTCCTGTTCGAAACCGGCGTGGGCGGCGCCGACAGCGTGGCGCGGTTCGCCCACGCCGCGCGCCAGGCGCCGGGCGGACCGTCGGCCAGCTCCCTGGCCGCCTTCGTCTATGGGCTGATGCCCAACGGCACGGACTTCACCATCGCCCGCGACCGGGGCCTTCCGGGGCTGAACCTGGCCTTCATCGGCCGCCCCGACCAGTATCACGCCCCGACCTCGACGCCCGCGGCCCTGGAGGCCGGCAGCCTGCAGCATATCGGCGGCCTGGGGCTGGAGGCGGTCGACGCCTGGCTGCGCGGCCCCGACCTGACCGGCGACGCGGCCCAGGCGGTCTATGCCGACGTCCTGGGCCTGGCCCTGGTGCGCCATGCGCCGGCGGGCGGGTGGATCCTGCTGGGCCTGGCGGCGGTTCTGGGCGGATTCGCCGCCTGGGTGGCGCATCGGCGCGCGGGGCTGAGGCTGCCCGACGTCGGGCGCGGCCTGCTGGACGGGCTGTGGCTGGCGGCTTCTGGCGTGGTGGTGGCGCGCGGCGTGCGGGCCCTGGGCGGGCCGATGACCAGCCGGATCGAGTCGGTCGAGACCTATCAGCTGCTGCTGAGGCGGCTGCCGTGGATGGAGGCGGGGGTGGTGCTGGCCCTGCTGGCCGTCTGCCTGGTGCTGATGGCCGGGCGCGACCGGGCCGGACGGCGCGTGACCACGGCGATCCTGGGGGTCCTGACCCTCGCGTCCATCGTGCTGGGCGGGTTCGACCCGGTGGTGATCGGGGCGGCGGCGGCGGCCATCGGGCTGAGCTGGATGATCCGGCGCGAGCCGGGATCGGTCTGGGGCGGCTGGCTGGGGCTGATCGCCCTGGTCTTCGTCCTGGCCTGCGCGGCCCAGGCGGCGGCGCCCCAGGCGGCCCTTTTGCTGGTCTGGCCGGTGCTGCTGGCGGCTCTGGCGGCCTCGCTGGCGGCGACCCTGAGCGCCGGCCTGATCCATACCCGATCCCTGGCGCCGGCGGCCGTGGCGACGGCCTTGGGCGGCGGCTGGCTGGCGGCGGTCGGGCACCAGGTGTGGCTGGGGGTGGGCATGGACCTGCCTGGCGCCCTGGCCCTGATCGCCCTGCTGATCCTGATGCTGGCCCGGCCCCTGGCCCCGCGCCTCAGCCTGACCCGGCCCTTCCTGATCGCGGCGGCGGCCTGTCTGGTGGTCGGTTGCGGCCTGTCGGCCTGGGCCCGGGCGGCCGAGCCGGCGGCGGTCGCGGCGGCCCCGCCCGCCGCTTAACCGGATCGGAACGGGCGCCCGGATAAGGGTCGGCCATGAAGCTGATCCACGCCCTTCAGGACAACAGCGACCCCAACTCCCTCGTCTCGCGCTTCCGCCGCGCGCGCAGCCGCCGGGTGGTCGAACTGATCCAGGCCGTCCACGCCGAAAGGGGCGCCGTGCGCATCATCGACCTGGGCGGCGAGGCTGAATACTGGCGGCTGTTCGAGCTGGACCTGCTGAAGTCGCACCGGGTCCATATCACCCTGATCAACCCCGGCGGGACCGGCGACGTCTGGGACGCGGACCTGTTCGACGAGATCGACGCCGACGCCTGCGCCCTGCCGCAATACGCCGACAACAGTTTCGACCTGATGCATTCCAACTCGGTCATCGAGCATGTCGGCGACTGGGTGCGGATGGAAGCCTTCGCCGCCGAATGCCGCCGCCTGGCGCCGCGCTACTATGTTCAGACGCCCTATTTCTGGTTCCCGATCGAGCCGCATTTCTCGGCCCCCTTCTTCCACTGGCGCAGCGAACAGAGCCGCGCCCGAGCCCTGATGCGACGCGCCCACGGCTTTTCGCCACGCGCGGCGGACGTCGGCGCGGCCATGCGCGACGTCCAGCATGCGCGCCTGCTGGACAAGACCCAGTTCCGCTTTCTGTACCCCGACGCCGTCCACCACGACGAAAAGGTCGGGCCCCTGACCAAGTCGCTGATCGCCGTAAGGGCCTCGGGCCCGGCCTGAACCTTTTCCCTTCTATCCAAGGACTAGAGAATGACCCTGCCGAACCGTCCCCTTTTCCTGGCCTGCGTGCTGATCGCCGTGGGCGCCGCGACCGCGGCCCTGGCCACACCGCTGACGACGATCCGTTTCGATCGCCCGAACGTGAACTACGAAGGCGCCCTTTATGCTCTGGTCAGAGGCGTCCTGGACCGGCGGCCGGACGCGTCGTTCGAAGTGGTGGCGTGCAGCCCCCAGGCTTCCACGCCCGGCGCCCAAGCCCTGGTCACGACCAACATGCGCCGTAACGCCGAATCCGTCGTTCGCAGCCTCAACAACATGGGCCTGCCCTCCAACCGCATCCGCGTCAGCCAGAACGTCTGCGCCTCCTCTGACGTCGGCGAAGTCCAGGTGATCGTTCGCTGAGCTGATCTTCACCCAGGTCACCATGCGTCAGAAACGGACGCATGCGGCTGCATCGCCAGACACCACAAAAAAGAACATATTGGCAACCGGAACAAACCGTGCACATAGTCCGGCTCACAGGGAGCGGGTCCATTGGCGGGTCTCTCCCGAAACCAAGACGGGAATCATGGCAAGGGAGAGTAAGCAGGTGTCACAGGCGGCTTTGAAACTGGTGGGCAAGGAAGACGGCGACAAGCAGCGCGCGCTGGAGGCGGCGATCGCCCAGATCGACCGCGCCTTCGGCAAGGGCTCGGTGATGAAGCTGGGCAAGGCCGGGCAGGTGGCCGAGATCGAGAGCGTCTCGACCGGATCGCTGGGCCTGGACATGGCCCTGGGCATCGGCGGCCTGCCGGTCGGGCGGGTGATCGAAGTGTTCGGGCCGGAAAGCTCGGGCAAGACCACCCTGGCCCTGCACACCGTGGCCGAGGTGCAGAAGAAGGGCGGGGTCGCCGCCTTCGTCGACGCCGAACACGCCCTGGACCCGATCTACGCCGGCAAGCTGGGGGTCAATCTGGACGACCTGCTGGTGTCGCAGCCCGACCATGGCGAACAGGCGCTGGAGATCGTCGACACCCTCGTGCGCTCGGGCGCCGTGGACATTGTGGTGGTCGATTCCGTCGCCGCCCTGACGCCCCGCGCCGAGATCGAGGGCGAGATGGGCGACAGCCTGCCGGGTCTTCAGGCGCGGTTGATGAGCCAGGCGCTGCGCAAGCTGACCGCCTCGATCAACAAGTCCAAATGCATCGTCCTGTTCATCAACCAGATCCGGCACAAGATCGGGGTGATGTATGGTTCGCCCGAGACGACCACGGGCGGAAACGCGCTGAAATTCTACGCCTCGGTCCGCCTGGACATCCGCCGCACCGGCGCGATCAAGGACCGCGACGAGGTGGTGGGCAACACCACCCGGGTCAAGGTGGTCAAGAACAAGGTCGCCCCGCCGTTCCGCGAGGTCATCTTCGACATCATGTACGGCGAGGGCATCTCCAAGCTGGGCGAGGTCATCGACCTGGGCGTCAAGGCCGGGATCATCGAGAAATCGGGCAGCTGGTTCTCCTATGACAGCCAGCGGATCGGTCAGGGGCGCGAGAATGTGCGCGCCTTCCTGAAGGCCAACCCCGACATCGCCGAGGGGATCGAGAAGGCCGTGCGGGCCTCGACCAACAAGATCGCCGACGACATGCTGGGCACGCCCGAGCCCGACGAGGGTCAGGACCTGGAGGGCTGATCCGGGCCATCAGGTCTTCTTCCCCGAAACTCGCCCGGCCGGTCCCCGCGACCCGCCATCCGACCCCGCCGGGATCGGTCTGGGCCGAGCGGCCGCCTGACGTTCGCGTCGGGCGGCCTTTTTCTTGGGCCCGTCTTCCTCCAGCCTGATCACGGGCGGGTGATGCGCGGGGCGTGAAAACCCTATATGACGCCCCTTCCCCGTTTTTCCCCCCGACCGACCGCGCCCCATGACCAGCCTGAAACAGATCCGCTCCACCTTCCTCGACTTCTTCGCGGCCGATGGGCACGAGCGGGTGCACTCGGCCCCCCTGGTGCCGCAGAACGATCCGACGCTGATGTTCGTCAACGCCGGCATGGTGCCGTTCAAGGACTATTTCACCGGCGCCGCCACCCCGCCCTGGCCGCGCGCGACCAGTTCGCAGAAATGCGTGCGCGCCGGCGGCAAGCACAACGACCTGGACAATGTCGGCTATACCGCCCGGCACCTGACCTTCTTTGAAATGCTGGGGAATTTCAGCTTCGGCGACTATTTCAAGGACCACGCCATCGAACGGGCCTGGCAGCTGGTCACCCAGGATTTCGGCCTGGACCCGAAGCGGCTTCTGGTCACCGTCTATATCGATGACGACGAGGCGGCGGCCATCTGGAAGAAGGTCACGGGTTTCGGCGACGACAAGGTGATCCGCATCGCCGGCTCCGACAATTTCTGGGCCATGGGCGACAGCGGCCCCTGCGGCCCCTGCACCGAGATCTTCTGGGACTATGGCGACCACGTCCCCGGCGGCCCTCCGGGTTCGCCCGACGAGGACGGCGACCGGTTCGTCGAGATCTGGAACAACGTCTTCATGCAGTTCGAGAAGGAGAACGACGAGATCGTCCGTTCCCTGCCCAAGCCCAGCGTCGACACCGGCATGGGGTTGGAGCGGATCGCCTCGGTGTTGCAGGGCAAGAATTCCGTCTTCGACACCGACCTGTTCCAAACCCTGATCGCCGCCTCGGAAGACGCCACGAACACCAAGGCCGAGGGTGACCGCGCGCCCAGCCACCGCGTCATCGCCGACCACCTGCGGTCTTCCGCCTTCCTGATCGCGGATGGCGTCACCCCGTCGAACGAAGGACGCGGATACGTCCTGCGCCGCATCATGCGCCGGGCCATGCGCCATGCCCACCTGCTGGGCGCGACCGAGCCCCTGATGCACCGTCTGGTCCCGACCCTGATCTCGGAAATGGGCGACGCCTTCCCCGAGCTGAAGCGCGCCCAGGCCTTCGTGGAAGACACGCTGAAGCAGGAGGAGATCCGCTTCCGCACCACCCTGTCCAAGGGGATGAGCCTGTTCGACACGGCGGTTCAGGGTTTCCGCCCCGGCGAGATGCTGGACGGTCAAACGGCCTTCACCCTTTACGACACCTACGGCTTCCCGCTGGACCTGACCCAGGACGAGGCCCGCCGGCGCGGCTTCGGCGTCAATGTCGACGGCTTCCAGGACGCCATGGCCCAGCAGCGCGCCCGTTCGCGCGAACACTGGAAGGGCTCGGGCCAGACCGCCAACGCCGGCGAATGGCTGGCGGTGCGCGACCGGCTGGGGCCCACGGTCTTCACCGGCTATGAGGCCATCGACGGCTCGGGCGAGGTTCTGGCCCTGATGAAGGACGGCCAGGCGGTCGAGGCGGCCGAGACTGGCGCCATCGTCGAAATCCTGTTCGACACCACCCCCTTCTATGCCGAGAGCGGCGGCCAGGCGGGCGATCACGGGACGCTGGAATGGCCCGGCGGGTCAGCCGATGTCATCGATGTGCGCAAACAGGCGGGCGACCTGCACGTCCTGTCGGCCGAGATCATCGCGGGCGAACTGAAGACCGGCGCCCGCGTGGCCCAGAGGGTCGATCCGGCCAAGCGCCAGACCACGCGCGCCAACCATTCGGCCGCCCACCTGCTGCACACGGCGCTGAAGAACGTCCTGGGCGATCACGTGGCCCAGAAGGGCCAGCTGGTCGACGCCGAACGCGCCCGCTTCGACTTCAGCCACAACGCCCCGGTGACCGAGGACGAACTGGCGGCCATGGAGGCCGAGGTCAACGCCGTGATCCGCCAGAATGTCCCGGCCGAGACCCGGCTGATGGCGCCCCAGGCGGCCATCGAGGCCGGCGCCATCGCCCTGTTCGGCGAGAAATACGGCGACGAGGTTCGGGTGCTGACGCTCGGCCGCTCCCTCACCACCGACAACAAGCCCTATTCAGTCGAACTGTGCGGCGGCACCCATGTGTCGCGCACGGGCGACATCGGCCTGTTCAAGATCGTGTCCGAAGGCGGCGTCGCCGCAGGCGTGCGCCGGATCGAGGCCCTGACCGGCGAGGCCGCGCGCCTGTATGTCGAAGGCCAGGCCCGCGTCGCCCGTACCCTGGCTCGCGACTTCAAGGTTCAACCCGCCGATGTGCCCGCGCGTGTGGAGGGTCTGCAGACCTCGGTCAAGACGCTGGAGAAACAGGTCGCCGAGCTGAAGAAGCAGCTCGCTCTGGGCGGCGGCTCGGGCGCCGATGCGGCGCCGGAAGAGATCAATGGCGTCAAGCTGATCGCCCGCGTCCTGGACGGGGTGGACGGCAAGGGCCTGCGCGGCGTGGCCGAGGACTTCCGCAAACAGGTCGGCTCGGGCGTCGTGGCCCTGATCGGCGTGACGGATGGCAAGGCGGCGGTCACCGTGGCCGCCACGTCGGACATGACGGGGCGCGTCAACGCCGCCGATCTGGCGCGGGCGGCGGTGCTGGCCATGGGCGGCCAGGGCGCGGGCGGCAAGCCCGACTTCGCCCAGGGCGGCGCGCCGGACGGGTCGAAGGCCGAGGCTGGACTGGAAGCGGTGCGGGCGGCGCTGCGCTAAGCCCTCTCCGCCCAGGGAAACGCTGCCGTCTCCTCCCCATTCCATGGGGAGGGGGACCGCCTGAGGCGGTGGAGGGGGCTTCGCCACACGAAGATATAGAACCCCTCCGTCCCGACGGCTGCGCCGCCGATCCACCTCCCCAGGCTATGCGACGGTGAGGAGACAGGAAACAGACCTTCGCTCACCTTCTCCTGTCGAAGGAGAAGGATCAGGGTTTGTCCCGCTGAAAATCCAGGCCGGTCAGTTTCCACTCGAACAGGCCGCGGCGGGTCAGGATCAGGGCCAGGCTGCGAACGGGCCTGTCGCGCCGGGTCAGGGTCACGGTGAAGGAATCCAGGCTGCGATAGCCCCAGGCCTGGTGGATGTCGTCCTGGTCCGATCCGGCCTCGTCCCGCTGGGCCGGGTCGCGCCGGGGCCTGACGCGGTCGGCGGGGTTCGGCGGCTCGCCGGAGCGGACCATCTGGCCGATGGCCTCGGGCGTCACCAGGGTGTCGACGGCGCCCGAGACGATGGAGGGGGCCAGCATCATCCCCAGGCCGGCCAGGACGTCGCCCGCCTCGCCGGCGCGATCGCGCATCTCGTCGGCCAGGGCCTGGTTCAGTTCTTCCTTCAGACTGGCGCGGAAGGCGGGGAAGTCGACCAGCCGGCGCAGGGCCGCCTCGTCTCCGGTCTTGCCCGCCTGGATCAGGGCGTGAGCGGCGAACACGGGCGACAGGGCGTAGGCCCCGACGAAAGCGATGACGGCCGCCACGGCCAGACCGCCCCACAGCTTGCGCTTCATACTGAACTCCCGCGCGACCGAAGGCGCCCACCCGCGCCGAGCCTAGCCTCGAAGGCGGCCGCGCCGCCAGCGGCTTTTCGCGCAGATCAGCCGGCCGGGGCGGCCGCCGGGCGCGGCGCGGGCGTCGGAGGGGCCACGCCTTCGGGCAGGCCGACATGGACCAGTTTCCACTCGAACGGCCCCTTGCGGGCGAAGGTGAAGACGGTGCGCGATCCGCCCTCGTCGGCCACGGCCATCCGGGCGCCGTTGACGCCCCAATAGACCGGGCTGGGCAGGGGGCCGCCCATGGCCGGTTCGGCGCCCGGCGCGCTGCGCTGGGACGCCAGACGCCCCTCGCCGCGCGTCAGGGCCGCCAGGGCGCGCGGGGTCAGATAGGCCTCGACGTCCGGCGGGCGCACGGCCGGGTTCTGCTCCAGCTGGCGGCGCACCGCCCCGATGGGGTCTTCCAGGAAGGAGGGCGCCGGCTGGAAGGCGCGCGGATCGCCGCCCATCTGGGGCCGCAGCGACTGGCGCACCGCCCCGAAATCGACCAGCCGCGACAGGGCCGCCGCATCATTGGCGTCGCCCGCCGACCGGATGGCGAAGAAGGCCACGCCCGGCGCGGCGAAGAAGCTGATGACCGCGACAACGATCGCCGTCAGAACCAGGTTGAACAGCAGCCTGCCCATGAGCGCCCCTCCGTCTCGTCCGCCATCAATGCACGAACCCTTGCCAGGCTCAAACGAAAGCCCCGCCGGCGCGAACCGGCGGGGCTGGAATTTTCGCCGCTCAAGCAGCGAGCGACCGCGTCGCGAGCGTTAGCGGCGGCGATCAGGCCGTCGCAGCCTTCAGGTTCTCGGCCACCTTGTCGATGAAGCCTTCGGTGGTCAGCCACGACTGCTGGTCGCCGACCAGAAGGGCCAGGTCCTTGGTCATGAAGCCGGACTCGACCGTATCGACGACCACCTTCTCCAGGGTCTCGGCGAAGTCGATCAGGGCCTGGTTGCCGTCCAGCTTGCCCCGGTGCTTGAAGCCGCGGGTCCAGGCGTAGATCGAGGCGATGGAGTTGGTCGAGGTCGCCTCGCCCTTCTGGTGCTGGCGGTAGTGACGGGTCACGGTGCCGTGGGCGGCTTCCGACTCCAGGATCTTGCCGTCCGGGGTCATCAGCACCGAGGTCATCAGGCCCAGAGAGCCGAACCCTTGCGCCACCACGTCCGACTGGACGTCGCCGTCGTAGTTCTTGCAGGCCCAGACGAAGCCGCCCGACCACTTGATGGCGGCCGCCACCATGTCGTCGATCAGGCGGTGCTCATAGGTCAGGCCCTTGGCCTTGAACTGGTCGGCGAACTCGGCGTCGAACACCGCCTGGAAGATGTCCTTGAAGCGGCCGTCATAGGCTTTCAGGATGGTGTTCTTGGTCGACAGATAGACCGGATAGCCGCGGTTCAGGCCGTAGGCGAAGCTGGCGCGGGCGAACTCGGTGATCGAGGCGTCCAGGTTGTACATCCCCATGGCCACCCCGGCGCCGGGCGACTGATAGACTTCATGCTCGATCACGGCGCCGTCCTCGCCGACGAATTTGATCGACAGCGTACCCTTGCCGGGCATCAGGAAGTCGGTGGCCTTGTACTGGTCGCCGAAGGCGTGGCGGCCGACCACGATGGGCTGGGTCCAGCCGGGCACCAGGCGCGGCACGTTCGAGCAGATGATCGGCTCGCGGAAGACGACGCCGCCCAGGATGTTGCGGATGGTGCCGTTGGGCGACTTCCACATCTTCTTGAGATTGAACTCCTTCACCCGCGCCTCGTCGGGGGTGATGGTGGCGCATTTCACGCCGACGCCGTGCTTCTGGATCGCGTGGGCCGCGTCGATCGTCACCTGGTCGTCGGTGGCGTCACGGTTCTCCATGCCCAGGTCGTAGTAGTCCAGCTCCAGGTCCAGGAACGGGAAGACCAGCTTGTCCTTGATCATCTGCCAGATGATGCGGGTCATCTCGTCGCCGTCGATGTCGACGATGGGGTTGTCGACCTTGATCTTGGCCATGGTGTCTCTCTGTCTTGGGGGAGGTGTCGGTTGCGTGGCGGGGGTATAGCGAGAGGCGGGGCCGGGCGCAAAGCCTGCGGAACCATCAGGCCCCGAAGGGTTGCGCCGCCGCGGACCAGGGCGGACGATACGCGCGACATCGGAGGCAAGCATGCGGACGATCATCATCGCCGGGACCGCCCTGCTGGCGGCCTGCGGGGCCGAGCCGGAGGCCGTATCGGCAAGGGCGCCGGACGGGGCTGATCCAAGAGTTCCGACGACCGCCGGGGTTCAGCCGGTCCAGCGCGCCTTCCGCGACTGGATGGCCAGTTGCGACAACGGCGCCGACTGCGTCGTCTTCGCCGGGCCGACCGACGGGGCGACGGCCTGGCTGAGGGTGTCCATGCCCGCCGGACCGATGGCGACGCCCGTGGTCCACGCGGGCCTGTGGGACGGCGGCGGGGCCCAGAACGCGGCGGCGCCCCTGCGGCTTCAGATCGACGGGCGCGAAGAGGTGATCGGCCCCGACCCCGATCCCGACCTGGGCCAGCAGGGCGTCGGTCGCGCGAGCGGCCCTCAGGCGGATGTCATCATCCGCGCCCTGGGCGATGCGCGCCGCCTGGTCCTGGTCAAGGGATCGGAATCGGCGGCCCTGTCGCCGAACGGCGCCGCGGCCGCCCTGCTGTGGATCGACGAGCGCCAGGGGCGGCTGGACACGGTGACGGCCCTGCGGCGGCGCGGCGACCGGCCTGCTTCGGACGCGCCCGGCGCCCCCGCCCTGCCAGTCGTGGCCCCCGCCCCGGCGGCCGACCAGGCCGGGCTTCCGGCCGCCGACCGGAACGCCGCCCTGCCCGCCGCCTTCGCCGCCCTGCCGGCGGTCCGGGAATGCCGGTCGAACCTCGACTGGAACCCCGACCTGTTCAAGGCCGTCACCCGCCAGAGGCTGGATGCCCGAACCGAGCTGTGGGGCGTGCCCTGCGACGCCGGCGCCTACAATCTGATGACGCGTTACTGGATCACCGGTCCGGATGGGGCCGACCCGCGCGCCATCGCCCTGCAGGGGACCCAGGGTGAGCCGCAAGATGTCCTGACCAATGCCGAATACGACCCCGCGACCCGCATCCTGCGCCAGTTCGCCAAGGGCCGGGGGATTGGCGACTGCGGCGTCTTCCAGGCCTGGACCTGGACCGGCCGCGCCTTCGTGCTGAGCCAGGAGCGGGTGATGGGCGAATGCTGGGGCGTCCCCTTCGAGCTCTGGCCGACGCAATGGCGCACCCGTGAACGCTGACCCGGAAATCCTGGTCGTCGGGGCGGGCCCGGCCGGACTGACGGCGGCGGCCTATCTGGGGCGGTTCCTGCGCCAGACCACCAGCGTTCCGGGTCTCTACGCCGCGGGCGATGTGGTGCGCGACCTGAACCGGATCGCCGTCGCCACGGCCGAGGCGGCTGTGGCCGCCACCGCCATCCACAACCGCCTGCGGGAGGCGGACGGCTGGACCGTTCAGGAATCCCTCTCCCGATGGGAGAGGGCTTGAGGCTCGCAGAGCGAAGCGATGCGCAAGCCGAAAGGGTGAGGGTCGGCTCATACCCGTCTGGCGGTAGCCCCTCACCCTTTCGCGCAAGACCGCTCGCCTGCCCGCTCTCGGGCGCTCAAGACCTCTCCCGCCGGGAGAGGGACGCCGGCGCGCGCCCGCCGTCCGGGCCGGCGTCGTGGAAACCCTTTATCCGGCGGCGGCGGTCATCAGCAGGCTGCGACGGTCGATCATCAGATCCTCCAGCGGTTCTGGGCAGGCTCAGTTTCCGGCCGCCGCGACCTCTTCGCCCAGCCAGGCGTTGCGGAAGGCCAGCTGGTCCGGCGTGACCTCGCCACCGTCGGCCTCGACCCGCGCCAGGGTCATGGCGGGGTCGGCGGCCATGCGGATGCGGGTGGTGACCTCGCGCCCGCGCTGGATGAAGCGCAGCACCATCTCGTCGCCCGGCCGCGCCGAGTCCAGCGCCCGGTCCCAGTCCGCCTGGCTGTCGATCTGGACGGCGCCCAGGGAGACGATCTCGTCCCCGCGATCGGCGCCGCCTTCATAGAGGGGCGTGCCCGGCTGGGTCGCCGTCGCCAGGCGCGCGGTCTGGTCCGAGGCCTCCAGCCGCACCGGCCCCGCCCAGGCGCGGTCCGGACGCGCCGGCTTCAGCACCAGTCCGGCCTGGGCCAGCAGGGGACCGAATTCGGGCAGCTGGCTGTCATTGATCGAGCGGGCGAAGACGTCGGCCGCGAACGCCTCGTCGCCCGTCACCGCCGCCAGGGCCGCACGCAGGTCGTCCGGGGTGTAGGGCGTCTCGGTCAGCCCATGCACCCGCCACAGCTGGCGCATGTAGTCGTCCAGGGTCACGCCGGGGAATTTCTGACGCAGGGTCAGGTCCAGCGTCAGGCCCAGGGCGGCGCCATAGGTGTAGTAGGACACGAAGATGTTGGGATTGGTCGGATCGATCGAGGCGGCCGCGTCGACGAAGGGCGCGCGCAGGCTCATCTCCTGGGGCGAGCCATAGGCGCGGGCCGGGCTGTTCAGCACGAAATTCAGCTGCCCCCCCATCTCGGCCAGGAAGCGGTCCACGTCGGACAGGCCCGCGCGCCGGATGGTCAGGGGGCCGTAGTAGTTGGTGAAACCCTCGGCCAGCCACAGCGAGGGGGTGGCGTTGGCGCGGCTGTAGTCGAAGGGTTCCAGCTCGGCCGGGCGGATCCGCTCGACGTTCCAGGCGTGGAAGAACTCGTGGCTGAGGGTGCCGATCTGGCCATAGTCGGCCTCGGCCAGGCCGCGCGTAGTGCTGATGACGGTCGAGTTGCGATGCTCCATCCCGTCGCCGCTGATATGCGGCAGATAGTCGGCCAGGAAGGTGTAGGTCCCATGGTCGAAGTCGGGCACGTCGCCGAAGACGGCGATCTGGGCGTCGATCACCCGCCTGGCCCGCGCCGCGAATTCGTCGGCCTCGGCGTCCGTTCCGGCGTGGTGCAGGGCGATGCGGATGGTGCGCGGGGTTCCGGCGTCGTCGACCTGCCATTCGCGCACGACATGGGCGCTGATCTCGACCGGGCTGTCCATCAGATACTGCAGGTTCGGGGCGGTGAAGACCTCCGGGTCCTGCGTCGGCGCCAGCTGGGTGGCGATGCGCCAATCGGGCGTCAGCCGGTGGAAGCGCAGCCGCGCCGGCCGGTCGTCGTGGCCGCTGGCCCACATCAGGACCGCGGGCATGTTCAGATGGGCGTGGGTGGCGTCGATCTGGGCGTAGGTGCCGTCGCCCCGGTCGGCGTAGAGGGTGTAGGACACCGTCACCACCCCGTCGTGACCCTCGACCGTCCAGCCGTAGGGGTCGGTCCGCCGCACGGTCAGGGGCCGGCCCGCGCTGTCGGCGGCGGCGACCGAATAGACGTTCTTGGCGAACTCGTGGATCGCATAACGGCCGGGCGAGGACCGCGACATCTGAAACCGCACCGGCCCCGGCTCCAGCCCGCGATGGGTGACGGTGATCCGCGCCTCGTGGTGGACGGCGTTGTCGAAACGGAGTTCGTATTCGACCGGGGCCGGCGTCTCGGGCGCCGCGGCGGCGCTCCGGGACTGGGCCAGACCCGGCCCGGCGACCAGAACCATCAAGGCCGCAACCGCCGCCGCACTCATCCGTCGCATCATCTGACCCTCGCACCCTGGAAACAGGGCGCGGACCGTCGCGCGCGAGACTGCGGATTGCAAGCCGTCCGGCGTCAGGCGGCGTGCAGTTCCTGCTTCACCCGTTCGGCCAGGGTCTTGATGTCCAGCGGCTTGGGCAGGAAGGACACCCCGACCTCGTCGGCCAGCAGGTCCGAGAAGTCGCTTTCGGCATAGCCCGAGATGAACATCACCGGCGCGTCGCCCAGATACCGCCGCGCCTTCTTCAGCAGCGACGGCCCGTCCAGGCCCGGCATGATGACGTCCGAGATCAGCATGTCGATCTGGCCGGCATGCTCCTCGGCCAGGATCAGGGCCTCCTCCCCGTCCGCCGCCTCGATCACCTCATAGCCGCGCTGGCGCAGCAGGCGGGCGGCGATGCCGCGCACGGCGGCCTCGTCTTCCACGAACAGGATGCGGCCCGCGCCCGACAGGTCGCGCGGCTGGCGCGGGGCCTTGACCTCGACCGGGGCGGCTTCGGCCAGTTCGGCCTCGCCCGCGGCGGGCAGGAAGATGCGGAAGGCGGCGCCCGCGCCCTCGATGTTGGACACGGCGATATGGCCGTCCGCCTGCTGGACGATGCCATAGACGGTGGCCAGGCCCATGCCGGTGCCCTCGTTCACCGCCTTGGTGGTGAAGAAGGGTTCGAAGATCTTATCGACCAGTTCGGCCGGAACGCCAGGCCCGGTGTCCGACACCTCGATCAGGGCCACATCCTCGGTCGGCGCCTCCAGCCAGCCCATCTCGTGCGCCTGGTCGCGGCTCAGGCGGGCGGTGCGGATGGTGACCACGGCGTCGCCCGCCGCCACCACTCCGCGCATGGCGTCGCGGGCGTTGACGGCCAAGTTCATCACCGCCGTCTCCAGCTGGCTCTTGTCGGCCACCACCGCCGGAAGATCGCGGCCATAGTCGGTCTCCAGCCGCACATCCTCGCGCAGCAGCCGGCGCAGCAGGACAGCGAACTCGCCCACCAGTTCGCCCAGGTCCAGCCGCTCGCGCCGCACCGTCGACTTGCGCGAGAAGGCCAGCAGCTTGCGCACCAGGTCGGCGGCGCGGATGGCGGTCTGGCGGATCTCGTTCAGCCCCTCATACGACGGGTCGCCGACCGGGTGCCGCTCCAGCAGGCCGGACAGCTGAAGCTGGATCGCCGTCAGCAGGTTGTTGAAATCGTGCGCCACCCCGCCAGCCAGCTGGCCCACGGCCTGCATCTTCTGGGCCTGCGACAGTTGCAGCTCCATCGACTTCTGGGCCGAGACGTCGAACAGCCAGACCCGCCGCCGGTCGCCCTCGGGCGCGACATACAGGTGCAGCATCCGGTCCGGATAGGCCCGCGCCACCAGCTCGATGGGGCCCGACGATCCGGCCGCCACCCGCGCCCGCGCCTCGGCCACGCCGGTGGGCTCGAACAGATGGCCGAAGGCGGCGTCGCGCGCCGCCGCCGGGCCGGTCAGGGCCGACAGGGCGGGGTTGGCGTCTTCCGCCCGGCCCGAGAACAGGTCCTCGCCCCCGATCACCGCCGAGCCGAAGGGGGCGCCGGCCGCCATGGCCCGAGCGTCGCCCGTCTGGACCGACGACGGCGCGGCCGGAGCAGGCGCGGGGGCGGCGGCGTGGTCGTCCGGCGTCTGGCGCACCAGGAAGCGGTCCGGCCCCAGGCGGCCGATGCTGACCTCGACCTCGCGCTCGCCGATGGCGACGATGGCGCGGCCCTCGTGACCCTGGCGGGCCTGGGCGAAGGCCATGTAGAGGGCCTGGGCCGACCGGCCGCGCGGCAGGGCGGTGGCGGCGCCGTTCGCCTCTTTCCAGGCGGCGTTGAAGGCCAGGACCTGGCCCGAGGCCCAGACCAGGGCGGCGGGTTCGCTGAGGGCGTCCAGAACCTCGACCGCCGCATCGCCGCTGAGGCGCCGGGGCGCGGCGGCGCGGCCGAAGGCGAACAGGCCGATCAGGGCCACGGCGCCGGCGGTGAAGATCAGCATCAGCCCCGGCGCGGACCAGGGGTCGGACCGGAAGGCCGGATAGGCCACGGCGGCCACGGCGACCCCGAAGCCGGCGATCATCACCGGGGTCAGCAGGTCGAAGCTCAGGCGTCGGCTATGCGCTTCCATGGCGGCCTCGCGCGCGAATCAGTCCCCGGATGATACCGCGTTTCAGCGCCGCCGCCGTTTCTGCATGACGAAGCCGATGACCTTGGCCGCCGCCTCGAAATGTTCGCGCGGAATGATCTCGTCCACCTCGACCGTCGCATAGAGGGCGCGGGCCAGGGGCACGTTCTCGACGATCGGCACCGAATGGTCGCGCGCCACCTCGCGGATCTTCATGGCCAGGACGTCGACCCCCTTGGCCACGCAGACCGGCGCCGCGTCGCCCTGGTCCGGCTCGTAGCGCAGGGCGACGGAATAGTGGGTCGGGTTGGTGACGATGACGGTGGCGGTGGGCACCGCCTGCATCATCCGCTTGCGGCTACGCTGCATGCGGATCTGCTTCAGCCGCGCCTTGACGTGGGGATCGCCCTCGGACTGCTTGAAGTCCTCCTTCAGCTCTTCCTTGGTCATCCGCATCCGCTTGGCGAAGCGCATCCGCTGATACAGATAGTCCGCCCCCGCGGTGAGCCCCAGCAGCACCACCGTCGCCGCCATCAGGGCCGCCACCAGGTCGCGCGCGAACGGCAGAAGGGTGGCCGGGCTCATCGCCGCCAGGCTCTCAAGCTCGCGCGCGTGGGGCCGCAGCACCAGCCAGCACACCACCCCCACGGCGATCAGCTTGATCAGGGTCTTCAGGAACTGGACCAGGCCGTCCAGGCCGAAGATGCGCTTGAACCCGGCCAGGGGGCTGATCTTGTCCCATTTGGGCTTCATCTTGTCGGCGCTGAAGATCAGGCCCGACTGCATCAGGTTGCCGCTGGCGCCGCCGACGGCCACCGCCAGCATGACGGCGCCGAACAGGGGCGCCACCGCCCACAGGGCCCGCGCGCCCAGGTCCACCCCGCGCCCGGCCTCCAGCACCCCGACCAGGGCGTGGGGCCGCGCCACGAAGGGCAGCAGCTGTTCCGCGGCGTTGCTGGTGAACCAGCCGCCGCCGATCAGGATGACGGCGACGCCGCCGGCCAGGGCCAGGGCCGGGGCGACGTCGGCCGACTTGGCGACGTCGCCCTTCTTTCGCGCCTCCTCGAGTTTTCGCGGGGTGGCCTCTTCTGTCTTGGATTCGGGATCGGCGCCTTCAGCCACCGGCGCCTCCCGTTCCCGCGACAAAGACCTCGGCCAGGCGGCGGTAGCGGTCGATGAAGACCGTCCCCACCACCCCCAGGCTCAGGGCGAAGACCGACAGCCCCAGGATCACGCTCAGCGGGGCGGCGGCGAAGAAGACCTGGAACTGCGGCATCACCCGCCCGACCAGGCCGCTGGCCAGGTTGAACACCAGGGCGAACACCAGAACCGGCCCGGCCAGCTGGACCCCCAGCAGGAAGGCGTCCCCCAGGGTGCGGATGGCCAGGGCGGCGAAGTCGCCGGTCATCAGGGGCCGCGCCGGGGCGACCATTTCGTACGACCCCGCCAGACCGGCCAGGAACAGGTGATGGGTGTCGGTGGCGAAGACCAGGGTCACCCCCAGCAGGGTCAGGAAGGCCGACAGGGTCGTGCCCGGCTGGGCCTGAAGCGGGTTGGCGGTCTGGGAAAAGCCCAGGGTGGTCTGCAGCGAGACCACCTCGCCCGCCGTGGCCATGGCCGTCATGAAGGACCGCAACAGGGCGCCGATCATCAGGCCGACGATCACCTCGCGCAGCACCCATCCGACCATGGCGCCCAGGCTGGCGGGCAGGGGCGGCAGGGTTCCGGCCACCACCGGCCACAGGGCCAGGCTGACGACCAGGGCCAGGGACAGGCGGATGCGCGGCGGCACATAGGATTCGCCGAAACCGGGCAGCAGCATCAGGATCGCGCCGATGCGGGCGAAGATCAGTCCGCCGGCCCAGACCTGATCGGCCGTCGCCCAGGGCTCCACCGGCCCGCCCCTACATTCCGGCGATGCGGGCGGCGATCTGCTGCATGAAGCCGCCCAAGAGGGCGCCCATCAGCGGCAGGAACAGCAGCAGGCTGACGAAGATGGCGATGATCTTGGGCGCATAGACCAGGGTCTGTTCCTGGATCTGGGTCAGGGCCTGGAACAGGCCGATCACCACCCCGACCACCAGGCCGACCAGCAGCACGGGGGCGCACAGCTGAATCGTCAGCCACAGGGCGTCGCGCCCCACGTCCAGAACTTCCGCGCCGTTCATTAACACTCGCTCCCGGGTACTGGGTCGAAATTGCCGGGCGCATGGTTAACGGGGCGATAACGAACGGCCCCTTGCTCGCCAAGTCCGCGCGCCCCAGCTATGAGCCACGCCTTCCCCATCAGGACCCGGACCATGGACCAGACCCGCCCCGCCGAACACGACGCCGACTGTGACGGCAGCTGGGTCGAGCGCGAAGCCTTGGCGCGGGCGGCCGGCACGCCTTTGCCCCGGCGCGGCGGCCGCCGTCCCGAGACCGACCTGCCCGACGAAGACGAAGTGCGCGCGGCCGTTCGCACCCTGATCCGCTGGACTGGCGACAATCCGGAACGGGAGGGCCTGCGCGACACACCCGACCGCGTCGCCCGCAGCTATCGCGAACTGTTCGCCGGCTACGACGTCGACCCGCGCGAATATCTGGAACGGACCTTCGAGGAGGTCGGCGGTTACGACGAGCTGATCGTGCTGAACAACATCCGCTTCGTCAGCGTGTGTGAACACCACATGCTCCCGGTCGTCGGCCGGGCGCACGTCGCCTATCTGCCGACCGACCGGGTGGTGGGCATCTCCAAGCTGGCGCGGGTGGTGCGGGGCTACGCCCGCCGTCTGCAGATCCAGGAGAAGATGACCGCCGAGATCGCCACGGCCATCGACGAGGTGCTGAAGCCCCAAGGCGTGGGGGTGGTCATCGAGGCCGAGCACAGCTGCATGACGTTGCGCGGCGTCAACGCCCCCGGAACCACCCTGACCACCAGCCATCTGATCGGGGTGGTGCGCGACGACGCCCGCACGCGCGAGGAGTTCCTGCGGCTGGTCCGGGGCTAGGATCCGACACTCGAAATGCACACGCTTCCCTCTCCCCGCGGGAGAGGGGGATCGCCGCAGGCGGTAGAGGGGCTCACCCCACGCGCGCCCTCTCCCTCCGTCATCCTCCGGCCCCCACCCTCTCCCGCTGGGAGAGGGCTTGAGGCTCGCAGAGCGCAGCGATGCGCCAGCCGAAAGGGTGAGGGTCGGCTGTGTCCCATGGCCCGCCATCCGACCCTCACCCTTTCACGCAGCCAATCGCCCTTACGGGCTCTTGGGCGTTCAAGCCCTCTCCCATCGGGAGAGGGTCAGGAACGCCAACTGCGCGCGTCAGGAAACCCAACCCCCTGACCCCGCTCATCAATCCCATCGCCAACCCCCTCTCACACGCCTGGGCTGAGAACGGCCCTATACTCCCCAGGTCCCGTCGCATGGGGAGGCCGCGAGGCCAGCGACTTCGCGGCGGCGGGAGCGGAGGAAGCGGGGCTGTGTGTTCACACACACAGGCCTGCGGTCGTCGGATCGGACAGTCATTGGCGACGGGTCCGGCGACCGAGGGAGGGCCGAGGGGGTTACTCTGGCCGTTCCGGGACCGGGTCGTTGGCCCGGCCCGCCCGCCGCGGGCCTCCGGGAGTAGCCGAAAAGATCGGCGCCCGCCCCGAGCTCGTGGAAACCCTCCGCGCGGAGCGTCAGACCTCTCGCCGAACACGGCATCGAATGCCCAACCCAGCCGGGCGAAGGCCCGACGCTCCGCCGCCTTCCCATCACTTCGCAGCCCCATCGGCGCGGAGGTGGAGCCAATTCCGCCCTCAAGCCGCGAGCGACCGCGTCGCGAGCCTAGGGCAGGCCATTGCCCTCAAGCCGCGAGCGACCGCGTCGCGAGCCTAGGGCAGGCCATTGCCCTCAAGCCGCGAGCGACCGCGTCGCGAGCATAGGGCGCAAACATCCTTCTCCCCTCGGGGGAGAAGGTGTCATGCAGCGCATGACGGATGAGGGGGCTGGGTCCGCGCGATGGTCGTCGGATGATGGGGATGGGTCGGGCCGCCCCCTCATCCGAGCGGCTCCGCCGCCCACCTTCTCCCCCGAGGGGAGAAGGACGATGGCGCAACGAAGAGGCTCTTGGACCACGCGACGAACAGACCCCCCCCCCCCCGTCTCGCCGGCTGTCGCGCCCGATCTACCTCCCCCTCGCTGCGCGACACGAGGGAACAGGAAGACGCGCTGCGGCCCGGTCCTTGCGCCGAAGGACGTGAAGGAGGCTTCGGCCATGTTCGCGACCCTGATTTCGACCCGAAACGGCACACCGCCGATCGCCAGGGGCGGTTGGCTGGACGCCCTGCGTTTCATTGTGGCCAGCCTGATCATCCTGCACCACTTCCAGGCGGCGGGTCCGCACGCCCTGGCCGAGACCGTCCATCCGATGTTCGAGGTCTCGGGTTTCCTCCTGACCAACTTCTTCCTGATGGACTCCGGCTATGTGCTGATGCGGGTCTATGGCGAACAGGTGCGCAGCGGCCGGATGTCGGCGGGCGACTTCGTGCTGAAACGGGTGCTGCGGGTCCTGCCGGCGCACCTGATCGTCCTGGCCGGCCTGGTCGGGCTGGTGCTGGCGGCGACGGCCGCGGGGGCGCCGCCGCGCAATCCGGAATGGTTCGCCTGGGACCAGCTGCCGGCCCAGCTGCTGCTGGTCCAGAGCTTCGGCCTGCATGGCGGCCTGGGCTGGAACGCCCCGACCTGGTCGATCTCGGCCCTGATCGGCTGCTACCTGGCCTTCCCCTGGGTGGTGCGGCGCCTGGCCACGGCCAATCCGTGGACGGCCTTGGCCTGGGGCGTGGGGGCCTATCTGCTGGCCAACCAGGCGACCTGGCTGCTGCTGGACCATCCGGTGTGGCAGATGCCGATGAAATACGGCTTCTTCCGCGCCCTGCCGCTGTTCTTCCTGGGCATGTGCCTGGCCCGGTTCGCCGAAGGGGTGTGGGTGAATCCGCGCCTGGCCCGCTGGACCCTGCTGGCGGCCTCGGTCGGCTTCTTCGGGCTTCAGTTCGCGGGCAAGTTCGGCCTGGCCTCGGTCGGGGTCATCGCCCTGATCGTGCTGGCGGCCGGCGCCGTGCCGGTGACGCGGCCGTCGAAACGGGTCGAAAAGGCCGCGGTGGTCTCCTTCGCCATGTTCATCACCAACGAGGTGGTGCGCATCGCCTGGTTCGGGGCGGTCAATGTGGCGGTCGCCCGCCTGGCCCTGCCCGAGGCGGTCCAGTGGGCCCTGTGGGGCCTGGGCGTGGCGGCGGCGGTGGGTTTCGCCTTCGCCTTCCACCACCTGATCGACGCCCCGATCCAGGATCGCATCCGGCTCTGGCTGAAGGGCCGCGGCCGTCGGCCCGTCGCCGCCCCGACCCAGCCGGTCGTGTCGCTGGAAGGCTGATCGCGCGCCGCCGTCAGATCGGCATGCGCATGATCTCCTGATAGGCCTGGATCACCTGGTCGCGCACGGCCATCACGGTTTCCAGAGAGGCCTCGGCCGAGCTGACGGCGGTGACCACGTCGATCAGACTGCCCTGACCCTGGACCGCCTGGGCCATCTGGGCCTCGGCGCCGCGGGTCTGTTCGACGGCGCCGTTCATGACGTTCTGCAGCAGTTCGCCGAAGCCCGGCCCCTGGGCCGCCCCGGCCTCGCCCGCCGCGCCCGGCAGGGCCGCCCCGCCGCCCTGGACCGCCTGATAGGCCCGCGCCGCCATCATCGGATTCATGGCCTAACCCCTATTTCTTCAGCAGGTCGAGGGTGCGCGTCTCCATGGCGCGCGCGGTCTCGATGACGTTCAGATTGGCTTCGTAGGCCCGCTGGGCCTCGCGCATGTCCATGGCCTCCACCAGGGTGTCGACATTGGGCCGGGTGACATAGCCCTCGGCGTTGGCGGCCGGGTGGCTGGGGTCGTATTCGCTGCGGAAGTCGCTCATGTCCGGCCGCACCTCGGCCAGGGCGACGCCGGTGGCGCCGTCGATGTCGCGGGCCTGGAACACCGGCACCTGGCGGCGATAGGGCTGGCCGCCCGCCGTGGCCGCCGTCGATTCGGCGTTGGCGATGTTCTCGGCGATGATCCGCATGCGCGACTGCTGGGCCTTCAGGGCCGAGGCGGCGGCGGCCATGGCCGGGTTACGGGGCGGGACGGGGTCGGTCATGGATCAGCCCTTCTTCAGCGGCCGGGCGGACGGGCCGCCATCCGGATCATCTGCAGGGATTTCTGGTAGAAGCCGATGGCGGCGTCATAGGCCATGCGGCTCTCGGCCATCTTCAGCATCTGCTCTTCGACCACCACCGAATTGCCGTCCAGGGTGGTTTCCGAATCCGGCGCGTCGCTGGTCGAATAGCGGACCGCCGGACTGGCGGGGGCGATGTGGTTCGCCGCCGTGCGGGTCATCTGCAGCGGGCCGCCACGACCGTTCAGGGCGGCGGCGAAATCGGTCGGCTGGCGGATGTCGCGGGCGACATAGCCGGGGGTCTCGGAGTTGGCGACGTTCTGGGCGATGACGCGCTGGCGTTCGTCCAGCCAGCTCAGCCGGCCCTTGATCTGTTGCAGCAGCGGCAGGTCGGCGACGCCCATGACCGGCTCCCAAGCGGACGCAAGGCGCGCCCATCACACCCGGCGAAAAATGCCGCCTGCATGGTTAAGGAGAGGTTTCCCTAAACCGGCCGTTAACCCTGTCGCTTAACAGTCGGGCGCGACCGGCGCCGCGATCCGCGCGCCGAATCCGGGTCCGCGCATGAATTTCCTCGACCTCGCCCGCGCCGTCTTCGGCCTGGCCTTCACCCTGGGGATCATCGGCCTGTGCGCCTGGGCCGCGCGGCGATACGCGCCCCAGCTTCTGGCCCGGATGAACGCCGAACGCGGCGAGCGCCGGCTTCAGGTGGTCGAGACCCTGGTGCTGGATCCCGCGCGCCGCCTGGTCCTGGTCCGCGTCGACGACGAGGAGCGGCTGATCCTGCTGGGCGAAGGCCGTGAGCTGATCGAGCCGCGCCAGCCGGGACCGCCCAGATGAGCGGCCTGTTCTGTCTCCCCAGCCGCGCCGAGCTGAAGCGGGCGGCGATCCTGTCGCTGCTGACCACCCTCTTGTGCCTGGCCTTCCCGCTGGTCGCCCTGGCCCAGGAGGCGGCCCAGACCGGCAGCGCCATCAACATCGACCTGGGCTCCGGCGCCGGCCTGTCCGAGCGGGTGATCCAGCTGGTCGGACTGATGACGGTCCTGTCCCTGGCGCCGTCGATCGTCATCATGACCACCAGTTTCGTGCGGATCGTGGTCGTGCTGTCGCTGCTGCGGACCGCCCTGGGGATGCAACAGTCGCCGCCCAACGCCGTGCTGGTGTCCCTGGCCCTGTTCCTGTCGGCCATCGTCATGGCTCCGACCTGGCAGGACGCCTATGATTCGGGAATCAGGCCCCTGATGGACCAGCAGATGGAGCTGCCCCAGGCCTTCGACGCGGCGTCCGAGCCGGTGAAGACCTTCATGTTGTCGCAGGTGGATCGGTCGGACCTGGCCCTGTTCACCCGCCTGTCCCGCGTCGAGGCCGCGACCGCCCCGGCCGACCTGCCGCTGCGGGTGGTCACCCCGGCCTTCATGATCAGTGAACTGAAGACCGCCTTCCAGATCGGATTTCTTCTTTTCGTTCCGTTCCTTGTAATCGATCTGGTGGTCGCCAGCGTGCTGATGTCCATGGGCATGATGATGCTGCCTCCGGTGGTGGTTTCCCTGCCGTTCAAGCTGATCTTCTTCGTCCTGGTGGACGGCTGGAGACTGGTCGCCGGCAGCCTGGTCGAGAGCTTCCAGAGGGCGGCCGGAGGAGGCTGAATCCCCAGCCTCAAAGGCTTTCCGCTGCATGGCCGCTTGCCAACTCGCCCGAAACGCGCGTTGATCCACCGTCTTCGCCCTGACTCGGGCGACCAACTGGAAACGCCATCATGACCACTCAAGCCGAACTCATCGCCGCCGTCGCCAAGGACGCGGGCGTCTCGCAAGCCGACGCCGGCAAGGTTCTGACCGCCATCGTCGAGAACATTCACAAGTCGCTGAAGTCGGGCGGCGACGTCCGCATCTCGAACCTGGGCGTGTTCGACACCGCCGCCCGCGCCGCCCGCGAAGGCCGCAACCCGGCCACCGGCGCGACCATCAAGATCGCCGCCTCCAAGGCGGTGCGCTTCCGCGTGTCGAAGCCGCTGAAGGACGCCGTCAACAAGTAAGACGGATCAGGCCGCCGGCCTCGCAGGGGTCGGCGCCGACGATGCAGGACGGGCGGGGGCCGCGGGTCGGCTCCCGCCCGTTTTCTGTCTGATCTGGGCCTTCATCCCGGCGACCCAGCCGTTGAAGGTGTCGACGCCCGAGGCCAGGGCGGCGAAGTCGCGGGCCTCGGCGGTCCCGCCCATCCCGTCCAGACCGTCCAGGGCGATGCGCAGGCCGTCGGCGTTGCGCGCCCCCGCCACGAACGGCCGCCAGTTCCGCGACAGCCGCGCCAGCGCCCCCGCGTCCCGCGCCAGGGAATAGCCGACGCCCGCCCGCAGCAGGCGCGCCTCCTCGTCCGGCGTCAGGGGCGTGGCCCCATCCTTGTAGCGTTCGCCCAGCCGCGCTTCGTACAGGGCCGCCGCCTGGCCCCACTTCTCCTGCTTCCAGAAAACGTCGGCCCGCACCTCGCGCGCGGCCGGACCGTTGTCGCGCTCCAGCAGCTCCAGGGCGTGGTCGTAGCGACCCAGCTCCATCAGCGCCCGCGCCTCCAGCGCCCGCCGCTCGGCGTTCATGGCGTTGGGCAGAAGGGTGGAGCGCGAGCCCCAGATCGCCTGAAGCGCCGCCTCGGGCTGGCGGTCCATCAGATAGACGGCGGCCAGGTCGGTCGCCACCTGGGCCTTGGCCACGCCCTCCAGCCGGTTGTCGGCCTGGTATTTCAGCAGCTCGGCCGCCGGTTTCAGCAGGTCCACGTCGATCAGCCGCCGGGCCAGGCGACGCACCATCTCGTCGCCGTCGGCCCCGACCGGCGTCAGTTCGCGGAAATCGTAGAAGAGGGCCAGGGCCTGGATCGGCTGCAGGCCGTCCGCGGCGCCGTCCAGGAACAGGCTCTTGAACGCCTCGCTCAGGTCCTGCTGAATGTCGGCGGCGCCCGGCATCTGGGCCATCCGCTTGCCGGCGCCGCGCAGGGCGTCCAGCGCCTCGCGGTAACGGCCCTGCGACAGATAGAGTTCGCCCAGGGTGCGGATCACCGCCAGTTCGGTCGCGTCGCCGCGCCAGCGCCATTTCAGGGATTCCAGCTCGGCCGCCGCGGCGTCGGGCTTCATCGTTCCCTTGGCCAGGCCAATGCGCACCAGGCCCAGGCGCGCGGGCGTCGCCACGGCGTCCAGGGGCGCGCGGGCCACGGCCTGATAGACCCGCTCGGCCCGGTCGCCCTGGCCCTGAAGCTCGAACATCCGGGCCTGGACCAGACGGGCGGCCAGCTGGTCCGCCGCCGGGGCGTTCTGGCTGAAGCTGTAGGCCAGCAGGGTCTCCGCCGCCGTCAGGTCGCCGGTCTCCAGCGCGGCCAGGGCGTGGGCGGCGCCGAAGCGGGCGCGCCATTCGGCCGGGAAGCTGTCGATCACCGAGGCGCCGGCGGCGAAGGCCTGGCGCGCGCCGGCCCAGTCGCCATGTTCGGCGGCGATATAGCCCAGCCAGACCTTGGTCGCCGGATCGCCCGCCACGGCGGCGGCCGAGAAGTCGGCCTGGGCCTCGTCCAGACGCCCGATCTGGGCGCGGGCCGCGCCGCGCAGGCCGCGCAGTTCCGGCTCGCCCAACATGCCGGGCGCGGTCTTGGCCACGGCGTTCAGCACCCCGATCGCCTCATAGGCCAGGCCTGAGCCGACCAGGAACCGGGCCAGGGCCATGCGCGCCTCGACCGGGGCGCGCGGATCGTCGCCGGCGCGGATGGTCTCTTCCGCCGCCGCCATCTGAAGGTCGCGGTAGCGGGCGCCGAAGCCGCCGGGGCCGGCGTCCTTCCATTCGGCCAGGATCAGTCCGGGATGGCCCGCCTTGCGCGGCCCCCGGTCGGGCGCCGCCGTCTCCAGCGCCGCCGAGGGGGCGGACAGGCGCAGGCCGCCGGGCCGGGCCAGGGTGACCAGATCGCCATCGGCGGCGACGGCCAGGTCGCCGACCCGGCTCTCGACCGCCAGTCCCTGGGCCGTGGGCATCAGGGTCAGATCGACCGTCTCGCGCCGGTTGGGGAAGCCCTTGGCTGGGCCGACGGCGGTGACGGCGGCGAAGCGGTCGCCGACCATGGGATCGGTCAGCCAGATGGCCCGCCGGGCGCCGGCCATGCGGCCGACCAGGGCGCCGGTCCCGGCCGGATCGCGCATAACCTCGACGCCCGAAGCGGCCCGGGGCGCGCCGCCCAGGGTCACGGTCCAGCGGCCGCCGTCGGCCGTGGCCGACACCGCCAGGTTCTCGGGCGCGGCGACGCGCACGACCGTATAGTCCGGCCCGGCGGCCCAGCGGGCCCCGCCGGCGGGACCCAGGTTGGTCGCCCCCTTGAAATCCATCCGGGCGGCGGCGTCGAAGACGATCCAAACCGCCGCGCCGCGCCGGAACACGGCCGCCCCCACCGGGGTGGTCCAGTCGAAGGTCAGGACCGCCTTGTCGGCGCTGGCCGTGGCGCGGACCGGGGCCAGGGCGGCGGGGGACAGGGTCTGGGGCGCGGCCGGCGCCTGGTCGGGCGAATAGAGGTTCAGCCAGACGACGCCGTCGGCGGCGCCGCTGCGGGCCGCGGCGCCCTCGGCCAGGGTCAGGACCAGTTCCGTCGCCCCGCTGATCGCGCGGGTCTCGACCGCCGTCACCCCCTGGGGCGGATCGACCCGCAGGCGCGAGACGTCGGGCGCCGCCGTCGATCCCAGGCGCACGATGACCTGGCGGCCGTCCTGGCGGATGCGCGAGCGGGACCCCACGGCGCCGCCGAATTCCACGCGGGTGAAGCCGGGGTTGGAGCCGACGCGGATGTCGATGGGCGCGCCCCCGGCCGCGGCCTCCTGGGCCAGGGGGGCCAGCGGCGACAGGGCGACGGCGCCGGCCGCGGCGGCGGCGGCGGTCGCTTTCAGCACACGCTTGGTCTGACGAGCCCCGGACATTCGCGCGCACCCTCGCGCGTGCGCCTTTCATCGCGGTTAACGAACCCTGACTTCGATCAGAAGCGCCTGTGTCCCGCGCGGCGTTCCGACGCAGCGGCGTTCAGGCCCGAGCCCTTGCATAGCGGGCTTCGGAGGCGGAGATGGAGGTCATGTCCGAGCCCCAGCCCTCCCATATCAGTTCGCTCAAGACCGGCCTGGCCTGCCGCTGCCCGCGTTGCGGCCAGGGGCCGTTGCTGAAGGGCTTCCTGACCATCCGCGACTCCTGCCCGGACTGCGGCCTGGACTATGGCTTCGCCGACCCCGCCGACGGCCCGGCCTTCTTCGGCATGAGCCTGGTGGGCGTCCTGGGCATGATCGCCTTCATGATCTTCGAGTTCACGGTCCGGCCCCCGGTCTGGGTGCATATGGTGGTGACCCTGCCGCTGCTGGCCCTGGCCTGTCTGGCGGTGCTGCGGCCGCTGAAGGGCTGGCTGGTCGCCGAGCAGTATGTGCACAAGGCGGCCGAGGCCACCTTCTCCAGCGTCGGGGGCCACGGCGAGGGCTCGCCCTGGAAGGGCGGCGACCGCCGCTAGAGGCGAAAAAGCGCGCCGCGCGGTTGCGCCCGGGGGCGCGCGGCCTCATCTGGCCCCGGATGACCCAATCCTCCGACGCCGCGCCCGCACGATCCGACGTTCGCGGTCCGGGCTTTCCGGAATTCGTCTGCCTGATCGCCTGCCTGATGGCGCTGAACGCCCTGGCGATCGATTCCATGCTGCCGGCCCTGCCGATGATCGGCGACGCCCTGGGCGTGGTGCGCGAGAACGACCGGCAGTGGATCGTCACCGCCTATCTGCTGGGCTTCGGCGTGGCCCAGGTGATCTATGGCCCCCTGGCCGACCGGTTCGGGCGCAAGCCGATCCTGATGCTGGGCGTCGGCCTCTATGTCCTGTTCAGCGTCCTGGCCGCCTTCGCCCCGACCTTCGACCTGCTGATCCTGGCGCGGATCGGCACGGGCCTGGGCGCCGCCTCCCTGCGGGTGCTGGCGGTGTCGATCGTGCGCGACCGCTATGAGGGCCGCCGGATGGCGCGGGTCATGTCGCTGAGCTTCCTGGTCTTCCTGGGCGTGCCCATCGTGGCGCCCAGCCTGGGGGCGGCGGTGCTGACGGTCGCGCCCTGGCCGTGGATCTTCGGCGTCCTGGCCCTGGCGGGGTCGGCGGTGATGGTGTGGGCGGGCCTGCGCCTGCCCGAGACCCTGCATCCGCAGGACCGGCTGCCGGTCCAGCCGGCGCGGATCATCGGCGCCTTCCGCCAGGCCCTGACCAACCGCCAGTCGATCGGCTACACCCTGGCCATGACGGCGATCACCGGGGCCCTGTTCGGCTTCATCAACTCGTCCCAGCAGATCTTCGAACACGTCTTCCATGCCGCCGACCTGTTCCCCCTGGTCTTCGCCGGAATCGCGGGCGGGATCGCCGCCGGCACGGTGCTGAACGCCACCTTCGTCGAGCGGCTGGGCAGCCGGCTGATCGCCCATACCGCCCTGATCGCCTTCACCCTGGTCGCGGCCGCCCACACGGCCTGGTCGGCGGCGGGGCTGGAGACACTGGTCACCTTCGCCCTGTTCCAGGGCCTGACCATGTTCTGCTTCGGCTTCATCGCCGGGAACATGGGGTCGATGGCCATGGAGCCGATGGGCCATATCGCCGGCACCGCCAGTTCGGCCCAGGGCTTCGTCTCGACCACCTTCGGCTCCCTTCTGGGCTTCGCCATCGGCCAGCAGTTCGCGGGCAGCGCCACCCCGATGGCGGGAGGCATCGCCGTCTGCGGCGTCATAGCCATCGGCTTCACCCTGTGGGCCGAGCGGGGGCGGCTGTTCAAGGCGCGGAACGCGGCGCCGGCGCCCCGCGCGGCTTGATCTTCGCGGCGTTTCGGCGCGTTGTCCGGGCCGAACGACCAGAGGAAACGCCCATGCTTCGCAATCCCGTCGGCCTGGCCTCGGCCCTGTTGCTGTCCACCGCCCTGACCGCCTGCGCCGCCGTCGGCGCCCGTCCCGGCCCCGGAGGAGAGATGACCGCCCAGACCGCCCAGACCGCCCCGGACGCCGCCGCCGTCTATTTCCAGGACGTCCATTCCCATGCCCGCCCCGATGTCGCCCGGGTTGTGAACGTCGATCTGGACCTGGCCGCCGACTTCGACGCCCACACCCTGTCGGGGACAGCCGCACTGGACATCACGGCGCGGGCTGGGGCGACCGAGATCGTGCTGGACGCGCGCAACCTGGACATCCGTTCGGTGGCCGACGGCCAGGCCCGGCCGCTGGAG
Organism: Brevundimonas sp.; assembly: GCF_019636155.1. Classification (GTDB taxonomy): domain Bacteria; phylum Pseudomonadota; class Alphaproteobacteria; order Caulobacterales; family Caulobacteraceae; genus Brevundimonas. The sequence continues at coordinate 5,086 of NZ_JAHBYB010000011.1, read as the reverse complement.
TTCTCGCTGGGCGCCGACGACCCGATCCTGGGCCAGGCCCTTACCGTGCGGTTCCCCGCCTTCACGGCGGGCGAGCGGCGGCGGCTGGTCGTGACCTACGCCACCCGGCCGGACGCGGCGGCCCTGCAGTGGCTGAGCCCCAGCCAGACCGCGGGGGGCCGCCTGCCCTATCTGTTCAGCCAGGGCCAGGCCATCCTGACCCGCACCTGGGTTCCGACCCAGGACAGCCCCGGCATCCGCCAGAGCTGGAGCGCGCGCATCACCGCCCCCTCGGATCTGAAGGTCGTCATGTCGGCCGAGATGCTGACGCCCCAGGGCGAGCCGGCCGGCGCGGGCCGCACCGCCTGGCGCTTCCGCATGCCGCACGCGGTGCCGCCCTATCTGATCGCCCTGGGCGCCGGGGACCTGGCCTTCCAGGCCATCGACGAACGCACCGGGGTCTGGACCGAGCCGTCGCGCCTGGCCGCCGCCCATGACGAACTGGTCCCCACCGCCGACATGGTGGACAAGGCCGAGGCCCTGTACGGCCCCTATCGCTGGGGCCGCTACGACCTGCTGGTCCTGCCGCCCAGCTTCCCGTTCGGGGGGATGGAGAACCCGCGCCTGACCTTCGCCACCCCGACCATCATCGCCGGCGACCGGTCGCTGGTCAGCCTGGTGGCGCACGAACTGGCGCACAGCTGGTCCGGCAATCTGGTGACCAACGCCACCTGGGACGACTTCTGGCTGAACGAGGGCTTCACCGTCTATTTCGAGAACCGGATCATGGAGTCGGTCTACGGCCGCGACCGGGCCATGCAGGAGCAGGTGCTGGGCTGGGGCGACCTGCAGCGCAACCTGGCCGAATTGCCGCCGGCCGACACCCGGCTGAAGCTGGACCTGGCCGGGCGCGACCCCGACGACGGCATGACCGACATCGCCTATGAGAAGGGCGCCGCCTTCCTGCGGACCATAGAGCGCACCGTGGGCCGCGACCGGTTCGACGCCTGGCTGCGCGGCTATTTCGACCGCCACGCCTTCCAGCCGATGACCACTGAAGTGTTCCTCAAGGACATCCGCGACCATCTGATCCGGGGGGACGCGGCGCTGGAGGCCCGGCTGATGATGGACGCCTGGATCTATCAGCCCGGCATGCCGTCCAACTGGGTCCCGCCGGTGTCGGACGCCTTCGTTCCGGTGGATGCGGCGGCGCGCGCCTTCTATGCTGACGGCGGGGCGGCCTCGGCCATTCCCTGGGCCGGGTGGAACACCCAGCAGCGGCTGCGCTTTCTGAACTGGCGACCCGAGGGGCTGGCGCCCGGCGCCGACTGGCTGAGCCAGGGCCAGATGGCCGATCTGGAGCGCACCCTGGGCCTGGCCCAGGAGGGCAACAGCGAGATCGCCTTCGCCTGGCTGCAGGCTGCCCTGGCCAACCGCTACGAGCCCGCCCTGGTGACGGCCGAGCGGTTCCTGATGTCGATCGGACGGCGCAAATTCGTCCTGCCGCTGTTCCAGACCCTGTGGAACGAGGGCGACTGGGGCCGGCCCGTCGCCACCCGCATCTACGCCCAGGCGCGGCCCCTGTATCACCCGGTCACGGTCGGCTCGGTGGACGCGGTGGTCGGCCGGCCGCCGCGATAGGCCGCCTAAAGGTTCGTCACCTCGAACTCGTCGGACGCCTGAAGCCGTTCCGCGAGGATCGAGCGGTGGCAGCCGGCGGCGTCGGCCTCGAAGCACAGCAGAGCGGTGCGGCGCTCGCGCGCCAGGGTCTCCAGCCGCGCCAGGGCCGCCACGGCGGCGGGCTCGGCCAGGTGGGCGTCGTAGATGGCGCGCATCTCGGCGATCCGCCCCTTGTGCGCGGCGTCGCGCCCGGCCTTGGGCGTGCCCAGGTCGCGCAGGTGGACATAGTCGATGCCCGCGGCCTTCAGGCTTTCGCCCAGGACGGTCTTGGAAAAGCCGGCCTTGCGCGAGGCGGCGATGGCGCGAACATCGGCCAGGACCTGGACCCCTGCCGTCCTCAGCCGGTCGATGACCTCTGGCTGGGTCTGGCCTTCGTAGCCGATCGTGAACAGTCGCATGTGAGGGATATGGGTCGGGGAGGGTTGACGGCAAGCCTTGCCGCAAGCACCCCTGTCGCCCGTCGTTCCAGGAGCCACCGTCATGAAGACCTCGCCGCGCGTCGCCGCCCGTCTGCTGCCCCTCGCGGCCCTGGGCCTGCTGCTGGCCGGGCCGGCGGCGGCCCAGGACCTGCTGATCCGGGGCGGGCCGATCTACACCGGCGTCGATGGCGCCCCCGCCGCAGCCGAGGCGGTGCTGGTGCGCGACGGACGGATCGCCTGGGTCGGCGCCCTGGCTGACCTGCCGCAGGTGGGCGACGACGTCCCGGTGGTGGACCTGAAGGGGGCGGCCCTGTTCCCCGGCTTCACCGACGGCCACGCCCACCTGGACGGGATCGGCTGGCGCGAACTGACCCTGAACCTGGAAGGCTCGGCCTCGGTGGCCGAGGCCATGGCCCGGCTGTCGGACTGGGCCGCCAGCCATCCCGACGGGGTGATCGTGGGCCGCGGCTGGATCGAGACCCACTGGCCCGAGGGCCGTTTCCTGAACCGGCACGACCTGGACGCCGCCGCGCCGGGCCGTGTGGTGGTGCTGAGCCGCGCGGACGGCCACGCCCTGGTCGCCTCCACCGCCGCCCTTCAGGCCGCCGGAGTGACGGCTGAAACGCAAGCCCCTTTCGGCGGCGAGATCCACCGCGAGGAAGACGGCGCCCCGACCGGCCTGCTGATCGACGCGGCGATGGAGACCGTCGCCCGGCTGATGCCCCAGGAGGACGCCGCCGCCAAGCGCGAGGCCTATCGCGCCGGCTTCCGGGTCGAGGCGGCCTATGGCTGGACCGGTCTGCATTTCATGAGCGCGCCCTGGAGCGACATTCCCCTGCTGGAGGCGATGGCCGAGGCCGACGAGGCGCCGCTGCGCATCTACAACGCCATCACGCCGGACGGCGCCCGCGACCTGATCGCCCAGGGACCGCGCAGCGTGGCCGACGGCCGCATCATCACCCGGGCGATCAAACTCTATGCCGACGGCGCCCTGGGCTCGCGCGGGGCGGCCCTGCACGAACCCTATGCCGACGCGCCGCACACCCGCGGCCTGATGCAGACCACCGAGGAAGAGATCCTGCCGATCTACCGCGAAGCGCTGCGCGGCGGCATCCAGGTGGCCACCCACGCGATCGGCGACCGAGGCAATTCCGAGGTTCTGAACTGGTATCTGGAGGCCATGCGCGAGGTCCAGCCGGACGAGCGCAAGGTGCGCGATCCGCGCTGGCGCATCGAACACGCCCAGATCCTGCGGCCGCGCGACGAGATGCTGTTCGCCGGCCTGGGCGTGATCCCTTCGATGCAGCCCAGCCACGCCATCGGCGACCTGCATTTCGCCCCGGCCCGTCTGGGCGACGCGCGGCTGGACGGCGCCTATGCCTGGCACAGCCTGGTCGACCTGGGCCTGCCGGTGGTCGGCGGGTCGGACGCGCCGGTCGAGCGGGGCGACCCGCTGATCGAGTTCTACGCCGCCGTGGCCCGGCGCGACCTGAACGGCTTCCAGGGCCCCGACTGGCGCCCGAACGAGGCGGTGGACCGCGCCACGGCCCTGAAGATGTTCACCCTGTGGCCCGCCTACGCCAGCTTCCGCGAGGCCGAACTGGGCACCATAGAGGTGGGCAAGCGCGCCGACCTGACCGCCTTCTCGATCGACCTGATGACCGTTCCGGCGGCCGAGATTCCGAAGGGGCATGCGGTCCTGACCGTGGTGGACGGCGAGATCGTCTATCGCCGCGAGGATTGAGCCGGCCGTTAGGTTCGTCTAGAGCCTGATCGCTTCAGACGGAACCGCGTCGCGGTTCCGGCTGAAGCGTGAATCAGGCTCTCGCTTAATGCTGGAGCCCGATTCACCGCATCGATGAAATCGCGAAGCGATTCCATCTCAACGGATCGGGCTCTAAGCCCCGGCTCAGGTTTTCTGGAGCAGATGATGGCTTTCGGTTCGGGTCTGGCGACCGTGTTCGGCGGTTCGGGCTTCATCGGAGCGCAGGCGGTGCGCGCCCTGGCCAAACAGGGCTGGCGCGTGCGCGTCGCCGTGCGCAATCCGGTCACGGCCAATGAGCTGCAGCCCCTGGGCGACGTCGGCCAGATCCAGCTGATGCGCTGCGACGTGACCAAGGCCGAGGACGTGGCCCGGGCGCTGAAGGGCGCCGACGCCTGCGTCAACCTGGTCGGGGTTCTGCACGAGACGCCGGGCCGCGGCTTCCACAAGATGCACGTCGAGGCCGCCGAGACCATCGCCCGCGCGGCCAAGGCCGCCGGCGTCGGCCGGCTGGTCCAGGTGTCCGCCATCGGCGCCGCGCCCGACAGTCCGTCGCTGTACAACCGCACCAAGGGCGAGGCCGAGGCCGTGACACGCTCGATCCGCAAGGATGCGGTGATCCTGCGCCCCTCGGTCGTCTTCGGCATGGGCGACAGCTTCCTGAACCGGTTCGCCGGCCTGGCGACGATGGCTCCGGTCCTGCCGCTGATCGGCGGCGGCGAGACGAAATTCCAGCCCGTCTATGTCGGCGACGTGGCCGAGGCCATCGCTCAGGCGGTGGTCCGCCCCGACGCAGCGGGCCGGACCTTCGAACTGGGCGGCCCGGCGGTCTACAGCTTCCGCGAGATCCTGCAGCTGATCCTGCGCGAGACCGGCCGCGGCCGGCTTCTGGCGCCCTTGCCCTTCTTCGCCGCCCGGATGCTGGGGTCCCTGGCCCAGCTGCCGGCCCTGGTCGGCATCCGGCCGATGCTGACGCGCGACCAGGTGGTGATGATGCAGGCCGACAATGTCGTCGCCCCCGACGCCGAGGGCCTGGCCGCCCTGGGGATCCAGCCGACGGGACTGGAAGCCATCGCCCCCGCCTATCTGTGGCGCTACCGCGTCGGCGGCCAGTTCGCCGACCGCCCGGCCTTCTGACACCGCAGCGCCGCAGGGCCCGCCTGCGTCCCATGGAATGAGGAGACGACGCATCGCCCTTCTCCCCTTGTGGGAGAAGGTGGCAGGCGAAGCCTGACGGATGAGGGGT
>NZ_JAHBYB010000010.1 GCF_019636155.1 Brevundimonas sp. | reverse complement strand
GGTCTGAGGAGCGACGCCGATGATGAACCTCGCCGAATATCGCAACCGCAACACTCGGCTCGCCGACTATCTCCCTTGGGTCGCTCTGATCGGCGAAGGCGTGGTGCTGAACAAGGACGGCAGCCTGCAGCGCACCGCGCGCTTCCGCGGCCCCGACCTCGACAGCGCCGTACCGGCCGAGCTGGTCGCAGTCGCCGGTCGGCTGAACAACGCTTTCCGTCGTCTCGGCTCAGGCTGGGCCATCTTCGTCGAGGCGCAGCGGCACGGCGCCGCCACCTATCCCGCCAGCATGTTCGCCGACAGCGCCTCGGCCCTGGTCGATGCCGAGCGCAAGGCTGACTTCGAGGAAGCCGGCGCGCATTTCGAGTCCAGTTATTTCCTGACCTTCCTCTATCTGCCGCCGGCCGAGGACGCCGCCCGCGCCGAGACCTGGCTCTACGAGGGCCGCGATCGCAGCGGCGTCGATGCGCATGAGATCCTGCGCGGCTTTGCCGATCGCACCGATCGCATCCTCGAGCTGATCGACGCCTTCATGCCCGAATGCGCCTGGCTCGATGACGGCGAGACGCTGACCTATCTGCATTCGACCGTCTCGACGAAGCGGCACCGCGTCCGCGTCCCCGAGACGCCGATGTATCTCGATGCGCTGCTCGCCGATCAGCCGCTGACCGGCGGGCTGGAGCCCCGCCTGGGCGATGCGCATCTGCGCATCCTCACCATCGTCGGCTTCCCGACAGCGACCACGCCCGGCATCCTCGACGAGCTGAACCGCCTGGCCTTTCCCTATCGCTGGTCGACGCGCGCCGTCCTCCTCGACAAGACTGACGCGACCAAGCTGCTGACCAAGATCAGGCGGCAATGGTTCGCCAAGCGCAAAAGCATTGCGGCGATCTTGAAAGAGGTGATGACCAACGAGGCTTCGGCGCTGGTCGACACCGACGCGGCCAACAAGGCGGCCGACGCCGACATGGCGCTGCAGGAGCTGGGCGCCGACTACGCCGGCCAGGCATATGTGACGGCGACGATCGCGGTTTGGGATGACGATCCCCGCATCGCCGCCGAAAAACTCCGTCTCGTCGAGAAGGTAATCCAGGGCCGCGACTTTACGGCAATGCCCGAGACCATCAACGCCGTGGATGCTTGGCTCGGCTCGCTGCCTGGCCATGTCTACGCCAATGTCCGGCAGCCGCCGATCTCGACACTGAATCTCGCCCACATGATCCCGCTGTCGGCGGTGTGGGCTGGACCGGAACGGGACGAGCACTTCAATGCACCCCCACTGCTTTACGGCAGAACCGAAGGCTCGACCCCGTTCCGGCTTTCCATCCATGCAGGCGACGTCGGCCATACTCTGATCGTCGGCCCGACCGGCGCCGGCAAATCCGTGCTGCTCGCCCTCATGGCGCTTCAGTTCCGGCGCTATCCGCGATCCCAGGTCTTCTCCTTCGACTTCGGCGGCTCGATCCGGGCCGCAGCCCTCGCCATGCGCGGCGACTGGCACGATCTCGGCGGTGGGCTTACCGAAGGCGCTGACGACAGCGTGTCACTGCAACCGTTGGCGCGGATCGACGATGTCGCCGAGCGGGCATGGGCCTCCGACTGGCTGATCGCGATCCTGGGGCGCGAAAGAGTCCCGGTCACGCCCGAGGTCAAGGAGCATCTGTGGTCGGCGCTGTCGTCGCTGGCCTCCGCGCCTATCAGCGAACGCACCCTAACGGGTCTCTCGGTTCTCCTCCAATCCAACGATCTGAAACAGGCGCTCCGACCATACTGTGTTGGCGGCCCCTATGGCCGGCTGCTCGATGCCGAGGCCGAGCATCTGGGCGAAGCCAATGTTCAGGTCTTCGAAACCGAGGGATTGATCGGCACCGGTGCTGCCGCCGCTGTGCTCGCCTATCTCTTCCATCGCATAGAGGACCGCCTAGACGGGCGTCCGACGCTGCTGATCGTCGACGAAGGCTGGCTCGCGCTGGACGACGAAGGGTTCGCCGGCCAGCTCCGCGAATGGCTGAAGACGCTGCGCAAGAAGAACGCCAGCGTCATCTTCGCCACCCAGTCGCTCTCCGACATCGACGGCTCGGCGATTGCACCGGCGATCATCGAGAGCTGCCAGACACGCATCCTTCTGCCTAACGAGCGCGCGATCGAGCCGCAGATTACCGCCATCTATCGCCGCTTCGGTCTCAATGACCGGCAGATCGAGATCCTCGCCCGCGCGATGCCAAAGCGCGACTATTACTGCCAGTCGCGGCGCGGCAACCGCCTGTTCGAGCTCGGACTATCCGATGTCGCGCTGGCGCTGTGCGCAGCCTCATCCAAGCAGCACCAAGCGCTGATCGCCGAGGTTCACGCGCGAAGCGGCACCGACGGCTTCCTCTCCGAATGGCTGATCTCGAGCCGGCTCGCCTGGGCTGCCGATCTCATTCCCAACCTCACCAACGTCATCCCCCAAGCCCATCAGGAGGTATTCTCATGACACGCTCATTCCGTTCGCGCTCTCGCGCACTGCGTTTCGCCACGATCATCGCTGCGACACCAGTCGCTATCTCGCTCTTTATCAGCACGCCAGCGGCGGCCCAATTCGGCGGCATCGTCTACGATCCGACGAACTACGCGCAGAATGTGCTGACGGCTGCGCGGACGCTCCAGCAGGTCAACCAGCAGATCACGCAGCTTCAGAACGAAGCGACAATGCTGATCAATCAGGCCCGCAACCTTGCGAGCCTGCCATACTCGTCGCTTCAGCAGCTTCAGCAATCGGTACAGCGCACGCAGCAGCTCCTGCAACAGGCGCAGGGCATCGCCCTCAACGTCCAGCAAATCGATCGCGCGTTCCAGACCACCTACGGAAATGCATCGATGTCGGCTTCCGATCAAGCGCTTGTCGCGCAGGCGCGTGAACGCTGGCAGAACACCGTCGGCGGGTTGCAGGACGCCATGCGCGTCCAGGCCGGCGTTGTCGGCAACATCGACACCAACCGTAGCGAGATGTCCGCGCTTGTCGGGCAGAGCCAGGGCGCGACCGGTGCGCTGCAGGCGACCCAGGCCGGCAACCAGCTTCTCGCCCTGCAGGCGCAGCAGCTTGCCGACCTCACCGCGGTCGTGGCCGCCAACGGCCGTGCGCAGAGTCTGTCCGAGGCCGAGCGTGCGGCCGCGGCCGAGCAGGGTCGTGAGCAACGCCGTCGCTTCCTGACGCCTGGCAACGGCTACCAGCCGGGCAACGCCCGCATGTTCCCGAACGGCAACTGAGACCGCGGCCATGGACGGCAAGATGCTCGCTAGGATCGGCGCGGCGGTGTTCGTCGCCGTCGCGATCACCGCGACCGCGATCGAGATGACGCGGAAAGAGGAGGCGCCAGCGTCTTGGTCGTCAGGCCGCGCCGTTCAAGCGCGGGTCGATCCGCTGCGCGACGCCCTGATCCGCTGCCAGGCGCTCGGCGAAGACGGACCGCGCGATCCGGCGTGTCGCCGCGCATGGGCCGAGAACCGAAACCGCTTCCTCGCGCCCGGTGCCCGCCCGGCCGAGCGTTTGCCGGACATGCCGTCCGCGCCGCGAGAGAGCCTCACCCCTCAGCCTGATGAGCGCAACCCTCCGATGCCGCCGGCCGCCGCGCCAAGCCTCACCCCACAGCTCGACGAGGCTCGGTAACGTCATGGGCAACACCGGCGTTATCGACCATTTCCTCGAGGTCTTCACCCGCTACATCGACAGCGGTTTCGGACTGCTCAGCGGCGAGGTCGCTTTCATTGCGACCACGTTGATCGTGATCGACGTGACGCTGGCCGCGCTGTTCTGGAGCTGGGGCGCCGACGACGACATTTTGGCCAGGCTGGTCAAAAAGACGCTGTTCGTCGGTGTCTTCGCCTACATCATCGGCAACTGGAACAACCTCGCCCGCATCATCTTCGAAAGCTTCGCGGGCCTCGGCCTCAAAGCCAGTGGAACAGGCTTCACCACGGCCGATCTCTTGCGTCCGGGCAAGGTCGCACAGACGGGTCTGGACGCCGGCCGGCCGCTGCTCGATTCCATTTCCAGCTTGATGGGCTACTGGTCGTTCTTCGAGAACTTCATCCAGATCGCCTGCATGTTCCTGGCCTGGGCGCTGGTGCTTCTCGCCTTCTTCATCCTCGCCATCCAGCTCTTCGTCACGCTCATCGAGTTCAAGCTGACAACGCTCGCCGGCTTCGTGCTGATCCCGTTCGGCCTGTTCGGCAAATCGGCCTTCATGGCCGAGCGAGTGCTTGGCAACGTGATCTCGTCCGGGATCAAGGTCTTGGTGCTGGCCGTCATCATCGGCATCGGCTCGACGCTCTTCTCCGAATTCACGTCCGGTTTCGGCGGCCAGAACCCCTCGATTGATGAAGCGATGGCGATCGTGCTGGCCGCTCTGTCGCTACTCGGTCTTGGCATCTTCGGTCCCGGCATCGCCAGCGGGATCGTCTCAGGCGGTCCTCAACTCAGCGCCGGCGCCGCCGTCGGGACGGGCCTTGCCGCCGGTGGCATGGTCGCTCTTGGCGCCGGCGCCGTCGGCGCGGCCGCATCCGGCGGTGCCGCACTGGCTGGTGGCGCCGCCGCCGCCGCTCGGGGCGGCGCCGCGCTCGCGGGTGGCGCATCGACCGCATACAGCCTTGGCGCAGCCGGACAGTCCGGTGCAGCCGGCGTCGCTTCCGGGCTCGGCGGGGTCGCCCGCGCCGGCGGCAGCGCCGCCGTGTCGCCGCTGCGCCGTGCCGCGTCGCGCGCTGCCGAAAGCATGCGTTCCAGCTTCAGCGCTGGCGGCAAGGCGGCATTCGAAGCCACAGGCGGAACTTCCACCATGGGCTCGATCGGCGGTGATGCCGCCGGCGACGGAGCAGCGCCCGCGCGCGCTGGCGGCGCTCCGGCCTGGGCGCAACGCATGCGGCGCTCCCAACACATGACCCACGCCGCGCAGGCCACAGCCCATGCCGTTCGCTCAGGCGACGCACATGGCGGTGGCTCGTCCGTCAACCTGTCCGAAGGCGATCGCTGATGTTCAAACGACCCTCTACCCATTACGGCAAGGCTCCCGAGCCGGAGACGCCTTATCAGCGCGCCGCCCAAGTTTGGGACGAGCGCATCGGCGCATCACGCATCCAGGCCAAAAATTGGCGATTGATGGCGTTTGGCTCGTTGCTCCTGTCAGCCGGATTCGCCACCGCGCTCGTCGTACAGTCAGCCCGCGGGACCATCGTGCCCTGGGTGGTCCAAGTCGACCGGCTCGGCCAGGCGCAAGCGGTTGCCCCCGCTCAGGCGGACTATCGTCCGACCGATCCGCAAATCGCCTTTCACCTCGCGCGCTTCATCGAGCAGGTCCGATCGATTCCCGCGGACGCCATCATCGTCCGCCAAAACTGGCTGCGAGCTTACGATTTCACGACCGACCGCGGCGCTGCAGCCCTGAACGACTACGCGCGGTCGAACGACCCGTTCGCAAAGGTAGGCCGTCAGCAGATCGCCGTCGATGTCTCCAGCGTCATTCGCGCGTCACCCGACAGCTTTCGCGTTGCCTGGGTCGAGCGCCGCTACGAAAACGGCCAACTCGCCGAGACCACGCGCTGGACCGCGATCCTGACGATCGTGGTCCAGATCCCCCGCAACGCCGATCGCCTCCGGGCGAACCCGCTCGGCATCTACGTCAACGCAATAAATTGGTCACGGGAGCTTGGGCAATGAAGCCGTCTTTCCGTAAAGCCGGAAACCCGGCTTCACACAGTCTCGCATTTCCGGCTCTCCGCAGAGCCGCAATCCCGGCGATCCTGCTGGCGACGACTGCCCTCGCTGGCTGCGCCACCACCACGCCGCCGCCCGAGATTTCCTACGACAACGCGGCTCCCGCCGTGCAGACTGTCGATCCGCCTGCACCTGTCACCGTGGTCGAGCTGCCGCGCCCGCTGCCGCTGCCCGGCCAGTTGCAGCGCGTCGAGCCATCGCGGCGTCCGGCCGAGCCCGCTGATCCGACGGCGCGAGTGAACCAGGCCAACGCCGCCGCGCGCATTCAGCCGGTGCGCGATGGCTTCATCAATTCGATGCAGGTCTATCCCTTCACCCAAGGCGCACTCTATCAGGTCTATACCGCCGTCGGTCAGATCACCGATATCGCGTTGCAGCCGGGCGAGCAGCTCGTCGGCTCCGGCCCCGTCGCCGCCGGCGACACCGTGCGCTGGATCATCGGCGACACCGAGAGCGGCGCGGGTGCGACGCGGCAGATCCATATCCTGGTGAAGCCAACGCGCGCCGAACTGATGACCAACCTCGTCATCAACACCAACATGCGCACGTACCACATGGAGCTTCGGTCGACCGAGCGCACCTATATGGCATCGGTCTCCTGGCAGTACCCGCAGGACCAGCTCATTGCGCTGCGCCGGCAGAACGCCGAGGCCCAGGCGGCGCAGCCTGTGGCCAGCGGTGTCGATCTTGCCAACGTCAACTTCCGCTATGCGATCGAAGGTGATCGGGCACCCTGGCGTCCCTTGCGCGCTTTCGATGATGGTCGCCAGGTCTTCATCGAGTTTCCCCGCGGCATCGGTCAGGGCGAAATGCCGCCTCTCTTCGTCGTTGGCGCGGAAGGCGACACCTCAGAGTTGGTGAACTACCGCGTGCGCGGGCACCACATGATCGTCGACCGCCTCTTCGCCGCCGCTGAACTGCGGTTTGGTTCCGGCGATCGGCAGCGGCGCGTTCGCATCACACGCACCGACGGGAGGCCGACTTCGTGAGCGAGAACCCTCTCCGGAATGAGGATGCGCCCAACGACGACGCGCAGCCGTTGACCGGCGAACCGGCCAGCGCGGCGCCGATGCGGCTGCGCGCGGATCCACCCCGCGTCACCCGGCTATCGCGCAAGGTCCTGGCTGGCGTGGGCCTCGTCGCGAGCCTCGGCCTCGGTGGCGCCTTGATCTACGCGCTTCAAACCCGCGACAGCGGCCGACCCAATGAGGAACTCTACTCGACCGAGAATCGCTCGACGGCTGACGGGCTCGCGGGCCTGCCGCGCGATTACAGCGGTGTTCCTCGGCTCGGTCCACCGCTTCCCGGCGATCTCGGCCGGCCGATGCTCAGCCCGGCGAACGGCGGACAGCCTGTTCCGGCCCCTGGCATCGCGACTCCGAATCCCGGGGTTAGTCAAGAGGAGCAGCGGCGCCTTCAGGAAATCGAAACCGCCCGGACCAGCCGGCTGTTCTCCGGGTCGGAGTCCCGCGTCGGTGCCCCCGCAACAACGCCGGCCGTCGTGCCTCCGCCGACGCCAAATCTCGCCAGCCTCGGGCTCGCGCCGCCGCCGGCAACGCCTTCAGCCCAGGATCGTCAGAACGCCTTCCTCAATGCCGCGCCCGATCGCAGGACGGTGGCGCCCGATCGAGTCGTCGCGCCGCCGTCTCCAAACGTTCTGCAAGCCGGCGCCGTCATCTCGGCTGCGCTCATCACCGGAATTCGTTCCGATCTACCTGGACAGATCACGGCGCAGGTCACCGAGAACATCTACGACAGCCCGACCGGGCGAATCCTTCTCGTGCCGCAGGGCACGCGCGTCGTGGGCCAGTACGACAACAGCGTGCAATTCGGACAGAGCCGCGTGCTCTTGGTCTGGAACCGGCTGATTTTCCCGAACGGTCGTTCGATCGTGCTAGAACGCCAACCCGGAGCTGACTCCCAAGGATTTGCCGGCCTTCAAGATGGCGTGGACTACCACTGGTGGGATCTCGCCAAGGCCGCTGGTCTGTCCACACTCCTCAACGTCGGTGCTGAACTTGCCGTCGATGATCAAGACCGGCTGCTGCGAGCCATCCGCAATGGTGGCCAGGACACGATCAACGATGCCGGTCAGCAGATCGTTCGCCGCCAGCTTAACGTCGCTCCGACGCTCACGATCCGGCCGGGCTTCCCGGTCAGGGTGATCGTGACGCGGGATCTGGTACTAGAACCATATGGAGGGTGATCATGGCGAAGCTCAAGCTTGGCGCGCTCTTGGAAGACAAGGCTGTTAAGGTGTCGCTCGAACTGCCGGCCTCGCTGCATCGCGACTTGGTGCTCTACGCCGAGGTCCTGGGGCGCGAACAGGGGCAAACCATTTCAGATCCGATCAAGCTCATAGCGCCGATGTTGCAGCGTTTCATCGCGACCGATCGCGCGTTCACAGCCGCCAGGAAGTCAGCTCCGGACTGACGGGGACGACCCCATCAGTATATTCCGTGTATGACGCGAACAGCGGTGCTAACCAAAAGCAGCCACAGCGCCTCGTCCCAATGGTTGAACCCATCACGCCTCAGGAATTTCTCACGGAGCGTGATCGCAAAGACGGCGCTACAGATCGAGTAAAGCGAGAGTACGAACGACACCATTGGGAAATAATGCGCCCGGCCGTATAGCCCAATAATAGAGGAGACGCAGAGTTTTGTAGCGAAGCGTCGAAGCGTCAGGCGCGACTCGGCGTCTAGATGCGGCATCATGAATGCTCGCTGCCATCATCGCGCCGACTATGCGTTCGCGGGTCCCATCGATCAGCTCGCACGTGCGCGATAGCGCGGTGCGGCCTTCAAAAAAGTATGCCTGTCTCGATCAGCGCGCGCACCTGATCGCGTCGATCGAAGTCACGACCGAAGCCAAAGCCCGCCTCGAGGTTCCCGATCCGGGTGTACGACACCTCTCCTCGCGCGAAGAATATGCCTTTCTGATAAGTCGGCGTTAAGGTCAGCGACCAGGCACTGCTTCCGGGACCATAAAGCAAGTTCGTTGGCGCACACGACGCGTCCGATCCGCATCTTCCCCCGCTAGTCTTCAGATACTCAGCCCGCGCGCCGAGCGACCACTCCTTGTCGATCGCGTATTTAACGAGCAGCGCCCCGCCGTAGGTATCGGCGGAACGATTGATGCCGAGCTGATCATCGCGGCCAACGTGGCTGTATTGGAGATACGGCGTCAGCGTGAGCGGACCGCTCGTATGGGTGTAAATGAGATTGAAAATGCTGCTATTGTTCTGCGCCAAAGGCGTCGCGAAGGAGGATTTGTCATTACGCGATAGCGCACCAGCGCCGACGAAGCTCAGCGAATTCGAGGAATCAAACGCGTAGGAAAGCGTGCCCGAGAGCCAGTTCAGCTTTCCCGAAAAGTAGCCGTCGTTAAGCGAGACCGCCGCACTGACCGCTCCCTTGGCGTAGTTCACTTGAACGCCGCGGCTGATGGCCGGCTCCTGATTCCACAGCAAGCCGCGCTCGATATTGACGTTTTGGAAGGTGAACGTCGACTCCGCGCCGACCATCGTCGGCAGTAATCCGGCAGACACGGATAGTTCGGGCGATATCACCGCTTTCGCGTACGCCACCGGAACCGGACCAAAAAGCTGTTCTGTCGCTTCGGTCGCCTTCAGGTAAGACGTACCCAGCGAAGGGATGGAGTAAATGCCCGTCTGAACATAGAACTGTAGCGGGCCCCGGGTCGTTTGAAACTGGACTTGCGCGTTGCTGATATCGACGAAGCCATCGCGGTTGCCGATCCCGCCGGCGTGCGTTGCATTGGTCTGCGCGACGCCAATGCCCGTCACTTGGCCCGACACCAGAACCTGACCGAACGGTCCTGCCTCAAGCGCGATGGCGTCAGGATTAGGGACGAGGGGGCCAGCAAAACTGGGTGCCGGAACCGGATCTGCATATGCCGCGCTCGCGCCGAAGAGCGTAGCGCACGCCACTCCAAGCGCCAGGGTCGAGGGCGATGTCAACCACCGTTTGTGTCGCGGCGTCGACTTGCGAATAGCAGAGAAATCGGCAGGTCCGGGCATATTGCATCCCCATTTGATTGGGCAGATGCAGCGAAGCACTAATTTTACGCGTATAAAGTCGGCGCTTTATCTGACGCTGGGACGTAAGGATCGCATATATATTTGGGAGGGATCGGCACTGTTTGACGCCGCTTAGACCGCCTGGCGGTAATGGAACTCAGAAACGGCGGCTTCGACCATTATGCAGTAGCTGCTTGCCCGGACGTCAAGCTCAGCAGCCGACGAAAGGGCGGGTTGTCATTCTCGGTCGACCAAACCGCCGAGAAGGGCACCGCACACCCTTCGAGCCTCCGATAGGTGATGCCGGGGAACGACGTCTCCGCGACCGATTGGCTTGCTATCGAGATGCCCCTGCCAATCGCAACCAACTGCATCAGGGTCTGTGACGACACCCGGTCACGCTGTATCCGTGGCGAATATCCAATAGAGGAGAGGTGCCGGAAAACGAACGCTTCGATATCGCGTCCCGGCGTAGCTTCGGTCACCAGAAACTGCTTCAGCCGGATGTCACTCCACGCGATTTCGCTCTTCTTCGTGAGTGCATCACTCTCCGGCAAGACGACGAACACATCCTCGCTCCACAGCCGTTTGGTGGCAAGGCTTCCAGTGTCAAGCGGCGCGGCCATGAACGCGATATCGAGATTGCCGCGCTCCAGGTCCTCGAAGAGCTGTGTATGTGTGCCTTCCACAAACTCAAGCTGCACCGCTTCATGCTGCCGACAAAAGCGAATAAGGAGCTCCCCGAGAAACCCGGTTGCGAGCGGAGATGACAGGCCGACGCGAACCGTACCGGACCGGCCGCGACCTATCGTGCCGACATCGCCTACCGCGCGATCAATCTCGTTCAGCGCGGCTTGGGCATGCTCGACAAAAATCGAGCCAGCTTGCGTTAGCGAAACGCCCGACCTCTTGCGAAGAAATAGGCTGGAGCCCAGCCCGTCCTCCAAGTTTCTGACCTGTCGACTGATCGTCGACTCCCGCACCCCAAGGCGTGAGGATGCCTTGCGAAAGCTTCCAAACCGGGCGGCCGTCACAACGTATCGTATGTGCCTAAGTTCTAGCTCAAATGCCTTCACCGCCGGAGGGGCCGAGCTGTGCAGCGATGTCGGCGGCGATGGAAGCTACAGCGCATCTCGGCGTTACCTGTGATTGGAACGCGTCGAGTCGAACGCGATGCTATAGGAAGCTGCTTACCCCGCGTGACATAAGGATCGCGTAGAGTTTCGGGGGCGACCGCAAAGACCGCGTAAGACGCAGCCCTCATTCGCCAGTTCGAAAGCCTACTCTACTTCACTCGCATTCATCTATTCATGACCGGCCAAGAAACGTCGCAGGCGGTAGCTGTGACATGCTCCCTTACGCCATCCTTATACACGGGCGTAAAAACTCAGCGCCGCCTTTACGTGCAACGTCTTAAAGGCGTCCCGCAGACTGACACTAAACTGGAGCTGCAGCCAAAATGCTCAGCAACTTTCTGGCCGAGAAGCCGAGATCTGCGCGTCTACTGAGCCGCGTGCGTCCGCGCTCGCGCACGCAGAGACGATCTTTCGGCGTCGTCGCGCTGTTTGGAGAATCCTCGTGACCGAAACCCTCATGATTGGTCTGGCCGGCGCCTGCGCGGTCGGCCTCTTCATCTACCTTTTCTACGCCCTCATGAAGCCTGAGCGCTTCTGAGCATCAACGATCCATTCTAACCGGCAGGTGGCAAATATGGGCGACCTCATCTTCGTAGCGGTAACGCTCGGATTCTTCGCAATCACAGCAGGGTTCATCGTGGCCCTCGATCGAATTTGAGGGGGCTCTGATGGGATACGATCTGAATCAATTCATCGTCGTTCTGGCGATCATGACGGGCCTCGTCTTTGTGACTGGCCCGTGGCTCACGCGCATCTTCACCGCGCCTGGACACAATATTATCGAGCGCGGCACCTACCGGTTGCTGGGCGTCGATCCCGCCGAGCCGATGTCTTGGAAACGCTATGGCGCGGTGCTGCTCCTCAGCAACGCCGCCATGATGCTGCTCGGCTACCTGATTTTGCGCATCCAGCAACTTCTGCCCGGCGATTCGCTCGGTCGCTCTTCGCAGACACCCGACCTCGCGTTCAACACCGTCGCCTCGTTCATCACCAATACCAACTGGCAGGCCTATTCTGGCGAAACGAGCCTCTCGAACCTGTCGCAGATGGCGGTCATCACGTTCCTGATGACCGTCAGCGCCGCGACCGGCGTTGCCGCCGCGGGCGGCTTCATCCGGGGCCTTAGCCGCAAGAGCGCCGGCGACATCGGCAATTATTGGGTCGACTTCACGCGCGTCACCTACCGCCTGCTGCTCCCGGTCTGCTTCGTCCTTGCGCTCATCTATGTGTGGCAGGGCATGCCGCAGACGCTGACGGCCGACACGGTGGTCACGACGCTCGAAGGCGCTCGCCAGCAACTCATCATCGGGCCGGTGGCCAGTCTCGAGACCATCAAGCACATCGGCACCAACGGCGGTGGCTTCTTCGGCATGAACGCCGCGCATCCTTTTGAAAACCCGACACCGCTCACCAACACGCTGCACATCCTGAGCATGTTGTTGATCCCGTCGGCCCTGACCTACGTCTTCGGATCGATGATCGCCAACCGCAAGCAGGGTTGGTCGTTCTTCGCCGCCTTCTTCGTCATGTTCCTCGGTTTCCTAGCGCTGGTCTACGGCGCCGAGCATGCGGGCAATCCGATGCTCTCGCCGCTGGGAATTGATCAGGCGCAGACCGCAACGCTCGGCGGCGGCAACATGGAGGGTAAGGAACTTCGCTTCGGCATCGCGCAGACCAGCCTGTTCGTGACCACCACGACGGCGGCGACGACGGGATCGGTCGACTCGATGCACGCCTCGCTGACGCCGCTTGGCGGCCTCGTCCCGATCGCCCAGATGATGCTCAACAACGTGTTCGGCGGCGATGGCGTCGGCCTCATCAATCTCGTCACCTATGCAATTCTGACCGTCTTCCTGGTCGGCATGATGATCGGGCGAACGCCCGAATTCCTCGGCAAGAAGGTCGAGGCGCGCGAGATGAAGTTCGTGATGCTGGCTGTTCTGGCCCATGCCTTCAGCATCCTCGGTTTCACGGCGCTCGCATGCGTCATGCCCTCCACCGTCGACAGTCTGGCCAACATGGGGCCCCACGGTTTCAGCGAAGTGCTCTACGCCTATACCTCGGGCACCGCCAACAACGGTTCGGCCTTCGCCGGCTTCAACGCCAACACGCCCTTCTTCAACACAACCATTGGGCTCGCGATGCTGGTCGGGCGCTATCTGACCTTGCTGCCGATGCTGGCGGTCGCGGGCGTGATGGCGGCGAAGACGACGGTGCCGGCTGGCCCAGGGACGCTCTCGACCGCAACGCCGCTGTTCACAGGGCTTCTCGTGTTCGTGGTGTTGGTGGTCGGGGGTCTGACCTTCCTCCCCGCGCTCGCGCTCGGCCCCATCGTCGAGCATCTGCTGATGCTGTCTGGCACGACATTCTGAGGACATCGCCATGCACAACGATCAATCGACATCCGCCGACCTCTCTGCCACCTCCGCCTTCAAGGGCATCGCCCGGCCGGTGCTTGTTTCAGCCCTGCTATTCATGGTGGTGACAGGTCTGGCCTATCCGCTGGCGACAACCGGCGTCGCCAATCTGCTCTTCCCGAGCCAGGCTCAGGGAAGCCTGATCGAGAGAAACGGGCAGGCCATCGGGTCTCGCCAGATCGGACAATATTTCGCACGCCCGGAATATTTCCATAGTCGGCCAAGCGCCACGTCGGGTCCCGACCCGCAGGACCCCTCCAAGACGGTCGACCAGCCGTATAACGCTGGAGCCAGCGCCGCGAGCAACCAGGGTGTTCTCA
Source organism: Brevundimonas sp. (assembly GCF_019636155.1). GTDB lineage: Bacteria > Pseudomonadota > Alphaproteobacteria > Caulobacterales > Caulobacteraceae > Brevundimonas. The sequence continues at coordinate 93,712 of NZ_JAHBYB010000010.1, read as the reverse complement.
GCAAGAAGCTCCTCACCGCGGTCGAAGAGCGCGCCATCGCCTACCGTCAGGAGAACGGACTGGCGGCCAACGCCGCCGTTCCGGTCGACGCGGTGACCGCGTCCGGCTCAGGTCTCGACCCGCATATCTCGATCGCCAACGCCAACATCCAGGCGCAGCGGGTCGCTCGCGCCCGAGGGGTGGCGGTGGACCGCGTCCTGGCGCTGATCAATGAGAATGTCGATCGACCGCAGTTCGGTCTGTTCGGCGACCCACGCGTCAATGTCCTTGCACTCAATCTCGCGCTCGACGCGGCTGCCGCGCCGGCCCGTCCGGCTGCCCAATAAAACCGAGGTGGCATCATGTCCGATCTAGAGACTCCTACGGCGCAGAGCGCCGCCGTCCTCGGCGGAAACGTCAAGCAAGTGCCGTGGGCATCAGTGGCCGCGGAAGCCTTCAAGAAGCTGTCACCGCGCGTTCAGATCAAGAACCCGGTGATGTTCGTCGTGTTTCTCGGCAGCATCGTCACAACTTTGCTTTTCATTCAGGCCGTGACCGGCAAGGGCGAGGCGTCCGCTCCCTTCATCTTCGCGATCGCCGCATGGCTTTGGTTCACGGTCCTTTTCGCCAACGCTGCCGAGGCCATGGCGGAAGGGCGCGGCAAGGCGCAGGCCGATGCGCTGCGCGCCACCCGCCAGCGCGTTCTCGCTCGGATGCTCAAGGAGCCGCGACGTGACGCCGAATCCTGGCCTCAGGCGAGCGACGAACTGGGTGTGGGAGCATACGTGCTTGTCGAGGCTGGCGAGATCATCCCGGCCGACGGCGAAGTGCTGCAAGGCGCAGCTTCGGTGGATGAGTCCGCAATCACCGGCGAGTCCGCCCCCGTCATCCGCGAGGCAGGCGGCGACTTCGCATCCGTGACGGGCGGCACACGCGTGCTTTCGGACTGGATTGTTGTCGAGGTCACTGCCAAGCCGGGCGAGGCCTTCCTCGATCGCATGATCGCGATGGTCGAAGGCGCTAAGCGTGGCAAGACACCCAACGAGATCGCACTCACGATCCTATTGGTCGCACTCACGATCATCTTCCTGCTCGTCTGCGTCACCCTCCTGCCGTTCTCTAGCTTCAGCACGATCATCAACGGCTCGGGCACGGTGGTGACGATCACGGTGCTCATTGCGCTTCTCGTTTGCCTCATCCCGACGACGATCGGAGCACTGCTCTCAGCCGTGGGCATCGCCGGTATGAGCCGGATGATGAAGGCCAATGTGCTGGCCACCTCTGGCCGCGCGATCGAGGCGGCGGGTGATGTCGACGTCCTCCTCCTCGACAAGACCGGCACGATCACGCTCGGCAATCGCGAGGCGACGAAGTTTCATCCCGCGCCCGGCATCAAAGAGCCCGCGCTGGCCGACGCGGCGCAGCTCGCATCCCTTGCCGACGAGACGCCCGAAGGGCGCTCTATCGTGATCCTGGCCAAAAACGCTTTCGGCATCCGCGGCCGCGAGCTTCAGGGCGCGGAGACAATCGGTTTCACCGCGCAAACCCGAATGAGCGGCATCAACATCGACGGCCGCCAGATCCGGAAAGGTGCGGCCAGTGCGATCCGCGCCCATGTCGAGGCGATGGGCGGTGTCTTCCCCAAGGAAGTGACCACGACCGTCGAAGAAGTTTCTCGCCGCGGCAGCACACCGCTCGTCGTTAGCGACGGAACCAATGTCCTGGGCGTGATCGAGCTCAAGGACATCATCAAAGGCGGGATCAAGGAGCGCTTCGCCGAGCTTCGCGCGATGGGCATCAAGACCGTGATGATCACCGGCGACAACCAGTTGACGGCAGCGACCATCGCGGCCGAAGCCGGCGTCGACGATTACTTGGCTGAGGCGACGCCGGAGGACAAGCTCCGGCTTATTCGCCAGTACCAGGCTGAGGGACGGCTCGTCGCGATGACCGGCGACGGCACCAACGACGCGCCCGCGCTCGCCCAAGCCGATGTCGCCGTCGCGATGAACAGCGGTACGCAGGCGGCCAAGGAAGCCGGCAATATGGTCGATCTCGACAGCAACCCAACCAAGCTGCTGCGCGTCGTCGAAGTCGGCAAGCAGATGATCATGACGCGCGGCGCGCTCACGACCTTTAGCGTCGCAAACGACCTGGCCAAGTATTTCGCGATCATTCCCGCCGCCTTCGTCGCGACCTATCCGCCGCTCGCCGCGCTCAACGTGATGGGACTGCACAGCCCGGCCTCGGCGATTCTCTCTGCGGTCATCTTCAACGCGCTGATCATCGTCGTGCTAATCCCGCTCGCCCTACGCGGGGTGAAGTATCGCGCCGAACCGGCGGCGCGGCTTCTCGGTCGGAACCTGCTCATCTACGGATTAGGCGGGATTATCGTGCCATTTATAGGTATAAAGCTCATCGACCTCGTGCTCACGCCGTTCTTTTAGACGAACGGCGTGCGGCACTGGCGTGAGGCAGTAGACGATGAACGATCAGCGACCTGATCCGGACGCTCTTCTGGAGGCCGTAAGAGGTAACGCAGAGCACTCCAAACGCGGACAGCTCAAGATTTTCTTCGGGGCCTGCGCTGGGGTGGGGAAGACCTTTGCGATGCTTCAAGCGGCGCGGCAGGCTCAGGCTGAGGGCGTGCGCGTCGGAATCGGCATCGTCGAGACGCACGGCCGCAAGGAAACCGAGGCGCTGATCGACGGCTTTGCCATTCTCCCGCGCAAGACGTTGCCGGGTAATGGCAGGCCTGTCACCGAGTTCGATCTCGATGGCGCCCTGGCGTCCGACTACAAGCTGCTGGTGGTCGACGAGCTTGCCCACACGAACGTCGCCGGCAGCCGCCATGCCAAGCGGTGGCAAGATGTCGAAGAGCTGCTCGACGCCGGCGTCGATGTCTACACCGCGCTCAACGTACAGCACCTCGACAGCCTCAACGACATCGTCGGCGGCATTATCGGCATTCGCGTCCGTGAAACCGTACCCGATCGCATTTTCGATTCCGCGACCGATGTCGTGCTGGTCGATCTGCCGCCGGACGATCTGCTCGCCCGCATGAACGCCGGCAAGGTCTACTTGCCCGTGTCAATCGAGCGCGCGCGTCAGAACTTCTTCCGCCGCGGCAATCTGATCGCGCTACGCGAGCTTGCGCTCCGCCGCGTCGCCGACCGGGTCAACGCCGATGTCCGGACCTACCGCGTCTCGCACGCGATCAAGACGGTCTGGCCGACGCAGGAATTGCTCATGGTCTGCGTCAGCGCGGATCGGTCCCAGGAAAAGCTCGTCCGTGAAGCCGGGCGCCTCGCCCAGCGGCTTCAGGCCAAATGGATCGTCGTCCACGTCGATCAGCCCTATCAAAATAATGACGCGCGATCCCGCGAGGCGCTGCTCGTCATCGCGAAGACGGCCCAATCAGCCGGCGCGGAGTTTGCAAATGTCCCTGGCCAAGACATTACCGAGGCGATCCTCGACTATGCTCGAAAGCGCAACGCCACCAAGCTCATCATCGGAAACACAGCTCGCCGACGCATATTTACGTTCAAACGTCGATTGCAGGAACGGCTTGCCCGCGCCAATCCGGAAATTGGGCTCCTGCTGCTGAGCGTTGACGAAGTCCGGGCGACCCGCCGAGTTCGTTGGATACCGGAGGAGCCGCAGACGCAGATCGCGGCGCTTGGCATCGCCACGCTCGCATGCGGCGCGGCGACCTTCCTCGCCTCCCAGCTCGTAGGCTTTTTCGATCTTTCCAACGTCGTCATGCTTTTCCTGGTGACGACCGTGTTCATCGCCTTGCGACTCGGCCGCCTCGCCGGGGCGTGGGCGTCCCTGCTTTCGGTAGGCTGCTTTGACTTCTTCTTCGTCGAGCCGAAGCTCTCGTTCGCGGTCACCGACACGCAATACATATTCACTTTCGCGCTTATGATGGTAGTCGCAGTCGTGATCAGCCAACTCGCGGCGCGCCTCCGATCGGAAGCTCGTGTAGCCCGTGCCGGAGAACGACGGGCGTCGGCCTTGGCCAGGATCGCCCGCGACCTCTCAAGCGCGATCAAGATTGACCAAGTTGTCGCGATTTGCCGGGAAGCGCTGACACCACTGTTCGAAGCGCGGATCATCCTCCTGGTTCCCGACAAGAACGAGCGCTTGATGCCTACCGAGGACCCCGGCCTTGTCGATACATCGACCGCACAATGGGCTTTCGATCATGGACAACAAGCGGGCCTTGGCACTCAGACCTTGAGCGCCGCCCACGCCCTGTACCTTCCCCTGAAAGCGTCGATGGCCATGCGCGGAGTGCTGGCGGTCGTGCCGGTCGGCGCGCCGCTGCCCGACGATCCGGACGATCGCCGTCTGCTTGATGCCTGCTGCTCGACCATTGGCCTCACGCTCGAGCGCATCCACTTCATGGAAGTCGCACAGGAAACCCTGGTCCGGATGGAGGGTGAGAAGCTCCGCAACGCGCTGCTGTCGGCCGTATCGCACGACCTCAAGACGCCGCTGACCGCGATCCGCGGCCTGGCCGAGACGCTCGAGCATCGCAAAGAGCTTCCAGTCGAAGATCGCAGTGACCTGGCGCGCTCGATCCGGGTTCAGGCCGACGAGCTCAAGCGCCTCGTTGCCAACCTGCTCGACCTGGCACGCATGCAAAGCGAAGGCGTGCGGCTCAACAAGGAATGGAATTCCTTGAGCGAGATCGTCGGCAGCGCCGTGTTACAATCGCGCGCGATCCTCGAACCTCGCAAGGTTCGCACCAATCTGCCGGCGGATCTTCCGCTCATAGAGGCCGATGCCACGCTCATCGAGCGCGTTCTTATCAATCTGTTCGACAACGCCGCCAAGTATACGCCGCGCGATAGCACGATAAACGTTCGGGCCGGTGCTACGGCGGACACCATGTATCTTATCGTTGAAGATAATGGCCCCGGGCTCCCCGTGCGGGATCCGGAAATGCTCTTCGAGCCGTTCGCGCGCGGGCAGAAGGAGTCGTCGGTCGCCGGCGTTGGATTGGGGCTCGCGCTCTGCCGCAGTATCATCACGGCTCACGGCGGAAGCATCCGAGCCGAACAGCGCAAACCAAACGGAGCTGCGTTCGAGATACGACTGCCGCTTGGGACGCCGCCTGCGATCGAAAGTGAACCGATCCATGATCAAGCCGCGCATTCTGATCGTTGAAGACGAAGCCGATATTCGGCGCTTTATCCGCATGGCGCTGGAAAAAGAGGGCATGAATGTCTTCGAGACGGCGACGGCCGAAGAGGCGCGGCTGAATGCGGGCAGTCGCAAGCCCGACCTGATGATCGTCGATCTCGGACTACCCGACGGCGACGGCAAGACGCTGATCCGGGAAGTGCGCGGCTGGATGTCAGCGCCCGTTCTCGTACTATCCGCGCGCGAGCAGGAAACCGAAAAGGTGGAGGCGCTTGACGCCGGCGCCGACGACTATCTGGTCAAGCCGTTTGGCGTGCCCGAACTCCTGGCGCGAGTGCGGGCACAACTGCGGCGCGCCGGCACCGTATCGAACGGCGGCGCAGCGTCGCCCGTAGCCAAGTTCGGGTCGGTCACCATCAATCTTGCCACGCACGAAGTTGCGCGCGCGGGCATACCCGTCCATCTCACGCCCAACGAGTTTCGACTTCTGACGGCGTTGGTCCGTGGCCACGGCAAGGTGCTAACCCACCGCCAACTGCTTATGGAGGTGTGGGGTCCCGGATACTCAGAACGCGCCCATTACCTCCGCATCTACATGGCGCAGCTCAGGCAAAAGCTCGAAGAGGAGCCGTCGCAGCCCCAGCACCTCCTGACGGAATTGCAGGTCGGATACCGCTTGTCCGGCCTGGAGGCCGCCGAGGCACGTCATAGCTGAGGCTGAACAACCGGATCAATCCGACAATCCGCAAGGACCAGATCATGGCCGAAAATCAGAATGAAACTGTCATCGAATTGGCCACCGACGGCCGTATCGAGAAAGCTGACGTCGAAACCGCCATGCGGCAGCTTGATACGGCGCTTGAGCGCGGCGACACCGTCCATGTCTTCGCGGAAGTCCGCAACTTCAAGGGCATGTCCTCGGAGGCGTGGCGTAGCGATCTTGGCAATGCGTTCCGCTACTTGGCACGGCTCAGACAATTCGGACGGATCGCCATCGTCAGCGACCAGGCTTGGATCCGTAACGCCGCCCGGATCGAAAACGCCTTGCTGCCCTATGTCAGCTATCAGTCCTATACGCCCGATCGTCGGGAGCACGCCCTCGCCTGGGTTCGCGGTGACGTCGATTGCGCGCATCCTGAAAGCCTGCGGGTCTTAGAGAACGGTGATTCCGATATTTTCACCTTCGAGATCGACGGGCGCATCACCAGCGCGGATGCGCGCAATCTCGCCGAGAGGCTTTCGGCCGCGTTCAGCGGCGGGGGCGGTCGCCGTCTCCTCGGCATCGTCCGTCACTACGACGGCTTCGAGCCGTCGCTGCTCGTTGATACGAGGCTGCTCGAACTGAAGATCGGACTGTTACGCCATATCGAGCGATATGCGCTCGTCGGCGGGCCCGACTGGATAAGTCGCCTCACCAACCTCTTCGATCCGCTGCTCAAGATGGAAGCCCGTCATTTCGCGGCTGGCGACGAAGAGGCTGCACGGGCCTGGTTGCGCCGCCATGGCGGCTGAAGAAGAGCCCGTCCCCGCCAGCCCATCGGAGACTGCTTCCTCGGTCCGGAGCACCAACGCGAAGAGCGTCGATCCGGTATCGGACGAAGCATATTTCGCCCGCCGGGCGGCACAGGAACTGGAGTTAGCGGCCAACGCTTCAGATGTAGCGGTCAAGAGACTTCATCTCGATCTCGCCGCGCGATATGCAACGCGCCGCGAGTTGGCTGCGCGAGACGTCGAGGCGAGTCATCCAATCGGTCGAACATGATTTTACCGCCGGCCGCCGAGAGCGAGGTCAAGCCCCGACCAGAGGTGCTCCCCAAGCCGGCATCGACCGCAATGTCCGCGCCGCTTAGAACCACGGCGAGCCAATCAGCCCGACGTCACAAGCGCTGTAGCCGCACACAATCGTCGGTCATCGCGATGACGACTGCAGGTCGGGCGACTAAGCTCGGGCCGCACCTCCTCATACAGAAAGAGGACTGATGCCAGTCATCGCAGCGTATCTCTACCGCGACGGTCGTCGGATTCGCGAGGTCGACATCGGCGAACGGGTTGATTGCCCGACGGATCGCTCCGAGTTCGTTTGGATAGGCTTGTCGGACCCATGCGCGGAGGACGTCATGGCATTACAGGCCCTCTACAATCTTCACCCACTCGCGGTAGAAGACTCGCTCAAAGACGGCCAGTTGCCGAAGGTCGATATCTACGGCGATCAGTTGTTCCTGATCGCGCGCACCGCGCAACTGGACGACGGCGTCATTGCCTACGGACAGACCGCCGTGTTCCTCGGTCACAGTCACATCATCACGGTGCGGCAAGGCTCAACCCGATCACACCTTCCGCTGCGCAAGCACCTGGAAGAGTCGCCAGATCTCCTCGGCCAAGGCACGGACTATGTGTTGCACGCAGTGCTGGATTTCATCGTCGACGGGTACATTCCACTGGTCGAGTCGCTCGAGGAAGAAGTCTCGGCTATGGAGCAGCGCACGCTCGACGCCTTCTTGGGTCGAACCGAGATCGCCCGAATATTCACGCTTCGGCGTCAGCTCACTCGCTTTGGACACATCCTGATACCCATGGAGGAGGTGGCCCGTAAGTTAGCTCAGACCAACCATCCTTGCATCGATGCCGAGGCTCGCCACTATTTCGGCGATGTGCTGGATCACGTGCGGCGGGTGGAGACGATGAACACTGGTCTCCGCGAGGTGCTGACTTCCGTTTTCGAGTTCAGCAATCTGATGGAGCAACAACGCACTGGCGCCATCACCCGCCAACTGGCGGCATGGGCGGCGATCCTGGCCGTGCCGACTGCCTTGGCTGGCATTTACGGGATGAACTTCGAGCATATGCCCGAGTTGCATTCCGTCTATGGCTACCCTGCGGTTATGTCGATCATCGCCGTGATATGCCTTACACTCTACCGGCGCTTCCGAAAAACTGGATGGCTATAGCCCACACTACTTAAGGCCAAAGACGCGGCATACCTCACGGCTGCCGACTTAGGAAGTAAGGCGCATATATACACCATCTTTACGTCTAGCCCGAAAATCTGATCTCGAATCTTTATGATCGTGCCTTTAGTTGGATTGCCGCCACCATGGAGGGCGGCATGCCAATCGCAGCAACTGATGCAAGGAATGCAGGGTTACGACTAGCGGGCTTGCTGGGCGTGATCATTGCCGCACTTGCGTTGAGCCGCCTGTACGCACTTGTCCATGTGCTTCCGCTGCATGAAGCCACGCCCTTTGAGATGCTTCTGGCGGCGTTGGGCTTCGTCGGCATGAGCGCGGGCAGCGCCTTGCTCGTGCTCGGTCGCCACATCTTTGATCAGATCGAGCTACCGAGGCGCTCTCCGGCGAACCCTCTCCACATTCCCTCCGAGAAGGCCTCGCACGCAATGAGATGGACCGTGGCGCCCGCCAATCCATCATCGGTGTCTCCGCGCCCGCCGCGCGCCAGCAACCATGTTCTGCTGCGGGGAGCACGATGAGGCACAATGATGAATCCAGAAGGCCTCCTGATGCTCCTGCTCATCATCGGCGGGTTGCTGTGGTTGAACATCTACCTCCGCGTAAAGCTGTTTCTGGCGAGCCGCCGGGACAGGCGCAAAGCAACAAAAGACCGCGGATCGGAGGAACGCTCCGCCTGAAAAAATCGCAAACATGATTGGAGCAGCCGCGATCAACCTGAGAGCAAGCGAACTTCGATCAACGTCGCGGCTTCGATTGACCGTCCGCTCGGTTTCACGGAATGACCAATGTCTGGCGCGTCCGTCTTCATCATCTTCTTGGCAGTGCTCTTGATTGCAGCACGCCTGTTGCTTCGCCCGGAGCGCCGACCGCCGGTCCCCGCGAGCGAAAAAGCCGAAGGCATTCCACGTAGCGATAGACCAGTTGGAACACGCCCTACAACGTTTGAGCCAAGCAAAAATCGCCGCTTTCTCAAGTTGTCCGCCCCTTCCGGTGGGCCTCAAAAGAGGCTCTCACATAGCCTGCGCGACGCTTGCAGTCATTTCACCGGCGGCAGCACATCGGCATCGCTTCGGATCGGACTGGACGCCTCCCTGAGCTATGGCCCACTTCGAAACGTGCTCGCTCGGCTCCAAAAAACAGAAGCAGCAATAGATGTACGTTTTGTCGAGGGTGACGGCGACGATATCGCCGATCAAGTTGCGCGCGGAACAATTGACGTCGCTTTCATACAAGAGCGGGTGGATAAAGCGTCCATCGTGTCCGAGCACTGCTGGAACGAGACGATCGTAGTAGCCTTGCCGGAGGGTCATCGGCTCGCCGGTCACCACGCCCTTCGTCGCGAAGCACTCAGATGCGAAACGTTTCTGATGGCGATCGATGAAACGCGCGTCATCCGCACGGCGAACGAAATAGCGACAATACTCGAAGGCCGGCCACGGTTGATCATTCCAACCCAGGTCCATCGCGACACTCTCATGCATCTCGTAGGATTGGGGTTCGGGATCGCGCTGACACGCTCTTGCGCACTAGGCGTTTATTACCCCGGCGTCATCTACCGACCGATCAGCGCTCCGGAGCCTCACGCTGCGGTCTACGCAATATGGCGGCCGGAGACCCTCTCGCCAGAGGCGTCAGTTCTGCTCGCCTATGCCCAGGCCGAAGGCCGTCAAGGAGCGGTGGAGTGATCGCCCCGTCAACCCATGCTGCGCGCCGCCGCCTGAGCTTCCTTCGGCTCATAAGGGCTTTTGCACCGACCTCGCCCAGGGTGCTATAGGATGCCGCCCCTCAGCATTCTTTCCGCGGCCGTTAAGATCATCGGCGTCTCAGGCCTGATCGGCCTGCTCGTGGCGGCTCATCATATACCAGCGGCCGCGACGCCGTTGCGCGCGGTCGCCTTGCTTTGGTTTCTTGCGCTCGGGATCATCTACGTTCTGATCCCGGGGAAACGAAGCGGGCGCTCCTTCCTTGGTCGCCGTCCATGGCGGTGAACAGCTTTCACGCTGATGTCGGCGACTGGATCCTCATGCTCGCGCGCTTCGCTTTGCTCGTGTCGCTAGTGGCGTTGTTCGTACGGCGACGCCAAGTCACACGAGGCATAATGGCGAAGCTCGACACGCTCGCGAAGTCTCGGCTCATCAACAAAGCCAAAGATCGGTCTGTAACCGAGGCTCCACAAGAACCTCTAGCTGGAGATCGAGGTCGGCTTAATGGATCTCAGGACGAGAAAGACTGAAAGCGAAGATCTTAGACGAAGCTAATCTGCCCTAACGCAATATTTGCGCGGTTTGGCCCGATCATACGCCATCCTGATGTCGGTCGAGCTACCGTTCGTTGCATTGGCCTCGCGCGGCCGTGACCGGCGAGCCTTGGAGCAATGATAGGGCACTCGCCGACCATGTGGGAAGCGGTCACGCGATTCCGGTGGATGAGGTTGTTGCGTGAGCAGGATAGCCGCTCGCGGATACACCTCCGCGCGTTTTGCGGGCAAGTCGGATTGATCCTCCTACTCTGCGCACCAACCTTTGCGCTCGATCATCGGCCGCCCTTTCTTTTCCTGTTCTTCGTGCATTTAATGTTTGCTGCATCCGCGCTCGTTCTCGTTGGGGTGGCGCTGGTCACGCGACAGCCAGTTTCGCGTACGAGCCTCTGCATGTGGGATCACGTCTTCGCCATGTTGCTCCTGATGCTGATCAGCTCCGCGGGACTCAGAATGCTGGTCAGCTAAGGCCGTGCGCTCGCCGTTCTCAGCCAAATCGGGTTCACCGGGTTACGTAACACATCGCTCTGAGGCTCGCGGGGCGATTGACGGGGCTAGGGCCGCAGCCCATGGTCGCTTGGTTATGCAAGCGTCGAAGGCTCACGTCCGATTCTGCAATCGCGGGTGCCAGCTCATGTCGGGCTGTTAGCCCCGGGTCCGGACGTTCGCGTGCTGGGTTCGGGGTAAGGGCATAGCCCGATCCGCCACGCCTCGCCAGCGTTCGCAACCCTCACACTACGAGCCTTCGTCATGACCCTTGTTAAAGCTGCCGCGCGCCCTCCCATTCATATGATCGACACCGAAGCCGATGCGCTGTCCGATCTCGGAATGCGTGCCCACGCCCGCCAGTCAGATGTTAGCCGCCTGTTGATGGCCGAGATCGAACGCGCCAGGATTCACACCGCCGAGGACATTCCTCCTGACGTCGTTACCATGCGTTCGACGGTCGAGTTTGTCGATCAGGCAACCGGCACCCGTCGTACCGTCGAACTTGTCTACCCTGCCGAGGCCGATATTGCTGCGAACCGGATCTCCGTACTCACTCCTGTCGGCGCCGGGCTCATCGGCTTGCGCGAAGGTGACTCAATACTCTGGCCAGATCGCGATGGACACGAGCGCACGCTGAGCGTGGTCAAGGTGATACAACCGGTGCGAGGCGCGAAAGCAAAAGGTCGGTGATCGCGACCCCGGCGGCCGATTCGACCGCCTACTTGATGAGCCTAAGGCCGGCTGACGACCGAAGAGCTGCGATTGGCGTTATTGCGCCGCTAGCTCTACGCGAGATCCAAAGGGTTTCAGCATTTGTTTGGCGGCAGGCCGCGCAGACATACGGTCGTACCAACCGCCCACCGAGGGCCGTTGCGGCACGTTTAGCCATGGCGTCTCTGGCCCGGCCGCAGCCATAAAGCCGTATAGAATGATATCCGCCATGCTCAAATTCTCGCCCGCAATGAAGGCCTTTTCCGCCATCTCATCGTCGAGCATGTTGAGCCCGCGTTCGGCGATCAGCCGGTTTGAGTGCATGGCTTCAAGCTGAAGGATTCGGTTGCCCCGATAGGCTTCGACCGCGATGTCCGACCCTCGGAACCATGCAACGAAATGGGAAATTATCTCCAAGTACATTCGCCGAGTCCACATGTGCACCTCAGCGCGCTCAATGGGCGAGTTGCCGCACAGGTGCCGGCCACCTTGAGCGATTTCATCGAAGTAGCCGCAGATCGCCGTTATCTCGGTAATCACACGACCATCATCCAACCGGAGGGCTGGTAATTCTCCGCGAGCGTTTACGTTCTCGAGATACGGACGACGGCGGTTCTCTAGTGCGGCAAGGTCAATAGTCTCCACATCGAAAGAAAGCCCTCCACGCTCAAGTACAAAAAGGCGGACAGTGGTCGGGTTCGGTCCAGGTTGCTTGGCGTCATAAAAAATCAAGATCCATCTCCTCATCAAGACGCGACACGGCGGTATGCTCCACCCCCTCGTCCTTGCCTTCCCGCACCCCAGTTTTCCGGAAGGCGACACATCCGTTAGAATGCAGGCCAGCGACAAAATCACCCGATGCGCGGGAAAAAGGGCAAGTCCTCGGAAAACTTGAGCAAGATGTCGTATATCGACCTCATGCTCGCTAGCGTTGCGAAGATCAGTCCATTGTTGTCGATTGGAAGCTTCGAAGATGTATGATCCAGCTAGCCTGGCGTGTCAGAATGCACTCGGTGGTGTCGTCTTGGAAACGAGCCGGGCCGTAGGATGGCGCTCTCTGCTGGTCGAACGCCGGCGATGGACTGCGGGTGAGATCGAGCTAAGTGGGACGCCGTCGCCAGATCTCCGTCTCGCAGTAGCGTTAGGCCCGACGCATTACGCCGAAGTGTTCTCAGCCGGGAAGTGGCGCGGTTCAAAAGTCCGCCGTGGCACAATCGGCGTTACGGCGCCCGGTGACACGGATCGGCTCCGGTGGAGCGCCCAAACAGCACTGGAAGCCACCAGCCTCTATATATCTCAAGCAATTCTTGCAGCGGCATCTGACCAGCTGCGAATATCGGGCGCTCATGGCGCGAACATCGCAAGCGCGAAGCCTATTTTTGCGGATGCGGCGGTGACGGGCGTGGTAAGCAGCCTAATTTCCGGCATGCGACGCGGTGCTCCGGAAATTTATGCAGAGTCGTGCGTATGCTGGCTAGCGATGCATCTAATGTTGATGCACGGCAGGATTGATCCTCTGACCCATTTCGCAGGGCAGGAAGGCATCACCGACAAGCGCCTATTGCGCGCCGTGGACCTAATTCGAATGCGGTATGCCGAGAATCTCACCCTAGACGAGCTTGCGTCGGTAGCTTGTGTGAGCAAGTTCCACTTTTCTCGACTGTTTAGGAAGCGGACTGGGTGAGGTGGTGCCAGAAAACAGGACAGGGTGTTAAGCTCATCCCGACGTGAGGAACGGACGGGAATGAAGAAGACGAGAAAGCGCTACAGCGCGGATTTCAAGGCGAAGGTAGCGATGGAGGCGATCCGGGGCGAATTGACGCTGGCTGAGTTGGCCGCCAAGCACGGGGTCCACCATACGATGATCGGGGCGTGGAAGCGTCAGGTGATGGAAGGGATGGCAAGCCTGTTCGACGGCGGGGATCAGCCGTCGAAGGCCGAAGCCGAAGCGGAAATCGAGAAGCTGCACGCCAAGATCGGGCAATTGCTGGTGGAACGCGATTTTTTAGCGAAAGCCTCCGGTCGATGAGCGCGGGCCAGAGGCGATCACTGATCGAGCCTGCTCACCCACACCTGTCGATCGCGGGGCAATGCCGCCTGCTGTCGATCAGCCGGTCCTCGTATTACTACGCCCCGGCACCCCAGAGCGCGGAGACGCTGGCGCTGACGCGCCTGATCGACGAGGTGTTCATGGACTGCCCATGGTATGGTAGCCGGCAGATGGCGCGGCACCTGCAGCGGCTTGGGCATGCGGTGGGCCGCCGCCGGGTACGACGGCTGATGGCGAAGATGGGACTGGTGGCGATCTACCAGCGCCCGCGCACGAGCGATCCGCACCCGGAGCATCGGATTTATCCCTATCTGCTGCGCGATCTGGAGATCGCGCGGCCGGGCCATGTGTGGTGCGCGGACGTGACCTATCTGCCCATGCGCCGGGGGTTCCTTTACCTCGTTGCGATCATGGATTGGGCGAGCCGCAAGGTGCTGGCCTGGCGATTATCCAACACCATGGACGCTGCATTTTGCGTCGAGGCGCTGGAAGAGGCCATGGCCCGCTATGGTCAGCCGGAAATCTTCAACACCGATCAAGGCAGCCAGTTCACCAGCCAGGCCTTTACCGGCGTTCTGCGCGCGGCGGACGTCAAGATCAGCATGGATGGCAAGGGCCGCTGGATGGATAACGTCTTCATCGAGCGGCTGTGGCGATCGGTGAAATATGAATGCGTCTACCTGCACGCCTTCGAGGCCGGTTCCGAACTGCGCGCGGGCTTGGGGCGTTGGTTTGACTATTACAACCATCACCGCCCTCATTCGCGCCTTGCGGGCAAAACCCCGGCCGAGGCATATGGGCAAATCGACGCTTCAGATCATGGGGGGCATGCCCCCCATGATCTGATGACCAGAATGGCGGCGTGAACGACAACACGGATGAGCTTAATTTAGCCCCAAACCTGTCCAAATAGGCGGCACCACCTCAGGGCTGTCTCCCCACGCGTTTATCATGGAGGAACGAATGAAGACCGCTCGTGCCCTCCTGCTTGAGACTGATCTGCAGGTAGCCGAGGTCGCTCGGAGAGTTGGATACGCGCGTGCCTCAGCGTTCAGCGTTGCCTTCCGAAGCATAGTTGGCACTACGCCGTCTGATTTTCGCGTCGAGGCGCTACAATCAGACGTGACTTAGAATAGCGACGAACGAGCGGAACGCGCCCTCCGCCTGCAGGCGCCGGCTTTCCGCTTCGAACACGCGGCATGCGCGCTTAAGCTCCTGCGGCCTAGCATCCGGCAGGGTTGCACGAAGGACATCCTCGACCTTCTCCGACCATTGGACGAGTGTTCGGGAAACATCAAAAGTGGTCGTTGCCACGGCCTAAGTCCCTTCGCGACGGTCTTTATAGGCCATACGGTGCCGAGTGGCTCCCCAAGCCAATGTCGACTCCGTCGATCGGCAACTCCAGCGCACGGACACGAACCGGAGGGCCCGCCTTGCATCAGGCATTGAAACCGCCATCCGCCGTGATGGCGGACCCAGTCATAAAGCCGGCCGCGGGGCTCGCAAGGAAGCTCACGACCGATGCGATCTCATGTGGCTGGCCGACACGCTTGAGCGCAGTGAAGTCGATATTGACGTCGTTGAGCGCTCCATCGGCGGGGTTAAGGTCGGTCCTGATCGGCCCGGGCTGGACGAGGTTGACGGTGATGTTGCGGGTCCCAAGCTCGCGGGAGAGCCCGCGCGTGAGGGCAAGCTGCGCCGACTTGGTCACCGCGTACATCGTCAGCTGCGGAAACGGAACGCGCTCGGCGATGTTCGAGCCGATGAAGATGATGCGACCGCCCTCGGGCAGGTGCGGGATCACGGTCTGCGCCACCAGCACGGCGCCGCGGACATTGATATGCAGGAGGGTATCGATGTCGTCGAGGCTTAGCTCGGCAATCGTGCCGGTACGCGCGGTTCCGGCGTTGTTCACCAGGATGTCCAGACCGCCGAGCTTCGCGACCGCTTCTGCGACGAGACGCTTCACCGCTGCTGGATCAGCATTGTCGGCCTGGACCGCAAAGCCCCGCCGCCTTTTCGCTTCGATCTGTCGGACGATGTCCGCCGCGCTGTCGGCGTCGTTCTGATAGCTGAAGGCGACATCTGCGCCCTGGTTAGCCAGCTCGACCGCGATCGCCGCGCCGATGCCGCGCGAACCGCCCGTCACCAGGGCGCGCTTGCCGTTGAGGTCAGTCATGGATGATCTCCGGTATTGGCGGCGTGCGAGCCGCGAGTGTGTTAGATGAAGCAAGCGCTCGACGGCGGATCAGTCGGCCCGGACAATCAGCTTCTTGCCGCTGTGGCTGCCGTCGAAAAGCTTCAGGAAGGTTTCGGGCAGGCTCTCGAAGCCTTTGATGAATTCCTCGCCGTAGATGATCCTGCCGCTCGTCACCAACGGCGTCATTTCCGCGAGGAATTCTGGAAACGTGTCCAGCACGTAAGGCGTCGCGAACGCCTTGATGCTGACGAAGCGGTAGTGGATCAGCGTGATCATCCGAGGCAGATAGTTGGTGCCCTTAGGCAGCTCGGTGTCGCTGTAATCGGCGATGGTCCCGCAGAGCGTCATCTTCGCGTCAGTGTTGAAATGCTCCATCAGCACCGGGAAAAGCGGGCCGCCGACATTCTCGAAAAACGCGTCGATGCCGTTGGGCAGTGCGCGGGCAACCTGCTGCTCAAGGTCGTCGGCCTTGTAGTCGATCGCTTCATCCAGGCCGAGCTCGCGCTTGAGGAAAGCCACCTTCTCCGGTCCGCCGGCTACACCGACGACGCGAAAGCCCCGCAGCTTGCCGAGCTGCGCCGCGGTCGAGCCCACCGATCCCGCCGCACCGGTGACGACCAGCGTGCCGCCGGGCTTGAAGTCGTGGACCTTGGTCATGCCGTACCAGGCGGTGAAACCGGTAAGGCCGAGAGGCCCGAGCGCGGTCGAGAGGGGCGCGATATTCGGATCGAGCTTGCGAAGGTCGGAGCCGTCCGACACCGCATAGTCCTGCCAGCCCGTCCAGGTCTGGACGTGATCGCCCACCGCGAAGTCCGGGTTGCGGCTCTCCTCGACCACCGCCACCGTCGGCCCGCCCATCGGATCGCCGATCTCGATGACCGGCCATTCGGACGAGCCGTTGCCCATCAGGTTGCGCTGATAGGGATCGATCGAGAACAGCGTGTTGCGAAAGAGCACCTCGCCGTCCTTCGGCGACGGGATCGCGCTTTCCACGAGCTCGAAGTCGCTGAGCCTGGCCTGGCCCTGGGGGCGGGCGGCGAGCGTGAACTGGCGGTTGGTCTTCCTCGTCATGCGAAATTCCTCGTGAAGCTTGATCGTTGAATGGCGTTACGGCGCTCAGCTCAGCGCGGCGATCAGCGCCGTGTCTTTGTTGGTGAAATCCGGGTCGACATAGATGCGCACGGCACGGATCAGGTCGCCGTCGAACTCGAAGACGTTGCAAAACAAGCCCTGGGAGATCTCGCCGTCCGGGAACGGCGTGCCGTCTGACGTCTCGCCCCACTCGCGCCCCTCGACCGCGATCGTGTCGCCGGCTTCGATGAAGGACAGGCCGTCGATGTCGTGCTCGAGCCTGCGCAGCACCTTCGCCATGCGGATCGTGAAGGTGCGCACTGCCTCCTTGCCGATCGCCGTGCCGAACTTGGGATAGGTCAACCGGATATCGTCGGTGTACAGGTCAAGGACGCGGGTATCGGCGGCATCGGCATAGCGGAAGAACTGCCGGATCATATCGCGCCGGTCGGTGGAGTCTGGGTTCGCCACTGCGGCTCTCCTGTCGACGCTCACGCGTCCTGGATGATCTCGATGAGGTTGCCCCAGGGATCGGCGAAGAAGCCGCCGCGTCGCCGGATCGGCTCATATTCGAGTGGGCCGGCGACGATCGTCACGCCGCGCCGCCCGAGCTCGGCAAGCGTGTCCTCGATGCTGTCGACCTTGAGGCAGAGATGGTGCCAGCCCCGCTGACCGAGTGAGGCCTCGATCTCCCCCGCTCCCGGGCGGTCGACGGCGCCGGGGCCAGCCGCGATCTCGATCTGGAAATCGTCGTCGTCCGGCGGCGCGAGGAAGCCCCACTTCAACCCGACCGCCTCGGTGGTGGCGGTCAGCCGGAAGTCGAGCTTCTCGGTGTACCAGGCAACGGCTGCGTCGAAATCGGGCACGCGCACGCCGGCATGGTCGCCGCGCATCGACGCGAGCGGGCTGGACGGCTTTCGGGGCGGTGAGAACAGCGCCATCGTCAGGCGCTCAGCTGCCGGGCGACCGCCTCGGCATCATGGATCGCCGCCATGTGCTTGAAGCGGCCGTCGATCACCTGATAGACGGCATATTCGACGACCTCGAACGAGGCGCCGGTCGGCTCGACACCAACGAAGGTCTTGGCCGGGGTGCCAGTGTTCACGAGCTGCGCGCCGAGCCGGTCGCCGTCGATGATGAGGTTCGTCAGCTCCCAGTGAAGGTCTGGAACCGCGCCGGCCTCTTCCCGCTGCACCGCGAGGATGTCCTCGCGGGTGGCCGGCTTGCCATTGAGGGTGACCTCGTCATGGATGAATGTGTCCATGACATCGAAGTCCCTGGCATTCAGGGCGGCAATGTAGCGATCGTAGAAATCGCGCAGGTCTGGGTTCGACATTGTTATCTCCATTGATCGGTCAGGTGGAAGCTTGCTGGATTCTCAGCTTGACGGTTGTCCGGGGCGGTGCGCGCGGGCGAGATTGGCGACCAGCTCGGCTCGGGTCTGAGCACTCTGCTTCCAGGCGGGCTGGCCCGGGCGGGTCCGCCAGGATTCGCTGAGAGGGCTGTTGTCGACGTTGTCGAAGCCGAACTGGTCGTAGAGCCGCGCGACGATCGCGACGGCCTCGGGAAAGTTGCTGGACGCGGACAGCGCCAGCCGGTCGGGTGCCCCGGAGGGTTTACCCCAGGTCAGAATCCGCGGCGCCTGGATGTGGGTGAACGCCTTCACCACCTTCGAAGCGGGGAGCTGCTCCTGCCGCAGCTCGTGCTCGGTCTTCTCGCCCGAGTCGACGATTCCGTAGTTGCCGTCGCGCCACGGCATATAGTTGTTGGTGTCGATCACGACCTTGCCCGCGAGCGCATCAGCCGGCATGTCGTTGACCAGCTTGAGCGGCGCCGCGACGACGACAAAATCGCCGGCGGCAGCGGCTTCCGCCGCCGTGGCAGCGCGCGCCGCCGGACCGAGTTGTTCGACGAGATCGGCCAACGTCTCGGGCCCGCGCGAGTTGGCGAGCACGACCTCATAGCCGCTGGCGATCGCCGCACGCGCGATATGACTGCCGACCTCGCCCGCGCCGATGATGCCGATGGTGGTCATGCGGCCCCGACCAGCGCTTCGCTCCTGGCCCAGAGCTGCCGCGCCTTTCCCTCATCGAGCGCATAGGAGCGCACGCCATCGGCGAAGGGGTTGGGCGTGTCGTCGACTGTCGCAACACGGACATCTTCGAGATACCTACCGCCGATCTCGTCTCCGTCTGCAACGACCGCGGCCCAGACCGTCGTCGCGGCCGCCTGACCGACGTCCTTCAGTTCCGCTGGCGGCAGCCCCGCCTCGGCGCGCGCATTGCCCACGGTCTGGAACAGGCCGTTCAGCTCCTCTTCGCTGAAGTTGCGGGGAAGGTCGGTCAGGCTGTTGCCGGGCATGACCGCGGCCGCGCGGATGCCGCGGGCTCGATGGCGGCGGTCGAACTCGACGGCGAACAGCGCATTGGCCGTTTTCGACCGGCCATAAGCGACGAACGGCTCGTATTCCTGCCGCTCGAAATTGGGATCGTCCAGATCCACGTCCGCGACGCGATGCGCCTGCGACGACAGCACCACGAGGCGGCCGCCGTCGACAAACAACGGCTCGATCCGGGTGACGAGCGCGAAGTGGCCGAGGTGGTTGGTCCCGAACTGCGTCTCGAAGCCGTCGGCGGTCCTGCCAGCGGGCGTTGCCATTATGCCGGCATTGGCGATGATGGCATCAAACCGGCGGCCGTCGGCGAGCAGCCTGTCCGCGGCGGCCCGAACACTCGCCAACGACGCAAGGTCGAGCTCGATCAGTTCGAGGCTGCCGCCGGCGGTTTCGGCCTCCTTAAGGACCGGCACCGTCGCCGCCTCCGCCTTTGCGATGTCTCTCACCGCGCCGACGACGCTGGCGCCGCGCGCGACCAGCGCCCGCGCCGTCTCCAGCCCGATCCCCGACGAGATGCCCGTGATAAGGTAGCGCTTTCCCGAAAGATCGATACCGGCGAGGACCTCGTCGGCGGTCGACCGGGCGTTGAAATTGTCTGTCATTTTCACTCCTGCTGACCATCGCGCCAGTGAGCCAACCCCGGCCATCCGATAACATAACGGACATTACGATAATGACTGTTACGGAATCTGGACAAACAGAGTCAAGCGGTTTAGTAATGACCGTTATGAAAAGTGGGGAGCCGACCTGATGGGACGTCGTCGTGAGTTCAATGAGGTGGAAGTGCTCGACGCCGTGCTCCCGGTTTTCTGGCGAAAGGGCTATGAAGGCACGTCCTATGCCGATCTGGTCGATGCGGCCGGCGTGGAGCGGCCGGCGCTCTATTCGGCGTTCGGAAACAAGGAAGCGCTCTTCCGCAAGGCGCTGGCCCGCTATGAGGAGCTGTATCTCCACTATATTCCCGAGGCGCTCGAGCTGCCTACGGCGCGTGACGTCGCGGCGCACTTCCTGCGCAGCACGGTCGAGCTCAATACGCGTTTTGAGGATCGCACCGGCTGTCTGGGCATCAATGGAGCAATGGCGGGCGGCGAAGAGGCCGAGCCGGTGCGCCAAGCGCTGGTTGCGTTTCGCGCAGCCGGCCAGCAGCGCTTCCGCGAGCGCTTCGAAAGCGCCAAGGCGGAGGGTGATTTGCCCGAGGCCGCGGACCCCGCCGTGCTGGCCGCCTACGTCATGACGGTCAGCCAGGGGATCGCGGTGCAAGCCAAGGCCGGGGGCTGCCGCGCGCTGCTGCACGCGGTGGCGGAACAGGCGCTGGCGTCCTGGCCGACGTAGGTCGGCACGCGCGGCGACCCTGCCCGAATGCGCGCGGAACTCACCCTGGGATTGCGTGCGGAGCGGCGTGACTGGATCAGTTCTCGGGAACCGGCACGTCGAACGCGTTCAGCAGAATGCAGATCACGGTGTAGCTGGCGACCAAGAATGCGAGTTCGCCCACACCTTCGTTGCCAAACAGCGCTCGTGCCTGTTCGTAGGTCGAGGCGGGCACCGAGCCGCCGCCGGTCGCCGCCGTCACGAAGTCGAAAGCGGCAGCCTGCATCTCGTCGAGATCCGGCGGACGCTGGCCGGCGGCGATCGCCGCGATCAACGGTCTCGGCAATCCTGCCTCCACCGCCATCTTCTCGTGGGAATAGAGTTCGTATCGCGCCTTGAAGCGCGCGCCGACCGCCAGGATCACCACCTCCCGCACCGTCTCCGGCAGGGTCGCGCCTCCGACCAGCGAGTCGAGAAACGCGAACGCCGGCGCGCCGAACCGCGGGAAGTGCAGCAGCGCCGGGAACGGACCGATCAGCGCGCCGTCCGCGTCCTGCGAGGCGAAGGCCGACAGGCTTCGTCCCATGCGCTCGACGATCGCGTCGTGCAGGGCACGCACCTCCGGTGAAAGATCATTGGGCGGGATCGGCGGCAGGCGCATGGCGGATCCTCAGGGCTGACCGGGAAAATGGTCGCGGATCAGCGCTGCGACATGGGCGACGGCGACGTCGCCCTGCGCGCGATTGGCGACGGCGAGGTGCAGCGGAAAACC
Organism: Brevundimonas sp.; assembly: GCF_019636155.1. Lineage (GTDB taxonomy): Bacteria > Pseudomonadota > Alphaproteobacteria > Caulobacterales > Caulobacteraceae > Brevundimonas. Next base: position 72,357 of record NZ_JAHBYB010000010.1, on the reverse strand, counting down.
CTCGACCGCGATCGGCGGCTCGCAATAGTGCAGCTCGGGTTCGTGATGCATGCACGCGCGCGGCAGCATGGCGATGAGGTCGCTGGCCAGCAGCAGCGGCGGCACCATCAGGAAACTCGGCACGGTGATCCCGACCCGCCGCCTGCGTCCGAGCAGCGCGAGCTGGTCGTCGAGCGGCGTGCGGCGGCTCCCGCGCGCCGAAAGGACGACGTGCGGAAAAGCGAGCCAGCGGTCGAGATCGAAGTCCTGCGCCGCCGGATGCCCGCGCCGCATGGCGACGCAATAGCGCTCGACATAGAGTTCGGTGCGCACGAATCCGCTGCCGGCCTGCGGCAGAACCGAGATGGCGACGTCGGCCTGGTCGCGCGCGAGCGCATCGATAACGTCCTCGCTCTCGCGCCAGTGCAGCAGCACCAGGCTGATGCCCGGCGCGGTGCGTCGGGTCTGCTCCCACAGGATCTGGAGCAGCGTGAGCGCGGGAATATCGGTGGAAACGATGCGGACCGTGCGCTCCACCGTGGCCAGTTCATCAGGCGGGGCGCCAATCACAGCGCGAGCCTGTGTCAGCAACGCGCGGATCGGCTCGCGTAGTGCCTGTCCGCGCGCGGTGAGTTCCATCCCCCGGCCGGCGCGCACGAGGAGACGATCACCGAACAGCTTGCGACACCGGTCGAGCGCGCCCGAGACCGAGGGCTGGGCCATGCCGAGCCGGCGCGCCGCGCTGACGAGCTTGCGCTCCTCGAGCACGACATCCAGCACGACCAGAAGATTCAGATCGACATCCCTAAGGTCCATGTGACGAGGCTATCTGCCAATCGGCCGTGACGATAGACGGAACGCGGATCATCGCCGCTGTCGATTGTCCGATATAGGCCACGCCTATCGATCCCATCCGCTCTCGCGACGTTTACGGTTCAAGATCAATCGCCGGAGTACGCAGTCATGATTTTTCATTCGATCCGCTTCCAGTTGAAGGAGAGCGTGACGCCGGAGCAACTCGATCCCGTGCTCAAGCAGTTACACAAGATGGGCACCGAGATTCCGGTCATTCAGACTTACTGCGTCGGCCGCGATATCGGCGGTGACTTCGACTATGGCGCCACCTTCGTCGTCAAGAACATCGACGACTACAAGACCTACATGCATTCGCCGATCCACCGGAAGGTGGACGAGATCGGCCTGCCGCTGGTGGTCGACATGGTCTCGTTCGACGTCACCGACGAGGAGGACCCAACCATCCCCGACCAGATCAAGGCGATCCACAAGGAGCGGTTCGAAAGCGACCCAGCGCTCGCCAAGCTGGTGCAGGGCCTCAAGTCCTACTCCGGTAGCAGCAGGCCGGAGTGAACGCGATGGCGAAGCCCGTGCTCACCGCCACCGGCGGTGGCTACGCCCCGGACGGCTGGAAGCAGTGGCCCGAAGACGAGGAGTTCTCGGCCCAGTTCGTCCGCATCCTGGCCGCCGCGCAGGACGGCGCGAGCACGGTCGGCGAGTGCTTCCAGACGGCGGGCCGCATCCAGTCGGGCGATCGCGATGGCTGGCACGAGTCCTGGCTCACGCCGGCGGAACGCTCCGTTTCGCGCGCCGAAGCGGCCGAGGCCGCCGGTCATCGCCTGACTGCCCGTGCCAACTGGATCCGCGCGGCCAACTATTTTCGAACCGCCGAATTCTTCCTCGACCCGGCCGATCCCCGGCGCCTTTCGACATTCGACCGGATCGAGGCCTGCTCGCAGCGCGCGCTCACCTTGTTCGAGCCGGCCGGCGAGATCGCGCGCATCCCCTATGAAGATGGCACACATCTCGACGCCTATTTCCTGATCGCACCGGGCGAAGGGCGCCGCCCGGCGGTGATCGCCTTCGGCGGCCTCGACGAATATAAGGACGAGCTGATCCAGGAGATGGAGCGCTATGCGCTCGCCCGCGGCCTCTCGCTGCTGCTGGTCGACCTTCCCGGACAGGGTGGAACGCTGCGTCGGGAGGGAATCACCGCGCGACCGGACACCGAGGTGCCGGTGGGGGCCTGCATCGATTGGCTGCTTGGCCGCGATGATGTCGATCCCGGTCGGATCGGGGTCTACGGCGCGAGCCTGGGGGGCTATTACGTCACCCGCGCCGCCGCGCGCGAGCATCGCGTGGCCTGCGCCGTCTCAGACGCGGCGCAGTGGAAGGTGGCAAAGTCGGCGCAAGCGCTGTTGGCGCAGCCCAACAGCATGACGGCAGTGCTCTCGCGCTGGGTGTTCGGCGCGCGTGACATGGAGGAGTTGGTCACCGTCACCGAGCCGTTCGATCTCGAAGGCGTGGTCAAGGATATAGCCTGTCCCTTCCTAATCGTGGCGGGTGAGCTCGACAGCTTCGGCACCCACAACGCCGAGAGCGTATATGCAGAAGCCAAGGCGGCGGGCGTCGACGTGACGATCAAATGGTTTTCGCCCGAAGAGACCGGGGCCGCGCATTGCCAGATCGACAATCCGACCATCGGCATGGAGCTGATCTGCGACTGGCTCGCCGATCGGCTGGGGCGTTGAGCACCATGTCCGAAACCACTCTCGTCACGCTTGCCGAACGCTGGCGGCTGCTTTGGAACGGGGATCTGGCGCTGGGACGCGAGATCATCGCCGACGACTTCGTCGCCCATGCCGCGCCTATGACCGGATCGGGCGATGACCTCATTCGGGGACGTACGGCGCTCGAAGCCTGGATCTCAGGCATTCACGAATTGCTCGACGAGCTCGCCTTCACCTACGAGCTGGGGCCGATCACCCAGGGCAACCTGATGGCGGTGCGCTGGCGCGCGCGGGGCTGCTATCGTGGCGGCTTTCCCGGCAGTCCACCCGAAGCGATCGGCCGCGCGGTGACCTTCACCGGCACCGACAGCCTACGCACAGAAGATGGCTGCATCGTCGAATATTGGGGCAACGCAGACAGCCTGCTGTTCGTCCAGCAACTCGGTGTTCAGACGATGCCGGGCTACTAGCGACTCGCGCTACCCAATAGGGCCGCCACAGCGATGACTCGAACTGCATGCCGCTATCGGCCGCCGTATCCGCTGCGCTGGCGTACTCCCGGCGACGTTAGAGCAGGATACGGCGGCGAACGGCGGTATGTGGCGCACCCGACACGATTCGAACGTGTGGCCTCCACCTTCGGAGGGTGGCGCTCTATCCAGCTGAGCTACGGGTGCATTATGCTTACGCGGTGCTTACGCGAAAAATCTTAGAGTTGAAAGCGCCAACCTCGGTGCTCTCAAAGTGCTGTATTTCAAGTGTTTTTCGAACTCCTTCTCACAATCGTTCCGCTTGACATCAGCCTTCGGAGGGCAACGCTCTATCCAGCTGAGCTACGGGTGCGGACCGCCGTGCGGGGCGGAGCAAGGGCTCTACAGCATGGGCGGGGCGGCCTCAATCCCCTGCGCGCCAGGACGGCGCTTGGCGCAGCCCTCACGGCGCCCTAGCTTCGCGACCCCAACCGACCCCCGTCCGTGGAGAGGCCGATGCGCGCCCTGGTCCTGTCGATCCTGTTGCTGTTCTGGGGCGGGGCGGCCGCCGCCCAGCCTGCGCCTGCGCCGAGCGAGGCGGCCCGGACCCTGGACGCCGCCGCGCGCGACTATGTGGCCCTGATCCTGGAGATCGGCGAGCATGAGGACGGCTATGTCGACGCCTATTACGGACCGCCGGAATGGCTGGCGGCGGCCAAGGCCAACCCCCGGTCGGTCGCCGACCTGACCCAGGCGGCGGCCGCCCTGTCCGACCGGATCGCGGGGGCGCCCGACGCCGACCTGGACGCGATGGAGCGTCAGAGGAAGAAATATCTGCTGGCCCATGTCTCGGCCGCGGCGGCGCGACTGCGGATGATCTCGGGCCAGGTCATGGGCTTCGCCGACGAGGCCGAGGCCCTGTTCGGGGTGCGGCCGGACCTGCCGCCGCTGGAAAGCTTCGATCCGGTTCTGGCCGAGCTGGAGACCCTGGTTCCTGGCGAGGGCCCCCTGGGCGAGCGGATCACCGCCATGCGCGCCCACTACGTCATTCCCAAGGACCGGCTGGATGCGGTGATGCGGACGGCCATCGCCGAATGCCGCGCCCGCACGGCCCGGCGCATCGCCCTGCCGGACAACGAGCGCTTCACCCTGGAGTTCGTCACCGACAAGCCCTGGTCCGGGTATAATTATTACAAGGGCGACGCCGAGAGCCTGATCCAGATCAACACCGACCTGCCCATCTATATCGACCGGGCGGTCGATCTGGGCTGCCACGAGGGCTATCCGGGACACCACGTTTACAACGCCCTTCTGGAGCAGGCCTTCGTGCGTGACCGGGGCTGGGTGGAGATGAGCGTCTATCCGCTGTTCTCGCCGATGAGCCTGATCGCGGAAGGCAGCGCCAACTACGGTATCGACCTGGCCTTCCCCGGCCATGAGCGGACCGAATACGAGGCGCGGGTGCTGTATCCCCTGGCGGGGCTGGACCCGGCGACGGCCGAGGACGGCGGGCGGCTGGTGGCCTTGGCCGACCGGCTGAAACCGGCGGAATACACCATCGCCGACGACTTCCTGTCCGGCCGGGTGGGGCGCGAGGAGACGCTGGAGCGGATCCAGAAATACGGCCTGGCCGACCGGGCGCGGGCGATCCAGCGGCTGAGCTTCATCGAGACCTATCGCAGCTATGTGATCAACTATGGACTGGGCCGCGACATGGTGCGTGACTGGGTGGCGCGTCAGGGCCAGGATCACTGGCTGGGCATGAAGACCCTGCTGGCCAGCCAGACCCTGCCGGTCGACCTGGCCGACTGACACTTCCGGCCGGCGTCACGACCGGCTAGGTCAGGGCCATGAGCGACACAGCCACCCCCCGCCCGCTTGACGGCGTCCGCGTCCTGGACCTGTCGCGGGTTCTCGCCGGCCCCTGGGCGACCCAGGCTCTGGCCGATCTGGGGGCCGAGGTGATCAAGATCGAGCGGCCGGGCGCCGGCGACGACACCCGCCTGTGGGGGCCGCCCTTCGCCGAGGCCGCGGACGGCGGGTGCGGGGACGCGGCCTATTTCTTCGCCGCCAACCGGGGCAAGCGGTCGGTGACCCTGGACATGGCCCAGGCCGAGGGCGCCGAGATCATCCGCCGCCTGGCCGCCGACAGCCATGTGGTGGTCGAGAATTTCAAGGTCGGCGGTCTGAAGAAATACGGTCTGGACTACGCGGCCCTGTCGGCGGTCAATCCGGCCCTGGTCTATTGCTCGATCACCGGCTTCGGCCAGGACGGACCTGACGCGCACCGCGCCGGTTACGACTACATGATCCAGGCCATGGGCGGGCTGATGTCGATCACGGGCCAGCCGGACGGCGCGCCGGGGGCCGAGCCGATGAAGGTAGGAGTGGCGGTGGTCGATCTGTTCACCGGCCTCTATGCGTCCAACGCCATCCTGGCCGCTTTGATGCAGGCGCGGGCGACGGGCAGGGGCGCGCACCTGGACATCGCCCTGTTCGACGTCCAGGCGGCGATGCTGGCCAACCAGGCGACCAACTGGTTCGTCAGCGGCCGGACGCCGCGACGCCTGGGCAACGCCCATCCGAACCTGTCGCCCTATCAGCCCTTCGCCTGTTCCGACGGGGCGGTGGTGGTGGCGGTCGGCAACGACGGCCAGTTTCGGGCCCTGTGCGGCGCCCTGGGCCGGGCCGAACTGGGGACCGACCCCCGCTTCGCCGCCAACGCCCAGAGGGTCGAGAACCGCGAGGCCCTGACGCCCCTGCTGGCCCAGGAGACGGAGCGTTTCACCATGGCCGGGCTGATGAGCGCGCTGGAGGCGGCGGGCGTGCCGTGCGGACCGGTCAATACGGTGGACCAGGTCTTCGCCGAGCCCCAGGCGGTTCATCGCGGCCTGACGGTGGAGCAGAGCCGGCCCGACCTGGCCGCCCCGATCCGCACAGTCGCCTCGCCCATCCGGATGGACGGACGGCCCTGTGTCCATCCGGTTCCGCCCCCGGCCCTGGGCCAGGACGCCGAGGCGATCCTGGGCGCCCTGGGCCTGGACGTCGCGGCCCTGCGCGCGCGGGGCGTGGTCTAGATCGACAGACGGGTGCGGTTGATCGCCCAGTCGGCGCGGGACTGCCCCCATTTCTCGGCTTCGATCTGGTCATAGGGGGGCGGGCATCGGGTCATGCCCAGGACGCGCGAGCCCAGTTTCCGCGCCAGCTTCTGGGACGGGACGTTCTCCGGATCGATGCAGTGGATCACCTCGTCCCAGCCCAGGACGTCGAAGGCGTAGTCCAGGGCCGCAACCGCCGCCTCCAGCGCATAGCCCTTGCCCGCCGCGTCCGGATGGACGCCCCAGCCGACCTCGTTGCCGGGCCAGCCGTGCGGCCGCCACGGCCCGATCCGGCCCATCCAGAGGCCGCTGGATTTCTCGACCAGGCTGAACATGGCGACGCCGGTCAGGGTCCAGGCCCCCGCCATCGTCATCAGGCCGCGCCAGGCGATCTCGGGCGGCATGGGGCCGCCGATGAAGCGGGCGGAGGAGTCGGCCATGGCCTCGGCCCAGCGCGGGAAATCCTCCATCCGCGTCGGGCGCAGGATCAGCCGCGCCGTCTCGATCACTGGACCATCCGTTACGGGGCCGCCGGTCATAGAGGATACTCCCGTTCAAGCGCGTAATGGCTGCCGTCGTGGGTCAGGACGCTGGAATAGAGGCCGAACCGGTCCACCCGGATCGGCGGCGAGCGCAGCAGGTTGTGGCCCTGGATCCAGGCGGCGATCCGCGCCGGGTCGGCCTGGGGCTTCAGATAGGCCAGGGTGACGTGCGGGCGGTAGGCGCGCTTCTCCAGCTTCAGCCCGGCCCGTTCGCCCGCCGCCCGGCATCGCCCGGCCAGGACGTCCAGCCGGTCGTTCGGCGCCACCCCGGCCCAGACGGCGTGGGTGCGGTGGCCCTCGCCGAAGGCGCCGACGCCGCTCAGTTCGATCTCGAACGGCCCGCCGCCCGCCCGCGACAGTTCCGAGGCGACCTCGTCGGCCCGGCGCTCGTCCATCTCGCCGTAGAAGGCCAGGGTGACGTGCAGGGCCTCGGCCGGACGCCATTTCGCGCCAGGCAGGCCCGATTGGCGCCGGTTCAGGGTCTCGGCGACATCGGGTGGGATGGCGATGGCGGCGAACAGGCGGATCATGCGACCGTTGGTAGCGGGACCGATCAGGTCCGGAAAGGGCGGATTCTCTTGCGCCGCCGGGCCGCCGCCCCGATATTCGACGGCAAAGGCGGACGGCGGACCGTTCGCCATCGGGAGACGAGACGCGCGATGAGCGATTTCAGAAACGACTACGCCCGCACCGCGCCGGCCAGCCTGGACATGTCGGTCGACACCGGGCTGCGCGCCTTCATGCTGGGCGTCTACAACAAGCTGGCCCTGGGCCTGGTCCTGGCGGGCGCCCTGGCCTGGGTGACGGGCAATGTCCCGGCGGTCCAGCAGTATCTCTACACCACCACGGCCGACGGCCGGCTCAGCCTGACCCTGCTGGGCATGGCGCTGCAGTGGTCGCCGCTGGTCATGCTGTTCGGCTCGATGTTCTTCATGCGCAATCCGTCGCCGCGCGGGGCCAGCCTGCTGTACTGGGCCGTGGTGGCGACCATGGGCGCCTCCCTGGGCTGGATCTTCCTGATCTACACCGGCGCGGGCATCGCCCAGACCTTCTTCGTCACGGCGGCGGCCTTCGGCGGCTTGAGCCTGTTCGGCTATACGACCAAGCGCGACCTGTCGCCGATCGGCACCTTCCTGATCATGGCGGTGATCGGCCTGATCATCGCCTCGGTGGTCAACATCTTCCTGGCCTCCAGCGCCCTGTACTGGATCATCTCCGGCGCGGGCGTGCTGATCTTCTCGGGCCTGATCGCCTATGACACCCAGAAGCTGAAGATGACCTACTACGCCCTGGGCGGGAACCAGGCCGGCATGGCCGTGGCCACCAGCTATGGCGCCCTGAACCTGTTCATCGACTTCCTGAACCTGTTCCTCTTCCTGCTGCGCTTCATGGGCGGCAACCGGAACTGATCGGTCCGGAACACGACGCGAAAGGCCCCGGTTCACCGGGGCCTTTTTCGTTCAGAGGGAGGCCTCGTCCATCACGGCGTTGATGGCGGCGCGGGTCCGGTCGATCTCGGCCTCCGTCAGAGTCGGGTGGACCAGGAAGCACAGGCCGGTCTCTCCCAGGCGCCGCGCCACCGGCAGACGCCCGGCCGGGCGGCCCGCCCCCTCGAAGGCCCGCTCCAGATAGACCTCGGGCGCCGAGCCGTGCAGGCAGGGAACGCCCCGCGCCTGGATCGCCGCGATGATCCCCTCGCGGTCCCAGCCGGGCTTCAGCCTTTCCGGAACCACGAAGGCGTAGGCCCGATACCAGGCCGGCGCCGCATCGGCCGGCGCGGCCGGGACGCGCAGGGCCGGCCATCGGCCGCAGGCCTCCAGGATGCGCGCGGCGTTATCGGCGCGCCGCGCGGTCCAGTCGGCCATCCGGTCCAGCTGGATCAGGCCGATGGCCGCCTGCATCTCCAGCATCCGGGCATTGGTTCCCAGCCGGTCGTGAACCAGGCGCGGACCCGGCGGATGGTCGCGGTCGTGCACCGCCTGCCAGGTCTTGCCGTGGTCCTTCCACGACCAGACGGCGTCCCACAGGTCAGGATCGTCGGTGGTGACCATGCCGCCTTCGCCGCCGGTGGTCATGATCTTGTCCTGGCAGAAGGACCAGGCCGCGATATGCCCCAGGGCGCCGACACTGCGCCCGCGATAGCGCGCGCCATGCGCCTGCGCGCAGTCCTCGATCACCTTGAAGCCGTGCTGGTCGGCCAGGGCCAGGATCGGGTCCATGTCGCACGGCGTCCCGCCCAGGTGGACGCAGATCACCGCCCGCGTGCGCGGCGCTAACACCGCCCGGATCGTCTCGGCCGACAGCCCTTGTGTGTCCGCATCGACATCGGCGAACACCGGCCGGGCGCCGGCCATGGCGATACAGGCGGCCGAGGCGACGAAGGTGCGCGGGGTGGTGATCACCTCGTCCCCCGGCCCGATCTTCAGGGCGGCCAAACAGGCGTCCAGCGCCGCCGTTCCGTTGGACAGGGCGACGGCGTGTTTCGTCCCAACCCAGTCGGCGAACCGGCGCTCGAAGGTGCGGCCCAGCTCTCCCGTCCAGTAGTTGACCCGGTTGGACGCCAGGACCTCGGCGACGGCCCGCGCCTCCTCGGGCGAATAATCAGGCCAGGGCGAAAAGGGGCCGTTCAGCATCCGCCGCCCCGCATCGGTTGCGCGGGAACCCCGACCACCGTCTGTCCCGTCTCCACCGGCCGGATCACCACGGCGCCGGCCCCGACGCGCGCGCCCTCGCCGATCATCAGCCCCTCGCGCACCACGGCGCCCAACCCGATCCAGGCGCGATCCCCGACCGTCACCCCGCCCGCCAGCCGCGCGCCGGGCGCCACATGGACCCCGTCGCCCAGGACGGCGTCATGATCGACGCTGGCGCCCGTATTGACGATCACGGCCCGCCCCAGCCGCGCCCCGGTCCCGACCACCGCCCCGGCCAGGACCACCGTCCCGCCGGCCAGCCGCGCCCGCGGACTGACCCAGGCCGTGGGATGGACCACGCTCGCCAGGGCCGCACCGCGCGCCGCCAGCTTCAGTGTCCGTTCCAGCCTCAGCCCATTGTCCCCGACGGCCGCGACGACCCCGTCGAATTCCGCCAGCCGTGCGAACAGGGCGTCGCTGTCGCCCAGGATCGGCCAGGGATGGTCGCCGGGCGGCGACTGGTCGTCGAACAGGCCCGGCACGGTCCAGCCGGCGGCCTCGGCCGCATCGGCCACGACCCGGCCATGGCCGCCCGCGCCCAGGATCGCCAGTCGCCTCATGCCGTGCGCGCCTCCCTTCGCCTGCGCTTCAACGTCCGAAGACATCGACGCCGATCTGGCCCTCGACCGTCATCCAGGCCCGCTTCATGCCCTGGCTGTTATAGGGGTCGGCGATCTGGCCGTCGGCGTCCAGGGCGATCAGGCCGCCGTCGCCCCCCAGGGCGCCGATCTGATCGACCACGGCCCGCGCCGCCTGGTCCAGCGACGCTCCGGCCGCCACGCGCCAGGCCGTCTGGGCGCAGGCGGCGACGCGGATGAAATATTCGCCCTGGCCGGTGGCCGAGGCCGCCACCCGGTCGTCGGCCCAGACCCCGGCGCCGGGCAGGGGGCTGTCGCCGACCCGCCCGGCCATCTTTCCGAAGACGCCGGCGGTCGAGGTGGCCGCCGCCAGCCGCCCTTCGGTGTCCAGCACGCAGCAGCCGACCGTGCCGTGGGCCAGGGTTCCGGGCGGATGGTTGTCGTCGCCCTGGCCCGCATGGGTGAACCAGGCCGCCTCGTCGCCGATGGCGTCCAGTCCCTGTTCGGCCGCGAACAGGGCCGCGCCCTCGCCGGCCAGCAGGACGTGCGGCGTCTCTTCCATCACCGCGCGCGCCGCCAGGATCGGATTGCGAAAGCCCTGCAGGGCCGCGACGGCGCCAGCGCGGCCATCGGGACCGACCATCAGGCTGGCGTCCAGTTCATAGGCCCCGGCGGCGTTGGGCGAAGCGCCCCGTCCGGAGACATAGAGGCCGGAGTCCTCTAGCATGACCACCGCCTCGACCACGGCGTCGGCGGCGGGCAGGCCGTCCATCAGGCGGGGCTTCATCGTTTCGACCACCTGGCGCATGTGGGCGACCTGGGGGTCATAGTCGACACCCCGCCGGGCCCCGGCGCCGCCGTGCAGGATCAGGGCGGGTCGGCCCATGTCGTCGTCTCCCGAATCGTCCGTTCGGCCTCTTTGCAAACGGACCGGGGCCTGATTAGCGTTCCCCGATCCGGGACGCCATGTCCCCTCTTGCGAACGAGCGGTCCCTCATGCGCGCCATCCTGTCCAAGACCCCCGGCGGTCCCGAAACCCTGGCGCTGGAAGAGGTGCTGGATCCGACGCCCCAGCCGGGCCAGGTGGTGATCGAGGTCAAGGCGGTGGGGATCAACTTCCCCGACACCCTGATCATCGAGGACAAATACCAGTTCAGGCCCGAACGGCCCTTCGCCCCGGGCGCCGAGGTGGCGGGGGTGATCGACGCCCTGGGTGAAGGGGTCAAGGGGCTGAAGAAGGGCGACCGCGTCATCGCCGTGCCCGGCTGGGGCGGCCTGGTCGAACGCATCGCCGTCCCGGCCCAGAGCGTCATCAGGATGCCCGACGCCATGTCGTTCGAAGAGGCCGCCGCCCTGGTGATGACCTATGGCACCAGCTACTACGCCCTGAAGGATCGGGCCCAGCTGAAGCCTGGCGAGACCTTGCTGGTCCTGGGCGCCGCCGGCGGCGTCGGCGCGGCGGCGGTCGAGCTGGGCAAGGCCATGGGCGCGCGGGTCGTGGCCGCCGCCTCGACCAACGAAAAGGTCGAGTTCGCCCTGGACCTGGGAGCCGACAACGGCCTGATCTATCCCACCGGCCCGATGGACAAGGCGGCCCAGAAGACCCTGTCGGGCGAGTTGAAGCTGGCCACCGGCCGGGACGGCGCCGATGTGGTCTATGACGCTGTCGGCGGCGACTACTGCGAGCCGGCGCTCAGGGCCATGGACTGGAACGGCCGCTATCTGGTGGTCGGCTTCCCGGCGGGCATCCCGTCCCTGCCGCTGAACCTGACTCTGTTGAAGTCGGTGTCGGTGATCGGCGTCTTCTGGGGCGCGGCGGTGATGCGCGACCCGGCCGCCCACGCCCAGAACATGGCCGAACTGATGGGCCTTTATGCCGAGGGCCGCATTCGCCCCCGCGTCAGCCGCACCTTCCCGTTCGAACGGGCGGCCGAGGCCATTCAGGCCCTGGGCGACCGCCAGGCCCTGGGCAAGATCGTGGTCACGGTGGACGACCCGGCATGAGCTTCCGCATCGCCCCCGACCTGGACCTGACCGCCGCCGCCGAACGGCTGGCCGGCGCCGGCCGGGTGCGGCTGCATGGGATTCTGGGCCAGGGGTCCGGCGCCGTGCACGCCGCCATGACCGATCCGGCCATGGTCTGGAACCGGGCCATCCGCAATCCCTACAACGCCGACGTGCCGGTCGCGGTGTTCGAGAACGAGCCGTTGGAGGAACAGGCCCGGCTGGTCGGCATGGCGCACCAGGAAGCGACCGACGGCTTCCAGTTCATCTTCGATCGTCTGCGCCTGGGTCAGGCGCGGGGCATGGGGCTGGCTGTGCCCCAGCCCCTCTATGATCTGCACGCCTGGTTCAACGGGCCGGAATGGCTGGACTTCGCCCGGCGGCTGACCGGGGACGACCGCATCGCCTATGCTGACGCCCAGGCCACCCGCTATCTGCCCGGCCACTTCCTGAACGGCCATACGGACGAGCACGAGGGGGCGGGCCGTCTCTACGCCTATGTGCTGAACGTCTCGCCGGTCTGGCGGGCCGAATGGGGCGGTCTTCTGATGTTCATGGACGACCAGGGCCGGGTGACCGAGACCTTCACCCCCCAGTTCGATACCCTGAACGTCTTCCGCGTCCCGGCCCTGCACGCGGTGTCCATGGTCGCGCCCTTCGCCGGGGCGCCGCGCTATTCGATCACCGGCTGGTGGCGCGTCAATCCGCCCGAGGCTGGCCAGCCGTGAGCCGGCCGCTCATCGCCCTGAACCCTGGCCTGGACCGTCCGGCGCTGAAGGCCGCCTTCGCCGAGACCCGGCGCATCCATGTCCCCGCCATACTGACGGCCGCGGCGGCCGAGGCCGTGGCCGAGGCCCTTGAGGCCGAGACGCGCTGGAAGACCACGGTGGCGGCGGGCGGCGCCTTCTTCGAACTGCCCCTGGACGGAACCCGGGCGGCCGATCCGCAGAAACAGGCCTGGCTGGACGAGGCGGCCGTCGACGGCGCCAGCCCCCTGACCCAGTATATCTTCGACAACCGTCGCCTGGGTCCCGAGCACGAGGACGGGCCGCAGGACGCCGCCGACGCCGTCCACGCCTTTCTGAACAGTCCGCCCTTTCTGGACTTCGTCCGCGCCCTGACCGGCGACGATCGCGTCGATCTGGCCGACGCCCAGGCCAGCCGCTATCGCCCCGGCCATGTGCTGACGGCGCACAATGACGTCTCGGCGGGCAAGAACCGGCTTTACGGCTATGTGCTGAATTTCAGCCGCGACTGGCGCGCCGACTGGGGCGGGAACCTGCTGTTCTACGGGCCGGACGGCCATGTCGAGCATGGCTGGGTCCCGGCCTTCAACGCCCTGAACCTGTTCTCGGTGCCGACGCGCCATGCGGTGACCCAGGTGGCCAGCTTCGCGCCGCGTTTCCGCTATTCCATCGTCGGCTGGATCCGCTCGAACCAGACGGTCGGACCGCAGACGCGCGAGGAGGCGCGCCGCGCCTACTGAGCCTTCAGCCGCTCCAGCGCCTGGGCCGCCTGGTCGCGGTGCCGCTTGCGGATATTGGCGCTCAGGGTGGCGATCAGGGCGGCGATCACCGCCGCGTCGTCGGTGAAGCCGATGCCGGCGAAGACATCGGGAATGGCGTCCACCGGCATGACGAAATAGGCCAGGGCCCCCAGCATGATCCCCTTGGCCGCCGTCGGCGTCTCGGGATCGCGCGCGGCGTACCAGACCGCCAGAACCTGGTCGGCGAAGGGGATGCGCGCCGCCGTCCGGCTGATCTTGGGCCAGAAGCCGCGCGAGACCCGCCGCTCGTTGACCCTCTGGACCGAGGGAACCAGGGCCTTTTTCGGATCGATGGCCTCTTGGGCCGGATGGGGTTTGGCTTTGGCGGTCATGGCCGCTAAATCCCGCGACAGACTTCAGGTTCACACAGATATAGGGGCTCCGGCCATGAAACTCGACGGGTCGATCGCGGCGGTGGTGACGGGCGGGGCCTCAGGGCTCGGCGAGGGCACGGCGCGCGCCCTGGCGGCGAAGGGGGTCAAGGTGGCCCTGTTCGACCTGAACGAAGAGCGGGGCGAGGCCATCGCCAAGGAGATCGGCGGCGTCTTCTGCAAGGTCGATGTGACCGACGACGCCTCGGTGGCCGCCGCCTTCGAGAAGGCCCGCGCCACCCATGGTCAGGAGCGTCTTTGCATCAACTGTGCGGGCATCGCCACCGGCATGAAGACCGTCAGCCGCAAGAAGGACACCGGCGAGATCAAGGCCCATGACATGGCCCAGTTCGAGCGCACCATCCGCGTCAACCTGTTCGGAACCTTCCGCGTGGCCAGCCAGTCGGCCGCGGGCATGGTCACCCTGGACCCGATGGACGACGGCGAGCGCGGCCTGATCGTCAATACCGCCAGCGTCGCGGCCCAGGACGGCCAGATCGGCCAGGCGGCCTATTCGGCGTCCAAGGGCGGGGTCTACGCCATGACCCTGCCGATGGCGCGCGACCTGATGAGCGAGGGGGTGCGGGTCAACACCATCCTGCCCGGCATCATGTGGACGCCGATGATGGCCGGCATGGACCAGAAGGTTCAGGACGCCCTGGCCGCCATGATCCCCTTCCCCAAACGCCTGGGCACGCCGGCCGACTATGCGGCCCTGGCCCTGCACCTGGCCGAGAACACCTATATCAACGGCGAATGCATCCGTCTGGACGGCGCGATCCGTCTCGCTCCTCGCTGATCGCCAGCGGCGATCAGCAGGCTTTGTGGCGCTATGCTCGCGACGCGGTCGCTCGCGACTTGAGCGCGATGCGCACAATTTCTTGCGCAGGGGCTTGCAGGGGTCCGCGCGGGTCCGGTATACGCCCGCCCTCGACTGAGAGCGCGGGCGTAGCTCAGGGGTAGAGCATCACCTTGCCAAGGTGAGGGTCGGGCGTTCGAATCGCCTCGCCCGCTCCAGTCGAAGCTCGAAAGGGCCGGCCGCAAGGTCGGCCTTTTGCTTTGACGTCGCGGCGCCTCGACGGCGCTCCCCCCCGGAAACAGAAAAGGCCCGGTCGCAGGACCGGGCCTTTCCGTTGGGCGTCAACCTCGATCAGGCGGCCTTTCGGGCCTGTCGCGGCAGGTCGTAGCGGTCGGCGTTCATCACCTTGACCCAGGCGCGGACAAAGTCGGCGACGAATTTGTCGCCCGCGTCCGCCGAGGCGTAGACCTCGGCCAGTGCCCGCAACTGGGAGTTGGAGCCGAACACCAGGTCGGTGCGGGTCGCCGTCCAGAGTTCCTCGCCAGTGATGCGGTCGGAGCCCAGGAAGACCTCGTCGCCCCGGTCATCGACCTCCTTCCAGCCGGTCTTCATGTCCAGCAGGTTGACGAAAAAGTCGTTGGTCAGCTGGCCCGGGCGATCGGTCAGGACCCCATGGGTCGAGCCGCCGTGGTTGGCGCCCATGACGCGCAGACCGCCGACCAGCACCGTCATCTCCGGCGCCGTCAGCCCCAGCAGCTGGGCGCGATCAACCAGCAGCTCCTCGGTCGGTACATTGAAGCGCACGGACAGATAGTTGCGGAAGCCGTCAGCCTTGGGCTCCAGCACCGAGAAGCCGTCGATGTCGGTCTGTTCCTGGCTGGCGTCGGTCCGGCCGGGGGTGAAGGGAACCTCGATCGACCGCCCGGCGGCCCGGGCGGCCTGCTCCACCCCGACCGAACCGCCCAGGACGATCAGGTCGGCGATGGAGACATTCAGGCCCGAGGCCGCCTTGATGTCCTCATAGACCTTCATCACCCGCGCCAGGCGTTTGGGCTCATTGACCTCCCAGCTGCGCTGGGGCTCCAGCCGCAGCCGTCCGCCGTTGGCGCCGCCCCGGTGGTCCGACCCGCGATAGGTGACGGCGGCGGCCCAGGCGGTGGAAACCAGTTCGGCGACCGTCAGGCCGGAGGCGGCGATCCGGTCCTTCAGCGCCCGGATGTCGCCGGCGCCGATCAGCGGCCCCTGGTGCGGCGGGATCGGGTCCTGCCAGATCAGATCCTCGCCCGGAACCTCGGGACCCAGGTAGCGGGCCTTGGGGCCCATGTCGCGGTGGCACAGCTTGAACCAGGCGCGGGCGAAGGCGTCGGCGAAATAGGCCGGGTCGGCGCGGAATTTCTCCATGACGGCGCGGAAGCCCGGATCGACCTTCAGCGCCATGTCCGCGGTGGTCATCATGGTCGGGACGCGTTTGCCCGGCGTATGGGCCGCCGGCGCCTGGGTGTCGGCCGGATTGCCCACCGGCTGCCATTGCTTGGCCCCGGCCGGGCTTCGGACCAGTTCGTATTCGTGGTCCAGCAGCATGTCGAAGAAGGTCATGTCCCAGGTCGTGGGCGTGGGGGTCCAGGCGCCCTCAAGGCCCGAGGTGATGGCGTGGTCGCCGACCCCGCTCTCGTGGCCCGACTGCCAGCCCAGGCCCTGCTGGGCGATATCGGCGCCTTCGGGCGCGGAGCCGACCTTGGACGCGTCGCCCGCCCCGTGGGCCTTGCCGAAGGTGTGGCCGCCGGCGGTCAGGGCCGCCGTTTCCTCATCGGTCATGCCCATGCGCGAGAAGGTCTCGCGGATGTCGCGGGCCGACTGCAGGGCATCGGGAATGCCGCCCGGACCTTCCGGGTTCACATAGATCAATCCCATCTGGATGGCGGCCAGGGGGCTTTCCAGGACCATGCCCTTGTCGGGCTGGATACGGGTCTCGTTACCTTCCTGGCCGACCCACTGTTCCTCGGTGCCCCAGTAGACGTCCTTTTCCGGCTCCCAGACGTCGGCCCGGCCGCCGCCGAAGCCGAACACCGGTCCGCCCATCGATTCGATGGCGACATTGCCCGCCAGGATCATCAGGTCGGCCCAGCTGATCGCCGCGCCGTATTTCTGCTTGATCGGCCACAGCAGGCGGCGCGCCTTGTCCAGGTTGCCGTTGTCCGGCCAGGAGTTCAGTGGGGCGAACCGCTGCTGGCCCGCGCCGGCCCCGCCGCGGCCGTCGCCGATGCGATAGGTGCCGGCGCTGTGCCAGGCCATGCGGATGAAGAAGGGGCCGTAGTGGCCGTAGTCCGCCGGCCACCACGGCTGGCTGTCGGTCATCAGGTCGCGCAGGTCGCGCTTTAGCCCGTCATAGTCCAGCGAGCGGAAGGCTTCGGCATAGTCGAAGTCGTCACCCATCGGGTCGCCGGTCTTGCCCTGCTGATGCAGGATGTCCATCGACAGGTGGTTGGGCCACCAGTCGCGATTGGTCCGGCCCAGCAGCGAGCGCAGGGCTGCGGGTTCCTTACGGGGGTCGTTGAGGGGCGAGGGGCCGCCGGCGTTTCCGTCCATATGACTGATCTCTCTTGCTGGGGATCGAGAGAATGAGCCTATGCCGGGCAGCCCTAAAGGCAAATCGATAAACTTTGGATTTGGCAACAATATTATTTATGAAGATCGAGCACCGACAGCGCCCCGGATTCCATAAGATAAGTTTATGGAAATGCGACGTTCGGCCTATTTGACTTCGCAGTTGCGAAGGGCCATTTGCCATCGGGCGGCAGGCTCCCCCCTCCGCACCATTCCGTATCGAGACCATGGAGATCCACATGCTGGGCGTCGGCCAGATTCTGCCTGACTTCAAGATCATCGGCGTCAAGCCGGGCTTCAACAGCCACGAAGAGAACGGCCAGTCGGCCTTCGAGGCCGTCACCAAGGACAGTTTCCCCGGCAAGTGGAAGGTCATCTTCTTCTATCCGAAGGACTTCACCTTCGTCTGCCCGACCGAGATCGCCGAATTCGCCCGTCTGGGCCGCGACTTCGAGGACCGCGACACCGTCGTCCTGGGCGGCTCGACCGACAATGAGTTCACCAAGCTGGCCTGGCGCCGCGACCACGCCGACCTGGACAAGCTGCCGATCTGGCAGTTCGCCGACAACGGCGGCAAATTCGCCCGCGACCTGGGCATCCTGGACGAGGCCGAGGGCGTCGCCCTGCGCGCCACCTTCGTCGTGGACCCGCACAATGTGGTCCAGCACGTCTATGTGACCAACCTGAACGTGGGCCGCGCCCCGGCCGACACCCTGCGCGTCATCGACGCCCTGCAGACCGACGAACTGTGCGCCTGCAACCGCCCGGTCGGCGGCGAGACCCTGATGGCCGCCTGAGGCGCCCGCCAGGATCGACATCGAGGAGCGGCGGCGGGCCTCGCCGCCGCTCTTTACTTTTTTACCCTCAACACGGCCTCATGCGGCGCACGTGGCGGGAGCGGTAGGCCCAAACGGCCTCAAGCAGCGAACGCCCGCGGCGTGAGCGGTAGGCCCAACCAAGGAAACACCATGTCCATCGACGCCCTGCGCGACCTGATCCCGTCCTACGCCAAGGACATCTCCCTGAACCTGTCGTCCCTGGCCGGCGAGACGGTGCTGAACGACCAGCAGAAGTGGGGCTGTTTCCTGGCTTCGGCCCATGCGGTCGGGACCCCCGCCGTGGTGCGCCAGATCGAGACCGCGGCTTCAGCCGCCGGCCTGTCGCCCGAAGCCGCCGACGCGGCCCGCGCCGCCGCCGCGATCATGGGCATGAACAACATTTACTACCGCTCGCTGCACCTGATGAAGAACCAGGAATACGCCACCCTGCCGGCCCGGCTGCGGATGAACGTCATCGCCAATCCCGGCGTGGACAAGTTGGATTTCGAACTGTGGTGCACGGCGGTCTCGGCCATCAACGGCTGCGGCGCCTGCCTGGACGCCCACGAAGGCGAGTTGCGCAAGCACGGCGTGGCCAACACCCAGATCCAGGCCGCCCTGCGCATCGGCGCCGTGGTTCATGCCGCGTCGAAGGTCGTGGCCTCGTCCGAGGTCCTGGCGGGCTGAGTTCAGGCGCCGGGCGCCGCGCCATATTCCAGAAAATGCATCCAGCGCTGGAAGCCGGCGCCCATCACCCCATCGACCGCGTCGGCCAGGGCCCCCAGGCCCGGCCCCTCGACCACGAAGGTCCAGGTCGGCGTCCAGCCCCGGCTGGCCGGCGGCCAGGTGACCGTCAGCTCGGCTTTCGTCGCCTTGCCGCGCAGGGGACCAAAGGGGGCGTCGAAGGTGATGTGATCCTCGGCGACCTCGACCGTGCGGCCGTGGTCGAAGGCCGGATTGTCGGGCAGCGTCTCGCACCAGCAACCGCCGGGCGACAGGTCGAGGCTGAGATTGGCGGCGTCGCCGGAATAGGTATGGGAGGCCTGCCACCACTGCGGCAGGGCCTGAAACGCGCCGGGAATGTCGGCGGGGTCGATCTCGGCCTCGACCGCGAATTTCAGGGTGAAGCCGTTCTCGCCGCGGGCAACCACCTCGGCGTCGGCAGACGTGGCCGCCAGCACGGCGGCCGCGGCCAGAAAATAGCGGATCATTGGACAGCGCCTCCGGGGCGTATGAGCGCCGGCCGAAGGCTGCTCGTCAAGCCGCGGAGAAGGTCAGGGGCGCGCCCCAGAACTGGCTGACCCGGTCGGTCTGGGGGCCGGGAGTTCCGGTGGTCAGGAAGTCGCGCCGGCCGCCGGCGCCCAGATCATATTCCGGATGGCGCGCGAAATAGCGGTCCAGGGCGTCGGCCACGGCGGTCGGCTGGTGGATCACCGGCGTGCCTTCGGGCAGGGCGTCCGCGAACAGGTCGGCGACGATCTGATAGTGGGTGCAGCCCAGGATGGCCTTGTCCGGATGACGGCCGATGCGGCGGCGCAGGGCGTCGACATGTTCGTCGACCACAACCTTCAGCTCCTCGGTCGTGGCGCCCAGTTCGATCAGACCCGCCAGGCCGGGGCAGGCCTCGGAAAAGACCGCCAGGTCCTCGCGCCGCTTGTCGATCTCGATCTCATAGACCCGGCTCATGGCCGTGGCGGCGGTGCAGAAGACCCCGGTCACCTCGATCGCCTCGATCTTCTCGCCGGACCGGTCGGCCTCATAGGTCCAGGGCAGGCCGGTCGCCGCCTCTATGGTCGGCACGATGATGCCCAGGACGTTCAGCGGCCGGCCGAAACGCTCGCGCGCCTGGGGCGCCCAGGTCTGCTGCAGCCGGCGCAGGGCGATGGCGCTGGCGGTGTTGCAGGCCAGGACGATGACCGAGGCGCCGGCCTCGAACAGCCGCTCGCATCCTTCGCGCGTCAGGTCGACGATCTCCTCCCCGCCACGCCCGCCATAGGGAGCGTTGGCCTGGTCGGCCAGATAGACGAAGTCCCGGTCGGGAAACCGTCGGGTCAGTTCGCGGTGGACCGTCAGTCCGCCCACGCCGGAGTCGAAAACGCCTATCGCCATGGCGTGGGGCTTTAGAGAGGTCGGCCCTCCGGTTCAATCGCCGTGCGACATCGGCGCCTCGGTGACGGCGCGACCGCACGGCGCTAGGGTAGTCCGAAAGCCCCGCTGTTCGAAGGATCCGCCCATGCATCGTCGCCACCTCCTGATCGCGGGCGGAAGCCTGTTCGCCCTGACCGGCTGCGCCACGGCCGGAGCCGAGACCGGCGGCTGGGGCGGGGGCGACATGTTGGCAGCCCAGGCGGCCGAAGCCCGCGCCGTCCTGCCGGCACAGACGCCGCGGGCCGAACTGCTGCAGCCCTGGACCGGCCCCTATGGCGGGGTTCCGCCCTGGGACCGGGTGACGGCGGCCAAGCTGCGCGAGGCCATCGTGGAAGGCATCGAGTTGCAACGGGCCGAGATCGCCGCCATCGCCGACAATCCGGCGCCGGCGACCTTCGCCAACACCCTGGTGGCCCTGCAGATGGCGGGCGAGCCGCTGGACCGGGCCCGGGCCCTGTTCGGGGTCATGACCTCCAACATCGGGTCGGACGACTATCAGGCGGTCGACCGCGAGGTCTCGCCCCTGCTGGCCGCCGCCGGCGACGAGATCAACTTCAACGCCCGGCTGTTCGAACGCGTCCGCCAGGTGGCCGACAACGCCGCCGCCATGGGACTGAACGCCGAACAGGCCCGGCTGGCCACGCGCCGCCGCGACGCCTTCATCCGCAACGGCGCCGCCCTGGACGCCGCCGGCAAGGCCGAGCTGGGCCGCATCAACACCGCCCTGTCCCACGCCTTCACCAGCTTCGGCCAGAAGGTGGTGGCGGACGAGAACGCCTGGATTCTGGTCGCCGACCAGGGCCGTCTGGCGGGCGTGCCGGACGATGTGAAGGCCGCCGCGGCCGGCGCCGCACGCCGCCGCAACCTGCAGGGCTGGGCCATCGTCAACACCCGCTCCAGCGTCGATCCGGTGCTGAGCTTCGCCGACGACCGCGCCCTGCGCGAAGACGTCTGGCGCAAATTCGTCAACCGCGGCGACAACGGCGACGCCAACGACACCAACGCCGTGATCGCGGAGATCGTGGCACTGCGCGCCCAGCGGGCCCGTCTGCTGGGCTTCGCCAACCACGCCGAGTGGCGGATGCAGGACACCATGGCCCGGACCCCGGCCGCGGCCATGGATCTGATGAACCGCGTCTGGGCGCCGGCCAAGGCGCGGGTCGCCGAGGAGGTGGCCGACATGCGCGCCATCGCCGGGTTCGATATCGAACCCTGGGACTACCTCTATTTCGCCGAGAAGGTCCGCAAGGCCAAATACGATCTCGATCAGAACGAGCTGAAGCCGTATTTCGAGCTGAACAACGTGCGCGCCGGCAGCTTCTACATGGCCGAGCGGCTGTACGGCTTCACCTTCGAGAAGCTGGCGCCTGGGACCGTGCCGGTCTTCCATCCCGACGTCGTTGTCTATGAGGTCAAGGATCACGGTCGCCACGCCGGGCTCTATTACGCCGACGACTACGCCCGCGCCGGCAAGCGGTCGGGCGCCTGGAAGACGACCTATCGCTCGCACTCGACTTACGACGGCGACGAGAACGTGCTGGCTTCCAACAACAACAACTTCATCAAGGCCGAGGACGGACCGGTCCTGATCTCGCTGGACGACGCCGAGACCCTGTTCCACGAATTCGGCCACGCCCTGCACTCCTTCGCGTCAAAGGTCGTCTATCCGGCCCTGGACGGCACGCCGCGCGACTATGTCGAATATCCGTCGCAGGTGCACGAGCACTGGGTGCTGTCGCGGCCCATCCTGGACGGCTTCATGAAGCATGTCGGGACGGGCCGGCCGATGTCCCAGGCCCTGGTCGACAAGATCGAAGCGGCCGCCACCTTCAACCAGGGCTATGCGACGGTCAGCTATCTGTCCTCGGCCCTGGTGGACATGGACCTGCACACCCGCGCGACCCCGCCGACCGACATCGACGCCTTCGAACGCGAAAGCCTGGCCCGATACGGCATGCCGAAGGAGATCGTGATGCGGCACCGCCTGCCGCAGTTCAATCACCTGTTCACGTCCGACAGCTATTCGGCGGGCTATTATTCCTACCTTTGGTCCGAGGTGATGGACGCCGACACCTGGGCCTATTTCGAGGAGTCCGGGGACGTCTTCAATCCGGACATCGCCGGCCGCTACAAGGCCATCATCCTGGCCGAGGGCAATTCGTCCGATCGGGCCGAAGCCTATCGCCGGTTCCGGGGCCGCGACCCGGACGTGGCGGCCCTGCTGAAGGTGCGGGGCTTCCCCACGAGCTGAGGCCTTTGCACGCGGCGGGGCGCCGGCGACGGAACCCCGCCCGCCGTCTCGTGGTTTGACCGGGCGAACCCGAGCCGCGAGGAGAGATCGACATGGGCGACAAGACCCTGACGGCCGCCGAGGCCGAAAAAGCCTTCTGGGACAGTCTGAAGAGTTCCAACACCGGCCTTTTGGGCCTGGACCAGCCCGGCTATCACGCCCAGCCCATGACCGCCTTCCGCGAGGCGGAGACCGGGACCATCTGGTTCTTCACCCGCGACGACGCCGACCTGGCCCGTGACGCGGCCGTCGGTTCGGGCCAGAGCGCGATGTTCCACTATGGATCCAAGGACCAGAAGGTCTGGGCCTGCATCCACGGCGACCTGTCGGTGCACGGCCACGACCGGACGATCATCGACCGCCACTGGAACCCGGTCCTGGCCGCCTGGTATCCGAACGGCAAGGACGATCCCCATCTGACCATCCTGCGGTTCGACGCCGGGGACGGCCGGGTCTGGGTCAGCGACGGCGGCCTGCTGAAATTCGCCTTCGAGATCGCCAAGGCCAACATCACCAGGACCCTGCCCGACGCGGGCGGTGTGACCGACGTCAACCTTCAGTAACGGCCGCCAAGGGACGGGGGCGCGTCGCCGGTTTTCGCGCCCTCTCTGTCTCCACCAACCAGCCTCACTTCAACGGCAGGAAAAGCTCCGCCGCGGTCCCCAGTTCGGGCTCGTCCAGGAAGAAGCGCTGGCAGTAGATGGGGAAGTCCCGCATCTCCTCGCCGCTGGACGGCAGCCAGTCGCGATACAGATAGAGGGCCGCCGGCTCCAGATTATGGGTGTCGCCGGTTACGCGCAGGACCGCACAGCGCCCGCCGGGGATCAGCCCGGCCCGGACCGTTTCGTCGTCGTCCTCGATCCGGTCGCCCTCGCCCAGCCCAATGCACAGATCCATGCGGTAGTCCGCCGGGTTCGCCGGACGGCGCTCGGAATGCCAGATGTTGAAGGTCGGGTGGGTGCGAGGCGAGAAACCGGCGGCCTTTCGCCAGGCGATGAACCTCTGGATGGTGGCCTCCAGGGTCGCCGGATCGCCATGGTGTTCGAAGACGGCGACGCGGGTGGCGGCGACCTCGCGCAAGGCGACCTGATCGGGCATGAAGGTGGTGGGCATGAGCCGGCTCCTGGCGCTGTTGAAGGGCTGAAGGGCGCGCAGCCACGGCGCCCAGTCGGGGGATTTGCGAAAGTCCGACGGCGACTGGTCGAACCGCTGGCGGAAGGCGCGGGCGAAGGCGTCGGGCGTCTCGTAGCCGGCCTCCAGGGCGATGTCGGTGATCCTGGCCCCTTCGCCGGCCAGCCGTTTTGAGGCCCGCCTCAGGCGCGCCAGCTGGACATAGCGATGCAGGGAGACGCCGAAGGTCGCCGTGAACTGGCGATGGAAATGGAATTTGGAAAAGGCCGCGACGCCGCTGACCGCGTCCAGGTCCAGATCGCCATCCAGATGCTGGTCGATATGGTCCAGCGCCCTCTTCATCCGCGCCTGGTATCGGTCGATCGCCGTCATCATCCTCATCCGCCCGTGGTTTCCCCAGACTGCCGCATGGCGCGGTCGCGCGCTCGACCGATCTTGCTGAGATCCAGGCCTTGACCGCCAGGGCGTCCGTGTAGATACTTAAGTCAATGCTACAGTATCAACCCGCGCCCCTCGACCTCGCCTTCCAGGCCCTGTCCGATCCCGGACGGCGCGCCATGGTCGAGCGGTTGAGCCAGGGTCCGGCCTCGGTCAGCGATCTGGCCCGGCCCCTGCCCATGACCCTGTCGGCCGTGGCCCAGCATCTGAAGGTGCTGGAGGCGGCGGGGTTGGTGCGGAGCGAAAAAGTCGGCCGGGTGCGCACCTGCGCCCTGGAAATCCAGGCCATGACCCAGGTCGAGCGCTGGATCGCCGAACGCAAGCGCTTCTGGGAGCAGCAGTACGACCAGCTCGAGGCCTATCTGGCCAAGACCGATCCGGAGGAGACCCAGACGTGACCGTTACATACGCCACCTTCACCATCGAGCGGGTGCTGAAGGCCCCGCCCGCGCGGGTCTTCGCCGCCTACAGCAGTCTTGAAGCCAAGATGGCCTGGTTCAAGGCGCCCAGCGACATCGTGACCCTGAGCCGGGATTTCGACTTCCGCGTCGGCGGCAAGGAGCGGTTTCACGCCCGCTGGCCCAGCGGCATGGAGTCCGACTTCCAGGCCGTCTATCACGACATCATCCAGAACGAGCGGATCGTGCTGGTCTATGACCTGTTCCACGACGCCGAAAAGCTGTCGGTCTCACTGCAGACGATCGAACTGCGGCCCGAAGGGACGGGAACCCGCCTGCTTCACACCGAGCAGGGCGTCTATTTCAGCGGCGGGCAGGAGGCGGTCCAGGGCCGCGAACACGGCACCGCCTGGCATGTCGACAACCTGGTCGCCCTGATCGAAGGGCATGAGCCGAGGGCCATGTCATGACCCTCGAACTGTTCGCCCATCCCTTCTCCTCCTATTGCCAGAAGGCGCTGATCGCCTTCTATGAAAACGACATCCCCTTCACCTACCGTATGCTGGAAGACCCGGGAGTGGCCGAGGAGCTGGCCGCCCTGTGGCCGATGAAGCGGTTTCCGATCCTGCGCGAGAGGGACCGTGTGGTGCTGGAGGCCACCAGCATCATCGAATACCTGCAGGTCCGTCATCCGGGGCCGACGCGCCTGATCCCCGATGATCCCGACCTGGCCGTTGAGGTGCGGATGATGGATCGGGTGTTCGACAACTATGTCATGACGCCCCAGGGCAAATTCGTCTTCGACGCCCTGCGCCCGGCCGACCGCCGCGACCCGCACGGCGTCGAGGAGGCCGGCCGGATGCTGGACACGATCTACGCCTGGCTGGACCAGCGGATGAAGGACCGGACCTGGGCGGCGGGCGAGACCTTCACCCTGGCCGACTGCGCCGCGGCGCCGTCCCTGTTCTACGCCGACTGGACCCATGGAATCCCCGAGCGGTTCGAGGCCCTGTCGGCCTATCGCGCCCGGCTGCTGCGACGG
Organism: Brevundimonas sp.; assembly: GCF_019636155.1. Classification (GTDB taxonomy): domain Bacteria; phylum Pseudomonadota; class Alphaproteobacteria; order Caulobacterales; family Caulobacteraceae; genus Brevundimonas. The sequence continues at coordinate 46,883 of NZ_JAHBYB010000010.1, read as the reverse complement.
CCGTCCTTCGCCCGGGCGGTGGAGGAGGCGCGGCCGTTCCGCGCCTATTTCCCGCTCGGCGCCCCGGACCGGGACTAGGAGCGGGGGCGCGATGGCCGATCTCTTCGTCAAGCTGCAGCCCGGCGCCTCGGCCGACCGGATCGAGGGCTGGGAAACCGATCCCGAAGGCCGGCCGGTGCTGAAGGTTCGGGTGCGGGCCCGGCCGGTCGATGGGGCGGCGAACGCGGCCCTGGTGCGATTGCTGGCGCTGGCGCTGGGCGTGGCCCGGTCCAGCGTGACCCTGGAGCGCGGCGGCCAGTCGCGGCTGAAGCGGCTGTCCATCGCGGGACTGGACGATGTCGAGACGAAGCGGCGTTTGGACGCGCCGGACGCTGCGGGCGATTGACGGCGGGGCCCGCGCCCTCTTCTATCCCTGCGCCGTGCGCCGGCCTGGCGCGAGGGGGAGGCTTTCCATGCGATCACACCGCCTGACCGGCGCCAGCCTGGCCGTGCTTTCGGCCCTGGCCCTGTCCGCCTGCGCCACGACCGGTTCGACCGGCGACGCTTCGTCGTCCACGCCGCGCCAGCGCGAGGCCCTGGCTCCAGGCCTGGACTATGCGGCCAATCCCGACCCCTATCCCTCGACCTACGCCCCCCTGCCGACCGAGAACATGGCCATCGTGGGCGCGACGGTCCTGACCGGGGCGGGCGCAAGGATCGACAACGGCGTCGTGGTAGTCACCGACGGCCGCATCGCCGCCGTCGGCGGGGCCGATACGCCGGTCCCGGCCGGCCACAAGGTGGTGGACGCCCGCGGCCGCTTCGTCACCCCCGGCGTCATCGACGCCCACAGCCACCTGGGGGTCTATCCCTCGCCCGGCGTGATGGGGATGAGCGACGGCAACGAAGCCACCAGCCCCAACACCGCCCAGGTCTGGGCCGAACACAGCCTTTGGCCCCAGGATCCCGGCTTCAACACCGCCCGCGCCGGCGGGGTGACGACCCTTCAGATCCTGCCCGGCTCGGCCAATCTGTTCGGCGGGCGTGGCGTGACGGTGCGCAACGTGCCGTCGGTGACCATGCAGGGGATGAAATTCCCCGGCGCCCCCTATGGGCTGAAGATGGCCTGTGGCGAGAACCCCAGCCGCGTCTATGGCAGCCGCAACCAGAGCCCGGCCACCGGCATGGGCAATATGGCCGGCTATCGCGCCGCCTTCATCGCCGCCCGCGACTACAAGGCCAAGTGGGACAAATGGCGCGAGACCGGCGAGGGCAGCCCGCCGACCCGCAACCTGCAGAACGAGACCCTGGCCGGCGTGCTGGACGGTTCGATCCTGATCCAGAACCACTGCTACCGCGCCGACGAAATGGCCATGATGATCGATCTGGCCAAGGAGTTCGGCTATCGCGTCACCGCCTTCCACCATGCGATCGAGGCCTACAAGATCGCCCCGATGCTGGCCCGCGAGGGCATCTGCGCCGACATGTGGACCGGCTGGTGGGGCTTCAAGATGGAAGCCCTGGACGCCATCGAGGCCAACGCCGCCATCGTCGACGCCCAGCCCAACAGCTGCGCCGTCATCCATTCGGACGACGCCCAGCTGACCCAGAGGCTGAACCAGGAGGCCGCCGCCGCCGTGGCCGCCGGGCGCCGCATGGGGATGGACATCCCCGAGGAACGGGCCATCGCCTGGATCACCCTGAACCCGGCGCGGTCCCTGGGCATCGCCGACCAGACCGGCAGCCTGGAGACCGGCAAGCGCGCCGACCTGGTGATCTGGAGCGCCAGCCCCTTCAGCATCTACGCCCGCGCCGATCAGGTCTTCATCGACGGCGCCCTGACCTTCGACCGCATGAACCCCGCCTATCAGCCGGTGTCCGATTTCGAACTGGGCCAGCCCGGCTTCGGCATGCCCGCCGCCACCGTCGATCAGGGAGCCCGCTGATGCGTCTCAACAGCCTCATCCTCGGCGCCGCCCTTCCCGCGATTCTTGGCGCCCTTGCCCTGGCCGCCCCCGCCGGCGCCCAGTCCCTGACGGCCGTGACCGGAGGCCGGGTCCTGACCGGGACCTCGGTGATCGAGAACGGCACGGTGGTGATCCAGAACGGCCGCGTCGTCTCGGTCGGAACCGGTCCGGCCCCGTCCGGCGCCCGGGTCATCGACGCCCACGGCAAGACAGTGACCCCGGGCTTCGTCGTGGTCGATTCCGGCCTGGGCGGATCCGAGATCGGTTCGGTGCGCGGATCGGACGACCTGAGCAACAGCGCCAACTCCATCTCGGCCTCGTTCGACGTCTCCTATGGGCTGGATCCCTGGTCGATCACCCTGCCGGTGGCGCGACTGGGCGGGGTGACCCGCGCCGTGGTGACGCCCAGCCATGCGGGCGGGGGCGGCGGCGCCCACGCCCATGACGACAGCGACTTCGCCGGGGTCGGCCACGCCGGCCTGCAGTCGCCCGGCCTGTTCGCGGGCCAGGCGGCGATCATCGACCTGGCGCAGGACGACGACATCCTGGTCCAGCCGCGCGTGGCCATGGTGGCCCCGTTCGGCGAGGCCGGGGCCGGTATCGCCGGCGGCGCCCGCGGGGCCCAGTTCGTCCAGTTCAAGGAGACCCTGGCCGAGGTGCGGCTGTATGCCCGCAACCGCGCCGCCTACGACCGGGCGGCCCTGCGCGATCTCAGCCTGTCGCGCGCCGACCTGGAGGCCCTGATCCCGGTGGTCGAGGGTCGGATGCCCCTGATCGTCACCGTGCGCCGCGCCGCCGACATCCGCCAGGTCCTGCGCCTGGCCCGCGAGGAGGGGGTCAGGATCATCCTGGACGGCGCCGAGGAGGGCTGGATGGTGGCCGAGGAGATCGCCGCCGCGCGGGTTCCGGTGCTGCTGGACGTGACCAACAACCTGCCCTCCAACCTGGAGATGCGGGGCGCGCGGATGCAGAACGCGGCCGCCCTGGACGCCGCCGGGGTGGTGATCGCCATCAAGGGCTCGGAAGGCTCGACCCACCGGGCGCGGGAACAGCGCTACAACGCCGGCAACGCCGTCTCGCACGGCCTGCCCTACGCCGCCGCCATCCGCGCCATCACGGTGAACCCGGCGCGCATCTTCGGCATGGAGGGCCGGTTCGGCGAACTGCGCCCCGGCGCGGCGGCCGACCTGGTGATCTGGTCCGGCGACCCGCTGGAGCCGCTGAGCCAGGCCGAACAGGTCATCATCGACGGCCAGGACCAGCCGATGACCAGCCGCCAGTTCCTGCTGCGCGACCGCTACGCCCGCCCCGGAACCCTGCCCCCGGCCTACGGGCGGTAGGGACGGGCCCGTCTCCTCCCTGTCGCGCAGCGATGGGGAGGTGGATCGGCGGCGACAACCGACGAGGCGGAGGGGGTCTGTTCGTCGCGTGGCCCAAGAGCCCCTCCGTTGCCCCATCGTCCTTCTCCCCTTGCGGGAGAAGGTGGGCGGCGGAGCCGCTCGGATGAGGGGGCGGCCCGACCCATCCCCATCGTCCGACGACCCTCGCGCGGACCCAGCCCCCTCATCCGTCATGCGCTGCATGACACCTTCTCCCCCCGAGGGGAGAAGGATGTTTGCGCCCTATGCTCGCGACGCGGTCGCTCGCGGCTTGAGGGCAATGGCCTGCCCTAGGCTCGCCGCGCGGCGGCTCGCGGCTTGAGGGCGGAATTGGCGGCGCCTCCGCCAGCGGATGCTGCGAAGTTCGGGAAGGCGGCGGAGCGTCGGGCCTTCGCCCGGCTGGGTTGGGCATTCGATGCCGTGTTCGGCGAGAGGTCTGACGCTCCGCACGGAGGGTTTCCACGAGCTCGGGGCGGGCGCCGATCTTTTCGGCTACTCCCGGTGGCCCGCGGCGGGCGGGCCGGGCCAACGACCCGGTCCCGGAACGGCCAGAGTAACCCCCTCGACCCTCCCTCGATCGCCGGACCCGTCGCCAATGACTGTCCGATCCGACGACCGCAGGCCCGTGCGTGTGAGTGACACGCACAGCCCCGCTTCCTCCGCTCCCGCCGCCGCGAAGTCGCTGGCCTCGCGGCCTCCCCATGCGACGGGACCTGGGGAGTATAGGGCCGTTCCCAGCCCAGGCGTGCGAGATGGGGTTGGCGGCGGGGATTGATGAGTGAAGTCAGAGGGTTAGGTTCCCTGGCGCGCGCAGTTGGCGTTCCTGACCCCTCTCCCGTTGGGAGAGGGCTTGAGGCTCGCAGAGCGTAGCGATGCGCATAGCCGAAAGGGTGAGGGGTTACGGCGCCCGCCCGGTGAGAGCGAAACCCCTCACCCTTTCACGCAAGTCCAATCGCCCTGACGGGCTCTTGGGCGTTCAAGCCCTCTCCCTATGGGAGAGGGAGGAGTGTGTGAGGTCGAAGGTCGGAGCCCTCGGCCAGCCCCCTCCACCGCTTCGCGGTTCCCCTCCCCCGAGCGGGGAAGATCCGGGGGTTCCGCGGTGGCGGGGGTCAGCGTCGCTTCATTCCGCCCAGGACGCCGCGCAGGATTTCGCGGGTCAGGGTCGATCCGGCCGTGCGCAGGACCGACTTGGTCAGGGCCTCCATCGGCGTCTGGCGGGTCGAGGCGCGGGCGCGCGGGGCCGTGCGGGCCGCGGCGCGTTCGCGGGCCAGGCGGTCGCGTTCGGCGGCGCGGGCCGCCGTCTGGGCCGCCTTTTCCGCCTGGGCGTCGGCCTTGGCCTGGGCCTTGGCTTCGGCCTCGGCCTCTTCGCGCGCCTGGGCGTCGGCGCGGGCCTTCAGATCGGCGGCCTGGGCGTCCTCGCGCCGGCCGGTCAGAACCTCGTGGGCCGACTCGCGGTTGACCGGCGTGTCATAGAGGCCGCGCACGGGGCTGGAGGCCATCGCCTGGGCGCGCTCGGCGTCGGTGGCGGGCCCCAGGCGCGAATCCGGCGGGCGGATGCGGGTGCGGGCGACGACACAGGGCGCGCCCTTTTCGTCCAGGACCGAAACCACGGCCTCGCCCACCCCCAGGGCCTGGATGGCCTCGGCGGTGTTGAAGGCGGGATTGGCGCGGAAGCTCTCGGACGCCGCCTTCAGCCCGCGCTGTTCGGCGGGGGTATAGGCGCGCAGCGCGTGCTGGATGCGGTTGCCCAGCTGGGCCAGGACGCTGTCGGGAATGTCGGCCGGGTTCTGGGTGATGAAATAGACGCCGACTCCCTTGGACCGGATCAACCGCACCACCTGTTCGACCTTTTCCAGCAGGGCCTTGGGCGCGTCGCGGAACAGCAGGTGGGCCTCGTCGAAGAAGAAGACCAGGCGCGGTTTATCCGGGTCGCCGATCTCGGGCAGCTGTTCGAACAGTTCCGACAGCAGCCACAGCAGGAAGGCGGCGTAGAGACGCGGGCTGGACATCAGCCGGTCCGCCGCCAGCACATTGACCTGGCCCCGGCCGTCCAGACCCGTCCGCATCATGTCTTCCAGCCGCAGGGCCGGTTCGCCGAAGAAGGCCTTGCCGCCCTGTTGTTCGAGCTGGAGCAGGGACCGTTGGATGGCGGCGATGGAGACGGGGGCGACATTGCCGACCTCGCGGCCGATGCGCTCGGCGTTTTCGCCCACATAGGCCAGGAGGCTGCGCAGGTCGTCGAGGTCCAGCAGCAGGAGCCCCTCCTGGTCCGCGACGTGGAAGGCGACCGAAAGCACCCCTTCCTGCACCTCGTTCAGGTCCAGCATCCGGGCCAGCAGCAGGGGGCCGATCTCGCTGACGGTGGTGCGGATCGGGTGGCCCTTCTGGCCATACAGGTCCCAGAAGACGGTCGGGGCGGCGCGCGGGTTCAGGGTCAGCCCCATGCCGGCGGCGCGATCCAGCAGTTTCTCATTGGGCGATCCGGCCTGGCTGATGCCCGACAGGTCGCCCTTCACGTCGGCGCAGAAGACCGGCACCCCGGCGTCCGAGAAGCCCTGGGCCATGATCTGAAGGGTGACCGTCTTGCCCGTGCCGGTGGCGCCGGCCACCACCCCGTGCCGATTGGCGCGGTCGAAACGCAGCACCTGGGGCTGGGCGCCGTCATCGGCCAGGGATTGGCCCAGGAACAGGCCGGGAAGGGCGTCGGTCATCGGGGAGTCTCCTTGAGCCCCCCGATTAGCTTATTCCCCAGGCGTCGAAAACTGCTTCGCTCAGGCCAGGCGGCGGCGCTGGATCATCCAGCCTCCACCCGCCAGCAGCAGCCCGCCGAACAGGATCATGGCCCACGCCGACAGGGTCGGAACGACCGCCGGCGCGCCGAGGACCACCGCCCCCGGACCGTCGAAGGTATAGACGGTGTCGCCGGTCGCGCCGGAGTTGTAGGTCGAGCCGATCAGCACATAGGGTGTTCCGGCCGTCAGGATCATGGCTGCGCCCACGTCGTCTGAAATCGACACGCAATTGGTGCTCGGGTTCAGCGGGTCGAAGGGGGCCGCATAGATGGCGGCCATGCCGTCCACGGTTGCGGGACCCGTCTCGGGCGGGATGTAGCTGCCGGTCACCGTGACGGTGAAGGGGATCTGGACGTAATGGTAAGATCCGCCCGGAGAGACGGGCGGGCACGGCGTGGCGCTGCCGTTGAAGGTGTAGGGCAGGGCAGGTTCGGAGCCGGTCACTGTATAGGGCACCGGCGTGAGAACCTGAGCCTGGGCCGACCCCGCGGCCGCGGCGATGAAGGCGGCGGCGACGGCTGAGATAGTTGCTTTCATGACGGCCCCTCGTTCATGATCAACTGCATACCTCGGTTATCTGAGGGGTGAAACAGAGGACTCGTCCTTATTGACGCGCAGGCCGTCGGCTCGGACAACGGTCGCATGAAACCCGCCATCGCCGTTCCGACATCCGCCGTCGCCCGCAACGCCCTGGTGCTGATCGCCGTGGTGGCGGGCGGGGCGGCCGTTTACTGGCTGCGGGACATTCTGACGCCCCTGGCCATGGCCATCTTCCTGATGATCATGATCGACGGGGTGAAGCGCTGGATCGAGATGCGGGCCGGGCTGAGCCCCCGCTGGGCCGGGATCGCCGCCCTGCTGGTGGTGGTGGCCGGCTTCATCCTGTCGATCTGGATCATCGTCGACGGGGCGGCGGGCTTCTTCACCGACGCCTCTGGCGTCAGCGCCAACATCGGGCCGCGTCTGGACCAGGTTCTGCGCGACCTGTCGCATCTGGTCGGGGTGGACACCCCGCCGACCGCGGCCGAGCTGATTTCCGGCATCGACCTGAGGGGCTATCTGACCCAGCTGGCCTTCCAGGCCCAGGGGATCGTGTCCGGCGCCTTCTTCGTCATGGTCTATCTGGGCTTCCTCTTGGCGTCCCAGGCGGGGTTCCGGCGCAAGATCGTCGGCATGTTCCCCAACCGCGAGAACCGTTCGGAGGCCCTGGAAGTGTTCCAGCGGGTGCGCGGCGGGGTCGAGGGCTATCTGTGGGTCCAGACCGTGACCGGGGTGATGATCTGCGCCGCCGCCTGGGTGCTGATGCGGCTGGTCGGCCTGCAGAACGCCGAGTTCTGGACCTTCGTCATCTTCGTGGTCGGCTTCATCCCGGTGCTGGGCGGAGCCGTGGCGGGCCTGGCGCCGCCGCTGTTCGCCCTGGTGCAGTTCCCGACCTACTGGCCGGCGCTGATCCTGCTGATCGGGCTGCAGACCATATTGTTCATCAGCGGCAATCTGATCCAGCCGCGCATGCAGGGCGACAACCAGAACATCGACCCGGTGGTGGTGCTTCTGGCCCTGGCCTTCTGGGGCAAGGTCTGGGGGGTGGTGGGCATGTTCCTGTCGACGCCCCTGGCGGTGATGGCCATGGCCGTGCTGGCGGAATTCCGCGGCTCGCGCTGGATGGCCATCCTGCTGTCGGGCGACGGCGAACCCTATGCCGACGAGGATCCGATCCGCGCCGGGCGGACGCCCGCCAAGCCTCCCGAAACCAAGGCCCGAAAGGCGGCCGGGGGGCGCGGCGCCGTGTCGCGGGGGGGCAAGGCCGGGACAGGGTCTGCGAAGACTTGAACCTCTCCGCGGGCCGCCTATCTTTCATTCAGACGGCGCGGGCCCCTCCCTCCCCTCAAAGCCCCCGTCGTCAAGCGAGCGCCGGTTCCCTCCCCCCTCCCGGACCCGGCCCCCGTCAGGCCGCCGAGCGCCCCGCGCCCGGCGGCCTTGTCGTATCGGACGAGGTGAACGGCGGTCAGGCGCGCGGGGGGCTTCCCCGGATCGTCAGGACGGCCTAGTCAGCGGAGTGCGGCGACGTCCCGCCGCGTCTGAAGAGTCACGCAGCATCATGTCCGCCGCCGACACGCGCCCCGCCCCGTCCCAGAGCATCGACCTGAAGTCGTTGAGGATGGCCATGGCGCGCCGGCTGGGGGTCAAGGCCCTGGATGACCGTCAGGGGCTGTTCGCGGCCCAGGCGCACGAGGACTACGCCGCCGACGAGACCCCGGAACTGGACGCCGAGGCCTTCGCGGCCCTTCTGGCCGAGGCCTGGACCGCCGCCGAGGCGCGGCCCTGCGGGGCGCCGGCCCAGATCACCGTGCGCGGCCTGTCCACCGACGCGGGCCGCGGCGCCTATGACCTGGTTCAGATCATCCAGGACGACTGCCCCTTCCTGGTCGACAGCGTCATGGGCGAACTGGCCGAGGCCGGGGTCTCGGTGCGGGCCCTGTTCCACCCGGTGACGCCCGAGGCGGGGGGGCAGGAATCCGTCATCCTGGTCGTCATCGATCCCCTGCCGCAGGAACGGCGCGACGCTCTGGGCGAGGGCCTGGCCGAAACCCTGGCCGATGTGCGGGCGGCGGTGGGCGATCACGAGGCCATGGTGGCCCTGATGAAGACCTCGGTGGCCCAGCTGGAAGCCTCGGCCCCCGGCGCCGACCCCGAACTGGTGCGCGAGCAGGCCGAATTCCTGCGCTGGCTGAAGGGGGACCATTTCGTCTTCCTGGGCGCGCGCGACTACGAATATCCGCGCACCAAGGACGGCGCCTATGAGGCCGAGGCGCCCCTGTCGCAGCCCACCGAGGGGCTGGGCGTCCTGCGCGATCCGAACCGCACCGTCCTGCGCCGGGCCAGCGAGCCGGCCGTGCTGACCAAACAGATGAAGCGCCAGCTGGACCTGGGCGACCCGGTCACCGTGGCCAAGGCCAACGCCCGGTCGCGCGTCCATCGCCGCGCCTACATGGACTATATCGGGGTCAAGCGTTACGGGCCGGACGGCAAACCGTCGGGCGAGACCCGGTTCGTCGGCCTGTTCACCGCCGAGGCCTATGACCGCGCCGCATCGGAGGTGCCGCTGGTGCGGCGCAAGGTGGCCAACGCCCTGAAGCGCGCCGGCAAGGCGCCCGGCAGCCACAATGAAAAGCGGCTGAGGAACATCCTGGAGAACTACCCCCGGGACGAGCTGTTCCAGATCGGCGAGGACGAACTGCTGTCCATCGCCCTGAGCGTGCTGCACCTCTATGACCGGCCGCGCATCCGCATGTTCACCCGGGTCGATCCGTTCGACCGGTTCGCCTCGATCCTGGTCTATGTGCCGCGCGAGCGCTACGATGTTTCGGTGCGCCAGCGCATCGGTCGCATCCTGGCCGAGGCCTGGGGCGGCCGGGTTTCGGCCTGGTATCCGCAGCTGTCCGAACAGCCGCTGGTGCGGATCCACTACATCATCGGCTTCGAGCCGGGGAATCACCTGAACCCCGAGCCGCAGGCCCTGGAAGCGGCGGTGGCGGCGGCCGGGCGCGGCTGGGTCGACCGGTTCGAGGCCGCCCTGCGCGACGCCGATTTCGACGAGATCGCCGTGGGCCCGACCAGCGCCAAATGGGCCGAGGCCTTCGGCGCCGGCTATCGCGACCGCTATGACGCCGACGAGGCGGTGCGCGACCTGGAGTCCATCGACCGGCTGAACGCCAGCGGCGAACGGGACGGCGGCGAGCCGGTGGCCGTGCGCGCCTTCCGCAGGCCCGAGGATTCGGCCCTGCGGTTCCGCTTCAAACTGTATCGGCGCGGGGCGGCGGTGCCCCTGTCGGACGTCCTGCCGATCCTGGCGGACATGGGTCTGAAGACGCTGGAGGAATTCGGCCACGCCATCCGCCCGACCGGCGATGCGGAAATCCATGTCCATGAATTCCTGCTGGAGGACCCGCGCGGCGAGCTTCTGACCTTCGGCGACATCCAGGGGCCGTTCGAGGCGGCCTTCGGCGCCGTCTGGGACGGCCGCACCGAGAGCGACGGGTTCAACCGGCTGGTGCTGGAGCTGGGCGTCGACTGGCGCCGGGCGGCCCTGGTGCGGACCCTGGCCCGCTATCGCCAGCAGACCGGGCTGGACCCCAGCCAGGCGGTGCAGGAAGAGGCCCTGCGCGAATATCCCGACATGGCGCGGCTGCTGCTGAGCCTGTTCGAGGCGAAATTCGACCCGGACGGCGCGGTCAAGGACCGCGAGGCGGCGGCGGCCGAACTGTTCGAAAAGGGCCTGGCCCTGCTTCAGGACGTCAAGTCGCTGGACCACGACCGGGTGCTGCGTCGCCTGATGCTGCTGATCCAGGCGATCAAGCGGACCAATTTCTACCAGACCACGGCCGATGGCGAGGTCAAGCCGCACATCTCGATCAAGATCGCCTCGCGCGAACTGGACGACCTGCCCCTGCCCAAGCCGTTCCGCGAGATCTTCGTCTGGGCGCCGCATATCGAGGGGGCGCACCTGCGCTTCGGCCCGGTGGCGCGCGGGGGCCTGCGCTGGTCCGACCGCCGCGACGACTTCCGCACCGAGGTCCTGGGCCTGGTCAAGGCCCAGCAGGTCAAGAACGCGGTCATCGTGCCGGTCGGGTCCAAGGGCGGCTTCTATCCCAAATGCCTGCCGCGCGGCGGCGACCGCGACGCCATCCAGGCCGAGGCCATCCGCGCCTACAGGACCTTCCTGTCGGGCATGCTGGACGTCACCGACAACATCGGCGCCGACGGGGCGGTGATCCCGCCGGAACGGGTCGTGCGCTGGGAAGGGGACGACCCCTATCTGGTCGTGGCCGCCGACAAGGGGACGGCCACCTTCTCGGACATCGCCAACGGCATATCGGCCGACTACGGCTTCTGGCTGGACGACGCCTTCGCCAGCGGAGGGTCGGTCGGCTACGACCACAAGGCCATGGGCATCACCGCCCGCGGGGCGTGGGAGGCGGTCAAGCGCCACTTCCGCGAAATGGGCAAGGACATCCAGTCCGAACCCTTCACCGCGGTCGGCGTCGGCGACATGTCGGGCGACGTCTTCGGCAACGGCATGCTGCTGTCCAAGGCCATCAAACTGGTCGCCGCCTTCGATCACCGCGACATCTTCATCGACCCGAACCCGGACCCGGCCAAGTCGTGGGCCGAGCGCAAGCGTCTGTTCGACCTGCCGCGTTCGTCCTGGCAGGACTATGACAAGGCGCTGATCTCGGCGGGCGGCGGGATATTCCCGCGCGCGTCCAAGTCGATCGACCTGACGCCCGAGATCCGGGCCCTGCTGGGGATCGAGGCCGAGGCCGTGGATCCGGCCGCCCTGATGCAGGCCATCCTGCGGGCCGATGCGGAACTGCTCTATTTCGGCGGCATCGGCACCTATGTGAAGGCGAGCAGCGAGAGCAACGCCCAGGCCGGCGACAAGGGCAATGACGCCATCCGCATCGACGGCGCCGAACTGCGGGCCAAGGTGGTCGGCGAGGGCGCCAACCTGGGCATGACCCAGGCGGGCCGGATCGAGGCGGCGCGCAACGGGGCGCGGATCAACACCGACGCCATCGACAACTCGGCCGGGGTCGACAGCTCGGACCACGAGGTCAACATCAAGATCCTGACCGGGACGGCGATCGCCTCGGGCTCTCTGAAGGCGGCGGACCGCAACGCCCTTCTGGCCTCCATGACCGACGAGGTGGGCCTGAAGGTCCTGGCCCACAACTACGACCAGACCCTGGCCCTGACCCTGCAGCAGGACGAAGGGGCCGCGGCCCTGGACGCCCAGCAGCGGTTCATGCAGTGGCTGGGGGCCAAGGGGAAACTGGACCGCAAGGTCGAGGGCCTGCCCGACGACCTGAAGCTGGCCGAGATGAAGGCTTCGGGCCAGGCGCTGACGCGGCCGGAACTGGCGGTTCTGACGGCCTATTCCAAGCTGGAGCTGTTCGACGACATCGTGGCCACGACGGCGCCGGACGACCCCTTCTTCCACCGCACCCTGGTGCGCTACTTCCCCGAGCCTCTGGCGAAATACGAGGCCGACATGGAGCGGCACCGGCTGAAGCGCGAGATCATCTCGACGGTCCTGTCGAACGAGATCGTCAACATGTGCGGCGCCACCTTCCCCGAACGGCTGCGTCTCTCGGCCCAGGTGGACACCGGGGCCATGACGGTGGCCTTCGAGGCGGCGCGCCAGGTGTTCCGCCTGGACGAGGCCTGGGACGCCGTCTCGGCCCTGGACCTGAAGATCCCGGCCGAGGCCCAGACGGCCCTGTATCGCGAGATCGCCACCGTGCTGCGGCGCCAGACCTACTGGCTGTCCAAGCGGGCGGCGCGCGACGAAACGACGGTCGACGGTCTGATCGCCGCCTATCGCCCGGCGGCGGACGCCCTGCGCGCCGCCGGCGGCGGGGTGCTGAGCCGGTTCGAGGCGGCGCGGCTGGACGAGCGGGTCCAGGCGTTCGAGACCCTGGGCGCCCCCGCCGACCTGGCCCGCGACTTCGCCATGCTGCGGCCCCTGGTGGCCACGGCCGACATCGGCGACCTGGCCAGGGAGTCCGGCTGGGACGAGCCGTCCATGGCCATGCTGTATCACCAGGTCGGCGCCGCCTTCGATTTCGACCGGCTGCGCGCGGCGGCGGGGCGGGTGCCGTCCGGCGATCATTTCGACCGGCTGGCCGTGCGCCGCCTGATCGAGGACCTGATGTCGGAACAGCGTGACCTGACCCGCGCCGTGGCCGCCGCATCCAGCGCGGCGGCCGGGGCCAGCGAGGCGGCGGCCGAGGCGGCCGTCGACGCCTGGATCGGGACGCGCCTGGCCGAGGTGGAGGCCATCCGCGCCTCGGTCGACGAGATCGAGGCCTCGGGCGCCGGCTGGACCTTCGCCAAGCTGACCATCGCCAACGGGGCCATACGCGCCCTGGCGGCCCTGGCCGCCTGAAGCGCCGGGAGGGGCCATGCCGCGCAAATTCCTTGTCGTCGTCGACGACAGTCCGGAGTTCGAGGCGGCCCTGCGCTACGCCTGCCGGCGCGCACGCTCGACCGGCGGGCGGGTGGCCCTGCTCAGGGTCATTCCCCTGGGGTCGGACGAGCACTGGTCCGGGGTGCGCGAGGAGATCGAGCGCGAGCAGAGGGCCGAGGCCGAGGCCCTGCTGACGCGGCTGGGGGAGGAGGCGACCGACCGATCGGGCGCCCCGCCCCTGTTCCTGATCGAGGCCGGAGAGGCGCCCGACGCCATCCGCCGGGTGGTCGAGGCCGATCCGGAGATCAAGATCATGGTCCTGGCCGCCGGATCGGGGTCGCGCGGGCCGGGACCCCTGGTCACCACCGTGCTGAAGGGCGTCGGTTTCGCCGGCCGCAAGCTGCCGGTCACCATCGTGCCGGGCGAACTGACCGAGGCGGACATCGAAGACCTGGCTTGATTGGGCGCTAGCGCTCGCCGCGCGGCGGCTCGCTGCTTGAGCGGGATGGGACGCACCCGGGGTTGAAGCGGGGGGCGGTCGGGCGCATCTGAGCTTCATGTTCATCCAGACCGAAACCACCCCCAACCCGAACGTGCTGATGTTCCTGCCCGGGCGCCCGGTGTCGCCCGAGGGGCCGCTGGACTTTCCGACCGAGGAAGCCGCCGGCGGCTCGCCCCTGGCGCGGGCCCTGTTCGCCCTGGACGGGGTGGCGGGGGTCTTCTTCGGCGCCGACGCCGTCTCGGTGACCCGCCTGCCCGAAGGCCCGTCCTGGGCGGAGATGAAGGCGGGCGTCCTGACAACCCTGATGGACCATTTCGTTTCAGGCGCGCCCCTGATTGACGCCTCCGTCCCGGCCGAGGTCGAGGGGGAGGACAGCGAAATCGTTTCGGAGATCAAGGGGCTGCTGGACAGCCGCATCCGCCCGGCCGTGGCCCAGGACGGGGGCGACATCCTGTTCGACCGGTTCGACGAGGCCGAGGGGGTGCTCTATCTGCGGATGCGGGGAGCCTGTTCGGGCTGTCCCTCGTCCTCGGCGACGCTCAAGGCCGGGGTCGAGCAGCTGATGCGCCACTATGTGCCCGAGGTGAACCGGGTCGAACAGGTGATCTGAACCCGTCCGCCGGGAAACGAATTCGTCCTCGCGCGCGGCGGCGGACGGCGCCATGATGGGCCATGGCCCGCTTCACTTCAGACGATGACACACGCCGGCTGGGCGAGGCCCTGGCGGACCTGCGCCGCGACCGAGGGCTGAGCCAGGCCGAGGCCGGACAGCGCGTCGGCATGACCAGCCAGGGCTGGGGCCTGTATGAGGCCGGGCGGCGTCCGGGCCTGTATCGTCCCGATGTCCAGCGCCGCCTGACCGCGGCCCTGGAGGCCACGCCCGAGGATCTGCTGCTGCGCGCCGCTCCGCCTGCGACCCCGCCCGTATCCGCGCCCGCCGCGGGGGTCGAGGCGACCGGCCGAGCCTTTCGTCCTGCCCCATCGGCCGAGGTGCGGATGATGCAGCTGACCGGCGACGAGATGGCGCCCTGGGCGTCGGCGGGGGTGACGGTCGCCTATCGCCCGGGCCAGGCGCCGCGTCCGGGCCAGGGGTGCGTGGTGCGGCTGACGGACGGACGCCGCATCGTGGCCCTGTTCGAGGAGGGGGGCGAGGCCCTGCACCTGTCGCGGCCGAACGGTGAACGGTTCGACCTGGCCCGGTCGGAAGTGGCGGAATTGTCGGCGATTGTCGGGCGGCTGGAAGACAATTGAAACACTATGGTTGCAAACCTTATGGTTTCATGAAACCTTTCCGCATCGACGATGAGGGAGGCGGCCATGGCCAAGACGGGAACGCGCAGCGCCGATGCGGTCGATCGCCTGGTCGGACGGCGGATCGCGGCGCGGCGGATGGCGCTGGGCCTGTCGCAGACGGCCCTGGCGGCCCAGGCGGGCGTCAGTTTCCAGCAGCTGCAGAAATACGAGGCAGGGCTGAACCGGGTTTCGGCCTCGCGCCTTCACCGGATCGCCACCCTTCTGGGCGCGCCGGCGGCCGATTTCTTTCCGGACGAGACGGACGACCGGGCTCCGTCGCCCCGGCCCGCCCCGACCCTCAGCCCCGAGGCCGCCGCCCTGGGCGCCGCGTTCGAGCGCATTCCGGCCGCGCCGGTGCGGCGGGCGGTGATCCGCATCGTGGCGGCCCTGGCGACCTGAAGCGCGGGCGGGAGGCGGTTTCGTCAGGCCGGACAGACCGCGCCTCGCCCATGACGGACACGACCGCGCGGCGGGGAAGGGACGGCGGGCGATGAGGCTGCTGGTCCTCGATACGGCGCTGGACGCCTGTCAGGTCGGGCTGTTCCAGGACGACCGGGCGATCCTGACACTGGAACAGCCGATGGTGCGCGGCGGGATGGAGCGGATCGCCCTGATGACCCGCGACCTGATGGCCGCCGCCGGCCTGTCGCTGGAGACCATCGACCGCATCGGGGTGACGGTGGGGCCCGGCTCCTTCACCGGCCTGCGGGTCGGCCTGGCCTTCGCCCAGGGCCTGGGGGCCGGGGTAGGGCGGCCGGTGGTCGGGATTTCCAGCCTGGACGCCCTGGCCGCCTCTGTAGGGTCGGAGCCTGATGTGGCGCCGGGGCCGGTCCTGGCGGTGATCGACGCCCGCCGGGGCCAGGTCTATGCCCGCGCCTTTGACGCCGGCCGGCCGACGATGGAGCCTATGGCCCTGACGCTGGAGGCGGCGCGGACACTGGCGGACAGGCTGGGACCCCGGCCGATCCTGGTCGGATCGGGCGCGCCCCTGCTGGCGGAAGGACGGGAGGGGGCGCGGGTCATCCCCCTGGCCGCGCCCCGGCTGGCGGCGGTGGCGCAGCTGGCCCTGGCGGCGGATCCGGCCCAGGCGCCGCCGCGCCCCCTGTATCTGCGGGCGCCGGACGCCACCCCGCCGACGCGGCGGCCCGGCGCGCCCCGGCGCGAGGCCCCATGACCCGTCCGGCGGACCTGGCCGCCCTGCACGCCCAGGCCTTCGCCACGTCCTGGACCGCCGAGGCCTTCGCCGACCTGCTGGATCAGGCGGGCGTCTTCGTCGAGGCCGAGGATGGCGGCTTCATCCTGGTCCGGGTCGTGGCCGACGAGGCCGAGATCCTGACCCTGGCGGTGCGGCCACAGGCGCGACGCCAAGGCGTTGCGACCCGCCTGGTCCAGGCCGCCGCAGGCCGCGCCGCCGGCCGGGGCGGGCGCCGGCTGTTCCTGGAGGTGGCCGAGACCAATGACGCGGCGCGGGGCCTGTATGAACGGTGCGGATTCGACACCGTGGGGCGGCGGCGCGCCTATTACGCAGACCCCAAGGGCGGGCCGGCCGTCGACGCCCTGATCCTGGCGCGCGTCCTGGGCGACTGAAATCCCCCGCCATGGCTTCCCTAGGCCGGAGGCCCGGCCTATCTTCGCCTCATGGACCGGATCGAGAAGCTTTGCGCCGAACGCGGGATGCGGATGACCGAACAGCGGCGGGTCATCGCCCGAGTGCTATCCGACGCCGAGGATCACCCGGATGTCGAGGAGCTGTACCGCCGGGCGTCCAGCACCGACCCGCACATCTCCATCGCCACCGTCTATCGCACCGTGCGCCTGTTCGAAGAGGCGGGGGTGGTCGAGAAGCATGATTTCGGCGACGGGCGCAGCCGCTATGAAGAGGCGGGCGACGATCACCACGATCACCTGATCGACACCAAGACCGGCGATGTGATCGAATTCTTCGACGCCGAGATCGAACGGCTGAAGACCGAGATCGCCAAGCGGCTGGGCTTCGAACTGGTCGGCCACAAGCTGGAACTGTATGGCCACGCCATTCCGGGGGCCGAGCCAAGCGAGCGCGAGGGCCTGATCTACCGCCGTCACCGCAGCACGCCGGACGAGGCGGACTGACGCCTGCGCCAAAGGGCGCTCTGACTGTCAGGCCACGTCGTCGTCTCCGACCGGCCCGCCTTCGTTCTCCAGCCGATTGATCGAGCGGGCGTCGCCCCGGCGGAATTTCAGCCGCACACCGACCCCGGCCTCGTCCTCTTCGATGAAGACGGCGCCGCCGGATTCCAGGGCCGAGACCAGCCTTTGCTTCGCCTCCGGATCGAGATCGAGACGGCTGTATTCGAAATCGGCCAGGGCGCCGGGAACCAGCCCGGCCAGCCGGGCGACGTGGTCTCGCGGCCATTCGACCAGGGCGCGGGCGGCGCGGGCCTGGGGACCGGTGATCGGCATGGGCGGCCTCCGAATTCTGGCCGCCAGCCTAGCCGAGATACCGTCCTGACGGAAATCGGAAGCGCGAGCGACTCAATGGGCGTGGCTGTGGCGGTGTCCGCCGGTCAGCAGGGTGCGGATCAGGAAGAAGACCGCGATCACCACCGCATAGCCCAGGAACAGGGCCAGGGTCAGCATCCAGAAGCCCAGGGTCAGCAACGGCGGCAGGGCGAAATCGCCCCCGTCCAGCACCGGCCGCAGGGCGTTGATCAGGTGATGGATCACCGTGGCCCCCAGGGCGGTGGCCCAAAGGCGGCTCCAGGCCGGCATGGCCAGGGCGGCGATGACGGCGATCAGCAGTCCCATCACCTGATTGACCCCGTCGAACCCGGTCTGGGTCAGGCTGAACAGCCCGCCCGCCAGGGCCCCGATCTGGTCGAAGAACGTTTCCACGCCGCACCTCCCGCGTCAGCGGCCCAGCTTGGCCGCGACAGGGTTAACGCCGGTCGGCGAAAAAGGCTGCCTCAGCGGCCGGTGGAGCCGAATCCGCCCGCGCCGCGCGCCGTCTCGTCCAGGCTCTCGACCTCGGCCACCGCCGCCTGTTCGTGGCGGGCGACGACCATCTGGGCGATGCGTTCGCCGCGGCGGATGACGAACGGCGCCTGGCCCAGATTGGCCAGGATCACCCCGACCTCGCCGCGATAGTCGCTGTCGATGGTGCCGGGACTGTTCAGGCAGGTGATCCCGTGTTTCAGCGCCAGGCCCGAACGGGGCCGCACCTGGGCCTCATAGCCCGGCTCCAGGGCGATCTTCAGGCCGGTGGGAACCAGGGTGCGAGCCCCCGGCTCCAGGGTCATCGGCGCGTCCTCGGCCACGGCCGCGCGCAGGTCCATGCCGGCCGATCCCGCCGTCTCATAGGCGGGCAGGGCCAGGCCCTCCGAATGGGGCAGGCGCTGGATACGCAGGGTGGTCATGCGGGGGCCTTGAAATGGTCGGCGATACGGACGGCCAGGGCGCGGGCCACGGCGGCCTTGGACTGGCGCGGCCATGCCTCTTCACCGCCCGAGCGTTCGATCAGGGTGACGGCGTTGCCCTCGGCGCCGAAGACGTCGTCGGACACGTCGTTGGCCACGATCCAGTCGCAGCCCTTGCGTGACAGCTTGGCCCGGGCGTTCTCGATCAGGTTCTCGGTCTCGGCCGCGAAACCGACGACCAGGGCCGGACGGTCCGGACCGGCGGCCGACAGCCCGGCCAGGATGTCCGGATTCTCGATCAGCCTGAGGGTCGGCGGCCCGTCCGGCGCCTTCTTGATCTTGCCCGAGGCCACCGCGTCGACGCGCCAGTCGGCCACGGCGGCGGTCAGGACGGCGATGTCGGCCGGCAGGGCGGCCTGGACCGCCGCCTGCATCTGAAGCGCGCTTTCGACGGCGACCCGCGTCACCCCCGGCGGGGCGGTCAGGGCGACCGGGCCGGAGACCAGGGTCACCTCAGCCCCCAGGGCGGCCAGGGCGCCGGCGATGGCGTAGCCCTGTTTGCCGCTGGACCGGTTGGTCAGGCCGCGCACGGGATCGACCGCCTCGAAGGTGGGGCCGGCGGTGACCAGGGCGCGGCGTCCTCTTAAGGGTTGATCGGCGGCGCCGGACAGCAAGGTCTCGGCCGCGTCCAGGATGGCGGCCGGCTGGGCCATGCGGCCGGGGCCGAACTCGCCGCAGGCCATCTCGCCCTCGTCCGGCCCGACCCAGTGGAAGCCCGTGCCGCCGTCGAACCCGTCCAGCCGCGCGACATTGGCGGCGACCGCCGGATGCAGCCACATGCGCACATTCATGGCCGGAGCCATCAGCACCGGCTTGTCCGTGGCCAGAAGGGTGGTCGAGGCCAGGTCGTCGGCCATGCCGTTGGCCGCCTTGGCGATCAGGCCCGCCGTGGCCGGGGCGACCACCACCAGATCGGCCCAGCGCGACAGTTCGATATGGCCCATGGCCGTCTCGTCGTCTGGGGCGAACAGGCCCTCGCGCACCGGATGTCCGGTCAGGGCGGCCAGGGACAGGGGGGTGACGAAGGCGGCCCCGCCGGCGGTCAGGATGGCGCGGACCTCGCCGCCCGCCTTGCGGATCAGCCGCACCAGCTCCAGCGCCTTGTAGGCGGCGATGCCGCCGCCGACGATCAGAAGGATCCTGCGGCCATTCAGGGCGCCCGTGCTCATGGTCCGGGTTTAGCGGCCGAAGACGACAAGGTCGAGACGGCGCCCGCCGATGCCGGAGCGGAACATTGCAAGAACATGAAACCTGTGACTAGATAACGCCGGTAGGTCGAAAGCGGGAGGACACCATGACCGACAGGATGATGATCGCGGCGGCCCTGGCCGTCCTGGGGCTGGCGGGATGCGAACGCTCCTCGGCGGTCGAGACGCGGGATCGGGGGGCCGAGCCGGCGCCGGCCGCGGCCCTGGCCGCCCTGCCCGCCGAGAACGAAGCCGCCCCGCCGGCCGAGGCGCGGCCGGTTCTGACCGCCAACCGGCGCGAGACGACGGACGCCAAGATCGAGCGTCTGTACCGCCGCAACGGCGCGGCCTTCGGGGCGCGCTCGGCCGAGGATTATCTGGCCCGGGTGACGGCCTTCACCGGCAATCCGCCGCGCGACGCCGAGATCGCCAAGCGACCGAATGGGGACACCCTGATCTACCAGGCCTCGACCAACACCTTCGCCGTGGTGGCGCGCGACGGAACCCCGCGCACCATGTTCAAGCCGGACGACGGCGCCGCCTACTGGGCCGACCAGAAGGCCAAGGCCCCGGACTTCGGCCGCTCGCGCCGGTCGTCCGGAGAATAAGGGGGCCAGGGGCCGGGAGGCTCAGGCGGGTTCGTCGCCGGGCTTTCCGGCCATCTCGCGCACCATGTCCAGCACCAGCTTCTGCTGGCGCACCGGCAGGCTGGGCGTCAGGCGGGCGACCTCGATGGAATAGCGGGTGGCCGGGAAGTCGTGCTCGAACGCCGGCGCCTCGCCCTCGGCCAGGCCCGGCTGGGCCGCCAGGCCCTGGAAGAAATAGCCGATGTCGACGTTGAAGAAGCGGGCGATGTCCCACAGCTTGGAAGCCGAGATGCGGTTGGCGCCCTTCTCGTATTTCTGGATCTGCTGAAAGGTCAGGCCCAGGGCGCGGCCGAGGTCGCTCTGGTTATAGCCCAGGCTGATCCGTTTCTCGCAGACACGCCGCCCGACGTGGCGATCGACGGGATGCGGGCCGTGTTCCGCAGCGCTTCTGGGCATGAGGACCTTCCGTAAGACTAGCCCCAGCCGAGGGTTTGCGATGGAATGGTCCCGCTGTCACTTAAATTCTTGCACTTTGTCCGGACATCATTGTGGCAAGACCCGACGACGGCCCCCGAGAAACGCGGGCGACAGGCCGGCCAGGATCATGAACAGGACCGGAAGATCGCCGAACCGGCCGTAGGGTGTCACGGCGGTCGGATGCGGAAGGCGGACATCGATCACCCCGCTCTCGCCGGCGTTCAGACGGTCGTGCGCGCCCACTCGGCCCCAGGAGTCGATCAGGGCCGAGACCCCCGTCGGGGTCGATCGGACGATGGGCAGTCCGGTCTCGATCGCCCGATAGGCGGCCAGGTTCAGATGCTGGACCGGACCGGAGGTCGCCCCGAACCAGGCGTCGTTCGAGATGTTGACGATCCACCCCGGCCGGCCGCCGGCGCCGGGGGTGAAGCCGGGATACAGCCCCTCGTAGCAGATCAGGGGCTGGGCCCGTCCAGCGCCGGGAATCTGGATCGGGGCGGGGCGGGGCCCGGCGCTGAAATCCGCCGGCACATGCACCAGGCTGCGTACGCCCAGGGCGCTCATCACGGCGCCGAGGGGCAGGTATTCGCCGAACGGCACCAGCCGGTATTTGTCATAGACGGCGGCGATCCGCAGCCCCGCCGCCCCTTCGTCGTGCAGGACGAACAGGCTGTTGAAATAGCGGGCGCCGCCCTCGGCCGACGGATCGGCCTGGCCCCGGCTGAGGCCCATGATCAGGGTCTGGCCCGGCTGGAGCGCCCGGGCCAGGGCGTCCGCCTCGGGCGATCCTGGGCCGAAGACGTCGGCCGCCGTGGCCGGAAGTGCCCCCTCGGGCCAGACCACCACATCGGGTCGGACGGCGGCCGGCTGGGTGGTCAGGTTCAGGTAGCGATCAACGATGGATCCATAGGCGTCGGCCGACCATTTGTAGTCCTGGGCGATGTCCGCCTGGACGATCCGCACCGTGACCGCGGTCGGCTGGACCCGCGCCTGGGCCAGGCGCACCGTTCCGCCCAGCACCAGGCCCGCCAGGGCCAGGGCGCCCAGCCCGGCGGCGACGATCCGCCCGCGCCGCGGCCCGGCCACGGCCAGGGGCCCGAAGGCCGCGAAGGCGGCCACGGTGACCAGGCTCAATCCATAGACCCCGGCCACGGCCGCGAACTGGGACGCCGCCGATCCCGCCTTCCACCCCGCTCCGGCCGGGTTCCAGGGGAAGCCGGTCAGAACATGGCCGCGCAGCCATTCCAGCAGGCCGAACAGGGCCGCGAAGACCAGCACGCGCCAGGCGTCCGGGCGCGCGAACCGGCGATACAGGGCCATGGCCGCGGCCCAGAACAGGCCCAGCCCCATGGGCAGCAGGCTGGCCGCGAAGGGCGCCATCCAGGCCTGGGCCGGATTGACCAGGAAGGCCTCGGCCACCCACCAGCAGCCGATCAGGAAATAGGCGAACCCCGCCAGCCAGCCCATCCAGGCCGCCCCGCGCACGGTCGCCGACCGTTCGGCCAGCAGCATCAGCAGCGGATAGCCCAGCATGCCGGGCAGAAAGCCGAACGGCGTATGGGCCAGGGCCGCCCCGGCGCCCGCCGCCAGGGCCAGGCCGATGCGCGCCCAGCGATGGCCCAGAACCGTCTCGATCCGCCCCGTCATCGGTCCCCCGCATAGGGATCGGCCACGCCCAGGGTCGCCAGGATGGTCCGCTCCTCGGCCTCCATCGCCTCGGCCTCGGCCTCGTCTTCATGGTCCCGGCCCCGCAGGTGCAGAACCCCGTGCACGACCAGATGGCTCAGGTGATCGGCGACCGTCTTGTTCTGTTCCGCCGCCTCGGCGACGCAGACGCCGTGCGCCAGCACCAGGTCGCCCAGATGCGGCCGCGCCGTCTCGGGCGCCGGAAACGACAGCACGTTCGTGGGCCGGTCCCTGCCCCGGAACCGGGCGTTCAGATCCTGCACCGCCGCATCGTCGGTCAGCAGCACGACCACCGCACCCTCGACGTCGCCCAGGGCGGCGGAGGCCGCCGCCTGGACACGCGCCTCGACGTCAGGGACCGTCGCCCAGGCCTCATCCTCGATCTCGATGTCGATCACGGGCGCGGCCACGGCGATCAGTCCGCGTCTTCCAAGTCGGGGGCGGGGCGGCGCTTGGCGGCGTCGGCGTCATAGGCGCGCACGATCCGCTCGACCATGGCGTGGCGAACCACGTCCTCAGCCCTGAAGGTCTCGATCCCCACCCCCTTGACCCCGTCCAGGATGCGCAGGGCGTGGGCCAGGCCGGAATCGCGCGGATTCAGCAGATCGACCTGCGACGGGTCGCCCGTCACCACCATACGCGAGCCTTCGCCGACGCGGGTCAGGACCATCTTCATCTGCAGGCGAGAGGTGTTCTGAGCCTCGTCCACGATGATGAAGGCGTGGCTGAGCGTCCGGCCGCGCATGAAGGCGATGGGGGCGGCCTCGATCTCGCCCTTGTCGCGGCGCCGGCGCACCTCGTCCGGCCCCAGTATGTCGTCCAGCGCCTGCCAGATCGGCGCCAGATAGGGATCGACCTTCTCGTTCAGATCGCCGGGCAGGAAGCCCAGCTTTTCGCCCGCCTCGACCGCCGGGCGGGTGACGACCAGCCGGTCCACCTGGCCGCGCCGCAGCAGGCTGGCGCCATAGGCCGCCGCCAGGAAGGTCTTGCCCGTGCCCGCCGGGCCGACGCCGAAGCTCAGCTCGCACCGCGCCAGGGTCTCCAGGTACCGGGCCTGGGCCGCCGTCTTGGGCACGATGGCCCCGCGCCGTCCGACCGGCAGGGCCACCGATCCGCTGGGGCTTTCGACCGTCGGGGCGTCGGCGCTGGCGGCGGGCATGGCCCGGCCCATGACGGCGCCCAGGGCGGCGCGCACATCGGCCTCGGTCACCTCGGCGCCCATGGCGGCGCGCGAGGCCAGGTCCTCTATCACCCGCCGGGCCTGGCCGCGATCCCGCGCCGAGCCGTTGACCGAGACCCCCGCGCCGGGCTGTTCGATCAACACCTTGAAGGCGTCCTCGACCAGGGCGATGTGGCGGCTGGCCGGGCCGACCACGGCCGCCAGTTCGACCGCGTTCAGGGGAATGAAGTCGGTGTCCTTCGCCACTATGCGGCCTCTGTCGGTTGACGCGCGACGTCCGCCCCGTCGCGGGTCGCCGAAGGCGTAACGAGCCGGCCGGTCAAACTGTTCTGCTGTCCGCTGGTGATGGTCACCGGGACGATACGGCCGATCAGGTCGCGCGCGTCCTCGACATGGACCGACTGCAGATAGGGCGAGCGGCCGATGGCCTGCTGGCGATGACGGCCGACCTTTTCGAACAGCACGGGCAGGGTCTTGCCCGCCTGGCTTTCGTTGAAGGCGATCTGCTGTTGAATCAACAGTTGCTGAAGCGCGTGCAGACGGTCCTTCGCTACCTGGGCCGGGGCCTGGGCCGCCATGGTCGCGGCGGGCGTGCCGGGGCGCGGCGAATAGATGAAGGAGAAGGCGCTGGCGTAACCGACCCGGCGCACCAGATCCATCGTGTCCTCGAAATCGCGGTCGGTCTCGCCAGGGAAGCCGACGATGAAATCGCCCGACAGGGCCATGTCCGGTCGCGCCTGGCGGATGCGGTCGATCAGGTCGAAATATTTCGCCCGGCCGTGCTTGCGGTTCATCAGCCGCAGGATGCGGTCCGACCCCGACTGCACCGGCAGGTGCAGATAGGGCATCAGGGCGTCCAGATCGCCATGGGCGGCGATCAGTTCATCCGACATGTCGTTGGGGTGGCTGGTGGTGTAGCGGATGCGGTCGATGCCGGGGATGTCTGCTAGGGCATAGGCCAGGCGCGCCAGGGTCGAGGGTTTTCCGTCCGGACCTTCGCCGTCATAGGCGTTGACGTTCTGGCCCAACAGGGTGACCTCGCGCACCCCGCGCGCCGCCAGTTCGCGGGCCTCGGCCAGGATGGAGGCGACCGGCCGCGACCATTCGGCCCCGCGCGTATAGGGCACGACGCAGAAGGTGCAGAATTTGTCGCAACCCTCCTGCACCGTCAGGAAGGCGGTCACCCCCTCCACGCCGCGCGTGGCGGGCAGGGCGTCGAACTTTTCGACCGGGGCGAAGTCGGCGCCGATGCGTTCGCCCCGCGCCCGCGCCGTGCGGGTCAGCAGCTCGGGCAGCTGGTGATAGGCTTGGGGCCCGACCACCAGATCCACCGCCGGCTGGCGGCGCATGATTTCTTCGCCCTCGGCCTGGGCCACGCAACCGGCCACGGCGATGGTCATCGCCCCCGCCCCGGCCTGGGCCTTCTCCTCCTTCAACATCCGCAGTTTGCCCAGCTCGGAATAGACTTTCTCGGCCGCCTTCTCTCGGATGTGGCAGGTGTTCAGGATGACGAAGTCGGCGTCTTCGACCGTGTCGGTCGCGGCATAGCCCAGCGGGCGCAGGATGTCGGCCATGCGCTCGGAATCATAAACGTTCATCTGACAGCCGTAGGTCTTGATGAACAGGCGGCGCGGGGCGCAGGCGGCGATCTCTGGGTCCGGGGTCCGGGTCATCGGCGCTGTTTAGAGCATTTTCGAACGCGCCGCGACGGGCTGTCAGGCCTGGCGGAAGCCCAGGACATCCTGCATGTCGTAGAGGCCGGGGCGGCGGTTGCGCACCCAGGCGGCGGCGGCCACGGCGCCCTTGGCGAACAACGACCTGTCGATCGCGGAGTGGCTGAGGGTCAGGACCTCGTCGTCCGAGGCGAACATGACCGTATGGTCGCCGACGATGCCGCCGGCGCGCAGGGCGGCGAAGCCGATGCGGCCGGTCTGGCGCGGCTCGCCCACCCCGTCGTGCGGGGGGCTGCGGACATCATCCAGGTCGACGCCACGCCCGCTGGCGGCCGCCTCGCCCAGCATCAGGGCGGTGCCCGAGGGGGCGTCGGCCTTGCGCCGGTGGTGAGCCTCCAGGATCTCGATGTCCCAGTCGCGGGCGTCCAGCCGCAGGGCCGCGTGCTCGACCAAACCAATCAGGATGTTGACGCCCAGCGAGAAATTGCCGCTGCGGACGATGGCCGTCCCTTCGGCGGCCGCCTGGATGGCGGCCTCCTGTTCGGGGGTGAAGCCGGTCGAGCCTATGACCAGGGCCGGGCCGCCCCGGGCCGCCGCCTGGCGCGCCAGCTCGACCGAGGCCTCGGACGTCGAGAAGTCGATCACCACGTCGCACAGGGACAGGTCGGGGGTCTCGCCGCGATCGAACCGGGCCGCCACCATGACGTCGTCGCGAGCGTCCAGAACCTGGGACACGGCGCGGCCCATGCGGCCCCGCGCCCCGGAGATGCCGACGTGGAAGGGCGCGCTCACGCCACCCCGGCCTTGTCGCTGTCGCCCAGGATGTCGGCCCAGAAGCGTTTGGCCTTGCCGGCGAAACTGGTGTTGCGCGGCGTCTGGGTCTCGCCCAGGGAGGCGGACAGTTCGGACAGCAGCTCCTTCTGGCGCGGGGTCAGGTCGGTGGGGGTCTCGACGAACAGTTCGACCACCAGGTCGCCGCGCTGGCGGCCGTTCAGATGGGGCATGCCCTTGCCCTTTATGCGAACCGTCTTGCCGGTCTGGGCGCCCGCCGGCACCTCGACCGCGGCCTTGCACTTGCCGTCGCAGGCCTCGGACACCAGGCAGGGGGCGTCCACGATCCCGCCCAGGGCGGCGACGGTCATGGGCACGGGCACGGTGACCAGCAGGTCCAGGTTGTCGCGCTCGAACAGCTCATGCGGGGTGACCGACAGGAAGACATACAGGTCCCCGCGCGGGCCGCCGCGCTGGCCGGCGTCGCCCTCGCCCGACAGGCGGATGCGCGAGCCGTCATCGACGCCGGCGGGAATCTTCAGGTTCAGCTTGCGCGTGCGGCGCACCTGGCCGTGGCCGTGGCAGGTGGTGCAGACGTCGGCGGCGGCGATGCGCCGGCCGGCCCCGCCGCAATGGGGGCATGTCCGCTCCATCTGGAAGAAGCCGTTGGCCTGGCGGATGCGGCCGGCGCCGTTGCAGGTGGTGCAGGTGGTCGGCTGGGCCCCCTTCCGGGCCCCCGAGCCGTCGCAGACATCGCAGGCGGCGGTGGAGGGCACGGCGATCTCGACCTCGGCCCCGCGATAGGCCTGTTCCAGGCTGATCTCCAGGTCGTGGCGCAGGTCCGAGCCCCGGCGCGGTCCGGCGTCGCCCCGTCGCGGCCCACCGGCCCGGCCGCCGAAGACGTCGCCGAAGGCGTCCCCGAACACCTGGGAGAAGATGTCGTTGATGTCGTGGAAGCCCGCGCCCCCGGCGCCGAACGGATTGCCGCCGGGCCCGTCGCCGACATGGCCGAACCGGTCATAGGCGGCCCGCTTCTGATCGTCGGACAGGACGCTGTAGGCCTCGGACACTTCCTTGAAGATGGCCATGGACTCTTCCGAGCCGCCGTTGCGGTCGGGGTGATGCTGCATGGCCAGCTTGCGATAGGCCGATTTCAGCCCCGCCGCGTCGACCGTGCGTTCGACGCCCAGGATCTCGTAATAGTCACGCGTCGCCATCCGGCGTTGATCCTCTTACCCCGCCTCGCGGCGCCTCTTTGCGGGCGCTGGTCGAAGGCGTCGACCCGATCCAGACATGGGGACCGGGCCGTTCGATGCAAGTTCCCTGACAATCCTCCCCCACCGGGGGAGGGGGACCGCGAAGCGGTGAAGGGGGCCGCCGCGCATACCGAGCGTGGGCCGCCCCCTCCACCCCGGCGCTGGCGCGCCGCGGTCCCCCTCCCCCTGCGCTAGGCTGGGGGGAGGATTTATCAGGCGTCCTTCTTGTCGTCCCTCGAATCGGACTCCGGCGAGACTTCCTCGAACTCGGCGTCGACCACGCCGTCGTCGGCGGGCTGGCCCTCGGCCGAGGCGCCGTCGCCGGCGCCCTGCTGGGCCGCATACATGGCCTCGCCCAGTTTCATCGAGGCCTGGGCCAGGGTGTTGGTCTTCTCGCGGATGGCCTCGGGGTCCGTGCCGTCCTTGGCCGACTTCAGGTCCTCAAGGGCCGTCTGGATGGCGGCCTTCTCGGTCTCGCCGATCTTGTCGCCATGCTCGCCCAGGGCCTTTTCGGTCGAGTGGATCAGGGCGTCGGCCGAGTTCTGGGCCTCGACCAGGTCCTTGCGGGCCTTGTCGGCCGCGGCGTTGGCCTCGGCCTCCTTGACCATCTTGTCGATGTCGGCGTCCGACAGGCCGCCGTTGGCCTGGATGCGGATCGACTGCTCCTTGTTGGTCGCCTTGTCCTTGGCCGTCACGTGCACGATGCCGTTGGCGTCGATGTCGAAGGCGACCTCGATCTGGGGCATGCCGCGCGGGGCCGGCGGAATTCCCATCAGGTCGAACTGGCCCAGGATCTTGTTGTCCGCCGCCATCGGGCGTTCGCCCTGGAAGACGCGGATGGTCACGGCCGACTGGTTGTCGTCGGCCGTCGAGAAGGTCTGGGCCTTCTTGGTCGGGATGGTGGTGTTGCGTTCGATCAGCGGGGTGAAGACGCCGCCCAGGGTTTCGATGCCCAGGGTCAGGGGGGTCACGTCCAGCAGCAGGACGTCCTTGACGTCGCCTTGCAGAACGCCGGCCTGAACGGCGGCGCCCAAGGCCACGACCTCATCGGGGTTGACGCCCTTGTGCGGCTCCTTGCCGAAGAATTTCTTCACCGCTTCCTGGACCATCGGCATGCGGGTCATGCCGCCGACCAGGACGACCTCGTCGATGTCCGAGGCCTTCATGCCGGCGTCGGCCAGGGCCTTCTTGCACGGTTCGATGGTGCGCTGGACCAGGTCCTCGACCAGGGATTCCAGCTTGGCGCGGGTCAGCTTGATGTTCAGGTGCAGCGGCCCCGAGGCGTTCATGGTGATGAAGGGCAGGTTGACCTCGTACTGGGCGGTCGAGCTGAGTTCCTTCTTGGCCTTCTCGGCCTCTTCCTTCAGCCGCTGCAGCGCCAGCTTGTCGGCGCGCAGATCGACGCCCTGCTCCTTCTTGAACTCGTCGGCCAGGAAGTCGACCAGGCGCAGGTCGAAGTCCTCGCCGCCCAGGAAGGTGTCGCCGTTGGTCGACTTCACCTCGAACACCCCGTCGCCGATCTCCAAGATCGAGACGTCGAAGGTGCCGCCGCCCAGGTCATAGACCGCGATCTTCTGGCCGTCGTTCTTCTCCAGCCCGTAGGCCAGGGCCGCCGCCGTCGGTTCGTTGATGATGCGCAGGACTTCCAGCCCGGCGATCTTGCCGGCGTCCTTGGTCGCCTGGCGCTGGGCGTCGTTGAAATAGGCCGGGACGGTGATGACCGCCTGGGTCACCTTCTCGCCCAGATAGGCCTCGGCGGCCTCCTTCATCTTGCCCAGGGTGTAGGCCGAGACCTGCTGGGGCGAATAGTCCTTGTCGTGGGCGCGCACCCAGGCGTCGCCGTTCTGGCCCTTGACGATGTCGAAGGGGACCATCCCCTTGTCCTTGGCCACCAC
The DNA here is from genome assembly GCF_019636155.1 of Brevundimonas sp. Classification (GTDB taxonomy): domain Bacteria; phylum Pseudomonadota; class Alphaproteobacteria; order Caulobacterales; family Caulobacteraceae; genus Brevundimonas. The sequence goes on along the minus strand of NZ_JAHBYB010000010.1, from coordinate 17,834 downwards.
CGGGTCGTCATAGTTGCGGCCGATCAGGCGCTTGATGGCGAAGAAGGTGTTGGACGGATTGGTCACCGCCTGGCGGCGGGCCGGCTGGCCGACGAGGATCTCGCCCCCGTCCTGGATGGCGACGACCGAGGGGGTCGTGCGGGCGCCTTCGGCGTTCTCGATGACCTTGGGATTGCTCCCGTCCATCACCGCGACGCAGGAGTTGGTGGTGCCGAGGTCGATGCCGATGATCTTGGCCATGGGCGTTCTTTTTCTCTTTCGTAACGGCGGGCGATGCGGCGGCCTTGGATCAAGCGCCGCGCGTGACCGCCCCCTTGGGTTGAAGTCCTGATCCGGCGGGGGCGCCGGGTTCGGACCCGATATGGGAAAGCCCGCAGGCCCTGCAAGGGCTTTGGTCCGCGCCCCTCTTTTCGATGCGTCAGGCCGCGTCAGGTGCGACAACCGGCGAAATGCGGCATAACGGCGTCATCGCTGCTCCGAACGGGGGGCGGCCTGTTTGGAGAGAGATTGAGATGATCCGCCTGAAGTCCGCGGCCCTGTGCGCCGCCGCAGCCGCCACGGCCCTGGGCGCCATGGCCTTCGCCCCCGCCCCGGCCGCGCCCGCCGCCGGCGAGAAGACCGCCGTGATCCATGTGTCGCGCGACGGCTACAACCGCCGGGTCCGCGTTCACAACCAGACCGGCTGGACCATGCTGCGCTTCTACGCCTCGGATTCGCGCACCACCAGCTGGGAAGAGGACATCCTGGGCCGCCGCGTCCTGGAATCGGGCCGCAGCCTGACCATCAACATCGACGATGGTTCGGGCGCCTGCGTCTATGATTTCCGCGCCGAGTTCACCAACGGCCAGGTCCTGACGCGGATGAACGTCAACGTCTGCCAGATCGCGGACTACTACTACACGCGCTGATCTGTTTAGGGCGCTAACGCTCGGCTCGCGGAGCCTCGCTTCTTGAGCGCATGTCTGGGGCGCTAACGCTCGGCTCGCGGAGCCTCGCTTCTTGAGCGCATGTCTGGGGCGCTAACGCTCGGCTCGCGGAGCCTCGCTTCTTGAGCGCATGTCTGGGGCGCTAACGCTCGCCGCGCGGCGGCTCGCTGCTTGAGCGCAGGGGATGCACGCCTATGTTTGGGGCGTGAGCGAGCGGCGCGAGATCGAGACCGGCTTGGAGGGCTTCCGGCTTTGGCCGGGAGCCCTTTGCGCTGACGAACAGGCCGCCCTGGTCGATCGGGTTCTGGCGGCGGCGGCCGAGGCGCCCTTCTATCGGCCGGTGACGCCGGGCGGAAAGCCGATGTCGGTGCGGATGACCAATCTGGGGCCCCTGGGCTGGGTCACGGACCGCAGCGGCTATCGCTATCAGCCGATCCATCCCGTCACCGGCCGGCCGTGGCCGCCGATCCCCGACGCCCTGACGAGGCTGTGGGAGGACCTGCTGGGCGGGCCGGGGCCGGACGCCTGCCTGGTCAATCTGTATGAGGCCGAAGCGCGGATGGGCCTGCACCAGGACCGGGACGAGGCAGACCTGACGGCCCCGGTCCTGTCCGTCTCCCTGGGGGACGCGGCGCTGTTCCGGATCGGACCGGCGGGCGGAGGGCCGACGCGATCCTTCCGCCTGAGTTCGGGCGACGTCTGCGCCCTGACCGGGCCGGCGCGGCTGGCGCGGCACGGGATCGACCGCATCTGGGCCGGCTCATCCCGCCTGATCCCGGGCGGCGGCCGGCTGAACCGAAAGCCTCACCGCTCTCGCGCCAGCGTATCATCCCGCCTGATCCCGGGCGGCGGCCGGCTGAACCTGACCCTCAGGCGGGCCGGCTCTTCGTCACGCGCATCGTGACTCGACGCCGTGGCGCGGCGGCGGCACAGTCCGCGCCCGACCGCGATGCGAAAGGCCGCCGATGACCCTGCTTCCCCGTCCCGAGGGTTTCGAGCCCGCCGACCTGCAGCTGAGCCGCCGCCTGCTGGGCGGCCTGTTCTTCGCCGGATACGCCGCCGCCGCCCTGGCCCAGGACGCCCGACCGGTGGCCACATCCGCCGAGGGCCTGACGACCGAGGACGTGACCTATCGCGCGCCGGACGGTTTCGACCTGCCCGCCTTCGTCGCCCGGCCCCAGGGCGACGGCCCCTTCCCGGTGGTCATCGTCGTGTCCGAGATCTTCGGGGTGCACGAATATATCCGCGACATCTGCCGCCGCCTGGCCCAGGCCGGCTACGCCGCCGTCGCCCCCGCCTTCTTCGTCCGCGTCGAGGATCCGGCCCCCCTGACAGACATGGGCCGCATCCAGCAGATCGTGGCCGCCGCCGGCTATGAGCAGGTGATGGGCGACATCGCCGCCACCCTGGAATGGATCGACGGCCAGATGTGGGCCGATGCGGACCATGTCGGGATCACCGGCTTCTGCTGGGGCGGCAAGGTGGTCTGGCAGGCGGCGGCGCGGTTCGCCGCCATCGACGCCGGGGTGGCCTGGTATGGCCGCCTGGCCCCCGCCGCCGACGCCTCGGCGGACCAGGTCGCCGCGGGCCGCCCCTGGCCGGTCGACCTGGCGGGCGACCTGAAGGCGCCGGTCCTGGGCCTGTACGGCGGCCAGGACCAGGGCATTCCCGTCGAGTCGGTCGAGACCATGCGCCGCGCCCTGGAGCGCGAGCAGGCGGAGGGCAGCGCCATCCACCTCTATCCCGACGCCCCGCACGGCTTCCACGCCGACTACCGCGCCTCCTACCGGCCCGAGGACGCCGCCGACGGCTGGCGCCGCCTGCTGGCCCATTTCGAGGCGCGGCTGAAAGGGTGAAGGTATCGGCAAAGACGTCGTCCCCTCCGAGCTCTGGCAGGCGCCGTCAGCCCTAGTTCCGAGGTCGCAGTTCAAACGAGTGTGACGTGTGCAGGCAGATTGGTTCATCTGCACATCCCGATCTGGCGATCGTGCCCTCCAGGCACATGAACCTGTTGTCGATTTCCCCCAGAGTGTCGGCCATCTCAAAACTGAGGCCTACGCCCGCTCCGCGCTCCCGAAGCCGCAGGTGGGCGGACATCTCCCAGACATTGCGGTTCTCGAACCGGTTCGTCACGAAGCCGCAGACACGAACTGGCTGCCCGACAAATGACGCCGGATCGCGCAAGACCTCCGGCGGAGATGTCGCTTGGTTCGCCGCGACACCGTTGCACGACGACAGCATGGTCAAGATTAAGAGACGCGGTGAGAACTCTCATGTCACGACTCCGATGCCCTCAGATCGCAGCGCCCGGGTCGGCGAGGAGGGCCTCCAGGGCCTCGAACTGCTCGGGCCAGGCGCCGGTGGCGCCCGAGGCCATGGCGGCGTCCAGCGCCTCCCGGGACGGATAGAGGTCGCGCACCACGACCCGTGTCGCCCCGTCGGCTTCCTCGAGGGTCACCGTGGTCACGGCCCCCTCCTCGCCCTCCTCATTGGTCCAGACGATGCGGGAGGGCGGGACGACCTCGATATAGCGGCCGAAGAAGGCCATGGGCTCGGGCGCGGCGGGGTGGCTGATCTCCAGCCGGTAACCGCCGCCGGTGCGGACATCCATCTCGCACGAGACCAGGGTCAGGCCCATCGACTGCGGAATCCACCATTGCCGGAAAAGCTCGGGGCGCGCGAACGCCTCGAACACCAGGCGGGCGGGCGCCTGAACGGTTCGCGAGGCCGTCAACTCCCGGTCCGAGGTCCGTTCGACCCTTGTGCGGCTATCCATCGACTGTCTCCTGTTTCAACTGTTCGACGACCTGGTCCAGGGCGTCGAAGCGCGCGGCCCACAGCCGGCGCCGGCCCTCGATCCAGGCCGCCTCCTCCTCGAAGGCATGCGGCCCCAACCGGCAGGTCCGAACCCGCCCGACCTTTTCGGTGGTGACCAGTCCCGCCCGCTCCAGCACCCCGACATGTTTCTTCATCCCGGTCAGGCTGATGCGGAACCGGTCCGCCAGTTCGGTGATCGAGGCCTCCGACCGCCCCAGCCGCTCCAGAACCCCGCGCCGGGTGGCGTCGGACAGGGCGGCGAAGGAGGCGTCGAGCCGGGCTGTCTGATACTGAACCATTTGGTTCATTATTAGTCTGTGCTCGTGCAGCGCGCAAGAGGGTCGCGCACGGTCCGATGCTGTGGCTTGCTTGAAAGGTGGTGCCGCCTGCGTGACTCGAACACGCGACCCTCGCATTACGAATGCGATGCTCTACCGGCTGAGCTAAGGCGGCCCGGTCGTCGGACGGGCCGACGCGAGCCCGGCTCTTTATACGGACGCGGGCGGCTTGCCAAGACAAGCCGTCAGGGCGGCCAGAAGGGCGGTTTCGTCCGGCGTGGCGGCGACCGCGATGCGGGCGAAGCTCAGGGCCATCAGGGGGGCGGCCGCGGCGTGCGAGATGGCGCAGGCGATCCGATCCAGGGCCTGATCCGGCGTCAGGGCATTGGCCAGGGCGCCGCCGGCGCGGGGGGAATGGATCAGGACGGCGTCGAAGGCCTGGGGCGCCGCCGCCCCTGTGATGACCGCGCGATAGACGGGCAGGGCCTGCACCGTCGCATGGCCCGCGACCAGGGCGTTCAGGTCGCCGGCCGGGATCTCGGCGCCCGGATGCAGCAGGCGCGCGCCCCTCAGGTCCGGGTCGGCGCGGATCAGGGCGGCCAGGGCCTTCAGGTCGCCGCTGGCCGAGCGCGCCTGGGCCCAGCCCGCCGTTCGGGCCGCCAGCGCCGTGGCGTCGCCGACCGCCAGCACCGGCGCGGCGCGGTCGGAGGTCAGGGCCGTCCAGGCGGCGACGGCGTTGGGACTGGTGAAGACCAGGGCGTCATGAGGCTCGGCGAGCGCTTGCACCGCCAGGGGTTCGATCCGCAGCAGGGGCGCGACCAGGGGCGTCAGGCCCATTGCCGCGATCCGGGCGGCGGTGCGGGCGGCGCCAGGTTCGGCGCGGGTGATCCAGACGCGGGCGGGCGCGCTCAGAGCGAGATCCGCTGGTCGCCGGCCTCGTCGCGCACGGCCTGGCCCAGGGACAGGCCCAGGTCACGGGCGGCGTCCGGCCCCGCGGCGGCGGCGATCTCTCCGGCGCGGCGCCAGCGGGCCGAACCGTCGGGGGCCAGCATCTCGACCGTCAGGCGCAGGCGGCCTTCTGCAATGACGCCCAGGGCGCCGATGGCGGTGCGGCACGACCCTTCCAGCGCCGTCATGGCCCCGCGTTCGGCCGCGACGCACAGGGCGGTGTCGGCATGGTTCAGGGCGGTCAGCCAGGGCGCATCGGCGTCTTCGGCCCGGCACTGGAGGGCCAGGGCGCCCTGGCCCGGCGCGGACAGGAAGGCGTCGGGCGACAGCCGTTCGCCGATCACCCCGGCCAGGCCCAGTCGCGACAGACCGGCGGTCGCCAGCAGGATGGCGTCGAAATCCCCGTCCTGAAGCCGTTTCAGCCGCGTATCGACATTGCCGCGCAGCATCTCGATCTTCAGGTCGGGCCTCAGGGCCAGGGCCTGGGCCTGGCGCCGCAGGGAGGCGGTGCCCAGGACGGCGCCGGGCGGCAGGTCGTCGAAGGTCTCGGCGTTGCGGCCGATGAAGGCGTCGCGCGGATCCTCGCGTTCGGGCGCGGCGCCGATGGTCAGGCCCGGCGGCTGTTCGGCCGGCACATCCTTCATCGAATGGACGGCCAGGTCGATGCGGCCGTCCAGCAGCGCCTCTTCGATCTCCTTGGTGAACAGGGCCTTGCCGCCGATCTCCAGCAGGCGGCGGTCCTGGACCCGGTCGCCGGTGGTGACGATCTGGACCAGTTCGACCCGTTCTGGCGCCAGTCCGGCCGCCGCCGCCACGGCCCGCTGCATCATGCCCGACTGGGCCAGGGCCAGTTTCGAGCGGCGGGTGCCGATGCGGATGGGGCCGTCGCTGGGGATCATGAGGCGTTGCGCAAAAGTGGGGGGGTCGCTACCTCGACCCGATGAACTCAGGCGCGGACTATAGCAGCGGGACCGGGGCGACAACCGTCGTCGGGTCGCGCGCCCTGCCCCTGACGGTGCTGGGGTTCGAGACCAGCTGCGACGAAACCGCCGCCGCCGTGGTGCGCCTGACCGATGAGGGGGCGCAGGTGCTGTCGTCGGTGGTGCACAGCCAGATCACGGAACATGCGGCCTTCGGCGGGGTGGTGCCCGAGATCGCGGCCCGCAGCCATGTGGAGATGATCTCCGGCGTCGCCGCCCGTGCGCTGGCCGAGGCGGGCTTGGATTACGCCGACATGGACGGGATCGCCGCCACCGCCGGGCCGGGCCTGGTCGGCGGGGTGATGGTGGGCCTCAGCTTCGCCAAGGGGGCGGCCCTGGCGCGGGGCCTGCCGCTGATCGCGGTCAATCATCTGGAGGGGCACGCCGTCTCGGCCCGGCTGGGGGCGCAGATCGCCTATCCCTTTCTGCTGCTGCTGGTGTCGGGCGGTCATTGCCAGCTGCTGGAGGTGCGCGGGATCGGCGACATGAGCCGGCTGGGCACCACCATCGACGACGCGGCCGGCGAGGCCTTCGACAAGATCGCCAAGGCCATGGACCTGGGCTATCCGGGCGGCCCGGCGCTGGAGCGGCTGGCGCAGACGGGCGACGGGTCGCGTTTCGCCCTGCCGCGCGCGCTTCTGGGGCGCAAGGACTGCGACTTCTCCTTTTCGGGCCTGAAGACGGCCGCGTCGCGCCTGGTCGAGACCTGCGAGACCGACCAGGACCGCGCCGATCTGGCCGACGCCGTCCAGACCGCCATCGCCCGCCAGCTGACCGAACGGTCCGAACGCGCCATGGCCGCCTATGCGGAACGGCATGAACACCGCATGTTTGTCGTAGCCGGCGGGGTGGCGGCGAACCGGACGGTCCGGCGGGTGCTGGAGGATGCCGCCGCAAAACACGGTTTCGCCTTCATGGCCCCGCCCCTGGCCTATTGCACCGACAACGCCGCCATGATCGCCCTGGCGGGGGCGGAACGGCTGGCGCTGGGCCTGACGTCCGAGCTGGATGTGGCGGCCCGGCCGCGATGGCCGCTGGACGAGGCGCGCGCCATGGCCGATCCTGTGCATCAGAAGGTGGGGCGCAAGGGCGCCAAGGCGTAGCTCGGGAGGGCGCATGGCGTTTCGCACGGCGGGGGTGATCGGCGCGGGGGCCTGGGGCACGGCCCTGGCCCAGGTGGCGTCTCGGGCGGGGCTGGATGTCGTGATCCAGGCGCGCGAGCCCGAGGTGGTCGACAGCATACGCGAGCGGGGGGTCAACGACCTGTTCCTGCCCGGCGTGCCGCTGGAGCCCAACATCCGCGCCACCGAGGATTTGGCCGACCTGGCCGACTGCGACCTGATCCTGGCCGTGCCGCCGGCCCAGCATATGCGATCGGTGCTGGAGGCGTTCCGGCCCCATCATCGCGCCGGGGTTCCCATCGTCCTGTGCTCCAAGGGGATAGAGCGCGGCTCGCTGAAGCTGATGACCGAGGTGCTGGGCGAGACCCTGCCCGATGCGCCCCAGGCGGTGCTGTCGGGCCCCAGTTTCGCGGCCGAGGTGGCGCGCGGCCTGCCCGGCGCGGTGACCCTGGCCTGCGCCGACGAGGTTTTGGGCGAGGCCCTGATGCAGACCCTATCGGGGCCGACCTTCCGCCCCTATCTGGCGCCCGATCTGATCGGGGCCGAGGTCGGCGGGGCGGTGAAGAACGTCCTGGCCATCGCCTGCGGCATGAGCGAGGGGCGCGGCCTGGGCCGAAGCGCCCACGCCGCCATCATCACCCGTGGTTTCGCCGAAATGACCCGCCTGGGCGTGGCCCTGGGCGGCCAGGCCGAGACGGTGGCGGGCCTGTGCGGCCTGGGCGACCTGGTGCTGACCTGCTCCAGCCCGCAATCGCGCAACATGAGCCTGGGCCTGGCCCTGGGTCAGGGCCAGACGGTGCAACAGGCCCTGGCGGGCAAGCGCTCGGTGGCCGAAGGCTATGAAAGCGCGCCCGCCGTGCGCCAGCTGGCGGCCAAGATGGGCGTGGACATGCCGATCTGCCTGGCGGTCGCGGACCTGCTGGAAGGCGTCATGACGGTGGAACAGGCCATCGAGGACCTGCTGTCGCGGCCGCTGAAGCCCGAGCGGGAATGAGCGACGCCGAACCCGCGCCGCCGCCGCCCGACCGACCGCGCGTCTGGAAGACGCCGCCGAACGTGCCCCTGTGCGTCGAAAGCGACATCGCCGACCCCGGCGCGCGGTCGTTCGTGCTGCAGATCGGCGAGGCCTTCTTCCACGGCTTCGTGGTGCGGAAGGACGGCCAGGTGGCGGGTTATGTCGACCGCTGCCCCCACGCCGGATACCCGCTGGCGGTCGAGCTGGACCGCTATCTGACGCCGGACGGCGGCCTGATCCTGTGTTCCTGGCACGGGGCGGCGTTCGAGCCTCTGACCGGCGCCTGCGTGGCCGGGCCGTGCGCCGGCGGGCGGCTGACGCCCTGGCCGGTGCAGGTGGCGGGCGGAGTGATCCGCACCGCCTGAGGCTGGTTAGTCCAGCGCCGGCAGGGTTTCCGCGGCAAAGGCCGTGACGTCCTCCAGCAGGGCGGCGGCCGATTTGTCGATGATCTGGCGGCCCTTTTCCGGGCTGGCCTGGGCCGGGTCGGAGCCGATGCGGCCGTCGGGGAAACGGGCGCGATAGTCGGCGGCGTCGCGGATCGGACCCATGGGGGCGATCCTGGGGCTGTAGTCCGCCGTCTTGATCCGGTCGGGATAGGCCGCCTGGGTGACCGCGATCTCGGACGGGGTGGCGTGGGCGCCGTGGCCGGTCGGGAACAGGCTGTTGCACAGGCCATGCACGCCCGGCAGATCCCACCAGTTCTTCAGCTTCAGCGCGAACGGCATGGCCACGCCCTTTTCCCCTAACGCGTCGCGCGCGGCGCTCCGCTGCTTGAGGGGGTGGGCGAAGGACCATTCGGCGTGGATCTCGGCGAAGGCGGCCTCGATGGTGGCGACATTGCCGCCGTGGCCGTTCAGGAAATAGATCCGCTCGAACCCGTGCCGCGTCAGGGACGAGACCCAGTCGCCGATGGCGGCCATGAAGGTGGAGGGCCGCAGCGTGATGGTGCCGGGGAAGCCCAGATGATGCTGGGCCATGCCGATGTTGAAGGTCGGGGCCACGATCACCGCCTCGTTCCGCGCCTCCAGATCATGGGCGATGATCTCGGGGCACAGCCAGTCGGTGCCCAGAAGGCCCGTCGGCCCATGCTGTTCGTTCGAGCCGATCGGCACGACCACGGTCCTGGACAGGGCATCGCCGGACTTCAGCCGGGCGTCGATCTCGGGCCAGGACGACAGGTGGATCAGCATGGGAACGCTCCTCGGGACAGGCCGTCGATCTAGGCCGATCCGGCGCCCCTGTCAGCCCTCGGGGGCGAAGGCGCGGATGAAGCGGCGAGCGGTCTCGCGGGCGCGGGCCTCGATGTCGGCGTCCGGGTGGGGCACGGCCAGGAGGCTGCGCAGATGGCCATGACCCAGGACCATGCCCGAGAACATCTCGGCCGCATGTTGCGGGTCCGGCACGGCCAGCCGCCCCGCCCGGTCCTGGTCCGCCAGCCAGGCGGCGATGCGGCGCAGGCTCTCGCCCGGGCCGGCGTCATAGATGGCGCGCGCCAGGTCCGGCGCCTCGGGCGACATCAGGGCGACCCCGCGCAGGGAGGCGCCCTTTTCGGCGTTGCAGACGCGGCGGATCAGGGCGGCGGCCATGGCCGTCAGCACCGTCTCGACATCGCCGCCGGCCCGCAAGGGGGCGGTGATGGCGTCGCTGCGCCGCGCGGCCAGGGCGCGGGCCACCTCGGCCTTGGAGGGATAGCGGTTGTAGAGGGTCTGTTTCGACACCCCGGCGCGCCGCGCCAGTTCGTTCATCGAGGCGTTCAGCCCCCGCTCGGCGAACAGCAGGGCCGCGGCCTCCAGTATGGCCTCGGTCTTGGCGGCGTCGACCTGACCAGGGGCGCGAGGCATGTCAGTGCGCCTCAGACGCCGCGGCCGCGCCCGAGGGAACGCCGACGGGGCGCGACAGCAGGGTGACGAAGGCGGCGAAGGCGCAGGCCAAGGCCAGGACCGCGAAGGCGTCGCCGAAGGCCAGGGTGGTGGCCTGGCGCTGAAGCATGCCGGACAGGGCCTTCATCGCCGCCCCCTCGGGGTTGGCCGACCCGGCGAACCGTTCGGTCAGGCCGGCGATCAGGGCCGCCATCTGGCTGTGGGTCTGGTCGATGCGCGAAGTCAGCTCGCCCATATGCTGGGCCGTGCCGGTGATCAGGGTGGTGTTCAGGAAGGCCAGGCCGAAGGCGCCGCCGACGTTGCGGCTGAGGTTCACAAGGCCCGAGGCGTTCTTGACCATGTGCGGCGGCAGGGTGGCCATGGTCACCTGCTGGGACGCGATCATGGCGATCATCACCCCGACGCCGCGCATGGCCTGGACCCCGGCGAACTCCCAGAAGCCCCATTCGCTGGTCACCGCGTGGGCGTCCCACATGCCCCAGGCGCACAGCATGAAGCCGCCGAACATCAGGATGCGGGCGTCGACCTTGCGCACCAGGCGACCGGCGAAGGGGCCGGTGGCGAACATGGCCAGGCCGGAGACGACCATGGTGGTGCCCACCTCGGCCGGCGAATAGTCGCGCACCCGCGCCAGGAACAGGGGCAGCAGGAAGGTGCCGCCGAACAGGGCCGCCCCGACCGTGAAGGTCATGATGACGCCGACGGTGAAATTGCGGTTGGCGAAGGCCCGCAGCTCGACGATCGGGTTGCGGTAGGTCAGGGACCGCCAGACGAAGGCCGGCCCGGTGATCGCCGCCACCACCGCCAGCAGCAGGATCATGTCGTCGGCGAACCAGTCGTCCTTGGCCCCCTCTTCCAGCACGAATTGCAGGCTCATCAGGAAGGCGGCCATCAGGGCCAGGCCCCACCAGTCGAACCCCTTGGCCAGGCTGGGGTCGCCCTTGTCGAAATGGGCGTAGCGGCCGACCAGGAACAGCACCAGGACGCCCGGCGCGACATTGATGAAGAACAGCCAGCGCCAGCTGAGCCACTCGGTCAGATGGCCGCCCAGGGTCGGGCCGACCGTCGGCGCCAGGGTGACGATCAATCCCATGACCACGCTGGCGGTCACCCGCTTCTCGGGCGGAAAGGCGGTGAAGGCCACGGCGAAGACGGTGGGGATCATGGCGCCCCCGACGAAACCCTGCAGGGCGCGGAAGACGATCATCATGTCGATCGAGGACGACAGGCCGGTGGCGACGCTCATCACCAGGAAGCCGGTGCAGCTGATCAGGAAGACCTTCTGGGTGCCCCACAGGCGCGACAGATATCCCGACAGGGGGATCATCACCACCTCGGGGATCAGATAGGCGGTCTGGATCCAGCTGATCTCGTCGGCCGAGGCGCTGATGCCCGCCTGGATCTGCGGCAGGCTGGCGGCCACGATCTGGATGTCCAGGATGGCCATGAACTGGCCGATGACCATGCCGGCGAAACCGAGCAGCAGGACCGTCCAGTTGACGCCGCCGTCGGCCCGGGTGGGCGCGGGGCTCACGGACGCGCGACCGCCGGCGTGGCGGCCTGGCCCGTGGTCTGACCGGCGGCCTGGGCCGAGGCCTGGGCGAAGGTGGGGCCCGAGGCGTCGCTCTTCAGATCGACCTTGACCTCGACCGACAGGCCGGGGCGCAGGACGGCGCCTTCAGGGTCCATGACAATCCGGACAGGCACCCTCTGGGTAATCTTGGTGAAGTTTCCGGTGGCGTTCTCGACCGGGATCAGGGCGAATTCCGAGCCGGTGGCCGGGGCGAAACTGTCGATATGGCCGTGCAGCCGCCGGCCGGGGAAGGCGTCGGCGGAAATCTCGACCGCCTGACCGACCCGCAGCCGGCCGACCTGGGTCTCCTTGAAGTTTGCGACCACATAGGTGTGCTGGACCGGCACGATCGACATCAGGGCGCCGCCGGGGCGGACATACTGGCCCGGCCGGACGCCGCGGGCGCCGACGACGCCGGCGACGGGCGCGCGGATCACGGTGCGGTCCAGGGCGATGCGGGCCTGTTCGACCTGGGCGCGGGCCTGTTCGACGGCGGCGACGCTCTGTTCGCGGGTCGAGCCCAGGACGGCGGCGGTCCGCTGTTCGGCGGTCAGGGCGGCGCGGGCCTCGGCCACGGCGGCGGCGGCGGTCTGGGCCGAGGCCTGTTCGGTCTGGATGCGCTGCTGCGAGACCCAGCCCTGTTCGGCCAGGCGACTGTAGCGATCGACCTGGGCGTGGGCCAGGCCGGCCTGGGCCTCGGCCTGGCCGACGGCGGCGGCGCGCGCGGCCACGGTGGCCCTCTCCTGGGCGGCGCGGGCGTCGACATTGCCGACAGCCGCCGTCAGCGCCTGAAGATTGGCCTCGGCCTGGGCCAGGCGAGCGCGGGCGTCGGCGTCGTCCAGCCGCACCAGGATCTGGCCGGGCTGGACCGTCTGATTGTCGCCGACCAGGACCTCGACGACATTGCCCTCGATCTGGGGGCTGATCTGGGTGGTGTCGGCCTGGACGAAGGCGTTGTCGGTGGATTCCCAGCGCTGCTTGCCCTGCCACCAGACCAGGCCGCCGATGATGACGATCAGTCCGACCATCCCCGCGACGATCAGCGGCAGGCGTTTCTTGATTTGGGGCGCGAGGGCCATGGGGGAGTCTCGGCAGGTTCGGGGAAGGCGCGTAAAATGGACACTGTCGTCCAGAAATCAACCGGCCTTGTGCGCCGCAGCGAACACGTCATGTTTCCGCCCGTGACCCGCGCGCCCAGAAGACCCGCCGTCATGACCGGCGCCGCCATCCCGGTCCTGAAATGGCCGCCCGATCCGGATCGGGTCGAGGCCGTCTTCGCGCGGCTGTCGGCCGTGATGCCCGAGCCGAAGACGGAACTGGACTACAGCAGCCCCTTCACCCTGGTGGCGGCCGTCGCCCTGTCGGCCCAGGCCACGGACGTTTCGGTCAACAAGGCCACCGCGCGGCTGTTCGCCGTCGCTGACACGCCCGAGAAGATTCTGGCCCTGGGAGAGGCGGGCCTGGTCCCCTACATCGCCTCGATCGGCCTTTACCGGAACAAGGCGCGCAACCTCATCGCCCTGTCGCGCCTGCTGATGGAAAAGCACGGCGGCCAGGTTCCGCTGAACCGCGCTGATCTTCAGGCCCTGCCCGGCGTCGGGCGCAAGACGGCCAGCGTGGTGCTGAACGAACTGGGGATCGAGCCGGCCATCGCGGTGGACACCCATGTCTTCCGCGTCTCCCACCGGCTGGGCCTGGCCAACGCCGGGACGCCGGACAAGGTGGAGGACCAGCTGCACCGGGTCGTGCCCCCGGCCTATCTGTCCAAGGCGCACCACTGGCTGATCCTGCACGGCCGCTATGTCTGCACGGCGCGCAAACCGAACTGCGCCGGATGCGTGATCTCGGACCTGTGCCCCTCGCGCGCCGGGCTGGCGGCTATGGGCGAGACGCGCTGATCCGGTCGCGCACCGCCCGGGCGAAGCCGGCGCCGCCGGCCGGGTCCTGGGCCAGGTAGAAGTCCGGCTCGATCAGTTCGGCCTCCATCAGCAGCCAGCGGCCGGTTTCGTCCGGCGCCATGTCGATGCGGGCGTAGAGGGTCTCGCGCCCGATGGCGGCCAGGGTCTGTTGGGCCAGGGCCACCGCGCCGGGCGCCGGATCGGCCACGGGATCGTAGCGGCCGCCGAACTGGGTCTGGATGCGGAAATCGCCGCCGGCCGGCCGTTTGTTGACCGCATGGCTGAACCGGCCGCCGAAGAACAGCAGGGAGGTTTCGCCCTCGGTCTCGATGGTCGGCAGATAGGGCTGGATCATGGCCCGGCCGGGCGGTGGGTCGATCAAGGCCTGGCCCGGCGACAGCTTCAGGGTGCGCCAGGCGCCGCCCGACACGGTCGGCTTGACCACCAGGCTGGAAGCCCCGGTCTCGGCGAAGGCCGCATCCACCGCCGCCTGGGTCGCCGTCTCGACCCAGAGGGTGGGCGGGATGGCCACGCCCCGCCCGGCCAGTTCGGCCAGATAGGCCTTGTCGGTGTTCCAGGCCAGCAGGTCCGGCGCATTGGCCACGGGCAGGCCGGCCCGGTCCCAGGCCGCGCAGGCCGCCAGCCACCGCTCCGGCTTCCGGTGATAACCCCAGGCCACCAGCGGCAGGATCAGGGCAAAGCCGTCCAGGCCCGACAGGTCGTCGATCTGTTCGGTCCAGGGGCGGGCGACCGCCTGGAGTCCCTCGCGGTCGAGGGCCTGGGCCAGGCGGTCCAGGACCTGGGGCCACTGGCTGGAATAGGTCGGATCGGCGGGGTCGGGCGTCAGGACGGCGATGGCGGTCATGGCCGTGTTCAAGCCGAAATCGCCGGGCGGCGCCAGCGGGCGCCTTCCGCAGCGGGGATCGAACCGCTAAAGGCCGCGCCATGACCGACGCCTCTCCCGCCCCCGCCCGCTTCGACGTCTGCGCCGTCGGCAACGCCATCGTCGATGTCCTGGCGCCCTGCGAACCGGCGTTCCTGGACGCCCAGGGCCTGGTCCCCGGCTCGATGCAGCTGGTCGACGAGGGCCAGAGCGCGGCCCTGTATGACGCCATGGCCGCCGGGGTCGAGGCCTCGGGCGGGTCGGCCGGAAACACGGTCGCCGGGGTCGGAAGTTTCGGCGGGCGGGCGGCCTATCTGGGCAAGGTGGCGGACGACGCCCTGGGCCAGGTCTTCGCCCACGACATCCGCGCGGCGGGCGTGCATTTCGACACCCCGGCCCTGACCGGAGGCGAAGGCACCGGCCGCTGCCTGATCAATGTCACCGCCGACGGCCAGCGCACCATGTGCACCTTCCTGGGCGCCGCCAACCAGCTGACGGTGGACGACATCGACGCGGCCGTCGTGGCCGACAGCGCCATCGTCTATCTGGAAGGCTATCTGTTCGATCCCGCCCCGGCGCGGGCGGCCTTCGAAAAGGCGGCGGCGGCGGCCCGTGCAGCCGGGCGGCGGACGGCCATCACCCTGTCGGACAGTTTCGTGGTCGGCCGCTGGCGGGCCGAGCTGCTGGACTTCATCGCCGCCTCGGCGGACATCGTCCTGGCCAATGACGCCGAGCTGGCGGCCCTGTTCGAGACCGAGGATTTCGACGCCGCCTGCGATCAACTGGCGGCCCTGGTGGAGGTGGCGGCGGTGACGCGCGGCCCCCAGGGCTCGGTGATCCTGCGCGGCAAGGAACGGGTCGCGGTCGCGGCCTGTCCGGTCGATGCGGTGGTCGACACCACCGGGGCGGGCGATCAGTACGCCGCCGGCTTCCTGCTGGGGCTGGCGCGCGGCCTGACCCTGGCCGAGGCGGGTCAGCTGGGCTCCCTGGCGGCGTCTGAGGTCATCGCCCACTGGGGCCCCCGGCCCATGACCTCGCTGGAGGCCTTAGCTCTGACCAACGATCTGAGCCTGCGGCCGTAGGGCTCAGTTCGTCTTCGGGGCCAGCCGCCACATCCGCAGGGGATGCCGCACGGCCCCGGCCTCCAGCCCCGCCGCCTCGCCCCGGCCCAGATAGAGGTCGGCGCGCACCGGGCCGCGGATGGCCGAGCCTGTGTCCAGAGCCATGACCAGGCCGCGATAACTGGCCCTGGCGCCCACCAGATCGCCGCCGTCCGCCTCGACCCAGACCGCATCGCCATAGCGCCAGGAGGCCGGATCGACGGCGATGGCCCGCCGCTCGGTCAGGGGAACGCCCGCCGCCCCGGACGGCTGGCCGCCGTCGTCGGGGTCCATGCGGAAGAAGATGTAGCGCGGGTTCAGGGCCATGACCGCCCGCGCCTCCTCACCGCGATGGGCCGCCAGCCAGGCGCGGATGGCCTCGCCGCTGGTTCCGTTGGCGGGCAGAAGGCCGCGCTCGGACATCGGCCGGGCGATGCCGGTGAAGGCCAGGCCGTTGTCGGCGGCGTAGGCGGCGCGGGCGCGGCCGCCGTCCTCGAACGTCAGATAGCCCGAACCCTGGATCTGCATGAAGAACAGGTCCTCGGCCCGCATCCAGGCCAAGGCCTGGTCGCCGCGCGCCGCCGCCTCTATGGCCGCGCGATCGGCATAGGGCGCCGTCCCACCGTCGGGGCGGCGGCGCATGAACCGGCCGTCCACACGCTCCAGATCCGCCGGCCGGGCCAGGACCGGGGCGTCGAACTCGGGCGACCAGGCGCGCCGGGCCGGATATTCCGGCGCGAAATAGGCCGTCAGCAGGCCCGGGCGGCCGTCGGGCGTCGTGGCTGGGATGGCGTCGAAATTCTGCTCGAAGAAGGCCCGCGCCTCGCTGGGCGTCGGCAGGCGGGCGGCCCGAGTCATGGCCTGGGCATGTTCGCACAGGACCGGCGCCTCGCGTCCCACGGCGCAGCCCTGAGCATAGGCGTAGAGGGCGGCGAGATGGTTCTCCTGGTCCCAGCCAGGCAGGCTGGCCACCGGCTGGGCGTCGGTCCGGGGCCGGGGGGGCGCGGGCTCGGCCGGGCGGGTCGCGGGGGGCGGCGGCGCGCCAGGGGCCGGCGCCGGTTGGGGCGCGGTGGCGCAGGCGGCCGCCAGCAGGGCCGCCAGGACGACCGCGGCCAGCCGCCTGCGCCCGACGGTCACGCCGAGGCCGGCTCGACCCGGGCCAGGACCCAGTTCGGATTGCTGGCGCCGAGGGGCCGTTCGAAGGTCCAGTGTTCGGCGGTGCGCCGCTCGTCCACCGTCTCGGCCTCGCCCCTGGTCAGGCGGCTGCGCAGTTCGGCCAGGAAGCGCACCTTGGCCACGGCCCGGTCGCCCTCGGCCGAGGCCAGTTCCAGATCGGCGCGCGGCGGATAGACGAACTCGACCTGTTCGCTTTCGCCCCGGGCCTCGCGCGCGGCCATCCCGGCCTCGAACGACTCCATGACGGCAGGGGTCAGCAGGGGTTTCAGCGCCCCTCGGTCCCCGGCTGCATAACCGCGCACGATGGTTTCATAGGCCTGGCGGGCGCCGTCCAGGAACCGGCCGGGATCGAAGGAGGGGTCGCGTTCGCGCAGCCCCGCCGTGGCGGTCAGGACGGCGGCGTCCAGCAGGGTCGGGCGCGGCGCCGCGGCGGCGGCGTCGGCCGGGACGGGCGCGCGGGCGTCCTCCTGAGGCTGGCGGCCGACCTTCTTGCCCAGGACATTGTAGAGCTGGAACAGGACAAAGGCCGCGATGACGGCGAAGACGATGATGGTGAAATGCGAGGGCAAGGCCGACCGGGGGTTCTGGGCGCCAGAGGCGCGACCCCTTCAGGATTAGGCGCCCGGCTCCCCCGGCGCAAGGCGCGGCGTTGCGGCGAGGCGCCGCCCCGTGCTAGTCGCCGCGGCTGTTTCCATTCGCCCGCAAGGCTGCTGACCCGACATGACCGACGCCGCACCGCCCGCCGACACGCCCGAAATCCCCGCTGACGCCGACGCCCCGATCCAGGGCCAGCCGGCCGGTCCGGGCTTCCGCATCCTGGCTCAGTATGTCCGCGACCTGTCGTTCGAGAACCCGCGCGCGCCGGAAAGCCTGCGCATCGACGGCAAGCCCAAGATCGACCTGGGCGTGGAGATGAGCGCCAACGGGCGTCAGGACGGCCTGTTCGAGGTCGATCTGAAGATGTCGGTCAAGGCGACGCACGAGGACAAGCCGGTCTTCCAGGTCGAACTGGTCTATGGCGGCCTGTTCGGTCTGCACGGGGTGTCGGAGCAGGACGTCGAGCCGATGCTGCTGATCGAATGCCCGCGCTACCTCTTCCCCTACGCCCGCGAGGTGATTTCCAAGGCCACGGGCGACGGCGGCTTCTACCCGCCCTTCCAGATCGACCCGATCGACTTCGGCGCCATCTATATGTCGCGCCAGGAACAGATCGCACGCGGCCCGGCCGAAGCCGGCCAG
>NZ_JAHBYB010000001.1 GCF_019636155.1 Brevundimonas sp. | reverse complement strand
GAAGACAGAACCGCCCCGTCTCCGAGGCGGCTGTCGGGCGCGGCGGCCTGGAAGGGGGTCAGGCGGTCGGCCGGCGGCGGTTCAGGTGCAGGGCCGCGGGTGCTGTCAGTCTAACGCTAACTTGTCTCCGCTTAGGGCCAGCGTAAGCCGCTGATGGAGATGAGGATTATGAAACCGCTATCGTTCAAGCGCCACCGCTTCCCTGCGGAGGTGATCCGTCACGCGGTGTGGCTGTATTTCCGCTTCAGTCTGAGCCTTCGCGACGTGGAAGAGATGCTGGCCCGGCGCGGCATCGAGGTCAGCTACGAGACGATCCGATGCTGGACCATCAAGTTCGGACCACTCATCGCCAGGCGACTGAAGAAGCGCCGGCCGGCGCCGTCGCCGCGCTGGCATCTCGACGAAATGGTGTGCTGGATCGGCGGCAGGCGGATGTATCTGTGGCGCGCGGTCGACGATGAAGGCGAGGTTCTGGATCTCTTGGTGCAGCGTCGGCGAGACAATGAGGCTGCGCTTAAATTGCTCGGTCGGCTCCTGCGAAATCATTCTGTGGAGCCGGAATCCATCGTGACCGATGGCCTGGCGTCATATGGATCGGCGCTTCGGGAGCTCGGGTTGGAGCGAGTGCATCGACCCGGCCGGCTCCGGGAGAACAATCGGGTCGAGAATTCTCATTTGCCGATCCGACGACGAGAACGGCAACAGCAGGGCTTCAAATCCCAAGTGTCAGCCCAGAAATTCCTCACCACCCACGCCGCGATCTACAACACCTTCAATCTCCAGCGGCATCTGATCAGCCGATCCACGCTTCGCCGCTTCCGCGCGGAGGCGGATGCCGCTTGGGCGGCGGCTACGGCATGAGCCGAGCGGGGTAGGGGGTTTCTGAGCTCGGGCTACTTAACCTGACAGCACCGGCCCACGCGCTTCTCGAAGCCCATGCTGACGCCGATCGTGTGCTGTTGGAGGCGCCGCCCACGGTGCATGAGCGCAGTCTGATCCGGTTGGCCTGGCTCGCCCCGGATCTGCAGACGGCGATCCTCGAAGGGCGGCAGAAGACCGGGCTTTGCCTGGAGGACCTACGCTTCGCGCCGATCCCGCTGTGCTGGGATGACCAGCGGCGGATGCTTGGCGCCTGAATCGCGACGGGCCTTCCCTGATCGTCGGATTGGTTTCCCTGATCAGGCCGAGAATTTTCCCTGCCAGAAACAGAGCCAAGTGATCAGCCGGCAGGTCGAAAGGTCCGCCGGCTCGAGGTTTAGGCCCTATGTTCCCGCGCGGCGACAATGCAAAGCATCACGAAATTCCCTGATAATTTCCCTGTTAGCAGGGAAACTCCACCGGATCTTGGGACGACAGAGACGGCGGTCGGGGGTTCGGTGGGTTTGCGGCCCGCAAAAGGCCGCCCCGTATGGTGATCGGACCAGTTTGAAGGCGAAAGGAGTCGGGTTCGCGGGACCCGTGTCCTGGGAATTGTTTATTGATATTCAAGTGGATAGGCAGTGGCGGACAGAGGGGGATTCGAACCCCCGATAGAGTTGCCCCTATACACGCGTTCCAGGCGTGCGCCTTCAACCACTCGGCCACCTGTCCATTCCACGCCCGGCGCGGCGCGCCGACGGTTGGGTCCGGCGCGAGGCGAGGCAGATAGAACAGACCGTCCCCCTCGGCAAGCGCAAGCACGGCGCCCATATAGGCCAGGTCGACGAAAGGACTGCGCCATGACCCCTGGAAAGACCCCGGATACGCCCGCCGCCCAGACCGCCCTGCCGGGGCGGGACGCCGTCATGCCGACAGACGCGGCCCATGTCGTCTCCGGTCATCCGCTGAAGGGGCCCTATCCTGAGGGGTTTCAGACCGCCGTCTTCGGCATGGGCTGTTTCTGGGGCGTGGAGCGAGTGTTCTGGAAACTGCCTGGCGTCTGGGTCACCGCCGCGGGCTATGCCGGCGGGGCCACGCCCAATCCGACCTATGAGGAGGTGTGCAGCGGCCGCACCGGCCATGCCGAGGTGGTGCAGGTGGTGTTCGACCCGGCCCGCATCGCCTACCGCGACCTGCTGAAGACGTTCTGGGAGAACCACGATCCGACCCAGGGCATGCGCCAGGGCAATGACGTGGGGACGCAATATCGGTCGGCCATCTATTACCTGACTCCCGAGCAGAAGGCCGAGGCCGAGGCGTCGCGCCAGGCCTATCAGGCGGCCCTGTCCCAGGCGGGCCGGGGCGCCGTGACGACCGAGATCGCGCCGGCCGGCCCCTTCTATTTCGCCGAGGGCTATCACCAGGGCTATCTGGCCAAGAACCCGGCCGGCTATTGCGGCATAGGGGGCACGGGGGTGGTCTGCCCGATCGGCCTGGGCGTGGAGGCCTGAGCCATGGATGTGCGCTTCCTGACCGACGGCCTGCACGTCGCGCCACAGATCGCCCTGGACGACCTGGCCGAGGCGGCGCGGCGCGGCTATGGCGCCGTAATCTCGAACCGCCCCGACGACGAGGAGCCGGGCCAGCCGTCGGCCCGGGCGGTGCAGCAGGCGGCCCAGGCCGCGGGCCTGGGCTTCGCCCATATCCCTGTGCGGCCGGGCCAGCTGGGCGAGGGAGAGATCGCCGCCTTCCGCCGCGCCCTGGACGACCTGCCGGGGCCGGTCCTGGCCTTCTGCCGGTCGGGCACACGCAGCGCCATGCTGTGGGCCATGTCAGAAGCCGGTCGGCGGCCGGTCGAGGACATACTGAGCCGCGCGCGCGACGCCGGCTATGACCTGTCGCCCCTGCGGCCCCGGCTGGACAGGGGCTGAGGTTCGACCCTGGCGGGCGGGCGGCAAGGCCCTATGTTGCGACCATGCCCGTCGCCCGTCTTTCCTCCCGCGCCCTGGTCCGGATCTCCGGCCCCGACGCGCGGCCGTTCCTGCACAATCTGCTGACCCAGGACGTCGAGACCCTGGCGCCGGGCCAGGTCCGGTTCGGCGCCCTGCTGTCGCCGCCCGGGCGGCTGTTGTTCGACCTGTTCCTGTGGGGCGAGGCGGAGGCGGTGGTCCTAGACGTGGCCGCCGAACGGCGCGCGGCCCTGATGCAGAGGCTGGGCCTCTACCGCCTGCGCGCCCAGGTTCAGATCGAGGAGGATGCGCGGCCGGTCCTGGCCTCCTGGCCCGATGTCAGGCCGGGATTCGCGGCCGATCCGCGTCTGGGAGCCCTGGGCGGGCGGGCGCTGGGCGAGGGATCGGAGGCGGACGCGGACGAGGCGGCCTATGAGGCCCACCGGCTGGCTCTGGGCGTGCCCGACCCGGCGACGGACGGGGGGCAGGACCGGCGCTATCCGATCGAGGCGGATTTCGACCTGCTGAACGGCATCGACTTTCACAAGGGCTGCTTCATCGGCCAGGAGACCACCTCGCGCATGAAGCGGCGCGGGGCGATCCGCAACCGCATGGCGCCCATCCTGTTCGACGGGCCGGCGCCGGCGCCGGGGGCCGAGGTGCTGAATGGCGATCTGCGCGCCGGAGAGGTTCTGAGCGGCCGCGACGGGGCGGCCATGGCCCTGCTGAGGCTGGACCGGCTGGAGGGCGAACTGACCGTCGACGGCCGGCCGGTCAGTGTGCGCCTGCCGGACTGGCTGACGTCGGGTTGAAAATGGCCTGAAGCCGTTCGCGCTTGCGGATCAGGACCGCTCGGGCGGCGATGGCGGCCTTGGAGATATCGTCGTCCAGCTTGGCCAGGGCGTTGTCGATGGCCCCGGTGGCGCGCACCAGTTCGGTCGCCTCCTCGAACTCCTGTTCCGGGCAGTCGCCGCCGCCAAAGGCCCAGTATCGCCCGCCCGCCGTCTGGGCCGTCTCCAGCACGCAGCGCCGCTCGGGCGCCAGGGACAGCCACATCACCGCGCGGAAATCGGCCAGGGCGCTGCCGGCGAAATCGTCGTGGCCCAGCAGGCCGCCCGAGGCGCCGGTGGTGTCGATGGTCTGAAGCCCAGGCTGGATCATGATGGTGCGGGCGTCGCCGGCGCGGCGCATGGAATTGACCTGTTCCGAGATCTGCAACGCCCGGTCGCGGGCCGAGGCGTAGAGGGTGAACCGTTCCGCCGTCGGCAGGATGCGGGGCAGGGTGATCTGGAACTCGTCCACCCCGACGTCGGCGGCGGCCAGGACCACCTCGTTGAACGCTGGCTTGCCGTCGGTGTTGGCGGCCGCGATCCGGTCCAGGGCGCGCATCATCACCCGGTTGCCCATCGAATGGGCCACCAGATGCACCCGGTGGGCGCCCGTATCGACCGCCACCTGGGTCAGGAAGCCGGAGACCTCGTCCAGCAGGGCCGCGTCGGCCACCGCCCGGGTGTCGGCGGCATAGCCCAGCAGGCTGGCGCGCGAGGGCCAGGAATAGAGGATGGCCGCCCCGTCCAGATTCATGTCCACGGCCAGCTGGGCCGCGCGGATCGCCGCCCCCTCGAAGCTGGTGTTGTAGCCGTGGACGAAGACGAACACCTCCTTGCGCTCGCTGTCGGCGACGACGCCCGAGACGCGGCGGAAGAAGCTGTCGCGGTCGGTGATCGGGGTGACCGCGTTCAGGATCATGTGCCTGTTCGGGTCGGGCCGGAACTCGAAGGTCCAGACCGAGGGGCGGGGAATGGAGCCGGCGGCCCGGTCACGCGGCACGCTGACCTCGGCCACCCCGAAGCTGAGCGGGCCGCGACGGCCGCCATAGGCCTCCGATGGCTCGGGCCGGCCGGTCGCGGCGCGGTGGGTGGCGTAATAGACGTCCACCAGGTCGAAATTGGGATCGCCCGCGCGGATGCCGCCGCTGGGCGTGTAGAGTTCCTGCCCCGCCGCCGTGCGGGCCGCGTTCAGGGTGGCCAGATAGGGGTCCAGGTTGGGGTTGGTCAGGCCCCAGATGCGGGCGCGGATGTCGAAGGCCGTCTGCAGCCACTGGGCCCGTTTGGCCGGGTCGGACTGAAGCTCGCCCACCGCCTCCATCGGCTCGATCATCGAGGCGTCGCCCTGGCCGCGGAACAGCATGATGGCCATCAGCGCCTGTTCGTAGGCCGCCATCGCCTCGGGCTTCAGCCCCGCCTCGGCATAGGCCTGGGCCAGGGCCAGGTGGAAGGCGATCAGGGTGTCCGGATCCGTGGCGCGCAGGCTGTCGATCAGGGCCTGGTCCGCCGCGACCGCCCGCAGGGCCGACAGATCGCCCGAATCCACCGCCGCCGCCGCCGCCGCCAGCGAGACCGGGGCGGGCGTCGGCGCCTGGGCCAGGGCCGGCGAGCCGAAGCCCAACAGGACGATCAGAACCCAAACCGCGCCGCGCATCTCGCCTCCCCTCCGCAGACTCCGCCTGGATCAGGTGATGCCACGAAACGCCGGTTTGCAACGCCTTTCCAGACATGACGGCGGCCGCGCTTGCCGCCTGGGCCCCGGGGCGGCGATGCTGGCGGGATGAGCGAATCGACCCCATCCGCCCACCGTTGCGCCTGGTGCGGGACCGATCCCCTTTATGTCGCCTATCACGACACCGAATGGGGCGTGCCCGAGCGCGATCCCCGCGCCTTGTGGGAGAAGCTGGTCCTGGACGGCTTTCAGGCGGGCCTGGCCTGGATCACCATCCTGAGAAAGCGCGACAGCCTGCGCGCCGCCTTCGATGGTTTCGATCCGGTCCGGGTGGCGGCCTATGACGATGCGGACCGGGCGCGGCTGATGGCCGATCCGGGCATCATCCGTTCGCGCGCCAAGATCGACAGCGCCATCAAGGGCGCCCGCCTCTTTCTGGAGATGCAGGACAGGGGCGAGGATTTCGCCGACTGGCTGTGGGGCTTCGTCGACGGCGCGCCGATCCAGGCGACGCCGCGAACCTTGGCCGAGGTCCCGACCCAGACGCCGCAATCGGTCGCCATGGCCAAGGCTCTGAAGGCGCGGGGCTTCACCTTCTGCGGCCCGGTCATCGTCTATGCCTTCATGCAGGCGACGGGGATGGTCAACGATCATGTCGAAACCTGTTTCCGGCACGGACCGGTCCGTGCGATGGGCGGCGCCTGATGTCCAAGCCGTCCCGACCCTCGCCCCGGCCCGGCCCCAGCTTCGCGCTGGAGCAGACGGTGCTGGACGCCGGCCAGGGGCCGGTCTGCGGCGTCGACGAGGCGGGCCGCGGCCCTTGGGCCGGGCCGGTGTCCGCCGGGGCGGTGATCCTGGATCCGGACCGCATTCCCGCCGGGCTGGACGATTCCAAGGTCCTGACGGCGGCCCGGCGCGAGGCCCTGGAGATCGAGATCAAGGCCGGGGCCGTCGCTTGGGGCGTCGGCTTCGCCTCGGTCGAGGAGATCGCCGAACTGAACATCCTTCAGGCGACCGGCCTGGCCATGTGCCGGGCGATCGAGGCCCTGGCGGTGACGCCGGCCTCGGCCCTGGTGGACGGCAATTATCGCTTCCGCCTGCCGTGCGACGTCCGGACCGTGGTCGGGGGCGACGGGCTGTCGCTGTCCATCGCGGCGGCCTCCATCCTGGCCAAGACGGCGCGCGACCGGCTGATGGTGGAGCTGGACGGCCTGCATCCCGGCTATGGGTTCGCCAGCCACAAGGGCTACAGCGCCCCCGCGCACCAGGCGGCCCTGAAGGCCCTGGGCCCTTGCCCCGCCCACCGGCGCGGATGGGCCCCGATCCGGGCCCTGCTTAAGGCCGGCCCGGCCTGATCTCAGAGCGCCAGCGCCCCGCCCAGAAGGGCGCCCAGGACAGCCGCCAGGATCGCCCCGCCCAGGATCACCAGCCATCGGGGCGGGACAGGGGCCGGCGCGGGCTCGGATGTCGCGGCGTCATTGGCCGGACGGCCGTCGAACCGCTCCACCGGCGGCGGCGCCCAGGCGGCGGTCTGGAAACCGGCCCTCGGCGAGGGGAAAGACCGGCGCGGGGTCAGGGTCAGTTCTTCCATCCCGCGACAACGGCCGCGAGGCGGCGCCCGTTCCAGACCGGTGGACGAAGGGGTCATGCGGCGTCGGCCAGGGCGGCCGGCCGCTGGCTGCACAGGAACAGATATTCGACATTCCTCAGCCGCCCGACGGCCCCGACCTTGCGCCCCTGCGGATCGTGGATGCCGATGCGGGCGCCGACGTAGCGGGGGCGGTCGATCTCCACCACCTGGACATGGCCGCGCGTGGACAGCATGGCCACCAGGTCGTCGCGGCTCAGATAGCCCTCATCGTTGAACGAGACGATCAGGTTCGGCGCCTTCAGCCGCTCGATCACGCTCTGCAGGGCCGGGCCGATGCCGGGGCGGCTGTTGAAGGCGCTCTTTCGGGTCCTGCAGTCGATCCGCTTGTTGGCCACGCCATAGGTCTCGGGCTGGTCCCACAGCACCAGGCTTTCCCAGACATGATAGTTCGACAGGTAGGAGTGCTGGTTGTAGGGCGGGTCCAGATAGACCAGATCGGCCTCCACCTGATCCGCGATCTCGACCGCATCGGCGCGGGTGGCGCGGCAGGGTCCGGCGGCCACGGCGGGCTGAAGGGCGGGCAGGCGCAGTTCCAGCGGCTTCAGCGCCCGTTTCGCCCAGGATTTCATATAGGCCATCTGCAGGCCGGCGGTGGAATCGACCCGGTCAGCCGCCTCCATGAGGGCGACCAGGACCACGGCCTTCAGTTCGGGCTCCAGGCCCATGGCCTCGATCCGGTTCCGCATGGCGTCGATGCGGGCGCCGTTGTCCGGATGGATGAACCGGGCCTCAGTGCAGAAGGTGCGGGTGAACCAGCCGGCCTCGGGCCTCAGCCCCGCCAGTTCGGCCAGGATGCGTTCGGCCGGCGCGGCCCAGCGTTCCCGGTCCGCCTGGACATAGGCCGTGGCCAGGGCGTGGGCATAGGCGTTGTGGTCGTTCGACCAGACCCGGAATCCCTGGCCCTTCAGGGCGTGGCCGACCCGGGCCGAGCCGGAAAACAGGTCGCAGACCTCCCCGCCGTCCGGCAGCAGGCCGCGCACCGCCCCGGTGATCGGGTCCAGCAGGGCGCGCTTGGAGCCGATGTATTTGATCATGGGCGGCGACCGGGATTCGGCATGGACCGAGCCTAGCATGGCGCGGGCGAAGC
Source organism: Brevundimonas sp. (assembly GCF_019636155.1). GTDB lineage: Bacteria > Pseudomonadota > Alphaproteobacteria > Caulobacterales > Caulobacteraceae > Brevundimonas. The sequence continues at coordinate 359,350 of NZ_JAHBYB010000001.1, read as the reverse complement.
GTGTCACGAAGAGCCACCTTACCGCCCGCGGCGATCCTCTCTCCATGGAATGGGGAGGAGACGCTGTCTCAGTTCGCCCGGCGGATCAGTTCGTCGGCCAGGGCGGCGGTCAGATAGCCGTCCTGCACCCGCCCGTTCGCCGCCTGCCAGCGGCGCAGGGCGGCGCGAGTGTTGGCGCCGACGACGCCGTCGATCCCCTGGGTGTCAAAGCCCAGCCGCGTCAGGGCCGACTGGGCGCCGATGCGCTGGTCCCGCGTCAGGGGGGCGTCGTTGGGCCAGGCCTTGGTCAGCGGCGGCTTGCCCTGGATCCCGTCCGCCGTCAGGCCGATGGCCAGGGCGTAGCTGACGGCGTTGTTGTAGGCGCGGATGACATAGTGGTTGGGCAGGGCCAGGAAGGCCGGGCCGTTGGCGCCCTGGGGCAGAAGGACGGTCGCCTGTTCCGCCGCCTCGGCTGCGTTGGGGGCGCCGCCATTGGCCAGGCGCACGCCGCGCGCGACCCAGAAGGCCCAGTCGTGGCGGGGCCCCTCGGCCAGGGCATAGTCGAAATTGGCCGGCAGAGTGATCTCATAGCCCCAGGTCTGGCCGCGCTTCCATCCGGCCCGCGCCAGCAGGTTGGCCGCCGAGGCCAGGGCGTCGGCGTCCGAGCCCCAGATGTCGATCTTGCCGTCCCCGTCCTGGTCGACGCCCAGGCGCAGATAGTTGTCTGGCATGAACTGGGTCTGCCCCATGGCCCCGGCCCAGCTGCCCTTCAGCCCGGCGCGGTCGCGGCGCCCGTCGATGACGATGTCCAGGGCGTCCTTCAGCTGGGCCTCGGCCCAGTCGCGGCGTCGCCCGTCATAGGCCAGGGTGGCCAGGGAGCGGATGACGTCATAGTCGCCCTGGACCTGGCCGAAGGCGCTCTCCTGGGCCCAGATCGAGACCAGAATCTCGGACGGCACGCCCGTACGCTGGACCACGCTCCACGGCACGCGGTCGACGCGCTGGCGGGCCTGGGCGATGCGGCTGGCGGTGACGGCGTTCTGGACGTAGGCGCCGGCGGGGCGGCTGAACTCGGGCTGGTTGTTGTCCAGCCGCACCACGGCCGGATCGGGCGTCAGACCGGCCAGCTCGCGCTCATAGTCGGCGCGTCGGGCGCCGCCGTGGCGGGCCAGGAAGCCCTGTTTCCAGCCCTCGAACCCGGCCGCGTCGGGCAGGGCGGGGGCTGTCGCCGCGGGCGCGGGCGGCGGGGCCGGGGTCTCGGCCGGCGGCTGGGTCAGGGGCGAGGGAACCGGGGGCCGCGTCGTCGGCGATTCGGGCATCATTGGCGCGCAGGCCGCGACGCAGGCGATCAGCAGAAGACGAGGATCGATACGGATGGTCAAAGAGGGGCTCCCGGATACGACGCCGCAGTCTAGCGCATCAGGCGCGCAAGCGTTGCGGCGATCGTGGTTTACCCAGCAATTACCGTGCCTGATTGCGGCCTGTTAACGGCGCTCGGATAAAACCCGCGTGTTCCCTGCGACGGCCTGGTGGCGGAGGGGCGACGCGTCGGACCCGCAAGTCCGAAGACCCTCCGTTCAACTCGGAGGCCAGGCCTCCAAGGATATTGACGCCGCCCGGCGCTTTCCCTATACGCACCGCTCCGCCGCAGGTCCGCCCGCGGCTTTTCTATTTTGCTTTGCCTCAAGGCGCTCAAGTACAGAGCCGCCGCGCGGCGATGGATAGCGCACCAAGGATTACGACCATGAAGGTCCGCAGCTCGCTCAAGTCGCTCAAGGGTCGCCACCGCGACTGCAAGATCGTGCGTCGCAAGGGCGTGGTCTATGTGATCAACAAGACCGACCCGCGCTTCAAGGCCAAGCAGGGCTAAGTCGCGCTCAAGCAGCGGGCGACCGCGTCGCCCGCGTTAGCGCAACAAGAGTGCTATCCACAGGTCGCGGGCTTTGTCCGCGGCCTTTTTCGCGCCTGCCGTTGAGGCCGCGCGCCGGGCGTGGTTAAGCCTGTCCAACCCAATCTCGTACGCGCTCAAGCAGCGAGGGACCGCGTCCCGAGCGTTAGCGCACAAGGACTCAAAATGGCCGACGACGCTTCCTTCGACGCTTCCCCCGACGTGCTGACCTCGTCGGCCCAGGGGCGGCTGCGCACCATCATTGAGCGGCTGGAGCGTCTGGAAGAGGACAAGCAGGCGGTCATGGCCGACCAGAAGGAGGTCTTCGCCGAGGCCAAGGGCGAGGGCTACGACGTCAAGACCCTGCGCAAGGTCATCCGCATCCGCAAGCAGGACAAGGCCAAGCGTCAGGAAGAAGAGGCCATCCTGGACCTCTACCTGTCGGCCCTGGGCGAGGTCTGAGCCTCAAGCGCACAGGTTTCGGCCCGCGGAAGCCGCCCGCCGAGGGCGGCGCCCGCTCCGCGTTTCCGGCGAAAAAGCCGCCCAGCCCGTTCGAGGCCGAGCGCAAGGCCGCCCAGCGCGCGGCCGTCAACGCCCTGAAACGCGCCAAACGCGCGGCCGAGAAGGCCGGCGTGACCCTGAGCGAATGGGAGGGCGAGTTCCTGGAGTCCGTCAGCGAGCGGGTGAAGACCCACGGCCGCGCCTTCGCCGACCCCGAAAAGGGCGCGCCGGGCCAGGCCCTGTCGGCCATGCAGGGCCGCAAGCTGAAGGAGATCGCCAAGAAGGCCAAGGGGGATGCGCCGAAGGGGCGGCGCCGCAACCTGGACTGACGTCTCCTCCCCATTTCATGGGGAGGTGGCGCGGCGCGAATACGCGCCGTGACAGAGGGGTTCTTTGGTCACACAAGGGAGAGCCCCTCCACCGCTTCGCGGTCCCCCTCCCCATGAAATGGGGAGGAGACTGTGCGCTCACCCCGCCTCCTTGATCGCCCCTTCAAGCCCCTGTTCGCGCACCTTGCGGTAGAGGGTGGACCGGCCGATGCCCAGGCGACGGGCGATCTCCGACATATGCCCGGCATAGACTTCGATGGCGTGCTGGATCAGGTCACGTTCGATCTCGTCCAGGGTCCGCAGATGGCCGCGGTCGTCCACGACGCGGATGGGCGTCTCGGGCAGGGGCGGCAGTTCGACGCTCGGCGTCGGCGTGGCGGGCGCCTCGGCGGCGGCGGGCAGGGGCGCGGCCAGGCCCGAGATGGCGGGAAAGTCGTGCGGCTGCAGGAAGGGGGCGTCGGCCAGGACGATGGCGCGGAACACGGCGTTCTCCAGCTGGCGCACGTTTCCGGGCCAGTCGAAGGCCTGGAGCAGGGCCAGGGTCTCGGGCGCGCATCCGGCGACACGCTTGCCCTCTTCGGCGTTGAAGCGGGCGATGAAACGGTCGACCAGGGCCGGGATGTCCTCGCGCCGGTCGCGCAGGGCGGGCGCCTCGATCGGATAGACGTTCAGGCGATAGAACAGGTCCTCGCGGAACCCGCCCTCGGCCACCTGTTGCGACAGGTCGCGGTTGGTGGCCGAGATGATGCGGACGTCGATCCTGACCGGCCGCTTGCCGCCCACCGGATCGACCTCGCCCTCCTGAATGGCGCGCAGTAGCTTGACCTGCATGTCCAGCGGCAGTTCGCCGATCTCGTCCAGGAACAGGGCGCCGCCGTCGGCCTCGCGGAACTTGCCCAGGGTCTTTTCGACCGCGCCGGTGAAGGCGCCCTTTTCGTGCCCGAACAGGATGGACTCGATCAGATTGACCGGCAGGGCGCCGCAGTTCACGGCCACGAACGGCTTGCCGGCGCGGTCGCTGGCGCCGTGCAGGGCGCGGGCGATGACCTCCTTGCCGACGCCGCTTTCGCCGGTGATCAGCACCGGGATGGTCGATTTGGCCGCGCGCGCGCCCAGCGATTTGACCAGTCGCATGGCGGGGCCGTCCCCGACCAGATCGTCGAAACTGGCGCGGCCCTGGGCCCGCTTGGTCAGGCGGCCGACCTCGGCCTCCAGGCGGGTCAGGGCCAGGGCGTTGGCCGCCCCGACCAGCAGTCGCTCGGCCGAGACCGGCTTGACGAAGAAGTCCTGGGCCCCGGCCTGCATGGCCTTGACCACGGTCTCGACCCCGGCGTTTGCGGTCAGGACGATGACCGGGGCGGTGACGCCCGCGGCCCGCATCTCGGCCAGGCACTCCAGCCCCGTCATGCGCGGCATCACCAGGTCCAGCAGGACCAGGTCGGCGCCGCCGCCCGCGGTCATCCGGTCGATCGCCTCGCCCCCGCTTTCGGCATGAACCACGGCGTAGCCGTCACGCTCCAGCACCGCCTGCATCAGGCGGCGCTGGGTCGGGTCGTCATCGACCACCAGGACGGTCTTGGACATGCGGATCACCCATCATCAGCCTCGGCCGTCCTCTTGGCGGGACTGGCTCGTTTCGGGACGATCTGTAGGCCGATGGGGTGAAATTCGCGTTGGCAGGCGTGGTGACCGGCGGGTTAAGGCCGCCCATCGCAATAGGGCCAGCGGTCCAGCCGCGCCGGAACGTCGCCGATGTTCAGGTCCGGCCATAGAGGGTCGCGCGCCGCGATCCGGCCTTCGCGCATCATCTGGCGCGGGTCCACGGCGTTGCGGGCGCCGTCGCCGCAGTAGGACGTTCGGAAGGCCCCGCGCGAGGCCCAGCCCCTGTCCGTCTTCTGGAACATCTCGACGGAATGGGCGGTGGCGATCAGGGCCTCGGCCACGCCGTCGCCGTTCAGGTCGACCTGGGTGACGACGCAGTCGCCTGCCTTCACGCAGCGCGCGCGCGGGTCGCCGATGGTCACCGGCGCGATCAGCCCCTGGGGCGCGGCTGACCCGGCGGGATGGACCTCGAAGACCGGCGTGACGGCGGGCAGGGTCGTGTCCGGTGCGCTGTAGCGGTCGGTTTCGGCCTGCATGTCGCGGGCGCGGCGGGCGATCTCGGCGTTGTCGGACCGGGCCAGACGGGCCAGGGCGGCCTCGCCCGCGCGGCCGCTGTCGAAGCGCAGGAAGCGATAGTCGAACCGGTCCGGCGCCACTTGGCCCGCGTTCAGCCGCGCGACCTGACTGGCCACCGACAACCGCGCCGGATCGGCGATGGGGGTGAACAGGCAGACGATGACCAGAACGGTCAGGACGGCGGCGAAGACATTGGTGCGCTCCAGCGGCTTCATCCAGTCGCCGCCGCGCCAGAAGGGCGACAGGGCGGCCCAGCCGTAGCCGGCGGCATAGACCAGGCCCACCAGAACACAGGCCGCCGCGATGATCCGGTCGGGCGTCAGGCCGTACTGCCCGATCCGCAGGCTCAGGCCCCAGACCGCGATGCCGATCAGGGGCGTGATCAGGACCGCCGCGACCCGCACCGCAGCGCGCAGCACGGCCGGCGGCCGGTTGTCGGGCAGACCGTCCTGATAGGCGGTGTTGATCAGGATGATCAGGGCGCCCGCCGCCGCCAGCACCAGGGCCGTCGCGCTGCCGGTCTTCCAAAGCCCCTCCATGCCGGTGAAGGGCAGGGCCGCCAGGAAGCCGCCGACCAGCACGGTCATGACCAGCAGCAGCCACGACAGCAGCATCAGCGCCACGGTGCGCACGCCCCGGATCAGGCCCGGCCGCACGTCCGTCAGCTGCACCGCCAGGGCGAAGGCGAGGCTGAGCAGGGGGATGATGAACCAGGTCTCCTGCAACAGGTCGTTCAACTGCCGGATGCCGATCAGGCCGAACAGGGCCGCGCCCAGGTTCAGCAGCAGCCAGAAGGCCAGGGTGAAGCCCAGCGACAGCGCCAGCTGCACCCCCGCCAGCCAGGCGGTGTCGAAATAGGTCGGGAAGGCCGCGATCAGCCGCCGCTCGCGGTCGGCGGGCAGGATCAGGTGATGGCCGATGAACAGGGCCGCCGCCGCGAACGGCAGCAGCGGGAAATCCAGGAAGGGCGGGTTGTGGCTCTCTGTCACCGACTGCCGGGCGATGTCGCTCCAGCCCAGGAAGGCCAGCAACAGGCCGGCCCCGACGCCCCAGGCCAAAAGAGTGACCAGTCGCAGCCGCCCGATTCCAGCCAGCAGCACCGGCGGCAGATAGGCGGCGACCAGGATCAGGGGGCCATAGAGCGCCGGATGAGTGGCGGGCCACAGGCGCGTCGCCTGACCGTTCGCCGCCGTGTCGCCACCCGACGCGGAATGGATCAGCCAGGCCAGCAGCAGGCCCTGCACCAGCCCGACCGCCAGACGCGCCGCGCCGGTCACGCCCCAGCCGCCCTCCGACAGGCTGTTGCGGCCATGATCGTCCGTGGGGTTCATCGGCGCGTCCTTGTTCAGCCGGCTCAGGCTGGCCCAAGTCGCGCGGATTGCAAAGCGGCCGGTTGCGCCGGGCGGGCGCGAACCCCACTAATCCCGGCATGAACGCCCCCTTCAAGAGCCCCGCCCCGAACGCCGACGCCCCCCTGTGGGACCTGTCCGACCTCTATGTTTCGCGCGAGGACGCGCGCGTCGCGATCGATCTGGCCGCAGCCCGGACGGTGGTCGATGAACTGAACGGCCTTCAGGGGAAGCTGGCGGCCGCGTCGGGCGATGCGGCGGTTCTGGGCGGCCTGCTGGACCGGGCCATCGGCCTGTTCGAACGGGCGTCGGACATCCTGGGCGGGCTGGGCGCCTACGCCTTCCTGGCGGCCTCGACCGCGCGCGATGATGCGGCGGCGCAAGGGTTCGAGGCGGACCTGCGCGAAAAGATCACCGCCATCGCCACCCCGACCGTCTGGCTGACGCTGGAGATCAACGGCATCGCGGATGCGGCGCTGGAGGCGGCCCTGGCGGCCGATGCGGGGGCCGCGCGCTGGCGCCCCTGGCTGCGCCGGGTGCGGGCCATGAAGCCGCACGAACTGTCGCCCGAACTGGAGCGGTTCATCGCCGAGCGCGGGCCGATCACGGCGCAATGGCCGCGCCTGTTCGACGAGACCCTGGCCGCCCTGCGGGTCGAGGCGGGCAACGACGACCTGACCCTGGCCGAGGCTCTGAACCGCCTGTCCGATCCCAAGGCGACGCGGCGTCAGGCGGCGGCCGAAGGGCTGAACCTGGCCCTGGCCGAGCGCGTTCCGACCCTGGCCCTGGTGCTGAACACCGTGGCCGCCGACAAGGCGATGGAGGATCGCTGGCGCGGCTTCAGACGCCCGGCCGACAGCCGCCACCTGGGCAATGAGGTCGATGGCGAGGCGGTGGAGGCCATGGCCCAGGCGGTGGCCGACGCCTATCCGCGCCTGTCGCACCGCTATTACGCCCTGAAAGCCAGGGCCATGGGCAAGACGACCCTGGACCAGTGGGACCGCAACGCCCCGATTGAGACCACCGCCCCGCGCGCCTTCGACTGGAAGACCGGGCGCCAGATCGTGCTGGACAGCTTCTCCGACCTGGGCGGCGACTTCGCGGAACGGGCCGGCTGGTTCTTCGACCGGCCGTGGATCGACGCGCGGGCGCGTCCGGGGAAACAGTCGGGCGCCTATGCTCATCCGGTGACGGCGAACCGGCACCCCTACGTCTTTCTGAACTGGATGGGGGAAAGGCGCGACGTCCTGACCCTGGCGCACGAACTGGGCCATGGGGTGCACCAGACCCTGGCGGCGGGGCAGGGGACCCTGCTGGGCGACACGCCGCTGACCCTGGCGGAGACGGCGTCGATCTTCGCCGAGGGGCTGACCTTCGACCGCCTGCTGGCCACCGCGCCGGCGGCGGAACAGCGCGGCCTGCTGGCCGGGCGGATCGAGGATGGACTGAACACTGTCGTGCGCCAGATCGCCTTTCACCGTTTCGAGACCCGCTTCCATGACGAGCGCCAGTCGGGCGAGGTGTCGGCGGACCGGATCGGCGAGATCTGGCTGGAGGAGATGGGCGCCAGCCTGGGCCCGGCGGTGACGCTGAACCCCGGCTATGAGCACTGGTGGAGCTATGTCAGCCACTTCGTCCACTCGCCCTTCTATGTCTACGCCTACGCCTTCGGCGACCTGCTGGTGGCGGCGTTGATGGAAACGCGGCGGGCCGATCCGGAAGGCTTCATCCCCCTGTACCGCGACCTGCTGGCGGCCGGTGGAACCCGGACCTATGTCGAGGCCCTGGCCCCTTTCGGCCTGAACCCGCGCGATCCGACCTTCTGGACCATCGGCTGCCGCCGGCTGGAGCGGCTGGTCGATCAGTTCGAGGCGCTTTGAACCGCTGAAGCCTGTCTGCGGTCTGGCCTGACACGCCATCCATGCTAAACCTCGCAAAAAGAGTGGGCGTGGATATGGTGCGAGTTCTGGTTGCGGCGGTTTTCGCTGGCCTGGTGTTGATCTGCGGCCCGGCCGCGGCGCAGGAGGTCGAGCGGGCCCCCGTCCCGGCCTGGGTCCTGCCGGCGCCCCGGATCGAGACGTCCGCATCCTCCGACGACGCCCCCATTCGCATCCTGGCCGCGGACGAGCAGGTGCGGATCGACGCCGAGGGGGTGCACACCTATCAGATGCGCCGCCTCAAGGTGCAGACGCGCCAAGGCCTGCCGCTGGTCAGCACGGTCAGCGGAGAATTCAGTCCGCCGCGCGAGCGACTGGTGGTCCATTCGATCCGCATCATTCGGGGCGATGAAGTCATCGACGCCCTGGAAGGACAGACCTTCCAGACCCTGCGCCGCGAGAACAATCTGGAAGCATCCATGCTGGACGGCCGGCTTACGGCCACCCTGCAACCCCGCGATCTGCGGGTCGGCGACATTCTGGAAACGGCCTTCACCATCCATGACGACGGCGGTGTCCTGGCGCCCCACCGCGAGTATCTGACGGCCCTGATCGTGGGGTTTCCGGTGGAGTTCTATCGCCTGCGGCTGACGTGGCCTGCGGACATGGCCCTGCGGGCGCAGGCCCTCACCCCATGGGAGGCGACACGCGCCCAACGGGTCGGCGGCGACTTCGTATTCGAGATCCAGGAACGCAATCTGGCGCCGGAGCATGTGCCGAACAATCTGCCCGCCCGTTTCCGCACGCGTGAGATCCAGGTCACCGACATGACGGCGTGGAGCGATGTCGCCGATCTGATGGTTCCCCTCTATGTCCAGGCCGCCACCCTGGAAGCGGACTCGCCGCTTCATGCCGAGATCGAGCGGATTCGCGCGGCCCATGACACCCCCCAGGCGCGGGCGGCGGCGGCGCTTCGCCTGGTGCAGGACGATGTCCGCTATCTGGCTCTGTCGATGGGCGAGGGCGGCTATGTGCCGATGACCGCCGACGAAGTCTGGCGTAGCCGCTATGGCGACTGCAAGGGCAAGACGGCTCTGCTGCTGGCCCTGCTGCACGGCCTGGGCGTGGAGGCCGAGGCGGCCCTGGTCAGCACCACGACGGGGGACGGCATGCCCGACCGTCTGCCTGCTGTCGGATGGTTTGACCATGTGCTGGTCCGAGCCACCATCGACGGCGCCATCTACTGGATGGACGGCGCCCGCGTAGGGGATCGCGACCTGGCGGGCCTGACGCCCCCCGCCTACGTCTGGGCCCTGCCGGTCCGTAGCCAGGACGCGGACCTGATCCCGATCGAGGCGCCGCCCCTGACGATCCCGACCTCGGAGACTCTGGCCGATGTCGACGCCACGGCGGGGTTGGACGCCCAGGCCGCGATCACCTTCACCATGACCTATCGCGGCGACCTGGCCGTCCAGGCGCGCCAGCAGTTCGGCGCCATTCCCCGCGATCAGCTGGAAACCCTGATGCGGGCCCAGGCGGACAGGAGCGCGGGGAGCGGGACCCTGGAGACGGTCGACACCCGCTATGACGAAGACGCCAACGCCTTCCATGTGATCCTGACCGCCAAGGGGCCGCAGAACTGGATCACGACCACCGGCGGGCGGGTGATGGCGCTGCCGGAAGTGGCGATGTCGATTCCGAACCAGGCCAAGCGAACGGGGCTGGAGGCGCCCTACGCCGACTATCCCTACGCCCTGGCCTATCCGTGGATGAACCGGTCGACCGTTCGCGTGGTCCTGCCCAACCGGGGCGAAGGTTTCCGCCTGGAAGGGGGCGATCAATCCATTGAGGCGGGCGGTTTCCGCATCGAGCGCAGCGCCGACCTGACCGACGGGGTGGTCACCGTGACGCGCACGATGACCAGCCTGAGGCCCGAAATCACGGCCGAGGAGATGGACCAGGCCCGCAAGCAGGCAGCCGGTCTGGTTGGGGCCGTGGTGCGTCTGCGGGCGCCGGCCGACTATTCCGCCACGGCGGCGGATCGGGCGCGGCTGAGCCCCGGCGAAGATACCGTCGAGACCCTGATCGAAAGGGCCGAGGCGGCGCAGACCGCGGGCGACGATGTGGGTGCGCGGGCCCTGCTGGACGCCGCTCTGGAGCGGGAGCCGGAAAACGCCAAGGCCCTGCGGACACGGGCCGAGGTGCGGCTGGGCGCCCGGGATCGCGAGGGCGCCAGGGCCGACTATGAGCGCGCGCTGGAGCTGGATCCGGCCGATCTCGAAGCCAATGTGGGTGAGGGGCGGGTGGCCCTGGCCGATGGCCGTTACGCCGACGCCGTTGTCAGCTTCTCGGTCGCCCTGAGGCTGGATCCCGGCGATCTGACGGCCCTGTCCGGGCGGGGCTCGGCCTATTACAATCTGGGCCGCTCAGACCGGTCGCTGGTCGACTACCGGGCATTGAAGACCGCCGCTCCGTCAAATGATACGGGTCTTTACGGCGAGCTCAGGGCCCTGGTGCGGTTGAGCCGGACGGACGAGGCCCTGGGTCTGATCCGCGACAAGCTGGAGGCCGACCCGGACAATCTCGTCGCCCTCACCGTGCTGAACGACATCGCGCGACGTCAGGGGGACTTTACCGAGGCGCTGCAGGCCGTGGACCACGCGATCGCCGAAACCGCCGCCAGTTTCAACCTGCTGGCGGAGCGGGCCGAACTGCGCGCCCGGGCGGGCGACGATGCGGACGCCCGCGCCGATTTCGACGCCTTGCGCGGCATGGCGGGTGGAGACCCCGCGTTGATGAACACGATCTGCTGGAACCAGGCCATCACGGGCTTTGATCTGGAACAGGCTCTGGCAGACTGCGATACCGCCGCCGCCGCGGGCGAGGCCAGCATCATCGACAGCCGGGCCATGGTCCTGCTGCAACTGGGTCGGTACGAGGAGGCTAGAGCGGAATACGACCGGGCTCTGACCGGTCGGCCGGATCTACCGGCGTCGCTCTATGGGCGGGGTCTGTCGCGGCTGGCTCTGGGCGATGCGGGCGGGCGCGAGGACGTGGAGCGGGCGCGGCGGCTGTCCATCGACATCTCCGATGAGTTCTCGGTCTTCGAGGCGCGACATCCGGACCTGATGCGATGAGGCACGATGGGGTTGAGCCGGCGGCGGTCGCGGCTTAATAGCGGCCCGACAGACTCTCATTACCGGGGACCTCATGGCCGGCGCTCATCACACCGACGACTATCAGCGTGGCTCGCAGGAGATCAGCGAGCAGGTCTCGACCTGGGCGCTGTTCATGGTGCTGTTCAAATGGTCGTGCCTGGCCACGGCGGTCATTGTCCTGTTCCTGACCCTGTGGTTCCAGCCGGGCGGCAGCTTCATCGCCGGGCTGATCGCCGCCGTTGTGGTGTCGGTCGCGGGCTGGTTCCTGCTGCGGTCCAAGCCCGCCCACTGAACACCCGGTGCGGCCGTGCGCCGCGCCTTTTGACGCCCCCTTCGCATTCGGCCTAACGTCCGACCGTTCCGAACGAACGGGGAGATTCGCTTGGCCGTCGCCGTCGCCGTCACCCGCGAACGCCGTGAAGGCGAGACCCGCTGCGCCGTCACGCCCGAGACGGTGAAGAAGCTGATCGCCCTGGGCGCGACCGTCACGGTCGAGGCCGGGACCGGCCTGGGCTCCTCCATCCCTGACGCCGACTACGCCGCCGCCGACGCCACCGTGGCCAAGGACACCAAGGCGGCCCTGGCGGGCGCCGATGTCCTGCTGAAGGTGCGTGGCCCGACGGCCCAGGAGATCAGCGCCCTGAAGCCCGGCGCCGTGGTCGTGGCCATGCTGGACGCCTATCGGGAAAAGGATACGGTCGAGGCCCTGAAGACGGCTGGGGTCACCGCCTTCGGCATGGAATTCGTGCCCCGCATCACCCGCGCCCAGGTCATGGACGTGCTGTCGTCCCAGGCGAACCTGGCCGGATACCGGGCGGTGATCGAGGCGGCCAACGCCTATGGCCGCGGCTTTCCGATGATGATGACGGCGGCGGGCACCGTCGCCCCGGCCAAGGTCTTCGTCATGGGCGTGGGCGTCGCGGGGCTTCAGGCCATCGCCACCGCGCGCCGCCTCGGCGCCGTGGTCACCGCCACCGATGTGCGGCCCGCCACCAAGGAACAGGTCGAAAGCCTGGGCGCCAAATTCATCGCCGTCGAGGACGAAGAGTTCGCCAACGCCCAGACCGCCGGCGGCTACGCCAAGCCCATGTCGGCCGAATACATGGCCAAACAGGCGGCCCTGACCGGCGAACACATCAGGAAGCAGGACATCGTCATCACCACCGCCCTGATCCCCGGCCGCGCGGCGCCGGTGCTGGTCACGGCGGACCATGTGGCCTCGATGAAGCCCGGCTCGGTCATCGTCGACCTGGCCATTGAGAACGGCGGCAACGTCCAGGGGGCCAGGCTGAACGAGACGACGGTGACGGCGAACGGCGTCGCCATCGTCGCCCCCGCCAATCTGCCCGGCCGCATCGCGGCGGACGCCAGCGCCCTTTACGCCCGCAACCTGACGGCCTTCCTGGACCTGATGATCAAGGACGGCGCCCTGGTGCTGGACCTGGAGGACGAGATCCTGAAGGCCGCCGTCGTCACCCACGGCGGCGCCGTGGCGCATGAGGGGGTGAGGGGATGATTGGGCGCCGCTTCAGAACGTTTCTGACGCTGGCGGCGTGGGCTTACATGCTGTTGGGTCTCTACCGGGCCGTCTCCGGTATCGTCTCGACTCTCCTCGTTTCACCGACTGCACCCCATGCTCTTGGCATGGTGCCCGCTTGGGAGCGCGCCGCATGGTCGATAGGCGAGACGTTTGTGACGGGCGGAATATTGCTGATTCTTCTCAGTATCGATCAGCGACTCGAGAGGAAGGTTTGAGCATGGAACACGTCGATCCCACCGTCTTCCGCCTGGCCATCTTCGTGCTGGCGATCTTCGTCGGCTATTATGTCGTCTGGTCGGTGACGCCGGCCCTGCATACGCCGCTGATGGCGGTGACCAATGCGATTTCTTCCGTCATCATCGTCGGCGGCCTGCTGGCGGCGGCGGCCCTGTCGTCCGACAGTGGATGGGTGGCCAAGGGCGCGGGGGTGGCGGCCGTGACCCTGGCCAGCGTCAACATCTTCGGCGGCTTCATGGTCACGCGACGGATGCTGGCCATGTATCGCAAGAAGGAAAAGCCCAAGCCGGTCGCGGAGGCGGGATGACGCCCGACGCCGTCCGCATCGCCGTCACCGCCTCCTGGGCCGCCACGGGGATCGGCCTGGGCCTGTGGCTGTGGGGCTGGCTGGCCGTGCGCAATCCGATCCAGAAGCTGCGCTTCCACGACTGCGGCATCGTGCTGGTGTTTTCGGCCATCATCGCCCGGGTTTTGGTGCAGGCGCGGGCCCTGACGCCGATCGACTGGCTGCTGCTGGTTCTGGCGCCCGTCTTCATCGCCGCCGCCCTGTGGCGGTTGAGCCGGACCATGAACCTGCCCGGAGGGGGCGGAAACCCATGAACGCATCGATCGCGGCCCTGGCCTATCTGGCGGCGGGCGTCCTGTTCATCCTGAGCCTGCGGGGCCTGTCCAGTCCAGAGACCAGCCGGCGGGGCAACACCTTCGGCATGATCGGCATGGCCCTGGCCATCGGCGTCACCCTGCTGACGCTGGGGGCCACCGGGGCGCTGGACCCGCTGACCCTGGGGCTGATCGCGGGGGGCGTGGTGGTCGGCGGCGGGATCGGGGCGGTGATCGCCAACCGCGTGGCCATGACCCAGATGCCGCAACTGGTCGCCGCCTTCCACTCGCTGGTCGGGATGGCGGCCTGCCTGGTCGCGGTCGGCGCCGTCTATGCGCCCGTGGCCTTCGGCATTTCGGACGGGGCGGGCGGGATCAAGGTCGCCTCGATCATCGAACTGAGCCTGGGCGTGGCCATCGGGGCGGTGACCTTCACGGGCTCGGTCATCGCCTTCGCCAAGCTGAACGGCAACATGTCGGGGGCGCCGATCATCCTGCCGGCGCGGCACCTGATCAACATCGGCCTGGCCCTGGGCATGGTGCTGCTGATCGGCGTCATGATCGGGTCGGGCGGAACGGCGGTCTGGGCCTTCTGGGGGGTGTTCGTCATCGCCCTGGTGCTGGGGGCCACCCTGATCATCCCTATCGGCGGGGCCGACATGCCGGTGGTGGTGTCGATGCTGAACTCCTACTCCGGCTGGGCTGCGGCGGCCCTGGGCTTCACGCTGGAGAACATCGCTCTGATCATCACCGGCGCCCTGGTCGGGTCGTCGGGCGCGATCCTGAGCTACATCATGTGCAAGGGGATGAACCGCAGCTTCTTCAGCGTCATCCTGGGCGGCTTCGGCGGCGAGACGGCGGCGGCGGGTGGCGGTCACGTCGAGACCCGGCCGGTCAAACAGGGCAGCGCCGACGACGCCGCCTTCATCATGAAGAACGCGTCCAAGGTCATCATCGTGCCCGGATACGGCATGGCGGTGGCCCAGGCCCAGCACGCCCTGCGCGAAATGGCCGACAAGCTGAAGGAAGAAGGGGTCGAGGTGAAATACGCCATCCACCCCGTCGCCGGCCGCATGCCCGGCCACATGAACGTGCTGCTGGCCGAGGCCAACGTCCCCTATGACGAGGTGTTCGAGCTGGAGGACATCAACAGCGAATTCTCGACCTGCGACGTGGCCTTCGTCATCGGCGCCAACGACGTGACCAACCCCGCCGCCAAGACCGACCCGCAAAGCCCGATCTTCGGCATGCCGGTGCTGGACGTGGAGAAGGCGGGAACGGTGCTGTTCGTGAAGCGCGGCATGGCGGCGGGATACGCCGGGGTCGAGAACGAACTGTTCTTCCGCGACAACACCATGATGCTATTCGCCGACGCCAAGAAGATGGTCGAGGGGATCGTGAAGGGGCTGTGAGGCCATCGCGAAGCGATGCCTCCTCCGCGGAGCAGTCTCTAGACTGGCTGGAAACGACAACGGCCGCACCCGTCGCCGGATGCGGCCGTCGTGTCTTCGAGGATGGGGACCCCTAGCTGCGGTAGCTCTGGATCCGCGTCGTGCGCAGGCCCTGCATGCCCCATTTGTCGATCGCCTTCTGCCAGGCCAGGAATTCCTCCGTGGTCAGGCGATAGCGCGCCAGGGCGTCTTCGAGGCTGAGCAGGCCGCCGCGCACGGCGGCGACGACCTCGGCCTTGCGGCGGATGACCCAGCGGTCGGTGTTCGCCGGCGGCAGGTCGCTGAGCGTCAGGGGAGTTCCGGTCGGTCCGACCACGTATTGTTCGCCTTTATCGTTCAGGCGTCGCTCTTGCAGCATGGGCTTAAGCCTCATTCACCACCACCATTGATCGTGAATGTAGCCGCCCGCCGCTAAGGCCCGTTTAAGCGTCGTGGTGAAGGAAGGAATAATCTTCCTACCTCCTGGAAACGCCCTGTTCGGACTGTTGAAGCGACGATTCATCGTGACTAACGGTTGGTTACTTCAAGATCAGCGTTTGATGCTGATCAGTTCGGCCAGCATCTCATCGGCGGTGGTGATGATCTTGGACGAGGCCGAATAGGCCCGCTGGGTCGTGATCAGGCCGGTGAACTCGGTCGACAGGTCGACGGTCGAGGCCTCCAGCTGCGAGGCGCCGATCAGGCCGGCGCCGCCCGTGCCGGCCGTCTTCAGGTTGAAGGTGCCGGAGCCCTGGCTGACGCGGAAGGCGTTGCCCGAAACCTCGGTCAGGCTGTCGGGGCTGGGGAAGGTGGCCAGGGCGACCTGGGCGATGCGGCGGGTGACGCCGTTGTCGAAGATGGCGGTGACGAAGCCCTTCTCGTCGATCTTGACCTCGGACAGGTTGCCGAAGGCGGTGCCGTTGGTCAGGGTCGCCTGGACCACCGAGGCGCTGTCATACTGGGTCAGGCCGCCGGCGGCGGCGGTCAGGTCGAAGGCGATCGACTGGTCGTCGATGCCCAGGCCCGCGGCCCAGTTGAACCCGTCGGCGGCCGGGGCGCCGTCGTCCGAGGCGCCGAAGTTCAGAATGGCGTTGGCCGGATCGGCGAACAGGGCGTCCGCGCCCAGGGCCTGCATGGCGGCGACGTCCAGGCGGCCGTCCTGGGTGAAGGCGATGATGCCGGTCTTCAGCTGGCCGTTGGTCAGGTTGGCGCCGGTGACGACGTCCCCTTCGGGCACGGCGCGGATTTCGGCATACCACTGGTTCGGCACGTCGCTCTTGAGGAAGGACAGGGCTAGGGTGCGCTGGCCACCCTTGGAGTCGGACACCGGCACGGTGACCTCGAAGTCCGGCTTCACCCCGTCGCCGGTCTCGGGATCCCACATGGCCATGGAGTTGGTCACCGGGTCATAGGCGTTGGGGCCGGGCGGAAGCAGGGCCGCGTCAGCCGCTTCGCTGGAGACGGCCTGGCTGGACTTGAGGTTGGCGTTCAGCTGGATGCGGGTCGTCGCCTCGGCCGTGCCGCCGACCGAGCCGACGTTGATGGTGCGCAGGCGCGACAGGTCGGACGGGTCGGTGTTGATCTCGCCATTGGCGTCGACCGGCCAGCCCTGGAGGTAGAGGCCGGCGGTGTTCTTCAGATAGCCCAGGTTGTCGACGCGGAAGGCGCCGGCGCGGGTGAACAGGCGCGCATCGTTGGGGGCAAGGTTTTCGGCCTTTTCAGTCACCACGAAGAAGCCCTGGCCCGAGATGCCCAGGTCGGTGCTGGAGGTGGTGCGCTGAAGCTGGCCGTTCTGGCTGGTGAAGTGGCGGGCCGAGGCCAGGACGCCGCCGGCCGAATAGCCGGCCCCCTGGCTCTGGCTGTTGACCACGGTCTGGAACTCGGCCTGGCTGCGCTTGTAGCCGATGGTGTTGACGTTGGCGATGTTCTGCGAAATCGCGGCCAGGGCGGCGGAGTTGGCGGTCAGGCCGGAAACCCCGGCCAGAAGGGCGCTGTTGATGCTCATGGTCTCGGTCTCCTAGGGCAGGGGATCAGGCGTTGGCCGAGGAGGACGCCGGCGGCGTCTCCTCGTCGTTCTCGTTGGCGGGGTCGGGCGTGACGTCCTGGCCGGCGAAGGCGCCGCCTTCGTCCAGGGCGATCAGCTGGCTGAGCGGGACGATGGAGCCGCCGATGGTGGCGTAGGGCTGGCCGCTGTACATCTCGACCCCGGTGATGCGGCCGCGGATCAGGGCCTGGGCGTCGATATCCTCGCCGGCGCCGGACTTGGCGATGACCTTCAGCGTATAGACGCCGCCGTCGTCCATTTGGCCGCCGCCGGTGGTCTGGCCGTTCCAGGTGAAGTCGTGCGTGCCCTCGGTCCGCGACGGGGCGTCGCCGGACCAGACCACCTTGCCGGCGCTGTCCAGCACCTGAAGCTGGACCGAGGCGGCGTCGGCGCCCAGTTCGTAGCTCCATTTGGCCGCGCCGTCCTGCAGGCGGGTCGCCGCCCAGACGCCGGTGGCGGTCTTGCCGATATAGGCCGCGGCGCCGCTGAGGCCGTTGCCTTGTTGGGCGGCCAGCAGGCTGGTGAGCAGGTCGTTGGTCAGCAACTGCTGCTCGACCCCCGCCATCTGGGTCAGCTGAGCCGTGAACTGGTTGGAATCCACCGGCGACAGCGGATCCTGGTTCTTCAGTTGAGCGGTCAGAAGCGACAGGAAGGTCTCGAAATTCGAGGCCATCATGGTCTTGCCGCTGTTGATGCGGGCGTCGGATTGGGCGGTGGTGACGGCGTCAACCATCGGTCAGACCCTCATGTCGACGCGGTCAGGCGTCAGTTGCAGGGAAATCCAGGCGGGCGGGCGGGACGCGGCCCGGTCGGCCTGGTCCGTCACCCGGGCGCCGCCGGCGAAGGCGCGGGCCCCGCCCCGGTCGCGGTCGAAGCCGCGCTCGCCGGAAAAGGCGTTGGCGTCGCGCTCGGCGAAGTCCAGGGCGTCGTCGGCCAACTGGAAGCCGGCCTCGGTCAGCTGGCGGCGAAGTTCGTCGGCCCGCCCGCGCAGGTCGGCGGCGGCGGCCGGATTGTCAAAGGCCAGGCGGGCGGCCAGGCGGCCGTCGGAATCCACATCCAGGCTGACATCGACCCGGCCCAGATCTTCGGGCGTCAGGACCATCTCGAACCGGGTCTGGCGGGCGTCCAGGCGGCGCAGGATCTGGGCCGCGATCTGGGCCGTGGCCTCGACGGCGGCGTGGCTGAGGCCCGAATGCAGGGCCGGAGCGGTCTGGACCGTGGGGGCGGCCTCGGTCGCCGGCGTGGTCGCGGCGCCGGCGGGGGCCAGGGGCGCGGGCCCCTCGGTCTTCAGTGCGGCGACCTCGGAGGCCGCCGCCGGGGCCGGCGGGGGCGTCGGGATGATGCGCGAGGGAGCGGGGGCGGCGGCGGCCTTGTCGACCGCAGCCGCTTCTGAGGTCGGGGTCGCCTCAACGCCGTCGGACGGCGGGATCGCGTCCTGGGCGGCGGCCGAGAGGGATCGCTCGGCCCCGGAGGTCAGCGAAGGCGGCAGGCCAGCGGCGGGCGGGGCCGAGCCCATCGGCGCGGCCTGGGCCGGGGCGGCGGGGACAGGGGCGGCCGCGGTCGGGTCCGGCGCGGGCGGAGCCTCAGAGTCGGCCGGCGGCGCGACGGGCTGGGCGACCGCGATCTCCAACGCAGGCGGAGGCGCGGCGGGGGGCGGCGCCGCCGGCGTCGGGACGGGAAGGGCGGCGGACTCCGGGTCGGTCTTGCCGGTTTCCTGGGCGGGCGCGGCCGAAACCTCGGGATCGGAGGCCGTATCGTCTTCGGCCGCCGCGATCTGAACCTCGGCCTCGACAGCGGGTGCGGGCGGCGGGGGCGTTTCAGTTTCCGCCTGTTCAGCGGGGACGATCAGTCCGCTCGACGCGACGGGAGACACGGCGGCGGCGCGAGGCGAGGCGGCGGGCGTCTCGGCGGCGGTCTCGGCCTGGACCGCCATGTCAGCGAACGCCTCGGGCCCGGCGTCGCCCGGCATGGGCGCGCCGGTCTTCGTCGCCGCAGGGGCGACGGGGGCGATCGCGGACAGGATGGCGGCAGCGGACATGCGAAAGGCGGCGCCTTGAAGGGAGGGGGATGGGGCGGCGCCTGCTGCGCCCGGGTCATTCGGACCCTCCATGGCAAGCGGCGGGCCAATCTGTGCCGCTGGACACAGGCCATTGTAAAAACAAGAAGAACTCTGTTCCAAGGCGACGGTCGAGCCATGCGCTCGGTGGCGAATCTTGCCGCCCTTGGGGGCCAGTCTTGCCCGGCGGAAGCGCGGTGGCGCGGTTGGCGCGGACCTTGCGCGCCTGATCGGCCATGTCGCGGACGAAATTCCACATGTCCTTTGATTTCAAGGCTCAGGCGCGATCCCCAAGGGACGGAGCCGGGCAAGAAATGCGCGCGGGCGGGCACGGCCTGCCGGGCGCCGGGCGCCAGGGGGCCGGCGGATGTCGCTGAACTCGATCCTCAACATCGCCACGACCGGGATGCAGACGGCCCAGACCCAGCTGCGCGTGGTCTCGGACAATGTCTCGAACGTCAATACGCCCGGCTATGTCCGCAAGATCGGCGAACAGGCCAGCCTGACCACCCAGGGGATCGGCACGGGCGTCGAGGTGACCCGCATCCGCCTGGCCACCGACCGCTTCCTGCAGGCCGCCAGCCTGAACGCCGGCAGTGAGGCCAGTCGCCAGGGCGTGCGCTATGAACTGTACGACCGGATCCAGGCCCTGTTCGGCGACCCGGGCGGGTCCAGCAGCTTCTTCGCCCAGATCGACTCCGTCTTTTCGGCCTTCGCCAGCGTGGGCGAGGATTCGGTGTCGGCGCCCCGGCGGCAGGAGGCCCTGTACAGGGTCCAGGCCCTGTTCGACGAGTCGACCCGTATCTCAAGCCAGATCCAGGCCGCGCGCGAGGACGCGGACGGCCGCATCCAGAGCGCGGTGGAAAAGGCCAACGGCCTGCTGCAGCAGATCGAGGCGCTGAATGTCGAGATCGCCCGGGCCACCGTGGTCAACGGCGACGCCACCGGTGCGGAATCGGCCCAGGCGGCGCTGATTTCCCAGCTGTCGGAACTGATGGATGTCCGGGTGACCGGCCGGTCTGTCGGCGGGGTCTCGATCCGCACCGGGGCCGGCGTCCTGCTGGCCGGGGACGGCTATGCGACCCTGGAATACAACCGCGCCGGCACGGTCAACGCCGAGACCAGCTTCAACGAGATCTGGGTCACCGAGCCGCGCGGGCAGAAGAAGCCGCTGCTGGACTCCATCACCTCGGGCGAGATCAAGGGCCTGGTCGAACTGCGCGACGTCGAGGCGCCGCAGGCGGCCGAGCGTCTGGCCGAACTGATGGCCCATGTGGCGGACGAGCTGAACCGCGCCCATAACGCCAACACCTCGGTGCCCGCGCCCCAGGTCCTGACGGGACGCAATGTGGGCCAGTCGCTGGAATCGGCCCTGACGGGCTTCACCGGCACGACCAACATCACGGTGGTCAACGATGCGGGGGTGATCCAGTCACGGGCCGAGATCGTCTTCTCGGGCGGGACCATGACCATCAACGGGACGGCGGCGACCCCGGCCACCTTCCTGTCGGTGCTGAACGCCGAACTGCCCGGCGCCACGGCCAGCTTCTCGAACGGGGTGCTGAAGATCGAGGCGGGCGCCAACCGGGGCGTGGCCATCGCCGACGATGCGGCCAGCCCCAGCGACAAGGCCGGGCGCGGTTTCTCCCATTACTTCGGGCTGAACGACCTGGTCACCACTGATCGGCCGTCCAACTATGATCTCGGGCTGACGGCGGCCTCGCCGCACGGGTTCACGGCGGGCGAGACGGTGACCTTCCGCTTCACCGGCGAAAGCGGGGCCAAGCTGCGCGACCTGGCGGTGGCGATTCCGGCGGGCGGGACGGTGGCGGACCTGCTGACGGCGCTGAACGATCCGGCGACGGGAGTGGGGCGGTTCGGAACCTTCGCCTTCGACGGCAATGGCGTCCTGGCCTTCACCGGATACGGATCGACCCCGGCAAAGCTGTCGGTGCTGGAGGATCGGACCACCCAGGTTCCTTCGGGCGTGTCGATGACCGAGATGTTCGGCATCGGCGCCGGGGTGCGGGCCAGCCGGGCCGACGGCTTCAGCCTGAGGACCGACATCCAGTCCAGTCCGATGCGGCTGGCGGTGGCCCAGTTGAACCTGAGCGCGGCGCCCGGGGCCTCGGCTCTGGCGACCGGCGACGGACGCGGGGCGCAACTTCTGGCCGACGCGGGCCAGAGGTCGGCGACCTTCCTGGCCGCGGGCGGCAGCGCCGGCGGCTCTCTGTCGATCTCGCGCTATGCGTCCGAACTGTCCGGCGACATCGGCGGCAAGGCTACGGTGGCCAAGAACCGCGCCGCCAGCGCCACCGCCCTCTACAGCGAGGCCAGCGCGCGGCAGACGGCCTATGAGGGCGTCAACCTGGACGAGGAACTGGTGCTGATGACCACCTATCAGCAGGCCTTCAACGCCTCGGCGCGGCTGATCCAGGCCGCCCGCGAAATGTACGACACCCTGCTGGGGATGATCTGATGACGCGCGTTTCGACCTTTGGGAACTACCAGTCGGCCCTGGCCAACCTGATGTTCTCCCAGACCCAGGCCAATGAGGCCCAGGCGCGGGTCTCGACCCAGAAGATCGCCACCAGCCTGGTCGGTTTCGGGCGGCAATCGGAGACCCTGACGGCGCTGAAATCCAGCCAGAGCCGGCTGCAGGGCTTCATCGACACCGCCAGCGCCACGGCAGAGCGGCTGGCGGCCCAGGACCTGGCCTTCAGCCAGATCGCCGACGGGGCGACCGGCGCGCGCGAAGCCATCGCACAGGCCCTGGCCGCCGGGCGGCTGGACGGGCTGATGAGCGAGCTTCAGGTCCAGTTCCAGGGCGTGCAGGCCGGGCTGAACACCCGGCATCAGGACCACTATCTGTTCGCCGGGGGCAATGTCGCAGAGGCGCCGGTGGCGGATATGACCCTGGCCCAGTTGTCGGCCGCGCCCGGCGTGGCGGCGGCCTTCTCGAACGACACGCTGAAACAGACGTCCCGAGTGGACGAAAACACCGCCCTGAACACCACCTTCCTGGCCGACGAGGTTGGAACGGAACTGTATCAGATCTTCCGCGACCTGCAGGCCTTCCACGAGGCCACGCCCCTGACCGGAGCGCCGGACGAGGCGACGATCACCTTCCTGACCGGGGTGCTGAAGCGGCTGGACACGGCCCATACGGTGGTGATCGATAAGGCGGCGTCGAACGGGGTGATGCAGAACCGGGTCGAGGCCACGATCAAGAGCCAGAAGGAGCGGATGGACACCCTGGACGCCCTGCTGGCGGACAAGACCGACGCCGACATGGCCAAGGCCCTGACCGACCTGGAGATGTCGCAGATCGCCATCCAGGCCTCGGCCCAGGTGGTCAATCAGTTGCGTCAGACGTCGCTGCTCAACTTCTTGACCTGACGCCCGCGCGCCCTGCTGGGACGCAAAAGCCCGCCTAGAGCCTGATCCGTTGAGATGGAATCGCTTCGTGATTTCATCGATACGGTGAATCAGGCTCCAGGATCATGCTCCAGGGACCGAACCAACCGGGCGGCGCGGCGTTTGTCGGTTCCGGACAGGCTTGGCCATAGGCGCCGGCCGCGGCTGGGCTATTGTGGGGGCGATGACCAAGGCCGATTTCGAGATCGCGGACCGAGACGACGGGGCGGCGGCCCTGCGGCTGACCGGCGACTGGACCACGACCGGCATGGACCGGCGCGCCCAGCGGCTGGACCGCGCGCTGGACGGCCGGCGGATCACGGCCCTGGACCTGGAGGAGATGGGGCGGTTCGACACCTCCGGCGCCCTGGCTCTGTTCCAGGCCGGAGGCGCCGGGGGCCTGCCCAAGAGCGCCTGGCGGGGACGGCCCGAGGCGGGCCGCATCTACGCCATGGTCGAGAAGCTGGAACGCGAGAGCGGGACGCCGCCGCGCCGGTCCGACGCCTTCACCCGCGCCTTCGCCAAGGTGGGACGCGGCGTCTATGACATCATCGGCGAGATGACCCTGTCGATGGCCTTCCTGGGCCGTCTGATCATCGCCACCGGCTCGGCCTTGAAACACCCAGGCCGCATCCGCTGGCCCGCCTGGTTCAGCCAGGCGGAGCGGGCGGGACTGGACGCCATCCCCATCATCGCGGTGACCAACTTCTTCATCGGGGCGGTGATCGCCTTCCTGGGCGCCAACCTGCTGACCCAGTTCGGGGCGGCGGTGTTCACGGTGCAGCTGGTGGCGGTGTCGGTGCTGCGCGAGTTCGCGGTGGTCATCACCTCGGTCCTGCTGGCGGGCCGGTCGGCCAGCTCCTTCGCCGCCGAGATCGGTTCGATGCGGATGAACCAGGAGGTGGACGCCATGCAGGTGATGGGGGTCGATCCCTTCCAGGCCCTGGTGATCCCGCGACTGGCGGCCATGCTGGTCATGCTGCCGCTGCTGACCTTCGTCGGCATCGTCACGGGGCTTCTGGGCGGCCTTCTGGTGACGTGGAGCGAGCTGTCCTACGGCCCGGCCTTCTTCATCCAGCGGGTGCTGGAGGATCCGATGATGGACACCCACCTGATGGTCGGGATGGTCAAGGCGCCGGTTTTCGCCATCGTCGTGGCGGCCATCGGTTGCCGTCAGGGGTTGGCGGTCGCGGGCGATGTCGAAAGCCTGGGGCGGCGGGTCACGGCGGCGGTGGTCCAGGCCATCTTCGCCATCATCTTCCTGGACGCCGTCTTCGCCATGATTTTCCTGGAGCTGAACCTGTGAACGGCGCGGCGGAGCCCCTGATCGAGGTGCGCGGCCTGCTGAGCCAGTTCGGCGAGCGGGTCATCCACCAGGAACTCAACCTAGACGTGGAGCGCGGCGAGGTGCTGGGCGTTGTCGGCGGATCGGGCACCGGCAAGACGGTGCTGCTGAACTCCATCATCGGGTTGAAGGAGCCGGAAGGCGGGACGATCCGCGTCTTCGGCCACGACCGCGCCGAGCTGAGCAAGGAACAGGCGTTCGACATCGAGCGGCGCACCGGAGTCCTGTTCCAGCAGGGAGCCCTGTTCTCGGCCCTGACGGTGCTGGACAATGTCGCCTCGCCCCTGGTCGAGCACACCAGCCTGCCGCGCGACATGATCCGCGACCTGGCCGAGATGAAGATCGCCATGGTCGGGCTGGGGCCGGAATCCCACTATCTGAAGCCGGCCGAGCTGTCGGGCGGGATGCGCAAGCGGGTCGGCCTGGCGCGGGCCCTGGCGCTGGACCCCGAACTGCTGTTCCTGGACGAGCCGACGGCGGGACTGGACCCGATCGGGGCCGCGGCCTTCGACGACCTGATCCGCCAGCTGTCGGACGATCTGGGGCTGACGGTCTTCATGATCACCCACGACCTCGATAGTCTGTACGCCATCTGCGACAAGGTGGCGGTGCTGGCGGACAAGCAGGTGGTGGCCAAGGCGACGGTGCGGGAACTGGAACGGTCCGGCCACCCTTGGATTCAAGAGTATTTCCTGGGCCCGCGCGGCCGCGCGGCGACCAAGGCGGCCTGAGGACTGAAGATGGAAAGAGACGCCCACTACGCCGCCGTCGGCATCGCCACCGTCGCCCTGGTGGCGGCCCTGGTGGTGTTCAGCATCTGGCTGGCCCGGCTGCAGTTCAACAGCGAGTATGACCTTTACGACATCGTCTTCTACGGGCCCGTGCGCGGCCTGTCGGAGGGCGGCGAGGTGCATTTCAACGGCATCCGCGTCGGCGAGGTGACCGACCTGAACCTGGATCCCAACAAGGGCGACCAGGTGATCGCGCGGGTGCGGCTGGACGCCAAGACCCCGGTGCGGGTGACCTCGCGCGCCCAGCTGGAGCCCCAGGGCATCACCGGACTGAACTATATCCAGATCACCGCCGGAGAGCCGTCCAGCGCCCTGCTTAAGACCCAGTATCCCGAGAATGTCGTGCCGGTGATCCAGAGCCAGCCGTCGCCCATCGCCGAACTGCTGAGCGGATCGGGCACGGTCCTGGCCCAGACGGTGGACGCCCTGAACCGCATCAATCGGGTGCTGAGCGACGACAACATCCGCAGCTTCTCGACCAGCCTGAAGAGCGTCGAGGCCATCACCACCGAGTTCGAGGCCCGCAAGGGGATGCTGGAACAGCTGGAGCAGGCCCTGACCCGCGCCAACTCGGCCGTGGCCGAATACGAACGGCTGGGCGTCAGCACTCGCCAGCTGGTGGAAGGCGACGGCCGCCAGGCGGTGGCCAATATCAACAAGGCCGCAGAGGACGCCCAGCAGGCGGTGGCCTCGATCAACCGCATGACCAGCGGGCTGGAAGGCCCGGTGGGCGAGTTCGCCAACACCGGCCTGCCGCAACTGCAACAGGCGATCCAGGGCCTGGAGGGCGCCACCCGCTCGCTGGAGGAACTGGTCGACCAGGTCCGCTCCAGCCCGCGCGACTTCATCGGCCGGGCCCCGGCCAAGGAAATGGAGGTCCAGCCGTGATCCGTCCGACCCTACTGCGGCTGGCCCTGGCCGGCGCCCTGACTGCGACCCTGGCCGTCGCAGCCGGCGGCTGCGCCCTGCTGAAGTCCCCCCCGCCGGTCCAGACCTATCGGTTCGGCGGGACGGCGGCGGCCGCTGAGGCCCCGGCTTCCACGGTCGAATCGGTGCAGGTGCTGCTGCGCCGCATCGAATTCCCCCAGGCCTCCGAAGGGGACAAGATCCTGGGCGTCAACGGCGCCGAGACGGCCTATATCAAGGGCGCGCGCTGGATCTCGGACGCGCGCGATCTCTACACCGCCAGCCTGGAGGGCGCCTTCGCGGCCCAGTCGTCGCGCGTGCGGCTGATCGGGCCGCGTGAACTGACTCCGGCGGCCAAGGCCCTGGCCCTCGACGTCCGGACCTTCGAAGCGCGCTATGCCCAGGCGGGCGGGGCGCCCGAGGTGGTGATGACAGTGCGCGCCCGCGTCCTGACCATGCCGGATCGCCGGGTCTCGGCCGAACAGACCTTCTCGGTCACCCAGCCGGCAACCGCCAACCGCGTCGGCGCCATCGTCGAAGCCTTCGACATCGCCACCCGCGACATCAACGCCCAACTGGTCGCCTGGATGGACCGGAACGCGGGTGAGGTCTGACGAAACGGTCTGGCTGGAGCCCTTCCTTCATACATCTCAAACGCGTAGAGCGGCCTGTCGCCGATCCCTTGACGTGTGTGGCCGCGCCCCTCACCGTAACGCTGGTTTGGGAGGGCGAGACATGGGCGGCTGGCGGATCGGCGTGGCGGTGGCGGTGGGACTTCTGGCGGGGACGCCGGCCCTGGCGCAGGAACAGGCGACCTACAGGTATGACGCCTTCGGCCGGCTGGTCGCGGTCGGGCGGGCGGTGACCGGCGCGGCCGGCAGCGTGACGACCTATGGCAATGACGACGCCGACAACCGACTGTCGCGCGGGACGACGACGACCCCGCTGCCGATCATGGGATTCGTGCTGCATCCAAACGAGATCCTGGTCCCGACCCAGCGGCTGGTGTCGCAGGACGGACGGTTCAACTTCCGCCTCCAGGTGGACGGCAACATCGTGCTGTATTTCGGGACCACGCCGCTGTGGGCGACGAACACGGTCAATGGCCAGGGCCTGTATGTGAAGATGGAGCCGACCGGCAACCTCGTGGCCTATGCCTCGGACGGCAGCGTGGTCTGGGCCTCGGGCACGGCCGGGCATCCGGGCGCCCTTCTGGTCATCCAGGATAACGGCGACGCGGTGATCTATGACGGATCGACGCCGATCTGGGCCACCAACACCTGCTGCCATTGAGGTCGGACATGAACGGAACCCTCTTCCGCATCGCCCTTGTCCGCCTCGGCCAGGTCCTGTCGGGCGGACTGGCGATCACGGGCCTTTGCGCCGGCCCAGCCCTGGCCCAGGCCAGCCTGGAGCCGCCGTCGGTCTATCAGGCCGTGGACCAGTTCGGGGTCGACCTGACCAGCGGCTCGGTCCAGATCTCGTCCCCGACCATAACCATCGGCGATCCGGCGAACGGGGGGCTCAGCTTCACCGCCGCCTGGGACGGCAAGGGCCGGGGCTGGCGCTACAGCAGCTGGGGCGAGGTCACCTATGAGCCAGCCAAGCCCGACCCCTACTGCCTGGTCTTCTACACCGTCGTCTATATGGGCAGTTCGAACATCTTCCAGCGCGCCGGATGCGGGCTGACGACCTTCGATCTGATCGACGGCCATGGCGACCTGCTGGAGACGGTCGGGGGCTATACCTACACGGCGCGGGACGGTTCGGTCGCCACCTATGCGGGTCATGGCGTCCATTCCAGCCTTCAGACCGTCACACGCAGGACGGGCGAGGTCCTGACCTACACCTATGCGTCCGGCGCCCTGGTCTCGGTGACGAACAACTACGGATATCAGCTGCATTTCGACTATTCCGGGACCGATCTCAGCCAGGTGACGGCGCTGAACAACGCCGTGGACGCCTGCGCCCTGGCGGCGACCAGCTGCACCTATTCCCAGACCTGGCCCAGCCTGACCTTCACCACGGTCGGAAACGAGCGCCATGTCACCGATTCGCTCAACCGCACGACACGGGTCATCTTCGATGGTCCCGACCCCCTGACCGCCAAGGTCATCGGCATGGCCCGGCCGTCGCGCACCTCCGGGTCGTCGATCACCTACGGCTACAGCTTCGCGCGCAGTTGGGGGACGGTGGTCACCTCGGCCAGCGACGGGTCGGGAACCTGGACCTACGCCTATGAGAGCTATTGCGCGCCCTCAGGCCCCTGCGACCAGCCGGACGGCGACTATGACCTGGACGTCACCGTCACCGATCCGAACAGCAACGCCACCGTCTACAACATCTTCTGGAGCGGCCGGTACTACTGGAGCCCCAGCCTGACGAACGAGCTGCTGCGGCCGCCGTCGCTGCTGTCGGTCACCAATGCGCTGAGCCAGACCACCTATGTCGGCGAAAACGGCGCGGGGCTGAATTTCGTCGTCTATCCCGAGGGCAACGGGGTGACGGTCAGCCGGAACCAATTCGGCTACATCACCCAGATCCACACCACGGCCAAGCCCGGCTCGGGCCTCGGCGCGACCGATGTGGACGTGGTCTATCCGGACTGTTCGCTGGAGCCGATCAAATGCCGCCTGCCCAGTTCGGTCACCGACCGGCGGGGCAATACGACCGACTACACCTATGACGCGGCCGGCAACCTGCTGACCGAGACCCTGCCGGCGCCCAGCCTGGGCGCGGTGCGGCCCCAGACCCGCTATAGCTGGCAGCAGCAGTATGCCTGGTACAAGCAGAACGGCGCCTCGACCATCACCCAGGCGGCCGCGCCGGTCTGGGTCATGGTGGGCCAGTCGCAGTGCGTCACCCTGGCCAGCTGCACCGGAACGGCGGGCGAGGTGGTCAGCACCACCACCTATCAGGCCGGGGCCTCGGGCGTGGCCAGCAATCTGCGGCCGGTCAGCGTCTCCAGCGGGGCGGGCGACGCCTCCCTGACGGCGACGGTGGCCACCACCTATGACGCGGTCGGCAATGTGCTGACGGTGGACGGCCCCTTGCCGGGCGCCGCCGACACCACGCGCAACGTCTGGGACGCCATGCGCCAGCAGGTGGGGGTGATCGGCCCGGACCCGGACGGGGTCGGCGGCCGCCTGTATCCGGCCACCCGCACCCAGTACAACGCCGACGGCCAGGTCGATCAGGTCCAGCAGGGCACGACCACGGGCCAGACCGATCCCGCCTGGGCGGCCTTCAGCGCCCTTCAGACGGCGACCGTCACCTATGACCTGCAGGGCCGCAAGATCCGCGATTCGGCCTTCGTCGGCTCGACCCATCCGCTGATCACCCAATACAGCTATGACGCCGCCGGCCGGCCCACCTGCACGGCGGTGCGGATGAATACGGCGGTGTTCGGAAGCCTGCCGACCTCGGCCTGCACCGGCTCGGCCGCCGGGAACTGGGGCCGCGACCGGATCACCACCAACAGCTATGACGTGGCCGACCGGGTGGTCCAGGTCCAGCAGGGCGACGGGGCGGGCGCCACGCGGGTTCTGATGGCCCAGGCCTACACCACCAACGGCAAGGTCAGCTGGATGGAGGACGGGGTCGGCAACCGTTCGGCCTTCACCTACGACGGGTTCGACCGTGTGTATCGGCTGAACTATCCGTCGGCGACGGTGGGGGCGCATGCGGCCAATCCGTCGGACTATGAGCAGTACGGCTATGACGCCAACGACAATCCGACGACCAAGCGGACGCGTTCGGGCGACAGTTTCGTCACCAGTTTCGACACCCTGAACCGGATCACGGCGATCGACGCGCCGGTGGGGTCGAACGACGTCTGGTACGTCTATGACAATCTGAGCCGGCGCACCTCGGCCAGCCACGCCTCGGGGACGCCGGCGTGCGGAACGACGGCGGTGTGCATGACCTGGGACGCCCTGGGCCGCCAGCTGACGGAAACCCAAGTCCTGGGCGTCATGACGATGCAGTACGACCTGGCGGGACGCCGGACGCACCTGTTCTATCCGGACGCGTTCGAGATCCGTTACAGCTACGACCTGGACGATGCGCTGAGGCTGGTGACCCAGGCGGGGGTCTCGACGATCGCGGGCTTCACCTATGACGACCTGGGCCGCCGCACGGCCCTGACGCGGGGCAATGGGGTGACGACCACCTATGGCTATGACGGGGCGTCGCGGATGAACGCCCTGGCGCACGACCTTACGGGGACGGGGTCGGACGTGACCTATGGCTTCATCTACAGCCCGGCCAGCCAGGTCGTGGTGCGCCAGATCAGCAACCCGGCCTATCTCTACACCCCCTCGGCGGGGGCCCAGGCCCTGACGCGCAACGGTCTGAACCAGCCGACCTCGGTCAACAGCGTGGCCATGAGCTCGGACGCGCGGGGCAATCTGACCAACGACGGGACGCGGGCCTATGCGTTCGACAGCGCCAACCGGATGACGGGGACGGGGACCTCGACCCTGGCCTATGACCCGCTGGACCGGCTGGTGGAGATGACGGGGACCGCCGGGGGGATCTACCTCTACGACGGGGACATGATCGCCGGGGCGGCGGCCAACGGCGGGGGAACGACCATCGTCAACCGTCTGATCCGGGGGCCGTGGCCGGACGAGCTGCTGGTGGCCTATCAGGGCAACACGGCCGCGACGCCGCTGTGGAGCCTTCAGGACCACCAGGCCTCGACCATCGCCATCACCGACGCGGCGGGCACGGCTCCCTACACCCTGGCCTATGACGAATACGGCCAGCCGCGGGCGGGCAACGCCGGCCGGATGCTGTTCACCGGCCAGCTCTGGCTGCCGGACTTCGGCCTCTACCACTACAAGGCCCGCGCCTATCACCCCGGCCTGGGCCGGTTCATGCAGACCGACCCGGTGGGGTATGAGCAGGGGATGAACCTGTATGCCTATGTGGGGCTCGATCCGGTGAACAGGACCGATCCGAGTGGGATGAGTTGCGCTTCAATCGGAGCGTTAGGACTAAGCGGCTCCTGTATGGAATCTCGTAACTTCAATCCGAAGACGAACGCATTTCGGCGCACGGCGGTTGGCAGTGGAGAGTTGGACCAACACGCGTCGTCCATGAGTCCTGAAGCCCTTAGAAACCGCAATGAAGTAGTGTATAGACTTGACGTCACAGATGCAGGAGTGACGCATCAAGACATCACCAATCCCGGCGCCACTCCCTCAAGGTCGGAAACAACATCCGCAAAAATTGCTGGTGCAGCCGCGGTAGCGCATTCGCATCCAGATATTGGAGGCCAAGGACCAGGCCCAAGTAGCATCGACTGGCGCCATTCCGCCCAATTTGGTCTCGCTAACTATATTCTGGAAGGCGATGCCGTTGTTGTTCTGGAGATATCAGAAGGTCAAGCAAGCGCTAGAGTAGTTTCTGGGCGCCTCACGCCGGGCCAGAGACAGACGATTTTAAGGGCCCTGGACGCTATTCAGAACCACGGTGAAGGTCAATGAATAAGTGCGCGATATTTTCTCTTTGCATTTTGTTACCATCGTGCGCCGGGGTGCATGATAATGCATCAAATCCAATTGATTTATTTGAAAATCCTAATATATACACAAATAATATCGTAACTGCTTGCGGCATGCTTACGATAAGTGGAGAAGATCAAAATATCCGCAAAACTGTAAACCGTGATTCCGTAGTTGGAAAAGTATATGAGTTGGGAGTTCGTGTTGAAAAATTTGATCCAAATCTAATTATTTCAAACAAATTTATGTGCGTTACAGGAGTTCTTGTAAGAACCGGCTGTGATGACGAGAACATTTGCTCTTGGTCAAACTCCTCCCATGCAATATCTGTTCTCGACACGAATGCGCTGTATGGAAGGACCGGTAGAACACCTGCAACGGACTGAACCAGCCGACCTCGGTCAACAGCGTGGCCATGACCTCGGACGCGCGGGGCAACCTGACCAACGACGGCGTGCGGGCCTATGCGTTCGACAGCGCCAACCGGATGACGGGCACGGGGACCTCGACCCTGGCCTATGACCCGCTGGACCGGCTGGTGGAGATGACGGGGACGGCCGGAGGCGTCTACCTCTACGACGGCGACATGATCACGGCGGTCAAGGTCCCGGCCGCCCCCAACATCAACAACCGTCTGATCCGGGGCCCGTGGCCGGACGAGCTGCTGGTGGCCTATCAGGGGAACACGGCCTCGACGCCGCTGTGGAGCCTTCAGGACCACCAGGCCTCGACCATCGCCATCACCGACGCGGCGGGAACGGCGCCCTACACCCTGGCCTATGACGAATACGGCCAGCCCAGGACCGGGAACGCCGGCCGGATCATGTTCACCGGCCAGCTATGGCTGCCGGACTTCGGCCTCTACCACTACAAGGCCCGGGCCTATCACCCCGGCCTGGGCCGGTTCATGCAGACCGACCCGGTGGGCTACGAACAGGGGATGAACCTGTACGCCTATGTGGGGCTGGATCCGGTGAACAGGACCGATCCGACGGGGACTACTTGCGTAAACAACGGCACAACCGAAAGGCCGAATTACGCCTGTAAAATTGACGAGGTGAAAGGCACGCCAAGCACGGAGCAACGCGCCCAGATCGCAGCTTATGAGCGGGCGTATACGAGTTCAGTGAATCTACTAATGTCCAACCCTAGCAGACCGGCTAGCACGAGCGTTCCCGTAGTGGGACGGAATGGCCAAGCGACCGGCGAAACGCGAGAAGTGAGAACTACTGCTGGCGAAATAGGTCAGGAGTTGATTGGCCGAACGTTTGTTGCTGATGTTGCCGGATCGGGAGGAAGGGGTGTGACAGCGACGACAGACTCGTTCGGTCGAGCAAACACCACTACAGTGTTCCCCTTGGGATTAGGTGGTGGATACGGTCGAAATGCAACCGAACGCCAGACTCAACGCATGAGGACAACAGTCCACGAAGGCATTCACGGTTCACGTGGAGAGGGGCGTGCATTTGTTGATCCCGCCTCTCCGAGTACCCGAGCGCTCACACACCAACAACCCTACTCAGACCTGGTTGATCAACTTATGGGATGGTAAAAATGACATTTAGATGGATTCTCCGATCCATCCTTACTGCGGGAATGCTGTCAGGTTGCGGAACGCAAGCCGCATACAGTCAGTCAAACGAAACTGAATACCGCTTTGAAGGACAACTATTATCCATAAGTTCTGGATCGGTTATCAGGCGCTTTGATGGTGGAGAAGAAATTTTTCTAAGCTCAAAATTAGAGTGCTCTACATCGGAATACAGCTGCGTATTTGCGGCATTTCCTTTTGTTGTACCTAAAGGTGATTTTTTTGATGGGGTAGAATACGGTTTTCACGGATACAATTTCTACCCAGAATGCGCGGCGAAATTATCTACAGTTTGTGATGCTTGGATCATTAGATTTGTCTCGATCGACAGGCGCGAATCGGAGGTTGCCGACCAAGGTTTCTTTATTTATGAGCCGCAATTTGGCGTGAGAGCGTTTGCTCGTTTTGACAACGAGCAAGGCCCCAGCAGAAAACTCTCTCTTGGCCCAGTTTGGTATTACGCGGACAAAATTCCGCTGCTCGCCCCCGACCCAATTGATTAGTCTGTATAATCATAAACAAAGACGTGACGGAGTTAAGAGGCTTGAGGGCGAGATAAAAGCGGTATCGTAACTTATTGCTTCGAAATCGGTTTTAGAGACACCGACGACTTAACTCTGAGTTGCCTCTCTTTAGAGTCTTAACGGCGCCTTCTGAGACTTGTTCGTTGCGGCGTGACCGATCAAACTCCGACATGGTCATCAGACGGGAAACCAAGCAGGGCTTCACCTATGACGATCTGGGCCGCCGCACGTCCCTGACGCGGGGCAATGGGGTGACGACCACCTATGGCTATGACGGGGCGTCGCGGATGAACGCCCTGGCGCACGACCTGGCGGGGACGGGGTCGGACGTGACCTATGGCCTGATCTACAACCCGGCCAGCCGGGTGGGGGTGCGGTCGATCAGCAACCCGGCCTATCTCTACACCCCCTCGGCGGGGGCCCAGGCCCTGACGCGCAACGGGCTGAACCAGCCGACCTCGGTCAACAGCGTGGCCATGAGCTCGGACGCGCGGGGCAACCTGACCCACGACGGGACGCGGGCCTATAGCTACGACAGCGCCAACCGGATGACGGGCACGGGAACCTCGACCCTGGCCTATGACCCGCTGGATCGGCTGGTGGAGATGACGGGGACGGCCGGGGGCGTCTACCTCTACGACGGGGACATGATCACGGCGGTCAAGGTGCCGGCGTCGCCGACGATCAACAACCGGCTGATCCGTGGCCCGTGGCCGGACGAACTGCTGGTGGCCTATCAGGGGAACACGGCCTCGACGCCGCTGTGGAGCCTGCAGGACCACCAGGCCTCGACCATCGCCATCACCGACGCGGCGGGCGCGGCGCCCTACACCCTGGCCTATGACGAATACGGCCAGCCCAGGTCCGGCAACGCCGGCCGGATCATGTTCACCGGCCAGCTATGGCTGCCGGACTGGGGCCTCTACCACTACAAGGCCCGGGCCTATCACCCCGGCCTGGGCCGGTTCATGCAGACCGACCCGGTGGGCTACGAACAGGGGATGAACCTGTATGCCTACGTCGGGCTCGATCCGGTGAACAGGACCGATCCGAGCGGGAAGTGCGTATGGGATGTGTGCGTTGTTGAGGCGACGGTAGCGGTAGCAGTAACTGGCGCGGTTATCGCCTGCATAGCCGCCGATTGTCTCCGGCCTGTCACTGATGCGATTGTTAGCGGAGCTGGAGCGGTCTGGGACTGGTTGAAGGGCCCCGTTCGCAACACTCCGACCGTGGAAACAACCGATCCGATCCCGGCTCCCGATAGTGCAACTCCAAGTGATCGCCCGACCGGAGCGGATGGTAAGACGGGTTCGACAGGTGGCCCTGGTGCTGGACGGCGCTTTCCGGCTGAAACGCCTGAGGTTCGAGCAGGGAAAGAAGGCGTACCATGCGCGTATTGTGGGCAAGCAACGACCAACGAACCTGGACATCCGAATTCTCGCGAACGAGATCACATCGATCCACGATCTAGAGGCGGGAATAATACGCCAGAAAATGAACGTGACTCATGTCGAACATGTAATCGTGGCAAAGGGGCACGAAATCCAGATGAATGGACGCCTATCGCAATGATAAACAAAGCAATTGATGGTGTATTAATTTCATTCCCTATTGGAGATGGAGACAATTTCTTTTTCGAAAATATCCACGCTAATAAAATTGGAGATCGGCTGGCTGTTCTCGATAACTCTCCTTTTTATGCGTATGGGGTAAGCCTGAATGATATCGTCAATTACAAGATATATGAAGATGGTAGATTGGAGTTCATTCAGGTCGCCAAATCTGGCGGGCATTCTTGCTACAGGATACGAGTTCCCGGTAATGACGGGGCTAAAGAATTTCTTAAGCGCTGGCCTGATTTTGAGCGTCACGGATGTAGTTATGAGGGGACATTCTCGAGTGGGTCCTACTACCTCGCATCCATAGATGTTCCTCCATCAACGAAGATAGATGCGGTCTACGGGTTGCTGGAGGAAGGTCTCCGCGACGGGATATGGGATTTCGAAGAAGCGAACTTTGCGAATACTCCTAGTAAAGACCAGCTTTAAGTCCGGAGTGTAAGTTCTGAGCGACCTCGGTCGAGAGATCCAAAAGGTTGCGCTTCCAAAAAAGCGGCGGCTTGCTGGGCGCCGCCATTCGCCATGGCCCGGACGCCGCCGAGGTTTCAGCCATCGAACGCGCCGGACGCACCTGTTCTATCCGGACGCGTTCGAGATCCGCTACAGCTACGACCTGGACGATGCGCTGAAGGGTGTGACCCAGGCGGGGGTCTCGACCATCGCGGGCTTCACCTATGACGACCTGGGCCGCCGGACGTCCCTGACGCGGGGCAATGGGGTGACGACGACCTATGGCTATGACGGGGCGTCGCGGATGAACGCCCTGGCGCACGACCTGGCGGGGACGGGGTCGGACGTGACCTATGGCCTGATCTACAACCCGGCCAGCCAGGTGGGGGTGCGGTCGATCAGCAACCCGGCCTATCTCTACACCCCCTCGGCGGGGACCCAGGCCCTGACGCGCAACGGTCTGAACCAGCCGACCTCGGTCAACAGCGTGGCCATGAGCTCGGACGCGCGGGGCAACCTGACCCACGACGGGACGCGGGCCTATAGCTACGACAGCGCCAACCGGATGACGGGCACGGGAACCTCGACCCTGGCCTATGACCCGCTGGACCGGCTGATCCAGATGGTGGGGACGACGGGGGCGCGATACCTCTACGACGGAGACATGATCGCCGGGGCGGCGGCCAACGGCGGGGGAACGACCATCGTCAACCGCCTGATCCGGGGCCCGTGGCCGGACGAGCTGCTGGTGGCCTATCAGGGCAACACGGCCTCGACGCCGCTGTGGAGCCTGCAGGACCACCAGGCCTCGACCATCGCCATCACCGACGCGGCGGGCACGGCCCCCTACACCCTGGCCTATGACGAATACGGCCAGCCCAGGACTGGCAACGCCGGCCGGATCATGTTCACCGGCCAGCTATGGCTGCCGGACTTCGGCCTCTACCACTACAAGGCCCGGGCCTATCACCCCAGCCTGGGGCGGTTCATGCAGACTGACCCGGTGGGCTACGAGCAGGGGATGAACCTGTATGCCTATGTGGGGCTGGATCCAGTGAACAGGACTGATCCGAGTGGCAGATGTGTCTGGGATCTGTGCGTTACCGAGACGTATTTGGTTGCTGCTGGTGCGACTGCTGTGGCTACCGTGGCAATAGCCTCGTGCAGTGCTAACGCTTCATGTCGAGATGGCTTAGTTCAGGCCGGGGCGGCAATCGCGGGGGGAATTAGGACCGGCGCAGAGGCGGGCCGTGAATTATTCGGTAACATCCTCAACAATGATCGCGATGATCGCGCCGCACAAGATCGTCGCAGAGGCTCTCGACCTACGAACGCTCCGCGAGGAACAAGACCAATCGACCAGTCTGACATTGATCGCGGCGGTATTCACGATATCAAGGATGGTATAGGCGCCCAGCCGGATGACTGGGTTGGTGTAACTCCAGATGGAGGCATCGTTACCACGGACCCTAAAACTGGACTCTCTGTTGATCAGGGCAATATCAGCGATCACGGTGTAGAGAGAGGTCGTGATAGACGAGGCCGAGGGCAAACTAGACATCGAGATGATCGAGAATAGACATGGCTAGGTTTGAAATAGCAATTTGGCACCCAACCATGAAGGTTGAGGAAATTGAAAAAAAGGTAGACATGCGAGCAAAGCTCTCGTGGTCTTTTGGTTCAGAAAGAATAACTGGATCTGGGACGAATAGAGAAACGTATTGTCGGTTTGATATCGGCACGCACACGAAATATAATGGCCCCGATATTTTGCATCTTATCAAGCCATTTGAATCTTTTATATCGGATTATGTAAATATAATAAGTAGTGCAACATGCATATTGTATATTACTCTGAATGTATGCGACCCAGAATGTTATTTAGACAGTAATACAATTGAATATATATCAAGTATTGGGATTGGAGTTGTTTTTAGGGCGTCTGACAAATAAGATATTATCGTCCCGTTACAGCCACGACCTGGACGATGCGCTGAAGGGTGTGACCCAGGCGGGGGTCTCGACCATCGCGGGCTTCACCTATGACGACCTGGGCCGCCGGACGTCCCTGACGCGGGGCAATGGGGTGACGACGACCTATGGCTATGACGGGGCGTCGCGGATGAACGCCCTGGCGCACGACCTGACGGGGACGGGGTCGGACGTGACCTATGGCTTCATCTACAACCCGGCCAGCCAGGTGGGGGTGCGGTCGATCAGCAACCCGGCCTATCTCTACACCCCCTCGGCGGGGACCCAGGCCCTGACGCGCAACGGTCTGAACCAGCCGACCTCGGTCAACAGCGTGGCCATGAGCTCGGACGCGCGGGGCAATCTGACCAACGACGGGACGCGGGCCTATACGTACGACAGCGCCAACCGGATGACGGGCACGGGAACCTCGACCCTGGCCTATGACCCTCTGGACCGGCTGATCCAGATGGTGGGGACGACGGGGGCGCGATACCTCTACGACGGCGACATGATCGCCGGGGCGGCGGCCAACGGCGGGGGAACGACCATCGTCAACCGCCTGATCCGGGGCCCGTGGCCGGACGAACTGCTGGTGGCCTATCAGGGCGACACGGCCGCGACGCCGCTGTGGAGCCTTCAGGACCACCAGGCCTCGACCATCGCCATCACCGACGCGGCGGGCACGGCTCCCTACACCCTGGCCTATGACGAATACGGCCAGCCCAGGACTGGCAACGCCGGCCGGATGATGTTCACCGGCCAGCTATGGCTGCCGGACTTCGGCCTCTACCACTACAAGGCCCGGGCCTATCACCCCGGCCTGGGCCGGTTCATGCAGACCGATCCGGTGGGCTACGAACAGGGGATGAACCTGTATGCCTACGTCGGGCTCGATCCGGTGAACAGGACCGATCCGACGGGGATGTTTAAGCCTGGAGATAAGTTCGCAACTGCCCAAGAAGCTTCTGTAGATGCCCTAAATTTCTACGCTAACGAAGCTGGAGATAGTATAAAGGAATATTCTGGATCTACTTATCAAAGCTCTGACGGATCGTTTGTCGCCACAGAAGCTGAAGTATTATCTCCATCCGGAGGCCAAGCAAATTATCGCACCGACTCTGTCCAAATTTGGCATACACACACAGGTTATATCAGGCGAGAATCTAACGGGGATGTTAGAGCTAGCGGACCTAGGGACGATGAGTATGCCTCGGATTATATGTCCGAAGTAGACATTATGGCCGCAAATATGGCATCTGATAGTGCTAAATTCTCGCGATATGAAAGCACCTTAGTAAGAGGTCCAAGCGGGATAATACGCCAATATACGCCAGGACAAGGCGCCCCCGTAATCGTTCAGCAGCCATCTGGACAACTTACTAGAGCGCCGCAGAACATGCGTGACATAAGGAAACTTTATCGATGAAATTTAAGTCTCTAACATTTACATGCTTAATGATATCTGGATGCTCATCAGTATCGGATATGAATCAGCGAACAGAGAATTCATATCTTATGATAGCAAAAGATAGTGGGTGGACCATTAGTGAATGGCAGGAGGCGTTAATTAGGGTCAATATAGATGGATCGGTAGATATTCTGACAAATCCCCCAGATTTTTCTCAAAATAATTCCATACCAACTGGAGACATGGGGAGGGGGTCAACGGTATACTACATCGGACGGGATGGAAAAATTAAAGGACATACTCGTCAAAGGTGACTCAAGCGTAAGCTGACGGAAACCCAGGTCCTGGGCGTCATGACGATGCAGTACGACCTGGCGGGCCGCCGGACGCACCTGTTCTATCCGGACGCGTTCGAGATCCGTTACAGCTACGACCTGGACGATGCGCTGAAGGGTGTGACCCAGGCGGGCGTCTCGACCATCGCGGGCTTCACCTATGACGACCTGGGCCGCCGGACGTCCCTGACGCGGGGCAATGGGGTGACGACCACCTATGGCTATGACGGGGCGTCGCGGATGAACGCCCTGGCGCACGACCTGGCGGGGACGGGGTCGGACGTGACCTATGGCCTGATCTACAATCCGGCCAGTCAGGTGGGGGTGCGGTCGATCAGCAACCCGGCCTATCTCTACACCCCCTCGGCGGGGGCCCAGGCCCTGACGCGCAACGGTCTGAACCAGCCGACCTCGGTCAACAGCGTGGCCATGAGCTCGGACGCGCGGGGCAACCTGACCAACGACGGAACCCGGGCCTATACGTACGACAGCGCCAACCGGATGACGGGGAGATCTGGGAAGATGACGATGGTGGGTGATGTAGGGAATGGACTGTAAGGCGATATGGTGCAGCAAAATCATCATGTTATGCGGATTTGTGCAGCCTGATTTTGGATAAGAATCGTATAGAGGCGCCATTTTGCTCAATGGTGGGTTATTCACCATACGAACCCCACCAGTCTGCGGAACGTCACGGTCGTCTGCAGCGACAATGGACGGCTGCAGAGGGTTAGGTGTCGGGCACGGCCCATGAGCGGTTCGACGGATAGCGACATCAGTTCAACGTGCCGCCGGGCCCTGGGTCAGCGTATGCGGCGAGCACCGCAGCGACGGCATCGGCTTCCGAGCGGTCGATCAACTCGACGCCTATGGCGGCCGTCCAGCCATCTGCGTCCGATGCCAGGTAGCAGTGCTTCTGAACGACCTCGTCCGCCGAACCCGCCCCAAGAAGAGCGCGCATGTCGGCACTGATCTTGTCGGCGATCCACTCGGCCTGGGGCAGATCGATGCAGCGTTCGACCTTCAGAATCGCGAAAACGCCGTCGCCATCCGGCGCTGGCCGAACGGCGACGGCGACCCGCTGGCTGTTCGGCCTGAACTCAAACGATTGCAGGTGGTCAGCGAGGCGGTGCTTCATTCGTGCCCCCCGACCGGACGCGGCCCGCTGAAGTCGATGACGACAGTCGCCGCCTTGTCGGGGCACCGCCTCATCGAAGTAGCAGTGCTGACGACCGAGGTTCAATCAGTCCAATCACTCGGCAGGCTCATCATCAGAACGCGGCGGGCCGATCACGACCACCACGGCCTCGGGCGGACTGATGCGCATGACCGGGATGGTCTGGGTCATGGGCGGCTCGGCGATGCGGGCTTTCCACTCGGCATCGCTCAGGCCACGGTCCATCCAGACGTAGCCAGTGGCGGGGCCGCGCATGTTGACGCAGCGGGTGAAGCCCTGGGCCTGGAGATAGGCGACAGCGTTGCGGGCGCGTTGCTCGGGCGAGCGGTCCGCGTCAGGGCCTGTCGTCGGTCCGGCGTCGCCCAGAGCCTTTGCCATCCCCGCCATGGAGACTGGCACGTCGGCCTCGTCGAGCAGGCGAGCGATGATCGGCAGGTCAGCGCGGACCGTGGCCAGGCGGGGATCGCGCCACACCAGGGGATAGGAGAAGGCCCAGACGGAAGTCGCGTTATCCAGACCGAACATGGGCCGATGTCCATCCTTGGCAACGCGATCGACGTTGAGGCTGGCGAGATCGATCAGGGCCGCCATCGGCCCCTCCACAGTAACGGTCATGTCGCCGGCGCCGCGCCCATCGGCGACCGACCCCGGCTTCGGCTCCAGCACGATCCTGGTGATCAGGCCGCGCAGCAGTTCCTTGGCGCGCGCCGCCTCAGCGTCGTCGGCCTGAAGGGCTTGGTGCAGGTCGTCCAACGTCGTGGAGATCGAACCGATGATCGCCTTGACGTCGCCGATCACGGGCGGCGGCGGAGCGCGGCGGGCCTGCTGCTCCAGCCGGCGCTTCTCGGCCCCCAGCTGGTTCATATCTTCTCTCAGCATCTGACTGGCGAACGAGTCTTCGGTCTCAGCCCTCAGTTGAACCCTCAGATTGCTGATTTCCTGATCGATCGCCTTGAGCCGCGCCGTCTGGCTTTCGACGCGAGCGGCGTGGTCGGCGCGGGCGCGCTCGACCTCCTCGCGGAGCGCCGTCAGCGCCGGGCCGGCGACGGCCGTGTTCAGGACGTGGACCTTGATGCGGTCGAAGATGGAGGTTTCGACCGCCTCGCGCGGCACGCGGCGGGGGTTGGAGCAGATGCCCTTTTGCTGGCGGCCCGTGCAGACATACTTTCCGTCACTGACGATGCAGCTGGAACCGCAGACCCCGCAGCTGACCTTGCCGGTGAAGACGTATTCGACCTTACGCTTGGTGTGGAAGGGGCGGTCGAAGTTCTCGGCCAGGCGGGCCTGGTTACGGTCCCACAGGTCTTGGTCGATGATGGCCAACTCCGGATGCTGCGTGATCATGCGTTCCGAGTGGGCCGTGAAGCGCGTTTTCATCCGCCCCTTGCGGCGACGGCGGCTGGTCTTCCGGAAGTGGTATTCACCGATGTAGATGGGGTTGCGCAGGATGCCCAAGCCGCCATGGCGGTTGCCCAAGAGGGCGCCGGGCCGCCAGTCCTTGCCCTTGGGGCCGGGGATGCCGTCCGCGTTCAGGTCCGCGCAGATTTGGAAGGTGGTGCGACCGGCGTCGAACTCCGTGTGGATGCGGATGACGATGACCTGCTTCTTGGGGTCGATCTCTCGCAGTCCGTTAATAGGGTCGCCCTTGTCGTCCAACTTGTGGACCTTGCGGTAGCCGTAAGGAATTGAGCCGGACATGCGGCCTTTGCTGATCGCCAGTTCCTGCCCGCGCTTGGATTTGAATACGTTCTGCTTGATGAACTCCTTGTTGTGGACGGCCTTGAATGCCAGTTCCGCGTCGGAGAGCACGCCATTGGCGACCGTGCAGATGACGATGTCCAACTCTTCCAGGTCCTTGACGATCTTGTGCATATCGGCCGCATCGCGGCTGGTGCGGTCGATGTCCTCGACAAGGAGCACGTCAAATTCGCCCCGTTCGGCCGCCGCCATCATCTCGAACAGGCCAGCGCGGCCCATGGTGGTGGTGCCGGATTTTTCCGCATCGCTGAAACGATTGACCTCGACCCACTGCTTCTCCGCCGCGTAGGCGACGCAGAGCCGCTCTTGACCCTCGATGGAGGTCTGCTTCTGGCGGCTGCTAGAGAAGCGGCTGTAGTAGACGACCCGGCTGCCGGGCGGCGGCATCGCGCGCATCAGTGCGCCACCGCCATCAGGGGGGCGCCGTCCAACGGATCGTCGCCCTGGACAATGAACTCGTAGAACTCGTCGCCCACGATGCTGAACAGCTGATCGAAGTCGTCGCCCAGACGATAGATCAGGTCGCCCAGCGCCTCCTCTTCGCCGGCCGCGTCCTGCGCGAGGGTCACCACGCGCCCGCCGGCGTCCTGAACTTGCTGGAAGACGGCCCGGAGCACGGCGCGGTCGATCGGCGGCGGGCCGGAGAGGTGGATGGCGACGCGGTTCATTGACCGGCCTCCTTCACCTGGGCCCGCGCCGACAGGCGCGCCACCGCGAGAGCGAAGGGAAGCAGCAGGGTGTCGAGTTCGCCCATGCCCTCGCTCATCTCGGCCTCGTGACGGCGGCGGCGGTCCTTCGCCAGGGTCTCGGCCATGTCGTGGCCGCTGACGTCGATCTTCGAGATCATCTTCCTTCCTCCTGTAATTGCGCTTGCGCTATGCGCCGGCGCGGTCCATAACGTAACCAACATCCAATACCGTGTCGTCGATGCGGTTATTGATCGCATCACACGGATTAGGCGGGATGTCAAGCGCCCAGATTTCGCTGCGTTATCGAGAGGGGCAGTTCACGCCTTCCGAGACGGCGGCCATCACCGGCACGCCGCTCCACCTTCAGCGGGACTGGCGCAGCCAGGGCCTATTGCGCGCACGCGAGGGCGGGCGAGCCAGCTTCACGCCCCGTGAACTGGCCGAGATGCGGCTGATGATGCGCCTGCGGAGCCTGGGCGTGTCCCTGCCCGATGCGAAGCGCGCGGCGGTGGAAGCGGCGCCCGGCGTGGTATTCGCGGCCTTAGCCGACCATCAGATGCGGACACTGGCGGTTGATGGAACGGCGGAGGAAGCCGCCGCCTACATCGGCACGCTAGAGGACACGGGCGATCACACCTACATGCTGATCCTGGCCGAGTTGGACGGCATGGATCAGGTCTATCGACATGCGGTGATCGAAGATGGCGAATGTCGACTTCTTCACGCCCTAAGCGAAGACGCGGCCGACGAGACGGTCGAAGCCGCCGGGCTTATCAATCTATGGGCGGTGGCGGCTGCGATTGCCAAGCTGAGCCCCAGACCATTGTTTACGCTCGTTGCGCCAAAGCGCTGAACCTGCACGCGACCCTGTCCGCCTTCGGCATGGCCCTTCTGTGAACTCAAGAATCCCGCAAAAATGCTAAGATGACTCAGCCGCCGGCTGGGGACGACGCCCCCAACCCCAACCGGCGGCTGCTGCTCAAGAACTGACGGCTCCGGCCTCGTCGGAACCCACGACCTCAACCACAGTGTCATAGCCGCCGACACGGTCTTGGTCGGGATGGCTGTCGATACCGGTGTAGCTAAGAGAGGCGTTCTCGTAGCGGCGGAAGGCGAACACCGCCTCGTTCATGCGTTCGGTGTTGAACACCCGCAGGTCCACGAGGAGCTGGAAGTCGGCGACGGTCAGGCCCGTCACCGACTGGAACAGGTCTGGCTCGATCCGGGTGATGACGTCCTTGAGCGCATTCTCGCGGAAGTCCGTCAGATACATGAAGGCGGGGATGCGGGTGGCGAACTTGATCAGCTTCTCCTGCACCTTCTTCCGCAGGGATTTGTATTCCTTCTCTTCCTCGGTGAGTTGCTTCTTCTCCTTGGGGGACAGCTCCTCGTCGCGAGCCTTCTTCTTTAGCTCCTTCACCGCGTCCGAGCGCGCGATGATGGTCTCGATGACGTTGTCGCCCAGCGCGCGC
Source organism: Brevundimonas sp. (assembly GCF_019636155.1). GTDB lineage: Bacteria > Pseudomonadota > Alphaproteobacteria > Caulobacterales > Caulobacteraceae > Brevundimonas. The sequence goes on along the minus strand of NZ_JAHBYB010000001.1, from coordinate 315,218 downwards.
CAGCCCTCGATGCGCTCGACCACCTTCATCGCCTCCTCGTCGGCGAGAACCTCTTTCAGGGTCGCGTCATCGACGTTGACCAGCAGCGCCGACTCCCACTTGCGCGCCAACAGGGTGCCGGAGGTGCCGGCCATGGCGATGTCGAGAATTTCCCCGGCGTTGACCGCGACCATCTTGCCGTCCGCATAGGCCAGCACCGGGAGGAACGACACCAGATCGGCCACCGCCTTTTCCAGGTTGCTCTCACCGGGTGACAGCCCCGCGCCGTATTGCCAGACCTGCCGCAAAGCGCGCGTCGGCGCGAAGTCGAAGACGAAGCACACCGGCTTGACGATGTCCTCGCGATTGGGATCGTCGCCGTCCGGATTCTTGATCGACCACGGCGACTGAACGCGAAACGCGGCCTGGAAATAGGTCTCGGGCGACTTCAGGTTCCGCAGCATCAGGATGGACGACCATTCCTTGATCGTCACACCGGTGGTCAGCTTGCCGCACGACAGGGTGATAGTCTTGGAATTGTAGCCCTCGCCAATGGCGGCGCGCACCGGACCGACCGCCGCCAGACCGAGACCCGCCGTAGGGCCAGCGGCCATGACGACGCGATACTCATGCCAGAACTGGTTCTGTAGCTCCGCCAACAGGTTCCGCATCGCCTCGCACGCGGCGACGCTGGGCAGGAACCACAAGGCGTGGTTCAGCCACGGCAGGAGCTGAGCCTGGGCATATGGCCAGGGCGGCCGCGAACCTGACTTTAGCGCCTCCTCCGGCGCATGTTCTCCGCGAATGACCTGAAGCCACTTCTGCACGTCGCTCTTGTGGGTGAAGGTCGCATCGGCGCCCGTGCCCGTGGCGGCGAAGAAGGCGTTCAGATCGAACTCGTTGAACTCGCCGCCCGAGGCGATGGCCAACAACTCCTGCGGCATCTGGTAGGTCAGCAGCCGCATTTCCGGCAGGGCGGCATAGGGGTTGCGCTCGCCCGGATGCGCCTTGGCGAACTCGGCCTTGGCCCGCTGCTCGTCGGTATAGGTCCAGTTGAAGATTTGCTCTTCGATGAACTCCCCGGTCGCCAGCGCCTTGAACGGCGTGCCCGACAGATAGAGGTAGGCTCGGGTCGTGATGGGCAGGAACTCGGCCTCGGCCTCGGAGAGAACCTCCAGGTCCTCGTTCACTTGTTCTAGATCGGCGGAATACTCGCTCTTCGCCGCGCGCGCGTCGGTCTCGCCCTCGAACAATTCCTTGGCCGTGTCGCGCCAGGCGCCGAAATGGTATTCGTCGAAGATGACGAGGTCCCACTCAGTCGTGTGAATCCACTCGTTGTTGGGCTTGATGGCGCCAGTTCCCGCCTCTCGCCCGAGCAGGTCCTGGAAGCTGCCGAAGTAAACCAGCGGCCGGTCGGGGTCGGCGTCGCGGGGATCACGGCCACTGGCCCGTGACAGATACTGCCACCCCTCGAAATCGACATGGCTCTCCAAGTCCGCCTGCCAGGCGTCCTCGACCGCCGGCTTGAAGGTGACTACCAGCACCCGTTTGGCGTTCATCGCTTGGGCCAGCTTGTAGCTGGTGAAGGTCTTGCCGAACCGCATCTTGGCATTCCACAGGAAGCGCGGGACGGCGGCGGGACCCTCAGCCCATCGGGACTCAAAGTAGGCATGGGTAGCATCGACCGCGTGCTGTTGCTCGCGGCGCGGTGGGAATCTTTGGTCGCGGACCCCCTCGACAGTCCGCCCGGCCCGTAGGTCGTTCAGCGCCGCTTTCACGTCGGCGACGGTGCAGCGCATCCATTCGCCCATGATCGTATCGTGCCGGCGTGCCGTCAGCGCGGCGCGGAGCTCGAAGTCTGTTATGCGCGAGCTGTCGTCGCGGGTGGCGTCATCGTGCCACTCGATGCGGGGGACGAAGCCGGCTGTGCGGGTCTGTTCGGCGATCCGCTGCGCCACATCGCGCGTTGTCTGGCCGATCTTCAGCAGGCCAGCATGGCTAGGTGCGTCGATAGCATAGGCGTAGAGGCGCGGGGTGAGTTCCGGCTTAGATGGGAGAATCTCGTCGATTGGCCGGCTCAACCCGCTGCCTCCATCGAGCGGATTAGGGAGTCGATGTAGGCCTGCTCGTCCGCCGTCAGGCCATACTCATTATACAGTTGAGCATCGGTCCAGATTCGGTCCATAGCAAGGTCTGGGACGAATGCGAAAACGTCCGCCTTGTTGTCCTGCGTCATTTTTCGGAGAGACACAAGAAACCGGAAGAACTTCGTGCGCATGTATGCTGCGATGCGCTCAGCCTCGAGTTTGCTGGAGGCAACCGCTGCGACCAAACAGGTCTCGGTACACGCTTCACCCGGACCAGCTACAAAGGGTCCCCGCTGATCCCAGATCGGCAAGGGATATTTCTCATTGCCATCCGTGGCCCTACCAATGAGTACCTTCCATCGGTCGATCAATTCCCAGTTCACACGCACTTCAGACGGCTTGACCCACGTCGTCCTTCCCGACGAGTACAACTTCACAGTGCGTGTTGCCGATTTGGAGTCTGCTCCAAAAAAGTTGGTCGGGAGCCCGAAGGGCTTTCTGGAAGAAACGCGCCGGTCAAAGGTAGGTCCGCCTTTGGCCAAGACCTTCCGCAAAATCGGGACGGCCCCGTTACGCCTTACGAGAACATCAAATTCATCCAGAGGCCGAGTCGCGGGGTCCCCCACAAGCCCGCCTGGCTCGACCGTAACGATCGTGCAGTCACCGACGTGATCGCGTCCCCATAAGAAGTAATTCAGCCCACCGTTGACGTTGACCTTTGGAAAGGCATCCTTATCCAGAATATAGTCAACGATCGTCTGAAGGCGTTGGTCTTTGAGCATCTTTGCTCGAAATTCGTCTAGACCCTTACCGCCACCGAACCACCTCGATGGAACAACCATCGACAAATATCTGGGTTCAAGCATCATCGATTGCTCGATGAACTTCTGGTATATTGGACTGGCGCTGGCAGACTCGCTAGCATCCGAAAGTTGGTACGGCGGATTGCCGATAATCACATCGAACTGCATGTGTGCTCCAGCAATCTTGGCGCACAGTGTCGCCGGATCGTCAGTATGGATAAAAGGGTATGCGTAGGTTTCGCTGGCGTCGCCACGATCAAGGTTGTGACTAGTCGCCCCGCAAAATCGGCATTTGTCGCCCTCCCAGTCGTGCTTGGTCCGTTCGAACCAAACGTTGCCGTCCTCATCGTCGAACCCGGTTGCGATCGAATGCTCGCCATTAGCCCATTTGGAGCAGTAGAGGCTGCGGCGAGCCAATAGGGCGGTCAGCTGAGTGATCCCGATCCCGAACACCTGGTTCGTCAGGATATGATCGACCCGCGTCTGAAGGTCAGGGATTTCGTCGGCCAAGCCGTCGATCAGCCGCTTGGCGATCTCGCGTAGGAAGACACCCGACTTGGTGCAGGGGTCCAGGAAGGTGATGCTTCTGTCGGCCCAGATATTCGCGCCGTCGTTGGCGCTGGCCCAGCCCTCGGCCAAGGTGTCGAGCATACGCTGCGCGAACTCCGGCGGGGTGAAAACCTCGTCGTTCGACAGATTGGCGATGCAGGTCAGGACGTCGGGGTTGCGTTTCAGCAATGCGAAAGGCGCGGTGTCGGTCATGCGGCGGCGCCCTCCGGCGTCTGATCTCGTGCCGCCAGCTCGCGCACCGTCATCGGCGGCCAAGCCTTCACGGGCTGGAACACCTCATGCTTGCCGAGATGCTGGAACAGGGAGCCCTCTTCACGCAGGCCGGCGGCCTGGGTCAGGCGGTCGAGGCGGAAATCCCGGCGCTGGAACTTGCCCGCCCCGATGTGCGCCCATTCGACAAAGGTGATCGGCCCGCCGTCCGCCGCCAACATCGACAGGGCGTCACCGTGGATCAGATTCAGCGACAGAATGTGCGAGGCGGCGTGATACGCCTCGTCGTCCGGCGTCACTCCCATATAGTCGCAGAACAGCGCCAGCATATTGGCCCGGCATTCAGCGATGTTGTCGGCCAGGAGCTCGATGCCATAGCAGGACGCCACGGCCACCAGGCCGTAGATATGCTTCTCGAACCTGGACCGACCATACTTCACCTCGACCGTATCCAGTTTGCGCTGAAGGATACGGACCAGGAAGTTGCCGCTCCCGCAGGCGGGTTCGAGGAAGCGAGAATCGATCCGCTCGCTCTCCCCTTTGACTAGATCGAGCATGCGCTCGACCAGCCATGAGGGGGTGAAGACCTCCCCGTGGTCGGCGACCCGCTTCTTGGATTTGATGAGACTCATGTAAGCGCCAACGATTATTGGTGAGCGAGCTTAGCGGGCTACGGCAGGTTGTGGCAGAGCCAATCCGGTGAAATGGGCCCCGGACGCGCGGCCGACGACCGAAATTGACGTCCGGGGAGGACAAGGCAAGAGAATGGACGAGGCGGGTTTCAGGCAAATGCTGCTGGCGCGGGGGAACGCGCCGACCGGAGTTGAGACCCGGATCAATTACCTCAAGACCATCGAGAAGAATTTGGCGGGCTTGGGTCTGCCCTTCACCGACCTGGATGCGGCGTTCGAGGCTGACAGTTTGGCGTCGATCATCGAGGCGATGCGCGGCCTGATTTCCGACCACAAGGCAGGCGGGACGGCCTACCTGCTGCTGTTCCCTCGGTCTGAAAACCCCGGAAACCGGTTGGCGAACCTGCCGACCTTCCTAAAGCACTATCGCGACTTTCGATCAGGGAGCGACATGAGTAGCCGCGAGGGTGCCGGCACGGGGCTCGGCAACGAAGGAGCGTTCCTTCTCTTCGATGCCGCGAACATTCCGTTTCAACCCGTAAGAAACTTCAACAGGAAGACCGGCGTGTCCGCCTTCCGCATCAAGCCCAAGGGGGCAGGAAATAAGGCGGAAGAAGCGATTGAAACGACCGACATCGTCGAGGTCGCACGCGCCATGCTGATCGATGGTCTGCCAGCACGGATCAAGGCGATCAGCGGTGGGGACGTCAACTACCTGACCTATGGCGGTGAAAAGCTCGTCCGCTACGAGCTTGCTCCAGGGATAGCTGCCGCTCTCGGCCTACCGCCGCAAGGTCACACGGCCGGAATGAAGATGACGAACGCGGGCGGTATGGCCGCATCCGCGACCGATGAAAGAACGTCCTCTATGAACCTGATCCTCTATGGCCCACCCGGCACCGGCAAAACGTTCGCCACGGCGGGGGAAGCGGTGAAGCTGTGCTCGCCCCAAGTCGATCCGGATGACCGCCCGGCCGTCGAGGCTGAATATCGGCGACTGGTCGATGCGCGACAGGTGGAGTTCGTCACCTTCCATCAGTCCTATAGCTATGAAGACTTCGTCGAAGGTCTGCGCCCGCCTTTCTCCAGCAAAGATGGAGACGGCGATGACGAGAAGTCCGGGTTCCGCCTGGAGGTCAGCCCTGGCGTCTTCCATCGCATCGCCACCCGCGCCGCCGCCAGCAAGGGCTCGACCGGCAAGGCTTTCGACCTGACCGGGCGTCAGGTCTTCAAGATGTCGATCGGAGAGGCGGCCAATCCGGAAGACGCCTACCTGTTCGAGGAGTCACTGGAGAATGGCTATGCTCTTCTCGGCTTCGGACAGATCGACTGGCGTGATGACCGGTTCGCCAAGCGCGACGCCATGATCGAGGCCTGGAAGGAGGAAGAGCCGGACGCCGAGCCACCGACCCCGCGCAGTGCCTCAGTTCAATGCCCGGACATGTTCCGCAACTGGATCAAACCAGGCGACATTCTGATCGTGTCCAAGGGTAACGGCAGCTTCCGGGCCATAGGCGAGGTTACCGGCCCCTACGAATATGCGCCTCGCGAGGACGGCGGCTATTTTCACCGGCGAGCTGTCAGTTGGCTCTGGAGCGATCGCACCGGCGTCCCGGTCGAAGAGATTTACGCCAAGCGGTTCAGTATGCGCACGCTCTACATGCTGACGCCCTCGGACCTGAACATGAGCGCGCTAGAACGCTACATCACCAGTCAGGAGCCCGGTGGTCCGCCCGAGCCGTTCGTGCTGATCATCGACGAGATCAATCGCGCCAACATCTCCAAGGTGTTTGGCGAACTGATCACCCTCCTGGAGCCGGATAAGCGAATCACGCCGGAAGGTGGCGGGCTGAAGGTGCGCCTGCCCTATTCCAAAGAGGCTTTCGGCGTTCCGGCAAATCTACACGTCATCGGCACGATGAACACGGCCGACCGTTCGATCGCCCTGCTCGACACAGCCCTGCGTCGCCGCTTCGAGTTTCGCGAACTCATGCCCAACCCGGACCTGCCCGAAATGAAGGCCGCCGGCGCGAGCTGCGGCGTCAATCTCGGCAAACTGCTGCGCACGCTGAACGACCGGATCGAATACCTATTCGATCGGGAGCACCAGATCGGCCACGCCTACTTCATCAAGTGTGCATCGCGAGCTGACCTTGATGCCGTCATGCGCCACAAGGTGATCCCGCTGCTAGCGGAATATTTCTACGAGGACTGGAGCAAAGTCGCTTTGGTGCTGGGCGACGCGGACACAGGCAAGGCGGGTCGGTTCCTGGAGCGCACAGAGCTGAAGCCGCCCGCCGGTTCCGACTTCGAGGGCGGCGAGACCCGTTGGCGTTGGACGGTGCGGAGCGAGTTCGCGCCCGACGCCTACGCCGACTTCCAGTGATCCGCCGCACCGTTCTCGAATGGGGGTCTCTGCCCTACGGCGAGGGCGACGACGCCATCCCCGAAGACGCCGCCGATCGCTTGGTGGCAGTCGCCCGTGCTTCTCCGCTGGGCGGCAAGGACGGCGGCCGCATTCTGACCCACGGTCGTCGGGCCCTGGGCGCGCGGCAGGTGGTGGGCGTGCTGGCCGCCGATGGCATCGCGCTGGAAATTCTGCCGAAGATCGACGTGCCCGACGCGACTGGGGCGACGGCTCACGGTCAGATTCGCCAGCGTCTTGTCCACATGCTGGCGGTCGCTCTCGATCTCGACATCGCCGCCGGCCCCATGACAGAGCTGGGCTGGCAAAAGGAGACTCTGCTCGAAATCCTGATCGGGCTGTTCGCCCGCAAACTGGCCGACGAAGCGCGTAAGGGCATGCCGCGCCGCTATCTGGTGCACGAAGGCGATCTGACGGCGTTGCGCGGTCAGATGGATGTGACGCGTCAGTTCACGACCCTGATCGCCCGGCCCGACCGACTTGCCTGCCGCTATGACGATCTTTCGCCTGACATCTTGCTCAACCACATCATGAAGGCAGCCGTGGAACGGCTGATCCGCGTGACGGCGTCGGCGGAGAACCAGCGCCGCCTGCGCGAACTTGCTTTCTTCTACGCAGACATTCGCAGCCTACGGCCCAGCGCCTTGGCGTGGGACAGCCTGATCCTGGACCGCACGAACAGCCGATGGCGAGAACTGGTGGAACTGGCCCGCCTGCTTCTTGGCGACCGATTCCAGACCACCTCACGCGGCTCACAGAACGGGTTCTCGCTGACCTTCGACATGAGCCGCCTCTTCGAAGCCTATGTGGCGCGTAGCCTCAAACGAGCGTTCAGCGGCACCGAACTAAGCGTTCACGCCCAGGGCGGCCGCCTCTACTGCCTCGAAGATGCCGAGACCGGAGCAGGCCGCTTCATGACCAAGCCGGACATCCTCGTGAAGCGAAAGGGCAGGGTCGGGCTTATCATCGACACCAAATGGAAGCGCATCAGCCGTGTGGTCGACGACCCCAAGCAGGGCGTCAGCCAGGCAGACGTGTATCAGATGATGGCCTACAGCCAGCTCTATGAATGCTCTGAGCTTTTACTGCTCTACCCCCACCACCGAGGGCTCAGCGCGGAGGCTGGAGAGCTGTCCATCCACTCGATACGCAATACGTCGAGTTGGTTGCGGACGGGGACGGTCGATTTGGCCGGAATCTCCCATCAAAACTGGCGTGAAGCAGTGGGCTTCGGCCGCTTCTGACTCATCTTGGAAGTTGGGCATGCCCGTTCACGGCAGGCGCGTATCAGGTGCCGAAGACGTCACACGGAACCATGCTGGAAGCCCTACGAGTTGGCCTAGGCGTCACACGCGCGTGGTGATTCGTGCGGCTGTTCGGATGTCTTCCACCCGCACGCCGGTGCGGGTCAGCAATGCGCGCACGTCGTTAAAAACGGGTGCTTCGCCTTGTGGATCGGAGATAGTGAGCAGGACGGTGAACGGCACGCCGTCGTCGGGCATTTGTTCTCCGGCGCGGGTCAGGTATTTCATAAACAAGCGCCAGTTCGTCGAGTTACCAATCCCGCGTGGCATGGTCTTCGACAGGCATTTCACGGGACTCCACTTTAGCCCATGCTCGATGCGTTCCGCCTCGATTGCCGGGCCATTCTTCCGGTCTGGCAAGTAGATTGGATCGAGACGGCCGTGCCAGCTCTGCTTGCCATCCTTGTCGAAATTTTCTTGCTGGAGCGTGGCATCGATATTCACGCGAACGAACTCCGAACCGAACCGGCGGTCCAGCGGGGGCGTCGAGACCAGCGTCAGTTTCGCCGAGCCTCGGCACTTCCCATCGGGCGTAACTAGCGACGGCGGCCAAGCAAAACCGAACGAGATTTGTTGATCTACTCGCAGTCGAGAGGCGAACACCAGTGTGATCTTGTGCTCATCACCCTCAAGGATCTGGCGGGCTGCCGGCGGCATGCCGAAGCCTACGAGGTCGCGTGCAACTCCGGACAACGCCTTGGTGCGAAGCGCCTCCGGCATCTCCGCGTGATGCAGCAGCAGGCCGATCAGCGTTTCCCGCGAGACCTGTCCTTCGATGTTTTGGTCAAGCACCGCCGCTGTCTTGGCGATCAATGGAGCTGCATAGCTTGTGCCGCACCCATCGATGATAGAGCCGTCCGGCAAGATCGAGAAAAGCCCGTGGCCAAATGGTGCTTGCGGCGACCCCGACCCTCCGAAATGAGCCAGGTCCGGCTTCACTCCAGCACGCAGGCCCGGACCTCGACGCGAATACCGCGCCGGCATATGACTGATCGAGCTTGCGCAATCGGGCGGGTTCAACGCCGCGACCGACACGTTCCGCACGCTCTCCGCAGGAACGAGCAGTCCGTCCCCGCGCGCGGTGGCTAGCGCCACTAGCGCTTGGGTTTCATCTGCAGGCCATTCTGTTCGCGCGCCCTGCGGCGAGGTATTGCCTGCCGAGATGAAGAACACTGAGTCATTAGTCTCGGCGATGCCGTCGAGCCGCGCTGCCGTAGAGCTGTATTGATCCGGTTCAGCAGGGTGCTGGACGTTCAAGCTGAAGTTGAAGACGCGCACATCATGTCGCGCCTTCGCGTCGGCTACGGCATTGTCGATTTCGTCGAAGAAGTCGTCGAGCCCGCCGGGATAATATTGCTCGAACGCCGCCGGCTGGTCGTCGTCTGGGAACACGGCAATATCGACGAGGTCGATGCCATCGGGCTCGGGGCAAACACTCCCGTTTAATGCATTGCCGCCGACAGCAAGGCCCGCGATGAACGTCCCGTGCGCCCGATCCGCATGTTCGTCAGCCAGTGGCTCCCACCGATCCAGGACCCATTCCGCCGCTGCATCGCTGATGCCGCCATCGATAATACCAAGTCTGGGATAGTTGGCGGCGGGATCACGCGCCAGCAGATCGCCGCTTGTCGGAATGGCGCGCCCTGTGCCGGCCATTGATTGCGCCGACATGCGTTCCCCGATGATGGTGCGCGTCAGCACCGGCGGCAACTCAATGCGACGAACAAGCGGATGATGGTCGAGGAACGCGAGCAAACTTTGATGCCGCCCCTTGTCCGTCTCGAACGGCGCGACTTCGCGGTCTCGCTTTCGGTCCTGCGCCGAACGTTGCAGCAGCACGAGCGGCGGGCCCTCGGCCTTGGTTAGTCGCAGGGCAAGTTGCGGCTGATCGCGGCCCACCGTCTGGACACGCTCTACATTTAGCCCATGACCGATTGCTGCCAGCCCTTCGATGAAACTGGCATAGAGCCGTTGGCGCCCTTCATCGACCGCATCCCACTGACTATGAGGCGGCGGGATATCGAAAAGCTCAACGCGGTAGTTGCTACCCGTCATCGGGTTCGACAGCCAGTCCATAGCCTCGTCGACCGAGAACTTCCGGCGGTCTGCTGCACTGTAAAGTTCCAACCGATCCAATGCGCCGGTCTCGCTGCGTCCGGCGCTGGGGTGCGGGATGAGCTTACCGTTGTTATCCGGGCGCAGGTTAGTGTGTTCTTCGGTGCCACGCACCGCCTGCGCGATCAGGCGCAACCCGCCGGGGCGTGCCTCAACATACATTTCACCAAGGTCGCCACCACCGACCAGTGGCGTGATCTCCGCCTTGAACAAGGCCCGCAACGGTCGGTGCGACTTGGCCCAAGCATCCCGCCGCAAGATGACTTTCACAATGCCAAGCTGGCCTTGCGGTTGACCTTCGAGAGCGACCGCCAGTCCTTCCAGTTGGTCCTGCATCGACCGCTTGTGACGAACATAAGCCTCGTCACGCTCGGCGAAGAAGTCCTTCTTCGGCCCGCCGCCCACGACCTCACGTGCCTGCTCAAAGTTCTCTTGGTTCAGAACGACCTGGATCGGGCTTGCCATCAGCTTGCATCCGTCGCGCCAAGAGCTTCATCACTGCGGCTGATCTGCCGGCTGACCGTCGATTTGTCTTTGCCGGCCATGTTGCCGATGTCCTCGTAAGACACGCCGAGGCGGCGATCGCGGCTGATGGTCTTAAACAGCACGCCGGCGTCCGCGAACAGCAGCTCACGGCGCTCCGGGTCGATGCGTGCACTGTTCAGCGTCGCGAACTGGCGCAGCATATCGAGCATCGGGCGCGGGCTGTCGGCCTGCACCGCCATCGACTTTTTGTAGGTGCGCACCAAGGCTTCGATCTCCGCGCCGGTCGCACCCTCAGTGAACCAGGCGATCATGCGCAGATGCGCATCGGGGGGCGTGATCGGGGGCATAAAGCTCTTGGCGATCTCCAGCCGCACGTCGAAGTCAGGCCGGGGCATCTCAAGCTGCACCTCGAAACGACGCCATACCGCCGGATCGAGCAGGCGTTGGTGGTTGGTGATGCCCACGGTGATCCCGACGTCGTGGCGCATGTCCAGATTTTGCAACAGGGCGTTTACCACCCGCTTGATCTCGCCGACTTCCTGCGGGTCGTCGCGCAGCTTCGCCACCGCATCGAACTCATCCAGCAATAGCAGGCAGCGATACCGGTTAGCGAAGGCGAAGAGATTGCCAATATTGCGCGCGGTTGTTCCTAGGAACGAGGACACCAGGCCATCAATCCGGGCTGAAACGACCGGCAGGTCCAGTTGCGCCGCAATCCATAGGGCCAAGCGTGTCTTGCCCGTTCCCGGCGGGCCGTAGATCAGACAGGTGCGCATGGGCTGCACCCCCATGTCGGACAATGCGCCAGGGCTTGCCCACTCCTCCATGATCGAGGACACGGCCGCGCTGATCATGGGGTTGAAAATCGGCGGAGCGGGATTGACCTCAGGCGGGAAGATCAACTCCGCCAGCGGCGCAGCCGTCTCTCGATCAACCGGAACCTGGGTGTTTCGGGTCAAATTCTCACCCGGCAGTTGGGCTTTCGAGCGCGCAATGCGACTTGGTGCCAACTCTACAGTGCGGTCCGCGCTTGTCAGCAAACTCGACAGCGCCGCTGACGCCTTCACGTCGCCCTCTTTCTTCAAGGCATCTCGAAGTCGCTCTACCTGCTTTCGAACCGCCGGACTGGGCTGCCCCAGTGCCGCTCGGCAGAGCGCTTGGATGATCGGAAAATGGTCCACAAGATGCACTCGTTGCGAAAAATCAAACTAGATTGCTCCTATCAGTGATTTAGTTGCGTGTCTATCGCCCGTTGATGCATGATACGTTAAATGTGTTGCGGGTGGACCTGTCTTGGCGTCCCAGTCGAGGCGATCATCGGCGGAAGCCAGGATAGCCGTATGCGGTTCGAACCGCCTCGCAGTTTGCCTCGCTGACCCCCGCCGATCGTGAAGTCGCATACCACTCGGCGGACGTTACGCTCTCGATCTCGTCAACGATCGCTCGGGCCTGATCATCGGACAACAGAAACCGCCCGCACTCGCTCAGCAGATTCCCGGCGTTGGCGAACCGTCCTTGCGAGCCGCAGGCCATCGCCAAGTCGCGGCGATCCTCGCTTATCGAGGGCGTCGGCGTCAGGTCGTAGGCGGGGGCGAGCCGCCAGCCTCGGCCGGGCGCGATGGCGGCGTGGTTGCGGGGGTGGTCGTCGGTGTTGGAGATCAGGGCGTTGAACACCATGCGCCGGAACAGTTCGTGGGCGTCCTCGCGCGGGCGCTCGCCGATCCGCCGCAGGGTCTCGGCCAGGATGATGTAGGACCAGCGCGCGCGGCCGTCCGGCGTCTCGTCGGTTTCCAGCAGGGTGAGGGCGCTGACCATGCGGGCGCGGGCATAGCCGTCCTCGATCCGCTCGCGGTCGAAGCGCCGCACGAGCAGGACGTCCTTGCCGCCGACGGTGACGACCTGGCTGTCGGCGGCCTGTAGTCCGCACCGGCGGGCCAGCATCAGGGTCGCGTGTTCGACGCGCGCCATGTTCCAGCGGTCATCGGGGCGGTTGAACTTCGCCAGCCACAGGGCGTCGTCATGTTCGACCACCACCTTGGGCCGCGCGCCGCCCATCGAAGTGCCGAGCAGCAGCAACTCCTCGACGGCCGCCGCGTCCCTGGGCGCCTGGTCCGCGATCAGGGCGTCTGCCAGGGCCTGGAGCTTTTCCAGGTCCCACGTCTTGTTGAACTCGCGGATCGGCGCAGGCGGGTCCACGCCCAGGCCGAAGCCGAGCGCCCCGGCGCGGTCGTCGGGCGAGTGCAGCAAGTAGTCGATCTCGCCCAGAGCACCGACGCCGGCGTGCTTCTCGATCACCCGCCGGCCCCAATGGTCCGGTCCGGCGTCGCGCAGGGCGCCGAAGATGCCGTTGAGGCGCACGGTCTCGAACTGCGCTCGACCCAGGCGAAGTTCGACCGGGTCGATCTCGACCGCGTCCGGGCGATCCCGATACCGGCGACCATAGACGAAGCGGCCGACCGGGACGCCGTTCCGGTCGATCTCATGCTCGAACCGCCCGGCGGTGACGGCCTGGGTGGTTCCGGGCAAGGTTATGTAGACGTAAACCTCGGACATGTCAGAAGTCGTCGTCCAGGGTTTGAGCCCCGCGCGCATGTCGACGCTCGGTCAGGCTGACGAGGCGAAGGCCTTCTTCATCGCTGCCCGGCTCCGCCAGGACGGCCATGCGCTCGACCAGCCCATAGGACCAGAGAAGAGCGGCATAGACGGCGATGCTGGTCGAGGGCTTGCCGCGCTCGGCGTCGGCGATCACGTCCCGCCCGACACCGAGACGCTCGGCGGCATCGACCAAGGTGATGTTTCGGCGCAGCCGTGCGGTGCGCAGGTCGGCCCCGAGACGCTTGATGGCGGTCTCGACTTCATACGGCGGCGTGGTGAGCAAAGGGCTGCGGCGCATCAGGGCCTCCGAAGCGACTATGCGGCTTTGAGGCGACAAAAACCAGCTTTTTGTTGCTTTAAGACTGCAAAATATCCGCCCTGTGGCTCTTTCGCCGAGCGCACACAAGAAGCCGCCGGCAAGGCGGCTCGCCTTCCATCACAGCTTGAGCGGTCCAAAATCGATCCGGGCGAGTTGTTCGTCCAGGGTCGTGATGTAGTTCACGCCGTAGCGCTCGCCCACGCTCTTGGCCGCCCAGCCGCCGAGGGCGTTGATGACCTCAGGCGAATAGTTGAGCATCCGGCCGCGCTCCCTGAGGGTGTGCCGGAAGGAGTGATAGACCAGCGCCGGATCGGTGCTCACGGCCTCGTCGATCACCACGCCGATCCACTTGGAGAAATAGTGCGACCAGTCGGTGACGCCGTCCTTCTTGTAGGGCTTGTAGTCGGGAAACAGACGGACATCACCGGACTTGCGACGCCGAGCGACCAGGTCAAGGAACCCGGCCTCTATCACCAAGGGATGGATCGGGGCGGGACGCTGGCTGCCCCGGTTCTTCAGACGCTTGGATGCATCGCGGCGACCGGTGCTGTCGAAGACGCTGAGGTCCAGATAGGTGACGCCCTGCTCAGTCCTCACGTCGGTCGTGCGAAGCTGAAGCAACTCCGACATCCGGGCGCCGTTCAGGTTCAAGGCCGGGACCCAGAACTCGGCGAGATCGCGCGCCTTGTATTGCGCCAGACGCGCGAACAGCTTGACCAGTTCGTCGTTGGTGAAGCCGCGCCGGCGCACGCTGGGGTCATCTTCGCCCGCGAGGCCTTCGAAGGGATTGAAATCGGCCCAGCCGTCTTTCTCGCGGATTGCCCATCTCCAGAACGAAGAGGCGTAGTTGATGTAATTGCTGACCGTATTCGGAGCCAGGGACGGTCGACCGTCCTTCTGGGCGCGTTCGATAGCCGTCAGGAGAGGTTGGCCGACATAGTGCTTGGCGGCGTTCTTCGGCGTCTTGGCGAGCAGTTCGTGGACCCGTCGCGCATCGGTGCGCGAGACGGCGCGCACCGGCTTGTCCGCTCCGAGGAACTCACGCAGCGCCCGCATGACGACGGCGGTCTCCTTGTCGGCCGTCGGACCGCGACGCGTGCGGTCGGCGGCCCCATAGGCGTCCAGGAGTTCGCCCACCGTGCGGTCGCCGGCCTGCGGCCGATAGGCGCCGGGGCGGGCGGGGACCACGATGGCCGTCGCCCCGAAGCCCTCGACCATGTTGATGATGTTCGCGGCGTAGCGACGCTCGGCCTCCTGGGCCTGGACGACCTCGCGCCAAGCCTTGGCGAAGGCCGAGCGGACAGCCAGTCGGACTTTCGCGCTCACGCCCGAGCCCAGGGCCTCGGCCATGGCGTCGTCGAAGCCCGGGACCTCTCGCGAGCGGGCAGGATCAGCTTCCGCCTCCGACAGACGATCGATCAGGAGGAAGGTCGCCAGCGGCGTATCCTGGCCGCGCTCGGCCTCCGGATTGGCGTCGAAGTAGGAGAGAGCCCAGCGGTGACTGCCGTAGTCCAGTCCGGGGGCTCCAGCATCGCGCACGGGGCGGCCGCGCAACCTTTCACCAGCGGCCCAGTGATCCAGGATGGCGATCTCGCCTTCGAACCCCTGCGCTCGGGACAGGGCGCCGGAACGCCACTCATCGAGTCGATCCAGGGCCTCCCCGACATCCTGGGGGTTGCCTTTGGAACGAAGCGCCGCGATGTCGCTGGCCCAGCGACGCTGGACGTCTCGGGCCACCCGCCTGGCGTTCTCGAAGTCGTTGTAGCCCGTGGTCTGGATCAGCTCTGTCCGGGGCTTTCCCGATGGACCGATGAACGTCTCATGTCGCGGATCAGTAGCCGGAAGGGTCGCGGCGATCGCCCGAACGTCGGCGGGGACGACGCGCCGCACGTTGTAGGTGGCGTCCTCATCGACCGCCCACTGACCGCTCGCCATCCTGTAGCGAGGCTGGAAAAGCCCAAGGCCCTTACCGCTCATACACGCATCTCATTTTGTATAAGATTTGTATAGAATATGATGGTGCGAAAAGCCCCTTGGGTCAAGCCTGCTAAGGATTTCAGGGGGTTAGGAAGACGATGGTGGGTGATGTAGGGTTCGAACCTACGACCCGCTGATTAAGAGTCAGCTGCTCTACCAACTGAGCTAATCACCCGTACCGGTCGCCCGGCCTTTCGCTGCGCTGGTGGCGCCTGCGAAGGGCGCTCGGAATAGGGGGGATCGCCGCGCGACGCAAGCGGCATTTCGTCGCCCCGTGGTCGCCTATATGGTCGGGATTCGCAAAAACAGGCCGTCCGGGCGATGGCGAGGGAGGGGCGAGCGATGGCGTTCTGGAACCGCAGGCGGTCGATCGAGGCGATGGCGGCGGCGCATGACGGACCGCCGCTGAAGGCGACCCTGTCGTGGCCGCACCTGCTGGGCCTGGGCGTCGGCGCCATCGTCGGCACCGGCATACTGACCCTGATCGGGGTCGGGGCGGGCCTGGCCGGGCCGGCGGTGATGATCAGCTTCGCCCTGGCCGGCCTGGTCTGCGCCTGCGCGGCCCTGGCCTATGCCGAACTGGCGACCATGATGCCGACCGCGGGCAGCGCCTACACCTATTCCTACGCCGGGCTGGGCGAGATGGCCGCCTGGATCGTGGGGTGGAGCCTGATCCTGGAATATTCGCTGGTGGTCTCGGCGGTGGCCGTGGGCTGGTCCGGCTATGCCGTCGGCTTCCTGAACGGGTTGGATCTGGGCGGGGTCAGCCTGGCCCTGCCTCAGGCCCTGTCGGTGGGGCCGCATGCGGGGGGGATCGTCAACCTGCCGGCGGTCTTCATCATCGCCGTGGTCGCCGGCCTGCTGATGCTGGGCACGCGCGAGAGCGCGACGCTGAACGCCGGCCTGGTGGTGGTGAAGATCCTGGCCCTGCTGGTCTTCGTGGCCATCGCCCTGCCGGCCTTCAACCCGGACCATTTCACGCCCTTCATGCCCAATGGCTTCGGGGCGCCCTTCGTGAAGACGGGGGTGATGGCGGCGGCGGCCATCATCTTCTTCGCCTTCTATGGCTTCGACGCCATCTCGACCGCGGCCGAGGAGACCAAGAGGCCCGAGCGCGACCTGGCCATCGGCATCGTCGGATCGATGGTGATCTGCACGATCCTGTACATGGTGGTGGCCGCCGCCGCGATCGGCGCCGCCCCGGTGTCCGATTTCGCCGACAGCGCCGAACCCCTGGCGCACATCCTGCGCGGCATGGGCCAGGGGGCGGCGGCCCAGTGGATCGCGGCCTCGGCCGTCGTCGCCCTGCCGACGGTGCTGCTGGCCTTCCTGTTCGGACAGAGCCGCATCTTCCTGGGGATGGCGCGGGACGGCCTTCTGCCGCGGCGGCTGGCGCGGATTTCGTCGCGGGGGGTTCCGGCCCTGGTGACGGTGTTCACGGCCGTGGTGGTGGCGGCCCTGGCGGGGGTTATGCGGCTGGATGAACTGGCGTCCCTGGCCAATGCGGGGACCCTGATGGCCTTCTTCGCCGTGGGGGCCTGCCTGATCGTGCTGCGCCTGCGCGAGCCGGGGCGGATGCGCCGGTTCAAGGCGCCGCTGTGGCCGGTGGTGGGGGCGGTCTGCATGATCGGCTGCGTGATCTTCTTCCTGAGCCTTCAGCCGCGCACCCAGGTCTGGTTCCTGATCTGGAACGCGGCCGGACTGGGGGTCTATTTCGTCTGGTCGGCCCGGAACTCGCGCCTGGCCAGGGGCGAGGAGACGCCCGCCTGATGGCCCGTCGCGACCTGTCCGGTGCGGTGGACTTCTCGGTCCTGGAGCGGATGACCGGCGGCGACGCCGCCGTCACCGAGGAGATCCTGGGCCTGTTCGTCCAGCAGGCGGCCATCTGGACGCCGCTGCTGGATGTGCGCGAGGAGGGATGGCGCGACGCGGCCCACACCCTGCGCGGCGCGGCGGCGGGGATCGGGGCCGAGGCGGTGGCCCACGCCTGCACCCTGGCCGAGATGGTCGACAAGGCTGACGCCCCGCCGCTGCTGGACCGGGTGCGGACGGCGCTGGAGGCGGCCCTGGCCGATGTGGCCGCCTATCGCCACGAACTGATGCTGAGGGGCCTGAAGGGTTAGGTTCGGGTCCGGTCCCAGACCGCCAGCTCATGGGCGATGCAGCGGTCGATCAGGGTGCGCCAGACCGGCTCGGCGATGGCGGCCGACAGGCCGGCCGGACCGGCGGCGGCCAGCACCTTGGCCACCACATCCTCGATGCGGGCGTCATCATGGACCACGTCACGGCTGGGCTTAATGCGGGCGGCGGCGTCCATATAGCGCTGGCGCTCGGCCAGCAGGGCCACCAGGGCCCGGTCCAGGGCGTCGACGCCCTGGCGCACCTGGATCATGGTGTCGCAGGCCTCGGGCGCGGTGCGCGGGTCGATCTTCAGCTCATCCGACAAAGGCGCGCTCCAGCACATAGTCGCCCGGCTCGGCGTTCGAGCCTTCCTTCAGCCCATAGGCCTCCAGGATTTCGCCCGTCTCCTTGATCATGGCCATGGAGCCGCACAGCATGATCCGGTCGCTGTTGGGCGAGAAGCCGATGGGCAGGCCCAGGTCGGCGAACAGATCGCCGGACTTGATTCGGTCGGTGATCCGGCCCGGAGTCTCGAACTTCTCGCGCGTGACGGTGGGGTAATAGGTCAGCTGGGCCTTCGCCTCGTCGCCCACCAGGGGATCGTCGTGGACGCCCGAGGTGAAGAAGTCGCGATAGGCCAGGTCGGCGACATTGCGCACCGTGTGGCAGACGATCACCTGGCCGAAGCGGGAATAGGTGTCGGGGTCGCGCGCCACCGACAGCCAGGGCGCCAGGCCCGTGCCCGTGCCGATCAGCCACAGACGCTCGCCCCCGGTCAGGGCGTCCAGCACCAGGGTGCCGGTCGGCTTCTTGCCCATCAGGACCTGGTCGCCGGCCTGGATCTTCTGCAGGCGCGAGGTCAGGGGACCGTCGGGAACCTTGATGGAGAAGAACTCCAGTTCATCCGCCCAGGCGGGGCTGGCGATGGAATAGGCGCGCAGCACCGGCTTGCCGCCATCCTCGCCCGGCAGGCCGATCATCACGAACTCGCCCGAGCGGAAACGGAAATCCTCGGGCCGCGCGACGGCGAAGCTGAACAGCTGGTCGGTCCAGTGGCGAACCCACAGCACCTCCAGCGAATGGAAGGCGCCGGGCTTGGCGGGCGGGGGAGGCGTGGCGGCGACAGGGGCGTCGGTCATGGCGCCTAACTATGCGGTCGAACCGGATTGCGAAAGGTTCGCGTCGCACTTCCGGCCGTATTGGGCGGATTTGCGCGTGACGAGGTGAAAATGAGGCGATAGCGTCCCGCCCCATGCGCACAGTCCTTCTCGCCTCGACCTTCCTGCTGGCCGTCACGGCCGCCCATGCCCAGACGGGGGCGCCGCCGGCCCAGGCCGCCGCCTCCGCGCCGGCGTCTTCGATCCTGACGCCCGAGCGGGTGTTCGCCAACCCGTCCCTGGCCGGGCCGGTGGCGCGTGGCGTCAGCCTGTCGCCCGACGGCGAACTGGTCGCCTTCCTGCGGTCGCGCGCCGACGACGCCGAGGTGCAGGACCTGTGGGCCGCCCCGGTCGCGGGCGGGGAGCCATTCAAGCTGATCGACGCCCGGGCTCTGGTTCCCGACGCGGGCGAACTGTCGGAGGCCGAGAAGGCCCGGCGCGAACGTATGCGCATCAGCGCCCGCGGGGTGGTGGAATATTCCTGGGACGAGCAGGGCCGATACATCCTGGCGCCGCTGGAAGGCGACATCTTCCTGGCCGAGCGCCAGGGCGGGGCGGTGCGCCGCCTGACCGAGACGACCGCCGACGAGATCGACGCCAAGGTCAGCCCCAAGGGCGCCTACGTCAGCTTCGTGCGCGACCAGAACCTGTATGTCCTGGACCTGGCGACGGGCCAGGAGACGGCGATCACCGACGACGGCGCCGGCCTGATCACCTGGGCCACGGCCGAGTTCATCGCCCAGGAAGAGCTGGATCGCGACACCGGCTACTGGTGGAGTCCGGACGAGCGCTACATCGCCCTGCAACGCACGGACGAGAGCCCAGTCGACATCATTCCGCGCCTGGACATCGGCGGCGGCGGGGCGACGGTGGTCGAGCAGCGCTATCCCCGCGCCGGCCGGCCGAACGCCGTGGTCGAACTCTATATCCGCGACCTGCAGAGCGGCGCGCGGGTCAAGGTGGACCTGGGATCGAACACCGACATCTATCTGGGCCGGGTCAACTGGGCGACCGACGGCCGCACGGCCTATGTCCAGCGGCTGAGTCGCGACCAGAAGCGGCTGGACCTGCTGGCCGTCGATCCGGCCACGGGCGCCAGCCGGGTGATCGCCAGCCAGACCTCGAACGCCTGGGTCAATGTCACCCACGACTTCAAGGCCCTGAAGAGCGGCGACTTCATCTGGTCCTCGGAAGAGAGCGGCTGGCGGCACCTGTATCTGTACAACCGCGACGGCCGCCGCCTGCGGGCCATCACGCGCGGAGACTATGCGGTCAAGTCGCTGAACGGGGTCAATCAGGACACGGGCGAGGTATTCTTCACCGCCTCCATGCGCGACGGGCGGGAATATCCGATCGAACAGCAGCTGTTCCGCGCCAGCCTGCGGCGCACGTCCGAGCCGGTGGCCATCACCCCGGCGGGCGGCTGGTGGAGCGCCTCGGTCAACGGGCCGGGCACCGCCTATGTCGGCAACTATACGGACCTGAACACCCCGTCCCAGTCGGCCCTCTATTCCATCGACGGCACGCGGGTGCGCTGGATCGAGGAAAACCGGCTGGAGCCCGGCCATCCGTTCTGGCCCTTCGTCGAGCGCCAGCAGAAGCCTGAGTTCGGCACGCTGCAAAGCCATGGCCAGACTCTGATGTGGCAGATGACCACCCCGCCCGGCTTTGACCCCACGCGCCGCTATCCGGTGGTGATGCAGGTCTATGGCGGGCCGTCGGCGGGCGGGGTGCGCCGGGCCTGGCAGCCGGCCTCGACCCAGTTGCTGACCGAGGCGGGCTATATCGTCTTCCGCCTGGACAACCGGGGCGAGGGCGACCGCTCGGCCGCCTTCAAACAAGCCCTGTATCTGAAGATGGGACAGCCCGAGATCGAGGATCAGGTCATCGCGGCCGACTATCTGCGCAGCCTGCCCTATGTCGACGCGGATCGGATGGCCATCATGGGCTGGTCCTATGGCGGCTTCATGAGCCTGATGGCCCTGACCGAGCCCAAGATGGGCCTGGCCTCGGCCATTGCCGGCGCCCCGCCGACCGAATGGGGCCTGTACGACACCGCCTATACCGAGCGCTACATGTCGACGCCCCAGGCCAATGTCGACGGCTATGCGGCCTCGGACGTCCTGGCCCGGCTGGACAACCTGACCGGCCGGCTTCTGCTGATGCACGGGATGGCGGACGACAACGTCATATTCGAGAACAGCACCCGGGTTCTGAACGCCCTGCAGGCCAAGAGCATCCCGTTCGAGACCATGGTCTATCCGGGCCAGCGCCACGGCATCCGCGGCAATGACCGCCAACTGCACCAGTGGCGCACCTATCTGGACTTCCTGGACAGGACCATCGGCTCGCGCGCGCCGGCGCGCGACTGACGCAACCGGGGCGAAGCGGAGCCGTTAGGCGGAGATGGAACGTCTTTTCATCCGCTTCGCCAACCAGACGGCCAAGGTCGCGGGCAAGCCGTGGACCTTCGTCGCCTGCCTGGTGATCGTTCTGGTCTGGGCCGTGTCGGGGCCGATCTTCGGCTTCAACGAGACCTGGCAGCTGATCATCAACACCGGCACGACCATCATCACCTTCCTGATGGTCTTCCTGATCCAGAACACCCAGAACCGCGACGCTGCGGCCATGCACGCCAAGCTGGACGAACTGGTCTACGCCACGACCAAGGCCGAGAACCGCTTCGTCGGCATCGAGCACCTGACCGACAGGGAACTGGACGCCATCCTGGAGGAGGTGGAGAAGCGCGCCATCGCCATCCACGCCGAACGGCGGGCGCGGATGAAGTCCGAGGCCGGACGCGGCAAGGCGGTCTCCAGAGCCCAGCCCGCCAAGGCCAGTCCGGCCAGGGGCAAGACCGCCTCGACCGGCAAGAAGGCGCGTCGATGAGCACGGCGGCCGTGGCCATCGGATCGGCCGCGGCGGCCTGTTCCATCGCCAGTTTCGCGCCCCAGATGATCAAGATCTGGAAGGAACGCGACGCCTCTGCCGTCAGCCTGAAGACCTATTCCCTGACGGTGACCTGTTTCGCCCTCTGGACCGTCTATGGCGTCATGACCCACGCCTGGCCCATCGTCTTCGCCAACGCCTGCGCCCTGGTGATGGCGGCGGGGGTGCTGACGATGAAATGGCGGTTCGAGCGGAAGGCCTAGCCCAGGCGGTCGGCGATCTCCCGGCGGCGCTGGGCCGCGCGCGACACTTCCGTCTCGATCCCCGCCAGGGCGGCCTCGACGGCGTCGCGGGTGGGGGCCAGGGCCTCGGGCGCCGGCCTGACCTTGCGGGGGCGTTTGCGGTCGAGGCCCAGATGGCCTGTCCAGTCGGTTCGCCAGGCCTCGATCGTCCTGGGCGCCGCGATCAGGCCCTCCCGGACCCTGGCGTCGGCGTTCTGAAGCGCGCGCACCAGGGGCAGGGCGCGAACGGTGGCCGCCAGCCGCGCCTCCAGGGCCGCGATACGCGACCGGAAATCATCCAGCCCCTCGACCTCCTCGGCCTGGCGCGACAGCCATTCGCGGGCGGCCGCGACCTGTTCGCCCAGGGCCGAGACGGCGCCGCGCAGATCGTCGGCCAGGGCGTCGAGGCCCGCCGTCAGCCGGTCGATGTCGCCGGCGCGCTCGCCCAATCCCGCGGACAGTCCGGCCAGGGCGCCGCCCCCGTCGCGGAACGCCGCGCGGAAGGCCTTCAGCCGTTTGCCAGGGCTGTCGAACAGGCCGGCCAGACCCCGGCGCGGAACCAGACCCTGGGGCGCCAGTCGCGTCATCCGGTCGCGGACGCTGGCGATCAGATCGGCGCAATCGGCGCCCTTCGCCCGCGCGGCCTCGCCCAGCCGGGCCAGGCAGTCCGCGACGGCGGCGTCTGCCTCGGCCCCGAAATCGGCGGAAGGCGTCAGCCCGTCGGCCAGCTGGGCCACGCGCGCCGGATCGGGCGCGGGCGCGCCGCCGGGGATGCGATAGGAGCCGTCCGCCATGCCTGCCTCCAAACTGAAGACGGCACTATGTCAGGACAGGCGGCGCTTGCAAAAGCCGGTTCGCCGAAGGGGTGCGCGACCTTGCGTCTCAGCGGACGTCCGGACCTGCGGTGAAGGGGTTGGCCTCGGGGTGGAGCAGGCCGCCCGACCAGACGAAGGCATGCTCCGGCTGGATGCGACCGGCTTTTGTCAGGACGGTCAGGGTTCCCAGAACCGACACCAGGCCGAGGATGGCCGCCAGCAGGGTGGAAACCGCCCAGCTCTTGATCTGAAGCGGCTTGGGCGTCGGGGCCTTCAGCGGGCGGGCCAACCACATCAGCCACAGATAGAGGGCTCCGGCGACCACGACGGAAAGCCTCAGGGAAGCGGCCGCTCCAAAGGGCGCTTCCGGCGCAAACTGCGTGCTCAGCACAATACCGCCAAAGATCGAGGAGGCGACGCCGCCGCTGACCACCATCGCAGCGAGAAACAGAAACCCGGTCTTCAGCCAGCCGCGGCGCAGCGGCTGGCCTTTGAACACCGCGCTGGTGATCAGCGCGGCCGCCAAAGCCGGAACCGCCAGCGGCGCCATGTTGATGACGACGACCACCCCGCCCAGCATCGCGATCAGGACGGCGCACCCACGGCCTTGGGCCCCATCGGACGGCCGCGACGCGGCCCCCGCATGGAATTTGGTCCAGTCGCCGTTGGGCGGAGCGAGCGCTCCCGAACGGCCAGCCTCGAAGTCCGGATCGTGCATTCGTCACCCCGCCCCTGAATGGCCGGCATGCAGCCACCGTCCGCCATGCCAAACTGTCGGGCGGCAGTATGTGGGCGGGCCGTCGAGTTGCAAAGGCCGGTTCGCCGAACGAGTGCGCGCGTTGGCGCTCAGTTCAGTCCGGGGCGGACGGCGTAGCTGGCCTCGGTCTTGGCCGCGACCTCTTCCAGGGTGACGCCGTCGGCCAGTTCGATCAGCTCCAGCCCGCCGCCGTCCGGCCTGACGTCGAAGGTCGCAAGGTCGGTGATGATGCGGCTGACCACCCCCGCGCCGGTCAGGGGCAGGGTGCAGGCTTTCAGGACCTTGGACTGGCCGTGCTTGTTGGCGTGTTCCATGACCACCACCACGCGCTTGACGCCGGCGACCAGGTCCATGGCCCCGCCCATCCCCTTCACCAGCTTGCCCGGGATCATCCAGTTGGCGATGTCGCCGTTCTGGGCCACCTCCATGGCGCCCAGGATGGACAGGTTGATGTGGCCGCCGCGGATCATGGCGAAACTGTCCGAGGAGCTGAAATAGCTGCTTTCGGGGATTTCGGTGATCGTCTGCTTGCCGGCGTTGATCAGGTCGGGGTCGACCTCGTCCTCATACGGGAACGGACCCATGCCCAACATTCCGTTTTCGGACTGCAGGGTGACCTCCATGCCGTCGGGAATGTAGTTGGCCACCAGAGTCGGGATGCCGATGCCCAGGTTGACGTAGAAGCCGTCCTGAAGCTCCTGGGCGGCGCGCTCGGCCAGTTGTTCGCGGGTGCGAGCCATTACGCGGACTCCTTCTGACGCACGGTGCGCTGTTCGATGCGTTTCTCGGGCGTCGACTTGATGATGCGGTCGACGTAGATGCCCGGGGTGTGGATGTGGTCGGGATCCAGCGAGCCGGTGGGCACGATCTCCTCGACCTCGACCACGCAGGCCTTGCCGGCCGTGGCCATCATCGGGTTGAAGTTGCGGGCGGTCTTGCGGAACACCAGATTGCCGCGCTCGTCGGCCTTCCAGGCCTTGACGATGGACAGGTCGGCGACCAGGCCGGTCTCCATCACATATTTGCGGCCCTCGAACTCGCGCACCTCCTTGCCCTCTGCGACCAGGGTGCCGACGCCGGTGGCGGTGAAGAAGGCGGGAATCCCGGCGCCGCCCGCGCGGATGCGCTCGGCCAATGTGCCCTGGGGGTTGAACTCCAGCTGCAGCTCGCCGGCCAGATACTGGCGCTCGAACTCCTTGTTCTCGCCGACATAGGACGAGATCATCTTGGCGATCTGGCGCGTCTCCAGAAGCTGGCCCAGGCCGAAGCCGTCGACGCCGGCGTTGTTGGAGATGACCGTCAGGCCCTTGGTCCCGGAATCGCGCAGGGCGGCGATCAGGAATTCCGGGATGCCGCACAGGCCGAAGCCGCCGGACATCACCGTCATGCCGTCGAAGGTCAGGCCCTCCAGCGCGGACCGGGCGTCGGGATAGATCTTCCGCATCGCTTCCTCATTTATTTCACCGATAGATGAATATCGGCGGCTTTGTCGCTGCATACGGCGGGCGGGGCGCCGGGGCAAGAAAAACACCGTGCAATTGGTGCAATTGGTGCAAAGGCCGCGTGCGCCGCGACCTTTTCACCGAGCATCCTACCACGACGGCGAAGGGCGCCAGGTTGAAAGTCGATTCTTGGGACCGAAGCCCCGGACTCCGGGATTGTCAGCCGATGGTCGGCGGGGTCGGCTATCTGGGCGCCCGGTGGGCCGAGCGGTCGACAGGCTGATCCGCGAGGGAGGCTTAACCCTGTTGTTCGCCCGGCGGGCGCAGGGCATGGCGCCGTTCGCCCGATAGGGTAAAAGGGCCGTTCACCAATTTCGCGCCGGGGCTTTCGGGGACGTGCGGGCGATCAATGCATTGACGGCGGGCCTGCTGATCGGCGTGGCCCTGGGCCTGGCGGCGACGCCGGACGGTCGCGCCTGGCTGCGTCATCCCACCCTGTTGCTGGGCGGCAGCGCCAACGCCTCGGCCCCGCCGGCCCCGACGCCGGCCCCCTCTGTAGTGACTCCGGCCGCGCCGGCGCCTGTCGCCCCGACGGTGACGCCCCTGCGTCAGCGCATGGCCGCCGGGCGGCTGCGGATCGGGGTGTTCGGGGATTCCATGGCCGATGGGCTGTGGACCGCCCTCTATCGCGACCTGAACGGCGAGCCGGGCGTCAGCGTCACCAGGTTCAGCGAGGTCTCGACCGGCCTGTCGCGCTATGACTATGTCGATATCCAGGCCAAGACCCGCCGCCAGCTGGACGACCAGCCGGTGGACGTGGCTGTCCTGCTGTTCGGCACCAACGACGCCCAGGGGATCAGCCTGGACGGAGTGGTCCATCCGTTCGGTTCGGATGGCTGGAAGGCCGCCTACGCCCGGCGGGTGACGGACCTGGTGACCCTGCTGCGCAGCCGGGACGTGGCCGTCTACTGGGTCGGCCTGCCGCGCATGAAGCGCGAGAGCTTCGACGGCAAGATGGGCGTCATCAACGCCGTGGTCGAGGAGCGGATGCGCGCCCTGGGCGTGCCGTGGCTGGACACCACCCGGATCACGGCCGAGGCGGACGGCGCCTACGCCCCCTATCTGCCCGACGCCTCGGGCCGCAAGGTGCTGATGCGCGCCAACGACGGCATCCACATGTCGATGGCCGGCTATCTGCGGATCGGCAAGCCGGTGGCCGAACGCCTGCGCCGCGACGCCGGCATCGGCGAGATCAACGCCGCTCCGGCCCAGGGTTGAGCGGAATGCGGCGGGCGGCGTCGCTGGCGGCCGCGCTGCTGGTCTGCGTGACGGCGCCCCGGGTTTGGGCCCAGGAAATCCCGTATCAGCCCCAGACCCAGCCGCCGCCCGGCGCTTCGACCTGTCCGGGCGGCCTGTGCGGGGCGGAGGCCCTGGCGCCCCTGTTCCAGGCCCTGGAGGAGACCGAGGCGGGGGCGCGGCGCACCCCGGTCCATATCGTCCAGATCGGCGACAGCCATACGGCCGGGGACCGCATCACCGGCGCCGTGCGCGCGGCCCTGCAGGCCCGGTTCGGCAATGGGGGGCGCGGCGTCCTGCCGGCCGGGGCGCCCTATGACGGCTATGCCCCCTATCAGGTCCAGGTGACGGCGGACGGCTGGATCAACCGCACCGCCCCGCTGACGCCGCGCGGCGGCTTCCAGCGGGCGGAGGTCGGGCTGACGGGGGTCGGCGCGCCCGCCTATGGCCGCGCGCCAGCCCTGACCCTGACCTTCGATCCGGGCGCGGGCGCCGATCTGCTGCGTCTGTGCGGGCGGGCCGGTCAGGGGTTCGACATCGTGCTGGGCAAGGCGCTGGTCCCCTTTGACTTGCGGTCGCAGCGAGCGGGGCCGGTGTGCGAACGCCATCGCCTGTTGATGGGAACCGAGAGGCTTGAGGTGCGGCCCGCTGGCCCCCAGGCCCTGGCCTACAGCCTGATGTTCGAACGTGACGGGCCGGGGGTGATCCTGTCCAACCTGGGCGTCGTCGGCGCCACCCTGCGCGACCTGGCGGCGCGGGACGAGGCTGTCGCGGCGGCCGAATTGGCCGAATGGGCCCCGGCCCTGATCATCGTCGCCTTCGGCACCAACGAGGGGTTCGAGGGCGATCTGAACCCCGCAACCTACGAGGCCCTGCTGCGCCAGCAGATCGCACGGCTGAAGCGGTTGTCGCCCGGTTCGGCCCTGATGATCCTGGGCGCGCCGGACGCCCTGCGGACGGGCGCCGCCGGGCCGTGCAGCGCCGATGGCCGCCGCGCCCCGCCGCCGTCCCTGGCCGTGGTCCGGAACCTGCAACGGCGGGTCGCCGCCGACATGGGTGTGGCGTACTGGGACTGGCAGGGGCGGATGGGCGGCGACTGCGTCTCGGACCGACTGGCGACGATGGCCGAGCCTTTGATGCGGGGCGACCGGGTGCATTTCACCTCGGCCGGCGCCGACTGGATCGGCGGGATCATGGCCGCCGACCTGATGGCCGCCTATGCCGCCTGGAAAGGGGAGGGCGCATAGATGCTGTTCCCGACCCTGGCCTTCGGCGTCTTCTTCCTGTTCGTCTATTTCACCGCCTGGTCGCTGGATCGCGAGAACGGGCGGCGCAAGCTGTTCCTGCTGCTGGCCAGCTGGTTCTTCTATGCGCAATGGGACTGGCGGTTCGTCGGCCTGCTGATCCTGTCGGCGGTGCTGAACTGGGGCGTGGCGGCCCTGATCGCGCGCAGCGATGCGGTGGGGCGACGCAGGCTGCTGGTCGGCCTGGGGGTGGCGGCGAACCTGCTGATCCTGGGCTTTTTCAAATACTACGGCTTCTTTGTTGAGCAGGCGGGCGAACTTCTGGCCCGGTTCGGGTGGGAGCGGGACCTGCCGCTGCTGCAGATCGTGCTGCCGGTGGGGATCAGCTTCTTCACCTTCCAGGGCATCAGCTATGTCGTGGACGTGCATCGCGCAAAGACGCCACCGGCCCGGTCGCTGCTGGACGTCATGCTGCTGATGAGCTTCTTCCCGCATCTGGTGGCGGGGCCCATCGTGCGGGCGTCGGATCTGTTGCCCCAGTTCGACCGCGTGCCGCGCCTGACGCGCGAGATGGCGACCCACGGGCTTCTGCTGATCGTCTGGGGCCTGTTCAAGAAGACGGTGATCGCGTCCGAGCTGGCGGTGCGGCTGGTGGACCCGGTCTTCTTCGATCCGTCGGCCTATGGCGCCATCGACATCGCGGCGGCGGTCTATGGCTATGCGATCCAGATCTATTGCGACTTCTCGGCCTATTCGGACATGGCCATCGGGATCGCGGCCCTGCTGGGCTACTCCTTCCCGCGCAATTTCGACCAGCCCTATCGCGCCAGTTCGATGCAGAGCTTCTGGCGCCGCTGGCACATCAGCCTGTCCAGCTGGCTGAGGGACTATCTCTATGTGCCGCTGGGGGGCGGCAAGAAGGGGCTGATCTCAAGCTGCATCAACGTCATGATCACCATGCTGCTGGGCGGGCTGTGGCATGGGGCGGCCTGGACCTTCGTGGCCTGGGGCGCCCTGCATGGGGCGGTTCAGGTGGCCGAGCGGATCGGCCGGGCCGTTCTGGGGGACCGCAAGCTGATCCCGACCGTGGTCGGGGTGCTGGTCACCTTCCACATCGTCTGCCTGGGGTGGATCCTGTTCCGGGCCGAGACCTTCGACCTGGCCGTGGCCATGGTTCAGGGGCTGGGCCGGTTCGGGCCGGTCACCGTGCTGACGCCCTTCCTGCTGACGCTGATCGTCGGCGGCCTGGCCATGCACTGGCTGCCGCCGCGTGCGGTCGAAAGCCTGACGCTGAAGCTGAAGCCCGCGCCGTCGCTGACCCTGGGCGTTCTGATCGGCCTGGCCATACTGCTGATCGAGGCGGTGCGGCCGGACGGCGTGGCGCCCTTCATCTATTTCCAGTTCTGAGGCGTTAGGCGGCCATGGGCGATCATCACGACGAAGACGAAGGGCAGGGGGCGGCGCCGCACGAACGGCCGGTCGATCCCTTCCCCACGGCCTTCGCCCCGCCCCCCACCAGCCTGTTTCCGCCTGTCGCCGACGCGCCCCAGATGGCGGCGGCGCCGACGCCCGACGATCCGCCCAGCGACTGGAACGCCGGGGCCGACGCCCATGACCTGCCGACCCGGGAGAGCCCGCTGACGGCGCTGGGCCGGTTCGCCTTTCCGCCCGGTCCGCCCCTGGACGGCGAGGGCCAGGGCGCGCGGGATCGCCGCTGGACCAGCCGGGTGATCGTCTTCGCCGCCCTGATCCTGGTGGTGTTCAACGCCGCCTCGGCCCAGAACTGGTCGCGGCAGCAGGCGCCGGGCTGGGGGACCGAGACGGTGCGGCGTCTGTCCGATGTCTGGGCCGAACAGATCGCCCAGACCGGCGCCGATCGCCCGCGCCAATGGCTGCATGATCAGTGGCGCGCCTGGCAGGAGCAGAGCTTCGGAACCGGAGCCCGCGACGCCGCGGAGGTCGAATAGGGGCTCAGCCTTCGCCGGATTTCATCTCGAACAACCCCGGCGCCTGCGCGCCATGACCGAGGGCTGGGCGCCAGACTGAGCCTCAGCGCAAGCGCTTCAGGCGGCCCGCCACACGCTCCACGACCAGGGCGGCGATCAGGCTGAGGCCCGTCAGGGGATAGAGAACCGCCAGGGGCAGGACGATCCCCAGCACCGCCGCCCGCGCCCGCGGTCCGGGCGGCGCCGGCGGGGCGCCCAGGCCGCCGCGTCGCGGCCTGCGGATCCACCACATGGCCAGGCCGCTGATCCCCAGCACCCAGACCCCGATACAGCCCAGCAGCATCACCAGCCGGTTGATCCCGCCATATTGCAGGCCCTGGTGGACGGCGATGCCCCATTCGAAGGCCCTGGCCCCCGGCCCGAACTGATCCCAGCGCAGGTCGGCCTTCACCGCCCCGGTGCGGCCGTCGACATAGAGACTGCGCGCGTCCTCGGCCTTCTCGACCGAGCGGGCGACCGTATAGGCCAGGGTCGGATCGTCGGGGATGGACACCGTATAGGGGGCGGCCAGGCCCTGGGCCCGGACCGTGGCGATGACGGTCGAAAGTCGCGCCGGGCTGGCGTCCGGGCCATGGCCATGGGCGTGCAGGACGGCGCCTTCCAGGGTCCAGCCGACGCCGGTCGGCTTGTCATGACCCTTGCCGTGCGACCAGGGGCTGGCCGCCGCCGGGGCCGGGGGGCGACCCAGGCCCGAGGCGTTGATCCACGTCTGCACCCGGTCGCCCCAGACGGCCGACCACGGCATGCCGGTGACAGCCAGGAACAGGACCACCCCGCCGACATAGAGGCCCGTCACCGCATGCAGGTCGCGCCAGAACGGTCGGCGGCGGGGGTCGCCCGGCCTGGGCGCCGCCACGGCCACGCCCTGCCCGCGCGGCCACCACAGATAGAGGCCCGTCGCCGCCAGTATGATGGCCCAGCCGGCGACGATCTCGACCAGGATGTTGAACGGCCGGCCCAGCAGCTCCAGGCTGTGCAGCCGCTTGACCACCCCCATCGGCCCGTCGCCGGCGACCCGGCCGGTCACCTGGGCGGTGTAGGGATCGACGAAGATGGTGGCGTCGCCCGCCTTGACCTGCACCGCCCGGTCGGGACGGGCGGGCACGAAGACCGAGACCGCCGGGGCGCCCGCCTCGGCCTCGGCCGCCGCCTGCCAGCGGTCGGGCGAGGTCAGGGGAGCGGCCGCCTGGACGCGATCATAGGGGCGATAGGCGGCGGCCTCGATCTCGGGCTTGTAGAGATAGAGGCCGCCGCTCAGGGCCATCAGCATCAGCACCGGCATGACGATCAGCCCGGCGTAGAAATGCCACCGCCAGACGGCGCGGTAGGCGTCGGGCAGGGCCGGTGACGGCGTCGGGGTCATCGTCTTTCCCCTCAATAGGCCAGGCGCAGGCCGACGAAGACGGCCCGACCCTCACCCGGATAGAAGACCTCGGTGCTCACGCCCGGCGCCAGGGCGTCGGTCACGGCGCCGAACTCGGGCGCATAGGCCTTGTCGGTCAGGTTGCGGGCGTCGACGTAGAAGGCGACATGGTCGTTGATCGTCCAGCCGGCGCTGACGGACCAGACGGCATAGCCCGGCGCCTTCATCGTATTGGCGTAGTCGACCCAGACGTCGCCCGGTCGCCATTCCACCGCCGGGGCGATGAACCAGCCGGCCGGATGGGCGTATTTCAGCTCGGCCCGATACTGGTGTTCCGGGATGACCGGCAGGCGGTTGTCGCCATAGACGGCGTCCCCGTCGAACCGGAAGTCCGACCAGGTCCAGCTCTGGCGCAGCGACAGCCGCCCGCCGCCGGGCGCATCCTCGGTCAGGGTCCAGTCCAGGGCCGCCTCCAGCCCCTGGTGCACCGTATCCCCCGCGTTGAAGGTGGCCGAGGGGATGCCGGGGGTGATGACATAGTTCAGCAGTTCGTCCCGGACCTGGGCCCGATAGAGGGTGACGTCCCAAAGCATCGGCCCGCGCCGGCCCCGCGCCCCGATCTCTCCGGTCCAGGCCTTCTGGGTTTCCAGCGGCACGAAGCCGATGCCGGTGAAGGACGAGTTGCGCAGGGAGTCATAGATCGGCGGCTCTTCCGACCGGGTGACGTTGGCGTAGACCTGCGATCCGTCCGCCGCCTCCCACAACAGGCCGAGGCGGGGCGAGAACCAGTCGTAGGTGACCTGGTCGCTGTTGGCGCCCAGGTTGTCGACATAGTCGCGGGTGGCGCGGCCGAACGACCCGCCGGCCACGACAGCCAGTTGGTCGGTGACGAACAGCCGCCCCTCGGCGAACAGGTCCAGCCCCGTCGCCTGCTGTTGGGCCGAGCCGACCAGGAAGGGGCTGGGGGCGCCGCCGAAATTCAGCGAGACGCGGCTGTCCAGCTCGCCGGAGCGGTAATAGGCGCCGACGAACAGGTCGGCCCGCCGTCCGCCCAGGCTGCCTTCCCAGTCCAGTCGGCCGAACCCGCCCCAGGTGCGGTTGTGATTGTCCAGCACGACCGGGATCGGGTGCCACAGGGTGTCGTCGGTGACATAGACCCCGCCCTCGAACACCAGGTCGTCGGCCAGCCGCCAGCGGGTCTGAAGGGTGGCGCGCGCGACATCGACGTCACGGCGCCAGTTGTTGGCGATCGTCGCCGGATTGGCCATGCGCGGCCGCGTCAGGGCGTCGGCCAGGCTCAGCGTTCCCGGAACCGCCTGCTCCACCTCGGCGGCGCTGACGATCAGCCGGACTTCGCGATCCTCGCCAAAGCGGCGGCCCAGGTTCAGGCTGAACCGCGCCTGCTGCTGTTGGCTGTGTTCGCGGAAGCCGTCGGCTTCGAGCCCGGACAGGGCGGCGTAGGCGTCCCAGTCACCCCAGTCGCGCGCCAGGGCCAGCTGGCCGCGTCGCAGGCCATAGGCGCCGCCTTCCAGGCGGATCAGGGCAGCCTGGGCGGCGGTGCGCCCGGTGGGGGTGACGAAATTCAGCGCCCCGCCCAGCTGGGCCCCGCCGAACCTGAGGGCGTTGCCGCCGCGATAGACCTCGACATAGCGGGCGCCCAGGGGATCGATCTTCTGAAAGTCGGAGAAGCCGTCCGCGTCGGCGAAGGGCACGCCGTCCTGGGCGAACAGGACGCCGCGCTGGTGATAGGCCTGGGACAGGCCGGAACCGCGGATCGACAGCCGCGCCTCTTCCCCGAACCGTTTCTGGGCCAGGACGCCGGGTGCGTCGCGCAGGATGTCATACAGGCCCTGGGCGGCGCGGTTCTGATAGGCCTCGGCCGAGACCACCGAGACGGCGCCGGGGGTGCGCGACAGCCGGGCCCGCGCCTCGGCCACCACGGGCGGATCCTCGGGATTTCGGCGGCCGGTGACGATGACCGTGTCGACGCGCACGGGCTCGGGCTCGGTCGTCTGGTCGGGACTGGCGGGAGACGCCGGCTCGGGCGGGGCGGCAAGGGCGGGCGCGGGCGCACAGGCGGCGATCAGCAGCGCCCACGGCGCCGCATGAGATTTGAGAGACATGAGAAGGGGTCCTGAAGACAGACGAAGACGCAAGGCGCGGCCGTCAGGGCCGCGGGGCGAGGGTTCGGGTCTGTTTCAGAGGATGGGCGGCGCGGTCGACGGCGGCCTGGGCGCCGGGGACGGGACGGTCGCGGCCGTGCGCGGGGCGAAGGCCGGGGCGGGGGCGGACGTCCGGATCGGCGCCAGGGGTAGGGGCGGCGCGGGCGTGTCGACGGCCGACAGGCCGGACAACAGGGCGGCGGCGCAATCCAGGCTGGTCGCGGCCTTCTCGCCGGGCTGATGATGCGCTTGGCCCGCCTGGTCGAAGGCGGTGATCAGCCGGCCGCCCGAACACAGGACGATCGGCGCCCCCGTCGCGGGCGAGGCCGCCACCGCCGCCGGCAGCAGGCTGGCGAACACGACAGCGAAGACCGCGGCCAGAAAGGCCAGCGATCGCATCGGCCCCCAATGTTCGGACGAACGACGCATTGCCTGTGCAGCTTTAGGGGCAAGTCCCGGCGATAGGAAGCCTGCCGCGTTGCGACCCTAGGCCACGGCCTTGGGGAGGTTGAACGGTCTCGCTTGACTCCAGCGGGATGTTGGGTGGCATATACGAGAACATAAAGTGAACAAATGGCTCCTTCTCGTCCCATCTCCGACCTGGCCGCCCACAGGTCGCGCGCCCTGACGCCCCTGCGGCCGTATGCGAAAGGGCCGCCGGCTGTGGGCGTGCAGCCAGCCCTGCACGAAATCTATGCCGCCACGGCCCTTCATGCGGCGGCGGCGGACGGGTTCGCCCTGGGGATGGCGCTGGCGATGGGCGGCGCGCCCCTAGTCTGGATCCGGGAGGATCGCGGGCGGCATGAGACCGGCGATCTTCATGGCGCCGGGCTGCACGAATGGGGGCTGGCGGTCGATGACCTGCTGCTGGTGCGGGCGCCCGACGCCCGGGCCCTGTTGGCGGCGGGGGAGGAGGTGCTGCGCAGCGGGGCGGCCAGGGCGGTGGTGATGAGCGGATGGGGCGAGGCCCGGGCCTTCACCCTGACGGCCAGCCGCCGTCTGGCCCTGGCGGCCGAGAAGGGCGGGGCGGCGGCCCTCTTGGTGCGGGCGGGGGCGCGGCCCCAGCCCAGCGCGGCGGCGACGCGATGGTCGGTTCAGGCCGCGCCGTCACGGGCGCTGGCGGCGCGGGCCCCGGGGCCGCCCGCCTTTCGGGCGACGCTGCTGCGGGGTCGGGCCGGCCTGGCCCCTGGAGAATGGATCATGGAGTGGGATCGTGACGCCCGCGCGTTCACAGAAGCGAAGACATCTGGCGATCTGGTTTCCCTTCCTGTCGACCGATCGACTGGGGTCCGCGCGGCCTGAGGGGCCGTTCGCCCTGGTCGAAAGGTCCGGGAACGCCCTGCGCCTGGCCGCGCTGGACGCCCCCACCGCCGCCCTGGGACTGACGCCGGGCATGACCCTGGCCGATGCGCGAGCCCAGGCGCCGGACCTGGCCGTCCAGCCGCATGAGCCGGCCGCGGACGACGCCCTGCTGGACCGGATGCTGGAGGCGTTCGGGCGGTTCAGCCCGATGGCGGCCCTGGACCCCCCGCACGGCCTGGTGCTGGACGTGACCGGCTGCGCCCATCTGTTCGGGGGGGAGGGCCGGCTGCTGGCGGCGGCCCGGTCCCTGGCCCGGCGAGGGGGGCTGCAGGCGCGGCTGGCCCTGGCGCGCACGCCCCAGACGGCCCGCGCCCTGGGCCGTTTCGGCTCCGAAGGGGTGACGCCGGAAGGACAGGACCGCGCCGTCGCCCGCCGCCTGCCGGTCGCGGCCCTGGAACTGAAGCCGGCCGAGGCCCAGGCCCTGCGCCGCGCGGGCCTGGTGGTTCTGGGCGACCTCGACGACCGGCCGCGCGCACCCCTGGCGGCCCGTTTCGGGGCCGATTTCCCGACGCGGCTGGACCGTCTGCTGGGGCTGGAGGACGCGCGCATCACCCCGGCGCGGCCGCCTGCGCCGATTGTCGCCGACCGGGTGCTGATGGAGCCCCTGATCACCACCGAGCCGCTGCAGACGGTGATCGCCGACCTGCTGGCCGAGGTCGAACAGGCGCTGGAGACCCGAAGGGCGGGCGCCCAGGGCTTTCGTCTGACCGTCTTCCGCATCGACGGGGGGACGCGCGTCATCGGCCTGGGGACGGCCCTGCCGATCCGTGACGCCGCGGTGATCGGTCGCCTGTTCCGCGAACGTCTGGCGGCCCTGACCACGCCTCTGGATCCGGGGTTCGGCATAGATCAGTTGCGGATGGAGGCCCTGACGCTCCAGCGGCTGGAAGCGGTCCAGACCGATCTTGACGCTTCGCCGCGACGGGAAGAGGCCCTTCAGGCCCTGATCGACCGGCTGGCGGCGCGGCTGGGACCGGCGGCGGTGGTGCGGGTGCGGCCGGCGGACTCCCATCTGCCTGAACGGGCCAGCCGACAGCTTCCAGCCGGCCGCGCCCCGTCGGACGACGGGGTCGAATGGCCCGAGCGCGATCCCGGCTCGCCGCCGCTCAGGCCTCTGCATCTGTTCGACCCGCCCCAGCCGGTCGAGGTGGTGTCGCCCGTGCCCGACGGTCCGCCGGCCCGCTTCACCTGGCGACGGGTGATCCATCGGGTCGCCCTGGCCGAGGGGCCCGAGCGGATCGAGGGTGAATGGTGGCGGCGTGGCGGGGGCCGGGTGCGCGACTACTATCGGGTGGAGGACGCCGAGGGCCGTCGGTTCTGGCTGTTCCGCGCCGGGCATTTCGGGGATGAGCCGGCGCCGCGCTGGTATGTCCACGGCCTGTTCGCATGAGCGCGCCCCCCTATGCGGAGCTGGTCGCGGCCAGCAATTTCTCGTTCCTGCGCGGGGCGTCGCCGCCCAAGGCCCTGGTGCTGACCTCCCTGGTGCTGGGTCAGGCGGGGCTGGGTCTGGCCGACCGCAACACGGTGGCGGGGGTGGTGCGGGCCTGGTCGGCGCTGAAGACCCTGCGAGAGGAAGGATGGGCCCCGCCGGACAGGGTGCGCCACGGCGGCTCTCCCGGCGAGATCGGCTGGATCGCCGATCCCCTGAGCCCGGAGGAGAGGGCCGAATGGATCAAGGCGCGGGCGCGGGATTTCCGCCTGCGGACCGGGGCGCGCCTGCTCTTCGAGGACGGGACGCCGGACATCGTCGCCTATCCCGAGGACCGCGAGGGCTGGGGTCGGCTGACGCGGCTGCTGACCCTGGGCGCCCGGCGGGCCAAGAAAGGCCAGTGTCGCCTGCGGGTGGAGGATCTGCTGGCCCATCCCGAAGGCCTGCTGCTGATCGTCATGCCGCCACGGCGAACGGAAGAAATCTCGCCCCTGCTGGATCGGCTGAACGCCGTGCGGCCTGGGGCGGTCTGGCTGGGGGCGACCATGCCCCGGCGCGGCGACGACCGGCGGCGGCTGGCGGGGTTGCAGGCCTTGGCGGATGCGGCGGACACACCCCTGCTGGCCACCAATGACGTGCTGTATCACGCCCCGTCCGAACGCGACCTGCAGGATGTTCTGACCTGCATCCGCCTGGGGGTGTCGGTCGATCAGGCGGGGCGTCGCCTGCTGGCCAACGCCGAACGCCACCTGAAGACGCCGGGCGAGATGGGCCGGCTGTTCGCCGACGCCCCCCAGGCCCTGGCCGAGACCGTGGATTTCCTGAACCGGCCGATCTTCGACCTGGGCGATCTTCGCTACGAATATCCGGAAGAGCCGATCCCGCCGGACCAGACGCCCCAGAGCTGGCTGGAGCATCGGGTGCGCGAACGCCTGCCGGGGCGCTATCCCGCCGGGGTTCCGGACAAGGTCGAGGACGCCCTGGCCAAGGAGCTGGCCTATATCGCCGAACGCCACCTGGCCCCCTATTTCCTGACCATCCACGACATTGTGCGCGAGGCCGAGAACCGGGGCATCCTGTGCCAGGGGCGGGGGTCGGCGGCCAATTCCGCGGTCTGCTACGTGCTGGGGATCACCAGCGTCGATCCGGCCCACAATGAATTGCTGTTCGAGCGGTTCATGTCGGCCGACCGCAACGAGCCGCCCGACATCGACGTCGATTTCGAGCACGAGCGGCGCGAGGAGATCATCCAGTACATCTATGGCCGCTATGGCCGTGAGCGGGCGGGCATCGCCGCCACCGTCATCTCCTATCGCCCCCGCAGCGCCATCCGCGAGGTCGGCAAGGCCCTGGGCCTCAGCGAGGACGTGACCGCCCGCCTGGCCAATGGTCAGTGGGGCAGCTACGGCGCCTCCATCCCTGATCGCGACATCGTCCAGGCGGGCCTGGACGCCGACAACCCCCAGATCCGCCGTGCGGTGGACATGGCGACCCGGCTGCTGGGCTTTCCACGACACCTGTCCCAGCACGTCGGGGGCTTCATACTGACGCGCGGTCGTCTGGACGAGCTGGTTCCCATCGGCAATGCGGCCATGGCCGACCGCACCTTCATCGAATGGGACAAGGACGACATCGACGCCCTGGGCCTGATGAAGGTCGATGTGCTGGCGCTGGGCATGCTGACCTGCATCCGCAAGGCGCTGGACCTGATGCGGGCGCACGAAGGGGTCGACCACGACCTGGCCACCGTCCCGGCCGAGCAGGCCGACGTCTATGACATGCTGTGCCGGGGCGACTCCATCGGCGTCTTCCAGGTCGAGAGCCGGGCGCAGATCAACATGCTGCCGCGCCTGCGCCCGCGCGAATTCTATGATCTGGTGATCCAGGTGGCGATCGTGCGGCCGGGCCCGATCCAGGGCGACATGGTCCATCCCTATCTGCGGCGTCGCAACGGCCGGGAAGAGGTGACCTGGGCCACGCCCGCCCCGCCGCACGATCCGGACGAGTTGAAGAAGGTTCTGCGACGGACCCTGGGCGTGCCCCTGTTCCAGGAACAGGCGATGAAGGTCGCCATGGTCGCTGCCGAGTTCAGCGACAAGGAGGCCAACGGCCTGCGCAAGGCCATGGGCACCTTCCGGGGCGACGGAACCCTCTACACCTATGAAGACCGCATGGTCGGCCGGATGATCGAGCGGGGCTATGACCCCGACTTCGCCCGACGCTGTTTCGATCAGATCAAGGGCTTCGGCTCCTACGGGTTTCCGGAAAGTCACGCCGCCAGCTTCGCCCGGCTGGTCTATGTCTCCAGCTACATCAAACGCCGCCACCCGGCCGCCTTCGCCGCCGCCCTGCTGAACAGCCAGCCGATGGGGTTCTACGCCCCGGCCCAGATCGTGCGCGACGCCCAGGAACACGGGGTCGAGGCAAGGCCCGTCGATGTGAATCAGTCCCATTGGGACAGCACCCTGGAAGGACAGGCGGGCGCCCTGGCCCTGCGCCTGGGCCTGCGCCAGATCGACGGTTTCAGACAGGACTGGGCCGACGATGTCGCCCTGGCCCGCACCCGTCCGTTCGACAGCATAGAGGGGCTGATGCGCCGCGCGCGCCTGCCGGTCGCGGCGGTGCGGAAACTGGCCGACGCGGACGCCTTCCGCTCGCTGGGGCTGGATCGGCGTCAGGCCCTGTGGGAGGTGCGCCGCCTGCCCGACGATGACGCCCTGCCGCTGTTCCAGGCCGCCGCGGCGCGCGAACTGGGCGAGGAGGAGGATGCGCGCCTGCCGGTCATGGCTCTGGGCGAACACGTCGCCGCCGACTACCAGACCACCCGGCTGTCGCTGAAGGCTCACCCCATGCGCATTCTGCGCCCGGTCTTCGCCGCCGAGGACCTTCTGACCTGCGCCCAGGTCGAGGCGAAACGGTCCGGCGCTCGGGTCCGCACGGCCGGGGTGGTTCTGGTGCGCCAGAGGCCCGGCAACGGCAAGGCCGTCTTCATCACCCTGGAGGACGAGACCGGGATCACCAATCTGGTCCTGTGGATCCCGGTGTTCGAGGCGCACCGCCGCATCGTCATGGGCGCGCGGCTGCTGGGCGTCGAGGGGGTGGTGGAGAAGAGCCCCGAAGGCGTCGTCCACCTGATGGCCCAACGGCTGTTCGACCGCACGGCCGAACTGAATCGCCTGTCGCCCGACCAAACCCCGGTGATCGCACCGTCCGGGGCGGACGCCTTCGCCTCTCCCCAACATCCGCGCGACCGGCGTATCCTGCCGGGATCGCGCGACTTCCACTGACGGCGTTCAGCCGCCGGCGAAGGCGCCTTCGATCTCCAACGTCCCGTCCGCGGACAGGATGGAAAGGCGCGTCGGTTCGGCGCCGGTCGCGGTGCGGACGTCGGCCAGCCAGGCCAGGGCCTCGGCCCCGCGGGGCGCCGTCAGACGGAATCCCAGCCCGCCTTCGGGCGACATGCCCAGGCTCGGTTGCAGGCCTCGCGCCGTGGCGGTGGCCTTCAGGGTCGCCTCAAGGGTTGGAGGCGCGGTCTGCGGCGCCGGGGCGGCGCGCGCCAGGGCCAGGAGCGCCTCTGCTTCCGAACGTCTCTGCCCTGCTCCGGCGGCCCAGGCGTCCAGGGGACGCACCAGCAACAGCCAGACCGCGAACCCGGCCAGGGCCGCGGCCATAAGCGCCAGCATGGCCTGTTCCCGACGGGTGCGGCCCGTCCAGAATTGTGCAAAGGCGGACATCATCGGGCGGCCTCCACGACCAGATCGCTGACGACCCGGCCCTGGTCCTCGGTCGTGCTCAGTTCGGTCAGGGCCAGTCCGGCGGGGGCGACGGCGCGACGCAACGTCTCCAGGTCCTGGAACGCCGGATAGGCCATCCCGACCCGCAGGCCGGTGTCCGGCGCCAGAGACAGGTTTTCCATCGCCGCGCCCGGCACGCCTTCGACCGCCGCGACGACGGCGGCCAGGGCGTTCAGCGCGCCACCCGGCGGGGGCGCGGTCTCCAGCCGGTCGCGCAGGTCGGCCGCCGGATCGTCGGACCCGGCCAGGTCTGGCGCCGTCCGCACCGCCGTGGCGCGGGCCTGGGCCTCGGCCCGGTCGGCGGCCAGGTTGTCGCGCAGCCCCGCTGCTCCGGTCAGGACCAGGGGCGAGACCAGCAAGGCCGCCGCCAGGGCCGCGGCCCGCATCCAGCCCTTGCGCGCCGCACGGTCCGCGCGTCCGTCGTCCAGCAGATTGATTGGCGGGTTCAGGGCCGTCTGGATCAGCAGGGCCTCGACCGCCTGGGCGTCCTCGATGAGAACGGCCTGGCGATCGCCGCGGATCAGGGGCTCGATCTCGGCCTGGACCGTGGCCGCCAGGCCCTGGGCGCGCACCGCCCGATGGGGGCCTAGAACGACGACATGGGCGATGTCCGACCCTTCCGGCTCGGGCGCCGCGAGACAGTCGGGCGCGATGACGTCGGCGGGGACGCCCAGGGCCTCCAGATGCTCGCGCCACGCCGTCAGCAGGGCCGTATCGACGGCCGCCGCCAGACGCGGCCGCCCGGGCTGGATCGGTCCCAGGGCCACGGTTGTCCTCTCCGCCCGCGTGGCCAGTTCGTCCCTCAACCGCCACAGGGCCGCCGCCCTCTGCTGGACGCCGCCCCCGGCCGGAAGGTCAAGCCAGCGCACCAGAACCTCGGCGCCGGGCGCGATCGCCACCGTGGGCAGGGCGGGCAGGTCGCGGGGCGCATCAAGCGACAGCCGCCCGCGTTCCATCACCGTCCCGGCCGCGTCGAAGGTCAGGAAGGTGGCGGGCAGGGCCGAGGAGTCCGGCAGCAGGATCAGGCGTTTCAGGGTCATTCTTCCAGTGTCCATCGGCGGATGACGGTGTGGGCCCGCCCATCGGGCGCGACCGAGATCAGGGCGGTGCGCACCGCGCGCATCCCGGCATGCTGAACCTCGACGCGCAGGTCGAACCAGGTGGTTAGAAGGCGGATCTGGCCGCGCGTCTCCTCGTCGATCACCAGGCCGCGCAGGGCCGACTGGTTCCAGAAGGCGTCGGCCGTGGCCCACCCTTCGGCGGGACGGGCCTGAAGCACCGCGCGGGCGGCCGGGACGGTCAGCCGCCCATGGGTCAGCATTACCAGGATCGGCGCCTGATCCGGCGTCAGGGTGTTGGGATTGACCGGCGACAGGCGCGCTACGGGCAGGGCGCAGAGATGCGGCCGCAGGATGCGATACAGCTCCGCATCCACCCCCTGAACGGCGCGCAGTTCGCTGACCTCGGCCAGCAGCACCCCGCCGGTGCGATACGGCTCGGCCAGGCCGGCGTAGCGCGCGTCTTCGGCGCCGCCGGGGCGCACGGCGGGGTCGGCGTCCAGCCAGTCGACCAGGGCGTCGGCCACCGCCCGCATCTTGCCCTCGGCCACGCCCAGCGCCCGGCCCAGGGCCACGAATTGCGCCACGCCCTCGGGCTGGATCATCAGATCCTCGCCCTGGCCGAAGACGACGCTGTTCAGGTTGAAACAGCCCTGGCCGTCGCGCACCACGGCGCTGACCGCGCCGCTATCGGTGGGGAAATCCAGCCGCCGTCCGTTCCAGTCGGGCTGCAACGGCGTGCGCGTCGGGTTGGCGGATACCAGCCGACCCACCTGGCGTCGGGCCAGAGCCTCGGCCCCGTCGGCGTAAAACTGGGCCTGGGCCTGGACCTCGGCGTTGGCAGCGCGCCGGATCGAGAAGCGCACATCGTCCAGCACCACCGAGGCCACCGCCGCCATCACCGCGACAAGCAGCAGAACGGTCAGCAGGGCCATGCCCTCGCGTTCGGTCGGACGCCTCATGCCGGCCCCACGAGGAACAGTTGGTCCACCGGGCCATAGCCGTCCAGCGTCAGGCTGATCTTCACCGCGTCGGGCAGGGGCCGGTCGGGCGCGACGATATAGGCGGGCGCCTCGGCCCCGTCGCGCACGAAGATCACCTGCGCCTGCCGCACGCCGCGGAACAGCACCTGGGGCGGCCCTGGTCGGGCGCCGTCCAGATAGCGCGAGGCGCGACGCTCGAGCCGGTCCCCGACCAGCCGGTATTCGACCCGTTGCAGCGACGGCCGCGCCTCTTCGCCCGGATTGCTCCAGCCCGCGCGGGTCAGGACCAGCAGCGGCTCGCCCGGCGCCTGGCCCGCGACCATCGGCTGGGGCAGGGGGCGGCCGGTGGGGGTGCGGGTGCGGCGGCCGACCGCCTGGCCGATGTCGGCCCGCATCAGGGCGCGGGCGCGCTGGATCTCGGCGATCCGGTCCGAGGCCGTCCTGACCGCGAACCGGCTATCCACCGCCTGCGACAGCACCAGCGCCCCGGCCCCGCCGATCAGGGCGAAGACCGCCAGGGCGATCAGAACCTCCACCAGGGTGAAACCCGCGCGGCGCATCACGACCGTTCCCGGAACACGACCCGCTCGGCCGCCGGGCCTTCGTCGTCGGACACGCGGATGTCGATCCGCTGGATGTCGCCCACTGCGGTCGGCGCAACGGTGCGGGTCCAGCGCCATTGACGCCCGGCCAGAGCGGTCGATCCGTCTGCGGCGCCTTCGGCCAGGGCGGGGGCCAGCGTCGCCTCGACCGCCAGATTGTCGGCCACGATCCCGGCCCATGTGCGCGCCTCGACCCGCGCCGCCGACCGGGTGTTCTCACCCGTCAGGTTCAGCAGGGCCAGCGCCGCCAGGCCGAAGACGGCCAGGGCGATCAGAACCTCCAGCAGGGTGAAGCCGGCGCGGTCAGTCACGGATCGACACCTCGCCAGCGCCATCGACCATCACCGCGCGGCTATGGCCGTCGCGGCTCAGCACCACCCGCGCCGGTTCGGCCGCGCCAGTCGGATCGAAGACGATGCGCAGCGGCCGGTCCAGCTCGACCCGCACCGCCGCATCCCATTGGCGGGCCTTGAACGGCCCCTCGTTCAGCGGCGACCAGCGCACGCCGTCATAGGTGGAGAAGCCATAGCCCGTCCGCGTCGTCTCGACCGCTGTGGGTCGGTTGGACAGCACCGCCTCTTCGCGCGCCCTGACCAAACGCGCGGCGAACTGTTCCGCCGCCTGTGACGCCGAGGCGTGCGGATCGGGCAGGGCCAGCACCACCGCCCCCGCCGCCAGTCCGATGATGGCGACCGTCATCATCAGCTCCACCAGGGTGAAGCCATATCTCTTCGCCCTACCGCTCGCGCCGCGGGCGCTCGCTGCTTGAGGGCATGATCTCGCCCTACCGCTCGGCTCGCGGAGCCTCGCTGCTTGAGGGCATGTTGGCGCCCTAACGCTCGCGACGCGGGCGCTCGCTGCTTGAGGGCGGCGGTCAGGCGTCCCAGTTGCCGATGTCGGCGTCATCGCCTTCGCCTCCCTCGCGGCCGTCGGCGCCCCAGGAAAAGACATCGAACTGGCCGCCGCGCGTGCTGTTGCGGCGGTACTGATAGTCGGCGCCCCACGGGTCTTTCGGCAGGCGCCGGATATAGCCGCCCTGGCGATAGCGGTCCGGCTGGGCCAGGCCGGTCGGGGCGCGGCGCAGCGCCTGCAAGCCCTGCTGGTCGGTCGGGAAGACCATATTGTCCAGGCGATAGGTCTCGACGGCCTGTTCCAGGGTGGCGATGTCGGCCTTGGCCTTTTCGACCATGGCGCGGTCCTGGCTGGGCAGGACGTTGATGGCCACCACCGTCGCCAGAAGGCCGATGATGACGATGACCACCATCAGCTCGACAAGGCTGAAGCCTTGTCGGGCTTTTCTTGCGCTATCGCTCGCCGCAGGGTGGCTCGCGGCTGGAGCGCGGGGGGAGGGGTTACGGTCGGGCATAGCTTTCATCCCATGGCCAGGGTGTTGATCTGCAGGATGGGCAACAGGATCGACAGCACG
The DNA here is from genome assembly GCF_019636155.1 of Brevundimonas sp. GTDB lineage: Bacteria > Pseudomonadota > Alphaproteobacteria > Caulobacterales > Caulobacteraceae > Brevundimonas. Next base: position 271,529 of record NZ_JAHBYB010000001.1, on the reverse strand, counting down.
ATCACCGCCACCACCCCGCCCATGACGACGATGATCGCCGGCTCCAGCAGGGTCAGCATCACGGCGGTGAAGGCCGCGAACTCGCGCTCCAGATAGTCGGCGGCGCCGTCCAGCATGGTCTCCAGGCGACCCGAGCTTTCGCCCGAAGCGGTCATGTGCGTCAGGATGGGCGGAAACACACCGGCCCGCCGCATGGCCGCCGACAGGCCGCCGCCTTCACGCACCGCCTCGGCCATCTGCTCGGTCGAGCGGCGCAGGGCGCGGTTCGGCACCGTCCGCGCCGTCAGGGTCAGGCCGTCCAGAACCGGCAGGCCCGCCGCGATCATGCTGGACAGGGTGCGGGCCATGCGCGCCGCATGGATGTCGCGCGTCAGCCGCCCGATCACCGGCAGGCGCAGCATCGCCGCGTCGAACCGAAGGCGCAGGTTCGGCCGGCGCAGGGCCACGGCGGCGCCGACGATCAGGGCGACGACCACCAGAACGATCAGCCAGCCCCAGTGGCGGATCAGGTCCGACACGCCGATCACCGCGCGGGTCAGCAGCGGCAGGGTCTGGTTCATGTCGGTGAACTGGTCGACCACCTTGGGCACGACGAAGGTCATCAGGATGGTGATGACGCCAAACGCCACCACCGCCAGCACGGCCGGATAGATGACGGCGGTCAGAACCTTGGCCCGCACCTGCTGGTCGCGCTCCAGCCCGTCGGCCAGGCGTGTCAGGATCGGCTGCAAGGCGCCCGAGCGCTCGCCCGCCGCCACCATGGCCCGGTACAGCGGCGGAAAGGCCCGGCCCTGCGTCGCCATGGCGTCGGCCAGGCGGCGCCCCTCCAGCACCCCGGCGTGGACGCCCGACAGGATGCGCCGTTCGCTGGGCCGCTCGGCCTGGGCCGCCAGCAACCGCAGCGATTCCTCCAGCGGCGTGGCCGCGATCAGGGCCGCCAGCTGGCGTGTGGTCAGGGCCAGGGCGCGCGCGCTCAGCCGCCCGCCGGGCGCATCCGGCCGCGCCCTGGTCGGGGCCGCGCTGGCCGGGCCGAGTTGCAGGGTCATCAACCGGCGGCGATCCAGCACCGCCCGCGCCGCCGCCTCGTCACGCGCGCTGAGAGCGCCGGTGACCGTGCGCCCGGCGTCGTCCACCGCCACATAGTCGAAGGCGGCCATCAGGCCGCCGCCTCTTCCGGCGCCGTCGTCTCCTGACGGGTGACGCGCAGGGCCTCCTCGATCGAGGTGACGCCCTCCAGCACCAGGGCGCGCGCGCGGCCCGACAGGGTTCCGTGCTTGTCGGCGAAGGCGGCGGCGGCCAGATCGTCTTCCGAGGCGCCCGCCGCGATCAGGCGGCGGATGCGGTCATCGACGCGGATGACTTCATACAGGCCCGTGCGACCGATATAGCCGGTGTGGCCGCAGGCGTCGCAGCCGCGCGGCCGCCAGATGGTCTTGCCCGTCTTGATCCCGACCAGTTTGGCGGTCGGCTTGTCGGCCGCCTCGGCCTCGCGGCAATGCGGGCACAGCCGCCGCACCAGCCGCTGGGCCGCGACCAGCCGCAGGGTCGAGGCCAGCAGGAAGGGCTCCACCCCCATGTCGCGCAGGCGCGTCACCGCCCCGGCCGCGTCATTGGTGTGAACGGTCGACAGCACAAGGTGGCCCGTCAGGGCGGCCTGCACAGCGATGGAGGCGGTTTCGGTGTCGCGGATCTCGCCCACCATCACCACGTCCGGGTCCTGGCGCAGGATGGCGCGCAGACCGGCGGCGAAGGTCATGCCGACGCGCGGATTGACCTGGGTCTGGCCCACGCCGTCGATGGCGTATTCGATCGGGTCCTCGACCGTCAGGATGTTGCGCGTCGCGTCGTTCAGCAGCGACAGGCCGGCATAGAGGCTGGTGGTCTTGCCCGAGCCGGTCGGGCCGGTGACCAGCACCACGCCGTTGGGTTCGCGCAGGGCCGCGCGGAAGGCGTCCAGCGCGTCGGGCTGCATGCCCAGGGCTTCCAGCGACAGGTCCGCCTGGGTCTTGTCCAGGATACGCAGCACCACCCGCTCGCCCGCCCGCGACGGCAGGGTCGAGACCCGCACATCCAGCGTCCGGCCGCCCAGGGCCAGCGACACCCGCCCGTCCTGGGGCGTGCGGCGTTCGGCGATGTCCAGCCGGGCCATGACCTTGATGCGCGACACCACCACCGGCGCCACGCGCGGATTGAGGCTGAGCGCCTCCTTCAGCACTCCATCGACCCGCAGCCGCACCAGCATGGCGGTCTCATAGGGCTCCAGATGGATGTCCGAGGCGCCCTGGCGCACCGCCTCGGCGATGACGCCGTTGATCAGGCGGATGACTGGCGCGTCGTCGGCGCTGTCCAGCAGGTCGTCGGCGGCCGGGATGTCGTCCACCAGGCCGTCCAGACCCGACGGCAGGGCCAGGTCGTCGTCGGCGCTCAGCCCCTCGGCCGCATAGACGTCGGACAGTCGTCGGTCGAACTCGGCCGGGGTCAGGCGCTCGACCCGCAAGGGACGACCCAGGGCGCGCCGGGTCTCGACCAGGGTCATGGCGTCGGCGCCCTGGCGCAGTCCCACCACGGCGACCTCGCCCATGTCCAGCACCACCACGCCGTGCCGCTTGGCGAAGGCGTAGGGCAGGGTGGGGTCCACCAGGGTGATCACAGCGCGCCCGCGGGCGGCAGGGGCGCGGTCTCGACCGGCGCGACCGGAGCCGTTCCCACCTGGGGCGCGGCGGGCGGCTGGGTCCGCATATAGTCGCGCAGCATCTCGTCCAGGCTGGGCTCGCGCGTCGGATCGGCGGCGACCTGCTGCTGGCGCATATAGCCCCAGCGATCAGCGGCCAGGGTCTGGCTGTCGGCGACGGTCCGCACGATGGTCGGGCGGATGAAGACCATCAGATTGGTGCGTCCGCGCTGGCGGCTGTTGGACCGGAACAGGGCGCCGATCACCGGGGCGTCGCCCAGGCCGGGGATCTTGTCGACCGAGATGCGGTCGTTCTGGTCCAGCAGGCCGCCGGCCACGGCGATGTCGCCGTCATCGACCACCAGGGTGGTCTCCAACTCGCGCTTGTTCAGCACCAGGTCGTTGGTGGACGACGACAGGACGCCGTTGATCGACGACACCTCCTGGCGCAGCGTCAGGGTGATGGAGCCGCCCGCATTGATCTGGGGCCGCACGGTCAGTTTGACGCCGATGTCCTGACGCTGGGTCGTGCGGAAGGGGTTGTCCTGACCGTTCAGGATCGTCTCGCCGGTGGTGACCGGCACCTCCTGGCCGACCAGGATGGTGGCCTCGGCATTGTCCAGGGTCATCAGCGACGGGGTCTGCAGCAGGTTCGACCCCTGGTCGGTCTTGGCCGCATTGATGATGAAGCCGAACAGGCCGTCGCCCCACGAACCGCCGCCACCGCCGACAAAGCCGTTGGCGCCGATCAGGCTGTTCAGCGCCAGGGTCTGAAGCTGTTCGCGCAAGGGGTCGTCGGCGTCCAGCTGGCCCGCCGCCGCGCCGCCCGCGATGGGGACCAGGGGGGTGGAGCGGTCCGAATAGTTGGTCAGGCCGAAGCCCTGTTCGCCCGCCGCCAGCCACTGCACGCCCAGTTCGCGCACGGCGGTGTCGGACAGCTCGACCACAATGGCCTCGATCAGCACCTGCTGGCGGCGTACGTCCAACTGGCGGATCACCTCGGCCAGGGTGCGCTGGGCGTCGGCCGAACCGGCGATGACCAGGGCGTTGGCGCCGGGGAAGCGGGCGATGGTGGCGCGCGGGGCGCCGGCGGGCGGGGTGGCCGATGCGGCGACGGCCTGGACGGCCGGCTCCTGGGCCGTGCCGGCGGCCGAGTTGGACAGGCGCGGCGCGGCGGCGGGCGCGGCGCTGACCGGCTGGCCGACCAGCTGTTGCAGCACGGGCAGCAGTTGTTCCGCATCGGCGTGCTGAAGGAAGACCACCTTGACGTCGCCTGCGGCCGAGGCGCGGCGGTCCAGGTCTTCGATCAGGGGCTGGATGCGGGCGATCTGGGCCGGGTCGCCGCGCAGGACGACGGCGTTGGCGCTGAGCACCGGGGTGACGCTGACCATGGGCGCGCCGCCGCCGCCGGGCGGGGCCAGGGCGGCCTGCATGACCTCGGCGATCTCGCGCGCCGAGGTGTTGCTAAGGCTGATGACCTGGAAGCTGGAGCGGTCCACGTCGATGCGGCCGACCAGGGCGCGGATGCGCGCCAGATTGTCGGCGAAATCGGCCACCACCACATTGTTGGCGCCGGGGTTGGCCAGCACCTGGCCCTGCGCGCCCACCAGCGGGCGGATGGTCTCGGCGGCCGAGGCGGCGTCGATGTGGCGCAGCTGGAAGACCTCGGTGGCGAACCGTTCGGCGCCGACCGTGGCCGGCCCCTGCGCCGCCGTCTGGGCCGGGCTGATGCGATAGGCGCCCGAACCGGTCGGCGTCACCACCAGGCCGTTGGCCCTGAGGGTCGACAGGAAAACCTCGAACATCTGGGCGCGGCTGAGGGGGCGGTCGCTGGTCACCGTCACCGTGCCGGACACGACCGGATCGACGATGAAGGTGCGGCCGGTCGAGCGGCCCATGTCGGCGATGAAGGCGCGGATATCGGCGCCCTGGACGTTCAGGGTCTGGCGGTCCTGGGCCATGGCGGGCGCGGCGGCCAGCGGCCCCTGGGTGGCCAGGACCAGGGCCAGGACGGCGCCGGCGGTGCGAGTCAAACGGGTCAAGGCGCGGTCCTTACGGTGACGGTCTGAACCTGGCCGTTGCGCTCGAACCGGATGCGCGCCGTGGGGGCGGCGCCCAGTTCGCCACGCAGGGCGTTCAGGCTTTCAAGGCTGTTCAGTTCGGTGTCGTTGACGGCCAGGATCACATCGCCGGACTGCAGGCCGGCGGCGCGCAGGGCCGCTCCGTCGCCACGCCCGGACACGGTCAGGCCATTGACCCGCGCGCCCTGAAGCCGGGGCCGCAACGCCGCCTGGGCCGCCAGACGCGCCGGATCGATCAGCCTGGCTTCGGCGGCAGGCGCGGCCGAAGGTGGTTGCGGAACCACCACGGGATCGTCGTCCGCCACGGCCACCGGCGCCGAAACCGGCACCTCGGCGAAGGCCAGGGTCTCGTCGGCGCCGTTGCGCGTCAGGACCACGGAATCCGGATCGACCCGCCGCAACACCACGCCCGGCTCGATCTCCTCGCCCACGCCCACGGACATCTGGCGACCATCTGACAGGCCGATGATCGCCGAGCCGCCGCCAGGGCCGCCCTGGCGCAGGCCGAACAGCCGATAGCCGCCGGATGTCGAGGCCGTGCCGACGCTGGGAGCGTTGCGCGAAAAGGGATCGAATCTCTGGAAGATCGTCAGGTCGGCGGGCGGGCGCGTCGGCGCGTCGGCGGAAGCGGCGGCGGCTGGTCGGTCCGCGTCCAGCAGGATCACCCCCAGTCGCGCCGCCTGGAAGGCCAGGGCCAACCCCAAGGTGATTTCCAGGCCCAAGCGCAGGCGTTCAGGCCGCCTCAGGGCCCCGCGCGCGGAGGAAACGACAGACTGTCCGAACGCCCCGATCACCGTGCCGCGCCTGTTGCGAGTCCAAAGTTCGAGGCGTCCTAGACCAATCGTCCGGGCACGGCTTCACGGCGTCATGACGCTGGCGACAATCGTCTGTGACGCTTGTGCAGCCTGCGGATCATCTGTCGCAAAAGGGAAACGGGAGCCGACGGGCGGCTCCCGCTCGGGCAAAAAAAGGGAGGCGCCGGCGGGCGGGTCGGCGCCTCCTTCAGGGCTGCGTCGATCAGAAGCGGGCGGTCAGGCTGACCGAGACGCTGCGGCCCAGTTCGTAGCCGTTGACGATGATCCGCTGGCCCCGCTCCTGGTATTCCAGAAACTCCTCGCCCAGCAGGTTCCGCATCTCGATGGCCAGGCCCAGCTGGCGGTCGGCCACGTCGATGGTCTTGCGATAGACGAAGTCCAGCGACACGCCCGGCTCCTGCACCAGGTCCGGCTCGCCGGGGCGGCCGCGGGCCGTGATCCGCTCCGAGACATAGTTGGCGATCAGGGTGGCCTGGGACTGGGCCGCCTCGTCTTCCCAGCCGAACTGCAGGTTGGCGACGTGTTCGGACTGGCCCTGCAGGCGGCTGCCGTCCACGACGTAGTAGCTGGCCGGCTGGGCGACCCCCAGGCTGTTCTGGGTCACCACCGTGTCGCCGGCCCCCACGTTCACCTGAGAGTCGGCATAGGTGTAGTTGGCCTGAACCAGCCACCGCTTGCCGCCCACGAAGTCGCCGGCGTCGGGGAACTCGAAATAGGTCTTGGCCTCGATCTCGACGCCGCGGACCACGGCCTCCGGCGCGTTGAGGAAGGTCTGCGAGATGGACGAGCCCTGGTCGACGACGCTGGACTCCACCGGCTTGTCCAGCCGCTTCCAGAACACCCCGGCGGTCACATACTGGGCCCGGTCGAAATACCATTCCCAGCGGGCGTCGACGTTGGTGATCTCGGTGTCGACCAGATAGGGGTTGCCGATGAAGGTCCGGTCGCTCTGCGGATCGGTGTATTGCTGGGGCGCCAGTTCGCGGAACTGAGGCCGGCCGATCGTCTTGGACGCCCCGAAGCGCAGTTGCATGTCCTCGGCGAAATTCCACGTCACCGTGCCCGCCGGCAGCCAGTAGCGTTCTTCCAGCCGCGTGGGCAGGAAACCGCTGGAGCCGCCGAACAGGTCGCGCGGGGTCACCGTCTGCTCGCCGTCCTCGAAGCGGACGCCCAGGTTCAGATTGACCAGGGGAACCACCTCGGCCGCGACCTGCACATAGGCCGAGTTGACGCGCAGGCGTCCGTCGAAGGCGGCGGCGCCGTTGGACCCCGTGATTTCCTCGATCTGGAGATAGGGGCCGATGTTCGCGTCCGAGAATAGGTAATCCACCCGCGATTCCAGCTGGTCCGCGCTCAAGCCGTTCGGGGCGATGAAACGCAGGGTGCGTTGCTGGGCCGACCGGGTGTTCTCATAGCTGGCCACGCCGACCGAGAAGACCGCCTCGCGGCTGGCCGATAGCGGTAGGGCGTAGGACAGGTCGGCGCCGCCCGAGATCACCTCGTCGTCCAGGTTGCTGAACGAGATGGCGTTGGTCTCGATGTCGTGGATCCAGTCGCCCGAGGTGTTCTGGCCATAGCCGAAGCGCGTCTCGTAAGGCGCATCGCGCGAGGTTTCCGCATAGGCCGCGCGCCAGTTCAGCGTCAGGGCGCCGTCGGCGAAGTCGTGCTCGCCGGCCAGTTGGGTCGAGAACAGCTGGCGCACGAACCACTCGGTATAGTCCGTCCGGCGCTGCCCGCCCGAGGCGTCGTCGAAGCCGTATTGGCTGCGCGCCTCCTTGGTCGTGTTGCGCACGATCAGGTTGGTCCAGCGCAGGGTGTTGTTCTCATTGGCCAGGCTCAGGCTGGCCAGGGCGTTCAGCTGGATGTCGTTCTGGGTCGACATGAAGTCGAAGTCGTTGGCCAGGACCAGCTGGCCCGCGTCGATACGGCCCGACTGGCGGTCGCCCTGACGGGTCGACCAGTTGTTGCCGTAACCGGCCACGAAAACCGCGCCCAGGTCGCCGAAACGGGTGGCTGTCGAGCCGCCGCCGGTGAAGCGAACGCCGAAGTCCGGCTGGATCGCCTCGCGCTGCAGCAGGCGCAGCGGCGCATTGACCAGCGACTGGCCGATATGGCGCAGTTGCGTCGCGTCATAGGCGGCGCCGATCCGCTGGCCCGAGGCGAAGGCCAGGCGCAGGGCCGTCGGAACGTCGCGCGTGCCGTCGTCGAAACCGGTGAAGTCGGTTCGCGAACCCATGTACAGCAGCCCGTCCTTGCCCGTCGTCTCGGTGTCGCCGCCCGACGAAAGCTGCATCGTGAAGAAGGGATCGCGCGGGGTGCTGATCGTCTGCAGGTCGATGACGCCGCCGCCGAACTCGCCCGGATAGGTGACCGAATAGGACTTCTGCACCGTCACCCCGCCCAGGATTTCGGTGGGGAACAGGTCCAGGGGCACGACCCGTTGCAGCGGTTCGGGGCTGGGCAGAGGCGAGCCGTTCAGCAGGGCCGAGGAATAGCGTTCGCCCAGGCCGCGGACATAGACGAAGCGGCCTTCGACGACCGACAGGCCGGTCACCCGGACCAGGGCCTCGGCCGCGTTGCCGTCGCCCGTGCGTTTCAAGTCCTCGACGGTCAGGAAGGCCGCGACCTCGGGGCTTTCGCGGTTCGGTTCGGGGATGTTGCGGCCCAGGACCACGACCTCGTCGACGGTGATCGGCTGGGTCGGGTCTTCGGGATCGGCCGCCAGAGGTTCGGCGGCGGAAAGGTAGGCGGCGGATTGCGCCATCGCCTGCGGCGCGATCAGCGCGCTCGTGGCCAGGAGGAGCCCACCCAGGCTCATACGGAAGCTGTTCATGATCAGCGCCTTCAGGAGATTGACGGAGGAGGCCGATAGGGGAGGGCGGCGCGCGGATGGCACGCCGCCCGTCTCCGTCGTCAGCAGTTCGAGCCGGCCTGCAGGCCGCAGGTCCAGCCCAGGTACCAGGTATCCGCCGCGTTCCGGACCGCGCCGATGTAGGTCACGTTCTGGAAGAAGGGATGGATCGCCGCCGCGTCGGTCGGCGTCACGGCGGTCTCGTTGGCGCCGTTGATGAAGGTCAGCACCGTGTCCTGCATCGTCGCGCCGGCCGGGGCCGTCATGGTGTGGGTTCCGGCCGCCGTGTTGTTGACGTTGCCGGCCGCGGTGAACACCGCTTCGGTCGCCGCAGCGTTGACGTTCGAGTCGTTCTCGTAGGGACGCGAGCAGGCGAAGAAGACCGAACGGAACACCGGGGCGTTGGCGACGGTCTGGGCGTCATCGATGTCCAGGCAGGCGGCGGCCGAGGTGGTCGGGTTGACGAAGATCGAGTTGATGATCGTCGGCTTTGTGCCGGTGTTCAGGGTGATGATGGCGTCGGCGGCCACGGCGGCGTTGCGGCCGACCACGGTCCAGTTCGAGACCTTGGGCTCGGCGTAATAGGCGGTGCCCGACGGGGCGGCCGACCATTCGAAGCCGCGCGAACCGCCCGTGCCGGGGGTCGGACGCTGGGTGATGATGCCGAATTGGGCGCCGCCCTTCCAGCCGGTGTCGGTGTCCAGGCCGTCGTCGTCCGCGCCGTTGATGACGATGTAGCGCAGGTTGACGGTGCCGCCGAAGATCTCGATGCCGTCGTCCGAGCTGTTGTAGGCCTGGACGTATTCGATGGTGGTGCCGGTGCCGACGCCCGCCAGGGTCAGGGCCTGGAGTTCATTGTTCGGCGACAGTTCGAAGCCCGAATATTTGATCTGGACATAGCGCAGGCGGCCGGAGTTGTCCGCCAGGGTGTTGCCGCCATAGTTGGCGCTGGTGCCCTCGACTTGGCCGACGCAGGCGGCGTTCGGCGCGGTCACGCCCACCGGGCAAACGGCGGTCGGGGCGCGACCAGCCAGGACGATGCCGCCCCACTGGCCCATCGAGCTGGTCGTGGTCGTGCCCTCGACGTTCTGACGGCTGGTGAAGACGATCGGGTTGGTCGAGGTGCCTTCGGCGAAAATCTGCGAGCCGCGGTTGACCAGCAGATAGTCCGAGCCGCCCGAAGCGAACAGACGCACGCCGGCTTCGATGGTCAGGATGCCCTGCTGGCTGCCGGGGGTCGGGGCGTTCGGATCGGCCCCGCGGTCGGTGCCGACTTCGGTGCGGCCGCTGATCGAATAGATGGTGCCGGCGCGCAGCGGCACCGTCAGGGCGCCGATGATCTGCTGCGGCAACTGGCAGGCGCGCAGGGTGCCGTTGGCGACGACGCCGACATTGGCGAAGCCGGTCGGGCAGTCGGCGGCGGGCGTGCCGGGGGCGGGGTTGTTCCCGCCGCCGTTGTTTCCGCCGGTATTGCCGCCGTTGCCGAAATCGCCCTCTCCGGGCGAAGCCACTTCGGCCGAGCCGCAGGCAGCCAGTGTCAGGGCGCTGGCGGCGACCGCCATCAGGGTTTTGGTGCGAAGGCCGAGCATCTCATTCCACCTTGTGAAATCTGTGTTTCAACGACAGGTGGCGACGCGGGACAGGATGTCCCGGCCATGACGTAACGCCCCGCCTGCCCGGCCCGATGGCCTAGAGGGCGGATATGACAGGGCGGGCGCCGACGGATGACGGTTCCGGCGAAGTTCGGTGAAGTTGTCGTCGCGGTTCGATGAAAAGCCGTCCGATCACTGCGGAGGCGGCAAACGGAAGCGTCAAGGCCGGGGCCGTCGCTTTCGTGGTGTTCGAGCCTTCGATTTCAGGCGGCAGTGGCGGGCCACATGGGGTGAAAATGCGAACTGGAAGATAACTGTAAAAACAACACCCTATCGGAACGCCCGCAGGGCTGGGGCAGGTCACTCGATCTACTGGCTCTTGCAGAACACCCGCAAGCCCCTGCTAGTCAGCGAGATCGCGGATCAATTGGTGACCAATGGAGACGCAGTCCACCTTTGGGATGCCAACAAGGAGCGCGACCGGATTCAGGTCGCTCTGCGGCACCTTCGCAAAAAGAAACTCGCCGCGTCGATCGCGGGGCCAGGGGATCGCCGGCTCAGATGGATAGCGACTGACAGGGAAGAGGCGGAACAGGCGGAACCGCACGTTTCCCTTGAAAGCACGAGACAGTCGGAGCTGTCCGACCTTGATTGGGCGGTAATAAGGAACAGTTTGCCACCGCATAGCCGCCGAGCCGATGCAGAGGCGACATCGCGCAGATTTATCGATGCTGTTTTCAATGATCTCGCTTTCGATGGTTCGACCGGTCTCACCCTCGGGCAGATTAAGCGCTTCTGGTCGTGGCGCGAGTTCGGTGTTTGGCGAGCGATAATCGAGCGGTTAGGGCATAAGTTCTCAGAAGAAGCCTTGGATAAGCTGTCCAAGAAGCTGGCGCTGATTTCTGATGACGGCGCGGATTAAATAGCGCTTGCCAGTGCTGCGACTGGCGATTTGAAAGCTGTGCCAGCCTAGGCTTGTAGCCAGACAAAGCCGCTATTCTATAACGCATTGCTTGTCACGCCTCCTCAGACTATCTGGCGGTCATGGCTGCGAAGAGATCGTCCTGGCTACCGCTCTGCGCCGTGATCGCTCTCCTGATCGCGGTGTTCGCGGTGCCGTCTGTGGACGCGGCTGTGTGCGCGACGGAAGGTCCGGCCGCAGCGTCCCATGTGGTCGATAATCACGTCTCGGAAGAGGGTGCCGCCGGCGATGAGGCGGACGATCGCGGCGGCGGCCACGGCCTCTGTTCGCATGGTCATTGCCACCACGGCAGCGTCGGGCGCGTCGATTCCAGTCCCGAGACCGTCAAGCTGACCGTGACCAAGGGGCGGTCTCCTTTTGTCGATGACAATCTGACCTCCTACGCCTCCGAAGGTTTGAAGCGCCCTCCAAGGGCCTGACCGCGAGACCGCGCCGTCGCGGGCGCACTTGCCTGTCAGACCTTTGGATGATGACCCATGCCTGCTTCTCATCGCCGGCGGCCGCCCATCGCGGCCGGCTGCGCTCTCACCGCCTTGATAGCGGCGATCTCCAGCCCTGCCTGGGCTGATCCCGCACCTTCCTACGCTGAACTTCTGGCTCGACTCGACCAGACCCCGGTCGCAGCCGAAGCGCTTGCTCTTGAAGACGCCGCCGAGGCGCGTGTCCGTCAGGCGCGCGTGCGGCCCAACCCGACGCTCGCTTTGGAGGCCGAGAATGTTCTGGGCTCCGGCCCCTTCTCCGGCTTCGGCAATTCCGAGACCACCTTGTCGGTCACGCAGAATCTAGAACTGTGGGGACGGCGAAGCGCACGGATCGACGTGGCGCGCGCCGAGGCCGGTGCTGCGATGGTCCGCCGCGATCTGGCGATAGTGGAGGCCGCAGGCCGTCTGGCCCTGACCTATGCCGAGGCCGAGGCCGCCCAGCGCCGCGCTGAACTGGCCGACGAAAGCCTCTCTCTGACGATCGAGGACGCCCGTGCGGCCCTCCTACTCGTTGAGGAAGGCCGTGAGCCACTTCTGCGCGGCATCCAGGGCGAGAGCGAAGCTGCGGCCGCCCGTGCAGCCGCTGACGAGGCGCGGGCCGAGCGCGACGCCGCCTTCGCGCGACTGTCGGCCATCGCCATGCTGCCCATATCGGTCACCGCCATCCAGGTGAGTCTACTGGACCAGACGCCTTTGGCGTCTCGCGACCAGTCGGACCGTCCACCCGCCGTGCGTGTCGCCGAAGCGGAACGGGCGGCGGCGGAACGGCGTATCGACGTGGAGCGGACACAGGCCCGCCCGGACATCAGCGCAACAATTGGGGTTCGGCGCTTCGAGGCGGAGGACGCGACGGCGTTCACGTTCGGCGTGAGCCTGCCGTTGCCCCTGTTTGACCGGAACCGGGGCAATATCGATGCGGCGCAGGCGGAGTTCCGGGCGGCAGACGCCCGGCTGGCGGGCGCTCGCCAGGACGCGCGAGCGGACCGCGCCGCCGCCGAGGCGCGCTTGGCGGCGTCCGTCAGCCGCGTGAGAGCGGCGGATGCAGGGGTTTCCTCTGCCGAGGAAGCCTACCGCTTGTCGCGGATCGGCTTCGAGGCCGGGCGCATCTCTCAACTTGAACTGCGCGTCACCCGCACCGCCCTCGTGGCCGCCAGAGCCGCCGCCGTCGACGCCCGCCTCGCGCGGGTGCGGGCCGAGATCGACCTTGCGCGCCAGGACGGCCGCGCCCCATTCGAAGGGACCCAATGATGCGCAAGCGCACAATAAACAAATCCGCATTGGTCGCGGGAGCCGCAGCAGTTGTCCTTCTGGGAGGCGCGGGCGTCTTCTTGGTCCTAAACCCACCTTCCGCTCCAGAGGCGCCAGGCACGTCAGGCGTGGCTGAGGATGATCATGGTGATCACGAGGAGGGAGGAGAGCGTGAGGGCTTCGTGGCCCCAACCGCCCAGCAGATTGAGGCCGCCGGCGTTCAGGTCGTGGCCATAGGGCGCGGCGGCGGTGGCGAAACCCGGTTGTCCGGACGGGTCGAGCCCATGGTCGATTCCCGCGCGGCGGTGGCCGCCGTCGTCGGCGGTCGGGTCGAGCGGGTCCTGGTGGCGCCAGGCCAGTCCGTTCGCACCGGCCAGCCTTTGGTCAGCCTTGTCAGCGGCGACGCCGCAACCCTGAGGGCCGAAGCTGACGCGGCGCAGGCCGCCTACATCGCGGCGGAACAGGCCCACGGCCGCGATGAGGAACTGGCCGACCTGGGCGTGGTAGCCAGGCGCGAGGCCGAGGTGTCGCACGCCGAGGCTTTGAGCGCACAGGCGGCGGCTGGCGCCGCACGCGCTCGGGCCGCCGCCGCCGGGGCGCCCAGCGCTTCGGGGCGGCTCAGCGTCACGAGCCCGATCTCCGGCGTGGTCACTTCGGTCCAGGTCGGTCCGGGCGGCTTCGTGCCTCAGGGGGGCGTGGTCGCCGAGGTCACCAACCCTGCGCGAGTGGAACTGGTGTTCAACGCGCCTCCGACCCTTGCCGCCAGCGTCCGCGTGGGCGCGTCACTGCGGGTCGTCGGCCCGTCAGGCGAGTTCGACGCCGTGGTCACGGGCGTGGCCGCCGGAGCCGGCGGCGAGAGCGGAGCCACCGTTATCCGTGCTCGGCCCTCAGGCGGCGGCCTGCCTCCGGCGGGTTCCGCCGTCTCCGGCGCCATCGTCACCGGCGAGATGCAGGGCGGCCTCACCGTGCCGACGGAAGCCATCCAGACGGTCGAAGGCGCCACCGTGGTCTTCGTCCAGGTCGCGGGTGGCTTCCAGGCCACGCCCGTCCTTGTCGGGCGGCAGGCGGGGGGGCGCACCGAAATCCTGCGCGGTCTGAATGGCGGCGAGCGCGTCGCCGGAACCGGAGCCTTCCTGCTCAAGGCCGAACTGGCCAAGGGCGAAGCCGAGCACGGGCACTGAGGGAATTCGGGGCCATGTTCAAACTCATCATCGAGGCGTCCGTCCGGTTCCGCTGGGCCGTCGTCGTCATCACCGCCCTGGTCGCCGCTGTCGGCCTCTATAACCTGACGCAACTGCCCATCGACGCCGTGCCCGACATCACCAACCGGCAGGTGCAGGTCACCACGGTCGCTCCGGCGCTCGCGCCAGAGCAGATCGAACGGCAGGTGACCTATCCGATCGAGACCGCCATGGCAGGCATCCCCGGCCTGACCTCGACCCGGTCGTTGAGCCGCAACGGCTTCAGCCAAGTGACGGTCATCTTCACCGATCGCACCGACATCTACTTCGCCCGCCAGCAGGTGGCCGAACGGCTGGCGGCCGCGCGCGAAGCCATGCCCGAAGGCGTAGAGCCCGCCATGGCCCCGATCACCACGGGTCTCGGCGAAGTGCTGATGTGGACGGTCGATTACTTGCCATTCAACACCGCCAACCTCGCACGCCCCGGCCAGCCCGGTTGGCAGGCGGGTGGTGCCTATCTGACGCCCGAAGGTGAATTGCTGACCACGCCAGCGGCGCGAGCCACCTATCTGCGCACGGTTCAGGATTGGATCATCGCGCCGCAGATGCGCACCGCTGCGGGGTTGGCCGGTGTCGATACGGTCGGCGGCTATGTGAAGGAATATGCGGTTCGACCAGACCCGGCTCGACTGTCTGCCTACGGACTGAGTCTCAACGATCTGATCCAGGCGCTGGATCGCGCCAACACCCAGGCTGGCGCTGGCTATGTGCAACGCGGGGGTGAGGCCCTGACCGTCCGCACGGACGCCCTGGCCTCGACCGTGGAGGACCTGGCCCAGGCGCCCGTGGTCAACCGTGGCGGGCTGGTGGTGCGCGTGGCCGACGTGGCGACGGTCGAGATCGGTCAGGCTCCCCGCCTGGGCGGGGCCACCCGCGACGGGCATGAAGCGGTTCTGGGCACTGCTCTGATGATCGCCGGAGGCAACAGTCGCACGGTCGCCCAGGCGGCGGGCGAGCGACTGGAGCAGATTCGGCCGACTCTGCCGCCTGGGATCGAGGCGGTGACGGTTCTGGACCGCAGCGCCCTGGTGAACGCCACCATCAAGACGGTAGCCACCAACTTGACCGAAGGAGCCCTTTTGGTCATCGCCGTCCTGTTCCTGCTCCTCGGTAACATCCGGGCGGCGGCGATCACGGCCCTGATGATCCCGATCAGTTTCCTGTTCGCGGTCATCGGCATGAACCAGTTCGGCATCAGCGGAAACCTGATGAGCCTGGGCGCGCTGGACTTCGGCCTTCTGGTCGACGGCGCGGTCATCGTCATCGAGAGCACGCTTCTGATGCTGTCGCAGAAGCGGGTCGAACTCGGCCGCGCCCTGACCCGGATTGAGCGGCTTCACGTCGCCGCCGCCGCTGCGCGCAAGATGGTGCGGCCCGCCGCCTTCGGCCAGTTGATCATTCTTCTGGTGTTCACCCCGCTGCTGCTGTTGGAAGGCGTCGAGGGCAAGACCTTCATTCCCATGGCCGCGACTGTGATGCTGGCGCTCGCCGGGGCCTTCATCTTCTCCTTCACCTTCGTCCCCGCCATGGCGGCGCTGTTGGTGCGCGAACCCAAGGCGATCCATCTGGACGCCGAGGGGCGCGCTTTGGAGCATGAGACCCGCATCATCCGCTGGGTGCGCCAACGCGTCGAGCCGGTCATCCGCCGCGCTGTGGCGCGGCCCCGCACGGTGCTAATTTCGGCCCTAGCAGCGCTCGTCGTCGGTTTGCTCGCCTTCTCCACCCTGGGGCGTGAATTCGTTCCGACCCTGGATGAGGGCGACATCGCTATGCAGGCGCTGCGGGTGCCCTCCGCCTCGCTGGAGCAGTCCTTGGCCATGCAGATGGCTTTGGAGCGGGCCATCACCGCCCAGCCGGAAGTCGAGACCATGTTCTCGCGCACCGGCACGGCCGAGGCGGCTGTGGACCCGATGCCGCCCAATATCTCCGACGCCGTGATCATTCTCAAAGATCGGCGCGACTGGCCTGATCCGAACCTCCCCAAGGAAGACCTGATCGAGCGCATCGAGGAGATCGCGTCGCTCCAGATCGGCAACGCCTTCGAGTTCAGCCAGCCCATAGAACTCCGCTTCAACGAGCTGATCTCGGGCGTCCGCACTGATCTGGCTGTGATGGTCTATGGCGACGACTTCGAGGTGCTGAACGATGTCGCCAATCAGGTGGCGAACGCCTTGCGGCAAACCGACGGCGCCGCCGACGTGCGGGTGGAGCAGACCTCCGGCCTGCCGACCCTGACCATCAGCGTCGACCGCTTCGCAGCGGCCAACTACGGCTTGGCGGCTGCGGATGTCTCGGAAGCGGTTTCGGCCGCTATCGGCGGCGCTGAAGCCGGCCAAGTGTTCGAGGGAGATCGCCGCTTCGACGTCGTGGTCCGCTTGCCCGAGGTCATGCGCGATGATCCTGCCACTCTGGCGGCTCTGCCGATCGTGTCGTCTGCCGGCGTCACCGTGCCCCTGTCCTCGGTCGCCCGTATCCAGGTGTCTGAAGGACCGAACCAGATCAGCCGAAACGACGGCAGCCGCCGCGTGGTCGTTCAGGCCAATGTGCGCGGCCGCGATCTGGGAGGCTTTGTCGCCGAAGCCCAGCGACAGGTGGAGCCCATCGCCCTGCCCACAGGCGTCAGGCTCGATTGGGGCGGCCAGTTCGAAAACCTGCAACGGGCGGAACAGCGCCTAGGGCTGGTCGTGCCGATGGTCTTCCTGATGATCGGCGCGCTGCTGTTCATGGCGCTTGGCTCCTTCAAGGAGGCGGGACTGGTGTTCGCCTGCGTGCCGTTGGCCTTGGTCGGCGGCGCCCTCTCATTGTTCTTGAGAGGCATGCCGTTCTCGGTCTCTGCGGCGGTCGGCTTCATCGCCGTCTCTGGTGTCGCGACCCTGAACGGGTTGGTGCTGATGCAAGCCATTCGCGAACGACTGGACGCCGGCCTAGCTCCCTACGAGGCGGCGATCCAAGGGGCCGCCAGCCGCCTGCGCGCGGTCTTGACCACGGCCCTGGTCGCCATCGTCGGCTTCATCCCCATGGCCTTGGCGCACGGGGCGGGGGCGGAGGTGCAAAAGCCGCTCGCCACCGTGGTCATCGGCGGCCTGATGACGGCGACCGTCCTGACCTTGCTGGTGGTGCCGACCTTCGCCGCGCGTGTCATGCGGCCCCGCGTCCGGGAGGAGGGTCTGTGAGCGGGTCGCACGGATCACCACAAATCCAGAAGCGCACGCTTCTGATCGTCTTCGCCCTCAACGCCCTATTGTTCGTGGTGCTTGGGATCGGTGGCCTCGCCGCCGATTCCAGCGCCCTGATCGCCAATGCGTTGGACAATGCCTCGGACGCGGCCGTCTACCTCATCAGCTTCCTTGCGGTGGGTCGCGCCTTGGTCTGGAAGCAGGGCGCTGCCCGCTTCTCCGGCGTCATGCTGCTCGTCTTTGCGGCCGGCGTCCTGATCGACGCCGGCCGGCGCTGGTGGTTCGGCACGGAACCGATCGGCTGGACCATGATGGGCTTGGCTGTAGTGGCGGCGATCATCAACCTCGTCTGCTTGGAATTGATCCGCCGCCAACGCAGTGACGACGTGAACATGAAGGCGGCCGAGACCTTCAGCCTCAACGACTTCGCGGCCAACGGTGGCATCCTGGTCGCTGGCGCGCTGGTCATGTGGTTGGACCAGGCCTGGCCCGACCTAGTCGTCGGCGTCCTAGGGTCTGTACCCAATTGAGTTGAAGTGGGGGCTGTGATTCAAGCTTCTGAGGAGGCTTGGACATGGCGGATCATTTCTGGCTGTCGGACGCGCAGTGGGCGGTGATCGAGCCGCACATTCCCAAGGTCTACACGGGCAAGCGGCGTGTGGATGATCGGCGGGTGATCTCGGGGATCGTGCATCGACTGCGCGAGGGCTGTCGCTGGCGGGCTCTGCCAACCGCGTGAACCGCCACCCGTTCGATCCTGTCGCTTACAGGCTCCGCAACGCCGTCGAACGCGCCTTCTGCCGCCTTAAGGACTTCCGGGCCATCGCCACCCGATACGACAAGACTGCTCGAAACTACCTCGCAGGCCTCTGCATCGTCGCCGCCATCACACTATGGACCAAATGAGTCCGGACCCTAGTTGCGGCGATCGCGGTGAAGGGCGGCGTAGAGATTCTACAAGACGCCCGAACGACCAAACTGACCGAGGAAGGCGAAGTCAGATGATCCTGCCACTCGCCCGCCCTGGTCTCTATCCTTGGTCTCGCCGATGGGCAGGGTTTCAGGTGCGCGCCTCGCGTCTTTAAAAGACCGGTGCCCTGCGCCATTGATGGAATAGATGCCGCAGGGCGGTCTTGTATTTAACCTTCTTCGCTCGTTCCCTCATTGGCCAGGAGGAAAGTCACGTCCGGCGACCAGCCGTCGGCCAACTCCGGCGGCGAGACTGACTCCAGATCGAGCCGGACGAACGACTTGAGGATCGACTGGAAGGTCTCCGTATCACGCGCCCAGTGGACGACGCCGTCGTAGTTCTTTGCGAGAAAGTGGGTGAGGTCGAGGGATGACCGACGGTTGACCCCGACCGGGCTGTCCACTTGGACGACCGCGATCCGATCGCCGCCGACCCAGCGCGCGACGTCGGGAGGACACAGGTGTTCATAGTGTCGGCGTCCGTTCCAGACGGCGGTTCGGATTGCCTTGCCCGCCGGGGTAACGAGCCGGAAAATCCAGGGCGAGTCCTCCTGCTCAACCGCCGCCGGGTAGAATTTCGGCGGAGGCGGACGGTTGAGGATCGCCGCCTTCTGTTCGCGGATCGCTTGGCGTTGCGCGCTTGTCAGGCGGCCGAGCGGCATACCCTTGTTGTCGAACAGTTCGATCGCCTTGGAATAGTACTTCTCCGCCGTGCCGGCATCGTAGAGGTCTGAATCCGGGAAAACGAACAGCAGCGCCTTTCCCCTGAAGCTGCGCAGATGCCGGAGGACCATAGCCCAGGCGATGTCCTGATGGACCACGGGGACGACATGAAGGGGCGCGTCAGGGGCCTCCATCATCAGGCGTTCGATGACGGCGATGCCGATGGCGCTGACCCCAGAGTCGTCGCCCAGGCAAAAGCCAACATGGAATGTCCGGTCGCCCGCAACGGCCCGGAACGCCTCAAGCACCACATCGGCGTCCGGGATCGACTCGTCGCCGGTCAACTCGCGGATTCGGGCGCCGTTTATGGCCGGGGCAGCCGGCAGCATATGAAGTTCGACCGTGCCGAAATAGTCATGGTCTTCCGGCCACGCCTGCTTTCGCCGTTGCTTCTTCCGCTTGGCTTCGCCCATGAATTGGTCTCCGTCTAGCTGAAGGCCGCGACCACGGTTTCGATCGGGAGAAACAGGGTGCGGCTGTCCTCGGGATATTCGACGAACTCGGCGCATCGCATGTAGAAACGCTTGGCCGCCTCGTCTTTCGCGTGCACCAAGACCGCCGCGATCCCGACGGTCTGCGAGGCGATGGCGATGCGTCGCAGGGCATCTGACAGGAGATCGGCGCCAAGCCCCTTGCCCGCATGGTCGCGGCTCACGGCTAAGCGTCCGATCACCGAAACCGGCACCGTGTCAGGCGCGTTGCGCCGCACCTTGCCGGGTGCCGCCGTCCGTTCCACGGCACCTGCCGATATGCAGAAATAGCCGACCGCCCGGTTGCTCTCGCAGACGACATAGGTGCGCGAGAATCGGCTTTCGTTCTTTAAGGCTCGGTGACGAAGCCAGTCGTTCAGGGCGGGCTCGCCGCAATCGAAACCCGAAACGTTATGGTCGGCGGTCAGGGGAACGGGTGCCGAGAGTCCAGCTTCGGGGCGTTCCGCAGCCTCGTCTAGGTCCGCCATGCTGGCGTTCGGCGCAGAAGCGACCGCAGCTTGGGTCCGGGTGCCGGGGGATTGTCGAGCGCGTGCACGAAGGCGTCGTACTGCCCGGAATCGAGCACGAACAGGCGCTGGTCGAGCAGCACGTCGATCGCCTGCCGCCGGGCGGTCTCGATCATGAACTCCGTTCGCGTCTTGCCGAGGATCGCGGCGGCGTCGTCGATAAGTTGTCGGGTCTGGCTCTCGATGCGCAGGTTGATGTTGCCCTTCGCATCCACGGCAGGCCCGCGCTTTTTGGCGACGAGGGTCGCGGTTTCCAATCCTCCCGAAGATCGAAAGTGGTTTTGCGCCATCGCTGAAAAGTGAGCCTTCGTATTCACGTTGTCAATACAAAGAGGTGTGGTGTTGGGGCCAAAACGCCCATTCTGCTGGGCTAAAGCCGCCGCGTACCAGGCTTCGCTTCATCGACCTTGATGATGTCCGCCAACCCGCCACGTAGCCTGTGACCACGATCTGCTCGGCAATGAAGGACTCAGCTTACCGAACGCCGCGATCCCTGCGGTTCAACCGGATCGCGAAGTCGCGCACCCGCCCCCATATCATCGGCGTCGATGAAAACCACGCCTTCGTCTTCCAGGGTTTTCCGAAGAAGCTGCGCGTTGGGCTTATAGACCGACATGTAATCCCGCGCGTTCTCCGCCTTGCGGACGGTGTTCATCGCCAAGCCGGTCGCTTCCGCCAGTTGGGAGACGGACCAATTCAGCAAACCACGCGCGGCGCGAAGCTGGGCGGGTGAGACGACGACGTCATGCTGAAGCGCAGTCTGCTTTGCAGGCATAGTTGACAATTAGTCCTATCGATGCAAAAAAGCACCATGCATTTATGGGGGTGCTAGTGTCCCATCATATCCCTCTTCCTGCTCTTTGTCCGGATCACGGGACACCTAAGAACCGTCAGGCCTGCGCTGGCTGCAACTCGGCCTATATGCGCGGCTATCTGCGTCGCCGGAGCCGGGAACAACCGGAATGGGCGGTTTGGCAACGTGCCAGGAAGCGCGCTGACCGGCTTGGCCTTGCGTTCGACCTGCCGCTTTCTGCGGTTGTGATCCCAACCCTTTGCCCCGTTTTCGGGATGCCCCTCGTGGTCGGTGAAGGCCGTTCGCCGAATTCTCCGTCCCTTGACCGTATGCTCAAGTGGAGCGTCACGGCGTGCAGGTGATCTCCCTGACCGAGAACATCGAGGGCGAAACCGGCTGGATGATGCGGGCGCTAATCGGGATGTTCAACGAACAGTCGAGCCGAGAAACGTCCAAGCACGTCCAGCGGACCCGAATCGAAAACGCCAAACAGGGCTACTGGAACGGCGGCAAGCCGCCGATCGGCTACATGTCGGTTCCGTGTGAGGAGACCTTCGGCGACAAAACGAAGAAGCGCTTGGCGGAAGACCCCAAATGGGCGCCCACCGTCTGCCTCATCTTCCGCCTCCATCGTGAAGGCGACGGTGAAGGGCATCCGTTGGGTGCGGTTGGCATCTGTGACTATCTCAACCGGCACGGTTACAAAAGTCGAAGCGGAGGCCTCTGGCACGCCAGCACGGTTCATCGCATTCTGACGAACGAGGCCTACGTTGGCCGAGTCTATATGAATAAGGTCAACACCCGAACCGGCGTCGAACGTGCCCGTAGCGAGTGGGTATACAGCCCGGCTCCTCCCCTGGTGACCGAAGAAGAATTTGAGGAAACCCAGCTTCGCCTGCGTGAACGCTGTCCTGATCGTCAGCCGCCTCGGACGACTACGAGCGACGTCATGCTGGGCGGCATCGTTCACTGCCGCTGCTGCGGCTCAGCGATGACGGCGGGCACCGGCACCAGCCGAACAGGCAAGGTTTACAGCTACTCTGTCTGCTCAGGCCGCGCCAACAAAGGCGAAACGGCCTGCGCGGAACCCCAACGAGTCCGCCGCGAAGACCTGGACGAGCGCGTCCTGAACGCCGTCGCCGCAAGCGTTCTCACGCCTGAAAGGGTGAAGAACCTGACAAACGCAGTTGCGGAGCGCCGTCGTAATGGAGACGGCGCCCTGGCCCAGGAGCTGGAGGGAGCCAAGGCCTCGCTCATTCAGGTCGACAAGGAACTGGATCGATTGGTGAAGGCCGTTCTCAAGGGAACGTTGATGGAGTCGGAAACTGTCCGTCGCAATCAGATCGACTTGGAAAACGAGAAAGAGCGGCTGACCTCGATCATCCGCCTGAAATCGTCCAAGCTGAAACAGGGTTTGATGCCGATTGACAAAGATCAGGCCACGCAACTGGCCGAAAAGCTGCGGCGGAACCTGATGGATGCGCCGCCCCAAGTCCGCCGCCGCTATGTTCAGGCCTTGGTCACGCGAGTCGATGTCGGCTCGGATGAAATCGTGATCCAAGGCCCTGATGATGCCATCGCTGAGGCTTCCCACCCCGAGAACGGGGGGCTACCCCCGGTTCAGAGTTCTGTTCGAGAGTGGCGGAGAGGGGGGGATTCGAACCCCCGGTACCCGTAAAGGCACGCCGCATTTCGAGTGCGGTACATTCAACCACTCTGCCACCTCTCCGCGAGGCCGTAGAAGGCTTGGTTGAAGGACGGCTTCTCTACGGGCGTCCGGGCGATGCCGCAAGCGGGCGGTGAAAAATTATCGCAAGGTCGGCAGAGGCAGGCCGCCCATCGGCGCCTGTCGGGGATCGGGGGCGGCGAAGCGGAACAGTTCGGCGGGGCGTCCGCCGGTAGCCGACATGACGCCCGTCGGCGCCGCCAGGCCCGAACGATCGACGCCCCGCCTGAAATTCTGCTTGTGCAGGGTCAGGCCCGAAACCGCCTCGGCGGCGGCCTGAAGTTCGAACAGGGTAAAGGTCTCGGGGGCCAGGTCGAACAGGACCGGACGGTATTTCAGCTTGCTGCGCAGCCGGCCCAGGCCGGTGGCCAGGATGCGGCGGTGATCCGAGGCCATGGCGCGACCCAGGGGCGCCGGAGCGGGCTCGTCCCGGTCGCGGGCCGCCTCGGCGACCAGTCCGGCCTCATACAGCAGCTCATAGCGGTCCAGCACCCGTTCCTCGTTCCAGCGCAGACCGGGACCCAGGGCGAACAGGGTCTGGACCCGCGCCAGGCGTCGCGGCTCGGCGCCGGCCCAGGCGGTCAGGCCCGCCGCGATGCGATCCGTCAGGGCCGGGTCCGAGGTCCGGCGGTCTTCCCAAGGAAAGATGTCGAATACCGGCGTCCAGCGGGCGCCGGCGGTCTCGGCCGCCGCGCGCGTCAGGGCCAGATAGCCGACCGAGACCTCGCGCATGCGGTCCGGTCCGGGGGTCGCGCGGGGCGAGGCGCGCGCCAGGTCGCCGAAGGTGTAGAGTTGCTCGACAAAGCCCAGCCTGAACCCTGTCTGGGCCGTCACGAAGGCGCGCAGGGCCAGTTCGAAGGTGCGGTCGTGCGCCGGGTCGAAGGGACCGAAGGGCAGGGCGGCCTCGCCCTCGCCGCCCGTGGTCAGAACGACGGCGTGGCGCCCCTCCAGCGCCATGACCACGGCCGAAAGGCCGATCCGGACGCCCGCGCTGTCGCCCTCGGGCCCCATCCTATTCGGTGTGCCAGGCGTCGGCGGGCGGGATCAGGCCGACCGCGCCCGCCAGAACCCGATAGCGCTCCAGATACCGTTCCTGGGCCTGGGCCGGGGGCAGGGGGTCGATCACCAGGTCGTAGCCGGGCGGCGGCGATCCGAAGAAGCCCAGGGCCTCCTTCTTCGAAAACCCCGCCAGCTGGGTCGCCTCGAAGAAGGCGCAGGCCTTGTCGGCCTTCTTGATCAGGGCCTTGATCGGGGTCGGCGTCTTGGGCGGCAGGCCGAAACGGACATGGATCGCCCCCTCCAGCCGCGCCTCGAAGGCCTTGTAGTTGACGCCCAGCGCCGACTTGAACGGCGAGATCATGTCGCCGATCACATATTCCGAGGCGTCGTGCAGCAGGGCCGCCAGCCGCCATTTCGGGTCCAGGCCCGGCTTGATGTGGGCGGCGATCTCCTCGACCACCACACTGTGCTGGGCCACGGAGAAGGCGTGTTCGCCGATGGTCTGGCCGTTCCAGCGCGCCACGCGGGCCAGGCCATGGGCGATGTCCTCGACCTCGATGTCGAACGGCGAAGGGTCCAGCAGGTCCAGGCGTCGGCCGGACAGCATGCGCTGCCAGGCGCGGGGCGGCTTGGAACGGGCGGCGGTCTTCGTCGGGGTGTCGGCCAATGTCGGGGTCCTGGGCTCGGGCAGGTCAGGTGACCCATCCGGCCGGCGGGATCAAGGCCTGCCGGCGCCGGAACCGTGGACGATCAGCGGCCGACGTTCAGGGTGACCAGGGCCTTGGCCGCCTCGAACACCGCGTCCTGCTCGCGTTCCTTGACCCGGATCGCGGCCACGACGATGGGGCCGCCCATGGGGCCGCGCGCCTCATAGCCCACCACCCGCCAGCCCTGGTCCGAGCCGCGGCTGTCGCTGAAGGTCCAGGAGGACCGGGTGGCGTCGCCGTTGCGCCGGGTGCGGACCTCGGCGCCGTTGCTGCTGGCGTTGATGCGGACGGTCTCGTCGTCGGAGCGCAGATCGACCACGCCGCTGGAGTCGTCGGCGCGGATGTTCAGCCCGCCGATCCGCACCCGGGCGCTGTCGCCCTGGGCGTCGATGCTGATGCCGGGCAGACGCACGCGCGCCCGGTCGCCATTCGCGTCTATGGCCACATCTGATGCTGCGGCTGCAGTTGCGGCTGCGTCTTCAGCCTTGGCCTGTGCGGCGTTCGCCTCGGCCTGGATGGCCCTGGCCTCGGCCGCCTGCTCGTCGGCGTCGGGAGCGTTGTCGGAACGCGCCATGTTTTCCGCCAGCTGCCGCTCGAAGGTCTTCAGCACCTCCGACGAGGGCTGGCCGTCCAGCATGACCAGATGCAGGCTGACCTCCGCGCCCTTCGGGCCTGTGTAGGTGCAGACGGCGCCGCCGGCGATGGCCGAGCCCTTGCGGGTGAGCACGCCCTGGGTCTGGGGGCATTGCAGGGCGTCGATGACCTTCAGGACGCCGCCCTTGTCATCATCGTCGGTATGGGTGGTCGAAATGCGGACGCTGGGCTCCTTGCAGGCGCCCAGGGCGGCCGTCATCAGCAGCAGCGGCAGGATCGAACGGGTCGCGACGGTCGGTCTCATCGTTATGCATCCTGAGCCTTCAGCGCGCGAACGCCAGTGAAATCGCAGTAACCGCCGGCCACCCTCGCGCCCCAGTTTCGCTCAGCTTCCCGGCCGGACGCCGTCGCGGCGGTGCAGGAAGGCCAGCCGTTCGAACAGATGCACGTCCTGCTCGTTCTTCAACAGGGCGCCATGCAGGGGCGGGATCGCCCCGGCCGCGTCCTGGCGCAGGGCCTCCGGATCGATGTCGTCGGCCAGCAGCAGCTTCAGCCAGTCCAGCAGTTCCGAGGTCGAGGGCTTCTTCTTCAGGCCCGGCGTATCGCGCAGGGCGTAGAAGGTCTTCAGCGCCTGCCCCACCAGCCGCGGCTTGATGCCGGGAAAATGCACCTCGACGATGGCCTTCATCGTCTCGTCGTCCGGGAAACGGATGTAGTGGAAGAAACAGCGGCGCAGGAAGGCGTCGGGCAGTTCCTTCTCGTTGTTCGAGGTGATGATGACGATGGGCCGGCGCTCGGCGCGGATGGTCTCGTTCGTCTCCTGGACGTAGAACTCCATGCGGTCGAGTTCCTGCAGCAGGTCGTTGGGGAACTCGATGTCCGCCTTGTCGATCTCGTCGATCAGCAGGACCGGGCGGGTCGGGGCGGTGAAGGCCTCCCACAGCTTTCCGGGCCGCAGATAGTTGCGCACCTCGCGCGCCCGCTCCTCGCCCAGCTGGCTGTCGCGCAGTCGATTGACCGCATCGTATTCGTAAAGCCCGTTATGGGCCTTGGTGGTGGATTTGACGTGCCAGGTGATCAGGGGGGCGCCCAGGGCCGCCGCGATCTCATAGGCCAGGACGGTCTTGCCCGTGCCCGGCTCACCCTTGATCAGCAGCGGCCGTTCCAGGGTCACGGCGGCGTTGACGGCGATCTTCAGATCGTCGGTGGCGATATAGTCCGCGGTTCCTTCGAACCGCCTTGGCGCATCCTGCATCCGGACCGTTCCTGGGTTGTGGCTTGCCTTTGCCCTAACCCAGGACGGCGGGACTTAACAATGATCAGGTGATCCGTTTGACCGAAACCGGATCGCTGGCGGGAAAGCTCTCTTCCACCCCCTCGTCGATCAGGGCTTCCTGACGGTCCTCGGCCGCTTCGGCCTTGTCCTTCAACTGGTCCGGCTTGCCGGTCTCGCGCGGGGCGCGGCGGGCGTGCGGGGCCTCGGTGTCGCAGTCGTCCTTGGCGGTGGGGGCGGTGGTCATGGGTTCTGCTCCTGGTCAGGGCCGTAGCCCAGGTCGGTGATGTCGTCGTCGGACAGGCGCTTGGCCTCCCAGTGGGCCGCGCTGGCCTGAGCCCCCCGGACGTTGCGCATCAGTCCGGTGTAGACCAGTTCGACCTCGTCCTGGCCGCGGCCGCCGGCGCTCTCGGCGTCTATTTCCGAACGGAGCGTCGCATCGAGGCCCAGAAGGGCGTCCGCCTCGGCCTCAACCCCGTCCAGAGCCAGGGTTTCGTCCAGGTCGATGTCGTCCTCGTCGAAATCCTCGGTATCCGCGTCGCCGTCGGCCTGGGTGACGTCCAGCACCGGGTCGGCCTCGTCCAGAACCAGGCCGCCGTCGCCGTCGTCATCCAAATGGGTCTCGTCAAAGACCTCGGACTGATCCTGTTCGTCGCGCCCGTCGTCGAGATCGGCCATGGCGTCGCTCCTGTTCCTGGAAGCAACGTCCCGAGATCATTCGGCGTTCCCGCGCTAGGCGGTCCTTTGTGCGACCCGCTGATCCAGCGCCTCGCGCACCGCCTGGATGGCGCCGGGCCAGCCGTCGAACCCCCCGGTCGGGAAGGTGCGCGCCTGCGGATAGAAGGCGTAGCGGTCGCCGCCCAGCAGGTGCCAGTCGTCGGGCGCATGGATGATCCAGGCCTCGGCCCCGGTCGCGGCGGCCAGGTTGATCCCAGCGATGCCAGGCCCCACCACCACATCGCAGGCCTGGGACAGGGCCGCCAGGTCCTCCAGATCGTCCTTCAGGTTGATCGGCGGGGTCCAGATCGTCAGTCCCTCGGCCTCGGCCTGGGCCAGGTCCTGGGCCGTGTCGCCGCACTGCAGGTTGATCATCCGGCAACCGGGCGTCGTCAGCACCGGCTTCCAGCCGTCGAAACCGGAGAAATACCGCGCCCTGGAGCCGTCCAGCACCAGGCTCTTCCAGTGCAGGCCGACCTTCAGTTCCGGTCCCAGGGCCGCCAGTTCGCGACGCCAGTGTTCGACCCGCGCCGGATCCGGCTTCAGATAGCCTCGACCGCTCGGAAAATCCGCGAGGGAGCGGCGGTAGACGGCCAGCAGACTGCCCATCGGCGTCCAGGCGTCCGGCCTTTCCGCGTCCGGCAGATCATCCACGAAGGGGCAGATGCGCGTCAGCCGCCCCTCCAGCCGCGCCGACCGGTGCGCCCCGACCACGGCGGCGGGGAAGGTACGCTGGAACATGTCGACCATGCGCGGATCGACGGCGACATAGACCCGGCCTTCAGGCCCCACGGCCTGGATCGCGTCGGCCAGGCAGGCGCCGAACACCATCTCGTCGGCGATGCCCTGTTCCCCGACCACCAGCAGGCGTCGTCCCCGGATGTCCATCTCGGCGGGCCGCCAGCGCGGCGCCTCGACCACCACCCTCAGAGCCTCGGGCATGGCGGGGTCCAGCCGGGCCTCATAGGCGTCGAATCCCTCGGCTATTCTCCCCATGCCCATCAGCAGCAGGGCCCGCGCCATGGTCATCATGGCCTGCTCATAGCCGGGCTCGGCCCCGGCGTGGGCCGCGATCAGGTCTTCCAGCGCCCCCTCCTGGTCGCCCAGGGGCTGGCGCGCATTGGCCCGGTTGTAACGGGCCTTGGCCAGGCCGGGGTCCAGCCTCAGCGCCTCCTCGTAGAAGGTCAGGGCCGTCCGCATGTCGCCCTGGTCGCTCAAGACTGTCCCCAGGGTGTTCCACAGGATGGCGTCGCCGGGTTCGATGGCGATCATGTCGCGCAGCACCTGGACGGCGTCGCCATAGCGCTGGGCGTCGCGCAGGACGCAGGCCAAGTTGTTCGTCGCCTCGACATGTCCCGGATTGGCGGCGAGATATTTGGTCAGCAGCTTTTCGGCGATCTCCAGATAGCCCAGCCTCTGGGCCAGCCGCGCCAGATCGTGCGCCACCTCCGTCTCGTCCGGCAGCAGCTTCAGCGCCGCCTCATAGGCGGTCAGGGCCTGGGCGAAATCGCCGCTCTTCTCGCGACAGATGGCCAGGACATGCCAGGCCAGGCCGTTGCGCTCGTCCAGCTGCAGCGCCTCAAGACAGCGGGCCGCGCCCTTCTGGTAGTCGTGGGTCCGCACTGCGGCCAGGGCGGCCTTCAGCTTCTCCAGCCCCTTGCGCTGGATCGTGACCCGGCCGCGCCCGGCGTCGGCCAGGGCGTGCGAGATGCGGCGCAGGGCCTCCGGCGAGGCCGCGTCCCCGGCCGAACCTTCGGCGGCGGGGCGGACGGCGTGGACCAGTTCGGTGGAGGCGGGGGAAACGGCCATCGGGGACTCGGACAGGGGCGGCGACGCCCCATGCTGAAAGGCCACATCACAAGACATGGTTAACCACGTCTGTTTAGCCTTCGCTCAGCGCCGCGCGACTTAGATGGCCGTGCGGGCCAGAGGGGGAGTCCTGCCGGATGCCGTTGAAACTGTCGCTCAAGCCGGGCGAGAAATTCGTGCTCAACGGCGCCGTGGTCCAGAACGGCGACCGTCGCGGCGTCCTGATCCTGCAGAACAAGGCCAATGTCCTGCGCGAAAAGGACATCATGCAGGCGGATGAGGTCACCACCCCGGCCCGACGCATCTATTTCCCCGTCATGATGATGTATATCGACGAGAGCCAGGCGACGAAATTCCATGACGAATTCGCCACGCGCCTGACCGAGTTCATGACCGCGACCCGCAACCCGGAGGCCATGGCCGAATGCGTCGCCGCCTCCAAGCATGTCCTGGCCCGAGAATACTACAAGGCCCTGTTGGCCGCGCGTCGGCTGGTCGAGTACGAGGAAAGACTGACCCATGTCGCTGCAGGCCTATAAGACCGCGGCCGCCCGGGCCGAGAGCCCGCGCGAGATGGAATACCGGCTGTTCGGCCAGGTCACCCGCGCCCTGACCCATGCGGCGACCGTCGATCAGGCCGATCTCAAGACCCGGATCGACGCCCTGGACTGGAACCGCCGGCTCTGGTCGGCCCTGGCCACCGACTGCAGCGACCCTGACAACGCCCTGGCCTCGCCGATGCGGGCCCAGATCATCTCGATCAGCCTGTTCGTCAGCCGCCATTCCTCGGCCGTGATGCGCGGGGAAGAGGATTTCGAGGCTCTGATCGACATCAACCGCATGATCATGCAGGGCCTGGCCGGCGCGCTCGAGGCCGCCTGACCCAGCGCTAGGCAATCGCGGCCGCGTCGTCCGGGCCATTCCTGCCGGGTGACGGCGGGCGTTCAAAACATCTCATCTAAATCAGCATGTTGTTGCGGGCCGCCGTGGGTCCGCATCTTGCGTGTGCGCGCACGAACCAGAACCGGTTCGGCGGCCAGAAGGCCGTATCAACCGACCAGAATGGAAGGACTGCCGCATGCTCTCGAGCTCGGTGAACACCAATGTGGGCGCGATGATCGCGCTCCAGAACCTGAACGCCACCAACGCCGACCTGTTCGCGACCCAGAACCGGATCAACACCGGAAAAAAGGTCGCCTCAGCCAAGGACAACGGGGCCATCTGGGCGATCGCCCAGGGCCAACGTGCCGATATCGGCGCCCTGGGGGCGGTCAAACAGTCGCTCGATCGCGGCGTCGCCGCGGTCGATGTGGCCATGGCGGCTGGCGAGACGGTCTCCGACCTCTTGCTGCAGATGAAGGAGAAGGCTCTCGCGGCGAAGGATCCGTCGATGAAGACGGCGTCCCGTGTCGCCCTGAACGAGGATTTCGCGGCGCTGCGTGACCAGATCACCAGCGTCACCGACAACGCCGACTTCAACGGGGTCAACCTGCTGAAGACCGGCGCCACGGGCTTCCAGGCCCTGGCCAATGCGTCCGGCGTGTCGACCCTGACCGTCGGTGCGGAGGTGCTGGGCCTGGGCGGAACCAATGTCACGGTGACCACGACGCAGTCGATTTCGACCCTTACGGGCGCGACCGCCGCCCTGACGGCGGTCAACGCCTCGATCGACAATGTCTCGGCCGCCCTGGCGCGGCTGGGCACCAAGTCCAAGGCCCTGGAAACCCATGTGACCTTCATCGGCAAGCTGATGGACTCGCTGGAAGCCGGGGTGGGCAATCTTGTCGACGCCGATCTGGCGAAGGAGAGCGCAAAGCTCCAGGCGCTGCAGACCAAGCAGCAACTCGGGGTCCAGGCGCTGTCGATCGCCAACCAGTCGCCTCAACTGGTCCTGTCGCTGTTCCGCGGCTGACCGCATGGACGCCGGGGGATCCGTCCCCCGGCGTTTTTGCGTCGCCCTTCAGGCCTCGGATCACATAATGGCGAACGATCTTGGCGAGAGGCGCGAAGCAGACCTACCTTCCTCTTGTGCGCTCGATTGGGGGCGCGTCGTGAAAGGAGGTGATCCAGTGTCTCATTGTCATCAATCGCGTGCGGTGGCCGCGACCCTGGCTTCTTCGGAGGTCCGGGCCTGACCTTTCAGGCTCCCCCAGAAGCGAACGCGAAATCCATGTGATTTCGCTTCGGGGTTTCGGCTGGCCGTTCCGCGGTCAGACAATGGAGGGCCGTCGCGGACGCCGCGACGGCCCTTTCCAATTCAGCCGAACAGATGGCCCCACCATCCGACCGTGGCCAGGAAGACCCGGCTGATCACCTCCCAGGCCGCCCAGACGAAGGCCGCGAAACCGGCCGCGCCAAGCCAGGCCGCGACGACCGCCGCCCCGTCGCGCTGCATCAGGCCGAAACCGAACAGGGCCACGAACAGCGACGGGAACAGATTGCCCCCGAAGATCGGCAGCATGACGATCAGGCTCAGCAGGCTGGCCGCCAGGCCGATCAGCACCTGGGCCGCGGGCGTCGTCATCACCAGCCAGCGCGGCCGCGAAATCCGTTCGATCCGACGCAAAAGAGGATCGACCTTGCCGGTGACCCTGCGGAACTCGGCGCGCGGCAGGCTGCTTTTCAGCGCCCAGCGGGGCATCCACAGCTGATCCCGCAGGAACAGCACCTGAAGGCAGATCAGCAGCAGCGGCGCGCCCAGCACCGTCGTCGATCCGGGAATGGGCGAGGCCAGGGCGTTCAACAGGCCCAGAAAGACCATCATCGCCCCGAAACCGCGTTCCCCGAAGGCGTTGATCAGTTCGCCCAGATACAGTTTGGGCTCATCCCGCGCGCCAATGTCGGACAGCAGCCGCGAGAAGGGCCGGGCGTCGGCTTCATAGTCGTAGTCGGGCATGGCGTTCGACGGCTCGGCTTCAGGCCCCGCATGTAGGGGCCCCCGGACACCGGCGCCACTTAACATTCGGCAAGACAGGCGCGGCTGGCTCCGTCAGTGCTTGACGTGCTCCGGCTTGCCCTTGCGCTTGGTGTGGGCGAACTCTTCCAGCTGTTTTTCGCTCATCGACATCATCGATTTGGACGCGCCCTTCAGTTCGGACTTGGGCGTGTCGCCGCGCTTGGCCGACAGGGCGGCGCCGGCGGCCTTCTGCTGGGCTGCGGATTTTGCGGGCATGGGGTGGTCTCCTTCCTCGAGAGAAGGAAACCGTCAGCTTCCCAGCAGTTCCCGACCGATCAGGAAGCGGCGGATCTCGTTGGTGCCGGCGCCGATGTCGTACAGCTTGGCGTCGCGCACCAGCCGCTCGACCGGCCATTCCCGGGTGTAGCCCGCGCCGCCCAGGGCCTGGACGGCTTCCAAGGTGACCTTCACTGCGTTCTCGCTGGCCAGCAGGATGGCGCCGGCGGCGTCATAGCGGGTGGTCAGGCCCTGATCGCAGGCGCGCGCGACCGAATAGACATAGGCCCGGGCGCTGTTCAGGGCGACATACATGTCGGCCACCTTGCCCTGCATCAGCTGGAACGACCCGATCGCCTTGCCGAACTGCTTGCGGTCGCGGACATAGGGCAGGACCACGTCCAGCGCCGCCTGCATGATGCCCAGAGGACCGGCCGACAGGACCGCCCGCTCATAGTCCAGGCCGCTCATCAGCACGGCCGCGCCACGCCCTTCGCCGCCCATGATGTTCTCGGCCGGAACCTCGCAGTCCTCGAACACCAGTTCGGCCGTGTCCGAGCCGCGCATGCCCATCTTGTCCAGCTTCTTGGAGACGCTGAAGCCCTTCATGCCCTTTTCGACCAGGAAGGCGGTGACGCCGCCGTTGCCGTCGCCGGTGCGGGCATAGACCACCAGGGTCTCGGCGTGGGGGGCGTTGGTGATCCAGAATTTGGTCCCGTTCAGGACGTAGCGGTCGCCCTTCCTGTCGGCGCGGGTCTTCATCGACATGACGTCCGAGCCCGACCCGGCCTCCGACATGGCCAGCGAGCCGACGTGTTCGCCGCTGATCAGCTTGGGCAGGTATTTCTGCTTCTGCGCGTCCGTGCCCCAGCGGCGGATCTGGTTGACGCACAGGTTCGAGTGGGCGCCGTAGCTGAGCCCGATCGAGGCCGAGGCGCGGGACACCTCCTCCATGGCCACGACGTGTTCCAGATAGCCCAGGCCCAGGCCGCCGAACTCTTCTTCCACCGTGATGCCGTGCAGGCCCAGCTCGCCCATTTCGGGCCACAGGTCGCGGGCGAATTCGTTCTTCGCGTCGATCTCGGCGGCGCGCGGCGCCAGCCGGTCGGCGGCCCATCGGGCCGTGGTGTCGCGAATGGCGTCGGCCGTCTCGCCGAGGCCGAATTCCATGGATTGGGGGGCGAAGGGAATGCTCATGCCGGCGGGTTAGCACCCCCCGCGCGCGCCGCAAAGCGGATCAGTCCGCCGCCGACCGGCCCCAGCGCTGGTAGAGGTTGAAACTGGACACCCCGACGCAGATCAGGGCGATGACCGCCAGGACCCAGCCGATCAGGGCCGTCTGTTCGCCGCCCGATCCTTCCAGGGCCGCGCGTCGGAAGGCGGCCATGGCCGCCCCGAACGACACCAGGCCGATTCCGCCCATGACCAGGAAGGCGCCGGTCTCGCTCCAGTCCCGGCCCGGCGCGGCGGGCTCGATCTCGCGGCGGATGACCGGACCCGGGTCCTCGGCGCCTTCGAACAGACTGGCGCCGTCGTCGCCCGCGGTGGCCTCTGCGCCACGCTGATCCGGCGTCCACACGGGCCGGGCGTCGGCGGGCGGGCTTTCCAGCGGCGGGGTCAGGACCAGGGGTTCGGGCGCCACCGCCTGCGGCGGTTCAGCCTGGGGCGCGACCTCGGTGATGGCGGGCGCCTCGATCAGCGGCTCGACCACTTCCTCCGCCGGGGCCGGTTGGTGTTCGGCGGGCTCGGCGACGAGCTCGGCCGCCGGTTCGGCGGTCTCTTCGGCCACCGGGGCCGCGGGCTCTGCTGCAGCAGGGGGCCGGCCCAGCGGGGCGAAGGGCACGATCACCGCGCCGCCGATGGCCGGGGTCTGGTCCAGGGTGATCAGGGGGCCGATGACGGCGGCCTGATAGGGGGAGTAACGCGACAACGCACTGTGGCGGGCGTCGCCGTCCGGCTCATCGTTGGACGAGATTTCGGAGTGTGTCGGGGCCGGGGCGCTCTCGGCCGGGGCTTCCGACGCGGGCTCTCCCAGCAGATGTGCGACCGCGGCGGCGCGGGCGTCGATGCGCCCAGCCTGGGGTTCGGGTTCCGGGTCGGGATCCGGTTCAGCCGCCGGCGGCAAGGGCAGGGGGGCCGCCAGAAGGTCGGCCAGGGTGACCCGCGCGTCGGGCGCCGCGACGAACAGGGCCCGTTCCGCCGCGCGGCGGCGCAGGGCCGCTTCGGCCCCCGGAGGCTCGGGCCAGCCGAACAGGGCGTCGGCCGCCTCGGTCTGGGAGCCCGCATTGATCCGCGCCAGGACGTCCGATCCCGCGAACCGCTCGACGCCCAGGGAGAAGGCGAAACTGGCCAGGGCGTCGAACTGGTGCTGGTTCAGCGGCGCGGCGACCTGGTCGTGCAGGGCCTTCACCACCGGGATCAGGTCGTATTGCAACAGCAGTTCGGCGTCCGCCTCTCCGACCGTCAGACCTTCGCGGGCCGAGGCGGTGTGGCCATAGCCGATGACCCAGCCGCCGTCCGGACGCGGCACGGCGCGAGGCCGGAAGCCCTCGAAGCTCTTGATGAGCACGATCCCCTCGCGGGAGACCTTCATGCGGTTCGGCGTGACGTCGGACACTGACTGACCCAAATCGAGACGGAATCGCTCGCTTCCCCGGGGAAGCAGCAAGCCCCGCGCCGGTTCCCCTTAAAGCAGGACCACGGTCGCCAGACCCAGGAAGATCAGGAAGCCGAAGAAATCCGTCGTCGCCGTGACGAAGACGGCCGACGACACCGCCGGGTCCTGTTTCAGCTTCGACAGGGTCAGGGGGGTCAGGACCCCGACGCTGGCGGCCACCAGCAGGTTCAGCACCATGGCGGCGGCGATCACCGCCCCCATGCGCCAGTCCCAGGCCCACAGGCCCGCCGCCACCCCGACCAGGGGCGCCAGCACCAGGCCGTTGGCCAGGCCCACCATCAGTTCGCGGCCGAAGGTGCGGCGGGCGTTGGAACTGTTCAGTTCGCGGGTGGCCAGGGCCCGCACGGTGACCGTCAGGGCCTGGGTCCCGGCGTTGCCGCCGATGGCCGAGACGATGGGCATCAGGGCCGCCAGGGCCACGATCTGTTCGATGGTGGCCCCGAACCAGGCGATGACGCTGGCCCCCAGGGCCGCCGTGGCCAGGTTGATCACCAGCCAGGGCGCGCGGCCGCGCACGATCTCGGTCACGGACGAACCGCGGTCCTCGTCCGACACCCCGGCCAGGCGCAGGATGTCCTCGCGGTTCTCTTCCTGGATGATGTTGACGATGTCGTCGACGGTGATCTGGCCCACCAGCCGTCCGCCCTCGTCGATGACGGGCGCCGAGATCAGGTGGTATTTCTCGAAGACGTAGGCGACCTCTTCCTGGTCCTGATCGACGGTGATCTCGTTGACCGGCTCCATGATGTCGGTCAGGGCCGTCGTCCGTGGGGTCCTCAGCAGGCGGCTGATCGGCACCCCGCCGACCGGGCGGTTCAGCGGATCGACCACATAGATGTCGAAGAACAGTTCCGGCAGGTCCTCGCCCTGGGCCCGAACGTGGTCGATGGTGTCGCCGACATTCCAGAACTGCGGCGCGGCCATCACCTCGCGCTGCATCAGGCGGCCGGCGGTTTCTTCCGGATAGGCCAGGGCGTGTTCGATGGCGGCCCGTTCGACGTCGGGCATGGCGGCCAGCACCCGCTCGCGCTGGTCGTCCTCCATCTCTTCGACCACGGCGACCGCGTCGTCGGAATCCAGTTCCTGCAGGGCCTCGGCCAGGGCGCTGTGCGGGGCCCGCTCCAGCACCTCCTCGCGGATGCCGTCGTCCAGTTCCGCCAGGGTCTCGGCCAGCAGTTCCGGCGGCAGCCACAGCACCACCACCGCCCGATGTTCGGCCGTCAGAAAGCCCATCAGATCGGCCACGTCGGCGGGGTGCAGGTCTTCCAGCAGGCCGCGCAGCCGCAGGCCGTCGCCGTCGTCGGCGGCGTCGACGACCTTTTCCACGAAGCCGGGCGTCAGGACATAGTCCTCGTCCAGGGCCTCATGCTCTTCGATCTCGATGTCGGATTCGGGCAGGGGTGCGGTTGCGGTGGTGCTCACGCCGGGTCTCCCTGCTTGTCGATCAGCTATCTAGCCGATGTGCATCCCTGGATTGGCCAGCACGGAACGCCGACCTGTCGAGCGGCGTCTCTCGACCATGGCAATGCCTGGGTCAAGATGCCCAGAGCCGCTTGCGGGCGAAGGCATGGCCCGACCCAGACTTGAGATAACGCTCGAACGCTTCGGCCTGCGAGCGCTCCGAGAAGGCGATGTAGGTCACCAGGCGCCATGGCGGATGCTTGGATGTGTGAGCCGATTTGCCAGCGTTGTGCTCGGTCAAACGAGCCTTCAGATCGCGGGTCACGCCGATGTAGCGCTTCGTCGGGTCAGAGGTGCTTTCGATCAGATAGACGTAGTGCATCGAGCTCTCGCGTCGAGCAGCCCTACTACGCCAAGGCTTCGCAGGGCATCCTGCTTCGCCTCACGCCGCCGATGCAAATCCTGCGAAGCCCGAAGGGCGAAGCAGGATGGTGCGGTCGAGAAGACTCGAACTTCCACTCCGGTTAGGGAACAGCGACCTCAACGCTGCGCGTCTACCAATTCCGCCACGACCGCTCGCATCGGAGCGCGGGCGATACAGCAGGCCGCGAGGAAAGGGAAGGGCGGCTCGGCGCATTGGAAGATCGTTTGCACTTCTTGTCGCGCGACGCGCCTCGTGGTGCACTTCGACCATGTGGCGATGGCTCCTCATCATCCTTTCGCTGATGCAGATCAGCGCGGCGATACCGCCCTGGTCCGAGAGCTTTGCCTCGAGCAACCGGACGCCGCTGTCGGCCATAGTTGCTGATCCCTCCCGCTTCCATGGCAAACAC
The DNA here is from genome assembly GCF_019636155.1 of Brevundimonas sp. GTDB lineage: Bacteria > Pseudomonadota > Alphaproteobacteria > Caulobacterales > Caulobacteraceae > Brevundimonas. Next base: position 235,000 of record NZ_JAHBYB010000001.1, on the reverse strand, counting down.
ATCACGACCTCGGGCTATCTCGTCCTGGAATTCGAGGGTGATTCCCTATGGGTCGGGAAAACGGACGCCGAACAATTTTTCCCGGAGAATGGTGTCTCGATCGAAGGTCCCGAACGACGCGATAGTGCGGCTCGGCGCAGGCTTGATGGTCGGTATGTTGTAGTCTCGGGCGTCTTTAGGGCGGACCGGAATGGACATTTGGCGTCCTGGCCCGGTGCGATTGTCGCGCAAAGGATAGATGCGCACGGCGGCCGGTTGCAGAACTCCTTCCTCTATCGCGGCCCCAAATATCTGGTGAGCCTGCCATGGCCGCTGATCATCGGCGGCCTGGGCCTGACGGTCGCCGGATTCTTTCTCGCGGCACGGCAGGGGCGGTGGGGCAGGAGCTGGTCCTGGCGTCGGGGGCCCTGGATTGCGCTCGCTGTCGTCATGACGGCCTTTTCAGCTCTGAGACTGCAAGGGGCTGTCGAGCAGACCTATTGGGCGGGTTGGGCCTTTAGCAACGACATCTGGTTCTGGTTCGGCGTGGCCGAGACAGTCGTGGGCCTGATTGCGGTTATCGGAATGTGGGCAGCTTGGAAGCTAGGCCGCAAGACGGTGGTCCTGGCTTTCGTCCTGCTGCAGCTGATGGTTCCGGCCGTGCATGAACTGATGCGGATCGACAGCTGGCGAAGCCAGATGACCTATCCCTTCGAGCCGTCGCCCAGCTCGCGCCATTGGGAACATCCGAACTGGCCGCCGTCGGAAGCGCGCCTGGCGCAGGAAGCTACGCCGACCCCGCCATGAAATCATAGACATCGGCCGGCCGCGTGACCGTGATGGCGATGCGGTCGTCGCGAATCTCGATCTGGCCGCGAGCGACCGGGTGGTTGTTGGCCAGGATCCATACCTCGTCGCTTTCCGAGGCGTTCAGCGGAATGACCGCGCCGCGACCCATCTTCAGCAGTTGCGACATCGGCAGCACCGACCGGCCCAGGACGACGGACAGCTCGACATCGACGGCTTCGATCTGGCTCATGGGAACTCGGCGACAGGCTTCGGACGGTCGGGCCTTGCGCGGGGCGGCCCGCGACCACATTGAAGCGGCATGCTTTCGCAGCCGTTAAATTCGCCGGTCGAATGGGCCGTCTCGCCGGGTCGGGTCGGCTATGAAGAGGCGGTGGCGGCCATGGAGGCGCGGGTCGCGGCCATTTCCGAGGGCCGGGCGGGCGAAATGGTGTGGCTGCTGGAGCATCCGCCCCTCTACACTGCGGGGGTGTCGAGCAAGGACGCCGACCTGCTGACGCCTGACCGGTTTCCGGTGCATCGCACGGGCCGGGGCGGGCAGTTCACCTATCACGGGCCGGGCCAGAGGGTGGCCTATGTCATGCTGGACCTGAACCGGCGCGGGCGCGATGTGCGGGCCTTCGTGCGCGGGCTGGAGGGCTGGATCATCGGCGCCCTGGACCGGCTGGGCGTGCCCGCCGGGGTGCGCGACGGCCGTGTCGGCGTCTGGGTCGAGCGCAAGGGGGCGGGCTGGTCGCGCGAGGACAAGATCGCCGCTATCGGGGTGAAGGTGCGCCGCTGGGTCACATTCCACGGGATCAGCCTGAACGTGGATCCGGATCTGGACCATTTCGGCGGCATCGTGCCCTGCGGCATCGCCGAACATGGCGTCACCAGCCTGCTGGACCTGGGCCTGACCGCCTCTATGGACGACGCCGACGCGGCCCTGAAGGCGGCGTTTCAGGATGTGTTCGGGCCGGTGGCCGAGGGCGCGCCGCCCGTCTGATTTCAGTGCGGCGGCGCGCCGTAGCGGTTGAACGCAGGCTGGCCCGGTCGCAGCGCCAGGTCCGACAGCGGCGCCACCAACAGGACGCCCAGGGCCCATCCGAACGGCGTCTCGCGCCAGATCCAGGCCGCGATCCCTGCGGTCAGCAGCGGCCATATCCACCATCCCGCCCGGCCGCGATCATGCAGCCTCTGGGCCGTGACGCAGGCGGCGAGATACAGCAGAACCAGCGCCAGCACCCGCGCGACCCAGGCCATAGGCTCAGGGATCAGGATCACAAACGCCGTCCAGATCGCCGCCAGCGGCGCCAGGCCGAATACGAAACCCCGCCGCCCGATCCGGCCGGACGCCGTCAGATACAGATCGCCCAGCCGCTGGGCCCCGCTCACTCGAACTCCACCAGCACGTCGTCGGCGGCGACCGGATCGCCGGCCTGGGCGCCGATGGCCTTGATGACGCCGTCGCGCTCGGCCTTGAGGATGTTCTGCATCTTCATGGCCTCGATGATGGCCACGGTCTCGCCGGTCTTGACCTCCTGGCCGACGGTCACGGGGATGGAGACGACCAGCCCCGGCATGGGCGACAACACCTGTTTCGAGGTGTCGGCGGCCTGTTTCTCGGGCAGGCGGGCGTAGAGTTCCGCGTGGCGCGGGGTCAGGACCCGGACCCGAGCCCTGGCCGCGCGGTGGCGGATGTCCCAGCCGTCGGCGGTCTTCCTGACCTCGGCTGTGAAGGGCCGGTCGTCCAGAACGGCGCGGAACTGGGCCAGGCCGGGGCGCCAGTCGATGGCCTCCAGCCGCAGGGAGCGGTCCTGACCCGCCAGGTCCAGGGTCAGGGCCTCGTCGTCGTCATAGGCCAGGCTGACTCCGTGCGGATCGCGGTCGATCATCACGATCCAGTCGGTGCGGTCGGACGGATCGCCCGCCTGGTCCGAAACGATCTCGTTCATGGCGCAGGCGGCGGCGATCAGGATGTCGGCCTGACGCCGGTCGGGGCTCAGGCCGTGGAAGCCGTCCGGGAACTCGTCCTGGATATAGCGGGTGGTCAGGGCGCCGGACCGGAACCGGTCCTGGTCCATCACCGCCGACAGGAAAGGGATGTTGTGGCCGACCCCGGCCAGATGGGTTTCCTCCAGCGCCCTGGCCATGCCGTCGATGGCGCCCGCGCGCGTCGGGGCCCAGGCGCACAGCTTGGCGATCATGGGGTCATAGAACATCGACACCTCGTCGCCTTCGCGCACGCCGGAATCGTTGCGGACCGTGTAGCCGCCCTGATCGCCCTCCTCAGGCTGCTCATAGCGGACCAGCCGGCCGATGGAGGGCAGGAAGCCGCGATAGGGGTCTTCGGCGTAGATGCGGCTTTCGATGGCCCAGCCGTAGATCTTCAGGTCGTCCTGCTTGAACGCCAGGTGTTCGCCCCAGGCCGAGCGAATCATCTGTTCGACCAGATCGACGCCGGTGATCAGTTCGGTCACCGGATGCTCGACCTGAAGCCGGGTGTTCATCTCCAGGAAATAGAAGGACTTGTCCTGGCCGGCGACGAATTCGACCGTGCCGGCGCTGTCGTAGTTCACCGCCTTGGCCAGGGCGACGGCCTGGGCGCCCATCTCGGCCCGGGTCTTGGCGTCCAGAAGCGGGGAGGGAGCCTCTTCGATGACCTTCTGGTTGCGGCGCTGGATCGAGCATTCGCGCTCGAACAGGTGGACGACGGCGCCGTGCTTGTCGCCCAGCACCTGAATCTCGATGTGGCGCGGATCGACGATGAACTTCTCCAGGAAGACCCGGTCGTCGCCGAAGGCGTTCAGCGCCTCGGCCTTCACCGCGGCGAAGCCCTCGGCCATGTCGGCGTCGCCCTCGGCCACGCGGATGCCCTTGCCGCCGCCGCCCGCCGAAGCCTTGATCATCACCGGGTAGCCGATCTCGCGCGCGATCCTGACCGCCTCCTCCGGCGTGTCGATCAGGCCCATGTGCCCCGGCACGGTCGAGACGCCCGCCTCGGCGGCGAATTTCTTGGAGGTGATCTTGTCGCCCATGGCCTCGATGGCCTCGGGGTTGGGGCCGATGAAGGCGATGCCTTCGTCGCGCAGGCGGCGGGCGAAGGCGGCGTTTTCGGACAGGAAGCCGAAACCGGGATGGATCGCCTCGGCGCCCGTCTGGCGCACGGCCTCTATGATCCGGTCGGCCAGAAGATAGGACTGGGCCGCGGGCGCCGGGCCGATCAGGACGCTTTCGTCCGCCATCTCGACCGCCAGCGACCCGGCGTCGGCCTCGGAATAGACCTGCACCGTCGCAATGCCCAGTTTCCGGCACGTTTTGATGATGCGGACGGCGATCTCGCCACGGTTGGCGATCAGGATTTTCTTGAACATGCGCAATGGGTCCGGCGACGCTGCTGGGTCGGGGTTCAGGCCGCCCGGATTAGGGCGCGCGGCCGGGCGAGTAAACCCGATCAGATCGCCTTCGCGATGCAGGGCCTTTGCAAGGCCGTCGCAGATAAGGTTTAACGCGTCCCCGAACGTTTTGAGTCCTCCCTGGAGCGTCCGACCGATGTACCGACTGATTTCCACCGCGTCCGCCCTGGCCGTCACCCTCGTCGCCGGCGCCGCCGTGGCGCAGGACTTCCGCGGCCTGGCCCGGCAGGACCTGGAGGCCGCCCACGCCCAGCTGCGCGACAACCATCCCGCCGCCGTGGTCCAGGGCGCCGCCGGCGACCGCTTCCGCAGCTGGCTGGATCGCGGCCTGTCCGACGCGATGGGCAAGATTGGCCAGGTCCAGGGCGGCGACAGCCACGCCTATCTGATGCGCTATTACGCCAACGGCTTCCGCGACGGGAACACGGCGATCCGGCCGACCTTCGAAGGCCTGGGGCCGTTCTTCGCCACCACCTGGCCGGGCTTCACCACCCGCTGGAGCGGCGATCACTACGAAGTCTCCTATGTCCACCCGGGCTTGCGCGGCGCGCCGCCGGTCGGAGCCGTCCTGGTGTCGTGCAACGAAATCCCGGCCGAGGATCTGGCCCGCACCAAGCTGGATCTCTGGGAAGGCGATCTGAACACCGAGGCCGGCCGCGTCCGCACCGCCCCCTATCTGCTGTGGAACCGGAACAATCCGTTCGCCACCGGCATGCCCCAGTTCTGCAAATTCCGTCAGGGCCGCCGCGAGCGGGAATATGAGCTGAAGATCCAGCCGGCGGACCCCGCCTCGGTCGAGGCCGCCTATCGCCATTCGGTCTATACCCCCAATGCGACGCCGCTGGTGGTGGAGTCGGTGAACGGCCGGCCCTGGATCAACGTCCACTCCCTGGCCGACAACGCCGACTGGGCCGCCTTCTACGGCCAGGTCGAAAGCCAGATCGACGCCATCCGCGGCCCGCAGGGCGCGGTCATCGACCTGCGCGGCGCCGGCGGGACCTCGCTGAACGCCACCTCGCGCGGCTATGGCCTGGCCAACCGCATCTGGACGCCCGAGTTCACGGCGCCCCGTCAGCCGGAAGCCGGCTCGATCACCTATCGCGCCACCCCGGCCAACCGCCAGTGGTTCGTCGACACCCTGGCCCGGATGGAGGGCGATCCGCGCTTCGTCCAGGAATCGGGCCCGATCATCGAACAGACGGCGGCCATCGTCGCGGCCTTCGACGCCGCCATCGCCGCGGGCCAGCAGACCTTCACCCTGCCGGGCCGCCCGGCCGCCGAGGACACCGGCGCCGCCAATCCGGTTCAGGGCCAGATCGTCGTTCTGGTCGATGGTGGCTGCGTCAGCGGCTGCCTGGACATCCTGGACCTGCTGACCCGTCTGCCGAACGTGCGACTGGCCGGGTCGACCACCGGGGTGGATTCAATCTTCATCGAACCGACCATTGTGCGCCTGCCGTCGAACTATGCGGACCTGAGCTATGGCCACAAGGCCTGGACCACCCGCCAGCGCGCCGACAACCAGCCCTATCAGCCGGCTCAGGGCCTGGCCTACACCGGCAATCCGGCCGACGAACAGGCCGTGCGGACCTGGGTCGGGACCCTGTTCGGCGGCTGATGTCCTTCAGCTGATCGACGCCTTCCAGGGCCGGGCCGGGGTGGAACCCTGGCCCGGCCTTTCCTATTTCAACGGCATGACCCGTTCCGTCTCCGGCTTCGACCTGACCCCGCCCAGCGAGTCCCAGCGCGTGGCGCTGGAGGCCGATCTGTCGGCCGAGGAGAAGCGCGTCCTGCTGGCGCACGGGACCGAGGCGCCCTTCTGCGGAACCTTGCTGGGCGAAAAACGGGCGGGCGTCTTCTGCTGTCGGGAATGCGGCCTGCCCCTGTTCCGCAGCCGCACAAAATTCGAGAGCGGCACCGGCTGGCCCAGTTTCACCGAGCCGGTCGATCCCGAGCACGTGCGCGAAGTGCGCGACGAGAGCTATGGCATGGTGCGGGTCGAGACCCGCTGCGCCCGCTGCGACAGCCACCAGGGCCACGTCTTTCCCGACGGGCCGCCGCCGACCGGAAACCGCTATTGCATCAACTCGGTCGCCCTGAGTTTCACGCCCGAGGGCGAGGCTTTGCCCGATCCGCTGGGGCGCGGCGACGGAACGGCCTGATCGCCGCCGCAATCGCGGCTAGACTGTCGGCCAAGGAGGCGTCGCCATGATCATCAGCCTGCTGGCCCTGAGCCTGGCGCTGGTCCAGGACGCCTCCCAGGTCGTGGTCACGGCGCCCGCCACGGCCCTGCCTCCCGCCGACGCCACCGCCCCGGCGGCGGTCGAAGCCCCGGCAATCACCCTGGCCTCCACCCTGGCCCAGGATCTGACCACCGATCAGCAGATCGCCCGCTGGATCGAAGACCGGCGCGCGGATGGCCCGGTTCCGTTCGAAGACGCCCGACCCGCCGCGGATCGCCGTCTGCATGGCGAGATCATCGCGGGAATCGGGACCCACGGCTATCGCGACGGCGGCGTGCGGTTGTCCGTGCCGATCGGCGAAGGCAGCCGGCTGGACCTCAGCTATCGCCGCACCGAGAACGGCCTGTGGTCCTATGGCCCTGACGGCTGGGGATACGGTCGGTCCGCCGCGGCGCGCGACTGGCCCTGGGCCCCCGACGCCGCCGAGGCCTGGGACATATCTCGCCCGCGCTGAGACGCGGTTTCGATTTCGGGGGGTGTCCTTCCCGGCGCCTTGTAAGACGCCGGGAAGAAGAAGATGGTGCCGCCGGGCAGGATTGAACTGCCGACCTCAGCCTTACCAAGGATGCGCTCTACCACTGAGCTACGGCGGCGAAATCTGAGAGAGCGGCCGTATAGCCAAACGACCGGCGGGGGGAAAGCCCCAAATCGACCGCTTGCGCAAAAGTTTTGATCCGGGTGACATGGCCGCATGAGCGCGCCCCCCGAAAAACCCCAGACCGCAGAGACCCCGGAAGACAAGGCCCCGGAAGCCAAGGCCAGGGCCGAGCGCGCCGCCCGCCTGGCCGCGGCCCTGCGCGACAACCTGAGGCGGCGCAAGGCCGTGCGGCCGACCCTGGCCGAAAAGCGCAACTGAAAGTCATCGCGCCCCGGTCTTTCGCTATCGCATCCGGCCTTGCTAGATAGCCGATCCGCCGAGGCACGCCGCTTCGTCGGCCGCTTAAGGACCCCATGGACCGCATCGCCATTCAGGGCGGCGCCCAACTGTTCGGCGAAATCCCGATCAGCGGCGCCAAGAACTCCGCCATCAAGCTGATGGCGGCCTCGATCCTGACCGACCAGCCCCTGCGGCTGACCAATATGCCGCGCCTGGCCGACACCAAATTCCTGGGCCAGCTGCTGCGCCAGTTCGGGATCGGGGTGACGGAGTCGGACGGTCCGGACGGCCAGCAGACGCTGTTTCACGCCAAGGAGATCGCCTCCACCTTCGCCCCCTATGACCTGGTCCGTCAGATGCGGGCCTCGTTCAACGTCCTGGGGCCGTTGCTGGCGCGCACGGGTCATGCGCGGGTGTCCCTGCCGGGCGGCTGCACCATCGGGGCGCGGCCGGTCGACCTGCACATCGACGCCCTCAGTCGCCTGGGCGCCGCGATCGAGCTGGAGGAGGGCTATGTCTCGGCCCATGCGCCCAACGGTCTGCGCGGCGCCGAGATCACCTTCCCCTTCGTCTCGGTGGGGGCCACCGAACACGCCCTGCTGGCGGCCGTGCTGGCGCGGGGAACCACGGTCCTGAGGAACGCCGCGCGGGAGCCCGAGATCGGCGACCTGGCCCGCTGCCTGATCGCCATGGGGGCGCGGATCGAGGGGCTGGACACCGACGTCCTGACCATCACCGGGGTCACCGCCCTGAACGGGGCCGACTGGCCCGTCATCCCCGACCGGATCGAGATGGGCAGCTATGCGGTGGCCGCGGCCATGGCGGGGGGCGAGGTGCGGCTGACACGCGCGCGCGCCGACCTGATCCAGACCCTGACGGACAAGATGATCGAGGCGGGAGTTGATGTCCTGCCCACCGAGGATGGCGTCCTGGTGCGCCGCGACCCGGCCCGTCGCCTGAAAGCCGTCAATGTCACGACCGAGGTCTATCCCGGCTTCGCCACCGACCTGCAGGCCCAGTTCATGGCCTTGATGACCACTGCCGAGGGCGAAAGCGTCATCCACGAGAACATCTTCGAGAACCGTTTCATGCACGCGCCGGAACTGGCGCGGCTGGGGGCCGAGATCAGCGTCCATGCCGGGGAGGCCCGGGTGACGGGCGTTCCGGCGCTTCGCGGCGCCCCCGTCATGGCCACCGACCTGCGCGCCTCGGTCAGCCTGGTCATCGCCGGCCTGGCCGCCGAGGGCGAGACCACCGTGGGCCGGGTCTATCACCTGGACCGCGGCTTCGAACGGCTGGAAGAGAAGCTGGGGGCCTGCGGCGCCCAGATCCGCCGCATCCATGGCGAGGACGATTCCGATGTCCACTGAGGACCAGGCGCCCGCCAAGACCCCGCCTGCGCCACTGCGCCTGCTGGCGGCCGATGCGGACGATCTGCAGATCATGTCGGCCGCGCTTCAGGATTCCATCCTGCGGCCGGTCGATATCGTGTGGGAGAAGTCGGCGCGGCGCGTGACCATCGCCCTGTCGCGCTTCTGCTGGGAATGCGGCGGGACGCGGGTGATGGCCGCCATGCAGTTCGGCGACGTCCAGGCGGTCAAGAGCCGTCGCCTGCCGCGCGGCCCCGAGACGCCGCTGGAGCTTCTGGCCATCGATTTCGAGCCGGTCGAGACGCCGGGCGGCCGGGTCATCCTGATGTTCGCCGGCGGCGGCGACCTGCGCATCGACGTCGAGTGCCTGGATGCGGTGGTCACCGACCTGTCCGAACGCTGGCCCGCACGGGTCGCCCCCACCCATCTGGCGGAGGCCTCGGCCGAATGAGCGGCGCCGACCATCGCCTGGCCTCCGTCAACCTGGACGCCGCCAGCCTGCCGGCCGCCTCGGCCGAGGTCGAGCATGAGCGCCGCGTCGCGGTCTTCGACCTGGTCGAGGCCAACAGCTTCCATCCCGCCGGCGCCGCGGGCGGCCCCTACGCCCTGAACCTGTCGCTGCAGGACACCCGGCTGGTGTTCGAGGTGACCGGCCCCGACTACGCCCGCGCCCACGGCCTGTCTCTGACGCCGTTCAAGACGGTGCTGAAGGATTACGGACTGATCTGCGACAGCTATTATCAGGCCCTGCGCGGCTCCTCGCCCAGCCAGATCGAGTCGGTCGACATGGGTCGCCGCGGCCTGCACAACGAAGGCGCTGAACTGCTGAAGGGCCGGCTGGACGGCAAGATCGCCATCGATCACGAGACGGCGCGGCGGCTGTTCACCCTGGTCTTCGCCCTGACCCGGCGGTAGGTCCTGTCTCCTCCCCATCAGCGATGGGGAGGGGGACCGCGAAGCGGTGGAGGGGCTCTGACGGTGCAAGAACCCCTCCGTCCCGGCGGCTATCACCGCCGATCCACCTCCCCATCGCCTTGCGATTGGGAGGAGACCTCGACTTTTTCGCCGTTTTCCGGCATTAGGCGCGCCGTTTCCTCGATCCCCGCTCACGCCCGGCGGGGTCGTCGTCGTTTCCTCGGGGCGTGAGAGGCCGCATGGCTAAGGAAGAACTGCTCGAGTTTCCGGGTGTGGTCAGCGAACTGCTGCCCAACGCCACCTTCCGCGTGACGCTGGAAAACGATCACGAGATCATCGCCCACACCGCCGGCAAGATGCGCAAGAACCGCATCCGCGTGCTGGCCGGCGACAAGGTCCTGGTGGCGATGACGCCCTATGACCTGACCAAGGGCCGCATCACCTACCGCTTCAAGTAAGGCCGGGCGCGTGGCGCGTCCGCCTCTTGTGCTGGCCTCGGCCAGCCCGCGCCGTGTCGAACTGCTGGCGCAGATCGGGATCGTTCCCGATCGCATCGACCCCGCCGATATAGACGAGACCCCGCTGAAGGCCGAGACGCCGCCGCGTCTGGCCGAGCGGCTGGCGCGCACCAAGGCCCAGGCGGTCGCCGCACGGTCGCCCGGCGCCGTGGTCCTGGCCGCCGACACCGTGGTCGCCGTGGGCCGTCGCTTTCTGGAAAAGGCCGCCGACGAGGCCGAGGCCGCGCGTTTTCTGCGCCTGCTGTCGGGGCGCAATCATCGGGTCTTCACCGGGGTCGCCGTGGCGGCGGACGGCCGTGTCGCGGCCCGCGTCAACGAGACCCGCGTCACCTTCAAGACCCTGTCCGAGGCCGAGATCGCCGCCTATGTCGCCACCGGCGACTGGCGCGGCAAGGCGGGCGGATACGGCATCCAGGGACCGGCCGGGGCCTTCGTGCGCCGCATCGTCGGCAGCCACCCCTCGGTCATGGGCCTGCCCCTTTATGAAGCCGCGCACCTGCTTGAGGGCGCGGGCTGGCGGCGGTGAGCGGCCGGCTGGAGGCCTGGCTGGACGACACCCCTGGCGAGACGCGAGGGATCATCGCCCGCGACGGCCGATTCGAACGCCTGCTGATTCAGCACGAGGACGACCCGCCCCAGAGCCGCCTGGGCGCACGCAGCATCGGCCGGGTGCTGGAGGTCCAGCCCGGCTACAACGGCGCCTTCGTCGATCTGGGCGCCGGGACCGCGCCCGGCTTCCTGGCCCTGAACCGATCGGTCAGCGTCCGCGAAGGCGACCGGATCGAGGTCGAGGCGACGGCCGAGCCGCGCGAGCACAAGGGGCCGGCCCTGCGCCTGATCGGGCCGGGGCAGGGGACGCCGCGCCTCCTGGTTCCCGGCCCCGATGTGGCCGGTCTGCTGGCCGCACTGGCGCCGGGGGTGGAGGTTCAGACCGGCGTCGCCGCCATTCAGGCCGCCTGGGACGCGGAGGAGGAGGCCCTGGCCGTCGGCGACCTGTTCGCCGAAAGCGGCGTCGACCTGGCCGTCCAGCGCACCCGCGCCCTGATCGCCGTCGACATCGACTATGCCCATCTGTCGGGCCGGGATCCGCGCAAGGGACGCGAGCGGGCGAATCGCGAAGGCCTGATCCAGGCCGCCCGCCTGATCCGGCTCAAGAGCTGGGGCGGCCTGGCGGTCGTCGATCTGGTCGGGTCCGCCCTGAATCCGGACGTGATCACAGCCGCCGCTCGCACGGCCTTCGCCGGCGACGAGGCGGTGTTCGGCCCGCTCAGCCGCTTCGGCCTGCTTCAGCTGGCCCTGCCGTGGCGGCGCACCCCTGTCGAAGAAAGGCTGGACGCCGGCGCCCGGACCCGGGCCATCGCCCTGACGCGCCGCCTGCGCCACGCCATGCTCAGCGACATGACCCTCCCCCGCCTGGTCGCCGTCTGCGCCCCCGGGGAGGCCGCGCTCGCCGCACCCCTGGTCGCCCGACTGGGGCCCCGCGCCGCGTTGCGGGCCGATCCATCGTTCGCGCCCGGCAAGTCCGACATCCTGGAGGCCTGATCCTTGGCGACCTGCCCGATTTGCAAGAAGGCGCCGCCCGCGCCCGACTACAGGCCCTTCTGTTCGCGCCGCTGCGCCGACGTCGATCTGCAGCGCTGGTTGTCGGGCGGCTACGCCATTCCGGCCGAGCCTCTGGATCAGGCGGTCACGCCCGACGACGAAGAGTGAAACGGGCGCTGGACAAGGCCGGGGAGGCTCGCCTATAGACCCCGCTCCGCGAGCGAATGCGGCGCGCCTGGGTAGCTCAGTTGGTAGAGCAGCGGATTGAAAATCCGCGTGTCGGTGGTTCGAATCCGCCCCCAGGCACCATCGCTTCCCCGCCGATCTGGCCCCGCCGGACTCACTTCTTTTCCTCGAACCCGGTTCCCTGACGACGCATTCTGCCGTCATCGCGCCCATGCGTTCGCCCCTGATCGACGCAATTGTCCGTACCAGGGCAAAAGTTCGCAACTTCGTCGCCTTACGCGGCATATCCTTGCATAATGAGGGCGGTTTCCACCTGCAGGTGAAAAGGCGCATTGCGCTCTTGACGCTCTGCTATGCCATCCTTCAAAGGAAGCTCGACCGCTTCCCTAAGGGGTGAACGGCGGGGCCGTTAGGAGTCTATCCTGGCGTTTCCGTCGGATCTGCGCGCCGCAAGGCAACCAGACGCTCTAGGTCGGCGTTTTTCTGGCTCCGGTTTTCCGCCGGGTCCAGTGAACGAATTTTCATTCACGGGCGCTTCCCCACAAGGGTGGCGTTCATGGGTTCCACGAGTCAGACCAACCAAGCAGGAACTGGCGAAAAATGCTCAAGAAGACCAACATCATTCTGGCCATGGCCGGCGCCGCCGTCCTGATGGCTGGCACGCCGGTTCTGGCCCAGGCCCCGGCCGCCCCGGCTCCGGCCGTCGAAACGACCGCCGCTCCGGCCGCCGACGCTGCTGCGCCGGCTCCCTCCGCCGACGCTGATCCGCAAACCGTGGCCGAGGCCGCCGGCGGCAGCAGCGAAAGCATCACCCCGATCTCCATGTTCGTCCACGCGACCCTGGTCGTGAAGGTCGTCATGATCGGCCTGCTGCTGGCCTCGATCTTCACCTGGACCCTGCTGCTCATCAAGCTGTTCGAGTTCGGCGCCCTGAACCGCTCGACCGACCGGTTCCTGGAGAATTTCCGCGGCGCCCGCACCATCGCCGACATGCGCCGCGTGGCCACGTCGGATGATTTCGACGGCAACCCGCTGGCCGACATGGCCGCCGCCGCGACCGAAGAAATCGAGCTGTCGCGTCAGGCCGGTCTGGCCGTGGCGGGCGAGCATCGCGATTCGGCCCTGGCCCGCGCCCAGGCCGCCGTCGCCGCCGTTCAATCCGGTCTGGCCAAGCGCCTGTCGGGCGGTCAGCAGTTCCTGGCCTCGGTCGGTTCGTCGGGTCCGTTCATCGGTCTGTTCGGCACCGTCTACGGGATCATGAACTCGTTCATCGGCATCGCCGAATCGAACACCACCAACCTGGCCGTCGTCGCCCCCGGCATCGCCGAGGCCCTGCTGGCTACCGGTATCGGTCTGTTCGCGGCTATCCCGGCGGTTATCTTCTATAACTACTTCAACACCCGCATCTCGGCCTACGGCACCCGTTCGGACGGCTTCAGCGCCGAACTGCTTAACGCCATCTCGCGTCAGCTGGATAAGGGGGCGTAAGCAGAATGGCCGCCAAACTCAGCGGTGGCGGCGGTGGGAAGTATCAGGTCGAGCAGAACAGCGAGATCAACGTCACGCCGTTCGTGGACGTCATGCTGGTTCTCCTCATCATCTTCATGGTGGCCGCCCCGCTGGCCACCGTGTCGGTGGAGGTGAAACTTCCCCGGGCCGTCGCGCCCCCCGCTCAGAACCCGCCGAAGCCGATCTTCATTTCGATCCAGGACGACGGTGACGTGTTCATCGGCGACTTCCGGACTGACGTGGCCTCGATGGGCACGGAACTGACCACGCAGATCGGCCGGCGCAATCCGGCGGACGAGCGGATCTTCATCCGTGCGGACCAGCAGACCCGCTATGGCGACTTCATGCAGGTCATGAACGCCTTGCAGGACAGCGGCTTCTACAGCGTCGCCCTGGTCGGCGAAGACACGTCGAAGCAGTGAGGTGATGAGCAGTGACAGACGTTGAATATCATCGCTCTCGCTACGACGCGCCGCGCGGCAAGGGGTTCATGGGCGTCAAGCCCTCGACCTGGGCCCTGAGCTTCCTGGTCGTCTGCATCCTGTTCGCCGTCCTGCTGTTCTATCTCCAGCAGGCCAAGTTCAAGCTGCAGGTGTTCGACTACTCGGACGACTCGGTCGATGTGGAGCTGGTGGAGCCGATTCCGCCTCCGCCGCCTCCGCCTCCGCCGCCGCCTCCGCCGCCGGACACGCCGCCGCCGCCGAAGCTGCAGGTTCGCCCGCCGGTCGTGGTGCCCAACGCGCCGCCGCCGCCGGTGACCCTGCCGATCGAGCCGACGAAGAAGGAAGACCGCGTCGAATATACGGGCCCGCCCGTGATCGTCCCCGGTCCGCCGCCTCCGCCGGCGCCGCCGCCGCCGCCGCGTCCGTCGGTGATCACCAACCCGTCGTGGTCGCGTCGACCCGCCGGTGACTTCCCGGCCCGTGCGCAACAGCGCGGCATCGAGGCTGGTTCGGTGACCCTGAACTGCGCCATCGCGCCGGATGGCCGTGTGACGGATTGCAATGTGGTCAACGAAGACCCGTCTGGCGCCGGCTTCGCTCAGGAAGCCCTGCGCGGGGCCCGGTCGGCCCGGCTCAATCCCCGTCAGGTCGACGGGGTGGCGACCGGGGCCCGGGTGACCTTCACCACCCGCTTCCGCGTCGAATAGGCGGAAGATCGGTTCAGACCATGGGAACGCCCCGGACTTCGGTCCGGGGCGTTTTCTTTTGCGCCGTGAGCGGGCAGGCTGGCGGTGCGTCTCGTGATCCGTGAAAAAGGGAGGCCCCGCCTTGGCCATTCTTCGTCATTTCGTCCCGTTCGCCTCTGTCCTGGCAGGAGCGGCCGTCCTGGCTGGCTGCGCCTATAACGAGGCCCTGGGTCGCAACCAGCTTCTGGTCGTGGACGAGGCCGCCATGATCCAGGCCTCGAACGCCGCCTGGACCGAAGCCATCACCACCCAGAAGGTGTCGCGTGACGCGGCCGCCAACGCCCGCGTCCGCCGCGTCGGCGACCGCATCGTCCAGGCCGCGGGCCTGGCGGGGCGCAACTGGACCTATGCGGTGTTCGAGGAGGGCGCGCCCAACGCCTTCGTCCTGCCGTCGGGCCAGATCGGGGTCACGGCCAGCCTGCTGGCCCTGGTCCGCAATGACGATCAACTGGCGGCCGTCATCGGTCATGAGGTCGGCCACGTCGTCGCCCGCCATGCGGCCGAACGGTATTCCAACGCCGCCCTGGCCAATGTCGGGGTCGAGGCGGTGCGCGGCGCGGCGGGCGACCGCGCCAGCCAGGCGGGGGCCGCCGCCGGGGTCTTCGCCCAGTATGGGGCGCTTCTGCCCTTCTCGCGCCGGGATGAGCTGGAGGCCGACAGGCTGGGCGTCGACTATATGCAGGGCGCCGGTTACCGCCCGTCCGAATCCGTCGCCCTGTGGCGTCTGATGGCCCAGCAGCGCCAGGCCGGCGTGCCGGAGTTCATCTCGACCCACCCGTCCGACGCCACCCGCATCCAGGCGCTGGAACAGTATATCGCCGAGCGCGGCTGGGCCTGAGGCTTTATTCGTCCGGGCCGCTTGATCGGGCGCCTCAACCCCGGTAGAGAGCGCCTCTCGCGCGATGCGCCGCCTTAGCTCAGCTGGTTAGAGCGCCGGTTTGTGGAGCCGGAGGTCCTCAGTTCAATCCTGAGAGGCGGTACCATCCCCGATCTTCCGACGGACAGGCGGGCGCCCAGGCATGATCGACCGTGCGACCTCGCCCCAGTGGGACCCCGCACAATATGCGCGTTTCGAGGCCCAGCGTGACCGCGCGGCCCTGGACCTGATCCGACAGATTCCCGAAGACCTGACCCCGCGTGAAATCTGGGACCTGGGCTGCGGGGCCGGCCAGCATGCCGCCCTGCTGCGAATGCGCCATCCCGCCGCCGCCGTGCACGGGCTGGACTCGAGCCCGGAGATGATCGGCAAGGCGCGCGCCCTGGATGCGGCCATAGACTGGCGGGTGGGCGACATCGACGGCTGGACCCCGGACCGGCCGGTCGACCTGATCCTGGCCAACGCCTCGCTGCAGTGGCTTGAGTGTCACGACCGGCTATTGCCCGCCCTGGTTCGAAACCTGTCTTCCGGAGGGGTGCTGGCGGTCCAGATGCCCATGGCCTACGAGACCCGCCATCACGGCCTGTTGCGTCAGGTCGCGGGAGAGGGGCCGTGGGCCCAGGTCCTGGCCGGCGCTTCCCACCTGCCGCCGTTGCCGACGCCGGAGACCTATTACGACATCCTGTCGACGGGCTGTGACGCGATCGACATCTGGTCGACCACCTATCTGCATGTCCTGACGGGCGAGAATGCAGTGCTGGAATGGATGCGGGGCACGGCGCTCCGACCCCATCTGACCGCCCTGGCCGGCGATCCGGATCTCAGCCGGGCCTTCCAGGACGCGCTCGGCGACGCCCTGGCGCGGGCGTTTCCGATGCGGGCGGACGGGACGACCCTGCTGCCGTCTCCGCGTGTGTTCCTGACGGGGCGTCGTCGCTGACCCGCCGCTGACGCCGCATCATCGTCACCGGCCCGTTGAGGGTCGAAAGCGCCGCGACGGCGGCGCCATAGCCCGCCTCGACCGGGGCGTCGTAGGCCTTCCAGTCGCGGATATCCATGCCCTCGGGCGTCGGCTGGATCAGCAGGTCGGTGATGGCGCGAGAGGCCTCGATCTCGGCGTCGGTGGTCAGGGTGGCGGACCGCATCAGCACGGCCACGATCGGCGGCCCCTTCTTCCAGGCGCCCGAGACCAGCCAGTGCAGCCAGGAGGGATTTTCCAGCGAGGCCGGATCGACCCCCCGCGCCTGGGACACGTCCGACCCGACGATGGGGCCATTGGTCATCTGCCGCATGATCTCGGCGGGGAAATTCTTCAGCACCGCCCCGTCGACCAGAACCTGATCGTCCATCACCACCGGCGGCATGACGCCCGGAATGGAGATCGAGGCCCGCATCGCCTGTCGCAGCAGCCCCCGGCGGTGGGTCTGCACCTGGCCGTTGGTCAGGTTGGACGAGGTGCAGAAGAAGGGCAGGGGCATGTCCTCGATCTCGATCTCGCCATAGGCATCGTGCAACAGGCGCTCAACCTTGCGGGCCCGGGTCATGGCCACGATGGGGAAAGCGATGTCCGACAGGGGGTCGGTGCGCACGAACGCCTGCCGGATGTGCGCCTCCAGCTCCGCGTCGGTCCAGCCGAGGGCAGGCCCGGCCCCGACCACCGCCCCCATCGACGCCCCGCCGACGAAGTCGAACGGAACCCGGGCCTCATGCAGGGCCTGGACGACTCCGATATGGGCATAGGCCCGCGCCCCGCCGCCCGAGAAGACCACCCCGACCGCCGTCCCGGTGACGACCCGCGCGATCCGGCTCGCGTCGTCGGCCACCCCTTCCGCCACATGGAACCAGCGCCCGGGGTTGAGGGCGTCCAGCCAGATCCGGGTATTGGCCGGCCGCGTCAGGCGCGCGTCGCGCAGCAGGATCAGGTCCGGCTGGCGGTGCGCCGCGTCCGGCCCCGGTCGTCGCGGCGGCGCGGCCGGCGGGGCCAGCAACGGATTGCCGATCATGAAGACCCGATCCACCTGGCGCGCGCACAGGGCGGCCCAGGCCGGCTCGTCCGCCTCGGCGACATACAGCACATAGTCGTGGGCGTCCTCGACTCGCGAGAACCATTCCGTGGCCGAACTCAGGGCCGAATGGTCGATGACCCGGCAGGTGAAGCCCATGGCCTGGATCGCCGCCGCCACCCGGTCGACGAAGGGCCGGACGGGCCGCGGCCTCAGACCGATGAAACCGAACACACTGGGCTCCGCCGCGCCGGATCGCCGATCCCGCGCCCGCTGGATCATCAGGCGTGACAGCTCGACCATCAGGTCCGGCTCGGTGCGGGCGGCCTCGAAGAAGGCGTCGCGCGGCAGGGCCAGGATCTCGCTGTCCCTCAGGGCCACCACGCTGGCCGTGTGCGGGGCGCCGGCCAGCATGGCCATCTCACCCACCGGCTCGCCGGGGCGCACCACGCCGATGAACTGGCTGGGCTGGCCCGGCTCGTGCCGGAACACGCCCAGACGGCCGTTGCGCACCAGATAAAGGGTGTCGGCCGGGTCGCCTTCATGGAACAGGGCCTCGCCGCCGGTCAGGGCGAACCAGCTGGCCCGGTCGATCATCCGCCCTTCGAAGACGCGGGCCAGGGCGGCTTCCAGGGTATCGGGGCGAGGCGTGCTCATCGGCCCTTGTATCGCCCTTCCGCGCGGGCGGGGGAAGGGTTAGGGAAGGGCCATGCCCAAGCTGACAACCGCCGTCGATCGAACCAGCGAACGCTTCGCCGCCCTGGACGCCCATAACCGGGCCCTGGCCGACGATCTGCGCGCCCGCGTGGCCAAGGCGGCCCTGGGCGGCCCGGAAAAGTCGCGCGAACGGCACGTCAGCCGCGGCAAGCTGCTGCCCCGCGACCGGGTCGAGCGGCTGCTGGACCCAGGCTCGCCCTTCCTGGAGGTGGGCCAGCTGGCCGCCAACGGCATGTATGGAGACGAGGCGCCGGGCGCGGGCATGATCTGCGGCGTCGGCCGGGTTTCGGGCCGCGAGGTGATGATCGTCGCCAACGATCCGACGGTGAAGGGCGGCGCCTACTTCCCCCTGACGGTCAAGAAACACCTGCGGGCCCAGGAGATCGCCGAGCAGAACCGCCTGCCGTGCGTCTATCTGGTCGATTCCGGCGGGGCCAACTTGCCGCACCAGGCCGAGGTGTTTCCCGACCGCGACCATTTCGGCCGCATCTTCTTCAACCAGGCGCGGATGAGCGCGCGGGACATCCCCCAGATCGCCTGCGTCATGGGGTCGTGCACCGCCGGCGGCGCCTATGTGCCGGCCATGTCGGACGAGACGGTGATCGTCAGGAACCAGGGCACCATCTTCCTGGCCGGACCGCCGCTGGTGAAGGCGGCGACGGGCGAGGTCATCTCGGCCGAGGAACTGGGCGGGGCCGAGACCCACGGCCGCAAGTCCGGGGTGGTCGATCATGTGGCCGAAAACGACGAGCACGCGCTGGAGATCGTGCGGGCCATCGTGGCCGACCTGAACACGGTCAAGGCCGTGGAGATGGACATCCGCGAGCCGCGCGACCCGGCCCTGGACCCCCAGGACCTGTACGGCCTGATCCCCGACGACGTGCGCGCGCCCTATGATGTGCGCGAGGTCATCGGTCGCATCGTCGACGGGTCGGATTTCGACGAGTTCAAGGCGCTATACGGCACGACCCTGGTCTGTGGTTTCGCCCGCATCTGGGGGATGCCGGTCGCCATCCTGGCCAACAACGGGGTGCTGTTTTCCGAAAGCGCGCTGAAGGGGGCGCATTTCATCCAGCTGGCCTGCAAGCGCAAGATCCCACTGGTCTTCCTGCAGAACATCTCGGGCTTCATGGTCGGCGGCCGGTACGAGGCCGAGGGCATCGCCAAGAACGGCGCCAAGCTGGTCACCGCCGTCGCCAGCGCCGAGGTGCCGAAATTCACTGTCCTGATCGGCGGCAGCTTCGGCGCCGGCAACTATGGCATGTGCGGCCGGGCCTACAGCCCGCGCTTCCTGTTCACCTGGCCGAACAGCCGGATCAGCGTCATGGGCGGCGAACAGGCGGCGTCCGTCCTGGCCACCGTCCACCGCGACGCCGACACCTGGACCGACGACCAGGCCGAAGCCTTCAAGGCCCCGATCCGCCAGAAATACGAGGACGAGGGCAACCCCTACTACGCCACCGCCCGCCTGTGGGACGACGGCGTGATCGACCCGGTGCAGACGCGCGATGTGCTGGGGCTGGCGATCAGCGCCAGCCTGAATGCGCCGATGCCGGACACGCAGTTCGGCGTGTTCAGGATGTGAGGCTGTGAGTGTCGGCTAGGGCGATTTGCCGACATTGACGCCCCGGTGGTGCTCCGACTTCAGGGCCACGTGCGCTTTAGGCGAAACGTTCCTGCGCAGGACGGTATCGAAGCAAGTTCCCGGTACCGCACGTCCTCCACTTAACCGCGCGCTATCCACAGCCGCGAGAACATTCTGGCAACTTCGCCATTGCGCGAACGGCGGTATGAAGTAAGAAGGAAGCATCGGGGCAGCGCCCCAATCACACAATCTGGTATAGGGTGGTATCTGTGGCGACAAAATCGGGTGGTTTATACGTCGGACGGCGGGCCTGCGAGAACGCGCTCCACGCGGTCCGATACGTCGGGGAGGTGGGACGTCCTATGAACACCCATGTGACAGTCAGCTTTGCCCCTGTGGGGATCGACGCTGAAGTCGCTGGCCGCGCCTTTGCAGACCTCCAAGCCCGCGTCACACGCTGGTGGAGAGACCAACGACAGCGGCAGGGCCGCGACATTGGTGAACTCCAAGGCTTCCACTGCCATTCAAACCCCGCCGGTAGTCGTCACGTCCACTGGGTTCTCCATGTCCCGCCCGCATTCGCTGCTGCCTTCGCCGACACGGTCAAAAACCGCCTCCAAAAAATATCGGGTCGCGTCGATCTGAGAGACGGGCTGCATATCGGCCCGGTGCACACGCCCGGGTCTCTGGCGAAGTACGTCCTGCGCGGCATCGAACCCGAGTATGCTGACTACCTTCACATCATGGCGGCGAATGAGGGCTTGGTTGCTGGCTGTCGGCGGACAGGAGTGAGCCGTGCAGCGAGCAAGGCCGCTCGCAAGCGCGCCGGATGGGTTCGCAAGAAACGGCGGCTATAACGGACATCGCCTACAGCGGGCGCGCGGAATGCCCTTCAAGGGTTGTAAGCGGACTATCATCGGTAGGTCGGAAGGACGCGTCGCGGGTACTTGAGCCAATTCACCCCGCCCGCAGCACCTTCTCCATCGCCTTCCCCTTGCTCACCTCGTCGACCAGCTTATCCAGGTGGCGCAGTTCGCGCATGAAGGGGTCTTCGATCCCTTCCACCCGATGGCCGCAGATCACGCCGGTGATCAGGAAGCGGTTGGGGTTCATGGCCGGGGCCTGGGCGAAGAAGGTTTCGAAGTCGGTTCCGTCGGCCAACAGGGCCTCAAGCTGCGCCTGGGAATAGCCGGTCAGCCAACGGATGACCTGGTCCACCTCGGCGCGGGTGCGGCCCTTCTTCTCTACCTTGGCGACATAGTGGACGTGGACGCTGGCCACGCTGGTCCTGCGGATGCGGTCGGTCGCGCTGGTCTTCATGGCGCAGCTTTCGTGTTCCGTTCGGCCGGTGGCGCGTTATAGGCGATGCAGCGCAGGAGACCCAAGCCATGGCCAAGCCCACAGACGCCGATCTGAACGCCGCCGATCTGAACGCCTTCGACATCACCGATGCCGAGGCGGCCGAGATCAACCGCATCGCCCATCCTCTGGTCGCCGATCCGGCGCCCGACGCCAATGATGATCTGGTGCGGGTGCAGGCGACGCCGGACGGCCTGGTCTTCGTCACCCTGAACCGGCCGCAGAAGAAGAACGCCTTCGACGCCGCCACCATCGCCGCCCTGCACGAGGCGTTCGAGACCCTGCACGGCGCCGATCATGTGCGGGCGGTCTTCATTCGTGGGGCGGGGGGGACCTTCAGCGCCGGGGCCGACCTGGGCTGGATGCGCGACGCCGCCGACTGGAGCGAATCCGAGAACCGCGCCGACGCCATGGGCCTGGCCGCGATGCTCAAGGCCCTGCACGACGTCCCGGCCCTGACCGTGGCCATCGTCGAGGGCGCGGCCATGGGCGGCGGGGCGGGCATCGTCGCCGCCTGCGACATGGCCGTGGCGGTCAGGGGAACGCGCTTCGCCTTTTCCGAGGTCAAGCTGGGCCTGATCCCGGCGACCATCGCCCCCTATGTGATCGAGGCCGTCGGCGCCCGCACCGCGCGGGCCCTGTTCCTGACGGCCGATGTGTTCGACGCCGAGGCGGCCAAACGCTTCGGACTGATCGGCCATGTGCTGGACGACGCCGGCCAGATCGACGCCTTCGTGGCCGATTTCAGCGCCGCCGTCCGCGCCTGCGCCCCCGGCGCCATGGGGGAGGCCAAGCGGCTGGTGCACGATGTCGCCGGGCGTAAACTGGATCACGGCCTGATGGAAGACACCGCCCGTCGCATCGCCCGCGCCCGCGTCTCGGCCGAGGGCCAGGAAGGCGTCCGCGCCTTCCTGGACAAGCGCAGGCCCAACTGGGCCGAATAGGGCCTCAGTCCGGCTTCTTCTGCACGATCACCCCGATCGAGGTGGTCTGGTGCCCCCACAGGGCCAGGACCAGATGCGGCTCGGACCGGTAAGGGGCGATGTCCAGGTATCGGTCGATCTCGCCTTCGCCCGGCGTGAAGTCGAACGCCGCCACCTTGTGACCCTGGGCCTCCAGGCGGCGCTTCAGTTCCAGGAAGTCGCGCTGGCGGAACAGCACCGTGCCGCCCACCTCGACCGTGCGATCATTCGAGGACATGTTGTATTCGGTGGTGTGGATCGCCCAACCGCCCGGCTTCAAGGTGTCCAGCGACCGCTCGACGAAGGTCAGTCCGGCCTCGATCGACCCCAGATGCTCGAAAGCGCAGGCGGACCAGCAGAAATCATAGCCGTTCAACTCGGCCGGAATGGCGTTCATGTCGCACGGCTGAAACTCGACATTGGCTTCGAAAATATCCGGCGGGCAAAGATGGGGGCGCGCCAGGGCGGCCTTGCTGGCGGCGTGCTGGTTGCTGGCGATCCAGCCGGCATCCGCCGCCTGGTCGGCCTCGACATCCGTGGCCGTGATCTTCACCCCCTGCGAGGCGAACCAGGCCGGCAGGGATTCCGATCCAACACCAAAGCCCAGGCCGCGCGCGCCCGGCCGGATCGCACCGCGTTCCCACAGCGCCTGCAGAATGAACACGAACTCCCAGATCTTGCGATGATAGCGCAGGCCTTCGCCGATCTTTGCGGTCCAATAGGCGAAATAGGGCTGCTCGAAACTGTCCTGGCGGCAGATCGTCGATTTCGGGAAGGCGCGGGTCGCCGGCTCGCCCGGAATCCTTGTCGGCTTGCCCCGCCACAGATCGGGCGCCGGTCGGGTTGATGCCGCCAGCATCAGCTTGACCTCGGCCAGTTCGGCGAAGATCGCATGGCTCATCCGTTCCAGCCCCACCATCCGTTCGTACAGGGGCAAGGTGGGATCGGGCGGCGGCAGGCCCGGCGCCACCGGCGGCAGTTCACGCGGAAACAGGTTGCGCAGGCGCTTTCGGATCACGCGATACGGACGATCAATGAGGGGAAGCGGCAAGAAAAACGACTCCGCCAGCGGAAAAGGAACCTCCTCATAGCCATGTCGCGCCGCCTTCGCCACGGTCTAACGTCGCCGTGGGCGCCCGACCTTTCCCCGGCGCCGGCGAACCGCTAACGGTGGGCCATGTTCAAGTCCGTCCTGGTCGCCAATCGCGGCGAGATCGCCTGCCGTGTCTTCCGCACCGCCCAGCGGATGGGAATCCGCACCATCGCCATCTATTCCGACGCGGACGCCCAGGCCCTGCATGTGCGCGAGGCGGACCAGGCGGTGCGGATCGGCCCTGCGGCGGCGCGTGAGTCCTATCTGGACGCCGACAAGGTTCTGGCCGCCGCGAAGGAAGCCGGGGCCGAGGCGATCCATCCGGCTTATGGCTTCCTGTCCGAGAACGCCGACTTCGCCGAGGCGGTGACGGCCGCCGGCATGGTCTGGATCGGCCCTCCGCCCGCCGCCATCCGCGCCATGGGCCTGAAGGACGCGGCCAAGACGCTGATGATCGAGGCGGGCGTGCCCGTCACCCCCGGCTATCAGGGCGAGGACCAGTCGGCGGCGACCCTGGCGGCCGAGGCGGCGCGCATCGGCTATCCGGTGCTGATCAAGGCGGTCGCCGGCGGCGGCGGCAAGGGGATGCGCCTGGTCGAACGGGCCGAAGACTTCGCCGACGCCCTGGCCAGCGCCCAGCGCGAGGGGCAGTCGTCCTTCGGCGACCCGCGCGTGCTGATCGAAAGCTACATCACCCGCCCGCGCCATATCGAGGTGCAGGTGTTCGGCGACAGCCACGGCACGGTGGTCCACCTGCACGAACGCGACTGTTCGCTGCAACGGCGCCACCAGAAGGTGATCGAGGAAGCGCCGGCGCCCGGCATGGATGCGGCCACGCGCGCCGCCGTCACCGCCGCCGCCGTGCGCGCGGCCCAGGCGGTGAACTATCAGGGCGCGGGGACGATCGAGTTCATCGCCGACGCCTCTGACGGGCTGAAGGCCGACCGCATCTGGTTCATGGAGATGAACACGCGGCTGCAGGTCGAACATCCGGTGACCGAGGCGATCACCGGCGTCGACCTGGTGGAATGGCAGTTCCGCGTGGCGGCGGGCGAAGCCATCCCACTGAAACAGGCGGACATCCCCATCAAGGGCTGGGCCATGGAGGCGCGCCTTTATGCCGAAGACCCGGCCAATGGTTTCCTGCCGTCCATCGGTCGGCTGGAGCATTTCAGCCTGCCGGACGACATCCGCGTGGACACGGGCGTGCAGCAGGGCGGCGAGGTCAGCCAGTTCTACGACCCCATGATCGCCAAGCTGATCGTCCACGCCGACACGCGCGAGGCGGCGGCGGCCGATCTGGCCCACGCGTGCGCCCAGGTCGAGGTCTGGCCGGTGAAGACCAATGCGGGGTTCCTGGCCCGCTGCCTGAGCCACCCCCGGTTCGTCGCTGGCGATGTGGATACGGGTTTCATCGCGGCGGAAGAGGCGGCGCTGCTGTCAAACGAGGACCTCCCCGCGCATGTGGCGGCCACAGCGCTGGCGACGGTGGGTTTGCGGGCAGACGATGCAGCTTTCTCAGCGGGAGGCGACGCTGCCTCTCCCTGGCGGGATGGACTGTTCGCCTTCCGGCTCAATGCTCCGGCCAGGGCGCAGATCGCCCTCTATCATCAGGGCGAAGCCGTTCTGGCCAATCTGGTCGGACGGGCCGGACCGCCGATCGGCCATTCTACGTACGACGTGGAAATGAACGGTAGACGCTTCCTCGTCTATGGCTCGCCTGACTTCGTCCACGTCGATCATGAACTAGCCTCGGTGGCGCCGCGCATCACGGACCGGGTGATCGTGTTCGAACGGGGATACGCGTTCGAGTTCGGTCTGCGCCGAGCGGCCGGAGTCGGAGATGGGTCGGCCTCCGACGGCGCCCTGCGCGCGCCCATGCCGGGTCGGATCGTTGCGGTCCCGGCCAAGGCCGGGGACGCCGTCACGAAAGGTCAGTCGATCGTGGTGCTGGAAGCCATGAAGATGGAGCACGCCCTGACCGCCCCCTTCGACGGGGTGGTGGGCGCAATATCGGTTTCGGTCGGCGATCAGGCCGCCGAGGGAACGGTCCTGGCCACGGTCACGGCCTCGGGAGACGCAGAATGAAGACCTTCACCCTGGCCCTGGCCGCCGCCACGACCCTGGCCTTCGCCGCGCCCGCCTCGGCCCAGACCGCCGTTGACCGTCCGCTGACGGCCGAAGAGACCGCGGACATCCAGTGCATGGCCATCTACAGCCTGGTCGCCGCCCAGGGTCAGACCGAGGCCGGCGCCCTGGGCGTCTTCTATTTCCTGGGTCGGCTGGAAGGCCGCGATCCCGCGCAAGACTGGCTCCGGCGGCTGCAGCAGTTCGCCGACGGCGCCACCCAGGCCGACGTGGCTCCGCACAGCGAGCGCTGCGGCCAGGCCATCATGGAAAAGGCCGAGACCATGCAGCGCGTGGGCGCCGAAATGACGGCCCAGGAAGACTAAGCCAGGCCCGCCCCGCCCAGGGGGCGGGTCTCGGTCTGGCTGTCGAACCCGACGATCAGGGGCCGGCCCCGCGCGATGGCGTCCCGGACCGCCGGCAGGGACAGGGAGGCGCGGTGGCTGTCGGCGCTGTCCCAGACCTCGGTGATCCACAGGGCGTCGGCGTCCACCGTGTCTTCGGCGACGATATAGGACAGGCAGCCGGGCATGGCCCCGGTTCCCTCCAGCAGGATGGCGGCCAGGTCGGCCCGGTGGCCGGGCAGGGCCTTCATGCGCCCGATCAGTCCATACATGGATGTTCCTTCGAAGGTCATGCTCGCCAGGGCCGGCGAGACGGCGGCCGTGGCCAGGCCCAGTCCCGCGCCCAGGCCGGCGGTCAGCGTCTGACGGCGTGTGGTGCTCATGTCCGCCAGACTACAGGTCCATCGCCCTGACGTCGCCGGGATTCAGATGCTATGGGGCGGCCATGGCGGCTCCGTCTTCCCTGCATCTGATCAAGCTGTGCGTCGGCGTCTCGGACATCGACTGGCTGGAACGCCGCGCGGCGGGCGGCAAGCCCCTGGTCGTGCACACCCGGATGACGCCCAAGCGCGCGGCCGAGATCGAGGACGGCGGCTCGCTCTACTGGGTGGTCAAGGGGATCGTCGGCTGCCGCCAGCCTGTGCTGGACATCACCACCCGCGGCGAGGGCAAGGCCAGCCGTTGCGAGATCACCCTGAAGCCGCGCATCATCCGCACCGCCCCCCTGGCGCGCCGCCCGTTCCAGGGCTGGCGCTATCTGGACGGGCACGAGGCGCCGGCCGACCTGACCGCCGCCGACGCCGGCGACATGCCGCCGGAACTGGTCGTCCAGCTGCGCGACCTGGGGGCCTGGTAGGCTGTAGAAGCCTCCATCCGATTCCGTGTTGACCGCCGCGATCCAGCGTGGCCTTTGCCCGCTCCCATGATCGCCCTCGGCCCCCAGACCCGAACCGTCCTGAAGGATCTGCTGGCCCTGGCCTGGCCGGTGGTCCTGGCGCGGCTGGGCATCATGACCATGGGTCTGACCGACGCCCTGGTGGTCGGCAACCATTCCGGACAGCAACTGGCCTTTCACGCCCTGGCCTGGGCGCCCAGCTCCATCGTCCTGACCACGGCGGTCGGGCTGATGATGGGGGTTCAGGTGATGACCGCCCGCCTGCTGGGCGAAGGTCGGCGGCGCGAGGTCGGCGCCGTCCTGCGGCGCGGCATGACCTATGCGCTTCAGATCGGCCTGGTCTCGATGGTCGCCCTGGCGGCCCTGGGCCCCTGGGCCCTGCGCCACGCCAATCTGGCCGAGGGGCTGGGCGAGGGGGCGGGCCCGGTCCTGGTCATCTTCGCCCTGTCCATGCCCGCCTATCTGGTCAGCGTCGCGGCCCAGTTCTTCCTGGAGGCCCTGGGTCGGCCCAAGCCCGGCATGTGGGCGATGTGGATCGCCAACGGCGTCAACCTGGTCCTCAACCTGGTGCTGGTGCCCGATCTGCTGGGAATTGGCGCGTCGGGCGCGGCGGCCTCGGCCTGGGCCACCTTCGGCGCCCGCACGGCCCTGGCGGTCTTCCTGGTGATCTACATCCTGCGCCTGCCCGAGGCGCGGGCCCTGGGCGTGTTCGACAAGCCCGCCCGCGACCGCCCGGCCGAGCGCGAGCAGCGCAAGGTCGGCTATGGCGCCGGGTCCAGCTTCTTCATCGAGGTCGCGGCCTTCGCCGCCATGACCTTCATCGCCGGACAGCTGGGAGCCGTCGAGACCACGGCCTGGACCATAGTGCTGAACGTCTCGGCCATCGTCTTCATGGTCCCCATGGGCCTGGCGGCGGCGACGGCCGTCCTGGTCGGCCGGGCCTATGGGGCGCGGGATCGCGACGGCGTCCTGCGCGCCGGCCTGGTCGGGATCGGGGTGGTGGCGGCCCTGGGCTTCGTCATCGCCCTGGTGGTCTGGCCGACGGCGGGCATACTGGCCTCGGCCTACAATCGCGACGCCGCCCTGTTGGCGGTCGCCGCCCCGGCCCTGGCCCTGGCGACCTTGTTCTTCGTCGCGGACGCCATCCAGGTGGTCGCCGCCTCGGCCAATCGCGCCGCCGGGGACATCTGGTGGCCCACCATCCTGCATTTCGTCGCCTATTCGGCGATCATGATGCCCCTGGGCTGGGTTCTGGCCCATCGCATCGGCGTGGACGGCCTGGTCTGGGCCGTGATCGTCGCCAGCCTGGTCTCAGCGACCCTGCTGACGGGCCGGTTCGTCCGGGTGGCGAAGAGAAGTGGCGAGTGGCGAGCGGCGAGTGGCGAGTGCGACGCGGCTTGACCGCGCTCTGCTTTTTCCCGACCTGCCGGTTGCGCTGAACGCTCGCGACCTCCACTAACACTCGCCACTCGCCACTCGCCACTCGCCAGAACCCATGTCCCGCATCCTCATCACCTCGGCGCTGCCCTACATCAACGGCATCAAGCACCTGGGGAACCTGGCGGGTTCGATGCTGCCGGCCGACGTCTGGGCGCGGTTCAAGCGGGGACAGGGGCATGACGTCCTCTATATCTGCGCCACCGACGAGCACGGCACCCCGGCCGAACTGGCCGCCGCCGCCGCGGGCCAGGACGTCCGCACCTATTGCGACGAACAGCACCAGATCCAGAAGCAGGCGGGCGCGGCCTTCAACCTCAGCTTCGACTGGTTCGGCCGCTCGTCCTCAGACGCCAACCGCCGCCTGACCCAGCATTTCGCCAGGGTGCTGGAGGCCAACGGCCTGATGGAGGAGCGGGTCGACCGGATGATCTATTCGGTCGACGACGGCCGCTTCCTGCCCGACCGCTATGTCGAGGGGACCTGCCCTCACTGCGGCCATGTCGGCGCGCGGGGGGACCAGTGCGACAACTGCGGCCGCCTGCTCGACCCGACCGACCTGATCGATCCCTATTCCGCCGTCTCGGGCAGCCGGAACCTGGAGGTGCGCGACACCCGGCACCTGTATCTGCTCCAGGCCGGCATGGCCGACCGCATCCGCGCCTGGGTCGATTCCAAGGACTGGTCGTCCCTGGCCAAATCCATCGCCTACAAGCATCTGGACGAAGGCCTGATCGACCGTGGCATGACCCGCGACCTGAAATGGGGCGTGCCCGTGGTCGGCCCCGACGGCGGCCCGCGCCCGGGCATGGAGGGCAAGGTCTTTTACGTCTGGTTCGACGCCCCCATCGAATATATCGCCGCGACCGAGGAATGGGCCGAGGCGAAGGGCGGCGACTGGCGTTCGTGGTGGCGCACCGACGAGGGCGCCGACGACGTGCGCTACGTCCAGTTCATGGGCAAGGACAATGTCGCCTTCCACACCGTCAGCTTTCCGGCCACCATCCTGGGCTCCGAAGAGCCGTGGAAGACGGTGGACACGCTGAAAGCCTTCAACTGGCTGAACTGGTACGGCGGCAAATTCTCGACCAGCCAGAAGCGCGGCGTCTTCATGGACCAGGCGCTTGAGCTTCTGCCCGCCGACTATTGGCGCTGGCACCTGACGGCCTATGGGCCGGAAGGATCGGACGCCGCCTTCACCTGGGAGCAGTTCCAGTCGACGACCAACAAGGACCTGGCCGACGTCCTGGGCAATTTCGTCAACCGCATCGTGAAGTTTGCGGAATCGAAGATGGACGGCGTCGTGCCGGACGGCGGCGCGGCCGGCGATCTGGAGGCCAGGCTGGAGGCCGACCTGCGCGCCGGCATCGCCGAGGCGACCGAGGCTTTCGAGGCGCTGGAGTTCCGCAAGGCGGCCCAGGCCATCCGCGCCGTCTGGGTGCTAGGCAATGAATATCTGCAGGTCGCGGCGCCGTGGACAGCCCTGAAGACCGACCGCGACGCGGCCGCTGTGGGGGTGCGCACCGGGCTGAACCTTGTGGCCCTGTTCGCCCGGCTGGCGGCGCCGATCATGCCCGAGACCGCCACCCGCATCGCCGCCTCGGTCGGGGCGACGGACCTCAGCTGGCCCTCGGCCGACGAACCCCTGCTGGACGTCCTGCCGCGCGGCCGGCCGGTGACGGCCCAGGGTGTCCTGTTCGCCAAGATCGAGGACGCCCAGGTGGCCGAATGGTCCGAACGGTTCGGCGGCGCGTCGTAACATCCCTTCTCCCCCTGGGGGAGAAGGTGGCTCGCGGAGCGAGGCGGATGAGGGGTAAGCCCGATCCATCCTCGCCGTGAGCCAGCGAGTGTGTCTGACACAACCCCCTCATCCGAACGCCTTTGGCGCCCACCTTCTCCCCCGAGGGGAGAAGGGAATTATCACGCGGCGGGCAGGGCCTCCGACCGGGTCATCTGCGGAACCACCTCCACCGGCGGCGGGGCGGAAGACGGCGCCCCGGTCGCCGGGACGGTCGAGCGCTCGCTGCGAACGCCCCTCAGGAATTTGGCCTGTTCCTCGGGGGTGATGTCCAGCCAGGCGGGGGCGGCGCGGTTGAAGGCCTCGGTCCGGTCCGTCCGCACGATCACCGAGCGATAGCCGTCCCAGATCATGTGCAGGGCGACATAGAGGACGATGGCCAGGCCGATGTAGCCGATCCAGCGGAAACGGTTCAGGACCTTGGCGATGAAGGTGGCCGCCACCCCCATCAGGCCGATGGACAGGACCAGGCCGAAGACCATGATCCAGGGGTGTTCGTGCGCCGCGCCGGCGACGGCCAGGACATTGTCCAGGCTCATGGTCACATCGGCGATCATGATCTGCAGCAGGGCCGCGCCGAACGACTTGCGCTTCAGGCCCAGTTCCTCGGGCGAGGGACCCTGGCCATGCTCGATCTGCATGGCCAGCTCCAGCTCCGCCTGGGCCTCGGCCTGGTCGTGGGTGGCCGCCTCGCGCAGTTCGCGCCACATCTTCCAGCAGACCCACAGCAGCAGCACCCCGCCCGCCAGCAACAGGCCGACGATGGCCAGAAGCTGGACCGTGATCAGGGCGAAGCCGATGCGCAGCACCACGGCGGCGGCCAGCCCGACCAGGATGGCCTTCTTGCGCTGCTCGGGCGCCAGGGCGGCGGCGGCCAGGCCCACGGCCACGGCGTTGTCGCCGGCCAGGACCAGGTCGATCATCAGCACCTGGCCCAGGGCGGTCAGCTGGCTGGCGAGTTCGGGGGAGGAGAGGAATTCCATCGGCGCTTCCTAATGGGGTGAAGCGAATGCGCCAAGGGCGCGCCCGTTCAACCCGCCTGTTTCCGTGACGCCTCGTAAAGGGCGACGGCCGCCGCGTTCGACACGTTCAGGCTTTCGAACCCGCCCGGCATGGGAATGCGCGCCAGGGCGTCGCAGTGTTCGGCCACCAGCCGCCGGATGCCGTCGCCTTCGGACCCCATGACCAGGACCGTCGGCCGGTCGTCCAGCGCCTGTTCCAGCGTCTCCTCGCCCGCGCCGTCCAGCCCGACCGCCCGCCAGCCCAGGTCGGCCAGCCGCTCCAGCGCCCGGCTGAGGTTGGTCACCCGCGCGCAGGCCAGGCGCTCGGTCGCGCCCGCCGAAGCCTTGGCCAGGGCGCCGGACAGGGTGGGGGAATGCCGCTCCTGCACCACGATGCCGCGCGCGCCGAAGGCCAGGGCCGAGCGGAAGATCGCGCCCACGTTCTGAGGATCGGTCAACTGGTCCAGCATGACGATGACGCCCCGGGCGGGATCGGCGATGTCTTCCAGGGACACCCCCTCCAGCGGGGCCACCTTCATCGCCATCCCCTGGTGCACGGCGCCGGGCGGCAGCAGGCGCGCCAGATGCGGTCCATCGACCACCTCGACCGTGCGGCCGCCGGCGCGGGCGGTCAGCTCCTCGGCCCGGTCGGGCGTGGCGAACAGGCGGCCGGCGCCGCGTCGCGCGGGGTTCTCCAGGGCGGCAATGACCGGGTGGCGGCCCCACAGCCAGTTCTCGGCGTCCGCCCGAGCCGGCCTGGCGCGCGGAGGCGAACGATCCGCCCCAGAATCGTCCCGGGTCCGTGCCTCGCCGCGCGGGCCGACGCCCCGCTCGTCCTTCCGCTCGGGCCGGGGCCGAAAGCCCGTCTTTCCGGCCTTTTTCCGGTCGTTGCGTTCCCTGTTCGACGACACTATAAGACGCGCTCCGATTTGGGGCCCCAAGGGTTTCGGGCCGGCGCTTCCCTCTATTACAGGGCGTGCTCAGTCTGAAACGCTTTGTCGTCCGGCGGCGTTCGCGCCGGTGGATGGCGTCCGGATCGGTCTTGAAAGACGGCGCGCGGGGGAATGTCCCGAGCGGCAAAGGGGGCGGACTGTAAATCCGCTGCGTAAGCTTCGCAGGTTCGAGTCCTGCTTCCCCCACCACGCCCGTCCTTCCGGACCGTCCAGGCCGGGACCCTGAGGAGGATCAGGGTGCGAAGGGGTTTCCTGACGCATTCTCCGCGCGGGTATAGCACAATGGTAGTGCAGCAGCCTTCCAAGCTGAGGATGTCGGTTCGATCCCGTCTACCCGCTCCAGATTTCGATGACGCAACGCCCGCTCCCCGATCTGGGCCAGGGCCACAGGAGTTTTGGCGATGGCCAAGGAAAAATTCGAACGGACTAAGCCGCACTGCAACATTGGCACGATCGGCCACGTTGACCACGGCAAGACGACCTTGACGGCGGCGATCACGATCACGCTGGCGAAGTCGGGTGGAGCGACGGCGAAGAACTACGCCGACATCGACGCGGCGCCGGAAGAGAAGGCGCGGGGCATCACGATCAACACGGCGCACGTGGAATATGAGACGGCGAACCGTCACTACGCCCACGTCGACTGCCCGGGCCACGCCGACTATGTGAAGAACATGATCACCGGCGCGGCCCAGATGGACGGCGCGATCCTGGTGTGTTCGGCCGCCGACGGCCCGATGCCGCAGACGCGCGAGCACATCCTGCTGGCCCGTCAGGTCGGCGTTCCGGCGCTGGTGGTGTTCCTGAACAAGGTCGACATGGTCGACGACGAGGAGCTGCTGGAGCTGGTGGAGATGGAAGTCCGCGAGCTGCTGTCGAGCTACCAGTTCCCGGGCGACGACATTCCGGTGATCAAGGGCTCGGCCCTGGCGGCGGTCGAAGGCCGTGACGCCAACATCGGCGAAGAGCGCGTGCTGGAGCTGATGCAGGCGGTGGACGACTACATCCCGCAGCCGGAGCGTCCGGTGGACCTGCCGTTCCTGATGCCGGTGGAAGACGTGTTCTCGATCTCGGGCCGCGGCACCGTGGTGACGGGCCGGGTCGAGCGCGGCATCGTCAAGGTCGGCGAGGAAGTCGAGATCGTGGGCATCCGCCCGGTTCAGAAGACGACCTGCACGGGCGTGGAAATGTTCCGCAAGCTGCTGGACCAGGGCCAGGCGGGCGACAACGTGGGCGTGCTGCTGCGCGGCACCAAGCGTGAGGACGTGGAGCGCGGCCAGGTGCTGTGCAAGCCGGGCTCGATCACCCCGCACACGAAGTTCCTGGCCGAGGCCTATATCCTGACCAAGGAAGAGGGCGGCCGTCACACGCCGTTCTTCACCAACTATCGCCCGCAGTTCTACTTCCGCACGACCGACGTGACCGGGATCGTGCACCTGAAGGAAGGCGTGGAGATGATCATGCCGGGCGACAACGCCGAACTGACCGTGGAGCTGATCACCCCGATCGCCATGGAAGAGAAGCTGCGCTTCGCCATCCGCGAAGGCGGCCGCACGGTCGGCGCCGGCGTGGTCTCGAAGATCATCGCCTGATCCTTGGTGCGCTAACGCTCGCCGCGCGGCGGCTCACTGCTTGAGCGCGCGAGGCGAGCCTGGCCCAAGCGTAACGGCCTCAAGCCGCGAGCCTCCGCTGAGGCGAACATAGGCCAAGCGTAATGAAACCCCCGCCGGTGCAAGCCGGCGGGGGTTTTGCTTGGGGCGTCAGGAATTGGGTTCGCCGGTGGCGGGATCGGTTTCGGTCTCGCCGGAGTTGGAGCTGCCTTCGGCCCCGCCGGGTTCGGTGGCCGGGCGGGGCGGCTGGCCTTCGCCGGGGGGGCGGCGCTGGTTTTCGGTCTCGGTTTCGCGGTTGTCGGGACGGGCGTCGGTCATGGCTGTTCCTGGCGGTTGAAGGTCCAGTCAAGGCAACGCCTGGAGGGGGCGGCGGCTCCCCGCTCAGACTTCGTTCATCATGCCGCTAAACCGCGCTGCAACCGGACCGGGGCCAGGATGGGGCCATGGTGCAGGTCGAGATCATCGCCACGGACGCCCTGGATGCGGCGCACATCGGTCGCTGGCGCGAGATGCTGGCGGCTTCGCCCGAGCTGTGCAGCCCCTATTTCCGGCCGGAGTTCACCCAGGTCGCGGGCCGGATCAGCCCTGGCGCTGCCGTCGCCGTGTTCCGCCGGAGCGGCGAGGTGATTGGCTATTTTCCGCACCAGAGGCGGGGCGGATCGATCCAGCCCCTGGGCGCGCCCCTGAACGACTATCACGGCGTCATCGCCTTTCCGGGCCAGGGGCCGAGCCTGGCCGAGACGGCGCGGCTGCTGAACGGCGCCCGGCTGAATGTCGGCGGATGGGTCGGGCCGGCGGGCGGGGAGGGCGAAACCCGCCAGACCTGCCAGGTCGCCATGCCCGAAGGCTATGACGGCTGGTATGCCGAGCGACGGGCCGCCTGGGGCAAGTATTTCAAGGACAAGGAGCGGGCGCGCCGCAGCCTGGAGGCCGAGTTCGGCCCCCTGCGGGTCCAGACCGACATCCGCGATCCGGACCTGCTGGACCGGCTGATCGCGCTGAAACGCGAGCAGTATCGGCGCACCGGACGGCATGACGTCTTCGCCTGCGGCTGGACGGCCGACCTGCTGCACGCCCTGATGCAGACGCGGGGCGAGGGAGGTTTCGGCGCCAGCCTGGCGGCCCTGTGGGCGGGCGACAGCCTGTGCGCGGTCGAATATTCGATGCATGCGGGCGACCAGTTTCATTTCTGGTTCCCGGCCTATGTGCCCGGCCTGGCCCGCTGTTCGCCGGGCATATTGCTGAGCATGGACACCATGCGGGCGGCCTCGGAACGGGGCTATGCGACCTTCGACTTCGGTTTCGCGGGCGAAGGCTACAAGAAATATTTCTGCAACGCCGAGCGCAACGTGACCGAGGCGGTGATCGTGCGCCCCGGTCTGGGCGCGGACCTGAGCCGGTCGGCGGTCGGCCTTCTGAACCTGGCGGGCGACGGGCGGGGCGAGCGGCTGCGCGCCAGCCTGCGCCGCCGCTGGGCCGCGATCGAAGCGTGCGAAGTCACCGCCGCCGACCGCTTCCGGGGCGTGGCCTACGCCGCCCGGGTGGCCCTGAGCCGCCGCATCCAGCCTGCGTGAAAGAGCGCCTGATGACCGAACGCCACACCCGCTATCCCGGCCCCATCGCCGAGGCCCGCGTGCATACGCATGATCTGCTGGCGCGCGGCTGGGGCGGGGACGACCACCTGGCCGAGGTGCTGGACCGCTATCCGGCCGAGCTGTTCGACATCAACCTGTATGACTACGACGACGAAGGCCAGGTGTCGCTGCGCACCGGGGCGCGCGGGCGGCTGAGCGGCCCGGACCTGCTGGAGGCTATCAAACAGGGCCGGCTGTGGGTCAATCTGCGCGGGGTGGAGACGGTGCTGCCGGACTTCTGGGCCGACGCCATGGCGGCTTTCGGGGCCATACAGGCCACCTATCCGGGCATGCGGGCGGTGACCAACGCCGGTCAGCTGATCCTGTCGTCGCCGGCGGCGCGGGTGCCCTATCATTTCGATGCGGCGGGGGTGGTGCTGTTCCACCTGCGCGGCCGCAAGCGGATCTTCGTCTATCCGGGCGACGAGGCCCATCTGCCCGAACGCAACATGGAGCAGGTGGTGGCCCGCCAGACCACGGAGGAGCTGCCCTACAGCCGCGCCTTCGAGGCCGACGCCGCCGTCATCGACCTGAACCCCGGCGAGGCCCTGACCTGGCCCCTGTATGCGCCGCACCGGGTCGAGAACCTGGATCGGTTCTGCGTCTCCCTGTCGATGGATTTCCAGACCTGGTCGTCGCGCCTGCGCAACGGGGCCCTCTACACCAACGCCGTGCTGCGCAGCCGGGGCGGGGCGCCGCGCTTCACCGACCGGATGGGCCAGGGCGAACTGGCGGCGCGGTGGGCCGCGTCCCTGGCCCTGCGGCGCATGGGCGCCTTGCAGAACCGGCTGAAGGATTTCGAGCGCGATTTCGAGCCCGCGGTGGGCGCGGTGGACGGCGCGGGCGCCCTGCCGGCCTGACGCCGTTTGCAGGTCTGCAGGTTAAATCGAGGTCATGACCTGATTTTAAAGTGACTCCGCCGGCCGGTCCGCGCACCTTTCCGCTCGACACTTCGCTGGGAGAGGAAACCCGTCATGAAGATCGCCGCCCTGACCCTTCGCGCCGCCCCGCTGGCCCTGATCCTGGCCGCCGGCGCCGCCGTCGCTTCTCCGGCCGCGGCCGAGGACGTCCAGATCCGCAACGCCGTGGCCCGCGTGGCCGTGGTGGTGGAAGACCGCACCGATGTCGCCGTCGAGGTGGAGCAGGGCGGCTCGGGCCTGCCCAATGTCCGGGTCAGCCGCCGGGACGGCAAGGTCATCATCGACGGCGGCCTGGGCCGCAACATGATCCGGGGCTGCCAGTCCGGCGCCGCCAGCCCGCGCCAACCAGGCGAGGGGGCCTCGGTCGAGGTCCGCAACCACGGCCGGGTCCAGCTGTCGAACGCGCCCCTGATCCTGATCCGTTCGCCGCGCCAGGTGGATGTCGGAGGCCAGGGGGCGGTGTTCGGCTCCATCGGCCGGGGCGCGACCTCGGTGGACGTGGGCACGGCCGGGTGCGGCGGCTGGACCGTCGCCAATGTCGATGGCCCCCTGTCGATCAGCGTCGCCGGTTCCGGCGACATCAACGCCGGGACCTCGCGCAGCCTTGAGGTTTCGGTCGCCGGTTCGGGCGATGTCAGCGCCGGGGCCACCGGCGCCGCCGAGGTCTCGATCGCCGGCTCGGGCGATGTCAACATCGCCGCGGTCAACGGGAATTTCGAAGTCAGCATCGCCGGCTCGGGCGACGTCCTGGTCCGTAGCGGCCGGGCCGACCGGTTCGAGGCCAGCGTCATGGGCGGCGGCGACGTCGACTTCCGCGGCTCGGCCAACTCGGCCGAGGTCAATCTGATGGGCGGCGGGGACGTGCGGATCGGCTCGGTCTCCGGCTCGGTCGAGCGCAATGTGATGGGCGGGGGGCGTCTGACGATCGGCGACCGCTGATCCGGCCACGCCCTGGAATACCGAAGACCCCGGCCCGCCGCCGGGGTCTTTTTTCGTCAGGAACCGAGGGTCCGCCTGTCGCCGCCGCCTGTTAGGATCGCGGCCGACGCATTGGGGAGGATCGCATGCGCATCTCGGTTCTGGCGGCCCTGGGTCTTCTGTCCCTGACGCCCGGCTCGGCGCCGGCCCAGACGCCGCCGGAAGGGCTGGTCTGGATGGCGCTGCGGGACATCAACGAATACGGCTTCGACCGCGACGACCCGACCAATAGGCCGCCCCTGGTCACCCGCGTCCCGGACGGCATGATCCGGGCGGTCGACATGACCGATGACGGCCATACCGACTGGCTGGTCGATTACGAGGCGGCCGAACTGAGCAGCTATTGCGGCACCGGCGGCTGTTCCAAGATCCTTTATGTCACCCTGGGCGACGACGGGCTGATGCGCGCCTTCGACGAGCAGGCGCACACCCTGACCTTCTATCAGGTCGATGGCGAGCGGCGCGTCGAGGCCGAGGTGCATCACGCCCTGTGCTCCAGCGATGCATCGCGTGAGTGCCGCTACGCCTATGCCTGGGACGCCGAGCTGCGCCGCCTGGTCGAGCGGCCGACGCGCGACGGCCAGGGGATCATCGCCGTGGGCGCCTTCTCGCCGATCGACACGTCCGAGGATCGCGGCCCGCCTTCCGATGCGCCGGAGGCCGTGGCGGACATCTGGTTCAAGACCCGCACCGCCTGCGCCTCGGTCTATGTGGATGACGGGGTCGAGATCCGGCGCGCCGCCCTTCATGACATTCCCGACGTCGATGGGGACGGGGTGCGCGACTGGGTAGTGGAGCGGCCGTCCCCCTGTCAGGACAGCCCCGGCGACATGGTGCCCTATCCGGGCTTCGAGGTGTGGCTGAGCCGCGCCGATGGCGAAGCGGTCCAGGCCTATGTGTCGCCTGCCGAAATCTTCCCGAAGCTGGATGTGTCGGCCGGTCCTGCGGTCGTCGTCACCGAGCCGGCCTGCGGCTTTCAGGAGACCTGCGCCCAGACGCGCCTGCGCTGGGACGCCGGTTCGGGCCGGCTGGTCGAATAGGGAAGGGGGCTCGCCACCTTTTCGCCGCTTGACGGAAGCGGAATCGGAGGTCATAAGCCCCCACTCTTGTTGGACCGGCTGTGCGGAGTGATCCGCAGACGCGGTTCGCAGGAACGACCTGAGACCCTGTTCTTTGCAGTGACCCAGGACTTCAACGGCCTTCGCGGGCGACCGCGTGGGCCGATCGTTTTTGCGAAGCGTGCGTACTCTGAAGGCCTTAGCGCCTGAAGACTCCGGTCTTTGAAATGGTTCACAGGGACGCAGGTTCGCCTGCTTGGGAAAAACAACCGATATGGATCAGAGCATCCGCATCAGGCTGAAGGCCTTCGATCACCGCGTCCTCGACTTTTCGACGCGCGAGATCGTCAACACCGCCAAGCGCACGGGCGCGACCGTTCGTGGTCCGATCCCGCTGCCCACCCTGATCGAAAAGTTCACCGTGAACCGCTCGCCGCACGTCGACAAGAAGTCGCGCGAGCAGTTTGAAATCCGCACGCACAAGCGCGTGCTCGACATCGTCGACCCCACCCCGCAGACCGTGGACGCGCTGATGAAGCTCGACCTGTCCGCCGGCGTGGACGTCGAGATCAAGATCTAAGAAGAAAGAGGCGGGATCCGACATGCGTACGGGCGTGATCGCCAAGAAGCTGGGCATGACCCGCGTGTTCGCCGATGACGGCGCGCACGTTCCGGTCACTGTGCTCCAGCTGGACGGCTGCCAGGTCGTCGGCCAGCGCACTCAGGAGCGGGACGGCTATGTCGCCCTGCAGCTGGGCGCGGGCACGAAGAAGGCCAAGAACACCAACAAGGCCCAGCGCGAGACCTTTGCGAAAGCTCAGGTCGAGCCGAAGGCCTATGTGACCGAGTTCCGCGTCGATGCGGACGGTCTGCTGGACGTGGGCGCCGAACTGTCGGCCGACCACTTCATCGCGGGTCAGAAGGTCGACATCCAGGGCGAGACCATCGGTAAGGGTTTCGCCGGCGCCATGAAGCGCTGGAACTTCGGCGGCCTGCGCGCCACCCACGGCGTCTCGGTCTCGCACCGCTCGCACGGGTCGACGGGTAACCGCCAGGATCCGGGCCGCACCTTCCCGGGCAAGAAGATGGCCGGCCACCTGGGCCAGGAAGTCGTCACCCAACAGAACCTGACCGTCGTCCGCGTGGACGCCGAGCGCGGCCTGATCCTGATCAAGGGCGCCGTCCCGGGTCACGACGGCAGCTACGTCAAGGTCCGCGACGCCATCAAGAAGGCCCGCCCGGCCGACGCCCCGTTCCCCGGCGGCGTGAAGTCGAACGGCAAGGCCGCTGCTCAACCCGCCGAGACGCCCGCCGAAGAGGCCCAGGCTGTCGAAGCGACCGAAGGCGGTGAAGCGTAATGAAACTCTCGGTCATCAAACTCGACGGCAAGGCTGCTGGCGACGTTGAGCTGTCGGACGCCGTCTTCGGCATCTCCGACATCCGCGGCGACCTGCTGGCCCGCTATGT
Organism: Brevundimonas sp.; assembly: GCF_019636155.1. Taxonomy (GTDB): domain Bacteria; phylum Pseudomonadota; class Alphaproteobacteria; order Caulobacterales; family Caulobacteraceae; genus Brevundimonas. The sequence goes on along the minus strand of NZ_JAHBYB010000001.1, from coordinate 195,652 downwards.
GAACTGGCAGCTGGCCAAGCGCCGCGCCGGCACCCACAAGGTCCAGACCCGGAACGAGAATTCTCGCACCGGCAAGAAGATGTACAAGCAGAAGGGCACCGGCGGCGCCCGCCACGGTTCGCGCCGTGCGCCCCAGTTCGTCGGCGGCTCGCGCGCCTTCGGCCCGGTCGTCCGCGACCATGGCTTCTCGCTGCCCAAGAAGGTGCGGGCCCTGGCCCTGCGTCACGCCCTGTCGTCCAAGGCCAAGGCCGGCGAACTGGTCGTGGTGGACACCGTCTCGGTCAAGGAGCCCAAGACCGCCAAGCTGCGCGAGCAGTTCGGCAAGCTGGGCTGGACCAAGACGCTGATCATCGCGGGTCCGGAAGTCGACGCCAACTTCGGCCTGGCCGCCCGCAACATCCCGCACATCGACGTGCTGCCGAACGCCGGCCTGAACGTCTATGACATCCTGCGGGCCGACAAGCTGGTGCTGACCAAGGCCGCCGTCGAGGCGATCGAAGCCCGCTTCAGCGACAAGGAAGCCGCGTAATGGCCGCTCAACCTACCGCCAAGCACTACGACACCATCCTGGCTCCGGTGATCACCGAGAAGTCCACGGTGCTGTCCGAGCAGAACAAGGTCGTCTTCCGCGTCGCCGACACGGCCTCGAAGGACGAGATCGCCGCGGCGGTCGAAAGCCTGTTCAAAGTCAACGTCGTCAAGGTCAACACCCTGATCCAGAAGGGCAAGACCAAGCGGTTCCGGGGCATCCAGGGCCGTCGCGTCGACATCAAGAAAGCGATCGTGACGCTGGCCGACGGCCAGTCGATCGACGTCACCACGGGGCTCTGATCCGATGGCTCTGAAACATTACAATCCGACGTCGCCGGGCCGCCGCGCCCTGGTGCTGGTCGACCGCTCCGAGCTGCACAAGGGCCGCCCGGAGAAGTCGCTGACCGAAGGCCTGACCAAGTCGGGCGGTCGCGGTCAGGGCGGTCGCGTGGCTGTCCGCTTCCGCGGCGGCGGCGCCAAGACCCTGTACCGCAAGATCGACTTCAAGCGTCGCAAGTTCGACGCGGTCGGCACGGTCGAGCGTCTGGAATACGACCCGAACCGCACGGCCTTCATCGCCCTGGTGACCTACGAGGACGGCGAGAAGACCTATATCATCGCGCCCCAGCGCCTTAAGGCCGGCGACACCATCGTGGCCGGTGAAAAGGTGGACGTGAAGCCGGGCAACGCCATGCCGCTGCGCTCGATGCCGGTGGGGACCATCATCCACAACATCGAGATGAAGCCGGGCAAGGGCGCCCAGCTGGCCCGTTCGGCCGGCGCCTACGCCCAGTTGGTCGGCCGCGATCAGGGCTATGCCCAGATCCGTCTCGGCTCGGGCGAACTGCGCATGGTTCTGGACGGCTGCATGGCCACGGTGGGCGCGGTGTCGAACCCCGACCACATGAACCAGAACCTGGGCAAGGCCGGTCGCAAGCGTCACATGGGCTGGCGTCCGCACGTTCGCGGCGTGGCCATGAACCCGATCGACCACCCGCACGGCGGCGGCGAAGGCCGCACCTCGGGCGGCCGCACCCCGGTCACCCCGTGGGGCAAGGACACCAAGGGCGCTCGGACCCGCAAGAACAAGGCCACGGACAAGTTCATCATCCGTAGCCGCCACACCAAGAAGGCTCGCTAAGACATGGCCCGCTCCTCCTGGAAAGGCCCGTTCGTCGACGGGTACCTGCTCAAGAAGGCCGACGCCGCTCAGTCGTCGGGTCGCAAGGACGTGATCAAGACCTGGTCGCGCCGCTCCACCATCCTGCCGCAGTTCGTCGGCCTGACCTTCGGTGTCCACAACGGCCAGAAGCATGTGCCGGTGTCGGTCTCCGAAGAAATGGTCGGCATGAAGTTCGGCGAGTTCGCTCCGACCCGGAACTTCCCGGGCCACGCGGCGGACAAGAAGGCCAAGAGGAAGTAACCGATGGCCCAGACCAAGAACCCCCGTCGCGTCGGCGCGACCGAGGCCCGCGCCAAGGTCACCAACGTCCGCATCAGCCCGCAGAAGCTGAACCTGGTCGCCGCCTCGATCCGCGGCCTGCCGGTCCAGAAGGCGCTGAACGAGCTGGAATTCAGCCGCAAGCGCATCGCCGGCGACGTTCGCAAGGCCCTGTATTCGGCCGTGTCGAACGCCGAGAACAACCACAACCTCGACATCGACTCCCTGGTCGTGGCCGAGGCCTTCGTGGGCAAGAACCTGGTGATGAAGCGTTTCGCGAGCCGCGCTCGCGGCCGCTCGTCGCGCATCCTGAAACCGTTCAGCGAGATCACCATCGTGGTCCGTGAAGCCGGCGAGGCCGCCTGATGGGTCAGAAAATCAATCCGATCGGTTTCCGCCTCGGCGTGAACCGCACCTGGGACAGCCGCTGGTACGCCGGCGGGGCCGACTACGCCCGCCTGCTGCACCAGGACCTGAAGCTGCGCACCTGGCTGAAAGAGCGCCTGTCGGGCGCCGGCGTGTCGCGCATCATCATCGAGCGTCCGCACAAGAAGTGCCGCGTGACGATCTACGCCGCCCGCCCGGGTGTCGTGATCGGCAAGAAGGGCGCCGACATCGAGAAGCTGCGCAAGGACATCTCGGCCCAGACCGAGGGCGAAGTTCACCTGAACATCGTCGAAGTCCGCAAGCCGGAAACCGACGCCCAGCTGATCGCCGAGGGCATCGCCCAGCAGCTGGAGCGCCGGATCGCCTTCCGCCGCGCCATGAAGCGCGCCATGCAGTCGGCCATGCGTCTGGGCGCCAAGGGCGTTCGGATCAATGTGTCGGGTCGCCTGGGCGGCGCTGAAATCGCCCGTATGGAATGGTACCGCGAAGGCCGCGTGCCGCTGCACACCCTGCGCGCCGACATCGACTACGGCTTCTACGAAGCCAAGACGACCTACGGCATCATCGGCATCAAGGTCTGGGTCTTCAAGGGCGAAGTCCTGGAGCACGACCCGATGGCCCAGGACAAGCGCTGGGCCCAGGAAGCCTCTGGCCCGTCGTCGAACGAAGGCCGTGAGCGCGGCGGCCCCCGCGGCGACCGCGGTCCGCGTCGTGACCGGGGACGTGAGAACTAAGTCATGTTGCAACCGAAGAAGACCAAATACCGCAAGGCCTTCAAGGGCCGCATCCACGGCTCGGCCAAGGGCGGCTTCTCGCTGAACTTCGGCTCGTATGGCCTGAAGACGCTGGAGCCGGAACGCATCACCGCGCGTCAGATCGAGGCGGCCCGCCGCGCGATCACCCGCCAGATGAAGCGTCAGGGCCGCGTCTGGATTCGCGTGTTCCCCGACCTGCCGGTCACCGGCAAGCCGGCCGAAGTCCGCATGGGCAAGGGCAAGGGCGCCGTGGATCACTGGGCCGCGCGCTGCGCCCCGGGCCGGATCCTGTTTGAAATCGACGGCGTGCCGGACGACATCGCCCGCGAGGCGCTGCGCCTGGGCGCCGCCAAGCTGCCGGTCCGCACCAAGGTGGTCACCCGCCTGGACGCCGGCATCATCACGGAGCAAGCGGCATGACCAAGATCGCCGATCTGCGGTCCATGACGACCGATCAGCTGGGCGACCAGCTGCTGTCCCTGAAGAAGGAACAGTTCAACCTGCGCTTCCAGGCCGCCACCGGCCAGATGGAGAAGACCCATCGCGTTTCGGAAGTGCGCAAGGACATCGCCCGCATCTCGTCGCTGCTGCGCGAGAAGCAGCGCGCGTCGGCCTAAGGAGACCCGAATATGCCCAAGCGAATTCTCGAAGGCGTGGTCGTCTCCGACAAGGGCGACAAGACTGTCGTCGTCAAGGTCGAGCGCACCCTGCTGCACCCGGTGCTGAAGAAGACCGTGCGTCTGTCCAAGAAGTACCACGCCCACGACGAAGGCAACGCGCTGAAGATCGGCGACGTGGCCCGCATCGTCGAGTGCGCCCCCAAGTCCAAGCTGAAGCGCTGGGAAGTCCTTTCCCCCGCCTCGGCCTCGTAATCGGAAGGATCTGATACAATGATCCAGATGCAAACTAACCTGGAAGTGGCCGACAATTCGGGCGCGCGCCGGGTCATGTGCATCAAGGTGCTGGGCGGCTCCAAGCGCCGCTACGCCTCGATCGGCGACACCATCGTCGCCTCGGTGAAGGAAGCCATCCCGCGCGGCCGCGTGAAGAAGGGCGACGTCGTGCGCGCCATCGTCGTGCGCACCGCCAAGGACATCCAGCGCAAGGACGGCTCGGTCATCCGCTTCGACAAGTCGGCCGCCGTCATCGTCAACAAGCAGAACGAGCCGGTCGGCACCCGTATCTTCGGCCCGGTTCCGCGCGAACTGCGCGCCAAGAACCACATGAAGATCATCTCCCTGGCTCCGGAGGTCCTGTAACCATGGCCGCCAAGATCAAGAAGGGCGACCGCGTCGTCGTCCTGACCGGCAAGGACAAGGGCCGCACCGGCGCCGTCCTGAAGGTCCTTCCGACCGAGAACCGTGTCGTCGTGGAAGGCCTGAACATGGTTCAGCGCCACACCCGCCCGACCCAGGCCGACCCGCAGGGCGGCATCAAGAACAAGGAAGCGTCGATTCACCTGTCGAACGTCGCGATCGCCGACGCCAACGGCAAGGCGAGCCGCGTCGGCTTCAAGATCGAAGGCGACAAGAAGGTCCGCTTCGCCAAGACGACGGGAGACGTCATCTGATGGCTACCGAGAAATACACCCCCCGGCTGAAGTCCGACTATCAGGCCCGCATCCGCGGCCTGATGAAGGAAAAGTTCGGCTACACCAACGAGATGCAGGTGCCCAAGCTGGACAAGATCGTCCTGAACATGGGTGTCGGCGAGGCCGTGGCCGACTCCAAGAAGGCCAACGCCGCCCTGGCGGACCTGACCAAGATCGCCGGTCAGAAGGCCGTGCCGACCAAGGCCCGCAACTCGATCGCCGGCTTCAAGCTGCGTGAAGGCATGGTCATCGGCGGCAAGGTCACCCTGCGCGGCGACCAGATGTACGAGTTCCTGGACCGGTTCATCACCATCGCCCTGCCGCGGGTGAAGGATTTCCGGGGCCTGAAGGGCACCTCGTTCGACGGCCGCGGCAACTACGCCACCGGCCTGAAGGAACACATCGTGTTCCCCGAGATCAACTACGACCAGATCGATCAGATGTGGGGCATGGACATCGTCGTCTGCACCACGGCCAAGACCGACGAGGAGGCCAAGGCCCTTCTCGCCGAGTTCAAGTTCCCGTTCGTGAACTGAGCGGGAAGGGAAGAGAACAATGGCTAAGAAGTCCGCCATCAATCGCAACGACAAGGTCAAGGCCCTGGTCGCGAAATACGCCGAGAAGCGCGCCGCGCTGAAGGCCATCGCCAACGACGAGAGCCTGCCGCTGGAGGAGCGCTTCGACGCGCGCCTGAAGCTGGCCGCCCTGCCGCGCAACTCGGCCCCGACGCGCATCCGCAACCGTTGCGACGTCACCGGCCGCCCGCGCGCCTATTATCGCAAGCTCAAGATGAGCCGGATCGCCCTGCGCGAACTGGGCAACCTGGGCCAGATCCCCGGCCTGACGAAGTCGAGCTGGTAAGGGGAGGCATACATCATGATGATCAACGATCCCCTCAGCGACATGATCGCTCGCATCAAGAACGCCGCGACCCGCAAGCGTTCCAAGGTGCTGACCCCGGCCTCCCGCCTGCGCCAGCGCGTCCTGGACGTGCTGCAGGACGAAGGCTACATCCGCGGCTACAGCCTGGTTCAGAACCCGGGCGAGTTCCCGCAGTTCGAGATCGAGCTGAAGTATTTCGACGGCAAGCCGGTGATCGCCGAGATCGCCCGCGTGTCCAAGCCCGGCCGCCGCGTCTATTCGGCGATCAGCGACCTGAAGCCGATCAAGAACGGCCTGGGCATCTCGATCCTGTCGACGTCCAAGGGCGTCATGTCCGACGCCGCCGCCCGTGACGCCAATGTCGGCGGCGAAGTCCTCTGCCGGGTCTATTGATATGTCTCGTATCGGCAAGAAAACCATCGCCGTGCCGAAGGGCGTGACCGTCACGCTCGACGGCCAGACCGTCACCGTCAAGGGCCCCAAGGGCGAGCACGCCTGGACCGTGGCCGACGAGGTCGAGATCAAGCAGGACGGCGAAGAACTGTCGCTGGCTCCGCGTTCGGACACCGCCCGCGCCCGCGCCATGTGGGGCCTGTCGCGCACCCTGGTCGCCAATATGGTGACCGGCGTCACCACCGGCTTCGAACAGACGCTGGAACTGGTGGGCGTGGGGTACCGCGCCGCGATGAAGGGCAACGCCCTGTCGCTGCAGCTGGGCTTCTCGCATGACGTGGACATCGCGCCGCCCGCCGGCGTGACCTTCGCCACGCCCAAGCAGACCGAGATCAAGATCTCGGGCTCCGACAAGCAGGCCGTCGGCCAGATCGCCGCCGTCATCCGCAAGCTGCGTCCGCCGGAGCCCTACAAGGGCAAGGGCATCCGCTACGCCGGCGAGACCGTGCGTCGCAAGGAAGGCAAGAAGAAGTAAGTCATGGCTCTCTCTCTTCGACAAACCGCCAAGCGCCGCGCCGAGCGCAACCGTCGCCGCCTGAAGGCCGTGGCCAACGGCCGCCTGCGTCTGTCGGTGACCCGTTCGGACAAGAACATCTCGGCCCAGATCATCGACGACGCCCAGGGCGTCACCGTCGCCGCCGCCTCGTCGCTGGAAGGCGGCAAGGGTTCGAAGGGCTCGGACGTCGCGGCGGCCGCCAAGATCGGCAAGCTGATCGCCGAACGCGCCATCGAGAAGGGCGTCAAGGACGTCGTCTTCGACCGCGGCGGCTACATCTATCACGGACGGGTGAAGGCGCTGGCGGAAGCCGCGCGTGAAGCCGGCCTGAATTTCTAAGGGACGCGACAGATGGCGCAACAACCCCAACGCGGCGGCGGCGACCGTAATCGCCGGGACAACCGCAACGCTCCCCCCGTCGAAGGTCCGGATTCGGACATCGTCGAGAAGCTGGTGCACATCAACCGCGTCGCCGCCACCGTGAAGGGCGGCCGCCGGTTCTCGTTCGCGGCCCTGATGGTCGTCGGCGACGGCAAGGGCCGCGTCGGCTTCGGTCACGGCAAGGCGCGCGAAGTGCCGGAAGCCATCCGCAAGGCGACCGAAGAAGCCAAGAAGACCATGATCAAGGTTCCGCTGCGCGAGAACCGCACCCTGCACCACGACGGCAATGGCCGCTGGGGCGCCGGCAAGATCATGATGCGTGCGGCCCCTCCGGGCACCGGCGTCATCGCCGGCGGTCCGATGCGCGCCGTGCTGGAAACCCTGGGCGTCCAGGACGTGGTGGGCAAGTCGACCGGTTCGTCGAACCCCTACAACATGGTGCGCGCCACCTTCGAAGCTCTGAAGGTCCAGTCGTCGCCGCGTCAGATCGCCTCCAAGCGCGGCAAGAAGGTCTCCGACCTGATGGGCCGCCGCAGCGACGGCGCCTCGTCGCCCGAAGCCATCGAGGGCTAAGACATGGCCAAGAAAGACACCACGACCGTCACCGTGCGCCAGACCGGCAGCCCGATCCGCCGCACCAAGGACCAGCGCGCCACCCTGGCGGGCCTGGGCCTGAACCGCGTCGGCCGCGAGGCGACCCTGGAGGACACCCCTTCCGTCCGCGGCATGATCGCCAAGGTCGCCCACATGGTGGAAGTGGTCGAGAAATAAGCACCGCTCCATGAGCGGGAGTGGCGAGTGATGAGTGGCGAGTGACGAGCGTAGGGAGATCGGGTCATCCGATTTTTCTTGACTCGCCACTCATCACTCGCCACTCGCCACTTTCATTTTTCCAAGCCGAGTCTGGCCTCAGCCAGGCGCTAGCACCCGAAAGGATCAGGCACATGAAACTCAACGAAATCCGCGACAACGAAGGCGCCCACAAGAAGCGCATGCGCGTCGGCCGTGGCCCCGGTTCGGGCAAGGGCAAGACCTCGGGCCGCGGCGTCAAGGGCCAGAAGTCCCGTTCGGGCGTCGCCATCGGCGGCTTTGAGGGCGGCCAGATGCCGCTGTACATGCGCATGCCCAAGCGCGGCTTCAACAATCCCAACGCCCTGAAGCTGGCCGAGGTGAACCTGTGGCGTCTGCAGGACGCCGTGGACGCCAAGAAGCTGGACATCAAGAAGGACATCAACGGCGAGGCCCTGGTGGCCGCCGGCGTGATCCGTCGCGTCAAGGATGGGGTGCGCGTCCTGGGCACGGGCGAACTGAAGGCCAAGCTGAACATGGTCGTCTGGTCGGCCTCGGCCGGTGCGATCAAGGCGATCGAAGCCGCCGGCGGTTCGGTGACCCAGCAGCGCATCGCCGCTGAGGCCGCCGCCGCCGCCCGCGTCGAAAAACGCAACGCCGCCAAGGGCAAGGCTCCGGCCGCCAAGGCGCCCAAGGGCGACGCCAACAAGGTCTCGGCCCGCGCCAAGCGCACCGCCGCCAAGGGCGCGAAGTAAAAAACCAAGCGGGGCGGTCTGGCTGACAGGCCGCCCTTCGCCTATCTGGACGCAGGCGTGGACTTCAGGTCCGATGCGCGCGTTCTGATCCGTCGGGGTGACCAACATGGCTTCGGCCGCCGAACAACTCGCAGCCAATATGAACATCGGCTCGTTCGCCAAGGCGACCGAGCTGCACAAACGCCTGCTGTTCACCCTGGGGGCGCTGATCGTCTACCGCATCGGCACCTATGTGCCGATCCCGGGCATCAACTCCGAAGCCTTCCTGCAGTTCTTCCAGAACCCGGACGGCCAGCGCGGCATCCTGGACATGTTCAACATGTTCTCGGGCGGCGCGGTCGAGCGGATGGCGGTCTTCGCCCTGAACGTGATGCCCTATATCTCGGCCTCGATCATCGTCCAACTGATGGGCGCGGTCTATCCGCCGTGGGAGAAGCTGCGCAAGGAAGGCGGCGAAAGCGGCCGCAAGCAGTTGAACCAGTACACCCGCTATCTGACGGTGGTCCTGGCCCTGTTCCAGTCGTTCGGCATCGCCATCGGCCTGAACAACAGCCAGGGCATGGTCGACGCCCCCGGCGTCTTCTTCCTGGTCTCGACGGTCGTGACCCTGACCGGCGGCACCATGTTCCTGATGTGGCTGGGCGAGCAGGTGACGGCGCGCGGCGTCGGCAACGGGGTGTCGCTGATCATCTTCGCCGGCATCGTGGCGGTCCTGCCGGGGTCGGTGGCGCGTCTGCTGGGCCTGGCCCAGCAGGGTCAGATGTCGGCCTTCGCCCTGTTCTTCATCGCCATCATGATGGCCGCCGTGGTCGTCTTCATCGTGGTGATGGAGCGGGCCCAGAGACGGCTGCTGATCCAGTATCCCAAGCGCCAGGAAGGCAACCGCATGGCCGGCGGCGAGCGCAGCTTCCTGCCGCTGAAGGTCAACACCGCCGGCGTCATCCCGCCGATCTTCGCCTCGTCCCTGCTGCTGCTGCCGGCCACGGTGGCCCAGATGACGGCCAACGCCAACCTGCCCGAGTGGCTGAGCTGGGTGCCGGTCGTCACGGCCCAGCTGCAGCACGGCCAGCCGATCTTCACGGCCCTCTATGCCCTGCTGATCATCTTCTTCACCTTCTTCTACACCTCGATCACCTTCAATCCCGAGGACACGGCCGAGAACCTGCGCAAATACGGCGGCTTCCTGCCGGGGATCCGCCCGGGCAAGCGCACGGCCGAGTATCTGGACTATGTGCTGACCCGCCTGACGGTGATTGGCGCGGCCTATATCACCGCCGTCTGCCTGCTGCCGGAAATCGTCGTGGCCAACTTCGGCAACAGCCTGTATTTCGGCGGCACCTCGATCCTGATCGCCGTCTCGGTGACCATGGACACGGTGGCCCAGATCCAGTCGCACCTGCTGGCGCACCAGTATGAGGGGCTGATCAAGAAGGCCAGGCTGCGCGGCCGTGGCCGCGGGGTCGCGCCGGTTCGGCGCTGATCGACCGATCTGAAGGGGAGGGCGGGGCGTGAACCTGATCCTGTTCGGCCCGCCGGCGGCGGGCAAGGGCACCCAGGCCAAGCGTCTGGTGGAACAGCGCGGCATGGTCCAGCTGTCGACCGGCGACATGCTGCGCGCCGCCATCGCCTCGGGCTCGGACCTGGGGCTGAAGGTCAAGGACGTGCTGGCGCGCGGCGATCTGGTGACGGACGAGATCGTCATCGCCCTGATCGAGGCCCGCCTGCCCGAGGCCGAGGCCGCCGGCGGGGCCATCTTCGACGGCTTCCCCCGCACCGTGGCCCAGGCCGAGGCCCTGGACGCCATGCTGGAGCGCCGCGGCGCCCGGATCGACGCGGTCGTGCGGCTGAAGGTCGATGACGCCGCCCTGACGGAGCGCATCGCCACCCGTTTCGCCGACCAGGGCCGGCCGGACGACAATCCCGAGACCTTCAGGGACCGTCTGGCCGTCTACAACCGCCAGACCGCGCCCCTGCTTCCCTACTATGAGAGCCAGGGCAAGCTGACCGAGGTGGATGGCATGGGGTCGATCGACCAGGTGGCCGCCGCCATCGACGCCGTCCTGGGCTGAACCTCTTCATCGTCCTCTGAGCCGCCGGCCTCGTAGCGCGTTATGATGCGGCAGGCGATGGCGGAGAGGCCGTTGAAATCCGAGCCGACACCCAGGATCCGGCGCCGGCTGCGCTGGATCGGTTTCGCCGCCGTGGCCGTGCTGGGCCACGCGGGCCTGGCCTGGTGGGCGGCCCAGAGCCAGCCGCATCGGCCCGCCAGCGCCCTGACGCCGTCGCTGGATGTGATCGTCCTGCCGCTGTTCCTTCCACCGCCGCCCCCGCCACCGCCCGAAAGGGCGGAGGTTCGAGGCGGGGGCCGCCCGTCCGCTCCGTCGGCCGTTCGGCCCTCGCCCGCGCCGACACGGCCGCCCGAGGTGGCGGCCCCGCCCCAGCCCGCGCCCGAGCCGCCCCTGGTCGTCGGCCGGGCCGAGGACGCCGCGCCGACGCCGGATCAGGGGCTGGGCCTTCAGGGGCGTGGGGCCGGAACGGGCGCCGGCGACGGTTCGGGGCCGGGACGCGGGGCGCCGCCCCGGCTGTTGCAGGGGCCCAGCCTGGGCCAGCTGCGGGCCTTGCATCCGCCGGCGGCGCTGCGGGCCGGACGGTCGGGCGAGGCGACCGTCGCCTGCGACATCGGCCTGGACCAGAGGCTGCACGGTTGCCGGGTGATCGCCGCGCGCCCGGCAGGGCAGGGGTTCGAGGCGGCGGCCCTGCGCGCGGCCGAGACCCATTATCGCTTTCAGCCGCCGGTCCGTGACGGCGTTCCGGTGGCGGACCAGCCGGTGACCATCACCATTCTGTTCGGCCGCCCGGCCGGCCGATGATCGCACGGAAAGACGCCCATCGGGCCGCAAGGCGTTGACGCGCCGTGAATCCCCTGTATAAGGCGCGCTTCCGCGAAGGGCGCCAACGCTCCTGGTCTGTCGACCGGAGCGTTTGCTGCGTCTGAGAAGGCATTCCTGGAGAGTTTCGTGGCCCGTATCGCCGGCGTCAACATCCCGACGAACAAGCGCGTTGAAATCGCGCTTCAGTATATCCACGGCATCGGCCCCGCCGCCGCCAAGGAAATCACCCAGAAGGTGGGCATCGAGCCCGCCCGTCGCGTCAACCAGCTGACCGACGCCGAGGTTCTGTCGATCCGCGAGACCATCGACCGCGACCACACGGTCGAGGGCGACCTGCGCCGCGAGACCTCGATGAACATCAAGCGGCTGATGGACCTGGCCTGCTACCGCGGCCTGCGCCACCGCAAGGGCCTGCCGGTCCGCGGCCAGCGCACCCACACCAACGCCCGCACCCGCAAGGGTCCCGCCAAGCCGATCGCCGGCAAGAAGAAGTAAGACATAGCCATGGCCAAGGAACCGGGTCGCGTTAAGCGCCGCGAACGCAAGAACATCACCTCGGGCGTCGCCCATGTGAATGCGTCGTTCAACAACACCATGATCACCATCACGGACGCCCAGGGGAACGCGATTTCCTGGTCGTCGGCCGGTCACATGGGCTTCAAGGGCTCGCGCAAGTCGACCCCCTACGCCGCCCAGATGGCCGCCGAGGACGCCGGCAAGAAGGCCCAGGAGCACGGGCTGAAGACGCTGGAAGTCAACGTCTCGGGTCCGGGTTCGGGCCGTGAATCGGCCCTGCGCGCCCTGCAGGCCGTGGGTCTGACCATCACGACCATCCGCGACGTCACCCCGATGCCGCACAATGGCTGCCGTCCGCCCAAGCGCCGCCGCGTCTGAGACGCGTCGTCGCCGACTACCCCATTCTCCGCCGGTCCCGCCTTCTCTGACGAGAGCAGGGGGACCGGCGAAACCCGTTTCGAGGGACACCTATGATCGAACGTAACTGGCAAGAGCTGATCCGTCCCGAGAAGCCGCAGATCGAGACCGGTTCCGACGCCCAACGCAAGGCGCGTCTGGTGGCCGAGCCTCTGGAGCGCGGCTTCGGTGTGACGCTCGGCAACGCCCTGCGCCGGGTACTGCTGTCGTCGCTGCAAGGCGCGGCGGTGACGGCCATCCAGATCGACGGCGTGGTCCATGAATTCTCGTCGCTGGAAGGCGTACGCGAGGACGTGGTCGACATCGTCCTGAACATCAAGCAACTGGCCCTGCGCATGCACGCCGAGGGTCCGAAGCGCATGACGCTGAAGGCCACCGGCCCGGGCGCCGTGACCGCCGGCCAGATCGACGTCCCCTCGGACATCGAGGTCCTGAACCCCGATCACGTCATCTGCACCCTGGACGACGGCGCCTCGATCCGCATGGAGCTGACCGTCCAGAACGGCAAGGGCTATGTGGCGGCCGAGTTCAACCGTCCGGAAGACGCTCCGATCGGCCTGATCGCGGTCGACGCCCTGTATTCGCCGGTCAAGAAGGTCGCCTATCGCGTCGAACCGACCCGCCAGGGCCAGTCGCTGAACTACGACAAGCTGATCATGGAGGTCGAAACCAACGGCGCCGTGACCCCGGTCGACGCCGTGGCCTACGCCTCGCGCATCCTCCAGGACCAGCTGCAGATCTTCATCACCTTCGAAGAGCCCAAGAAGGCCGTCGAGGCCGCCGACGGCAAGCCCGACCTGCCGTTCAACCCGGCCCTGCTGAAGAAGGTGGACGAGCTGGAGCTGTCGGTCCGTTCGGCCAACTGCCTGAAGAACGACAACATCGTCTACATCGGCGACCTGATCCAGAAGACCGAGGGCGAGATGCTTCGCACCCCGAACTTCGGCCGCAAGTCGCTGAACGAGATCAAGGAAGTGCTGGCGACCATGAGCCTCAGCCTCGGCATGGACGTGCCGAACTGGCCGCCGGAAAACATCGAAGACCTGGCCAAGAAGTTCGACGACCAGATCTAGTTTCAACCCCTCCGCCCGCGGCCACGCCGAACGGAGCGGTTAGAATGAGAAGCCCAGGTCCAGTTTCTGGAAACCGGGTTGAGTAGGAGAGACCCCGATGCGCCACGGCGCCGCCTATCGCAAGCTCGGCCGTACGGTCAGCCACCGCCAGGCCATGTTCGCCAACATGGCCGCCTCGCTGATCAAGCACGAGCAGATCACCACGACCCTGCCCAAGGCGAAGGAACTGCGTCCCTTCGTCGAGAAGCTGGTGACCCTGGCCAAGAAGGGCGACCTGCACGCCCGCCGTCAGGCCATCAGCGCCGTGCGCGACGTGCCCCAGGTCGGCAAGCTGTTCGACACCCTGGCCCCGCGCTATGCGGAGCGGAACGGCGGCTATATCCGCATCATGAAGGCGGGCTTCCGTCACGGCGACAACGCCGCCATGGCGGTGATCGAGTTCGTCGACCGCGACGTGGACGCCAAGGGCCTGGATTCGGGTCCTGTCCAGTCGTTCGACGAGGGCGACGAGGCCTGATCGGAACCGTCAGGTCCGAAAGATTTCAGGGGGCGGCCGGGCGATCCGGCCGCCCCCTTTTCCTTGTCCGGCGATTGCGGCATAGGCGGGCCATGACCGTCCGCATCCTGCCGTACGAACCGCGCCACGCCGCCGAGTGGGCGCGCTTGAACGAGGGCTGGCTGGCCGAGGGCGGCTTCGAGGTCGAGGCCAAGGACCGCAAGGTCATCGACGATCCCCAGGGCGCCATACTGGCGGGCGGCGGGCGCATCTTCATCGCCGAGAGCGACGGCCGGGCGGTGGGGTGCTGCGCCCTGATGGCCATGGCCGACGGCGGCTTCGAACTGGCCAAGATGTGCGTGTCGCCCGCCGCGCGCGGCCTGGGGCTGGGCAGGGCCCTGCTGGACGCCTGCGAGGCCGAGGCGCGGGCGGCTGGGGCGCCGCGCCTGTATCTGGAAAGCGCCTCCAGCCTGAAGGCGGCGGGCGCCCTGTATCGCTCGGCCGGCTTCGTCGACCTGCCGCCGCGCCCGACGCCCTATGCCCGGGCCGACGTCTTCATGGAAAAGCGGCTCTGACGCGACGCCGGCCCTATTCCTTGGCCAGGTCCTGACGCTGGAACCGCCACAGGGCGGCGGCCAGGGGCCAGGCGATCCAGAAGGCGACGCTGACCAGCCCCATGGCCGCATGTTGCCCGGACAGGCCGCGCGCCATGTCGCCGCCTTCGACCGCCGCCCGCAGATAGACGAAGGCCGCGCCCGGATTGGCCAGGGTGGCGATCCATCCGTCGGGCGCCAGGCCCAGCAGGGCCAGGGTCTGGGGCGACAGAAGCTGTGCCACGCCGACGACGATGGGGATGATGACCGTCGCCAGCAGGGACCGCGTCGTCACCGCCGCCAACAGACCGATCAGGGTGAACTGCATCAGAGCCAGCCACGACAGGACGAAGCCGCCCAGGAACCGCCCGCCGACATTGGCCCCGACCTCCAGGCTGAGCGGCCGGTTCAGGATCACCGCCTTCAGCACCGTCTCGGCGATCTCTCCGGCCAGAAGCGCGATCATCGCCGCCAGGGCCAGCAGGCCGAAGGCCCCCACCTTGCCCAGCAGCAGGTTGATACGGCTGTTGCGGGCGCTGATCAGCCGCCAGGTCTCCCAGCGATAGTCGCCCGCATACAGGGTCGCCGCCCCGATCAGCAGGAACAGCAGAACCGCCGGATTGGCCATGTCGGCGACGCCGGAGACCACCTCCTCGACCAGGCGCACCGGCCCGCCCATCATCATCTGGGCCAGTTCGGGCGGGGCGCGGCCGTTCAGGGTGATCTTGGCCGCGCTGGTCTTCATCAGCACATTGCCCAGCACCGACATGACCAGGCCGAACACCGGCAGGAAAACCACGCTCCAGAACAGGACCGTGGCGTTGCGGCTCAGCCGCAGGGTCTCGGCGCGGATCCCGTCAGCCAGCATGGTCGGCCTCCGGATCGCGGGCGGCGCCGGTTTCGGTGAAGAAGACGCTTTCCAGGTCCGCCCCGATCCAGCGCGCCTCATGGATGTCGATCCCGGCCTGGACCAGGGCGCGGATCACCTCGGGCGCCTCGGCCCGGGCCGCCTCCACCAGGACGGCGTCGCCCGCCGTTGTCGCCCGGGCGCCCAGGACGGCCTGGGCCGCCTCGGCCGCGCCCACGGCGATCCGCAGCCGTTCGCCGGCGGCGGTCAGTTCGCTGACCGCGCCCTCGCGCACCAGGCGGCCGCGGTCCAGGATCGCCACCCGGTCGCAGACCCGCTGAACCTCGGCCAGCTGATGGCTGGCCAGGATCACCGTGACCCCCTGTTCGTCGGCCAGGGCGCGGATCAGGCCGCGCATTTCCTGGATGCCGGGCGGGTCCATGCCGCTGGTCGGTTCATCCAGGATGACCAGTTCGGGCCGGGTCATCAGGGCGGCGGCGATGCCCAGCCGCTGCATCATCCCGACCGAGAACCCCCGCACCTTCCGGCCCCGCGCCGGTCCCAGGCCCACGCGCTCCAGCCAGGCGTCGATCTCGGCGGACCGGCCCATGCCATGCGCCTGGGCCAGCCATTCCAGCGCCTGTCGCGCGGTCAGGAAGGGCGGGAACCGGGGCGTCTCGATCATCGATCCCATGCGCCGCATGGTCGCCGGCTGGCCCACCGCCCCGCCCAGGACGGCGGCCCGCCCCTCGGTCGGCCGCACCAGGCCCAGCAGGATGCGGAACAGGGTGGACTTGCCCGCGCCGTTCGGCCCCAGGACGCCATAGACCCCGCCGCGCGGCGCCGACAGGGTCAGGCCGTCCAGCGCCCGCACCCCGCCATAGGTCTTGGTCAGGCCCTCGACGTCGATCACCGTGTCCATGGCCTCAGCCTGCCCTGCGCCGCGCCGTCCGACAAGCCGTGGCCGGGCCGCCACGGCCGGCGCCCGCTTCGCGCCCCGGCGCCGAAAGGGCGGCGACCGCCGCGCGGCCTTCGGCTAGACAGCCGCCGATGGTTTTCAGATCTTCCCGAGACCGCCGCGCGGCCCTGGCCTTCATCTTCGTGACGGCGGTGCTGGATATCGTGGCGATGGGGATCATCATCCCCGTCCTGCCCCAGCTGATCGAGGATTTCGTCGGCTCCAACGCCCAGGCGGGCCTGATCAACGGCCTGTTCGTCGCCCTGTGGGCCGGGATGCAGTTCGTCGCCTCGCCGGTGATCGGCAGCCTGTCGGACAAGTTCGGCCGCCGACCGGTCATCCTGATCAGCTGCGCCGGACTGGCCATCGACTATGTGCTGATGGCCCTGGCGCCGAACCTGTGGTGGCTGGCCCTGGGGCGGATCGTGGCGGGGATCACCTCGTCCAGCTTCACCACCATCTACGCCTATATGGCCGACATCACCGAGCCGGAGAAACGGGCCCGCGCCTATGGGCTGATCGGGGCGGCGTTTTCGGGCGGCTTCGTCCTGGGGCCGGTGATGGGCGGCTTCCTGGGCGAGATCGGGCCGCGGGCGCCCTTCTGGGCCGCCGCCGTCCTGTCGGGCGTGGCCTTCCTCTATGGGCTGTTCATCCTGCCCGAGAGTCTGAAGCCGGAGAACCGCATGGCCTTCAGCTGGCGGCGCGCCAATCCGGTGGGGGCCATGATGCTGCTGCTGCGCCATCCGGAACTCACCGGCCTGTCGGTGGTGAATTTCCTGCTCTATTTCGCCCACCACGTCTTTTCGGCGGTGTTCGTGCTCTACGCCGCCTATCGCTACGGCTGGGGCCCGCGCGAGGTGGGGCTGCTTCTGGCCGGGGTCGGGGTTCTGGACATGCTGGTCCAGGGCGGCCTTACCGGGCCGGTGGTCAAGCGGCTGGGCGACCGGCGCACCATGGTCCTGGGCCTGGCCGGGGGGACGGTCGGGGTGGCCCTGATGGGCTGGGCGCCGACGGGGCTGATCTTCACACTGGCCATGCTGCCGAACGCCCTGTGGGGCCTGGCCATGCCGACCATCCAGTCCCTGATGACCCGCCGCGTGGGCGAGGACGAGCAGGGCCAGCTGCAGGGCGCGAACATGAGCGTCGCCTCCATCGCCGGCATCGCCTCGCCCCTGTTCTTCGGCTGGATCTATTCGATCTCGATCGCGGACTCCTCGCCCCTGCATCAGCCTGGCCTGGCCTTCTATCTGGCGGCGGTGATCCTGGTGATCGCCGTCGGCGTCGGCCTGCGGACGGCGCGGCGGCCTGACTGTCAGGAACCGCCATCTTGACGCCCGAAAGCCGGTGCGGAATGCCATGGTGACGCTTTTCCTCGACCCTCGGATGCTGATGAAGACCTCGACGATCGCGCTCGCCGCCGCCCTGGCCCTGTCGGCCTGCAGCTCGCCCTCGGACACCAAGGCCCAGGAGGGGGTGTTCAACGAGGCCCCGCGCCGGGTTCCCGGCGACGCGGCGGGCGTCAAGGCCAGCTTCGCCCCCGTTGTCCGCCTGGCCGCCCCGGCCGTGGTCAATATCGCGGCCGTGGGGGTGCAGCAGGTGCGCGACCCCTTCTGGGGCATTCCGGGCCAGCGCCAGACCGGCTCCATCGGCTCTGGCGTGATCGTCCGGGCCGACGGGGTGGTGGTGACCAACAACCATGTCATCCAGGGCATGCAGCAGATCCGCGTCACCCTGAACGACCGGCGCGAATATCCGGCCCGGGTGATCCTGGCCGACGAACGCTCCGACATCGCCGTGCTTCAGCTGGAGGGCGTCGAGGGGCGTCTGCCGGTGCTGAACCTGGACGATCAGGAGGAGCAGCAGGTCGGGGACCTGGTCCTGGCCATCGGCAATCCGTTCGGCGTGGGCCAGACGGTGACCAACGGCATCATCTCGGCGGTGAACCGGACCGAGACGGGGATTTCGGATTCCAGCTCCTTCATCCAGACCGACGCGGCCATCAATCCGGGCAATTCCGGCGGCGCCCTGGTCGACATGGACGGCGACCTGATCGGCATCAACACCGCCATCTTCTCGCGCTCCGGCTCCTCTTCAGGCGTCGGCTTCGCCATCCCGGCGGCCATGGTGCGCCAGGTGGTCAACGCCGCCGTCGGCGGGGCCACCGCCGTCGTCCGCCCCTGGCTGGGGGTCAAGGGCGACCCGGTGACCCAGGACATCGCCTCCAGCCTGGGCCTTGACCGGCCCCAGGGGCTGGTGGTCACCGAGGTCTATCCCAACGGCCCCGCCGCCCGCGCCGGCATCCGCCAGGGCGACATCCTGACCAGCATCGACGGGGCGGCCGTCAACGACCAGAACGGGCTCAACTTCCGCGTCGGATCGCGCGATCCGGGCGATGCGGTCCAGGTCGGGGTCATCCGCGACGGCCGCGCCCAGACCCTGACGGCGCGGGCCCAGCGCCTGCCGGGCGAGGCCGACCTGGACCGCGCCCGCGTGATCCGCAGCGGCGCCCTGAGCGGCGCCGCGGTGCTGGTGCTGAACCCCGCCCTGGCCGACGCCCTGGGCGGCGATCCCTTCGCCTCGGGCGTCATCATCGGCCGGGTCGAACGCGGCAGCTTCGCCCAGGCCGTGGGCTTCCGGCCGGGCGATGTCCTGGTGTCGGTCAACGACCGGCCGATCTCGACGCTCGAACAGGCCGGGAATGTCGCCCGCGGGTCCCGCGTGGTGATCCAGCGCCAGGGCCGGCTGATACCCGGCGTGATCCGTTAGGCCATTACGCCTTGGCCACGGGCGCGCCGATGGACCAGCAGTGGCCGAAGGGGTCCTTCATCTGGCCGTAGCGGTCGCCCCAGAACATGTCGGCCAGGGGCGTGATCGGCACGGCCCCGGCGACCAGGGCCCGCGCCCACCATTCGTCCGCGTCATCGACCTGCAGGTGCAGGGTCACCGACTGGGGCCGGGCGTCGGGCGTCTGGCCGTATTCCGGAAACTCGTCCGACAGCATGACCAGGCCGTCGTTTATCCGCAGCCGGGCGTGCAGGATCCGCTCGCCGTCGTCCGCCATGTTGCGGAACAGCTCCTCGGCCCCGAAGGCCGCGCGATAGAATTCGATCGCCGCCTGGCCGCCGCGCGACGGAATGGTCAGATAGGGGATGACGCCGCCGGGCGGGACGTTGTGGGGTTCGGCCATGGGGTCTCTCCTTCGACGTCAGACTAAACGGGTGAAATGGCCGCTCATAGCGCCTATCTGTCAGCCCGCATGAGCGACCTGTTCGAAGCCTCCGGCATTCATCCGCCTGACGCGCCCCTGGCCGACCGGCTGCGGCCGCGCGCCCTGGACCAGGTGGTGGGCCAGGATCACCTGCTGGGCCCTGACGGCCCGATCCGCCGCATGATCGACAGCGGCCGGCTGGGCTCCATGATCCTGTGGGGGCCGCCGGGCACGGGCAAGACCACCATCGCCCGGCTGCTGGCCCAGGCGGCGGGTTACCAGTTCCAGCAGATTTCGGCCGTCTTCTCGGGCGTGGCGGACCTGAAGAAGGCCTTTGAGACCGCCCGCACGCGGCGCGCCGCCGGCCAGAGCACCCTGCTGTTCATCGACGAGATTCACCGGTTCAACCGCGCCCAGCAGGACGGCTTCCTGCCCTTCGTGGAGGAGGGGATCGTAACCCTGGTCGGGGCCACGACCGAGAACCCGTCGTTCGAGCTGAATGGCGCCCTGTTGTCGCGCAGCCAGGTCTTCGTGCTGAAACGGCTGGATGACGCCGCGCTGGATCAACTGTTGAGCCGAGCCGAGGTCGACCTGGATCGACCGCTTCGGGTGACGCCCGAGGCGCGCCAGGCCCTGCTGGCCCTGGCCGACGGCGACGGCCGCTACCTGCTGACCATGGCCGAGATCCTGTTCGCCCTGCCGCCGGACCAGACCCTGGACGTCCAGGGGCTGGCGGGCCTGCTGCAGAAGCGCGCGCCGGCTTACGACAAGAGTCGAGAAGAGCATTATAACCTCATATCCGCCCTACATAAATCCGTTCGAGGGTCCGACCCGGACGCGGCCCTCTACTGGCTGGCGCGGATGCTGAACGGGGGCGAGGATCCGCTGTATCTGGCCCGCCGGATCGTGCGGATGGCGGTCGAGGACATCGGCCAGGCCGACCCCCTGTCGCTGCTGGTCGCCAATGCGGCCAAGGAGACCTACGACTTCCTGGGCAGTCCCGAGGGCGAACTGGCCCTGGCCCAGGCGGTGGTCCACCTGGCTACCGCGCCCAAGTCGGTGGCGGTCTATGAAGGCTACAAGGCCGCCTCCCGGGCCGCGCGCGAGACCGGCTCCCTGACGCCGCCGGCCCATATCCGCAACGCCCCGACAAAGCTGATGAAGTCGCTGGGCTATGGCGAGGGCTATCAGTACGACCCGCATCTGGAGAGCGGCTTTTCCGGCGCCGACTATTTCCCCGATGGCATGGAGCGCCGCACCTTCTACGACCCGAAGGGCGAAGGGCATGAGGCCAAGGTGCGCGAGCGGCTGGACCGCTGGGCGGCCCTGCGCGCGGCCAGACGCGCGGGCTGAGACGGCGTTGCTGTAACGCTGTTTTAGGTGCAGTCTTCCCTTACGGAATCCTGTGGGAGGGAAGAATGTCCGATATGCTGAACAAGACGCCGTGGCACCTGTGGGTGGTGGGCGCGGTCTCGCTGCTGTGGAACGCCTTCGGCGGCTACGACTTCACCATGAGCGTGACCCAGGGCGAGACCTACTGGCGCGCCTCTGGCATGGACCAGGCGATGATCGACTATTACCACGCCATGCCGGGCTGGATGTATGGGCCGTGGATCCTGGGCGTCTGGGGGGCGGTCGCCGGCTCGATCCTGCTGTTGATGCGCAACCGGCTGGCGGTCTGGGCCTTCGGCCTGTCCTTCATCGGGGCGGTGGTCAGCCTGGCCTATGGCAAATTCATCAACCCGCCGCCGCCGCCGCCGGCCGAACTGGCGATGATGTCCAACATGCCCTACGTTATCGTGGTGATCGCCGCCCTGTTGCTCTGGTACGCCTGGAGCCAGGCCAAGCGCGGCGTCCTGCGCTGAAACAGTCGCCAAGCGGGCGGATCCCCTGATCGACCGCCCGGACGGTTCAGGCTGGAGCGAAATCGGTTCAGTTGGACGCACGTCCAACTGAACTCAGATATTCGCTCCAGGGACTCTTGGACCATTGTTCTGGGTTCAGTCGATTCCGACTGAACCGAAAATGGTCTAAGGGCCACGGGTGAGCCCGCGCCAGCCCGTTTCCCTTTCAGACGAAGAGATCGCCGCCGTCCGATCCTGGGTGGTGCACGAGGACGCGCATCTGATCGCCTTCAACAAGCCGTCCGGCCTGTCCAGCCAGGGCGGGCGCATCCAGGCCCACACCCTGGACGACCTGCTGTGGGCCTTCGCCCGCTCGAACGGGAAGCGGCCCGAACTGGTGCATAGGCTGGACCGCGACACCTCGGGCGTCATCGTGGCGGCCAAGACCAAGCCGGCCGCCGGCTTCCTGGGCAAGGCGCTGCAGGCCCGGCGGCTGCACAAGACCTATCTGGCCCTGGTGGCGGCCGCGCCCGAGCCCTCGGCCGGAACCATCGACGCGGCCCTGCGTCGTCAGGAGATCGGGCGCGAGGCCTATATGCGGGTCGTCCCCTTGGACGCCGAGGGCGCCCAGGCTTCCACCAGCCGCTATCGCACCCTGGCGGCGAACGGGGAGGGGGCTTTGGTCGAGCTTCAGCCCCTGACCGGCCGCATGCACCAGTTGCGGGTTCATATGGCCCATATCGGCCGGCCCCTGGCGGGGGACGTCCGCTATGGCGGGCCGCTGACCCTGGGCGGGCAGGCGGCCCCGCGGCTGATGCTGCATGCGTCCGCCCTGGACCTGCCGCACCCCGAGGGCGGGCGCATCACCGTGCGGGCGCCGCTTCCGGACGACTTCGCCGCCCTGGCCCAGGCCGTCGGCCTGACGCATCTGGCCCTGTCCTGATCGCAGGGACGGCGGAACATTTCGCCGCCTCCGGACGCTGAACCGGTCAGGAGCAAGCCCATGAAACGCCTGACCCTTCCGCTGATCGCCTTGTCCGCCCTGAGCCTGGCCGCCTGCGCCAGCCTGGCGCCCTATGGCCCCCAGCGTGGGCCGGGAGGCCAGGGCTTTTCGGAACAGAGGATCGAAAGCGACCGCTGGCGCGTCACCTATAGCGGCGTCGGCGCGCCCGGCCCGGTGGTCGACTACGCCCTGCTGCGGGCGGCCGAACTGACGTCCCAGGCCGGCTATGACTGGTTCGAGGTCGGCCAGCGCTGGATCGACGGACGGCCCGACGGCGCCGGCGGGATCAGGCCCAGCGTCTCGGTAGGCGCGGGATCGTCGCGCCATGGGCCCTATTCGGCGTCCGGCGTGGGCGTCGGCCTGGGCCTCAACTTTTCCGGACCCCAGCCGACCTCGACCACGCTCGAGATCCTGATGGGCCGCGGCCCCCGGCCCGATCGGGTGGAGGCCTATGACGCCCGCGACGTCCAGGCCCGCCTGCGCGGCCGCTGACGGTCAGCGCCCGCCGCGCGTCAGGGCGCGGTATTCGACCAGGCGTTCCTTGTCCCGCTTCACCTGGTCGGCCACGGCGTTGTCGACGTCCAGCGAGGCGTAACGGACCCAGCCTTCGACGCCCAGCTTCTCCTGGATCGCCGATACCGGCGTCTGCCAGCGGAAGTAGGACAGCCAGGTCACCAGCAGGCCCAGCACCATCGCCAGAATCTGAAGGCCCCGGAAGGCCGCCTCCTGCCCCTGGATGGGCTCCAGCACGAACAGGGCCAGCCAGGCCAGGAAGACCATGGGCGTCACGAAGCGCGAGAACCAGCGCATCCAGTAGCGTTCGCGCCGCACGCGCCACAGCTCCATCTGGACGTGCTTTTCCAGATATTCCATCCGCGCGCCCATCCACATGGTCAGGCGGGTCAGGAAGTGCGAACGCTGGCCCCATCCCTTGCCGTCCATCTGGAACTGGGTCTCGGCCTGGTCGGCCAGGGCGCGGGCCTGGGTGAACAGGGTCTGGAGTTCGCGCGTCCGCTGCACGATCTCACGCGACAGTTCGTAGGAATCGTTCTCCAGCCGGAACCTGTACTGGACGAACAGGATGGCCTGCACCGCCCAGAAGACGCCGACACCCAGCACCATGGCGCCGGCGGCCAGGCCCAGGCCCATCGGCTGCGATCCGGTCCAGCTGGTGAACCAGGTCGGCCCCATGCTGGCCAGGACGGCGAAGGCGATCAGGGCCAGGGCCTGGCACATCCGCTTGACCCCGACATGGACGCACAGGGCCTTGAACACCCGACGGCCGTAGTCGTGGATGTGGCTGCGCAGGTCCTTGTCGACGGGGAAGCGCTCCTCGATCTGGCGGCTGAACAGGACGTGGAAGCGGTCGGGTTTCCCCTCGCTTTCCCAGAAGGGGAAGATGTCCAGCGGCTGGTTGAAATATTCGTCGATGTGCGAAGACACCGCCGCGACCGTCGCCGGGTCGGTGGAGAAGACCTCACTGTCCTGGATCGGTCGCAGGATGCCCTCGGCCGGGCGGCTGACCCGCCCGCCCGAGGCCGTGCTCTGCGGCGCCTCGCGATCCGCATGGTCGGCCGAGCCGGGCGGCGGCGGGTTGGCGGGCTGAAGCCGCTGGTCGTGGCCCATGCCGCCGTGGCCTCCGTCATGCGCGGACGCCGGCGCGGCGTGGGCGTCGTGCCCGTGATGGCTGTGGTCGTCGTGCGACATGGCGGCGGCGGCGTCCTGACAGAGAATCCCGGGCCCGATACTAAGCCAGAGCGCGCCGCCGGGCCGACGACGTTCTCTCACGGCGCGAAGCCGCCCCTCCGGTATCGCCGTTAACCGTGCGTCCGGGCAAGTGAAGTTTCGGTCAGAAGGGCCGGCGCGCCAACTCTCGCCTTGCAGGCTCAGGCGGTATAAGGCCCGCAGCATGACACGGTTTCTGATCGTCGCCGCGGGGGGCGCACTGGGGTCCATGGCGCGTTATGGGCTGGGGTTGGTCGCGGGCCGTCTGGCGCCGGGACACACCTGGCCGTGGGGCACTTTCGGGGCCAATCTGATCGGCGGCCTGCTGATGGGGCTGCTGGCCGGATGGCTGGCGCATCGCGGCCAGGGCGGGGAGGGGGTTCGCCTGTTCGCGGCGGTGGGCGTGATGGGGGGCTTCACCACCTTTTCGGCCTTCTCGCTGGAGACGGCCCTGATGATCGAGCGGCGCGACTGGGCCATGGCGGGCGGGTATGTGGCCGCCTCGGTCGTGCTGGCGGTCGCGGCCTTGTTCGTCGGACTGATGATCGCCCGGAGGCTGTGGGCGTGAGCCGCGAGGTCAAGACCCTCTATGTGGCCGAGGCCGAGGACGGCATCCGGCTGGACCGTTGGTTCAAGCGGCGCTGGCCGCACGTCTCGCACATCCAGGTGCAGAAACTGGCCCGCAGCGGCCAGATCCGCGTCGACGGCGCCCGCATCAAGCCGGACGGCCGCTTGACCGCCGGGGCCGCCGTGCGCGTGCCGCCCCTGCCGGAGCCGGGCGAACCCCCCGACGCGGACAAGCAGGGCCTCAGTGACCGTGACATCGCCTATGCCCGGTCGCTGGTGCTGTATGAGGACGACCTGGTCATCGCTCTGAACAAGCCCGCCGGCCTGGCGGTGCAGGGCGGGACCAAGACGACCAAACATGTCGACCGCCTGCTGTCGGCCTGGGGCGAGGGGCTGGAGCGGCCGCGCCTGGTCCACCGGCTGGACCGCGACACCTCGGGCGTCCTGCTGCTGGGCAAGGGTCCGGAAGCGGCCAAGCGGCTGGCGGGGGCCTTCGCCCGACGTCAGGCGAAGAAGACCTATTGGGCCCTGGTCATCGGCAATCCCAAGCCGCCGGCGGGGATCATCGACCTGCCGCTGAAGAAGTCGGGCATCAACGACTTCGAGATGATGCGCCCTGCGGATTCGAAGGAGCACGGCGCCGAACCGGCCGAGACCGGCTATGTCACCGTCAGCCGCGCCGCCCACCGCGCCGCCTGGATGGCGCTGCGCCCCTTCACGGGACGGACGCACCAGCTGAGGGCCCATATGAAGGCCATCGGCCATCCGATCCTGGGCGATCCGAAATACGGCGACGAGGCCTCGGGCCAGCTGTCGGGCCTGCTGAAGCTGCAACTGCATGCGCGGCGGATCGAGCTGGATCATCCCGGCGGCGGCAAGCTGGTGGTCGAGGCGCCGCTCAGCCCCGAGATGAAGGCCGGCTTCGCCCATTTCGGCTTCTCCGAAGACGAGGCCGAGGTCGAGCCGTTCGGCGGCCTGCGGCGGCCGCGATGAGATCGGCGCCCAAAATCCTCCCCCCTCGGGGGAGGGGGACCGCGAAGCGGTGGAGGGGGCCAACCCCAGACGCCGCTGCTTGGCCTAGCCCCCTCCACCATCCTTCGGATGGTCCCCCTCCCCCGGTGGGGGAGGAGTTTCCGCGATGAGGCCGCTGGCCGTGTTCGATATCGACGGCACCCTGGTGGACAGCCGCGTCCTGATCCATGAGGCGACGGTGTCGGCGGCGCGCGGTCTGGGTCTGGCCGAGCCGTCCTATGATGTCGTGCGCCAGACCGTCGGCCTGTCGCTGCACGAGGCGATGCGGGTGGTCCAGCCCGACCTGACCGACCCAGAGCTGGCCGAGTTCGTGGCCGGGTTCCAGGCCTTCTTCCGCCGCCGCTACGAGGCCGGGCATGAGGAGCCCCTGTATGCGGGGGTCGAGGATACGCTGCGGCGGCTGAAGCGCGACGGCTGGCGGCTGGCCCTGGCGACGGGCCAGAACCGACGCGGGGTGGCGCGGAACATGGCGCGCGCCGGCTGGGCCGATCTGTTCCTGTCGGCCCATTGCGCCGAGGACGGGCCGGGCAAGCCGGACCCCGCCATGCTGATCGCCGCCATGACGGCCTGCGGCGCCTGCGCGGCGACCACGGTGATGATCGGCGACACCGGCCACGATCACCGCATGGCGGTGGCGGCCGGGGCGACGGCCCAGGGCGTTGGCTGGGGTTTTCACACGGCCCAGGAGCAGATCGCCGCCGGGGCCGTTCATGTGGCGCTGGACCTGCCGGACCTGGAGGCCGCGCTGGACCGTTTCGCCGCCGGGCAGGAGGCCGCCTGAATGCATATTCCGCCGCTGGATCCCAATGTCGCCGCCCGCAAGGGCTTCCGCGAATCCGAGGAGCGGCTGAAGCGCTTCTGGAAGGCCGTCGAGGTGCGCCCGGACGAGGGAAGCTGGGCCGTGATGCTGGACGGCCGCACGCCGAAGACGCCGGCCGGGGCGCCCGTGGCCCTGCCGACCCCGGCGGCCGCGCGGATGGTGGCCGACGAATGGGCCGCCCAGGGCGAGTTCCTGGACCCCGCGACCATGCCGGCCCAGCGCCTGGCCGCCACCGCCATCGACCGGGTGTCCCGGGCGCGGGAGGCCGTGGCCGAGGAGATCGCCGCCTACGCCGGCTCGGACGCCCTGTGCTATCCGGCCGAGACGCCCCGGGGCCTGGCAGAGCAGCAGGCGCGGGACTGGACGCCCTGGCTGGACTGGGCCGGGCGCGAGCTTGGCGTTCGGCTGGAGCCGTCCAGCGGGATCATCCATCGGGCTCAGGATCCGGTCGCCCTGGCGCGGGTGCGTGAGCAGGCCCTGGCCCTGGACGATTTCGCCCTGACCGGCCTGGCCGCCCTGACGCCCCTGCTCGGCTCGGCCGTCCTGGCCCTGGCGGTGCAGCGCGGCGCGCTGGACGGCGCCGCCGCCTTCGACCTGTCGCGCCTGGACGAGGCCTTCCAGGAGAGCCGGTGGGGCGTCGACGCCGAGGCCGCCGAACGCACCGCCGCCCGCCGCGCCGAGGCCGTGCTGATCGACCGCTGGTTCCGCGCGCTGGAAGGCTGAGGGGCCGCCGCCGACCGGGACGAATGTCAGGATGGAGGTGTCATGGCGCGGCCGGGCTGATATGAAGAACGTCGTCATGTCAGTGGACGGGAGCGAACGATGCGGGGCGTGTTCGGCGGGGCGGCGGCGGTCGGGCTGATCGCCCTGTTTTCCAGTTCGGCGGCGGCGCCGCGTCCGGCGACGTTCTCGGCAGAGGCCCTGGACCTGGTTGATCCGGTCCGTCAGGCCCGCGCCCTGTGCGGCAGGCCCGAGGGCGCCAACGTCCTGAAGCGCCGGCTTCTGACCGCCATGGCGGCCGGCGGGGGCCTGGCCGGGGCCGACGCGGACATCGCCCTTTATCCGGACCTGGCCGAGGTCCGTTTCCGGATCGCGACGAAGAGCGAAGAGGCCAGTCGATATTTCAACCAGGGCCTGATGCTCAGCTACGGCTTCAATCACGCCGGCGCCGTGCGGTCGTTCCGTCAGGCCCAGAGGCTGGATCCGGACTGCGCCATGTGCTGGTGGGGCGAGGCGGTTGCGCTGGGGCCGAACATCAATGCGCCGATGGACGACCGCGATCGGGAGGCGGCCCTGGACGCCCTGGATCGGGCCATGGCCCTGCGCGAGGCGGCGACCCCGGTCGAGCGCGCCCTGATCGAGGCGGCGGCCCGGCGCTATTCGTCCGATCCCGCCGCGGACCGACAGGCCCTGGACAGGGCCTATGCCGAGGCCATGCTGGAGGTCGCCGCCCGGTTCCCGGACCATGCGGAGGTCGCCGTCCTGGCCGCCGAGGCGGCGATGGACACGACGCCCTGGAATTACTGGGAGACCGACCGCCGCACGCCGGTCGGCCTGGCGGGGGAGGCGGTGCGGCTGATCGAGGGGGTTCTGGACCGCGATCCGGGCCATGCCCAGGCGGCGCATCTGTATATCCATCTGATGGAGAACGGCGACCCGGCGCGGGCCGAGGCCGCGGCGGACCGTCTGGCGACCCTGGCGTCCAGCGCCGGGCACCTGGTCCATATGCCGGCCCATATCTACATGGTGCGGGGGCGATACGCCGACTCGATCCGGGTCAATGTCGCCGCCGTCCGCGCCGACGAGGCCTGGATACGCGCCTCGGACGACCGGGGCCTGGTCCGCTTCGGCTACTATCCGCACAATGTCCATTTCATCGTCGCCTCGGCCCAGATGGCCGGCGACATGCGGACGGCCATCGACGAGGCCGCCCGGCTGCGCGGCCTTCTGGACCCGGAGACCTCGGCCCAGATCGGCTGGGTCCAGATGATCGACGCGGCGCCCTATCTGGCCATGGCTCAGTTCGCTTCGCCCGAGGCCATCCTGGCCATGGCCGAGCCCGATTCGCGCCTGGCCTTCGCGGGGGCGATGCGGCTGTACGCCCGCGCCGTGGCCCAGGCCCGCAAGGGGGATGGCGCCGCCTTTGACGCCACCCTGGCCCAGCTGGCGGCCCTGCGGACCTCGGACCGGTTCGACGACCTGACGGCCCAGGGCGTTCCGGCCCTGGAACTGCTCGCCCTGGCCGAGGCGGCCGCGCGGGGCCGCCGGGCCTTTCACGAGCGCCGCTATGAGGCGGCGGTGCGGCATTATCGGCAAGCCGTCGTGATCGAGGCGGGGCTTCCCTATACCGAGCCGGCTTACTGGCCCTATCCGGTCAGCCAGTCCCTGGGCGCGGCCCTGCTGAAGGCCGGGCGGGCGGATGAGGCCAGCGAGGCCTTCCGTCAGGCCCTGATCCAGGCGCCGGACAATGGCTGGGCCCTGTATGGCCTGGCCGAGAGCGAGGCGGCCCAGGGTCATGCCCTGGAGGCCGCCGCAGCCCGCCGCGCCCTGGATCGCGCATGGCTGGGCGATCACACCTGGCTGAGGCTGGATCGGCTGTAGGGCGGCGGGCCCGGTCGACGCCCCTCGCTTGCGCCCGCCTTCGGGTCTCCTTATGCCAGCGAGCAAGGAGACCCGCCCATGCAAGACATCCTCGATCAGCTGGAAGCCCGCCGCGCCGCCGCGAAACTGGGCGGGGGCGAGGCCCGGATCGCCAATCAGCACGCCAAGGGCAAGCTGACCGCGCGCGAGCGGATCGAGGTGCTGCTGGACGAAGGCAGTTTCGAGGAAACCGACATGTTCGTGGAGCATCGCAGCCACGAATTCGGCATGGAGAAACAGCGCATCCCCGGCGACGGCGTGGTCACCGGCCGCGGCACGATCAATGGTCGTCTGGTCTATGTCTTCTCCAAGGATTTCACGGTCTTCGGTGGGTCTCTCAGCGGCGCGCATGCGGCCAAGATCGTCAAGCTGCAGGGCATGGCCCTGACCAATGGCGCGCCGATCATCGGCCTGTTCGACGCCGGCGGGGCGCGGATCCAGGAAGGGGTCGAGAGCCTGGCCGGCTATGCCGACATCTTCCTGCAGAACACCCTGGCCAGCGGCGTCATCCCCCAGATCAGCGTCATCATGGGGCCGTGCGCGGGCGGCGATGTCTATTCGCCGGCCATCACCGACTTCATCTTCATGGTGAAGGACACCTCCTACATGTATGTCACCGGCCCGGACGTGGTGAAGACGGTGACCAACGAGGTCGTCAGCCACGAAGACCTGGGCGGCGCCCGCGTCCATGCGGGCAAGTCGGGGGTCGCCGACGGCGCCTTCGAGAACGATCTGGAGGCCCTGGCCGAGGTGCGGCGCCTGATCGGCTTCCTGCCCCTGTCGAACCGCGAGAAGCCGCCGGTGCGCGACTCCTATGACGACCCGGACCGGGACGAGGCCAGCCTGGACACCCTGGTCCCCGCCAATCCGAACCAGCCCTATGACATCAAGGAACTGATCCTGAAGACGGTGGACGAGGCCGACTTCTTCGAGATCGGCGCCGACTACGCCAAGAACATCGTCTGCGGCTTCGGCCGCCTGGACGGCGCGCCGGTGGGCGTCGTCGCCAACCAGCCCCAGGTGCTGGCCGGGGTGCTGGACATCGACAGCAGCCGCAAGGCCGCCCGGTTCGTGCGCTTCTGCGACGCTTTCCACATCCCCATCGTGACCTTCGTCGACGTGCCCGGCTTCATGCCCGGCACGCGTCAGGAGTACGGCGGACTGATCAAGCACGGGGCCAAGCTGCTGTTCGCCTATGCCGAGGCGACCGTGCCCAAACTGACCGTCATCACGCGCAAGGCCTATGGCGGCGCCTATGATGTGATGAGCAGCAAACACCTGCGCGGCGACGTCAACTACGCCTGGCCCAGCGCCGAGATCGCCGTCATGGGCGCCAAGGGCGCGGTCGAGATCATCTTCAGGAAAGAGGCCGGCGACCCCGAGGCCCTGGCGGCCCGCGAAGCCGAATACAAGGACCGCTTCGCCAACCCCTTTGTGGCGGCGAAACTGGGCTATATCGACGACGTGATCATGCCGCATGGGACGCGGCGGCGGCTGATCAAGGCGCTAAGGACCCTGAAGGGGAAGACGCAGAGCAATCCGTGGAAGAAGCACGATAATATTCCGCTGTGAGGGAAGTTAGATGCGCGTGTCGGCCGCCTTCCTCGTAGGCATTCTAGGTCTAGCGATTTCTGGGTGCGTTCAGACAGAGCCGCCGAAATCTCTACCTTCCGTCGTTGATGGGGTGGACGAAATTCATGTGGTGGCCAATGTCGGCTGTACGGCCCCAACCTTGGGGACCGGCTATCTTTGCAACTCGATTACCGATGGCGCTCGCATCGAACGTATCGTTGCTTTCGTGAACGCCAGGCCGAACCGTTGGATAATGCCTTGGGCCGGTGCGCCTATCCATCCGATCCGGATCGAGTTCCGCAAGGATGGCAGGCACCAGGAGACATTTGGGATCAGCGCGTCATCGTTTGAACGAGCGACGTTTTTCAGCCAGCACGCAACGCGCGCCGAGGTTGATGAGGCACTGGACTTGGTCGGTCTGGAAAGGTCCAATCTGAGGTTCGATCCGGAAGATCAAATCCCCGAGTGACCAATCTCCTCTTCGTCTGCGCCCGTAACCGCCTGTGCTCGCCGACGGCCGAGCGGGTGTTCGTTGGGCGGCCGGGCGTGGAGACGGCGTCGGCGGGTCCCCGGGTCAAGCCCGAGGATGACGGGCGCCGGATGCGGAGGCGGTGGTGGACGCCGACCACATCGACTGGGCGACGTCATCTTCGTGATGGAACGGTCGCATCCCGCCAAGCTGAACCGCCGCTTCCGCGACCGCCTGCGCGGCAAGCGGGTGGTGTGTCTGGATATTCCCGACGACTACGGCTTCATGCAGCCGGAACTGGTGGCGCTGCTGGAACAGAGGGTGGGGCGGCATCTGTGATCTCTTCTGGGCGGGGTGGGGGGTGAAGAGCCCCTCCACCGCCTTCGGCGGTCCCCCTCCCCATGGAATGGGGAGGAGAAGGGTTTGGGGGTTTGGGCGCGAGTTGGTGTGCAGCCTCTCCCTCCCCGTTCGGGGAGGGTGGCGCGAAGCGCCGGGTGGGGAGGGCTGGGCGATACGCGCGCTGAGGGTGTCGCGCCGAAGCGCCCCCACCCGTCTTCGCCCTGCGGGCTCAGACACCCTCCCCGAACGGGGAGGGAGACATCGCGCATACGGCGGCGTCTTCGCCAGCGGATGCTTGCGAAGCTCGGGAAGGCGGCGGAGCGTCGGGCCTTCGCCCGGCGTGGATGTATGAGTGCCGTGTTCGGCGAGAGGTCTGACGCTCCGCACGGAGGGTTTCCACGAGCTCGGGGCGGGCGCCGATCTTTTCGGCTACTCCCGGAGGCCCGCGGCGGGCGGGCCGGGCCAACGACCCGGTCCCGGAACGGCCAGAGTAACCCCCTCGACCCTCCCTCGGTCGCCGGACCCGTCGCCAATGACTGTCCGATCCGACGACCGCAGGCCCATGCGTGTGAGTGACACGCACAGCCCCGCTTCCTCCGCTCCCGCCGCCGCGAAGTCGCTGGCCTCGCGGCCTCCCCATGCGACGGGACCAGGGGAGTATAGGGGCGGGGCGAACCCAGGCGTGTGAGATGGGGTTAGGGGTGGGGATTGATGTGCGGGGTCAGGGAGATGGGTTCCCTGGCGCGCGCAGTTGGCGGTCCTGACCCCTCTCCCGATGGGAGAGGGTTTGAACGCCCAAGAGCCCGCCAGGGCGATTGGACTTGCGTGAAAGGGTGAGGGGTTACGGCGCCCGCCGGGTGAGCGCGTAACCCCTCACCCTTTCGGCTGGCGCATCGCTGCGCTCTGCGGGCCTCAAGCCCTCTCCCTGTGGGAGAGGGGAGGTGTGTGGGGGGGGAGCGCCGGCGCCCGGAGTCTAGCCCCTTCACCGCTTCGCGGCCTCCCTCCCCCGGTGGGGGAGGATCTGGGAGGCGGGGCATGAAAAAGGCCCGCCGGATCGCTCCGGCGGGCCCTGGTCTTTTCAGCCTGGCGCTGGGATCAGCGGGCGCGGGGCTTGGGCGCGGGCAGCAGGCCTTCGCGCTGGGCGCGCTTGCGGGCCAGCTTGCGGGCGCGGCGGACGGCCTCGGCCTTCTGGCGGGCGCGCTTCTCCGACGGCTTTTCATAGTGCACGTGGCGCTTCATTTCACGGAAGCTGCCTTCGCGCTGCATCTTCTTCTTCAGGGCCTTCAGCGCCTGATCGACGTTGTTGTCGCGGACGAAAATCTGAACCAGGTTCAACTCTCCTTTGGCCGCCCGCCGCGTCCTGTGAGGGAGACGGGCAGACAAATAAATCTCATCTCCGACGGAGCGGGTCCGCGGATGAAGGCGGGCTGATACACGAGCCCGCCCCCCATGTCCAGATCGTCGCGGCCATATCTGAAGGGTCGAAACACCCGCAATACGGGCTTATGATGCTGCCATGACCGAGGCGCCACACCTGTCGAACAGCGGTGATTCCCGCGACTGGGCCGACCGCATGGAACAGGCGGTGCTGGACGCCGCCCTGGAGCGGGCGGCGGATCTGGGCTGGAACGCGCGGATGGTGCGGGCGGCGTGCGAGGCCAACGGACTGTCGCTGGGGGACCAGGAGCTGCTGCTGCCCAACGGGGCGCGGGATCTGGCGGCCCTGCTGTGGCGGCGGCGGGACGATGAGGCCATGGCGACCCTGGCGGCCGTCGATCCGGCGACGCTGAAGATTCGCGAGCGGATCGCCCGGGCGGTGTCGGCCCGGCTGGAGGCCGGGATGGCGCACGAGGCGGCCGAGAAGCGGGCGGCGGGGTTCCTGGCCCTGCCGACCAACGCCGATCTGGCGGCGGGCCTGACCTGGGCGACGGCGGACCGGCTGTGGCGCTGGGCCGGGGACAGGGCCACGGACTGGAACCACTATTCCAAGCGGGCGATCCTGTCGGGGATCCTGCTGCCGGCCATGACGATGCGGCTGTTCGACGGGCGCGAGCCGGCGGACGGCTTTGTCGCCCGGCGGATCGAGAACGTCATGAGCTTCGAGAAGTGGAAGGCCGGCAAGGATTTCGACGCCCCGATCCGCAAGCTGACCGAGGCGCTGAGCCGGATGCGCTATGGGGCGCGGGCGTCGTGAGCGGAACGACGACGGCCCTGCCCGGCGGCGTCGTGCATGAGTTGCCGGACGACCTGCGGGCGGCGCTGGAAGGCGACGAGGCGGCCCGGGCGACATGGCTGGACATCACCCCCCTGGCCCGGAACGAGTGGATCTGCTGGGTCGAGTCGGCGAAGAAGGCCGAGACGCGGCACAAGCGGATCGTGTGGGGCGGCGAGAACCTGCGCGACGGAAAGCGGCGGCCCTGCTGCTGGCCGGGATGCAAGCACCGCTGAGGCCCGGGGGCGGGCTTTCGTAAAGGCCGGGATTCAAGACGGTCCGTTCTCCCTCGAACAAAGGGAGAGGGAGAGGTGCGTGAGCCTAGGCCACGGCGGCGCGGGGCAGGGGGGGCAGTTGGGCCGCCACGGCGGAGACCGCCGCCTTGACCGCCTGGCGGGCCTGGGCCTCGTCGGCGTCGTCGGGAACCCGCAGCAGGCCCACGGCGGGGGTCTCGGTGACGTCGGGCAGGCCGGCGAGGATGCGGAACAGCAGATAGGAGCCGGCGTCGCGCCCCGCCTCGGAAGTGGCGCGGGCGGGCAGGCCGGCGGCGGCCAGTGCGCGCACCATCTCGGACACCGGCAGGGTGGCTCGCGCCAGGCCGGGCAGGGCGGGGTCCAGCCGCCCCTCGCCGTCCAGGGAAAGGTTCTCGGCCCGCATCTGCAGGCTGAAGCCGCCCTCGGACGGGCCGCGCCCGACCAGCAGCAGGGCCCGGCAGCGGCGGTCGCCCATATGAAGGCTCAGGGCCTCGAACAGACGGTCCGGGGCGTCGCCTTCGACATGGACGGCGCGGGCGCCCGACGGGCTCCAGAGGGCGCCGGACAGGTCCTCGACCGGGTCCCAGACGGCGTCGTCGGGGTCATAGCCGCAGACGACGATGACGGGGCGGCGATCATGCGCGGCGTCGGAGTCTGGCATGGGCCTGCCCAGGTTTGTGACAGCGACGTGACAGTCGGCCCGACCGTGGGGGCTCAGGGCGATGTCGTCAACCCGGATTCCCCGGGAGGGAATCAGGCCAGGTCGCCGATGGCGGCGTCCAGCAGCAGGAAGGCCCGGCCGCCGTCGGTGGACAGGCGCGCCAGGACGCCGCTGGATTCCGGCCCGAAGCCCTGAAGCTCGCGCCCGAAGGCCCGGACATAGGCCTCGGCGTCGGCGCGGACCTCGGCGTCGCCCAGGACGCGGCGCGAGACGCTGCGGACCGCGGCGGGGGCCACGCGGCGGACGATCAGCCGGGCGGAGGCGGCGTCGCCGGCCGACCAGTGGCGGGCGGCCTCCTCGATGCGGGCGCGGGGCAGCAGGGCGTTGGGATCGACCCCCATGCGGCGGATGCTGGCCACGATGCGGTCGGCCAGGGCGTCGACGTCGGCCGGGGGCATGACCGGGGCGGTCAGGTCCAGGGGCGGGCCCTCGGCGTCGGGTTCGCGGCCCTCGACCAGGTCGTTCCAGCCCAGCTGTTCCTCGGCGGGCGGGCGGGCGCCGTCGGCGGGGGCCAGCTTCAGCCGACCGCGCAGGCCGAAGGCGCGGGCGTCGTCGCGCGGGGCCTCGGGGGCCTGAGGCTCGGCGGCGGGACGGCGGCGGCCGGTCGGGGCGTCGCCCGAGACCACGCCCATCAGCCGCACCGCCTCGGTCAGCATGTCGTAGTTGCGGCGGACCCGCTCCTGGAAGCCGGCGTCCAGGGCCTCGGTGTCCTGGGCCGCCTTGCGCGAGGCCTCGGTGAGGGCGGCCAGACCGTCCTCGACCGCGCGGCGCACCGCCTCGACCCGTTCGCGGGCCTGGTCGGGCAGGGTTTCGGCCCGGCTGTCGATCTCGGCCACGGCGCTTTCGATCCGCGCCAGGGCCAGGGTCACGCGTTCCAGGGTCGATTCGACCCGTTCCAGGGCCTGGTCGCCGGCCTCGCCCACCAGCCCGGCGGTCTCGGAGACGATGCGGCGGGCCTCGGCGATGCGGGCCTCGGCCGCCTGATCGGCCTTCTGGGCCGCCTCGAACAGGCTTTCGCCCAGGCGGTCGGCGCGCAGGCGGGCGTCCTCGACGGTGCGGTCGGCGACCTGGCGGCCCTCTTCGGCGGTGGCCTGAAGCGCGACCAGGGAGCGGCGCGTCTCCTCCATCAGGGTGTCGCGGGCGTCGGCGGCCAGGGCCTCGAACCGGTCCAGGGCCACCTTGGTGGCGGCGTCGAAGCCGTCGGCCTCGCGCTGGGACATCTCGACCAGGGCGCGGAACTGGTCGCCGGCGGCCTCGATCAGGTCCTTGATGGTCTCGTTGGCGGTCGAACTGGTCTGGTTCAGTTCGGCGGCGGCCGTGCGGGCGGCCGAGAGGTGTTCGGTCAGCTGGGCGCGCTGGCTCTCGACCTGGGCCGAGAAATCCTCCTGGTCGGTGCGCAGGGCGTAGGCGGCGGTGACCAGGGCGGCGCGCTGCTGGCTGAGGCCCTCCTCGACCGACTGGATCTGTTCGGAGACGCCGGCGCCGGCGTTCTCGAGCCTGAGAGTCTGGCGCGACAGGTCGTCGGCGGCCAGGCGGGCGGCGTCCTGGGCCTCTCCGGCGGCGGCGGCCAGGTCGGCGGCGCGTGCGGCCAGGGCGGCCTCGGCCTCGCGCAGCTGGGTCTGGGCCAGGTCGGAGGCGTCCACCACCATGCGCGACTGGCGGTCGATGGCCTCCAGAACGCTGCCGGCCTGGCCTTCCAGCTGGCCGCCCAGGGTCTGGAGCTTGCCGCGCTCGGCGCCCAGCTGGTCGGTCAGGCGGCGGGCGGTGCGGCCCGCGGTCTCGGCGGCCTCGTTCAGGCGCTGGGTCTCGGCGATCAGGGCCTCGCGCAGCAGGGTCAGATCGTGGCGGGCGCGGTCGGCGGCCAGGGCGGCGTGGTCGATGTCGGCGCGCAGGGTGTTCAGCACCTCGCCCGTCTGCTGGGCCGCCAGGGCGGTGGGGGCGACCAGGGCGGTCGACAGGTCGCGGGCGCGGCGCGTCTCCTGCGCCAGTCCGGCGCCTTGCCGCACGGCGTGGGCCAGAAGGATGGCCAGGCCCGCCGGGGCCAGGGCCAAAAGGCCGTAGATGGCCAGGCGCATCGGCTCCAGCACCGAGGTTCCCAGGCCGTATTCGTAGGCGGCCCAGGCGGCGATGCCGGCGATCCACAGGGCGGCGGCGATCCCGCCGATCAGATAGGCGTGGCGGGCGGGCGGACGGGCCGGGGCGGCGGAGGCCAGGGCGGCCGGCGCGGGCGCGGCGGGCAGGGTGGGTTCCGAGGCGGGGGCCGGCGGCTGGCCCATGTCGATGACGACGGCGGCCTGGGCGGCGCGCTCGGCCTCGGCCTGGGCTTCGGCTTCGGCCTGGGCTTCCAGTTCGGCCTGGCGGGCGGCCTCCTCGGCCTTGCGCTGTTCCTCGGCGAGGCGGCGGCGACGACGCTCGGACATGGGACGGGGCGGCGCTTCGGGCGCGGGCTCGGCCTCCTCCGCCGGCGCCTCGGGCAGGGGCTGGGGAGTCGGGTCGATCGGCGCCGGAGCCTCGGCTTCGGCGTCGGAGGATTTCACAGGCGGCCGGCTACGGGATTTCATCAGGCGTCGATCTCGGGTCTGATCCCCCGTCAGGCCCAGCCTGATTTCGAGGGTGCGCGGACCCTAGCCGCTAGAGCCGGAAGATCAAAGCGTCGGGCGCCCGTGCGTCAGCAGTCGCGCGCGTCGGGGGTGATCGTCACGGTCAGGGCGGGCGTCGCGGCGTCGCCGTCGTCGCAGTTGGCCAGGCGGTGAACCTCATGCTCGGGAGCGGCGGCGCCGCGCGGGTCCAGGTTCACGCCGAACTGGGACAGGGTCAGGGCGGCCAGCATGGCCATCAGGCCCGCCAACAGGTCGATCAGTATCTGCAATGGATCGCCCCCCGATTTAGACGCCGCCTTATGCGCGCGCACAGTGGGGCGGAACAATGGCGAAACCGCACAACGGTCGCTGGCGTTGACCGAAAGCGGCGCCGCGTGGAACGGATGCCACATCCCCGCGCGCGCGACGCGCCTTCGTCATGCGAATCGGTCACGCTGAGACATGCCTTCGCGCACGCACAGCTATGACGGCAGCCTGCTGCAGCCCGGCGACGGCCTCTGGCGGGTGGAGCGGGCCGACCGTTACGCCGTGCTGATGGAGAACGACGCCTATTTCGAGGCCCTGTCATCGGCGCTGAACAAGGCGCGGCGGTCGATCGTCATCCTGGGCTGGCAGTTCGATCCGCGCACCCATCTGACCCTGAACGCGCCGGCGGACGACCGCACGGCCGAGATCGGCCACCAGCTGCGCCTGCTGGTCAAGCGGAACCCCGAGCTGGACGTCCGCCTGCTGATCTGGAAATCGCCGCTGCTGATCGCGGCGTCGCAGGGCTTCTATCCGCACCGGGCCCAGCGCTGGTTCCGCAAGCGGACGGTGGAGTTCCGGCTGGACAGCCCCGGCCCCATGGGCGCCTGCCATCACCAGAAGGCGGTGATCATCGACGACAAGGTCGCCTTCTGCGGCGGTGGGGACATCGCCACCGACCGCTGGGACAGCGAGCGGCACCTGGACGGCGACCCCAGGCGCTGCCAGCCCTCGGGCGTGATCTGCCCGCCCCGGCACGAGACCATGTGCGTGTTCGACGGGGCGGCGGCGCGGGCCCTGGGCGACCTGGCGCGCGAACGCTGGCGCCGGGCGGTGTGGGAAAGGACCGAGCCGGTCGATGTCGAGGGCGATCCCTGGCCCGACGGGGTCGAGCCGGTGATCCGCGACGTGCGCCTGGGCCTGTCGCGCACCGAGCCGGACGGGGCGACGCCCGAGGTGCGTGAGAACGAGGCCCTGCACCTGGCGGCGATCCGCGCCGCGCGGCGGCTGATCTATCTGGAGAACCAGTATTTCACCTCGGCCGTCGTGGCCGAGGCCCTGGCCGCCCGCCTGGCCGAGCCGGACGGGCCGGAGGTGGTGCTGATCACCACCGGGCGCAGCCCCAGCTGGTTCGACCAGCTGACCATGGACAAGGCCCGGGCCCAGGTCCTGTATCGGCTGGAACAGGCCGACCGGCACAATCGCTTTCTGGCCCTGGCGCCGCGAACGACCGAGGGCGGGCGGATCATCGTCCACGCCAAGGTCTCGATCATCGACGACCGGCTGCTGCGGATCGGATCGACCAATCTGAACAACCGCTCGTTCGGCTTCGACACCGAATGCGACGTCTCGATCGAGCCGGAGGACGCGGGGGGGCGCGAGGCGATCCGGGACCACCGTCACCGGTCTCTGGGCCATTTCCTGGGCGTCACGGGGCCGGAGTTCGCGGCGGCCGAGGCGGTCATGGGCTCGACCGGGGCGGCCATAACCGCCTTCGACACCGGCCGGCTTCAGGTGCTGGGGGCCGATCCGCCGTCGTGGGCGCAGAGCCGGATCGCCGACTGGCGACTGGGCGACCCGATGTCGGTGCACGATTCCTGGCGGCCCTGGCAGCGCCGCGGCAAGGCCGTCAGGCGGGTTGAAGCGCGAAGTCGAACACCAGCGGCAGGTGATCCGACGCCGC
Organism: Brevundimonas sp.; assembly: GCF_019636155.1. Lineage (GTDB taxonomy): Bacteria > Pseudomonadota > Alphaproteobacteria > Caulobacterales > Caulobacteraceae > Brevundimonas. The sequence goes on along the minus strand of NZ_JAHBYB010000001.1, from coordinate 156,467 downwards.
CCGCGCCAGGGGCGAGGCCGGGGCGCTGATCTTCAGGGGCCGCACCTGGGGGCTGACGAAGACGTGGTCGATGCGGATGGCCGGGAAGGTCGAGGGGAAGGTCTTCACCGACGGCCTGAGGCCCAGCATCCGCTGGGCGTCCGACAGGCGCCGGGCCAGGGTCTGATAGGGCCGGGTCAGGGAGGTGGCGTTGAAGTCGCCGGTCAGTATGGTCGCCCCCTGGCAGGCGCCCAGCCAGTCCTGGCCGACCAGGGCCGCCGTCTGAAGACGCTGTTCGCGCGGCATCAGGCCCAGGTGGGTGTTGATGACGTTCAGCGGCGTCCCATCGATCTCGATGCGCGACCACAGGGCGCCGCGCGGCTCCAGCCCCGGCACGCCCGAGATGGTGGGCAGGGCGGCGGCCCGCATCAGCCGTTCGGGCCAGCGGGTCAGGATGGCGTCGCCGTAAAGCTCGGTCTCCACCGCCATGGCCGGGTGGAAGCGGAAACTCATGGCCAGGCGTTCGGCGATGCTGCAGGCCTGGTCGACGTGGGCGGTGCGGGCGCGGCCGACGTCCAGTTCCTGAAGGCAGACGATGTCCGGCTCATGCTCGGCCAGGACGTCGGCGATGCGCCCGACGTCCAGCCGGCGATCGACGCCGACGCAGCGATGCACATTATAGGTGATCAGGCGGGCCATCAGCGTCTCGGGGCTAGGCCCTTTTTCACCGAAACGCCAGCCGTCTGGGCGATCAGATCAGCACCAGCCGGTCGGGCAGTTCGTTGCGGTCGTCCGGGGCCGGAGGGAAGTGGGCCGCCAGGGCGTCGCCGCACAGGCCCACCGCCGCCTCGAAGCCCTCGACCGGCCGGCCGGCCCGCATGGCGCCGGTCAGGGCCTGGACCGCATCGGCCCAGGTGTCGGGCCCGGCCAGGCCATGCACCGCCTCGTCGGCCACCACCTCGACCTGGCGGTCGTCCAGGCAGGCGAAGATCAGCACCCCGGTGCGCCGGTCGGTCTGGTGCAGGCCGTGGGCCATGAACTGGCGGACCGCCGCCTGGCGCGCCCGCGCCCGCCGCACCGCGCGCGGGGTGACCCAACGGCGCACGACGGGGAGGGAGACGATCAGGAAGACGCTGATGAAGGTTGCCGCCTGGACCAGGGCGTAGGCCGCCAGGGCCCGGCCGATGATGATGTCCCGCGCCGCCAGATGCGCCGCCTCCCAGCTGTCGGCTACGCCGGGGAACCAGGCCGGGTCGAAGCCCAGGGGGATCAGGGCCATGGGCGCCAGCAGGGCCGCCAGGGCCGCCCAGCCCAGCCGCACGTCGCGATAGGCCGAGACCCGCCGCGCCAGGACGCAGAAGATCTCGCCGGAGGTCCGGGCCTCGGCCGCGGCGATGGCCGCCGCGATGCGGGCGTGATCCTGGGGCGTGAAGCGCATCACCATCCTCCCGAGGCGCCGCCGCCGCCGAAACTGCCGCCTCCGCCGCTGAAGCCGCCGCCGAAGCTACCGCCGCCGAAGCCGCCGCCGCGGCCCCGGCCGGAACTGTTCCTCAGCGCCTCGGACGCGGCCCAGATCAGGATGGGCGAAACCCCGCCGCGCCGCCGCCGGCCCCGCGCCGCCGATCCGATCAGGGCCAGGAAGAGGAAGAAGAAGACCAGGAATACGATGATCATCGGCCCGATGGCCGGGCCGGGCCGCTGGCGTTCGGCCTCGACGGCCACGGCCTGGGCCTCGGCGGGATCCAGCCTCAGCTGACGGTCGATGGCGTCCACTCCTTCGGTTATGCCGCGCTGGAAGGCGCTGGTGCGGAAGGCGGGCAGCAGGGTGGTCTGGATGATCCGGGCGGACAGGGCGTCGGTCAGGACGGGCTCCAGCCCATAGCCCACCTCGATCCGAACCTTGCGTTCGTTGGGGGCGATGATCAGCAGGACGCCGTTGTCCTTCTGCCGCTCGCCGATGCCCCAGTGGCGGCCCAGGCGATAGCCGTAGTCCTCGATCTCATAGCCCTGGAGGCTGGGCACTGTGACGACGACCAATTGATCGCCGGTGGCGGCCTCCAGCGCCTCCAGCTTGCGGGTCAGGGCCGCCTCGGTGGGGTCGTCCAGCAGCCGGGCCTGGTCGATGACCCGGCCGGACAGTTCGGGAAAGCGCGGCTCGGCCGACCAGGCGGGACCGGCCAGGGCCAGAAGCGCCCAGGCCAGGGCCAGGCCGATCAAGGGGATCAGGCCGCGCGTCCCCGCGCGCGTGGCGGACACGGCGCCTGACCTCACTGGGCCGGCGCGGGGGCGGCGCCGGGCGCGGCGGCGGGGGAGGGCGCGGGTTGCAGGCCGTCGAAATTCACGCTGGGCGCGGTCTGGGCCTCGGCCGTGGCGGTGAACAGGGGCATGGCTTTGGACCCGCCATGGATGGTCTTGGCCCAGATCACCGTCGGGAAGGTGCGCAGGGAGGTGTTATAGTCACGCACCGCCTCGTTGTAGTCGCGCCGGGCGATGTTGATGCGGTTCTCGGTGCCTTCCAGCTGGGACTGGAGGGCCAGGAAATTCTCGCTGGACCGCAGGTTGGGATAGGCTTCGACGACCATCAGCAGGCTTTTCAGCGCCTGGCTGAGTTCGCCCTGGGCCGCCTGGTAGCGCTGGAAGGCCGCCGGGTCGTTCAGGGTCTCGGGGGTGACGGTGACGCCGGTGGCGCGGGCGCGGGCCTCGACCACCTGGGTCAGGGTGGTGCGCTCCTGCAGGGCGGCGCCCTGGACCGTGGCGACCAGGTTGGGCACCAGGTCGGCGCGGCGCTGATACTGCGACTGGACGTCGGCCCAGGCGGCCTCGGCCCGCTCCTGCTTGGTGGGGATGGCGTTGATGCCGCATCCGGCCGCGGCGGGGGCCAGGATGACGGCGGCCGCGACGGCGGCGAAACGCGGGTTCAGGCTCATGGCGTCCTCCGGCGGCCGTTCCGAGCGCGGCCGAGACTCAAACTATCCGCCCATGTCGGGACGGCTTCAAGCGTCCAGTTTCTCCGGCTCCACCCCGGCCGCGCGGCAGGCGGCGGCATAGGTGTTGGCCAGAAGGCAGGCGATGGTCATGGGGCCCACGCCGCCCGGCACGGGGGTGATGCGCCCGGCGACGGCCGCGGCCTCGTCAAAGGCCACGTCGCCGACCAGCCGGGTCTTGCCCTGGGCGGCCTTTTCCGGATCGCGGGAGGGGACGCGGTTGATGCCGACGTCGATCACCGTGGCGCCCGGCCTGATCCAGTCGCCGCGGATCATCTCGGGCCGGCCCACGGCGGCGACCAGGATGTCGGCGGTGCGGCACAGGGCCGGCAGGTCGCGGGTGCGCGAATGGGCGATGGTGACGGTGCAGCTTTCGCCCAGCAGCAACTGGGCCATCGGCTTGCCGACGATGTTGGAACGGCCCACCACCACGGCGTTCAGGCCCGACAGGTCGCCCAACTGGTCCTTCAGCAGCATCAGGCAGCCCAGGGGGGTGCAGGGGACCAGGCCCGGCAGGCCGACGGCCAGGCGGCCGGCGTTGACGACGTGGAAGCCGTCGACGTCCTTGTCCGGGTCGATGGCGGCCAGCACGGCGTCGGCGTCGATCTGGGCCGGCAGGGGCAGCTGGACCAGGATTCCGTGCAGGGCCGGGTCGGCGTTCAGCCGGTCGATCAGGGCCAGGAGTTCGGCCTGGGTCGCCGTGGCGGGCAGGCGATGGGTTTCGGAATACATCCCGGCCTCGACCGTCCGTTCGCCCTTGGAGCGGACATAGACCTGGCTGGCCGGATCCTCGCCGACGATGACCACGGCCAGGCCCGGCTGGACGCCGTGGTCCGCGCTCAGACGCGCCGCCGCCGCCGCGACGCGCTGAACCAGCCGCGCGGCGAAGGCCTTGCCGTCGATCAGGGTCGCGCCATCGCTCATCGGGATCGCCTTCGTCAGAAATCGAACGGATGGCGCGATTTACAGAGGGGCCGGTTCGGCGTCTATCATCATCGGACCGTCACGAGGATCGTCATGCGCCGTATTTTCCTTTCGACCGCCGTCAGCGCGGCCGCCCTTCTGATGGCCGTCTCGGCCCAGGCCCAGGAGCCGCTGCGGTTCGGCGACACCGTTCAGGGCAAGCTGGCTGCCGGGGCCGACGACGCCGACGACGGCCCGCACCAGGACTATGTCGTCTCGGCCCGGCAGGGGCAGAGGCTGGAGGTGGTGCTGAGGTCCGAGGATTTCGACGCCTATCTGTCGATCCACGCGGCGGACGAGACCGGAGCGGAGGCCCTGGCCGAAGACGATGACGGCCTGGGCCAGGGGACCGATTCGCGCCTGCGCTTCACCGCGCCCCAGGACGGAGACTATCGGGTGCGGGTCCGGGCCTGGAGCGGGCAGGGCGAGGGCGCCTATTCCCTGAGCCTGGCCGAGCTGGCCCCCGCCCCGCCGGCCCCGACGCCGCGCACGGTGCGGATCGGCGACGAGATCGAAGGGCGGTTGGACGCCGATGATCCCGAGACGGACGCGGGGCCCCGCTTCGACGCCTACGTCCTGCGCCTGGCGGCCGGCGACCGGGTGTCGCTGGGGCTGGAGGCGGACGATTTCGACCCCCTGGTGCGGATCGGCCGGATGGAGGGCGGGGTCTTTTCCGAGCTGGCCTATAACGACGATGCGCCTGACGGCGGGCTGAACGCCCGGCTGCTGTTCACCGCGCCGGGAGCGGGGGACTATGTCATCCGCGCCAGCAGCTATGCGGCGGGCGCGGAAGGGGACTATCGGCTGAAGCTGGAGCAGGCCCCGCCGGCGCCGGCCGCGACGCCGATCGCCCTGGGTCAGAGGATCGAGGGACGGCTGGCCCGCACCGACGGTGTCAACGCCCAGGGCCGCCGGGTGGACCTGTATCGGTTCGAGGGACAGCCGGGCCAGAGGATCACCATCACGGCGACCTCCAGCGATTTCGACGCCTATCTGGAACTGTTCCGCGACACGGCGGGCGGGCCCGTCTCGGTCGCCCAGGACGACGACAGCGGCGGCGGAACCAACGCCCGCATCAACACCGTGCTGGAAGAGGGCGGGGTCTATCTGATCGAGGCGCGGGCCTTCAGCGACGGCCTGGGCGCCTATGGACTGAAGCTGGAAGAGACCCTGCCGCCGCCGGCGCCGACGCCCCTGGCCTTTGGCGCGACGGTGCAGGGCGAGATCACCACCGACAATCCCGCCGGCGCCGACGGCCGCCCCTACAAGGCCTATGTCTTCTCGGGCCAGGCCCGGCAGAGGGTGCGGATCATCGTGCGGTCGGGCGATTTCGACAGCCTGGTCTCCATCGGCCGCCCCGGCGACGACTGGTCGGCCCTGGCCACCGACGACGACGGCCTGGGCGAGGGGCTGGACGCGCGACTGAACTACACCCTGCCGGAGGACGGCGACTACGAGGTCCGGGTCATGCCCTGGGCGGCCGAGAAGCTGGGCCTCTATTCGGTCGAGATGACCGACCGGGGGCCGGAACCCAGGCCGGGCAGCCTGGTGGTCGGCGCCACGGTGCGCGGAACCCTGTCGGACGAGGACGGGGTGACCGACGAGGGCGCGGCCTATGACGCCTACGAGATCCAGGCCAAGGCGGGCGAGAAACTGCGCCTGACCCTGGTCTCCAACGCCTTCGACAGTGTGGTCGAGGTGGGCCGGACGGACGAGGACGGCGCCTTCGACAGCCTGGAAAGCGACGACGACGGCCTGTCGGACACCCATGCGCGTCTGGACTGGACCGCGCCGGAGGACGGCCTCTATGTCATCCGCGCCCGCAGCTACGCCCCCAACTCGACCGGCGACTACGCCCTGACGGTGGAGAAGCAGCCCTGATCGCGACCGCCCGTCATGCCGAGGGCAGGAGATCGGCGGCGAACGGACGGTAGCGGCCGGCGCGGACGCCTTCGGCGGCGCGTGCGATGTCGGGCGCGAAATAGTGGTCCGAGCCGTAGGGAGCGGCCGCCTGGCGCACCAGGGCGTGGACCTGTTCCAGCATCGGCGAGGACGTCAGGGGGCGATGGAATTCGATCCCTTGCGCGGCGGCCAGAAGCTCGATGCCGACCACGGCCGCCGTGTTCTCGGCCATGTCCAGCAGGCGGCGGGCGCCGTGGGTGGCCATGGAGACGTGGTCTTCCTGATTGGCGCTGGTGGGCACGGTGTCGACGACGCAAGGATGGGCGACCATCCGGTTCTCGGCCACCAGGGCGGCGGCCGTCACCTGGGCGATCATGAAGCCCGAGTTCAGGCCGCTTTCCTTGACCAGGAAGGCCGGCAGCTCGCTCATCTTCGGGTCGACCAGGATGGAGGTGCGGCGCTCGGAGATATTGCCCATCTCGCACAGGACCAGGGCGATCTGGTCGGCGGCGAAGGCCACCGGCTCGGCGTGGAAATTGCCGCCCGAGATCACGTCGCCGTCGTCGATGAAGACCAGGGGATTGTCGGTCACGGCGTTGGCCTCGCGCTCCAGCGTCGCGGCGGCGTTCCTCAGCACATCCAGGGCCGCGCCCATGACCTGGGGCTGGCAGCGCAGGGAATAGGGGTCCTGGACCTTGTGGCAGCCTTCGCGGTGGCTGTCGCGGATGGCGCTGCCGGCCATCAGGGCGCGCAAGGCGGCGGCCACCTCGATCTGGCCCGGCTGGCCGCGCAGGGCGTGGATGCGCGGATCGAACGGCGCGTCCGACCCCTTCAGGGCGTCGACCGACAGGGCGCCGGCGGCGATGGCGGCGGCGAAACAGGCCTCGGCCGCGAACAGGCCGGCCAGGGCCAGGGCGGTCGAACACTGGGTGCCGTTCAGCAGGGCCAGCCCCTCTTTCGGACCCAGGACGATGGGTGTCAGTCCCGCCTTGGCCAGGGCCGCCTCGGCCGGCAGGGTCTGGCCCGCGACCCGCGCCTCGGCCACCCCGATCAGGACGCAGCTCATGTGCGCCAGGGGCGCCAGGTCGCCCGATGCGCCCACCGATCCCTTGGATGGAATGCAGGGCAGGATGTCGGCGTTGACCAGGGCGATCAGGGCCTGAAGCGTCTGGCGCCGGATGCCCGAGGCCCCCTTGGACAGGCTGGCGATCTTCAGCACCATCAGCAGGCGGGTGACCGGCTCGCTCAGCAAGGGCCCCACCCCGGTGGCGTGGCTGAGCACCAGGTTCTTCTGCAGGGTCTCCAGGTCTTCCGGCGCGATACTGGTGTTGGCCAAAAGGCCGAAGCCGGTGTTGATGCCATAGACGGTGCGGCCCTGATCCAGAATGGCGGCCACGGTCGCCGCGCCCCGGTCGACATCGGCCCAGGCGGCCTCGGTCAGGCCGACGGTCACGGGACCGTCCAGCACGGCGCGCAGCTGCGACAGGGTCAGGGGGGATTGGCCGATGGTGATCTGGGTCATGGCGCCTTCGCTATCACTGAACCCTCTCCCGGCGGGAGAGGGCTTGAGCGCGCGAGAGCGAAGCGATCGCTCTTGCGCGAAAGGGTGAGGGGTTAAGGCGCCCGACTTTCGCCGACGGACGCCCTCACCCGATTTCGCAACCGATCGCCCGAGGGCTCTCGGGCGAAATCTCCCTCTCCCCTCGGGAGAGGGTTTCAAAGGCTCGGCAGGTTCAGGCCGTGTTCGCGGGCGGCGTTCCTGGCGATGTCGTAGCCGGCGTCGGCGTGGCGCATGACGCCGGTGGCGGGGTCGTTCCACAGGACGCGTTCGAGACGCCTGGCCGCCTCGGGCGTGCCGTCGGCGACGATGACCACGCCGGAGTGCTGGCTATAGCCCATGCCGACCCCGCCGCCGTGGTGCAGCGACACCCAGCTGGCGCCCGAGGCGGTGTTCAGAAGGGCGTTCAGCAGGGGCCAATCCGACACGGCGTCCGAGCCGTCCATCATGGCCTCGGTCTCGCGGTTGGGGCTGGCGACCGAGCCTGAGTCCAGATGGTCGCGGCCGATGACGATGGGGCCGGAAAGCTCGCCGGACGCCACCATCTGGTTGAACATCAGCCCGGCCCGATGCCGGTCGCCCAGGCCGATCCAGCAGATGCGGGCGGGCAGGCCCTGGAAGGCGATCCGCTCGCCCGCCATGTCCAGCCAGCGGTGCAGGCCGGCATTGTCGGGGAACAGCTTTTTCATCGCCGCGTCGGTCTTCTTGATGTCGTCCGGATCGCCGGTCAGGGCGGCCCAGCGGAAGGGGCCGACGCCGCGGCAGAACAGCGGGCGGATATAGGCGGGCACGAAGCCGGGGAAGTCAAAGGCGTTCTGAACCCCCCGGTCGAAGGCGACCTGGCGGATGTTGTTGCCATAGTCGGTGGTCGGCACGCCCATGGCCTGGAAGGCCAGCATTGCGCCAACATGGTCAACGATTGATTCACCAGCCGCCTGGCGCACCGCCTCGGGGTCGGACTGGCGTTTGTCCTCCCATTCTGAGACCGTCCAGCCCTTGGGCAGATAGCCGTTGACCAGGTCATGGGCGCTGGTCTGGTCGGTGACCAGGTCGGGCCGAACGCCGCGCTTGACCAGTTCAGGCAAAACATCCGCTGCATTTCCTAATAGGCCGACCGATATGGCTTTTCCTTCGGCCTTGGCCTGGTCGATCAGGCGCAGGGCCTCGTCCAGGTCTTCGGCCATGACATCGAGATAGCGGGTGCGCAGGCGCATCTCGATCCGGCTGCGCTGGCATTCCACGGCCAGGCAGGACGCCCCGGCCATGGTGGCGGCCAGGGGCTGGGCCCCGCCCATGCCGCCCAGGCCGGCCGTCAGGATCCATTTGCCCGACCAGTCGCCGTCGTAATGCTGGCGGCCCGCCTCCATGAAGGTCTCATAGGTGCCCTGAACGATGCCCTGGGTGCCGATGTAGATCCACGACCCGGCCGTCATCTGGCCGTACATCATCAGCCCCTTGCGATCGAGTTCGTGGAAATGCTCCCAGGTCGCCCATTTGGGCACCAGATTGGAGTTGGCGATCAGGACGCGAGGGGCGTCTTCGTGGGTGCGGAACACCCCGACCGGCTTGCCCGACTGGACCAGCAGGGTCTGGTCCGCCTCCAGCGCCCGCAACTGTTCGACGATGCGGTCGAAGCTCTGCCAATCGCGCGCCGCCTTGCCGATGCCGCCATAGACGACCAGATCCTCGGGCCGCTCGGCCACCTCTGGGTCCAGGTTGTTCATCATCATCCGCAGGGCCGCCTCGGCCGCCCAGGTCTTGGCGGTCATTTCAGGGCCGCGCGGGGCGCGGACGACGCGGGTGTTGGACGTGGCGCTCATCGGAACCTCCCTGCGACGGTGGGGTCCGCCGCTCTTGTCTCCGTCTTATGTCTAGACATTATTCGATGCAAGAGGCAGGTTCGCCGCATGGACCGTCAGCCCCTGCATCGCCGCATTGCAGCCGACATCGAGCGCCGCATCGCCACGGGCGACTGGCGGCCGGGCCGTCGCATCCCGACGGAGGCCGAGCTGATGGCCGAATACGATTGCGCGCGGATGACGGTGTCGCGCGCCCTGTCGGACCTGGCGGCGCGGGGGCTGGTCGTGCGCCGTCGCCGGGCCGGGACGGTTGTGGCCCATCCGCCGGTCCATTCGTCGGCCCTGGTCGCCATCCCGGACATCCAGGCCGAGGTCGAGGGGCGGGGCCTGGCCTATTCGCACCGGCTGACGGCGCGCCGCATCCGCGCGGGGCACGAGGATCACCCGGCGCTGGGCGACCGTCTGATCGAGCTGGAGACCCTGCACCTGGCGGACGGCCTGCCCTTCGTGCTGGAGCGGCGGCTGATCTCGCTGGACGCGGCGCCGGAGGCCGAGGCGGCGGATTTCACGGTTCAGGCGCCGGGGAGCTGGCTTCTGGCCCATACGCCCTGGACCGAGGCCGAGCACCGGATATCGGCCGTGGCGGCCGATCGCGAGACGGCGGCCGCACTGGGGCTGACGCCCGGCGCGGCCTGTCTGAGGCTGGAACGACGCACCTGGCGCGATGGTCGGGGCGTGACATGGGCTTCCCAAATCTCTCCCGGCGCCGCCTATGATCTGGTGGCGCGTTTCTCGCCGACGAAAGGATGAGCATGACGGAGAAGTCCGAAGCCCTGGGCTGGCGGTCGGTCGGCGATCTGGTCGGCGATCACCCCGATGCGCCGGTCGCCCTGATCGGGGCGCCGTTGAACGAGCGGTCGCTGACACCCGGCCGCTGCGACCTGGGGCCCAAGGCGTTCCGGGCCGTGCTGCCGCGCTTTTCCACCTATGACATCGAGACGGGGGGCAGCCTGGAGACCGTGGTGCATGACGCGGGCGACGTGCCTCTGAAGGCTGTGTCGCCCGCCGACGCCTTTGCGCCCGTGCGTGACGCGGTGGCGGCGCAAGGGGCGCGGGCGCTGACGGTGCTGGTCGGCGGCAACAACGCCATCACCCGACCGGGCGCGCATGGGCTGGGGCTCGCCAAGGGGCTGGACAGTGTAGGCGTGCTGACGCTGGACGCCCATTTCGACCTGCGCGACACCGACCAGGGCCTGACCAACGGCAATCCGATCCAGGCGCTGCTGGAGGACGGGCTGGACGGGCGGCGCATCAGCCAGATCGGCCTGGCCCCCTTCGCCAATACGAAGCGGGCGCATGACAAGGCGAAGGCGGCGGGCATTTCGGTGCGGACGGCGGGCGAGTGCCGGGAACGCGGCCTGGCGGCGGTCGTGGCCGAGGAGCTGGAGCGTCTGTCGGGCCTGTGCGACGCCATCTATGTCGATTTCGACATCGACGTGATCGACCGCGGTCAGTGGCCCGCCAGCCCCGGCGCGCGGCCGGGCGGGGTGTCGGTGCACGACTTCTTCGCCGCGACGCGGGTGATCGGCGCCCATGCCAAGGTCAGGGCCGTGGACCTGACCGAATACGATCCGTCGCTGGAGATCGGCGACCTGGGGTCGCTGACGGCCGGGCGCTGGTTCTGCGAGCTGCTGATGGGGTTCCAGTCGCGATGATCAAGGCCGACCGACTGATCACCGAATGCCGCCTGGCCACCATGGTCGCGTCCGACGAACCCTATGGGGCGGTCGAGGATGGGGCGATTCTGATCCATCACGGCAAGATCGTCTGGGCCGGGCCGCGCGGCGAACTGCCCAGGCACAAGGCGGCCGAGACGGACCGGCTGGGCGGGCGATGGGTCACGCCGGGGCTGATCGACTGTCACACCCATCTGGTCTTCGGCGGCGACCGGTCGGGCGAGTTCGAACAGAGGCTGGGCGGCGCAACCTATGAACAGATCGCCAGGGCGGGCGGCGGCATCGTCTCGTCCGTGCGCGCCACGCGCGAGGCCAGCGAGGATGATCTGTTCGACAGCGCCATGAGCCGGCTGGAGGGGCTGAAGGCCACCGGCGTCACCACGGTCGAGATCAAGTCCGGCTACGGCCTGGACATGGAGGCCGAGCTGAAGATGCTGCGCGTCGCGCGCCGCATCGGCAAGGAGGGCGGGGTGCGGGTCCGCACCAGCTATCTGGGCCTGCACGCCCTGCCGCCCGAACACCGCGACGACCGCGACGCCTATGTCGATCTGGCCATCGGCGACATCCTGACCGCCGCGCACGATCACGATCTGGTCGATGCGGTCGACGCCTATTGCGAGCCCATCGCCTTCACCACGGCCGAGGTCTCGCGCCTGTTCGAACGGGCGCGCAGCCTGGGCCTGCCGGTGCGGCTGCATGCCGACCAGTTGTCGGACGGCGGCGGGGCCGCCTTGGCCGCGCGATACGGCGCCCTGTCGGCCGACCATGTCGAGCACACCACCGAAGAGGGGGTGAAGGCCATGGCCCAGGCGGGGGTGGTCGCGGTGCTGCTGCCCGGCGCATACCTGATGCTGCGCGAGACGAAGACGCCGCCCATCGACCTGTTCCGCCAGCATGGGGTGAAGATGGCGGTGGCGACCGACTGCAACCCCGGCACCTCGCCCGTGGCCTCGATGACGGCGGCGATCAACCTGGCCTGCGTCCAGTTCCGACTGACGCCGGAGGAGGCCCTGGCCGGCGCGACGCGCGAGGCGGCCCGCGCCCTGGGCCTGTTCGCCGATGTCGGGCGCATCAAAAAGGGCCTGGCCGCCGACCTGGCCGTCTGGGACATCGACCGCCCCGCCGAGCTGGCCTACTGGCTGGGCAAGCCGATGCTGCATGCGCGGTATGCGGGCGGTGATCCCGCATAGATTGTGTCTGAATTGAAGCTAATCTAAGGTTGTCTCCCGCAGGGAGGGCGACCGATGGATGCCGACGACTTCATCCGGGTCTGGAGCGCGGCCGGCATTTCGGAACGCGCCCATTATCAGGGCTTCATCAGCCAGCTGTGCCGGGTCATCGGCGCGCCCGCGCCGGACGAGGTGCGGGTCGGCGATCCCGACTATTGTTTCGAGCGGCCGGTGCGGTTCCTCTATGAGGACGGGACGTCGCATCCGGGCTTCATCGACTGTTACAGGCGCGGCGCCTTCGTGCTGGAGGCCAAACAATCCCGTAAGCGTCGGGATGGCGGGATCCTTGATCCCCAGCATCAGCTGGCGCTGGTCGGCGCCAGGCGGCGGCGGATGGCGAAGGTGTCGGATTCGGCCATCGAAAGGCTGATGCGCGCCGCCAAGCGCCAGGCCGAGGGCTACGCCAAGGCGCTGGACGAATGGCCGCCGTTCCTGATCGTGGTCGATGTCGGCCGGGCGATAGAGCTTTGGTCCGATTTCGCGCGGCAGGGGAAGGCCTATTCGCCCTTTCCAGACAGGGCGCGATACCGGATCGAACTGTCCGACCTGGCCGACCCCGCGATCCGCGAACGGCTGCGCCGGGTCTGGACCGATCCGATGAGCCTGGACCCGGCCCAGAGGGTCGCCGAGGTGACGACCGACATCGCGGCCGATCTGGCCTGGCTGGTGCGATCCATCGGGGCGCGGGTCCCGAACGGCCCATCGGGCGCGCCGGACGCGGCCACGCGCGTCGCCTGGGCCAATCAGACCGCCCTGTTCGTCATGCAGTGCATCTTCGCCATGTTCGCCGACAGCGTCGGACTGATCGAACGGCGGGGATTCCTGACCTTTCTGGAGAGCTATCGCGGCCAGGCCGACCAGTTCCACAAGGGCGCGGGCGATTTCTTCCGGCGGATGGACGAGGGCGGCCATTGCGCCGCCATCCGCCAGGATCTGAGGCGGTTCAACGGCGGCCTGTTCAAACACGCCACCACCCTGCCGATCACGGACGCGGAACTGGAGGCCCTGATCGCGGCGGCGCGGCGGGACTGGGCTTCGGTCGAGCCGGCCATCTTCGGGGCGCTGCTGGAACAGGCCCTGGACCCGCGCGAACGCAGCGAACTGGGCGCCCACTACACGCCGCGCGCCTATGTCGAACGGCTGATCGAGCCGACGGTGATGGAGCCGCTGCGGGCCGACTGGGAGGCGGTGGAGGCGCGGGCCATCGGCCTTTATCTGGCCGGAGACGAGAAGGCGGCCCGAAAGGCCGTGCGCGAGTTTCACCGCCAGCTGTGTCATGTCCGGGTGCTGGACCCGGCCTGCGGCACCGGCAATTTCCTGTATGTCGCCATGGGGATGATGAAGGCGCTGGAAGGCGAGGTTCTGGGCGTCCTGGCCGAGATGGGCGAGGCCCAGGCCAGCCTGGCGCTGGACGGCCATACGGTGGGGCCTGAGCAGTTCTGGGGCATCGAAAAGAACGCCTATGCCGCCTGGATCGCCGAGATGGTGATGTGGATCGGCTATCTGCAATGGCATTTCCGCCTGTTCGGCGACGCCCAACCGTCCGAGCCGATCCTGAGGAATTTCGAGAAGATTCAGCACCGCGACGCCCTGCTGACCTGGTCGCGGGTCGAGATGGCCATGGATGGGCGGGGACGGCCGCGACGGTGGACGCGCGCGAGCGGGACCGGAGGCGTCCCCTGTCTGTTCGAGGCCGATGACGAGACGGTCGAGGTGGTGCGCTATGTCGATCCGCGCCCCGCCGCCTGGCCCGACGTGCATTTCATCGTGGGCAATCCGCCCTTCATCGGCGGCAAGGACATGCGGCGCGAACTGGGGCCCGGCTATGTCGACGCCCTGTGGCATGTGCGTCAGGGGCGGTTCCGCTCGGCCGACCTGGTCACCGCCTGGTGGGATCGGGCGGCCGAGATCCTGACGCGGCCGGGATCGAGCCTGCGCCGGTTCGGCTTCATCACCACCAATTCGATCACCCAGACCTTTTCACGCCGCGTGCTGGAGCATCATCTGGATGGCCGTCCGGCGATGCGGCTGGCGTTCGCCATTCCCGACCATCCCTGGCTGAAGGGCGGGGACCGGGCGGCGGTCCGCATCGCCATGACCGTGGCCGAACGCGGCGAACCGGACGGAGAGGGGCGGCTGCTGACGGTCACGTCCGAACAGGGGCTGAATACGGATGCGCCCCGTATCGAACTGCGGGAAAGGCGCGGCGTCATCGCGGCGGACCTGACCCTCGGCGACGAGGTGTCCGCAGCCGGCGCGTTAAAGGCCAACGCCTGCCTTTCGCATCGCGGCGTTCAGCTGTCAGGCGCCGGATTCCTGGTCTCGCCGACACGGGGGCGCGAACTGATGGCGGCGTCGGCGGCGGAGGCTTCATCACCCCTGCGGCAATACAGGAACGGACGTGACCTGGCCGACCGGCCCCGGCGCCTGAAGGCGATAGACCTGTTCGGCTGGAGCGAATCCGAGGTGCGGCGCCTTCATCCGGGCGTCTATCAGCATGTGCTGGAGACGGTGAAGCCCGAGCGCGACCGCAACAACCGGGCCGCCGTGCGCGACAACTGGTGGATATTCGGCGAGCCGCGCCGCGAGATGAGGCCGGCGCTGGAAGGGCTGGACCGCTACATCGTCACGGTCGAGACGGCCAAGCATCGGTGGTTCCGCTTCCTGGGCGCAGACATTCTGCCGGACAACAAGCTGGTGGTGGTGGCCAGCGACGATGCGCGGGTGCTGGGCGTGCTGTCCTCTCGCCTGCACCGGGCCTGGTTCGCCGCGAATTCCGGCCGTATCGGCGTCTATGACAAGGACGCCGTCTATGTGAAGAGCGCCTGTTTCGACGCCTTTCCCTTTCCCGACCTGGACTGTGCGGCGGGGCTGGAGCTGGGCGCCCTGGGCGAGGAGATGGACGCCTTGCGCGCCCGGGTTCTGGCCGAACATCCCGATCTGACCATGACCGGCCTCTATAATGCACGCGAGAGGCTGCTGTCCGGCGCGCCTCTGTCCGAAGCCCAGCACGATGTGTGCGAGCGGGGTCTTGTGCGACTGCTGGATCATCTGCACCGCCGGATCGATGAACAGGCCGCCAGGGCCTATGGCTGGACCGCGGAAATGGATGACGAGACGGCGGTCGCCGCCTTGGCCCGGCTGAACCGCGAACGCGCCGTGGAAGAGGCGCGGGGCGTGGTGCGTTTTCTGCGCCCCGGCTATCAGGCCGCTCGAGTGGCGGTGTCGGCGGGCCCGGTGCAGATCGAGGCCGGCCTGGCGCCGGCGACGGTGCGTCCGACCCTTCCGCCATCGCCCGAAGGCCTGGCGTCATCGCTTCTGGCCACCCTGCGCCGCAGCGGCGCGCCCGTGGAGGCCGAAGCCCTGTCCGCCCGGTTCGACGGAGGCACGCGGCGCACGCGAGAGGCCAGGGTGCGAGAGATGCTGGCCGTCCTGGCCGTGGCCGGGTCTGTTCAGAGGACGGACACGGGCTGGTTCGCCGCCGTGCGTCGCGGCTGACGCGCCCCGGTCCGGCTGCTATGGCAGGCGGGCGAGGGGGACGACCGAATGGCCGAGACGCAGACCGATGTCGTCATCCTGGGCGGCGGGCACAACGGGCTGGTCTGCGCCTTCTATCTGGCGCGGGCGGGGCTGAAGGTCACGGTGCTGGAGCGCCGCGGGATCGTCGGCGGGGCGGCGGTGACGGAGGAATTCCATCCGGGTTTCCGCAACTCGACCGCCAGCTATACCGTCAGCCTGCTGAACCCGCGCGTCATCGCCGACATGGACCTGGCCCGCCACGGCCTGAAGGTGGTCGAGCGGCGGGTGGCGAACTTCCTGCCGCTGGACGACGGCCGCTATCTGCTGGCGGGCGAGGGGCGGACGCAGGGGCAGGTGGCCAAATTCTCGGCGCGCGACGCCGAACGCCTGCCCGAATACGAGCGGCGGCTGGAGGTGGTGGCCGGGGTGCTGCGCGACTGGATCCTGCGCCCGCCGCCGAACATGGCCGAAGGGGGCTGGCTGGCCGCCCTGCCGGAGTTGCTGTCGGCCGGGCGGCTGGGGCGGCGGGCGGCGGGTCTGGACGTCCAGGGGCGGCGCGACCTTCTGGACCTGTTCGCCAAGTCGGCGGGCGACTGGCTGGACGGCTGGTTCGACCGCGATCCGGTCAAGGCCCTGTTCGGATTCGACAGCGTGGTCGGCAATTACGCCAGCCCCTACACCCCCGGCTCGGCCTATGTGCTGCTGCATCACGTCTTCGGCGAGGTGAACGGCAAGAAGGGCGCCTGGGGCCACGCCATCGGCGGCATGGGCGCCATCACCCAGGCCATGGCGGCGGCCTGTGTCGAACAGGGAGTCGAGATCCGGCTGGATGCGCCGGTGGCCCAGGTGCTGACCGAAAAGGGCAGGGCGGTCGGCGCGGTGACAGAAGGCGGCGATGTGGTGCGCGGGCGGGCCGTGGTGTCGAACCTGCATCCGCGCCTGCTGTTCGACCGGCTGGTCGATCCGGCCGTGGTCCCCGCGGACTTCAGCGAGCGGATGGGGCGCTATGCATCCGGGTCGGGCACGTTCCGCATGAACCTGGCCCTGTCGGAACTTCCGCGATTCACGGCCCTGCCGGACGCCGGCGATCATCTGACGGCGGGAATCATCATCGCCCCCAGCCTGGATTACATGGACCGCGCCCACGCCCAGGCGCGGTTGAACGGCTGGTCGGCCGAACCCATCGTCGAGATGCTGATCCCCTCGACCCTGGACGACAGCCTGGCCCCGCCGGGCGCCCATGTCGCCAGCCTGTTCTGCCAGCATGTCGCGCCCGACCTGGCGGACGCGCACCGAGAGACGGTGGCCGACCTGATGATCGAGACGGTCGATCACCATGCGCCGGGCTTCAAGGCGTCGGTCATCGGGCGGCTGGCCTTGGGCCCGCGCGATCTGGAGCGGCGGTTCGGCCTGGTGGGGGGCGACATCTTCCACGGCCGGCTGACGCTGGATCAGCTGTTCAGCGCCCGGCCGGTGCTGGGCCACGCCGACCATCGGATGCCGGTTCCGGGCCTGTATCTGTGCGGATCGGGCGCCCATCCGGGCGGGGGCGTCACCGGGGCGCCCGGGCATAACGCTGCGCGCGCGGTGCTGAAGGACCTGGGCAGGCGTTAGGTTTTGAACCCACAAATCTCGTCACCCTCGGGACAAGCCCGAGGGTGACGGGGGTTTTGAAAAATCTTGAAGAAACGGAGCCCAATTATGGGTTCACACGCTAAAGGGAGAGGGAAGCCATTCGATTGAAACCTTAGACGCCCAGGGCCTTGCGGATCGCCTGGCCGACCGCGGCCTCGGTGAAGGGTTTCTGCAGGGTGGGGCGGCCGCGCCACTGGTCCGGGAGGCCCGCCTCGCCATAGCCAGTGGAGAAGACCAGGGGCACGCCGCGATCAGCCAGGGCCTGGGCCACCGGAAACACCTGCTGGCCCGCGACATTGACGTCCAGCAGGGCGGCGTCGAGGCTCTCGCCCGTCGCCAGGGTCAGGCCCGCGGGCACGGTGGCCGCCGGGCCCACGGGAATGCAGCCCAGGTCTTCCAGTATGGTCTCGATCGGCATGGCGACCAGGGATTCGTCCTCGACCACCAGAATTCTGCGCCCCGTCAGATCCGTCATTGTGCGTCCCGTTCCCTGTCCAGCGGCATGGAGATGTCGGCCTTGAAGCCCTCGGGTGCGTAAGCCGCTTCGATCTCGCCCGCCAGATCGTGGCGGATATTGCGTTCGATCAGACGGCTGCCGAAGCCGCGCCTCTGGGGCGGGCTGACCTGCGGCCCGCCCGCCTCGCGCCAGTTGAGGGTCAGGCGCGGCGCGCGCTGGTCGGCGATGGCCCAGTCCACGAAGACCCGGCCTTCCGGCGTCGACAGGGCGCCGTATTTGCCGGCGTTGGTGGCCAGTTCGTGGAACACCATGCCCAGCGACAGGGCCTGGGCCGGGTCCAGAGACACCGGCGGCCCGTTCAGCACGATCCGCAAGGCCCCGCCGTGGGCGTCGGTCTCATGCTGCAGCACGGCGCGAAGGTCGGCGCCTTCCCAATGACTGCGGGTCAGCAGGTCGTGGGTGTGCGACAGGGACATCAGCCGCGACTGGAAGGCCTCGGCGAAGCCCTGTGGCTCCGGGTGATGGCGGGCCGTCTGCATGGCGATGGACTGGACCGTGGCCAGGGTGTTCTTCACCCGGTGGTTCAGCTCGTCGATCATCAGCTTCTGCCGCTCGGCCGCCAGGACGGATTCGGTGACGTCATGGCCCTGAACCAGGATGCCGGCCGGCCGGCCGGACCCGTCGCGGATCGGCTGATAGATGAAGTTCAGATAGACGTCCTCCAGCGGGCCGTCGGGCCGCCGTTGCAGCCGGACCCTCTGGTTGCGCCCCTCATAGGGCTCGCCGGTCTCAAGCACCCCGTCCAGCAGTTCGAAGAAACCCTGGCCGGCCAGGTCGGGCAGGGCCTCGCGCACCGGCAGGCCCTCCACCCCGTCGCGCCCGATCAGGCGGGAATAGGCGCCGTTGACCAACTGGAACACATGGTGCGGCCCGCTCAGCACGGCGATGAAGCCCGGCGCCTGCATGAACATGCCGACCAGCCGGTCGCGTTCGGATTCGAGCGCCAGGTTGCGCTCCTGCATGCCCTCGGCCTGGCGCAGCACCCGGTCGCTGATCAGGGCGTCCAGGGCCGAGGCGTCGCCCGCGCCCGTCGCCCGCCGCAGCATATGCAGTTCGGTGATGTCGGTGGTGTGCTGAAGGATGAAGCGCAGCCGGCCGTCCACGTCCTTCACCGGCGAATGGGTGCAGCTCCAGTATTTGTCGATATAGCGGATCGCCCCGGTCTGGTCCGGCAGGGGGATGGCGTAGTGCAGGCTGGGAATGCGGTCGATCTCGCCGGTCCGCAGCACCCGCTCGAAGGAGCCGCGCAGGAGGGCCATGTTGGTTTCATCGCCGCCGGCGTCGAAGGCTTCCAGCACATGACGGCCCAGCAGGTCGTCGCGCGTGCGCTGGGTGACGTCCAGATAGGCCTGGTTCATGCCGGCGAACCGCAGGTCCGGCGTCAGCAGCATGTAGGGATTGGGCGAGGCGTCGAACGCCGTCGCCAGGTCGAACGCCAGCTCGCCCGATTTCGCCAATTCTTTCAACGCATGCCCCAGGACCCCGCGCGCTCGGAACGGCCAGCGCGGCGCTTGGTTCCCGTCGGGACTGGATTTTTCGCATGCGGCGCGGTTCCGGACGAAAACGCGGCGAAGATCGGTATTCTGGGCGCATGAGTTTCGCGGACGCCGATGACCCGATCATCCAGACGCGCGACGGCCCGGTGGTCGGGCGGGTCGCCGGCGAGGTCGCGGTGTTCAGGGGGCTGCGGTATGCGGCGCCGCCCGTGGGGCCCCTGCGCTGGCGTCCGCCGCAACGGCCGAGGCCCTGGACACAGCCGCGCCCGGCCTTGGCGTTCGGTCTCAAGGCCGTCCAGCCGCCGTCGGATGCGGACCCGGGCGTGGGCGAGGAGGCCATGGGCGAGGATTGCCTGACCCTGAACCTCTGGGCGCCGCGGGCGGGCGGGGGGTGGCCGGTCATGGTCTGGATCCACGGCGGCGGCTTCGTCAGCGGCTCGGGCTCGGCGGGCCTGTATGACGGGGCGCGACTGGCGCGGCGGGGCGTGGTGGTGGTGACCGTGAACTATCGGCTGGGCCGGCTGGGCTTCTTCGACCATACGGCCCTGGCGGCCGAGCGGGCGGATGGCGAACCCGCCGGCGCCTATGGGCTGATGGACATGATCGCCGCCCTGGAATGGGTGCGGGACTCGATCGGGGCGTTCGGCGGCGATCCGGGGCGCGTCACCCTGTTCGGACAGTCGGCGGGCGGGGCGGCGGTGGCGCGGCTGATGATCGCCCCGGCCGCGCGCGGCCTGTTCCATCGCGCCGTGATCCAGTCCGGCCTGGGACGCGAGCGGTGCGCGCCGCTGGAGGGGCCGGGCGAGGCGGGCGTCGCCCCGATCCGCGCGAGGGGCGCGGACTGGGCCGTCCGGGCGGGCCTGCCGCCGGATGTCTCGGCCGAGACCCTGCGCGCCGTGGCTCCCGAACGCCTGCTGACGCCGGGTTTCAGCTTCTATGGCGGCGACGGCTTCATCCAGGACGGACGGCTGGTGCGGGAAGATGTGATGTCGGCCTTCGCGGCCGGGCGGCAGGCGCCGATCCCCCTGATCATCGGGTCCAACGGGGCCGAGTTCGCCGGTCAGGACCCGGACGCCTATCCGCCCTGGCGCGCCTTGCAGGCCAGGGTGGCGCCCGGCGCGGTGTCCAGCTGGGGCGGCGACGGCGCCGCGCTTCTGGGCGACTGGGTCTTTGGCGAGCCGGCCCGCGCCCTGGCCAGGCTGCACGCCAGGACGGGGGCGCCGACCTTCCTGTATCGCTTCGACGCCGCCGGGGGGCGGCACGGGGCCGAGCGGGGCTTCGTCTTCGATAACCTGGAGCCGGAGGCGCCGGAAGGCCATCAGGCGCTGGCCGAGCGCCTGGCCGACGCCTGGGCGCGCTTCGCGGCGGTGGGCGATCCCAGGGGAGGCGGGCTTGCCGACTGGCCGGATCTGCGCGAGGCGCCCGACGCCTTGCTGCATGTCACCGACGACGGCGCCCGTGCGGCGCCGGTCCCGTTCGCCTCACGCCTGGACCGGCTGGAGGCCCTGCATCGCTGAGCGGGGGTTCAGCCTGCCGAGACGTTCGCCGGCGCCTGTTTCTCCTTCAGGGTCACCAGCTCCTCGGCCATGGTGGGGTGGACGGCGCAGGTCGCGTCCCATTGCGCCTTGGTCAGGCCGGCCTTCACGGCGATGGCGGCCAGCTGGATCATCTCGGGCGCCTCTGGTCCCACGATGTGCACGCCGACGACCTTCTGACTGGTCGCATCGACCACCAGTTTCATCAGGACGCGTTCGTCCGAGCCGGTGAAGGCGTATTTCATCGGCCGGAACCGGGTGACATAGACGTCCACCTCACCCGGACAGCTATGCCGCGCCTCGGATTCCGTCAGGCCCACGGTGCCGACCGGCGGCTGGCTGAACACCGCCGTGGCCACGGCCTCGTAGTCGAAGGCCATCGGATTGTCGCGATAGACGGTCTCGTGGAAGGCCACGGCCTCGCGGATGGCGACGGGGGTCAGGTTCATCCGGTCGGTGACGTCGCCGATGGCCCAGATGTTGTCGGCCGTGGTCCTGGAGAATTCATCGACCCTGATGGCCCCGGCCTCGGTCAGTCCGACCCCCGCCGTTTCCAGCCCCAGGCCCTTGACGTAGGGAACCCGGCCGGTGGCGAACATGACCACGTCGGTCTCGATCTCCATGCCGTTTTCCAGCCGGTTGATCAGGCCCGTCTCGGTCTTCTCGATCGCCGTGTGCTGACAGCCCAGTATGACCTTGATCCCGCGCTTCTCGATCTCGCCCGCCAGATGCGCGCGCACGTCGTCGTCGAAGCCGCGCAGGATGTTCGGCCCGCGATAGATCAGCGTCGTCTCGACGCCCAGGCCGGCGAAGATGCCCGCGAATTCCACCGCGATATAGCCGCCGCCCGCGATCAGGATGCGCTTGGGCAGTTCGGGCAGATGGAAGGCCTCTTCGGAGGTGATGGCATGCTCGATGCCCGGCATGTCGGCCGGAACCCAGGGCCGGCCGCCGGTGGCGATCAGGATCTTCTCGGCCGTGATGGTTCGGTCCTTGCCGACGATTTCGACCGTGTGGGCGTCCTTCAGCACCGCCCGGCCATGCACCAGATCGACCCCGGCCTTGCCCAGGTTGGCGGCGTAGATGCCCGACAGGCGCGCGATCTCGACATCCTTGGCCTGGAGGAAGGTCGGCCAGTCGAAGGCGGCGTCGGGGAGGGTCCAGCCATAGCCCTCGGCGATCTCCAGCGCGTGGCTGACCTCGGACGCCATGACCATGAATTTCTTGGGCACGCAGCCGCGCACCACGCAGGTGCCGCCAACCTTGAACTCCTCGGCGATGGCCACCCGCTTGCCGCCCAGCGCCGTCAGCCGCGCCGCCCGCACCCCGCCCGAACCGGCGCCGATGACGAAGAGGTCGTAGTCATATTCAGCCATCAGAACGCTCGATCTTGGGAAGGGTCACGGAAATAGGGTCTGGACCCCGTCATCGCCACCGATGATCGCCTCGTCCGCCAGGTCCAGGAAAAGGCCGTGCTCGACGACGCCGGTGATCAGCTTCAGGTCGTCGGCCAGGCGCGCCGGGTCGTGGATGGCGCCGCATTTGGCGTCATAGATCAGATTGCCGCCATCGGTTCTGACCAGGCCCCGCTCGGCGCTTCGGACCCGGGCGGGCATGGCGATGTCGTGGTCGGTCAGGACGTCGGCGATGCGGTTGGCCGTGGTCTTGTGGCCGAAGGCGACCACCTCGATGGGCAGGGGGAAGGCGCCCAGGACCGGAACCACCTTGGCGCTGTCGGCGATGACGATGCAGCGGGCCGAGGCTTCCCACACCAGTTTCTCGCGCAACAGGGCCGCGCCGCCGCCCTTGATCAGGGCCAGGCCCGGCCCGACCTCGTCGGCGCCGTCGACGGTCAGGTCCAGGCGTGGCGTGTCTTCGAGTGTGGTCAGCGGCAGGCCCAGGTCGCGCGCCAGTTCGGCGGTGGCTTCAGACGTCGGCACGCAGCGCAGGTCGGCCAGGCCCCGCGCCGCCAGCGCCCGCACGAACCAGGCCGCGGTCGAGCCGGTGCCAAGGCCCACGACCATGCCGGGTTCGACGCGCAGGGCGGCGGCCTCGCCGGCGTGTTTCTTCTGGATGTCGCTCATGATTGTCCTCCCTCTCCCAGAGGGAGAGGGCTTGAGGCTCGGCAAGCGAAGCGCGCCGCCAGCCGAAAGGGTGAGGGGTTACGGTGCGAAACGGCGAGACCTAAACCCCTCACCCTTTCGCGCAAGTCCGATCGCTGGCGCTCTCGGGCGCTCAAGCCCTCTCCCGACGGGAGAGGGATCATGATTTTTGCGCCTTCTTCGCCTTCATCATGGCCATGAAGCGCGTGGCCCAGCCGGGCTTCACCGCCTGGCGCGCGCGGGCCAGGGCCAGGGCGCCGTCGGGGACATCCTGGGTCACAACCGAGCCGGAGCCGACCATGGCGCCCGCCCCGATGGTCACCGGCGCCACGAGCGAACTGTTCGAGCCGACGAAGGCGCCCTGGCCTACCGTGGTGCGATGTTTGAACACCCCGTCGTAGTTGCAGAAGATGGTCCCCGCGCCGATGTTGGCGCCCGCGCCCACTGCGGCGTCGCCCAGGTAGGCCAGGTGATTGGCCTTGGCGCCGTCGTCCATGCGGACGTTCTTCACCTCGACGAAATTGCCGATCTTGACCTTGGCGCCCAGGTTCGCGCCGGGCCTCAGGCGGGCGTAGGGGCCGACCTCGGCGCCCGGCCCCACGGCGGCGCCTTCCAGATGGCTGAAGGCGCGGATGCGGGCGCCGGCGGCCACCGTCACCCCGGGGGCGAAGACGACATAGGGCTCGACCGTCGCGCCGCCCTCAACCTGAGTGTCCCAGGCGAAATGGACGGTGTCGGGCGCGGGCATCATGACGCCGGCCGCCAGGGCCATCTCCCGCTGGACCTTCTGGAACAGGGCCTCGGCCTGGGCCAGTTCGGCCTGGGCGTTGACACCCATCACCGCATCCTCGTCGGCATAGACGGCGCGCGTGGGGGCGCCGCGGCCGCGCGCCAGCTCAACCACATCGGTCAGATAGTATTCGCCCTTGGCGTTGTCGTTTTTGACCTCGGCCAGAAGATCGAACAGCAGGGCGGCGGGCGCGGCCATGACGCCCGAGTTGCAGACCGTGACCTTCAGCTGATCCGGCGAGGCCTCCTTATGCTCGACGATGGCCTCCAGACCGCCGTCGGCGTCGATCAGCAGGCGGCCATAGCCGGTCGGATCGCGCGCCTCGAAGCCGACCACGGTCACGCCCTCGCCGCCGAAGGCTCCTTCGATGTCGCCCGCTTTCAGCAGGGGCACGTCGCCATAGGTGATAATGACCTGGCCGTCGAAGCCGCTCAGCGCCGCCTTGGCCGCCAGCACGGCGTGGCCGGTGCCCAGGGGCGGGTCCTGAACCGCCACCGCCTCGGCGCCCAGCCGCGCCTCGACATGGGCGCGCACCTGGGGCGAATGAGTTCCGACCACCACCACGATCCGTTCGCAGCCCAACCCTTCCGCCGCGTCTATGGCGTGGTCCAGCATGGCGCGGCCGCCGACCGGGTGCAGCACCTTGGGCAGGAGCGACTTCATGCGCGTGCCCTGTCCGGCGGCGAGGATGATGGCGGCGCGGGCCTGGCTGGTCATGAATCGGTCCGGAGGCTAGGGCGTTCATCGTGGTCTAACCCATCGGGCGGCCCGAAGGGAGACGAGGATGATCGAACGCGACCTGGAAGGCTGGACCCTGGCCTTCGACCTGGACGGCACCCTGGTGGAGACGCACCACGATCTGGTGGGCACGCTGAACCGGATGCTGGTGCTGAAAGGCCTGCCCCAGGTTCCGATGCAGGGGGCGCAGGAACTGATCGGCGGCGGGGCGCGGGCCCTGCTGGTCCATGGCTTTGAACGCGCCGGCGCGCCGGCCGATCAGGCGAACGATCCCGAACTGTATGACGCCTTCATCGCCGACTACATCGACCACATCGCCGACCATTCGCGCCCGTTCGAGGGGTGTGTCGAGACCCTGGACCGGCTGGCGGAACGCGGCGCGGCCCTGGTCGTGGTCACCAACAAGCGCAGCGACCTGTCGGAAATGCTGCTGGACCGGCTGGACCTGACGCGTCGCTTCGCCGCCGTGGTCGGGCCCGATCGGGTCAGCGCCCGCAAACCCTGCGGCGCCCATCTGGTCGAAGCGGTGCGTCAGGTCGGGGGCGATCCGGCGCGCGCCATCATGGTCGGCGACGCGGCGCCCGACATCGGCTGCGCCCGCGACGCCGGCCTGCCGGTGATCGGGGTCAGCTTCGGCTACACGCCCGTGCCGATCGAGGATCTGCTGCCCGACGTCATCGTGGACGCCTTCGCCGACATCGAGGAGGCGGTCGACATGATCGTGGTCGACCACTATGTCGCCAAGGCCCTGTCTGGGGCCTGAACGGGGCTTGCGCCCATCAAGGCGCCGGGCTATGTCCGCGCCTCCCCGATGGCATGGATGCGTAGCTCAGCGGGAGAGCACCTCGTTCACACCGAGGGGGTCACAGGTTCAATCCCTGTCGCATCCACCATTCCTTCTTTGCGCATAGCCGCCACGCCAACCGTATGCGCGTGGTTCCGGTTCAAGACGCAGTCTTTCACCTCCACCATTCCCTACCTCGGCAGAGAGGTCTTCGCGCCGGCCCCGTCAGGGCCGCAGCAGGCGGTCGCGCGCGGCGTTCAGGCGGGCGGCCAGGCCCTCGGTGCCGCCCTGGTCGGGGTGGGCGCGGGCCATCAGGCGGCGCCAGGCGGCGTTGATGGCGGCGGCGTCCGCGTCGGGCGCGACGCCCAGGATCGAGCGGGCCTCGGCCGCCGACAGGTCTTCACGACGCGGGGAAACGGTCCGCTGGCGCGAGGCCAGGACCAGCCACAGGCCCGCGGCGGCCAGGGCCGCGCCGATGATCCAGGCGCCGCGCATCGCCGCCAGAAGGCCGCCGCCCAGGGCCGCCGTCGCCAGCAGGGTGGCCGCGACGCGCCAATGGCCGCGCCGGGCGCTCTCGGTCTGGCGGCCCAGGCGAACCAGGGCCCACAGGGCCAGGGCGCCCAGACCCAGCCACAACAGGCTCAAATCAGGCCGCCGCGTCCAGGGGGGTCAGGCTCTGGTCCAGGCCCAGAGCCTGCATCAGGTTGCGCAGTTCCTGGCGCGCCGCGACATGGGCCAGGGACACCGCCACCGGCCGCACATCGTTCGACAGGTCCGCGACGGTCAGGCCGAAGGGGAACAGTTCGCGATAGATGACCCGGTCGCGCAGGCCCGGCCCGACGCGGAAGCCGACCCGCTTGGCCAGCTTGTCCATCCGCTCCTGCAGGCGGCGCCGGTTGCGCGCCTCGGCCACCGCCAGGCGGTTGGTCAGGACGACCCAGTCGATGGTCGCCTGGCGGCCCTGGGTGACGGCCCGATGCTTGCGCGCCTCCCAGACGCTTTCGGAATAGATCGAGGGTTTCTGCAGTTCCAGCGTCACCGGGTCCACCTGGCCCAGCAGGTCGAAATCGACGAAACTGTCGTTCATCGGGGTGATGATCTGGTCGGCGCGGGCGTGGGCCGCGCGCGACAGGGCGGTGTCGCCGCCCGGCGTGTCGATCAGGATGACGTCGGCGCCCTGGGCCTGGGCGAAGGCGGCCTCGAACCGGGCCATCTGTTCGGCCTCCTCGGCGCGGGCCAGGGCCTTGCCGTCGCCCATGTCCGGCTCGGTCGGCATGGGCAGGGTCTGCTGGTTGGCGGCCGCCCAGGCGGCGCGGTTGGCGAAGAAGCGCGCCATCGACCGCTGGCGCAGGTCCAGGTCGATGATGGCCACCCGCTTGCCGGCGTGCAGCAGGCCGGTGGCGATATGGATGGCCAGGGTGGACTTGCCGGCCCCGCCCTTCTCATTGCCGACGACGATGACAAGAGGCTGCGACATGGCGCGAACGATCCGTTTCCAGCGGCCGGGCGCGACTCACTCCGCCCCGGTCCAGTCGGATCAGAATCGGGCCGGGACTTCAGAAGGTCAACGACAGGCCCATGTCAGGCTTGTGGACGATCAGCCCGCGCGCCGGCACCAGGGGTCGGACACCCGGGCGGCGCGGCACAGGCCGGCGGCGGCCTCGGCCGGGATCGGCCCGACCTTCAGCCGGGTCAGGCGGCGGCCGTTGACCTCGACCGGCTCGAACCGGGGGGTCAGCCCGGCCAGGGCGCCGCCCTTGCCGGCCTCGGCCCATGCGGCGCGGGCGGCCGCCTCGCTGGAGAAGGCGCCCAGCTGGATCACCGTGGCCGGGCCGGAGGCGGCGGACAGGGCGGGGCGCAGGGTCGTCGTGTCCGAGACCTGGCGCACCACGGCCTGGCTCGCGGAACGGGCCATGGCGGGGGCGGCCTCGGCGGCGGTGCGGACAACGGCCTGGCGCACCGCGCCCTGGATCGTTCCGTCGCGCGCGTCCCAGAGGTCGTGGGGGTCCATGACCTGGACCTGAAGGGCGGGACGCAGGCCGGTCGGCGTGGTGGCGACGACGACCGGGGTCGAGGGGGCGTCGTGCGAGACCGGGGTCATGGGCACGTCGATGGCGGCCACGGCCTGGGCCAGGTTCTCGAACCGGTTGGGATCGCCTTCGCCCCCGTTGCAGGCGCCGAGCGCCAGGACGGACAGGCAGGCCAGGACCGGACGGCTGAGAGACCAGGGGTTCATAGGCCGGACCCTAGCGGATAGGCTTTGAGGCCCCGTTGAGGAACAGGCTTAAGGCGAAGGGTTAATCGCTTCATCATGTCCGCCGGCCACGCCCACTGTCCGCGCCGTCACGGACGGCGTGATCTAAGCGCCTAGGATCGCCAGGAGTTCACGCGGGCTCCATGCCGACCTGTCGCGGCGCAGGGCGACCTGTGGGCCGTCCAACGGCTTGGAGACCGGTACGCCCACACCGAGCCGCCAGTCAGAAATTGACGTCGACGCTCACCCGGCGGTTGAGCGGTTCAGGCGTATTCGGGGGCGTGGTGCGGGCCAGGAGGGATGCACCCCGTCCTTGCTGCTCGATCATGGACGGATCAATGCCCAGGTTCACAAGTTCGGTCGCCACTGCCTGAGCGCGCCTTCGGCTCAGTTCATCGGAGAATTCCTCGGCCTCCGCCGTGTCCATATGGCCGACGATAAGCACCCGGCTGGGATGACCGTGTCGCGCATAGTCGGCGACGGCGCGCACCATCCGATACCCCCGAGGCGAAAGCTCGGCGCGGCCATACTCGAAATAGTCGAGGAATTGGTTGGCTGCGGCGGGGCTGGCGATCAGGGACGCGACGGCGGCGACGGTGAGCAGTGTCCTCATGCCTGTCTTCTTCCTTTCACCCTTTCATTGTGAGGTCGAAGGGTCCGCAAGCAAAGAGGAGGCTGTCATTCGCGGGATCACATTCAGCCCACTGCCCCCACGCAGCCATGCGGCTCGCCCAGCGGCAGGACCGCGTCGGTCAGGTGAAGCGACCAGCCGTGGTCGGTGGCCAGGGCCCAGCGGCGGGCGCCCGCGCCGTCGCCGGCGTCGCCGCCGGCGCTGACCACCACGCGGCGGCCGGCGGGCAGGGCGGCCGGGTCGATCTTGGCCACGGCCAGGGCGGTCGGGGTCTCGCCGCCGAAGCCGTCGAAGACCGTCAGGCTGTCCCATTCGCGGCGCAGGCCGATCCACCAGGGGTCGCCCGAGTTGACGGCCAGGACGGCGACGCCCCCCTCGGACGCCGCGAAGGCCAGGGCGGCCTCGGGCGCGTGGGCGATGCGGATCTCGGCGGCGGCGCCGAAGCGGCGCCGGGCGCCGTCGAAGGCGCGGGCCGGATCGACCGGGGCCCAGACCTGGACCTTCTGCACCCCCTGGCGGGCCAGGCCCCAGCCGACGATCTCGCGCCACAGATGGCCCACGGCCGGGGCGTTGTCGGGATCGCAGCGGTCCAGCATCCGCGCCATCACCGCCTGTTCGCGGTCGGGACGCAGCTTGGTGTGGGGGCCGGTGGGGGCGTCCTTGGCCCGGCCGACGCGGGCGGCCAGGCGCAGCCGCTGCTCGAACAGGGCCAGCAACTGGTCGTCGACCAGGTCGATCTCGTGCCGCAGGGCGGCCAGGGCCATCTGTTCGGGGGTGATGTCGGCCGGTTCGGCGACGGCGGCGGCGGGCCAGATCTGCAGGAGGCGGGCTTGGGGCATGGGAGGCGGGCTTTCGGAAAGAACGGAATCGATAGGGGCGAACAGCCGCTCAGGGTCTGAGCGGTCGCCGGCGAGACTGTCAGGAGCGTTTGGCGCCCAACGCCTCAGCCGGCGTATCGAAAGCCGTAGAAGCCGAAATAATAGGAAGCGGCCGCGCGCGAGCGGGTGTTCAGTTCGGCAGTGGCGCGCAGCGTGGACATGGGTCCGGTTCCGTGAGGATCGTTCGGCGATCCTGCCCTATCGGATCGCGCACGGATCGTGCCGCGTCAAGCCGTTTGGGCGCTCAACAGGACAAATCGCGTCCGGTTGTCGGCCGAATCCTGAAGGTCGTTGCTCAGAATCGACAGGCCGTAGGCGTCGGCGGCGCCGCGCGGGGCGATGGCGGCGCGGGTGCGGTCGCCGGCCTCGGCCACGGCCTGGGCGGCCCCGGCGGTGTCGAAGGCCTCGACCGGGGCGATGCCCATGGCCTTCAGGGTATGGACGCACTGGCCCAGGGCGGCCGGATGGCTCTCGGCCGTGCGGATGTCGGACAGGCGGGCGCCCGGCGGCGCCATCAGGACCAGCCGGATCGGGCGCCAGACCTCGGCCGCCGGCTCCATGTCCAGGGCCTCCACCAGGCTGGCGGCGGGTTCGACCCGGCCGATGATGGTGTTCTCGACCGGGATCAGGGCGCAGCCGCAGTCGCCGGACAGCATGGCCTGGATCGCGTCCTGGAAGGTGGGAAACCCGATCGGCGCGTCCCAAGGACGCAGGTTCAGACAGGCCTCGTGGCTGAAGGCGCCGGGCGCCCCCTGATAGGCGACGCGGCCCGGATTCAACGGCGGCGCCTTGCCCTGGGGGACGCTGTCGGCGTGGGTCATGCGGCGGCCGAGCGCGCCTGGCGCCCCGCCTTCAGCCGCTCGGCCACCAGGAAGGCCAGCTCCAGCGCCTGATCGGCGTTCAGGCGCGGGTCGCAATGGGTGTGGTAGCGGCTGGACAGGTCGTCCTCGGTCACCGCCTGGGCGCCGCCCAGACATTCGGTGACGTTCTGGCCGGTCATCTCCAGGTGGACGCCGCCGGGATGGACGCCCTCGGCCTCGGCCACGTCGATGAAGCTGCGAACCTCGGCCAGGATGCGGTCGAACGGCCGGGTCTTGTAGCCGTTGGCGGCCTTTAGCGTATTGCCGTGCATCGGGTCGATCGACCAGACCACGCGCTTGCCGTGCGCCTTGGCGGCGGCCATCAGGGCGGGCAGCCGGTCGCCCACCTTGTCCGCCCCGAACCGGCCAATCAGCGTCAGGCGGCCGGGGGTGTTGTCGGGGTTCAGGGCGTCGATCAGGCGCAGCAGCTCGTCCGGCTCCAGCGTCGGGCCGCATTTGACGCCGATGGGGTTCCTGATGCCGCGCATGAACTCGACATGGGCGCCGTCCAGTTGCCGGGTCCGCTCGCCGATCCACAGCATGTGCGCCGAGGTGTCGAACCATTCGCCGGTCGAGCCGTCCAGGCGGGTCAGGGCGCTTTCGACATTCAGCAGCAGGGCCTCATGGCTGGTGAAGACCTCGACCCGCGCCAGATCGGGATGGGTGGCGGGGGTCACGCCCACCGCCTCCATGAAGGCCAGGGCCTCGCCGATCTTGTCGGCCAGGTCGCGATAACGGGCGCCATAGGCGTTGTCGCCCGCGAACCCCAGGGTCCAGCGATGGATGTTGTACAGGTCGGCATAACCGCCGCTGGCATAGCCGCGCAGCAGGTTCAGGGTCGCCGCCGACTGGTGATAGGCCTTCAGGAGGCGCTGAGGATCGGGCAGGCGGTCCTGGGCGGTGAAGGCCATGCCGTTGATGATGTCGCCGCGATAGCTGGGCAGGGTCTGGTCGCCGATGGTCTCCAGCCCGGACGAGCGCGGCTTTGCGAACTGGCCCGCGATGCGGCCGACCTTCACCACCGGCTTCCTACCCGCGAAGGTCAGGACCACCGCCATCTGCAGGATCAGGCGGAAGGCGTCGCGGATGTTGTCGGTCGAGAATTCCTTGAAGCTTTCGGCGCAGTCGCCGCCCTGCAACAGAAAGGCCTCGCCCGCCTCGACCTGGGCCAGGCGCTGGGTCAGGTTGCGCGCCTCGCCGGCGAAGACCAGGGGCGGCATGGCGGCCAGTTCATCCTCGACCGCCGCCAGGGCGCGCGCGTCCGGATAGTCCGTGGGCATTTGCACCACGGGTTTCGACCGCCAGCTGTCGGGGCTCCAACGCATAGTCATGAGGCCAAGATAGGCCGTTGACGGGACGGGAACAATGATCCGGCGCCGGTGCGACATCTGGGGCGTTCTGTGTCTGGACCGGCCCTCTCCTGATGGGAGAGGGCTTAAGCGCCCAAGAGCCCGTCGGGGCGATTGGCCTTGCGCGAAAGGGTGAGGGTCGGCTCGTCGAGGTCAGGGCGCGATCGGCCACATCCGCCCCTCACCCTTTCGTCTGACCGATCGCTACGCTCCCGGAGGCTCAAGTCCTCTCCCATCGGGAGAGGGAAACCGATACGTCTCCGTATGTTCGCCAGGGAGGACCCTATGGCCCCGATCATCACCGCCTTCGAACGCTCGCCCGACCGGGGCCGAGGCCTGGCGCGCGACATGCGGGTCCGCTGGGCGCTGGAGGAGGTGGGCCAGTCCTATGACGTGCGTCTGGTCGACTTCGCGGCGATGAAACAGCCGCCGCACATGGCCCTGCATCCGTTCGGCCAGATTCCGACCTTCGAGTCCGGCGGCCTGACCCTGTTCGAGACCGGGGCCATCGTCCTGCACATCGCCGAGACTTATGGCGGGCTTCTGCCGGAAGAAGCGGACGCCCGGGCGCGCGCCATCGCCTGGATGTTCGCGGCCGTGAACACGGTCGAGCCGCCGATCGTGGAGATATCGATGGCCACGGTTCTGGAGACGGACAAGCCCTGGTTCGCCCAGCGCCAGCCGATGCTGCAAGACCGTGTCCGCACGCGCCTGGGCCAGTTGTCCGACCGCCTGGGTCAGGCCGAGTGGCTGGACGGCGGTTTCAGCGCCGGCGACCTGATGATGATCAATGTGCTGATGCGGGCCGAAAGCTCGGGCCTGATGGAGGCCTTCCCCAATCTGACGGCCTATCTGGCGCGCGGCCGGGCGCGTCCGGCCTTCCAGCGCGCCTTCGCCGCCCAGAAGGCGGTGTTCGAGGCCGCGGCGGGTTAGGGGCTCAGCCGCGCTCGGCGGCCAGGGCGAACAGGCGGGCGATCTCGGCGTCGACGGATTGCGGCCCGTCCAGCTCGACCACCGCCGTCAGTCGTTCCGACCAGCTCTCCCGGCGCACGGCGGGCGACAGGCGAGGGGAGGCTGTCGGCTCCAGCTTCAGCCCCAGCAGGGCGCGCCCGCCCTTCAGCGGCCGGGTCGCGGCGAACTGAACCGCGCGCGAGAAGCTGGTGTAGCCTTTGCGCTGGCCCGAGATGATGCCGGCGGCGGCGGCGGCCTCGATCGCCTCCAGGATGGCCAGGGCGGCGGGGTCCTTCCACAGGGCGGCGCGCAGTTCGGCGGCCTCGTCCCAGCCGGGCCCGGCCGAGGGGGCGCAGGCGTCCAGGATCTGGGCGGCGTGGTTCTGGCCCACCCCGTATTCAGCCTTCAGCCAGGCCGCCCGGGCGCGCGGCGCGGTCTCGGGACAGGTCTTCATGATCTCGACCCAGTCGGCCAGGGACCGGCCGGTGTTCTTTTCCAGATTGGCCTGGACGGTGGCGAACCACTTCTTCTGGCGTTCGGTCAGGACGGCGCCTGTCATGATCGTCTCCGCGTTCGGCCGCAGCCTGAACCCTGGCGGCGCAAACGAAAAGGCCCGGATGTCGCCATCCGGGCCCTCGTGTGCGTCTGTCCGCTTGATCAGTCGGCCGGTTCTTCCGCGGCTTCGCGCGTCGCCGCATCGGCCGAACCGCCGATGTCGAAGGCGATCTTGCCGTCCACCAGCGCGACCTTCACATGGCCGCCGCGCACCAGCCGTCCGAACAGGATCTCGTCGGCCAGGGGCTTCTTGATCGAGTCCTGGATGACCCGCGCCAGGGGACGGGCGCCATACAGTTCGTCGAAGCCGTTCTTGGCCAGCCAGTCGGCCGCCTCGTCGGTCAGTTCGATGGTGATGTTGCGGTCCGCCAGCTGGGCCTCAAGTTGCAGGACGAACTTCGTCACCACCGACTTGATGGTCTCGGCGTCCAGCGCCTTGAAGGCGACGATGGCGTCCAGGCGGTTGCGGAACTCGGGCGCGAACAGGCGCTGGATGGCCTTGTCGTCCTCGCCCTCGACCTTGCCGCGACCGAAACCGATGGCCGCGCGGGCGTTGTCGGCGGCGCCGGCGTTGGTGGTCATGATCAGGATGACGTTCCGGAAATCGACCTTCTTGCCGACCGCATCGGTCAGCATGCCGTTGTCCATCACCTGCAGCAGGATGTTGTAGACGTCCGGGTGGGCCTTCTCGATCTCGTCCAGCAGGACCACCGCATGCGGATGCTGGTCCACCGCATCGGTCAGAAGCCCGCCCTGGTCATGGCCGACATAGCCCGGAGGGGCGCCGATCAGGCGGCTGACCGTATGGCGCTCCATGTATTCGGACATGTCGAAGCGCTGCATCTCGATGCCCAGGGTGGCGGCCAGCTGCTTGGCCACCTCGGTCTTGCCGACGCCGGTCGGGCCGGAGAACAGGAAGCAGCCGATCGGCTTGTTCGGATCGCGCAGGCCGGCGCGGGCCAGCTTCATGGCCGATGACACCTGTTCGATGGCGCCCTCCTGGCCGAAGACGACGCGCTTCAGGTCACGTTCCAGATCGCGCAGGGATTCGGTGTCGGACTTGGAAACCGACTTGGCCGGGATGCGGGCCATCTTGGCTATGACCGCCTCGACCTCCTTCTGGCCGATGACCTTCTTGCGCTTGGATTCGGGCAGCAGCATCTGCGACGCGCCCGCCTCGTCGATGACGTCGATGGCCTTGTCCGGCAGTTTGCGGTCGGTCATGTAGCGGGCCGACAACTCGACCGCCGTGCGCACCGCCGCCTCGGTGTAGCGCAGCTTGTGATGCTGCTCGTAATAGGTCTTCAGCCCCTTCAGGATCTTGACCGTGTCCTCGACCGTCGGTTCGTTGACGTCGATCTTCTGGAAGCGGCGGACCAGGGCGCGGTCCTTCTCGAAATGCTGGCGGTATTCCTTGTAGGTGGTCGAACCCATGCAGCGCAGGGTTCCCGACGCCAGGGCCGGCTTCAGCAGGTTGGAGGCGTCCATGGCCCCGCCACTGGTTGCGCCGGCGCCGATCACCGTGTGGATCTCGTCGATGAACAGGATGGCGTTGTCGTGGTTTTCCAGTTCCTTGACGACCTGTTTCAGCCGCTCCTCGAAGTCGCCGCGATAGCGGGTGCCGGCCAGCAGGGCGCCCATGTCGAGGCTGTAGATGGTCGCGCCCTTCAGCACGTCCGGCACCTCGCCGTTGACGATCTTGCGCGCCAGGCCTTCGGCGATGGCGGTCTTGCCGACGCCGGGTTCGCCGACCAGCAGGGGGTTGTTCTTGGTGCGGCGGCACAGGATCTGGATCGAGCGTTCGACCTCGGCCATGCGGCCGATCAGGGGGTCGATCCGGCCCTGGCGCGACTTCTCGTTCAGATCGATGCAATAGGCCTCCAGCGCCTCGCCACCCTGTTTGACGGCGGCGGCGTCATCGGCGTCCTCGGGGCTCTGGCCGCTGCGGACGGGACGGGTCTCGCCCGAGCCGGTCTTGGCGATGCCGTGGGCGATGAAATTGACCGCGTCATACCGTGTCATCTCCTGCTCCTGCAGGAAGTAGGCGGCGTGGCTCTCGCGTTCGGAGAAGATAGCCACCAGGACATTGGCGCCCGACACCTCCTCGCGGCCCGACGACTGGACGTGGATCACCGCGCGCTGGATCACCCGCTGGAAGCCGGCGGTGGGCTTGGCGTCCTCGCCGTCCGCCGTGGCCAGGGCGGCCAGGTCGTTGTCGACATAAAGGGTCAGGGCGGTCTTCAGCGCCGTCAGGTCGACGTTGCAGGCCCGCATCACGCCCGAGGCGTCCGGGTCGTCGACCAGGGCCAGCAGCAGGTGCTCCAGCGTGGCGTATTCGTGCCGGCGCGTGTTCGCATAGTGGACCGCGCGGTGCAGGGTTTCTTCGAGAGGACGGGAAAACGAAGGCATGCGAAGGCTCCTCTCAGTCCTTTTCCATCGTGCATTGCAGGGGATGCTGGTGGCGCCGCGCCGTCTCGACCACCTGGGCGACCTTGGTTTCGGCCACTTCGTAGGTGTAGACGCCGCACACCCCGACGCCATGCTGGTGCACATGCAGCATGATGCGGGTCGCGTCCTCGCGGTCCTTCTGGAAGAACCGCTCCAGCACATAGACGACGAATTCCATCGGCGTGTAGTCGTCGTTCAGGATCAGCACCCGATACAGCGAGGGCTTCTGAAGCTTCGGCTTGGTTTCGGTGACGGTGGCGGTTCCAGAACCGCCGCCCGCGTCGCCGGGCCTTTGGATGGGCATTCGTCGTCCGTCTTGGGGAGTCGATGGATCAGATAGGGAATGATGGCCTGATTTGTAGAGGCGTCCAGTCACACCCTGCGTGAACCGTGCCAACCTCCTTTTCGGCATCCTACGGCGAGCGATGCGAGGCCGGGGTTCCAGCGGCGCGCGAGGGCGTGAACCTGTCACGCACGCGGCTCGCGGATAGATCGCCCCCGCTACGCTCCGGCAGAAGCTGAACCATTTTTCTGGGCTCAGTCGATTCCGACTGAACCGGAAATGGTCCAGGCAGGTCAGGCGATCAGGGCCAGCCAGTCGTCTTCGGTGAGGACGGTGACGCCGTGCTTCTGGGCCTCGGCCAGTTTCGATCCGGCGCCGGGGCCGGCGACCAGATAGTCGGTCTTCTTCGACACCGAGCCGGACACCTTGGCCCCCAGGCTTTCGGCGCGGGCCTTGGCCTCGTCGCGGGTGAACCGCTCCAGGGCGCCGGTGAAGACCACCGTCTTGCCCGCCACCGCTGTGTCGGTCTGGGGCCGTTCGGCGTCTTCGACCCGGTCCAGTTCGGCGACCAGGGCGGCGACCACGGCCTTGTTGTGGTCCTCGTGGAAGAAGTCGGCGATGGCGCGGGCGGCGACGGGGCCGACCCCGGCGATCCCGGCGATGCGGCCCAGGGTCTCGGACGGGCCTTCGTCGCGCGCGACCTGGGCCAGGCGGCGCAAGGAAGGCCAGTCGGGCGCGCGCTCGGCCAGGGCGCGGCGGGCGGGGGCGGCCAGGCCGGGGAAGGCCAGGGCGATCTTCTGATCCAGCGGCGCCTCGGGCCAGGGGTCGGCCTGGGCCGGTTCGGCGGCGGCGAGGATGGACAGGACGCGCGGCGATATGCCCGGCGTCAGGCTGAGCGCCGTCCAGTCGGCCGAGGGTATGCCTGCCGCCGCTTGGAGCCCTGCCGCATGGAAGGCGTCCCAACTGCCGAACTCGCGCGCCAGCAGCAGGGAGGTCTGTTCCCCGATCTCGCGCACCCCCAGGGCGAAGATCAGGCGGTCCAGGGCGATGGTGCGTCGCGCCACGATGCCGGCGACCAGGTTGCGCACGCTGGTCTCGCCATAGCCGTCTTCGGCGCGCAGGGTCGCCAGTTTTTCCTCGTCACGCGCCAGGCGGAAGATGTCGGCCGGTTCGCGGATCCAGCCCCGCTCGTGGAAGGCGATCAGCTGTTTTTCGCCAAGACCTTCAATGTCGAAGGCTCGGCGGCTGACGAAATGCTTCAGCCGCTCGACGATCTGGGCGTTGCAGATCAGGCCGCCGGTGCAGCGGCGGCGCGCCTCGCCTTCCTCGCGCACGGCCTCGGAGCCGCAG
Source organism: Brevundimonas sp. (assembly GCF_019636155.1). GTDB lineage: Bacteria > Pseudomonadota > Alphaproteobacteria > Caulobacterales > Caulobacteraceae > Brevundimonas. Next base: position 119,642 of record NZ_JAHBYB010000001.1, on the reverse strand, counting down.
ACGGGGCAGTGGGTCGGGAAGACATAGGGCGCGGCGTCGGCGGGGCGGCGATCCGGCACGATGGCGACGATCTGGGGGATGACGTCGCCGGCGCGTTGCAGCACCACGGTGTCGCCGATGCGCACGTCCTTGCGGGCGATCTCGTCTTCGTTGTGCAGGGTGGCGTTGCGCACCACCACGCCGCCGACGGTGACGGGGTGCAGGCGGGCGACGGGGGTCAGGGAGCCGGTGCGCCCCACCTGGATGTCGATGCCTTCCAGCACCGTGGTCGCCTGCTGGGCCGGGAATTTGTGGGCGATGGCCCAGCGGGGGCTGCGGGCGATGAAGCCCAGACGCTGTTGCCAGTCGATGCGGTCGACCTTGTAGACCACGCCGTCGATGTCATAGCCCAGGGCGGCGCGGCGGGTCTGAAGATCCTGGTAGGTCTGGATCAGGCTGTCGGTTGCAAACTGGGCCTGGCCCGAGACGCGCCAGACGCCGGGGGTGATGAAGCCCCAGTCCTGCAGGATCTCCAGCCCATCCCATTCGCTGTCGGCGAAGGGGGCGGACAGTTCGCCCCAGGCGTAGGCGAAGAAGCGCAAGGGACGCGTCGCCGTGGTCTCCGGGTTCTTCTGGCGCAGGGAGCCGGCGGCGAAATTGCGGGGGTTGGCGTAGGTGCGCTGGCCCGCCGCCTCGGCCGCCGCGTTGAAGGCGTCGAAGGCCTCGTTGGGGGCATAGACCTCGCCCCGCACCTCGATGACGTCGGGCCAGCCGTCGCCGGACAGGCGCTGGGGGATGTCGGCGATGGTCTTCAGATTGGCGGTGACGTCCTCGCCCGTTTTGCCGTCGCCGCGGGTGGCGCCGCGGACCAGGACGCCCTTTTCGTAGCGCAGGCTGGCGGACAGGCCGTCGATCTTGGGCTCGGCCACAAAGGCCAGGTCTTCCTTTTCGCCCAGCTTGAGGAAGCGGCGGATGCGGGCGACGAAATCGGCCACCTCCTGATCGTCGAAGGCGTTGTCCAGGCTGAGCATCGGCACGCCGTGGCGGACCGGGGCGAACTGGCTGGAGGCCTCGGCGCCGACCTTGAGGCTGGGGCTGTCGGTGCGGACCAGGGCGGGGAAGCGGGCCTCCATGGCGCCGTTGCGGACCTTTAGGGCGTCATAGTCGGCGTCACTGATCTGGGGCGCGTCGTCCTGATGGTAGAGGCGGTCGTGATGGGCCAGTTCGGACGCCAGGCGGGCCAGCTCCTGACGGGCCTGGTCTTCGGTCAGATCGTCGACGGGAATGGCGTTCATGGGAATCGCAAACGGCGGAAAGGTCCATGAGGTTCTAGCCTCGGCATGACAGGACGTTAAGCTGACGCCGCGCCGGACCGTCGTTAAGGTCGCGCCCGAATCCGCAAGCTGGAGCCTCCATGCGCCCGATCCCCGCCCGTTTCGCCCTGGTCAGCCTGACCGCACTGGCCCTGTCGGCCTGCATGAGTTCGACAGTGGTGGAGCCGGCGGCCCCGGTTCCGGCCACGCCCCAGATCGACCGCTACGCCCAGCTGATGGACGATCTGCGGACCCTGTCGGCCGACGACATGGAGGGGCGGCTGATCGGCTCGCCCGGCGGCGAGCGGGCGCGGGCCTATCTGGTCGGGCGGCTGGAGGCCATGGGGGTGGCGGCGCCGGCCATGGGGCGGCTGCAGCCGTTCGAGGCGACGGTGAATCGCCGCGACGGCTCGACCGTGACCTTCAACGGGACCAACATCCTGGGCGTCATTCCGGGCACGCGGGCGGCGGATCGCTATATCGTCCTGACCGCCCACTATGACCACGAGGGGGTCAAGAACGGCGAGATCTACAACGGCGCCGACGACAACGCCTCGGGGGTCTCGACCCTGCTGGAGATCGTCGCCCGGCTGAAGGCGACGGCGCCGGAGCACAGTGTGCTGATCGCCCTGGTGGACGGGGAGGAGCGGGGCCTGCTGGGGGCCAAGCATTTCGTCGAGGCGCCGCCGGTGCCCCTGACCTCCATCGCCATCAACCTGAACTACGACATGACGGCGCGGGCCGAGAGCGACGGCAAGCTGTGGGTCACCGGCACGTACCAGCATCCGAACCTGCGGCCCCTGCTGGAGCCCATTCCCGCCAATGGCGCGATCAGCTTGGCCTTCGGCAAGGACACGCCCGAGGACACCGGCGCCGACAACTGGGTCATGGCGTCGGACCACGGCGCCTTCCATCGGGCAGGCCTGCCGTTCCTGTATTTCGGGGTGAATTTCCACCCGGACTATCACAAGCCGACCGACGACTTCGACAAGGTGACGCCGTCGGTCTTCATCAGCGCCACCGAACTGGCCTGGAGCGCCTTCCAGGCCGTTGACCGGGCGCTGGATCGCTGATCCGTTGGACCGGCCGCGGGCGAGGGTCCGCGGCCGTCCTCTTTCCGGAGCCCGTCGATGCCCGCCTTGCCGTCCGCCTTCGATATCCAGGCCGTCCAGAAACTGCGCAAGGCGGCCGTCCTGGTGCTGGGCCTGGCCCTGATCGGGGCCACTCTGTTTCTGCAGTCGCCCGGAGGAGTCGAGGGCGACTGGCACGAGGCGGTCGAGGCGGCGGGCCTGGGCGCCATCGTCATCGCCATCGTCGGACGGGCCTGGTGCTCGCTGTATATCGGCGGGCGCAAGAAGGCCGAGATCGTTGATCGCGGCCCCTATTCGATCAGCCGCAATCCTCTGTATGTCTTCAGCTTCATCGGCGCCTTCGGCATCGGCGCCCAGACCGGCCAGATCACCGTGGCGGCGATCTTCGTGGTCGCGGCCTGGGTGATCTTCCGCGCCACCGTCCGCAAGGAAGAGGCCTGGCTGAGCCGGGAGTTCGGCGAGACCTATGCCGCCTATGTGCGCCGCACGCCGCGTTTCCTGCCCCGGTTCTCGGCCTGGCGGGACGACGAGGAGCGGGTGGTGCGCCCGGCCTTCTTCCTGCTGACGCTGCGGGACGGCCTGGCCTTCCTGATCGCCATTCCCCTGTTCGAGGCCATTGACGCGGCCCAGGCCGAAGGCTGGCTGCGCGTCCTGACCCATCTGCCGTAGGAGAGCCTTGATGCGCCGCATCCTGATCCTGTCGGGCGCCGCCCTGGCGCTGGCCGTCGCCGGGTGCGAGCCGCCGGAGACGTCGAAGGGGGCGGCGTCGAAGGGGGAAGGGGCGCCGGCCGCCGCGCCCGTCTTCACCAGCGAGATCGAGCAGGACCAGTCGGGATACTATCTGCCGACGACCGAGGCGGCGGGCGGGGGATGGGTCTTCCATCACCTGTTCATGGGTCAGGCGGCCGATTTCGCGGCCTGGGAGGCGGGCCAGCGCAGCGAGACCTTCGCCCCCATCATGATCGAGTTCGAGGACCGCGACAGCCCGATGGTCCAGACCGAACTGGGCGAAAGCCGTAGCGGCCGGGCGCGCGTCCTGCCCACATCCTACGCCGTCAGCGGGGACCGGGTGCGGTTCGAGGGACGGTCGGAACGGCTGGGCGTCGTCAGGTTCGAGGGGCGGCTGGACGCCGGCGCCCTGGCCGAGTCGCGGCGCAACCTGGGCGCCGAGGGGGCGGTTCTGACCGGGACCCTGACCGTCGACGGCCGGGCCCGGCCGGTCAGCCTGCGCTGGTGGGCGGGGGACTGATCCCCCGCCTTCAGGCGTCCTAGCCCACCGTCGCCTTGACGATCTTGCCGGGCGCGCGGGGCGGCTCACCCTTGGGCAGGGCGTCGATGTGCTCCATGCCCGATTCGACCTGGCCCCAGACGGTGTACTGGCGGTCCAGGAAGGTGGCGTCGTCGAAGCAGATGAAGAACTGCGAATTGGCGCTGTTCGGGTCCGAGGTGCGGGCCATGGAGCAGACGCCGCGCACGTGCGGCTCGGCGCTGAATTCCTGCTTCAGGTTCGGCTTCTTGGAGCCGCCCGAGCCGGTGCCGGTCGGGTCGCCGCCCTGGGCCATGAAGCCGGGGATGACGCGGTGGAAGACCACGCCGTCATAGAAGCCCTCGCCGGCCAGTTCGGTGATGCGGGCGACGTGGCCGGGGGCTAGGTCGGGGCGTAGCTTGATGACCACGTCGCCGGTTCCGGCGCCGGTGTCGACGGTGAAGGTGAGGGTTTCGGCCATGGGGCCCTCCTGTGATCGGAATGTGCGAGCGGACATAGCGACTGACGGCGGCGACCGCTATGGGAGAGGCATGAGCGAGGACGAAAAGCCCCCCGAACGCCCCCAGGCTGAAAGGCGCCGCATGGTGCGCCCGCCCACGGGCGGCACGGCGGCCGGGCGCGGCATGGGCCAGAAGATCAAGACCGCCGACAAGAAGTCGATGTCCAGCCAGCAGTGGATCAAGCGGCAGCTGGCCGACCCCTGGTCCGACCGCGCCCGCGCCGAGGGATGGCGCAGCCGCGCGGCCTTCAAGCTGATGGAGATCGACGACAAACATCGTCTGATCCGGCCGGGGTCGCGGGTGATCGACCTGGGCGCGGCGCCCGGCGGCTGGGTCCAGGTGGCGCTGAAGCGGGGGGCGGCGGCGGTCGCGGGGGTGGACCTTCTGCCCATCGAACATATCGCGGGGGCCGAGCTGATCCAGGCGGACTTCACCACGCCCGGCGTGGACCAGCAGCTGATCGACCTGATCGGCGGGGCGCCGGACCTGGTGCTGTCGGACATGGCGCACAACACCATCGGCCATCGCCAGACCGACCACCTGAAGATCATCGCCCTGATCGAGATCGCCGCCGACTTCGCCATCCGCACCTTGCGGCCCGGCGGCGTCTTCGTGACCAAGAGCTTCCAGGGCGGGGACGCGGGCGGGGTTCTGGATGACCTGCGGACCCATTTCGAGACGGTGAAGACGGTCAAGCCCCAAGCCAGCCGCAAGGGCAGTTCCGAGGTCTATTGGGTTGCGCTGAACCGGCGATGATATACATTTGAGAATGTATATCCATGGAGGCGCGTCATGCCCAAGGTTTCACGATGGGGCAACAGCCTGGCCGTGCGGCTGCCCGCCAAGGTGGTCGAGGCGCTGGATCTGCACGACGGCGACGAGATCGCGGTGACGGTGGTCGGCAAGGACAGGCTGGAGATCGAGAAGGACGAGCGGCGGCGCGAGGCGATCAAGCAGATCAGGAAACTGGCCTGGCCCGTTCCGCCCGGCTTCCGGTTTGATCGTCTCGAATCCAATGAGCGGAAGTAGACCCTTCCTGGACACCAATATCCTGATCTACGCCGTGACGGATCAGGGTTGGAAATCGGACATCGCCAAGACCGTCCTCGTTAACGGAGGCGTGATCAGCGTCCAGGTGCTGAACGAGTTCGCGGCCGTCGCGAAGCGCAAGCTGGGCCGGAGCTGGCGAGAAATCGACGACGTCTCCGCAGGTTTTCGGAAATCGGGCCTGCAGGTGGTTCCGCTGGATGTCGCCACCCACTCGGACGGGCTGAAGCTGGCTGCGGAAGCCCAGCTTCACATCTATGACGCCTGCATCGTCGCCTCGGCGTCACGCGCCGGGTGCGGGCTTCTGCTGACCGAAGACCTGCAGGACGGACGGCGGTTCGGCGATCTGGTGGTGCGTAATCCGTTCGCGGGCGCGGCGGACGGTTGACACCAGTCCCGGCGCAGGGGATACGCGGCCCGCAAAACGGAGGCTCCTGATGGAGATACGCGAAGGCCTGACCTTCGACGATGTTTTGCTGGAACCCGGCCCGTCCGAGGTCATGCCCGCCGACGCGGACACCTCGACCCGCCTGACCCGAGACATCCGGTTGAACATCCCCCTGGCCTCTTCGGCCATGGACACGGTGACCGAGGCGCGCCTGGCCATCGCCATGGCCCAGGCGGGGGGGCTGGGGATCCTGCACCGCAACCTGACGGTCGAGGACCAGGCCGATCAGGTCCGCCAGGTGAAACGCTATGAAAGCGGCATGGTGGTCGATCCGGTCACGGTGACGCCGGACACCACCCTGGGCCAGGTGCGCGAGATCGTGGCGCGCAGGAAGATCACCGGCTTCCCGGTGGTGGACCCGAAGTCGGGCAGGCTGGTCGGAATGCTGACCAACCGCGACATGCGGTTCGAGAACGACCTGAACCGCAAGGCCGCCGATCTGATGACCACCGGGCCGCTGTTCACCGTGGCCGAGGGGGCGGGGCGTGACGAGGCCCTGGCCATCCTGCGTGACCGCAAGATCGAGCGGGTGATCGTCACCGACGAGGCCGGGCGCGCGGTCGGCCTGATCACCATGAAGGATATCGAGAAGGCCCAGGCCTTCCCCCATGCGGCCAAGGACGACCAGGGCCGGCTGCTGGTCGGCGCGGCCTCGACCGTGGGTGACAGCGGTTATGAACGGTCCATGGCTCTGGCCGAGGCGGGCGCGGACGTGGTGGTGATCGACACCGCCCATGGCCATTCGGTCCAGGTCGCCCGAGCGGTCGAGCGGGTGAAGCGCGAGACCAACCGGCTGCAGGTCGTCGCCGGAAACGTCGCCACCTATGACGCCGCCCGCGCCCTGATCGACGCGGGCGCCGATGCGGTGAAGGTGGGCATCGGGCCGGGCAGCATCTGCACCACCCGCATCGTCGCGGGCGTGGGCGTGCCCCAACTGACGGCCATCATGGAGGCCGTGCGCGCGGCGAGGGAAACGGGCGTGCCGATCATCGCCGACGGCGGCATCAAATATTCGGGCGACCTGGCCAAGGCCATCGCGGCGGGCGCGTCCTGCGCCATGATGGGCTCGATGTTCGCCGGCACGGACGAGAGCCCGGGCGAGGTCTTCCTGTATCAGGGCCGGAGCTACAAGTCGTATCGCGGCATGGGATCGGTCGGGGCGATGGGGGCCGGGTCGGCCGACCGCTATTTCCAGAAGGAGGTCGAGACCCAGAAGCTCGTGCCCGAGGGCATCGAGGGCCAGACCCCCTACAAGGGACCGATCAGCCCGGTGATCCACCAGCTGGTCGGCGGCCTGCGCGCGGCCATGGGCTATGTCGGCGCCGCGACCATCGAAGACTTCCAGCAACGGGCGCGGTTCGTGCGCATCACCGGGGCGGGCCTGCGCGAAAGCCATGTCCACGACGTGATGATCACGCGCGAGGCGCCCAACTATCGTCAGGGCTGACCGGGGAGGGTCAAGACCATGGATATGACGCCTGAGTTCATCATGCTGGCCTTCACCCTGATCCTGGCCCTGGTCCAGATCCTGTGGGCGGCGTCGGCGCGAACGCGCGAACTGGGTCTGAAGTGGAACGCCGGCGCGCGCGACGGCGTGCCGCCGCCGCCGGGGCCGCTGGCCGGGCGGCTGATGCGGGCCCAGGCCAATCTGTTCGAGACCCTGCCGATCTTCGCCGCCGCCGTCATCATGGCCCATGTGGCGGGCGAGGACGGCCAGATGACCTTCCTGGGGACGCATCTCTATTTCTTCGGGCGGCTGGTCTATTTGCCGCTCTATGCCTTCGGGATTGCCTATGTGCGGTCGCTGGCCTGGGCGGTCAGCCTGGCCGGGCTGGTCATGGTCATCGCCGCCCTGTTCGTCTGATCTGAGGTTCCGTGACCCCTGCCGCCCGTCTCGCCGCCGCCGCCTCGGTCCTGGATTCCATCGCCCAGGGCCGCCAGCCGGCCGAGGCCGTGCTGAAAGCCTGGGGCCAGGCCAACCGCTACGCCGGGTCCAAGGACCGCAAGGCCATTGCCGACCGGGTCTATAAGGTGCTGCGCGCCCGCGCCCGCCTGTCGTGGGCCATGGGCGGGCGCGAGGACGGACGGGCGCTGGTGATCGGATCGCTCAGCCTGATCGACGGCCTGGCTCTGGACGAGATCGAGGCCCTGCATTCGGGCGACGGCTATGGTCCGCGTCCGCTGTCGAAACAGGAACGCAGCCGTCTGACGGCGGCGGGCGAGGGGGACCTGCCCGGCTGGGTCGCGGCGGGCCTGCCGGCCTTCGTGGTCGAGGATTTCAAGGCGACCTTCGGCGATCGCTGGGCCGAGGAGGCGCAAGGGTTGATGGCGCCGCGCGCGCCCATCGACCTGCGGGTCAATACGCTGAAGACGGACGTGGCGACCGAGCGCGCCGAACTGGCCCACGTCGGGCTTGAGGCGACGCGGACGCCGTGGTCGCCCGTGGGCCTGCGTCTGGCCAGCGAGCCGCCGCCGAACATCCAGGCGACCGACGCCTTCAGGGATGGCCGCATCGAGATCCAGGACGAGGGCAGCCAGATCGTCTGCGCCCTGGCCGGCGCCGCGCCCGGCATGACGGTGGTCGACTATTGCGCCGGCGGCGGGGGCAAGACCCTGGGGCTGGCGGCCGCGATGTTTCCTTCTCCCCTCGGGGGAGAAGGTGGCTCGCAGCGCGAGACGGATGAGGGGGCTGTTGGCGACACACCCGATCATCCTGCAGACGAGACGAGGGACCAGCCCCCCCATCCGAGCGGCTCCGCCGCCCACCTTCCCCCGCGAGGGGGGAAGGGAAGACTTATCGCCTCCGACGTCGTGCAGAAGCGGCTGGACGCCATCCGGCCCCGGCTGGCGCGCGCGGGGGTCGAGGCGGAGCTTCGCCTGCTGGGTCAGAATGGCGGGGGGATGGAAGACCTGAACGGCGCCGCCGACCTGGTCTTCGTCGATGCGCCGTGCAGCGGTTCGGGCACATGGCGACGCCGGCCCGAGGACGCCTGGCGCCTGACGACGGACGAGGTGGCGCGTCTGCACGCCTTGCAGGTGCGCATCCTGGGCCAGGCGGCGAAACTGGTGCGGCCGGGCGGGCGGCTGATCTATGTCACCTGTTCCATGCTGGCGGCCGAGAACGAGGCCAGCGCCGACGCCTTCGAGGCGGGGCATCCTGAGTTCCGGCCCGTGGCTATGTTCGCTCCTCCCCCCTTGGGGGAGGGGGACCATCCGAAGGATGGTGGAGGGGGCTGGTCCGGGCTGCGGAGTCTGGGGTTGGCCCCATCCACCGCTTCGCGGTCCCCCTCCCCCGATGGGGGAGGAATGCATCGCCTGCGCCTGTCGCCGGCATCGACGAACACCGACGGCTTCTTCGCCGCCCTTTATGAGCGGTCGGCATGAGGCTGGAACGCTATGGTGATGTCGTCGTCCTGCCGGTCATGGCGGCGCCGGCGGAATATGGGGAGCATCTGCGGGCGCGCATCGATCCCCTGATGACCGGCATCGGCCCGGTCGAGGCGGCGGTGTCCCTGACCGCCGCCCTGGCGCGGCTGGAGGCGACCGGTCAGGCGCCGGACCTGGTCGTCTCGCTGGGGTCGTGCGGGTCGCGGGTGCTGGACCATGCGGCGGTCTATCAGGCGTCGTCGGTGGCCTATCGCGACATGGACGCCAGCCCGCTGGGGTTCGAGAGGGGGATCACGCCCCTGCTGGACCTGCCCGCCGTCCTGACCCTGCCGTGCCCCATCGCCGGTGTGCCCTGCGCGCGCCTGTCGACCGGGGCGAATGTGGTGTCCGGCGCCGCCTATGACGCCATCGCGGCCGAGATGGTGGACATGGAGACCTGGGCCCTGGTGCGCGCGGCCCAGACGTTCGGCGTTCCCCTGATCGCCCTGCGCGGCGTGTCGGACGGCAAGGCCGAGCTGAAGGTTCTGAGCGACTGGACCGGGACCCTGCATCTGGTCGATGCGAATTTGGCGGCGGCGCTGGATCGGCTGACGGACGGCCTGCAGTCGCAGGGTCTGAGCCTGCTTGAAATGACGGCCGGTCCCGGCCAAGACCCCGCCCAATCCCCTGTTTCGGAAACGATCCCATGACCACCGCCGCCCACCAGAAGGTGCTGATCGTCGATTTCGGCAGCCAGGTGACCCAGCTGATCGCGCGGCGCCTGCGCGAGGCGGGGGTCTATTGCGAGATCCATCCGTTCGACAAGGCGGGGGCGGCCCTGGCGGCGATGAAGCCCCAGGCCATCATCCTGTCGGGCGGCCCGGCGTCGACGACGGAAACCGCAAGCCCGCGCGCCGATGCCGCCCTGTTCGAGGCGGGCGTGCCGGTTCTGGGCATCTGCTACGGCCAGCAGGCCATCTGCGCCCAGCTGGGCGGCAAGGTGGAAAGCGGCCACCACCGCGAGTTCGGTCGCGCCGAGATCGCGGTCCAGAAGGACAGCCCCCTGTTCGCCGGCCTGGCCGGGGTGGGCGAGGGCGAGCCTGTGTGGATGAGCCACGGCGACCGCGTCACCGCCATTCCCCCCGGCTTCGAGGTCATCGCCACCTCTGAAGGCGCCCCCTTCGCCGCCATCGGCGACGAGGCGCGCAAGATCTATGGCGTCCAGTTCCACCCCGAGGTGATGCACACCCCGCGCGGGGCGACGATCCTGAAGAATTTCACCCACCGGATCGCGGGCCTGACCGGCGACTGGACCATGGCCGCCTATCGCGACGAACAGGTCCAGAAAATCCGCGCCCAGGTGGGAACCGGCAAGGTGATCTGCGGCCTGTCGGGCGGGGTCGACAGTTCGGTGGCGGCGGTGCTGATCCACGAGGCCATCGGGGACCAGCTGACCTGCGTCTTCGTCGACACCGGCCTGTTGCGCAAGGATGAGGCGAAACAGGTCACGACCCTGTTCCGGGAACACTACAACATTCCGCTGATCCATGTTGATGCGTCACAGGAATTCCTGGGCGCCCTGGCCGGGGTGTCGGATCCGGAAACCAAGCGCAAGACCATCGGCAAGATATTCATCGACGTGTTCGACCGCGAGGCGAACAGGATCGAGGGCGCCGAATTCCTGGCCCAGGGGACGCTGTATCCCGACGTGATCGAGAGCGTCTCGGCCTCGGGCGGCCCCAGCGCCGTCATCAAGAGCCACCATAACGTCGGCGGCCTGCCCGATTATATGAAGCTGAAACTGGTCGAGCCCCTGCGCGAACTGTTCAAGGACGAGGTGCGGGCCCTGGGCCGCGAACTGGGCCTGACCGACGCCTTCGTGGGCCGCCATCCCTTCCCGGGGCCGGGCCTGGCCATCCGCATTCCGGGCGAGATCACGCCCGACGCCGTGGCGACCCTTCAGGAAGCGGACGCCATCTATCTGGACGAGATCCGCAAGGCGGGCCTGTATGACGAGATCTGGCAGGCGTTCGCGGTGCTGCTGCCGGTCAAGACGGTGGGGGTGATGGGCGACGCCCGCACCTATGAGAAGGTGCTGGCCCTGCGCGCCGTCACCTCGACCGACGGCATGACGGCCGATTTCTTCCAGTTCCCGTGGGATGTCCTGGCCCGCACGGCGACGCGGATCATCAACGAGGTGCGCGGCGTCAACCGCGTCGTCTATGACGTGACGTCCAAGCCGCCCGGGACCATCGAGTGGGAGTGACGGGCACTGGCTGGCAATGTCTAGCAACGGCAGGCATTTCGGCTGAGGGTAAAAGAACTTTCCGCTAAGCGATAGACTGTATGTAAACACAGTATTGCAAGGACGCGGAACATGCCTCATGTGGCGGCCAGGACGGCCAGCCGGGATCGGGATACTGGTCGTTACCAGAGCCACCGACCCGAGCAAACCCTTCTCTATCAGATCGTTGACGAGTATTACCCGGCATTCGCTGCGCTTATGGCAGAGCAGGGAAAGGAATTGCCGGGCTATGTGCAACGGGAATTTGAAGAATTTCTCCAATGCGGGCGGCTGGAGCATGGCTTTCTACGGGTTCGCTGCGAGTCTTGCCACGCCGAGCACCTGGTCGCTTTCAGCTGTAAGCGTCGCGGTTTCTGCCCGAGCTGTGGGGCGCGGCGGATGGCCGAAAGTGCCGCCTTGCTGGTTGATGAAGTACTGCCTGAACAACCCATGCGTCAGTGGGTGTTGAGCTTCCCGTTTCAGCTGCGTTTCCTGTTTGCCAGCCGGCCCGAGATCATGGGGTGGGTGCTGGGCATCGTTTACCGCGTCATTGCCACGCACCTGGTCAAGAAAGCGGGCCATACCCACCAAGTGGCCAAGACGGGCGCGGTCACCCTGATCCAGCGTTTTGGATCGGCGCTCAATCTGAATGTTCACTTCCACATGCTGTTTCTCGACGGTGTGTATGTCGAGCAATCCCACGGCTCAGCGCGTTTCCGCTGGGTCAAGGCGCCGACCAGCCCAGAGCTCACCCAGCTGACGCACACCATCGCCCACCGGGTGGGTCGCTATCTGGAACGGCAAGGCCTGCTGGAACGGGATGTCGAAAACAGCTATCTGGCCTCGGATGCGGTGGATGACGACCCGATGACACCCCTGCTGGGGCACTCGATCACTTACCGTATCGCTGTCGGTTCACAGGCGGGGCGAAAGGTGTTCACTTTGCAAACTCTGCCGACCAGTGGTGATCCGTTCGGTGACGGGATTGGCAAGGTAGCCGGGTCCAGCCTGCACGCCGGCGTGGCGGCCAGGGCCGATGAACGCAAGAAGCTCGAACGGCTGTGCCGGTACATCAGCCGCCCGGCGGTATCCGAGAAGCGGCTGTCGTTAACACGAGGCGGCAACGTGCGCTACCAGCTCAAGACGCCGTACCGGGACGGCACCACGCACGTCATTTTCGAACCATTGGATTTCATTGCAAGGCTGGCCGCCCTGGTACCGAAGCCCAGAGTCAACCTAACCCGCTTCCACGGGGTGTTCGCACCCAACAGTCGGCACCGGGCGTTGGTCACGCCGGCAAAACGGGGCAGGGGCAACAAGGTCAGGGTGGCTGATGAACCGGCAACACCAGCACAACGGCGAGCGTCGATGACATGGGCGCAACGGCTCAAGCGTGTTTTCAATATCGACATCGAGACCTGCAGCGGCTGCGGCGGCGCCATGAAAGTCATCGCCTGCATTGAAGACCCTATAGTGATCAAGCAGATCCTTGATCACCTGAAGCACAAAGCCGAAACCAGCGGGACCAGGGCGTTACCCGAAAGCCGGGCGCCACCGGCTGAGCTGCTCCTGGGTCTGTTTGACTGACGAGCCTGAAGGCCAACGATACCAATCAAAATGCTGCGTTCACAGCGCCGCGGCAGGGATCCGCCGTGCTGGTTGTCGGAAAAGGAGCCGCTAGTGGGAAAGAGGAGGGTAAATTTTCAGCGTTGCTGGCTCCCCGTCAGCCGGATTGGGTTGCATCGCAGGGGTGTCGAAAGAGTCAACTGCGGTCCAAAGCTGTTGGACTTGGGTGAAAAGGGCGTTTATTCTTCCTATACGTTGTCGGCAGCGGGCCAAAAAGGAATACGTCCATGCCCATCGAGGTGAAACCGGCTGTGAGCGCGGGTTCAAGCATATAGCCCGACAGGCGCGTATCCTTGCCGATCACGACACGATGGCGGTGGTCACCGCGACGAAAGACACGGCCAGCCGCCATGCCGACGCGCAAGGCGGTTTCCGCCGTCATCGCGCCTTCGTTGGCTTTGCCACGAATACCGTCTGTGCCGAAATATTTGCGCACCATAAGGTCGATTATCCTGTCGTCGGGTCGCCCTCAAAGGGGACATGCCTGCTGAACCGCGAATATAGAGAAATATCCCGAATGTGCAGTTAACGAATTCTTGCGGTTTCTTTCAGCGCCGCCAATACCGCCAGCCCGTCGCGCAAGGGGCGCGGCTCGTGTGTGCGGATGAAGTCAGCTCCACCTGCGGCGGCGGCAAGCTCTGCAGCGAGTGTCGCGGCCCCGACATCCCCCGGACCACGGCCTGTGAGCGCGCGCAGAAAGGATTTGCGCGAAACAGACAGAAGCACCGGCAAATCGAAGCGCAGCCGCAATTCATCGAACCGCGCCAGCACCGAGAGCGAGGTTTCGGGAGCAGCCCCCAGAAAAAACCCCATGCCGGGATCAAGGACAAGGCGGTTGCGTTTGATACCGGCACCCGTCAGCGCCGCGATGCGCGCGTCAAAGAACGCCGCAATGTGATCCATGATGTCGCCAGCGGGTGCCTCGCGCCGATCTGCCTGCCCGTCTTGCACCGAATGCATAACGACGAGTTTGGCAGATGATTTCGCCAATTGCGGATAGAACGCAGCGTCTGGAAAACCGCGAATATCATTGAGATAGGCCACACCACGCGACAAGGCATAGGCTTGCGTCGCGGGTTGATAACTGTCGAGCGAGACGGGAATGCCATCTGCCTTGAGCGCGTCCAGCACCGGCGCGATACGCGCGATTTCTGTGTCGGACGAAACAGGCGCGGCGTCGGGATTGCTGGATGCCGGACCGAGGTCGATCACATCTGCCCCCTCGGCCATCAGCTTACGCGCCTGCGCAATGGCTGCGTCTGGCGCCAGATACCGGCCTCCATCGGAGAAACTGTCCGAGGTTATGTTGACGATGCCGAAAATGATGAGCGATTTATTCATGGGGGCTTCTATAATAATAATAATCGAGCATGAGTCTCATACGGATGCTCGGGTCGAAAGGGAATCCCCAGGCGAGTAACCTGTTTGCGGTGATCCATTAGCTGCAGGAGCAGAAGAGCATACATCTGGAAGCAAAGCCAGGAAAGCGGCCTATGGAGCTGTGCGGCAGCGCTCAGTAGGCAATTTTTCAAAATATTGTTAAGCCTTTTCTGAGCATGGTATTTTTCATGGTATTACCAATTAGCAGGAAAATAAGCCATTGAATATAAAAGATAAAAATGTCTTGTTTACAATAGAGTGGGAGTGAGGGGCGCGCGCCGCTAGAAGCTGGGTGGGGTGCAGGCGCTGATCAGGCGGCAGGGTTCCTGGCCGACGCAGCGGAAGCGGTGCGGCTTGTGGCTTTCGAAATAATAGGCGTCGCCGGGACCCAGGACGCGCACCCGCCCTTCGACCGTGACCTCCAGCCGTCCGCTGATGACGACCGCCCCTTCCTGGCCTTCGTGCATCAGGGGGACCCGGCCGGTGTCGGCGCCCGGCTGGTAGGTTTCGCTGAGGATCTGGAGGGTCTTGCCGAACACCCTTTCACCGACCTGGCGATAGGAGATCAGCCCCTTGCCGATCTCTGTCAGTTCGTCCGCCGTGTAGAAGAAGCGGGACGAGGCCTCGGGGACGATGGCGAAGAATTCGGACAGGCCGACGGGAATGCCGTCCAGAATGCGCTTCAGGGCGCCGATCGAGGGGTTCATCCGTCCCGCCTCGATCAGGGATATGGTGGAATTGGTCACGCCCGCGCGCTTGGAAAGCTCGCGCTGGGACAGGCCCTGACGTTCCCGAACGAAGCGCAACCGGCTGCCGACATCGACCGTCATGAGGGTGCGTCCGTTGTTGCGGATGTTGCGGATCGGGCAAAGATAGCCCGACCAAACGCGTGAATCCAGTGACTTAGGGAGCGTTAGAAAAGGGGTTGTTGTCGATGGCGCCATATAGCCCACTGGCGCCGATGTTAGAGTCCATGAAGTCAAACACGCTTTTGATCGGTGGTCGCTGGCGCAGGGCCGACGCCGCCGAGGCGATCCCGGTCGAGGACCCCTCGACCGGCGAGGTGATCGCGGACATCGCCGCCGCGACCGCTGCGGATGTCGATGGGGCGGTGGAGGCCGCCAGGGCGGCGCTCGATTCCGACTGGGGCGCGCTGGCGGCGGCCGACCGGGGCCGAATTCTGGCGAACATCGGCCAGGCGGTGCTGGCCTATGTCGACGACCTGGCGGTGCTGGAGGCGCGGGACGTCGGCAAGCCGCTGAGCCAGGCGCGGGCCGATGTGGTCGCACTGGCGCGGTATATGGAGTTCTACGGCGGCGCCGCCGACAAGGTTCATGGCGAAACCATCCCCTTCAAGGCCGGCTATACGGTCTACACCCTGTGGGAGCCGCACGGGGTCACCGGCCACATCATCCCGTGGAACTATCCGATGCAGATCATCGGACGCTCGGTCGGGGCGGCGCTGGCCATGGGCAATGCGGCGGTGCTGAAGCCGGCGGAGCAGGCCTCGCTGACCGCCCTGGCCTTCGCGCGGATCGCCATGGAGGCGGGACTTCCGGCCGGGGCGCTGAACGTCATCACGGGCCTGGGGTCCGTGGCCGGGGCCGCCCTGGCGGGACACGCCGGGGTGGGGCACGTCTCCTTCACCGGATCGACCGGGGTCGGCGCCATGATCCAGCAGGCCGCCGCCGCCAATGCGGTGCCGGTCACCCTGGAGCTGGGCGGCAAGTCGCCGCAGATCGTGTTCGATGACGCGGACCTGGAAAAGGCCCTGCCTTTCCTGGTCAACGCCGGAATCCAGAACGCGGGCCAGACCTGTTCCGCCGGGTCGAGAATCCTGGTGCAGACGGGCGTCTACCGCCAGCTTCTGTCCGCCCTGAAGGAGCGGTACGAGGCCCTGCGCGTCGGCCCGGCCATGGCCGACCTGGACGTCGGGCCGCTGATTTCGGCGCGGCAGAAGGCCATGGTCGAAGGGTATCTCGAACTGGGGCGGGCCGATGGCCTGGTCGCGGCCGAGGGTCGGATCGTCGAGGATGCGCCCGCCGGCGGCCATTACGTCCGGCCGACCCTGTTCGCGGATGTCCCGGCGGATCACCGGCTGGCCCAGGAAGAGATATTCGGCCCGGCCGTGGTGGTGACGCCGTTCGAGACGGAGGACGAGGCGGTCGCCCTGGCCAACGGCACCGATTATGGGCTGGTGGCGGGCGTCTGGACGGCGGACGGCGGCCGGCAGATGCGGCTGGCCCGGCGTCTCAGGGCCGGTCAGGTCTTCCTGAACAACTATGGCGCCGCGGGTGGGGTCGAACTGCCGTTCGGCGGCGTGGGCAAGTCCGGCCATGGACGGGAAAAGGGGTTCGAGGCGCTCTATGGGTTCTCCACCCTGAAGACCGTCGCGGCCTATCACGGTTAGGAGCCGAGATGAGACTGGACGGCAGGATCGCTATCGTCACGGGGGGCGCGTCCGGTTTTGGCGAGGGCATCGCCCGTCGCTTCGCCGCCGAGGGCGCGCGGGTGGTCGTCGCCGACCGCAACGAGGCCGCGGCGGCGGCCCTGGCTGCGGACCTGGGAGGCCAGGCCCTGGGCGTCGGGGTCGATGTCTCCGACGCGGATCAGGTCAACGCCCTGGTTCGACAAACGGCCGACCTGGGCCGCATCGAGATCCTGGTGAACAACGCCGGGGTGGGCCACCAGCCCCAGCCGATGGAAGACCTGCCGCCGGAGGAGTTCGAGCGCGTCTTCGCCGTGAACGCCCGATCCATCTATCTGACGGCCCGCGAGGTGGTGCCCCTGATGAAGGCCGCCGGCGGGGGCGCCATCCTGAACATCGCCTCCACGGGCGGCGTCAGCCCGCGCCCGAATCTGACCTGGTACAACGCCTCGAAAGGCTGGGTCATCACCGCCACCCGGGCCATGGCCATCGAGCTGGCGCCGTCGGGGGTGCGGGTCAACGCCCTGAACCCGGTGGCCGGGGAGACCCCGCTGCTGAAGACCTTCATGGGCGCGGACACGCCCGAGGTTCGTGCGAAATTCCTGGCCTCCATCCCGCTTGGCCGGTTCTCGACGCCGGCGGACATGGGTGCGGCGGCGGCCTTCCTCTGTTCCGATGACGCCTCGATGATCACCGGCGTCGCCCTGGAGGTGGACGGTGGCCGCTGCATCTAGGCCGGACAGGCTGCGGCTCCTGGTTCTGCCGGGAGACGGGATCGGACCCGAGATCGTCGGGGAGGCGGTTCGTCTGGCGCGCTGGTTCTCGGCCGACCTGGGCTTTGATCTGGAGATCACCGAGGGGCTGGTGGGCGGCGCCTCGATCGAGGCCCATGGCGCGCCGATCACCGACGCGGTGGTGGAGCAGGCCCTGGCCGCCGATGCGGTTCTGTTCGGCGCCGTGGGCGGCCCGCGCTGGGACCATCTTGAGCGACCCGCGCGGCCCGAGGCGGGAATCCTGCGTCTGCGCCAGACGCTGGACCTGTTCGCCAACCTGAGGCCGGCGGTCTGCTACGGTGAGCTGGCGGGGGCGTCGGCGCTGAAGCCCGATCTGATCGAGGATCTGGACATACTGATCATCCGGGAAGCGACGGCCGGGGTCTATTTCGGCCTTCCCCGAGGGATCGAGACGGGGCCGGACGGCGCCCGGCGGGCCTATGACACCCAGTCCTATACCGAGGCCGAGATCGCCCGGATCTGCCATGTCGCCTTCGCGACCGCCCGGACCCGCTCTGGCCGGGTCTGTTCGGTCGACAAGGCCAATGTGATGGAGACGGGGGCCCTGTGGCGGGCGGTGGCGACGGAGATCGGAGCGCAATACCCGGACGTCGCCCTGAGCCACATGTTCGCCGACAACTGCGCCATGCAGTTGGTGAGCCGGCCCAAGCAGTTCGACGTGATCGTCACGGACAATCTGTTCGGCGACATCCTGTCGGACGCGGCGGCCGCCCTGAGCGGATCGCTGGGCCTGCTGCCGTCCGCCTCGCTGTCGGCGCCGCTGGCGAACGGCCGACGGCGCGCGCTTTATGAGCCGATCCACGGGTCCGCGCCGGATATCGCCGGGCGGGGCATGGCCAATCCCATCGCGACGCTTCTGTCCTTCGGCCTGTGCCTGCGCCATTCGATGGACCGTCCGGAGGCGGCGGACCGGCTGCAGCAGGCGGTCAGGACCGTTCTGGCCGAGGGCATTCGCACCCCGGACATCGCCGTCGACGGCCCATCCGTGTCGAGCGCCGCCCTGACCGACGCGGTGCTGCGGCAGCTGGAAAATCCCTCATCTCCGGTTGAAACGAAGGCGCGCCGATGACCGATCCCCTGGACGCCGTGATGACGATGATCGACGGCCGCGCCGACGATGTGGCGCAGCTGACCCGGGACCTGATCCGCTTTCCCACCGTCAATCCGCCGGGCGACGCCTATCGCCCCTGCGCCGAATATATCGGCGACCGTCTGCGTCGGCGCGGGTTCGAGGTCGAATACATCCGCGCAGTCGGTTCGCCGGGCGATTCCGACGCCTATCCCCGCATCAATATCGTGGCCCGTCGAGAGGGGTCGCGGCCCGGCCCCTGCGTGCATTTCAACAGCCACATCGACGTGGTCGAGGCCGGTGAGGGCTGGACGGTTGATCCGTTCGAGGGCGTGATCAGGGACGGCCGCGTCTATGGCCGGGGCGCCTGCGACATGAAGGGGGGGCTGGCCTCCTCGATCATCGCGGTGGAGGCGCTGATCGATTCCGGGGTTGACCTTCCCGGCGCCCTGGAGGTTTCGGGCACGGCGGACGAGGAGTCGGGCGGCTATGGCGGGGTGGCCTATCTGGCCGAGCGCGGCTGGTTCTCGAAGCCGCGCGTCGATCACGTCATCATTCCCGAGCCCCTGAACGTGGACCGGGTCTGCATCGGCCACCGGGGCGTCTGGTGGGCGGAGATCGAGACCAAGGGGCGCATCGCCCATGGCTCCATGCCCTTCCTCGGGGATTCGGCGATCCGGCACATGAACGCCGTGATGCAGACCTTCGAGGAGCGGCTGTATCCGGCGCTGGAGAGCCGCCACTCGGACATGCCGGTGGTGCCGGAGGGCGCCCGCCAGTCGACGATGAACATCAACTCCATCCATGGCGGGCAGAGCGAGGATTTCGAAGGCCTTCCGGCGCCCTGCGTCGCCGATTCCTCGCGGATGATCATCGACCGCCGGTTCCTGATCGAGGAGACGCTGGAGGATGTGAAGGGGGAGGTGGTCGGCCTGCTGGACGAACTGGCGGCGACGCGGCCCGAGTTCCGATACGGAATCCGCGATCTGTTCCAGGTCGCGCCCAGCATGGCGGATCGCGACGGGCCGGTGGCCACCGCCGCCGCCAGGGCCGTCGAGCAGGTTCTGGGACGAAAGGCCAAATTCGTCTGTTCGCCGGGCACCTATGACCAGAAGCACATCGACCGAATCGGCAAGCTGAAGGACTGCATCGCCTATGGGCCCGGCGTGCTGGACCTGGCGCACCAGCCCGACGAATGGGTCGGCATCGACGACATGGTGTCGGCCGCCAAGGTCATGGCCCGGGCGGCCTATTCCCTGCTGCACGGCCAGCGGTGACGGACCGGAAGGGAGCGACGCCATGGACAACATCGTCGGTCCCAAGCTGAGGCTGCTGCGCGCCAAACTGGGTCTCAGCCAGAGGGCGCTGGCCAAGAAGGCCGGAGTGCCGTCCAGCACCGTGTCCCTGGTCGAAAGCGGACGGACCAGCCCCTCGGTCGGCTCCCTGAAGCGGCTGCTGGACGCCGCGGGCCTGTCGCTGGGCGAGTTCTTCAGCCAGGATTTCGAACAGCCCCAGCAGGTCTTCTTCCGCAGTGAGGAGTTCACGGAAATCTCGCAGGGCGACGTTTCGTATCGCCAGCTGGGCTGCGGCCAGGCCTCGAGCCTCCAGATCCTGCACGAGACCTATCAGCCGGGCGCCGACAGCGGCCGGGTTCCGCTGTCGCACGAGGGCGAGGAGGGCGGTCTGGTCGTGGAGGGGCGGCTGGAGGTCACGGTGGGCGACCAGGTCCGGGTGTTGAAGCCGGGCGACGGCTATCTGTTCTCCAGCCTTCTTCCCCATCGCTTCCGCAATATCGGGGACGCCCCCTGCGTGATCATCAGCGCCTGCACCCCGCCAACCTTCTGAGGTCCGAGAAGCCCATGTCCCGGACCGATCGAGCGGCTGATGCACCTGATCAGAATCTTGAGCGATATGGCGACAAAGCTGAACCTTTTCAGCGCAATCGGCGAGGCAAGAAACAGGCTTGTTCCTCGGCTCGGACCAACGGACTAATCCTTTATTGATCATGAAGTCGGCAAATGCTCACACGTGAAACCAGTGATCTGGCGTCGTTCTGGATGCCCTTCACGGCCAACCGCGACTTCAAGCGGACGCCTCGCCTTCTGGAGTCGGCCGAGGGGATGTACTACTTCACCCCCGAAGGTCGGCCGGTGCTGGACGGCGCCGCGGGCCTGTGGTGCGTCAACGCCGGCCATGGCCGCCGCGCCATCATCGACGCGATCAGCCAGCAGGCGGCCCGACTGGACTATGCGCCGACCTTCCAGGTCGGCCATCCCAAGGCGTTCGAACTGGCCGACCGGCTGGGCAAGCTGTTTCCCGACGACCTGGACAGGGTCTTCTTCGCCGGGTCCGGATCCGAGGCCGTCGATACCTCGCTGAAGATCGCGCAGGCCTATCATCAGGCCCAGGGCAAGACGGACCGGGTGCGGTTCATCGGTCGCCAGCGCGGCTATCACGGCGTCGGCTTCGGCGGCATCTCCGTCGGCGGGCTGGACAACAACCGGCGCGGATTCTCCCTGCTGCCGGGCGTCGATCACCTGTCCCATACCCACAGCCTGGAACATGCGGCCTTCTCGCGCGGCCAGCCGACCTGGGGCGCCCATCTGGCGGACGAGCTGGAGGACCTGATCGCCCAGCGGGGCGCCGAGACGATCGCCGCCGTCATCGTCGAACCCCTGGCGGGGTCGACGGGCGTCCTGGTGCCGCCGGTCGGCTATCTGGAAAGACTGCGAGAGATCACGGCCCGCGAGGGCATCCTGCTGATCTTCGACGAGGTCATCACGGCCTTCGGCAGGCTGGGGGCGGCGACGGCTTCGGAACTGTTCGGGGTAACGCCGGACATGATCGTCTGCGCCAAGGGGCTGACCAACGGCGCGGTGCCGATGGGCGCGGTCGCGGTCCGCTCGGACATCTATGACACGGTGGTCGAGGCCGGCAGCGGCATCGAATTCTTCCACGGCTACACCTATTCCGGCCATCCGCTCGCGGCGGCCGCGGGCCTGGCCGCGCTGGACATCTACGAGGGCGAGCAGCTGTTCGACCGCGCCCGTTCCCTGTCCGGCGTCTGGGAAGAGGCCGCCCATGGCCTTGGGAACGCCGCCCATGTCATCGACATCCGCAACCTGGGCCTGGTCGCCGCCATCGAACTGGAAAGCCGCCCGGGCCAGCCGGGCGCGCGGGCGACCGAGGTGTTTCAACGCTGTTTCGACGAAGGCGTGCTGATCCGGGTGACCGGCGACACCATCGCCCTGTCGCCGCCCCTGGTGGTCAGTCCATCCGAGATCGAACGAATTTTCGAGTGCGTGTCCACGGTGATCCAACAAACGGCCTGAGGGCCGAAAGGGGGAGACGATGAGGCAGTTCTACTTGAGTGCGTCATTCGGGGTCCTTGCATCGGTTCTGGCCGGCGCCGCCGCGGCCCAGACGCCGCCGGCCAGCCAGACGGGGCAGGCCGCCACGGTGATCGACGAGGTCATCGTCACGGCCCAGCGTCGCGAGCAGGCCGCCCAGGACGTGGGCATCGCCCTGAGCGTCCTGTCCGGGGACGACCTGGCCGATCGCGGCGTCACCAACATCAACCAGTTGCAGACCGCCACGCCCAACCTGGAGATCGAACCGGCGTTCGGCGGCGGCGCGGCGCAGTTCAGGCTGAGGGGCGTCGGCTTCCAGGACTACGCCTCGAACAACGCCCCGACCGTCGGCGTCTATGTCAACGAGGTGGCCTATCCGGTCCCGGTCATGACCCAGGGGCTGATCTTCGACATCGACCGGGTCGAGGTCCTGCGCGGGCCCCAGGGCACCCTGTATGGGCGCAACACCACGGGCGGGGCGATCAGCTTCGTGACCCGCCGGCCGACCGATACGCCGTCCGCCGGGATCATGGCGGAATACGCGAGCTTCGACGCCCTGCGGGTGGAAGGCTTCGTGTCGGGCCCGATCGGCGACAGCGTGAAGGGGCGCATCGCCCTGTCGACCCAGCAGGGCGGGGCCTTCCAGTACAACCGCGACACCGGGGCCTCCCTGGGCGACGCCGACCGCACGGGCGTCCGGGCCCTGATCGACTGGCAGGCGTCCGAAACCGTCTCCTTCCTGCTGGATGTGCATGGCGGGATCGACAAGTCCGAGAACGAGGGCCTCTATCTTCTCAATCCCCTGGTGACCCGCCTGGGCGGTCCGGGCAGCGTGCTGATCCCGGCCGACAGCGACCACCGGGCGACCGGATGGGGGGTGTCGCCGCGCTTCGCCGCCGAGATGGGCCGCGACCTCGACGCCAAGCCCGGGCGCGACAACAGTTCGTGGGGCGCCTCGCTCAACGCCAACATCGACCTGGGCGCGATGAGCCTGACCAGCATCACCAGCTATGAGACGCTGGATCGCAGCGAGTTCGGGGACTGGGACGCCACCGCCTCGGTCGAGGCCGACACCTTCTTCGGCAGCGACGTCAGCGTCGTGTCGCAGGAGGTGCGCCTGGCCTCCTACAACGACGGGCCGCTGAACTGGGTGGCGGGCGTCTATTATTCCAAGCAGGAGTTGGACGAGCGCTATTCGTCCGACTTCATCGACATCTACGGCACCTACGGGCAGGTCTCCTATGCCCAGCAGGTGGAGTCCGTCAGCGTGTTCGGCCAGGCGGAATTCCGCTTCAACGACGCCTTCAAGCTGATCGGCGGGCTGCGCTACGAAGAGGAGACCCGCGATCTCGACGGCTTCGGCACAGCCTTCGGCGGGGCCACCGCCCTGCCGCCCACCTCCGTCTCGACGAAGATGACGCCCATGACCGGCAAGGTCGCGCTGGAATACACGCCGAGCGACAATCTGCTGATCTACGGCTCGGTCAGCCGGGGCGCCAAATCGGGCGGCTTCACCACCTACAACACCGGGGACGCCAGCGGGATCGCGCCGTTCCGGCCCGAGATCCTGATCGCCTATGAGGTCGGGTTCAAGTCGGACCCCAGCCCGAGCCTGCAGATCAACGGCGCGGCCTATTTCTACGACTATACGGACCAGCAGGTGCTGTCCGCCGTATATGGGGTCAACGGGCCGGTGGGCCGGTTCGCCAATGTGCCGTCGTCGGAAATCTACGGCGCGGAACTGGAAGGCGTGTGGAGGCCGATGGACGGCCTGCGGATCGCCCAGTCGCTGAGCTACAAGCATGGCGAATACACCGACTTCTTCGACCTGGACGTGCCGGCGTCGCGGAATGCGGGGATGGCGGTCTATGCCGACAAATCGGGGCAGGAGATTCCCTTCCCGGCGATCAGCTATGGCGGGTCGGCTTCTTATGACTGGATGGCCGGCGGTTTCGCCCTGACCGCCGAGGTCAACTACAGCTATCGGGATGAATACCCGTCCTGGCTGGGCGTCAAATACGACGTGCCGTCCTACTGGCTCGCCAATGCGAGCCTGACCTTCTCGCCGTCCGCCGGCCCCTGGTCTGCGACGGTCTTCGTCCGGAACCTGTTCGACCAGGAATACGACCTGACGCGCAATTTCTTCACCAGCGCGGACATCGCACAGCCCGGCCGCCCGAGAACCTGGGGGGTTCGCCTAAGCTACCAATACTAAAAACTTTTCCTGAGGGGGAAATGCCATGAGACAGCTTCTTTTCGGTTCTTCGACACTGGTGCTCGCCGCGCTTATCTCAGGCGCCGCGGCCGCCCAGGACAGGCCTTCGACCCAGGAGGGCGCCTCCGTCCTCGACGAGGTCATCGTCACGGCCCAGCGGCGTGAACAGGCGGCCCAGGACGTGGGCATCGCCCTGAGCGTCGTCGGTGGCGAGCAACTGGACGAAAAGAACATCAGCGTCGTCAACGACCTGGAAAACGCCGTCCCGGCCCTGGAGGTCGACAGCCAGTTCGGGGGCGGCCAGCCGCAGTTCCGCATCCGCGGCATCGGCGCGCGCGAATATTCCAGCAACAACGCCTCGACGGTCGGCATCTATGTCGACGAGGTCGCCCACCCCTATACGGTGACCACCCAGGGCGCCCTGTTCGACGTGGCGCGGATGGAAGTCCTGCGCGGGCCCCAGGGCACCCTCTATGGTCGCAACACCACCGGCGGCGCCGTCAACATCATCACCAACGCCCCGACCGACCAGCTCCGCGCGGGGATGACGGCGGAATACGGCTCCTACGACCGCTATAAGGTCGAAGGCTTCGTGTCCGGCCCCATCTCCGATAGCCTGCGGGCGCGCCTGGCGGCGACGACGGAGCAGGGCGGGGCGTGGCAGTTCAACCGCGACACCGGCGAAGCCCTGGGCGACGCCGATCGCACCGCGGTGCGCGGCCGCCTGATCTGGGACGCCTCGGAGCGAGTTTCGGTCAATCTGAACGCCACCTATTCGCGCGACCAGTCTGACGGTCTCGGCTTCCGGCTGCTGGCCCCCTATACGCCGGTCGGCGGCGCGACCATCCCGGCCGATACGCAATGGCGCATCACCGGCTGGGGCATTTCGCCCGAGTTGGCCGCCGTCGCGGGCCTGCCGAACAACGCCAAGCCCCAGCGGAACAACACCGGCTTTGACCTCAGCATGATCATCAAGGTCGATCTGGGGGCGGCCGAACTGACCTCGATCACCGCGCACCAGTCGTTCGAGCGCAAGGAGTTCAACGACTGGGACGGCACCGCCTTCCACGAGTCGAACGTCTTCTTCTACAACGACATCAACGTCACCTCGCAGGAACTGCGCCTGGCCTCCACCTCGGACGGTCCGCTGAGCTGGATGGTCGGCGCCCACTATGCCGACGAGGACATCGACGGGGGCTTCTACACCCAGTTCCGCGGCCTGGGCCCGCTGATCAACACCCCCTATGGCCAGACCGTGGAGGCCTTCGGGGTCTTCACCCACAACACCTATCAGGTGACGGAGCGGCTGAACCTGGTGGCTGGTCTGCGCTATGAGACGGAGACCCGGACCCTGACCACCACCGGCACCGGCGTCGGGGGCGCCGTGGGGGCGGCGGTCACCTATGACACCGACCTGTCCGAAGTCTCCGGGCGGCTGGGTCTGGAATACAAGCTGGCCGACGACGTCCTGTTCTACGCCAACGTCTCGCGCGGGGTGAAGTCCGGCGGCTTCACCACCTACAACGCCACTTCGGCCACCCCGTTCAAGCCCGAGATCGTGATCGCCTACGAGACCGGGTTCAAGTCTCAGTTCCTGGATCGCCGGGTCCAGCTGAACGGCGCGGTCTTCTACTACGACTACCGGGACCAGCAGGTTCAGGGCCTGGAATACGACCGTGACAACGGTCGTCTGGGCAAGATCACCAATGTGCCCAAGTCCAGCATTTCGGGTGGAGAGCTGGAGCTGATCTGGGCCGTCCTGCCCGGTCTGACGGTCACCCAGCATGTCGCCTACAAGGATGGCCAGTACGACGAGTATTTCGCCATCGACGGACCGAAGACCGACGCGGCCAACCCGCCGGACGGCCCGTGGGACGTGATCATTTCGAACGATCGGTCGGGTGAGCGGCTGGGCTTCCCGCGGCTGACCTACGGCGGTTCGGTGGCCTATGACTGGTCTCTGGGGAATGTCGATATCCGGGCGGAGACCAACTACTCCTATCGGGACGAGCTGTATTCCGTCAGCGCGTCGTCCATCATCCCCGAATACTGGCTGGCCAACGCCAACCTGTCGCTGAGCCCGGCGGGTTCGAACTGGAGCGTGACCTTCTGGGCGCGCAACATCTTCAACAAGTATTTCGAGGAGACCCGGAACGGCTTCAATGGATCGGCCCGTCCGACGACGTCGCCGCACATGCCCCGGACTGTCGGGGTCCGTCTGAGCATGGACTTCTGATGGTTACTGGCGGGCGGGTCTCCCCGGTCTCGCCCGCCAGTCCTTTTGTGTGTGGATGCGTCGATGATTCTCAGCTGCCCTCGTCCTGACCGGCGTTCGGTCCTTGCCGGACTGATCGCCGCCCCGGCGGTCATGGCGTTCGGCCGCGCCCGGTCGGACGGCGCCGACCTGTTTTCGCTGGGGGTGGCCAGCGGCGATCCCACGCCGGACGGGGTCGTTCTGTGGACCCGGCTGACGGTCGATCCCCTGGCGGCCGATGGGTCGGGGGGGCTTTCGGAGCCGATCCCGGTGCGCTGGGAAATCGCGGCCGACGAGGCCTTCCGGCAGCCGGTGCTGGCGGGAGAGGATGTGGCGACCGCCGACTGGGCCCACTCCATCCACATCGAGGTTTCGGGCCTGCAGCCGGACCGGCCCTACTGGTATCGTTTCGTGGCGCAGGGCCAGCAGAGCCCCATCGGCCGCACGCGGACGGCCCCGGCGCGCGACGCCGACCTGGAGCGCCTTCGCTTCGTCGTGGCCTCGTGCGCGCACTGGGAGCGGGGGTATTTCAGCCCCTACCGGCACATGGCGGACGAGTCGCCCGATCTGGTCGTCTTCCTGGGCGACTACATCTACGAATATTCGCTGGGCGAAGATCGGGCGGCCGAGGTGGTGCGGCCCTATGGAATGGGCGAGGCCACGACCCTGGCGGGCTATCGCAACCGCTACGCCCTTCACCGCACCGACCCCGACCTGCGGCGTCTGCACGGGGCCGCGCCCTGGATCGTCATCTGGGATGACCACGAGGTGCAGGACGACTATTCCGGCGTCTGGTCCAAGGTGAACGGCGTCAGCCCGGTGGATTTCGGGCGGCGGCGGGCGGCGGCCTATCGCGCCTTCTACGAACATATGCCGCTGCGTCGGAACGTGCTGCGCGGGCCGGGGATGGAGATCTATCGCAGCCTGTCCTACGGCCGACTGGCGCAGTTCGTCATGATGGACGGCCGGCAGCACCGTTCGCGCCAGCCGTGCAGCACCGGGCCTGAAGGCGGCAAGGGACAGGTCGTGGCCGATTCGACCTGCCTGGATCGCGCCGACCCTTCGCGCACCTTCCTGGGCTTCGAGCAGGAGACCTGGGTCTATGACGCCTTGAGGCGGTCGAACGCCCGGTGGAACATCCTGGCCCAGGACCTGGTCATGGCGGGGCTGAGGATGGGGTCGGCGGGCGGCGCGGAACCGCGCTACTGGACCGACACCTGGGACGGCTTCCCCGCCGCGCGGAACCGGTTCGTGCGCAATCTGGCGGCGATCAATCCGTCGAATCCCGTGGTCCTGACGGGGGATTATCACTCGTTCTGGACCAATGACGTGCGGCTGGATTCGGCCGATCCGGACTCGCCGGTGGTCGCCACCGAATTCGTCGGCACCTCGGTGACCTCCAGCGGGCCGCCCCACGATGCGCTGAATGCGATGCTGCCGGAAAATCCGCAGGTGAAATTCCTGGATGCCCGTTCGCGCGGCTATATTTCCGCCGATCTGGATCGACGGCGGCTGAGCACCCGCTATCAGGCGATCTCGGATCGGCGGGACCCTGACGCCACCCTCTCGACCCTCAAGTCCTGGGTCGTCGAGACCGGCCGCCCGGGCGCCGTGGCCACCGATGACTGATATGCGTCCCCCTTCCGGAGCCGACCAATGACCCTTCGTTCCTTCCTGTTCCTGGGCCTCGGCGCGCTGGCTTGCGGAACCCTGGCCGGCTCGTGCGCCACCGCCGACATGGGCGCCGCCGCGGCCGAAACCGGGGCCGCCCCGACGCAGACCAGCTTCTGGACCGGATTCCGGGATCATCCGCACGGCTATCTGACGGCGGGCGACGCGCCGAACGCGCTCAACTTCCTGCCGCCGCCGCCGGAGCTGGACTCGCTCAGAGGTCAAGCCGACGTCGCGGCCTATCGCGCCACGCGGTCGCTGGCGGGCTCCGAGCGCTGGGCGATCGCCCGTTCGGACAATGAAATCGAGACCCCCACGGCCCCTCGGATTTTCGAATGCGCCCTGGGCGTCAAATTCGAGCCGGAGCAGATGCCGACCCTGACCTATCTGCTGGGCCGGATGCTGGGCGATCTGGAGACGATCCAGACCCCGGCCAAACGCGCCTATTTCCGCTCGCGCCCGTTTGTCGCGGAACCGGCTGAGACCTGCATCGCGCCGGAATCCTGGCTGGCGGCCAGCGGCTCCTATCCCTCGGGTCATTCGGCCTTGGGCTGGGCCTGGGCCCTGACCCTGGCGGAAATGGCGCCAGACCGGTCCGACGCCATCCTGCGCCGGGGCCTGGCCTATGGCGAGAGCCGGGCGGTGTGCGGCGTCCACTACGCCAGCGATGTCGAAGCCGGCCGCATCGTCGGGGCGGTGATCGTCACGCGGCTGAAGGCCGATGCGGCCTTCCAGGCCGATTTCGCCAAGGCCCGGGAAGAACTGGTCCGGGCGCGCGCGGCGTCGTCGCAGGCGGCGCCGGACTGCAGCGCCGCCCTGGCCTCTGCGCCCTACTGAGACGACGGTGGTGAGTGGCGTCCGACCATCGCGCATGAGGACGGCCGACGAGGCGACTCAGGGCCGGCGATGGGCGGCGTGGGCCGCGACCCTGCTGGCCGCCCTGTGCCTGGCCGTGGCGGGCCTGGGGGCGCTGTTCGTCGGAGTCGCCGACGCGGCCGCCGGTCCGGCGAGGACCAGGCTGGTGCTGGGCCTGCCGCTGGAGCCGCCGAATCTGGATCCGACCAGCGGCGCGGCCGCGGCGGTCGACGAGGTGGTTTACGGCAATGTCTTCGAGGGCCTGACCCGCATCACCCAGAACGGCACGGTGGCGCCGGCCCTGGCCGAGTCGTGGGAGGTGTCGCCCGACGGCCTGACCTATGTCTTCCACCTGAGGCGGGGGGTCGTCTTCCACGACGGCTCGACCTTCGACGCCTCGGACGTGAAATTCTCCCTGGACCGGATCACCGCCGAAACTTCGACCAATGCGCAGAAGGCCCTGTTCGAACCGATCCGGTCGGTCGAGGTGCTGGACCCCGCCACGGTGCGGGTGACCCTGGCCCATCCGGTCAGCGCCCTGCCGACGCTGCTGGCCTGGGGAGACGCGGTGATCGTCGCGCCCGAGAGCGCGGCGGCCAACGCCTCCAATCCGATCGGCACCGGTCCGTTCCGCCTGTTCAACTGGCGCCGCGGCAATGCGCTGGAACTGCGTCGCAACCCGACCTACTGGGGGCCTGCGCCCCGGCTTGAGGCCGTGGAGTTCCGGTTCATCAGCGACCCGACCGCAGCCTTTTCCGCCGTGAGCGCGGGCGACATCGACGCCTTCCCCAACTATCCGGCGCCGGAAAACGTGGCCCAGTTCGAGCGGGATCCGCGCTTCCGCGTCGTGATCGGCGCCTCGGAAGGCAAGGTCATACTGGGCATCAACAACCGCAACCCGCCGCTGAACGACGTGCGGGTGCGACGCGCCATCTCCTATGCGATCGACCGGAAGGCCCTGATCGACGGCGCGATGTTCGGCTTCGGCCAGCCGATCGGCAGCCATTACTCGCGCCAGGCGCCGGGCTATGTCGATCTGACGGGCCTTTATCCGCACGATGTCGCCCGTGCCCGGCGTCTGTTGGCGGAGGCGGGCTATCCCGACGGGATCGACCTGACCCTTCGCCTGCCGCCCCGACCCTACGCCAGGCGGGGCGGGGAGGTGCTGGCGGCCCAGCTGGGCGCGGCGGGCATAAGGGTGAAGATCGAAAACCTGGAATGGGCCCAGTGGCTGGACCAGGTCTTCAAACGCCACCAGTTCGACCTGACCATCGTCGAGCATGTCGAGCCGATGGACTACGACATCTACGCCCGTGACGACTATTATTTCGGATACCGCAGCGAGGCCTTCAACGCCCTTGTCGACCAGCTGGGCCGAGCCACGGACGACGCCACCCGCCTGAGGCTGCAGGGCGAGGTGCAGCGCCGGATCGCCGAGGACGCCGTCAACGGATTCCTGCTCCAGTCCTCGCGGATCGGCATCTGGAAGGCCGACCTGCAGGGGCTTTGGATCAACGCCCCGATCGCGGCCAATGTGGTCTCCGGCGCCTATTTCACCGGCGGTCAGGGCGCAGCGGCGGCGCCCCAGGAGAAGGCGGGCGGGGGCCTGCCTTGGGGATGGCTGTTCGCCGGGTTCGGGGCGCTGGTCCTGGCCTATGTGCTGCGACAGTTCGGGGCCGCCTATCTGCTGCGGCGGCTGGGCGGCCATGCGGTGACCCTGGCGGCCGCGACGGTGGTGATCTTCCTGCTGCTGCAGGTCGTGCCGGGTGATCCGGCCAGCTATATGATGGGGCTGAACGCCAGCCCCGAGGCCGTCGCCGCCCTGCGCGAACAGATGGGTCTCGAAGGGGGTGCGCTGGAACGCTACCTGGCCTGGGTCGGCGACCTGGTCAGCGGTCGGTTCGGCATCAGCTATACCTATCAGGTGCCTGTCGGCGGCCTGATCGCTGACCGCTTGGCGGTGTCGGGGCCGCTGGCCCTGATGGCCACCCTGATTTCCCTCGTCGTGGCCTTCCCGATCGGCGCCATCGCGGCCAGTCGCCGGGGGTCGCTGATCGACGCCGGCCTGGTGGGGGTGACCCAGGTGGGGATCGCCCTGCCGAATTTCTGGATCGCCATGCTGCTGATCCTGTTCTTCTCGATCAATCTGGGCTGGTTCTCGGCCGGCGGCTTCCCAGGCTGGGACGCGGGCGCATGGCCGGCCCTGAAGGCGCTGCTGTTGCCGGCCGTGGCCCTGGCGGCGCCCCAGGCGGCCATCCTGGCGCGGGTGCTGCGTACGGCGCTGCTGGACACCCTGAACGAGGACTATATGCGCACCGCGCGGGCCAAGGGCCTCAGCGTCGGCCAGGCGCTGCGCCGCCACGCCCTTCGCAACGCCCTGATCCCGGTGCTGACGATCCTGGGCCTGCAATTCCCCTTCCTGCTGGCGGGGGGCATAATCATCGAGAATGTCTTCTCCCTGCCGGGCCTGGGGCGCCTGGTGTTTCAGGCGATCACCCAGCGGGACCTGATCGTGGTCCAGGGGGTGGTCATGGTGCTGGTCTTCTCGGTCGTGGTCGTCGGATTCCTGATCGACCTGGCCTATGTCTTCGTCGATCCGCGCCTGCGGGGGCGGCGCGCATGACCGCCCGTCGCCGCATTCCGCCCGCCCTGATCGTCGGCGCCGTCCTGACCGGGATGGTGGTGCTGGCCGCCCTGGTCTCCTTCATCTGGACCCCATACCCGGTCGAGATGATCGACATCGGCCGCAAGCTGGCGCCGCCGTCCCTGGCCCATCCGTTCGGAACCGATCATTTCGGCCGGGACGTGCTGTCGATGATCATGGTCGGGGCCCGCAACTCCCTGGCGGTGGCGCTGGTCGCCGTCGGCATCGGGCTGGGCGTCGGCGCGCCCCTGGGCCTGACCGCCGCCGCCCAGGGCGGATGGGTGGACGAGGCGGTCATGCGCGGAAACGACCTGATCTTCGCCTTTCCCGCCCTGATCCTGGCGGTGATGATCACGGCGGTGTTCGGCCCCGGCGCCATCAACGCCATCATCGCCATCGGCGTCTTCAACATCCCCGTCTTCGCCCGGGTGGCGCGCGGCGCGGCCCTGGGGCTGTGGACCCGCGAATACATCCTGGCGGCGCGCACGGCGGGCCGGTCGAAACTGGCCATTTCGACCCAGCACATCCTGCCCAACCTGCTGAGCCTGCTGATCGTGCAGGCGGCCATCCAGTTCGCCCTGGGCATCGTCGCCGAGGCGGGCCTGTCCTATGTCGGCCTGGGCGCCCAGCCGCCGGCGCCCAGCTGGGGCCGGATGCTGGCCGAGGCCCAGACCATGATCGGGTTCGCGCCCTGGCTGGCGGTGATCCCCGGCATGGCCATCGTCGTCGTCGTCCTGGGGCTGAGCCTGGTGGGCGACGGCCTGCGGGACCTGCTGGACCCGCGCCTGCGGCGGGAGCGTTGAGATGAGGGTGCTCGACGTCCAGGACCTGGGAGTCGTCATCGACGGCCGGCCCATCCTTGAATCCGTCTCCCTGTCCCTGGACGCGGGCGAGGTCCTGGGTCTGGTCGGGGAATCCGGCTCGGGCAAGTCGATGACCTCCCTGGCGATCCTGGGCCTGCTGCCGCCGCGCGCCGAGGCGACGGGCCAGGTGACGCTGGACGGCGCATCGATCCTGGGCGCCTCGGACGCGGCCCTGCGCCAGGTGCGGGGGCGCAAGGTCGGCATGGTCTTCCAGGAGCCGATGACGGCCCTCAATCCATTGATGACCATCGGCGACCAGGTGGCCGAGACCCTGCGTATCCACGGCCAGGGGTCGCGCAAGGCGGCCCGGACGGCGGCGCGCGGCCTGCTGGATCGCGTCGGTCTTCCGGCCGAACGGTTCCCCCTGGGGCGCTTTCCCCACGAACTGTCCGGCGGCCAGCGTCAGAGGGTGGCCATCGCCATGGCGATCGCGCTCAAGCCGCGGGTGCTGATCGCGGACGAGGCGACCACGGCCCTGGACGTCACAACCCAGGCGCAGATCCTGGACCTGCTGAAGCGGCTCGTGCGCGAGGACGGCGTCGGCCTGATCCTGATCACCCATGACCTCGCCGTCGTCGCCGAGACCGCGGATCGCGTGGCCGTGATGAAGGACGGCGAGGTGGTGGAGGAGGGGCCCGCCGCCCGGATCGCCGGCGGCATGACCCACCCCTATTCGCGTCGTCTTTTCGACGCCGCCACCCATGCCCCGACGCGGGTCCGCGCGACCCGGCCCGAGGCGCCGCCGATCCTGCAGATCGAGGGCGTCGTTCGGGAGTACGCAGGCCCGGCCCGCCTGTTCGGTCCCCGAAAAAACGTGCGGGCCGTGGACGATGTCAGCTTCGTCGTCCAGCCCGGCGAATGCGTCGGCCTGGTGGGCGAGTCCGGTTGCGGCAAGTCCACCCTGCTGCGCACCGTGATGGCGCTGGAGCGGCCCCAGGCGGGAAGGGTGCTGGTGCATGGCGAGGACATCACCCGCGCCACGGGCGCCGACCTGCGCCGGCTGCGGCGGCACATCCAGATGGTGTTCCAGGACCCCTATGGCAGCTTCGATCCCCGCTGGCGCGTGCACCGTCTGGTGGCGGAGAATCTCCACCTGCTGGATGAGGCCCCGACCGCCGCGGAGGCGCGGCGCCGCGTCGACGAGATGCTGGAACAGGTCGGGCTGAGCGCCTCCGACGGCGAGAAATTCGCCCACGAATTCTCCGGCGGCCAGAGGCAGCGGATCGCCATCGCCCGGGCCCTGATCACCGGCCCGTCGATCCTGGCCCTGGATGAGGCGGTGTCGGCCCTGGACGTCTCGATCCGGGCCCAGATCCTCGATCTTCTGGCCGAGCTGTCCGGCCGTCTGTCGCTGTCCTATCTGTTCGTCACCCATGATCTGACGGTGGTCCGCTCGGTGGCCGACCGGCTGATGGTCATGCGCGGCGGCCGGATCGTCGAGACCGGCGAGACCGAGGCGATCTTCTCCGCCCCCAAGGCGGCCTATACCCGTGACCTGCTGGCGGCGACGCCGGACCTTTCCCGCAACATGCGCGCCCTGGCCGAAGGCCGGGACGCCGACCCGAATACCGAGGAGATCGACCGATGAACCGCAGAACCGTGCTCGGATCCATGGCCCTGATGGGGGCCGTCGCGGCGGGACGGGGCGCCGCCGCCCAGAATCGGCCTACCGTCTCCTCCGGACCCGGCGGCCCGGGGCCGCTGAACCTGATCACCGACGTGGCCGGGCTGAAGGTCGGCCAGGCCCAGAACGCCGCCGCGCGCACGGGGGTGACCGTCATCCTGGCGGACACGCCCGCCGTGGCCGCCGTCGACGTGCGCGGGGGCGGGCCGGCCAGCCGTGAAACCGACGTTCTGCGGCCCGAGAACCTGGTCCAGCGGGCGGATGCGATCGTTCTGTCCGGAGGGTCGGTCTATGGGCTGGGCTCGGGCGACGGGGTGACCGCCTGGCTGGGCGCCCAGGGCCGGGGCTTCGGGTTCGGACCCAAGGTCGACGGCATTCCCCTGTCGCCGATCGTGCCGACCGCCAGCCTCTATGATCTGGCCAACGGCGGGGACAAGGGCTGGGGCGTCGATCCGCCCTACAAGGCGCTGGCCATCCAGGCGGCCGAGGCCTGCTCGGACCGGTTCGAACTGGGCACGGCGGGCGCCGGCTATGGCGCCAAGGCCGGATCGCTGAAAGGCGGGATCGGCTCGGCCTCGGCGGTCATGAGCAGCGGCGCCACCGTGGGGGCCATCGTGGCGGTCAACAGCGCCGGATCGGTCGTGGCGCCGGGCGGCAAGACCTTCTGGGCGGCGCCGTATGAGATCGGCGACGAGTTCGGGGCCCTGGGCTCGGCCGGGCTTCAGGCCGCCGGCGACGAATGGGGCGCCCCCCGGTCCAATCCGCGCGCCGGAGAGAACACCACCATCGCCCTGGTCGCGACCGATGTGGCGCTGACCCGGGTCGAGTGTCAGCGGGTCGCCATCATGGCCCAGGACGGAATGGCGCGCGCCATCCGCCCGTCCCATGCGCCCTTCGACGGCGACATCGTCTTCTGCATGTCGACCGAGAAGCGGGAACTGCCCCAGGGAGACGCCCGGGCCTTCATGGTGGCGCAGATCGGGGCCCTGGCCGCCGACGTCCTGGCCCGCGCGATCGCTCGCGGCGTCTATCAGGCGACCAATTGGCCGGGCGTCACCGGCGAGGCGTGGCGCGATCTCTGATCGTTCCGCACCCCCTTCATCACCAGATCCTCAGACACTCCAGATACGGACAGTCCACCACCATGCGCGACATAGATCATTTCATAGACGGATCGGGTTTCACGGGGGGTTCGGGTCGGTATTCGGATGTGTTTGATCCGAACACGGGCGGGGTTCAGGCGCGGGTTCAGCTGGCCACGGCGGGCGAGGTGGATCGGGCGGTGCAGTCGGCGCAGGGGGCCTTTGACGGCTGGTCCTCGACCAATCCCCAGCGCCGCGCGCGGGTGATGTTCGAGTTCAAGCGCCTGGTCGAGGCGAACATGGACGAACTGGCCGAACTGCTGAGTTCCGAGCACGGCAAGGTGGTGGCCGACGCCAGGGGCGACCTGCAGCGCGGCCTGGAGGTGATCGAGTTCGCCTGCGGCATCCCCCATGCGCTCAAAGGAGAATATAGTTGGGGGGCCGGCCCCGGCATCGACGTCTATTCGATGCGCCAGCCGCTGGGGGTGGTGGCGGGCATCACCCCGTTCAACTTCCCGGCCATGATCCCGATGTGGATGTTCGGCGTGGCCATAGCGGTGGGCAACACCTTCATCCTGAAGCCTTCGGAGCGTGATCCGTCGGTTCCGGTGCGGCTGGGCGAGCTGATGCTGGAGGCGGGGGCGCCCAAGGGGGTGCTGAACGTGGTCCACGGCGACAAGGCGGCGGTCGACGCCATCCTGACCCACCCCCAGATCCACGCCGTCAGCTTCGTCGGTTCGTCCGACATCGCCCACTATGTCTATCAGACCGGGGCGGCCCACGGGAAACGGGTCCAGGCCATGGGCGGGGCCAAGAACCACGGCGTCGTCCTGCCCGACGCCGACATGGACCAGGTGATCAGGGACCTGTCGGGCGCCGCCTATGGCTCGGCCGGCGAACGCTGCATGGCCCTGCCGGTGGTGGTTCCCGTGGGCAGGAAGACGGCCGACGAACTGCGCGAGCGGATGGTCGCGGAAATCCCCAGGATGAAGGTCGGGGTCTCGACCGACGCCGAGGCCCACTATGGGCCGGTGGTCACCGCCGCCCACAAGGCGCGGATCGAGGGCTGGATCGCCAAGGGGGTGGAAGAGGGCGCCGAACTGGTGGTCGATGGTCGCGGCTTCACCCTTCAGGGCCACGAGAAGGGCTTCTTCGTCGGCCCGTCCCTGTTCGACCATGTGAAGCCGACGATGGAGAGCTACCGCGAGGAGATCTTCGGCCCGGTGCTGCAGATCGTGCGGGCCGACAGCTTCGAGGAGGCGCTGAGCCTGCCGTCGCAGCACCAGTACGGCAACGGGGTGGCCATCTTCACCCAGAACGGCCGCGCGGCCCGCGACTTCGCCGCCCGGGTCAACGTCGGCATGGTGGGGATCAATGTGCCGATCCCGGTGCCGGTGGCCTATCACACCTTCGGCGGCTGGAAGCGGTCGGCCTTCGGCGACATCAACCAGCACGGCATGGAAGGCCTCAGGTTCTGGACCAAGACCAAGACCGTCACCGCCAGATGGCCCGACAGCGCACTGGAACACCCGGACTCCAGCTTCGTCATCCCGACCATGGGGTGAGGCGGCCGGACGACGCGGCATCCTCCTGATCGGCAAGACAAAGGCCCCGGAAGATCGCTCTTCCGGGGCCTGGTTCGTCAGGCCTGAGGCTTACCAGCGCCAGGCGTCGTTGATCACCTCGATGATGTAGCCGTCGAAGCGGTCGACCAGATAGATGTTGTTGTCGACGAAGACCCACATGGTCCCGGCCGGGGGGAAGGGCAGGCCCCAGTAGGACCAGTCGCGGATCTCGTAGCGCCAGAACAGGGACGGCAGGAAGTCGCCCTCGTAATAGCGGCGGCCCCAGTAGCTGCTGGGCACGCTGTAGTAGCCGTAGCCCGGCGCGAAATAGAAGCCGACGCGCAGGCCGGTCCAGCCGCGGAAGGCGCGGTCGCTGCGCCACCAGTCGATGCGGCTGTGGCGGCGGTTCCAGTCGTTGCGCCACTGGTCGCGGTTGAAGTTGCGGCGGAACTGCTGGTGGTCGCGGTCGCGGTTGTTGTTCCAGCCGCCGTTCGGGCGGTTGGGGCGGCTGTCCGGGCGCGACTGCTGGCCGGGCCGATTGTTGTTCCAGCCGCCATTGGGACGGTTGTTGTCGGGACGGTTCCAGCCGCCGTTCTGACCCTGGCCTTGGCCGGGCCGGGACGGGCGCTGGCTGTCTGGGCGCTGCTGCTGGGGCCGGTCGGGCCGGTTCCAGCCGCCCTGGTTCTGGCCGTCAGGGCGACCGGGGCGCGCGCCGGGGTTCGAAGGCTGTTGCGGACGATCCGGACGGTTCCAGCCGCCGTTGTTCTGGGGACGATCCGGGCGATTGGGGCGGGCGCCTTCAGGCCGGCGCGGCGCCGACTGGCGCGCATTGTCGGCGTCGTCCGAGGACGAGCGCGCGCGCGGCGGCGGCGTTGAGCGTTGGCCGGAGTTGAAGCGTTCGGCGCGGGCCTGGGCCCGCTCGGAACGTTCGCCCGAGTTCGCATCGCGGTCACGGGACTGGTGGCGGGCGGGCCGATCCTGGGCCGTCGCCGCCGGTGGAAGCGCCAGGGGAACGGCCAGGGCGGAGATGGCGCAGAAGGCCATCAGGGAGCGTTTCATGCTGTTCTCGTTCTCGATGTCCTCCGCCAGGCGGAGGGAAGGGCCCCGCGGCGCGGGCCGCGGGGCCGGACGGGATCCCTTAGAAGATGTCGTGCAGGACGCTGGCGATCAGGCCGGTGGCCACGGCCATCAGCACGATGTCGCTGCCGGCGTGGACGTAGCGGTAGCCGCGCGGCGCCGGGGGCAGGCCGTAGTAGTAGGGATCGTTCACATAGTAGTGGCGATAGGCCGGGGGCAGGTAGGATCCGCGCTGCCAGCGATAGCCGTAATAGCGCGGCTCGACCCGGTGGTAGCCGTAGCCGGGGGCGTACCAGTAGCCCTGGCGGGCGCCGCGATAGTCGCGGAAGTCGCTGCGGCCCCGCCACCAGTCGCGATTGTTGCGGTCCCAGCGGTCGTTGCGGCGATTGTCCTGGCGCCAGTCACGGCGGTCGTTGCGACGATCCTGGCGCCAGTCACGGCGATCATCGCGGCGGTCCTGACGCCATTCGCGGCGGTCGTCGCGGCGGTGCTGCTGGGCCTCGGCGGCCAGGGGGACGGCGGCCGTGCCCAGGGCGAGGGCGACGACGGCGGCCTTGGTCATGCGGTTCATGAAGGTCTCCATGCGTTTCGGCGCCCGCCCCCCGAGCGTCGTGTTTACCCTGTCACGTTCGGCCCGGCCGCATGAACCCAGGCTGAACGGCGGGTTCAGCCGGCTTGCGGCCCGCCGCTGCCCGCACCAGATCAGCGGGGCAGTTGGAAAGGACCCGCCGATGACCCGCCCGATCGAACTCTGGTACTGGCCCACGCCGAACGGCTGGAAGGTGTCCATCGCCCTGGAGGAGATGGGCCTGGCCTATGAGATGAAGCCGGTGAACATCGGCGCCGGCGAACAGTTCAGCCCGGAA
This sequence comes from Brevundimonas sp., assembly GCF_019636155.1. Lineage (GTDB taxonomy): Bacteria > Pseudomonadota > Alphaproteobacteria > Caulobacterales > Caulobacteraceae > Brevundimonas. Next base: position 80,984 of record NZ_JAHBYB010000001.1, on the reverse strand, counting down.
TTCCAGGCCATCAGCCCGAACGGGCGGATGCCGGCCCTCGTCGACCCGGACGGGCCGGGCGGGGCGCCGATCTCGATCTTCGAATCCGGGGCCATCCTGCAGTATCTGGGCGGCAAATCGGGCCAATTCTATCCGAAAGATCCGCGCGCCCGGGCCGAGGTGGACCAGTGGCTGTTCTGGCAGGTCGGCGGCCTGGGGCCGATGGCGGGCCAGACCCACCATTTCCGTCAGTATGCGCCGGCGATCATCAAGGATCAGCGCCAGATCGCCTATGGGGTGCGCCGCTATACGGACGAGACGCATCGGCTTTATGGCGTGCTGGACCGCCGGCTGAAGGACCGTGACTTCATCGCCGGCGACTATTCCATCGCCGACATGGCGGCCTGGCCCTGGATCCTGCCGGGGCCGCAGGGGCAAGACCTGGACGACTTCCCCAATCTGAAGGCCTGGGTCCAGCGGGTGGGGGCGCGGCCCGCGGTGATCGCGGGCAAGGCGGTCGGCAATGCGCTTCGTGGCGACCTGGGCGCGTCAGGCGCCTCGGCCGAGGCGGCGCGCAAGGTGCTGTTCGGCCAGCGGGGACGCTGAGGCTCAGCGCATCAGCGGCTGGTTGTCGCGGAACACCTGACAGCGGAATTGGACATCGCCATAGGTTCCGCGCTCCACGCCGTCGACGCGATAGACGTCCCGGCCGTTGGACGCGGGCGACATCCGCAGCACGAAGCTGGCGTCGGGGCCGAAGCTCATGCCGCCGGGCAGGGCGTCGGTCTGGACCGGGTGGAATTGATCGAGCACCACGCGGAAGCCGCCGCCGTCATTGACGACACGGCCGCCGATGCGGGAGCGCCGCTTGTACACGCGGCCGTCGATCATGACCCGGACGTGGTGTTCGCCCGTGATCCGCCAGGCGCCGTCGGCGCGCAGCTCGAACAGGGTGCTGGTGCGGATGCCGTTGTTGCTCTGGACGCCCGCGCAGTCCCAGGCGTTGCGGGTCAGATAGGCGACGCGGGCCTGGGCCTCGGCGGCCGGCTGTTGCCGGGCCTGGGCCGGCGTGGCGATGACGGCGAACCCGGCGGCGGCGAGAAGCGGTAGGGCGATCCTGATCATGGCGTCGATCCTGGACCGAGGCGGGCCGGGCCTGAAGTGATCAAAGCTGACGGGCGGTGGCGAAAAGTGAATCGAATCTTGCCCCCGGATTACGAAGGTTTGAATCGGGTTTGGAGTATTCATTTTCGCTTTACTGAAAAGTCCGGGTCGAGCCTTTCGCCGTTAACTTTAACTTCAAACCGGCGGTATTTGATCGCGTATCAGAGGGGCGAGCCAGAACGGCGCCGCCTTGGAGGATACGGTGATGAACGCGCAAGAAATGGCGCAGGACGAGACCACGGCGGGCCTGCCGCTGCCGACCCCGGACATGGACGGCGACGCCCTGTTCCGGCTGGGGATGATGTATTCCTCGGGCTCGGGTGGTTGTCCGATGGACCGGGTCTCGGCCCATATGATCTTCAACCTGGCGGCCATGAAGGGCTCGGTCGAGGCGCGCGTCTATCGCCGCGAGATGAGCCAGGAGATGGAGCGCGAGGAGATCGCCGAGGCCCAGCGCGCGGCCCGGCAATATATCGACGCGGGCGTGGTGCGGCTGGTAGCCTGAGGGCCGCCCGTTCATTCTTGTTGGGCCGCGGTCGTCGGCCCTTCGGGGCCTCCCGACCCGACGCGGCCTGGCGCTTCGCGCAGGCCAGGCGCTCAAGCAGCGAGCCGCCGCGCGGCGAGCGATAGCGCCACAACCAAGCGCTCAAGCAGCGAGCCGCCGCGCGGCGAGCGATAGCGCCCCTAAAACTGCTGATACTGCCCGTTGATCGTATAGTTGAAGCCGATCGGCAGGGCGTTGCGGATCTGGGTGAAGAAGTTGGCCAGTTCGCCCAGGTTGCTGCGCGGGACATAGATCAGGTCGCCGCGCCTCAGGGCCACGACCTCGCCGCGCCTGGGCCGAAGGTCGATTACCCGCATCATCCGCCGACCGCCCGGACCGCGCCGGATCAGGGCCGTCTGTTCGGGCTTGGCCGTGGGCTGGAAGTCGCCGGCCATGACCACCGCCTGATAGGCGTCGATATCGCCGGCCATGTCATAGACGCCGGGGGTGCGGACCTCGCCGGCGACCCAGACCTTCAGCGGTCCGGCCTGTTTCAGGGTGATCTCGACCATCGGCCGCACCAGCTGGGTGGCGTAGGCGCCGGAACAGGCGGCCTCCAGCTCGGCGATGGACCGGTCGGCGGCCATCAGCTGGCCCACCAGGGGCAGGGAGATCCGCCCGTCGGGGCCGACGCGCAGGGTGCGGGTCAGTTCCGGCGCTGTGGGGGTGGCCACCTCGATCTCGTCGCCCGGATAGAGGACGTATTCCGGCTCGTCGTCGGTCCAGTCGGCGAAGGGGATATCGGGGAATCCTTCCGCACGCACGCGGTCGACCCGGCCAGGGCCCATCGCCGAGGCGCGTCGGTCGCGCACGCCGCCGCCCGCGCAGCCCGACAGCAGGGCCGCGGCGCCCAGCAGGATCAGTCGGCGGTCGGGGGTCATGGGACGCTCGCTGCAGGCGACGGGAAACCGGCGTGGACCCACAGGCTGGAGGCTTATGGGTAACCAGTGGTTAACGACGCGCCGCCACTGTCGAGTCGACGTCAGTATCCAATGGAATCGATCCGCCCCCATGCGCTCGGCGACCTATGTGACAGCCCGCCCGCGCTACGGCCTGGACGACCTTGTCGGCCTGTTGCTGCGCGAGATCTGGGTGATGATCGTGGTCTTCCTGATCGTCTTCGTGATCGGGGCGGCGGTGACCCTGACGCTGAAGAAGACCTACACCGCCTCGGCCAGCCTGTTCGCCGGGGTGGGCCAGGAATATGTCTATCAGCCGCGCGTGGGCCAGACGGCCGAGCGCGGACAGGCCCCGGCCGCCGACGAGGTGGCCCAGGCCGAGGCCGCCATCCTGTCCAGCCAGGTGGTCAAGGAGCGGGTGGTGCGGGCCCTGGGGCCGGCCGCCTTCGGCGACGGCAAGCCGGCCAAGGGCACGGCGGACCAGGCCCGGATCGCCGCCCTGCGGGCCCTGGACAGCGGGCTGAAGGTCAGCGCCACGCCGGGCAGCGCGGTCATCCATGTCGGCTATGAGAGCGACGATCCGGCAAAGTCGGCGCGCATCCTGAACGCGGTCATCGACCAGTATCTGACCTATCGGCGCGAGGTGTTCCAGGACCGCGCCAGTCCGGCCATCGGCGCCCAGCGCCAGGCCTTCGAGAACGACCTGGAGGCGGCCGACGCGGCCTATGAGTCGTTCCAGAATTCCAACGATGTCGGCGATTTCGCCGCGGCCAAGGCGGCCCTGGCGGCGGCCTATCAGACGACCATGGCCGACCGGCTGGCGACCCAGGCCCAGCTTTCGGCGGCGGACCGGCGGCTGCAGACCCTCGTGGCCCAGCAGGCGGCGGTGCCGGCCGAGGTGGCCCTGCAGCAGGACCTGAACATCTCGGCCCAGGACCAGATCCTGCAGCTTCGAACCGAGCGCGAGAACCTGCTGGCCCGCTATACGCCCCAGAGCCAGCCGGTGCGGGACATAGAGACGCGGATCGCGGCCCTGCAGCAGTATGTGGCCACCGGCACGGCGGTGGGGGCCAAGGAGGTCCGCACCGGGCCCAATCCGATCTGGACCGAGCTGGAGACCACCCGCATCAACACCCAGGCCGAGCGCGATTCCCTGGCCGCGCGCCTGGCGACGGTCGAGCGCCAGCTGTCGGACATCCGCCAGCGGCAGATGACCCTGACGCGACAGGAATCCGAGAACGCCCTGCTGTCCGGCAACCGCGAGATGCTGCAGGCCTCGATCCGCGAGTTCCAGCAACGCGAGGCCCAGAGCCGCGCCGACGGCGCCCTGGTGGCGGCCGGGGCGGACAATGTGACGGTGATCGAGCGGGCGCGGGCGCCGACGCGGGGCAAGAGCCTGAAGGTTCCGCTGCTGGCCGCCGTCTTCCTGTTCGCCGGTTTCACGGCCCTGTGCGTCGGCCTGTTGCGGATCTTCACCCGGCGCGGCTTCGTCACCGCCGGCTCGGCGGGCCGGACCCTGGAGCTGCCGGTCCTGGCCGTGGCGCCCGCCAAGGCGACGTGAGCATGATAGCCTCGGGGCCGACGACAGGCGCGTAACCGATTCGATGGTCGATCTGACATCCGAAATGGCCGGGTTGTGGGCGGCGCTGGGACCGGCGCCGCAGCATCGCGGCCGCGTGATCCAGTTCGTCGCCGCCGGGGCGGGCGAGGGTGTCTCGACCGTGTCGCGGGAGTTCGCGCGCCTGGCCGCCGTGCGGGCGCGCAAGCCCGTCTGGCTGGTCGACGGCGACCTGCTGCAGCAGGGCCAGCTGGAGGCCGCGGCGGCGGAAGCGGACCGGTTCGGACGGCTGGGCCGGCCGGCCCTGGCCTCGCCGGACGGTTCGTCCTTCTTCGCCGTGACGCCGCGGGTGATGGACCGACAGAACCGGCCCGTGGCGCCCGCGCGGCTGCTGACCGCGCGGCCCTGCCTGGGCGGCCGTCTCTGGATCACCCGCTTCGCCACCGAAACCCTTCGCTCGGGCCAGAGGGTCGAGGTGGTGGGCGAGCCGGGCTATTGGGACGCCCTGCGCCGGCACGCCGACACGGTGGTGATCGACGCCCCGGCGGCGGACCGCAACGACATGGCGATCACCCTGGCGCCCTTCGTGGACGCCACCATCATCGTGGTCGCGGCCGAGACCACGGCAGCGCACGAGCCGGTCATCCTGCGCGACGAGATCGAGGCGGTGGGCGGCCGGATCGCCGGGGTGGTGGTCAACCGCTCGACCTATCGGCCCCCGGCCTTCCTGACGCGGCTGACGGGGTAGGCGCCGCCTTCTCCCCTTGCGGGAGAAGGTGGCCGAGCGGAGCGAGGTCGGATGAGGGGTTTCTCAGGCCTCGCCCCAGCGACCCCTCATCCGTCAGCCTTCGGCTGCCACCTTCTCCCGCAAGGGGAGAAGGGAAACATCCTGCGTCCGGGTTTGGCGCATGGCGCCGTTATGTTGCACGGTCTGCAGGCGTGGGAGGGAACACGGCCCCTGGCCCGATTGGACTCTTTGGACTCTCTTTTTCGGAGTCTAAGCCCGCTTCGTCTTTAGCCGCTCCAGTTCACGTGTGCCGTAAAAATTCGGCTCCAGCCCTTTCATCCAGAACAGTTTTCCCAGGCCCCGCGCGGCGCGGTCCAGAAGGTCGGCGCGGCGGGGGCTGAGGACCAGGGTCAGGACCAGGGCGGCCAGGCCGAAGATCGTGGCCTGGGCGGCGCCCACCGCCATCCAGCGGGCGACGGCGGGCCAGTCGCGGGCGCGGGCGGCGGTCTGGCTGGGTCCCTGGCCATAGGCGAAGGCGCGGGCCAGCGCGTAGCTCAGGGTGGCGCGGTGGGCCGGGGCGTATTCCTCGACCCCGGCCTCGGCGGCCCAGGCGAAGCGGCCGCCCCGCGCGCGCAGGGCGGCGAACAGGGCGTCGTCCTCTCCGCCCGACTGGTCGGCCGAGGCGTCGAAGGGGGCGGAGCCGGGCAGGGCGGTGGCCCGCACCATCAGGCTGGCGCCGCAGCCGAAGCTGTCTTCGATCAGGCCCGTCGTCTCGGGGCCGGCGCGGCCGAAGAAGCGCTCCAGATAGGGCCGCAGCCAGGGCCGGGCGGTCGGGGCGCGGCCGGCGATGGGACTGAAGACGACATCGGCGCCGGTCAGGGCCTGGGCCTCCAGCAGGGCCGCCAGCCAGCCGGGCGAGGCGACCTCGTCATCATCCAGGAAGGCGATCAGCGGCGCCGAGGTCTGGCCCAGGGCGGCGTTGCGGGCCGTGGCCACGCCGGGCCGGGGAACATGGTGATAGACCAGGGGCGCGGGCGATCCGGCCGTCAGGGCTTGAACCACCGGCGCGGCCGTCCCGTCCGGGTCGTTGTCGGCGACGACGATGGCCGCGATCCGCCCCTGAACCCCCGTCTGGGCGAAGATCGAGCGAAGGGCCCGCTCCAGCTCGGCCGGGCGGCGCAGGGTCGGGATCAGGATGGCGACGTCCGGCCCGCTCATCGCACCGCCTCGGCGTAGAGGGCGGCGCGATACAGGCGCAGGGCAAAGGCCCGCGCCGCAACGGGCAGCCAGCCGGCGCCGGCCGCCCGCTTCATCCACGGCCGCGCCAGGCCCAGGCCCGGAACCCGCCCCAGCAGTCGGGCGGCGCGATAGCTGGGATAGGCGGCCAGGATGTCGGGATGGCGGGCGGCGACGCGGGCGAAATTGGGCGCCGACTGTTCGTATTTGGCGGCCAGGGCCTGGACCGTGTCCAGCCCCATGTGGGTGGCCGGATTGTCGATGTGCCGGATGGGAAAGCGGCGCGAGACCCGCATGGCCCATTCCACATCCTCCCAGCCCCAGCCGGCGAAGCCGTCATCGAAGGCCTCGGCCTCGAACACGTCGCGCCGGACCAGCAGGTTGGAGGTGAAGACGTGCTTCTCCGGCTGAAGGGCGCGCTGCTCGCAGGGGGTGCAGTCCGACCGCAGGGCCATGGCGCGATGGACGGCGAAACGCGGGTGGACCGGCGCCTGAAGCAGGGAGAAGCCGCCGAAGGCCACGGCGGGATCGTCGCGCCGCACGAGATCGATCCAGCGGTGCAGGAAGTCGGGTCCGTCCGGCCGCATGTCGCTGTCGAGGAACAGCAGGCTGGCGCCGCGGGCGGCCTGGGCCAGGCGGTTGCGGCCGCGGCTGCGCCCCTCGTTGGCGGCCAGGCTGATCAGGCGCGCGGGCAGGCGCATGGCGTCGATCCGTCCAGCCATGCGGGTGGTCAGGTCCGGATCGCCGGTGCCGTCATCCAGCAGGATGATCTCCACCGCCCCGCTCAGGGCCTCCGCCTCATGATCCAGCAAGGTCAGCAGCCGGTCCGGATCGTCGCGCAGGAAGGGAATGAGCACGGACAGGCGGGGCCGGGCCTCGGCCCAGGCCGGATTGGTCCGGTCGTTCGCGCCGCCGCTCACGCCAGGGCTCCGCGACGCCGGGCCAGAAGACGCAGGGCCAGGTCCCGCACGCCTGCGGCGTTGAGCGTCAGGGCGGCGGCGCCATAGACGATGACGCCAAGCGTGGCGTCGAGGATCAGTTCGACCAGGCCGCCCAGGGGCGGGGCCTGTCTGACCACGGCGGCCATGACGGCGGTGGCGACGCCGCAGCGGGTCAGGGCCTCCCACGGGATCGGCAGGGCGATGGCGCGGCGGGTCAGGATCATGGAGACGCCCAGCCCGACCGCGAAGGCCGCCGCCGTGGCCCAGGCCGCCCCCAGGACGCCGAAACGCGGGATCAGGATCAGGTTCAGCAGCACGTTCGCCGCCGCCGGCGCCGCCATGGCCGGCAGCAACAGGCCGGTGCGGCGGCCCAGGGTGAAGCCCTGGTTGACGTAATAGATGGTCAGGCCGGACAGCAGGGCCGACAGGGCGATCCAGGGGGTGACCAGGGTCGCCGCGCCGCGCAGGTCGGCGCCCACCAGAACCTCGGCCAGCGGCCGGGCGACCAGGGCCACACCGGCGGCGGCGGGCAGGCCGATCAGCAGAAGGGTCGCGGCCTGTTCGCGCGCGGCCTCGCCCAGCCGTTCGGCCCCGCCCCGTTCCAGAGCCATGACCAGGGCCGGGGCCCCGGCGGCGCCCAGCCAGATGAACAGGACGTCCAGGGTGCGGTTGGCGATGCTGTAGGCCGCGTGATAGGCGCCGACCGCCGCCTCGTCCATGAAGGCGGCCAGCAGGAACCGGTCGGTCGACGACAGGATCAGGGCGAAGGACAGGCCGACCGCGATCGGATAGCCGAAGGCGGCGTAGGCGCGCAGGCGCTGGGGCTCGATACGGCCGCCCCTGGCCTGGCGCCATTCGCCCGGCAGGACGAAGGGCAGGGCCAGCAGGGGCGCCAGGCCCAGGCCCAGCAGCGGCGACGCCCCGCCCGCCCCGGCCAGGGCGAAACCGAGCCCGATCAGCAGACCCATGACGGCCACGGCGATGTCCAGGGCGGCGGCGCGCCGCACCTCTCCGGCCGCGCGGAACCGTTCCTGCCCCAGCTTGACCAGACAACGCACCGGCGCGCCGTAAAGGCCCGCGGCCAGGGCCCAGCGGAACAGGGGATCGACAGGGACGATCAGCAAGACCGCCGTTACCACGATCAGATAGAGACCGCTGAGGGCGAAGGCGGCGCGATACAGGCCTGCGAAATGGCCGGCGGCCTGTTCCGGCGTGATCTGGGCCGCCCAGAACCGGGCCATGGCCGCCTCCAGCCAGGTGAAGACCGCCACATGAGCCAGGGTCATGACCGAGAAGGCCAGGGCGTAGCGGCCGAAGTCCTCGGCGCTGAGCAGGCGGGTGAACAGGACGATGGCCAGGACCCCGACCACCCCCTGGACGATATTGGCGGGCAGATAGCCCCAGACCCCGCGCCAGAACATCCCGCCGGCCCGCCTCAGCGCACGGCCATGCGGTCACCCAGCAGGACCGGGACGGTGACCAGCATGATCCAGAGATCGAGCCAGAAGGACTGGCGCTCGATATATTCGACGTCCAGCTGGACCCGGCGGCGCACGTCGGCGGCGGTGTGCAGCGGCCCGCGCGACCCCTTGATGGCGGCCCAGCCGGTCATGCCCGGCTTGATCCGGTGACGATGGGCGTAGTCGGCGACCATCCGGGCCGACTCCACCTGGCCGGTCTTCATGCCGATGGCGTGGGGACGGGGCCCGACCAGGGACATCTCGCCGCGCACGACGTTCAGCAACTGGGGCAGTTCATCCAGGCTGGTGGCGCGCAGGAACCGGCCCAGGCGGGTGACGCGGTCGTCATCGGCCGTGACCTGGCGGCTGGCGCTGGCGTCGGCGGCCTCGTGGCGCATGGTGCGGAATTTCCACACCACGATCTCTTCGTGGTTGAAGCCGTGGCGGCGCTGGCGGAACAGGGCCGGGCCGGGGCTGTCCAGCCGCACGAACAGGGCGATCAGGGCCAGGACGGGCGCCAGCAGGACCAGGGCGGTCAGGCCCAGGGCCAGGTCCTGAAGCCGCTTGTGAAAGGCCTTGCGGTCCGGATCGACCGGGCCGTCCAGGCTGGCCAGGGGCGTGCGCACCAGCCGCTCCAGGGCCGCATCCCGCTCGTCCGCCCCATGCGGATCGACCAGAAGGGTGACCGGATTGGGCAGGATGGCCAGGCGGCGGGTCAGGTCGCGCACCCGCGCCTCGGCCCGGGGATCGATGGCCAGGACGATGCGGTCGACATAGGGGGTCAGCCGGTGGCTGAGCAGGTCTTCGGCGCGGCCCAGGACGGGCACGCCCGACACCGCCTGGGGCGAACGCGCCAGCCGGTCGTCGAAGACGCCCAGGATGTTCAGGTCGCGCCGCTTCAGCGCCTCATGGATCAGGGCCTCGGCGTGGCGGGTGGCGCCGACAATGACCAGGTTCGGCGTCAGGGCGCCCGAGGCGCGCCAGCGCCCGACCCCCTCTCGCCACAACATGTGCAGGGCGTAGAGGCCCAAAAGGGTCAGGGCCGACCAGACCAGGGCGGCGGCGACCGTGGCCGCGCCCGGCGCCAGAAGGGCCGTCAGCCCGGTGGCCAGGACGCCGCCCAAGGCGGCGCAGGCCGAGACCTTGGCCAGATGCAACCCCAGGCCCTCGTCCCGGCCGAAACGATAGAGGTCCAGCCGCCGCAACAGCCACAGGACCGCCGCGGCTCCGACCAGATAGGGCAGGCCCTGGGCCAGGGGCGCCTGCAGAAGGCCGCTGGGCGCCGCGGCCCAGGCGCAGGCCAGGGCCAGGCCGAAGACCAGGGCGGCGTCGGCGGCGCGGAAATAATGGGGGGCCAGGCGGGCCGCCCCGCGCTGGCGCGCATTCAGCCAGACATCGGGCCGGAAGGGGCCGCGCCGGGCCGCGCCGTCGGCGGGCGCCGTCTCCAGCCGATGGGCGGCATAGGCCTGAAGCGCCGGCGCCCCGGCCGTCGCGGGCGCGGCCTGGGCCGTGGACGGCAGGCGGGACAGGGAGTCGGCCATGGAGTTCCGGATCGCGACAGGTCCCGCAAACCCTGCCCGAGCGGCCTCTAGATCGCGTTAACGCGGTCCCGGCCACAGAAGCGATTGCGCCCGGCCCCCGCCTCCGCTATCCACGCCGCCTGCCGGAGACGTGGCCGAGTGGCTGAAGGCAACGGTTTGCTAAATCGTCGTACCCTGTAAGGGGTACCGAGGGTTCGAATCCCTCCGTCTCCGCCAGACCTTCTGAAATATGGCTTCCGTATCAGACCGGCTTCAGCGCGCCGCCCTTGTGGGCCGCGATGTGATCGGTCTTGTCGCTCTTGATTTCGTACTGGGGGTCGTCTTCGGAGGCGCGGTGGGTGTGCCCCTTGTAGTCGAAATCGCGGGTGTGGACCTTGATGATCCGACCCGACACATGGCCCGCCTCGGAATTCCAGCGGACATGGTCGCCGACCTTGAATCTCTTCGTCATCCTTGACCTCCTGAGTGGATAATCAGGCGGGCCGCGCTTCGTTCCGCGCGGCCTTGATCTTGTCACCGGGCGGGGGCCTGATGCCGGCATGGCGCGGTTCGATGTCGAACAGATGAGGCGGCGGCTGATCGACGGGATCGGCAAGGCGCGCGACGCGGTCGGCCGGGTCGGGCCGCGCACGCGGATCGGCCTGCTGGCGGCCGGGGGACTGACCGTGGCGGGACTGGCCCTGGCGGGGATCGCGGGCGGCGGGTCGTCAGCCCCTGGCGACGACGGCCAACGCATCCGGATCGAGATCGTCCAGCCGGAGGAGCCGATGCTGATCTCCGGGCCGGTGATGGAGGTCGGGGTGCTGGTGGATGCCTTCGACCCGGCCGCCCTGCCGCCGGCCCGTGCATCGGCGGATATGCCGGTCGAGGATTTTGGCGATGCAAAGGGGACGGAGGCGGATCGACCGCCCGACAGCGTCCTGCGCCGTCTGTCCAGCGCCATGCGCCAGGCCCTGCCGCATTCCGACACCCCGCCCGCGGCGCCGCGCATCCGGCGCGACGATCGGTCCTATGGGTTCGACCAGCCCGGGCCGGACTGGCGCGCCGAGCGTGAGGCGCGGCGCGCGCAACGCGACCGGATCGAGGCCGAGCGCGACATGCGCCGCCAGATGGAGGCCGAGCGGCGGGCGTCGCGCGACATGCGTCAGAGGATGGACGGGCCCTGGGAGACTGACCCCGGCGCGCCCCTGGCCGACTGAGCTTTCCCCGACGTGATCTTGGCGCCGGGGCGGCGTGGGGCTAGGTCGGAGGTCCAACCTTTCAGGAGACATCTCCCATGGTCGATCTGGCCCAAGTGACTGAACGCATCCGCGCCGCCGTGGGCGACGACGCCGGCCTCGGCAAGACCGTCAAGCTGGACCTCGGCGACATCGGCAAGATCTTCATCGACGGCGCCTCCAGCCCCAATTCGGTGACCAATGAGGACAAGCCGGCCGACGCCACGGTGTCGATCTCGTGGGACGACTTCCTGGCCCTGTCCCAGGGGCAGCTGGATCCCATGATGGCCTTCATGCAGGGCAAGCTGAAGATCGCCGGCGACATGATGCTGGCCCAGAAGCTGGCCCCGCTGCTGAAGCGATAAGTCACGATCCTCCCCCTTGGGGGAGGTGGCGCGGCGCGGTTCGCGTCGTGACGGAGGGGGCTTGCCGCGAGCGCCGGGGATGGGGTCGGCCCCCACCACCGCTTCGCGGTCCCCCTTCCCCGATGGGGGAGGAGTTCGACCATGGATTTCCAGCACAGCGACAAGGCTCTTCACTGGCAGGAGCGGCTTCAGCGCTTTCTGGACGAGGCGGTGGTCCCTCGTGAGGCCGAATACTGGGCTCAGGTGAAGCAGGACCCCGCGCGCCAGCCGCCCGTGATGGAGGCCATGAAGGCCGAGGCGCGCGCCGCCGGACTGTGGAACATGTTCCTGCCGGGCGACAGTTCCCATGAGAATGGGGGCGCGGGCCTGACCAATCTGGAATACGCCCCCCTGGCCGAGATGATGGGGCGGCGGCTGTGGTCGGCCGAGGTGTTCAACTGCAACGCCCCGGACACCGGCAACATGGAGGTGCTGCACCTCTATGGGAACGCGGCCCAGCAGGCGCGCTGGCTGGCGCCGCTGATGGCGGGGGAGATCCGGTCCGCCTTCCTGATGACCGAGCCGGCGGTGGCCAGTTCGGACGCCACCAATATCGAGACCCGGATCGTCCGCGACGGCGACCACTATGTGATCAACGGCCGCAAATGGTGGTCGACCAACATGGCGCATCCGAACGTCGCCATGACCATCGTCATGGGCAAGACCGACCCTGAGGCCGCCACCCACGCCCAGCAGTCGCAGATCATCGTGCCGGTGGATGCGCCCGGTTTCCGCGTCGAGCGGATGCTGTCGGTGTTCGGTTATGATGAACGGCCGATCGGCCATGCCGAGGTGGTGCTGGAGAACGTCCGCGTGCCGGTCGAGAACCTGATCGCGGGCGAGGGACGGGGGTTCGAGATCGCCCAGGGCCGCCTGGGGCCGGGCCGCATCCACCACTGCATGCGGGTGATCGGGGCGGCGGAACGGGCGCTGGAGCTGATGTGCCAGAGGCTGCTGAGCCGCACCGCCTTCCGCAAGGCGGTGGCCGAGCATTCGGTGTGGGAACAGAGGGTGGCCGAGGCGCGCACCAATATCGAAATGTGCCGCCTGCTGGTGCTGAAGGCCGCCTGGATGATGGACGTGGCCGGCGCCAAGAACGCGCGCTCGGAGATCGCCCAGATCAAGGTGGCGGCGCCGAAGATGGCGCTTCAGGTCATCGACGACGCCATCCAGGCCTTCGGCGGGGCGGGGGTGTCGGGCGACTTCCCCCTGGCCGAGATGTACGCCGGGGTGCGGACCCTTCGCATCGCCGACGGACCGGACGAGGTGCACAATCGCACCATCGCCCGGCTGGAATACGCCAGGCACGGCGGACGGCCGGTTCGCTGAAAACCGGCCGCCGTCGCCGGGTTCAGATCGGGGGCAGTCGCGTCGGCGAGGCCGGGGTCTCATCCTGAGCGCGGCCGTTGCGCGAGCCGTGCGAGGCCTCACCCCCCTTGCGGCCGGCCTGGGCGGCCAGGTTGCGATCCTGGGAGAAGCTGCGCTTTTCGCTGGGAACGCTGGCGCCGCCCTTGCGGGCGATCTCGCGTTGGCGCTCGGGGTCCATGGAGGCGAAACCGCGCTTGGACACGCCCGATGCGCGGGTGGTCTGACCTTCAGCCATCTTGGGCTCCTTTCGTGACGAGGCGGGTTGCTGGTCTGAACCCCGACGAATGCCTGAGGTTCCGGCCGCTTGGCCGAATACTGACGGTTCGGAAGACTTGACCATGGGACGAATCAGCGGCGGTCGTGCGGACGCGAATCGCCGGGTCCGCCGCCGCCGGGCTGGAGCGGCGGGACTTCCTGGGGCGTCTCGGCGGGGGTGATTTCCGGCGTCTTGGCCGGAGACGGATCGACCTCGGGCTGGGGCGTTCCGGGAGGTGTCGGTTCGACATAGGTCATGGGGCGTCTCCTTGTTCGATAGGGAAACGCCGCCACGCCGGGGCCGATCCCGGCTGCGACGCCGCGGCGCCAGGAACCCGGCGCCGGCCATGGGGGTTGTCAGCCGCGAACCCCCATCGGAGCCTCCAGATGAGCCAGACCTACGCCGCAACACCTGTCGCCGACGACATCGTGGACGACGCCTTCGACCGGCCCAGCGCGGCGCTGGATCATGCCGCGGATCGTATCCTGCTGGAGGACGCCGCGGCCGCGCGCCGACAGGTCGCCTCGGTGCGCCAGGCGGTGCGCGAGGATCTGGCGCAGGGGCGTCACTGGGGGCGCGAGCGCTTGGTCCGGACGCGCCGGGCCATCGAGGCCGAGCCGCAGCGGGCGGCCCTCTACGCCCTGGGCGCCGGCCTGCTGCTGGGCCTGTTGATGCGGCGCTGAGGCGGAATGAAAAAGGGCCCCGGAGAGCGATCTCCGGGGCCCTTGATCATTGTCCGGTCGGACCGATCAGCCGTTGTCCTCGCCCGGCGTCGAGGCGCCCGGCATGGGGGGAACGGGTTGTTGCGGCGCATCCGGATCCAGCTCCGGCACATCGACAATGCCGCGGCCGACGTGGCTCTTGCGGATGCCGTACAGGAAGTAGATCACCAGGCCGATGCCGCCCCAGATCGGCAGCACCATCTTGGCGTCGTGCGGCAGGTTCCAGAACAGGAAGGCGCAGCCCAGGGCCGACAAGGGGGCGAACAGCCATACCAGCGGCGTCTTGAACGGACGACGACGGTTGGGGTCCTTCACCCGCAGGATCAGCACCGCCAGCGACACCATGAAGAAGGCGAACAGGGTGCCCGAGTTCGAGATGTCGGCCAGCTGACCGACGGGGAACAGGGCCCCCGCGATGGCCACGGCGATACCGGTGAACAGGGTCACGATGTGCGGGGTCTTCCACTTGGGGTGGACCTTGGAGAAGGCCTCCGGCAGCAGGCCGTCGCGCGCCATCACGAAGAAGATGCGGGTCTGGCCGAAGATCATCATCAGGATGACCGACGGCAGGGCCAGCATGGCGGCGGTGCCCAGGGCGTTGCCGACGGCCGGATAGTTGATCTCGCGCAGAACGTGGGCCAGGGCCTCGTTCGAGCAGACCAGACGGTTGGCGTTCTCGGCCAGGGCGCAGGCGGCGACGAAGCCCGGCGAACCCGGCTGAACCGCCGAGCCGTCCAGGCCGACGACCGGCTGGGCGCCGATGGCGCCGATCGCCCCGATGGCGACGAACAGATAGAAGATGGTGCAGATGGCCAGCGAGCCGATCAGGCCGATCGGCACATTGCGCTGCGGGTTCTTGGTCTCTTCCGCCGCCGTCGAGACGGCGTCGAAGCCGACATAGGCGAAGAAGATCGAGGCCGCGGCGCCGACGATGCCCATGCCCGACGACGAACCGAACAGGCCGTTGGGGGCGAAGGGCGTGAAGTTGTCGGCGTTGATGATCGGCAGGGTCAGGGCGATGAAGGCGGTCAGGGCGGCGACCTTGATCGCCACCAGGATGGCGTTCACGCGCGCCGATTCCGTCGTGCCGATCATCAGCAGCATGGTCACGGCCAGGGCCACGATGATCGCGGGGACGTTGATGACGCCCACCGAGAAGTCCGGCGAGGGAATCCAGCCGTTCATGCTCCACGCCGGGCCGGCCTGAAGCATGTCTGGCCAGTCGAAGCCCAGGGCGTTCTCGATCAGCCCCAGCACATAGCCGGACCAGCCCACCGACACGGCCGAGGCCGCCACGGCGTATTCAAGGATCAGCGCCCAGCCGACCGTCCAGGCCAGAAGTTCGCCCATCACGGCGTAGGTATAGGTGTAGGCCGAGCCGGAAACCGGCGCCATCGAGGCCAGTTCCGAATAGCAAAGCGCCGCGACGGCGCAGACGGCGCCGGCGATGACGAAGCTCCACATCATGCCCGGGCCCGCCTTCTGAGCCGCCGCGGCGGTCAGGACGAAGATGCCGGTGCCGATGATCGCCCCGACGCCCAGCAGCGTCAGCTGCACAGGCCCCAGCGAGCGATGAAGCGATTTCTTTTCAGCCGTGGCCAAGATCGCGTCTAGCGATTTAACGCGCCACATGGGTGCCCTCCCGATAAAACCAGCGGCCAGCGCCGCTTCGCGCGCGACGCTAGCGGCGTGAACGGCCATGCGCAACGCGGTTTCCGTTCGGTGAAGAGACGACGACGCTTTCGTGGACCGGCCCGTTGCGGCTAGAGCGCAGGCGATGCTGCCGATCCACGCCGTCCTTGAAGATCTGAAATCCATTGTCGCGGACCACCCGGCGACGGTGCTGGCCGCGCCGCCGGGCGCGGGCAAGACGACTGTGGTTCCCCTGGCCCTGCTGGAGCAGCCGTGGCGGGGCGACGGCCGCATCCTGGTGCTGGAGCCCCGCCGGCTGGCGGCGCGGGCGGCGGCGGAACGGATGGCCCGGACCCTGGGCCAGGCGCCGGGGGATGTGGTCGGCTATCGCACCCGGCTGCAGAGCCGGATCGGACCCCGGACGCGGATCGAGGTGATCACCGAGGGGGTCTTCACCCGGATGATCCTGGACGACCCGGGCCTGGACGGGGTGGCGGCGGTCCTGTTCGACGAATTCCACGAACGCAGCCTGGACGCCGACCTGGGCCTGGCCCTGGCGCGGGACAGTCAGGCGGTGTTGCGCGAGGACCTGAAGATCCTGGTCATGTCGGCGACCCTGGACATCGCCGGGGTGTCCCGCCTGCTGGCCCAGACCGACGGGACGCCGGCGCCGGTGGTGGAGGCGCAGGGCCGCGCCTTTCCGGTTCAGACGCGATACCTGGGCCGCGATCCGGCCGTGCGGATCGAAGACGCCGTGGCCCGCGCCTGCCTGACGGCCCTGGGCGAAGAGACCGGCTCGATCCTGGCCTTCCTTCCGGGGCAGGGTGAGATTAACCGTGTTCGTCAACGGTTGATGGAACGGCTGCGCGACCCGGAGGTGGAGGTGGTCGCCCTGTACGCCGCCCTGGACAGGGCCGAGCAGGACCGGGCGGTGGAGCCGGCGGCGCCGGGGCGTCGCAAGGTGGTGCTGGCGACCTCGGTGGCCGAAACCAGCCTGACCATCGAGGGGGTGCGGGTGGTGATCGATTCCGGCCTGTCGCGCGTGCCCCGGTTCGATCCGGCCAGCGGCCTGACGCGCCTGGCCACGGTGCGGGTCAGTCGGTCTTCGGCCGAACAGAGGCGGGGCCGGGCCGGCCGCGTTGAACCCGGCGTCTGCTATCGCCTGTGGGACGAGGAACAGAGCCGGGGTCTGGTCCCGCACCAGAGGCCGGAGATGCTGGAGGCCGACCTGACCGGCCTGGCACTGGACCTGGCGCGATGGGGGGCGACCTCGGCCGAGGGGTTGGCCCTTCTGGACCCGCCGCCGGCCGGCGCCTTCGCCGAGGCGCGCAAGGTGCTGGGGCGGCTGGGAGCGCTGGACGGCGAGGGCAGGCTGACGGCGCACGGGCGTCGGCTGGCGGGCCTGCCCCTGGCGCCGCGGCTGGCGCATCTGGTCGCCGCGGCCTCGGACGCCGGGGACGCCCGGATGGGCGCGCGGATCGCGGCGGTGCTGTCGGAACCGGGTCTGGGCGGGAGCGCCGTCGATCTGGAGGATCGGCTGAAGGGGCTGGCGCGTGACCGCTCGCCGCGCGGGCGGGAGGCCTCGGCCCTGATCGACCGCTGGAGCCGGGCCGCGGGCGGCGGGAGGGGGGCGGCGGCCGACCCCGGCGGCCTGCTGGCCCAGGCCTTCCCCGAGCGGATCGCCCGCGCGCGCGGCAAGGCGGGAGAGGTGCTGCTGGCCTCCGGGCGCGGCGCCCACCTGGACCCGCACGACCCCCTGGCCCGCGAACCCTGGCTGGCGGTCGCGGAACTGGGCGGGGGCGAGCAGAAGGACCGCATCCGCCTGGCCGCGCGGCTGGACGCCGGGATGTTCGACGGCGAACTGGCCCACCTGGTCGTCGAGGAGGATCGGCTGGCGCGCGAGCCTTCGGGGCGGCTGAGCCTGCGCCGGCTGCGGCGGATCGGGGCCCTGACCCTGGCCGAAAAGATCATCGGGGCGCCGGATCGGGCGGCCGTGACGGCGGCGCTGAAGGCCGAGTTCGCGGCCCGGGGCCTGGGGGCGCTGAAATGGGGCGAGCGGGCCTCGGCCCTGCGGGCGCGGCTGGCCTTCCTGCACGCCCTCGATCCCGACTGGCCGGATATGTCGGACAAGGGGCTGGCCGCCTCGGCCGAGACCTGGCTGCATCCGGCGCTGGACGGGGTCGACGCCCTGTCGGCCGTCGGCGATGGGGCGCTGGAGCAGGGGCTGCGCACCCTGATCCCCTGGGACCGGCAGCGGGCGCTGGACACCCTGGCGCCCGCCCGGCTGGAGACCCCCCTGGGCAGCGCCGCCATCGACTATGCCGCCGAGGGCGGGCCCCGCGTCGATATACGGGTGCAGGAGCTGTTCGGAGTGAAAACCCATCCGATGGTCGGCGGCGGACGGGTTCCCCTGACCCTGGCCCTCCTGTCGCCGGCGCGGCGACCGGTGCAGGTGACGAAGGACCTGCCGGGCTTCTGGGCCGGATCGTGGGCGGCGGTCAGAAGCGAGATGCGCGGCCGCTATCCGCGCCACCCCTGGCCCGAAGACCCCGCCAACGCCGACGCCACCACCCGCGCCAAACCGCGCGGGACCTGATCACTCCGTCAGGGCGTAGGCCATGATCCCGGTGGCGATGGCCAGGTTCAGGCTGTCGGCGCGGCCGCGCATGGGGATCTTCACATTGATGTCGCAGGCGGCGGCCAGGCGGTCGGTCAGGCCCGCCTGCTCATTGCCCATCAACAGCAGGGCGGGGCGGATCACGGCGCCGTCGCGGTAACCAGCCGTGGCGTCCAGCCGGGTGCCGATCACGCTGCCCGGCCAGCGCGCTCGCCAGGCCAGGAATTCGTCGGATGAGGCGCGGCTGATGGTGACGGCGAAGACCGAGCCCATGGTGGCGCGCACCGCCTCGACCGAGAACGGGTCCACGCAGTCGTCGATCAGGATCACCCCGCCGCATCCGGCCGCGTCGGCGGTGCGGATGATGGTGCCCAGATTGCCCGGATCGCGCACCTGCTCCAGCGCGATCCAGCAGGGAGCGGCGGCCGGGTCGATGGCGTCCAGCGGCGTATAGGTCTGGCGGAACACGCCCAGCACGGTCTGGGGGTTATCGCGGCGGCTGATCTTTTCCAGGATGGCGTGGGTGACGGTGACGATGCGCCCGCCCGCCGCGCGCGTTTGCGCCCTCGCCCGATCCAGCAGCGGGTGCGGACGCGCGTCCTGGCCGACCAGCAGCATCTGCGGCGTCTGTTTCAGATCGAGGGCTTCGCCGATGAATTTGAGCCCTTCGGCCAGGAACAGGCCGGTGGCCTCACGCTCCTTCTTGGCATGCAGGGCGCGCACCGACTTGACCGTGTCATTGGTCAGGGAGGTGATGACCGCGTCCATCAGGCGCTCCATCGTGCGAAGAAGGACAGGCCGATGGCGCGCGCGTCCGGCCCGTCTTCCGACAGCGCCAGTTCGCCCCAGTCGATGCGCCCGCCGCGATCGGGCAGGGCCTCAGCCATCAGATGCGCCAGCGACAGGCCCGAGATGCGCGCCGCATAGGCGTTCAGCAACAGGAAGTCCGCATCATCGCCCAGCAGGGCGGCGCAGTCCTTCAGCAGGCCCGGCAGGTCTTCGAACAGCCGCCACACCTCGCCGGTCGGGCCGCGACCGTATTTGGGCGGGTCCAGCACGATGCCGTGGTATTTCGAGCCGCGCCGCACCTCGCGCGCCACATATTTGCGGGCGTCTTCCACGATCCAGCGGATGGGGGCGTCCTGAAGCCCCGACTGGGCCGCGTTCTCGCGGGCGTAGGTGACCGACTTCTTCGACGCATCGACGTGGGTGACCTCGGCACCCGCCGCCGCCAGGGCCAGGCTGGCCACGCCGGTATAGCCGAACAGGTTCAGGATGCGCGGGCGCACCTTGCTTGCGCTATCGCCCGTAGGGCTGCTTGAGCGCGAGAGTTTCCGCACCCGAGCATCCATCCAGGCCCAGTTGGCGGCCTGTTCCGGAAAGAAGGCCAGGTGGCGGAAGGGGGTGAACCGACCCGTGAACCGCACGTCGTTCCAGGCCAGGGGAAAGGCGTCCAGCGCCGTGCCCGAGAACCGCCAGCGGCCGTCGTCCTCCTCGCCGGTGGGGTCGAACACGGCGTCGGCCTGGTCGAAGGCGGCCGGGTCGCGCGGGGTCCAGAAGCATTGAGGCTCGGGCCGCACCACGGTGAACCGGCCATACCGCTCCAGCTTGCGCCCGTCGCCGCTGTCCAGCAGGGCGTAGTCGGGCCAGGCGCGGGTGACCAGGGTCTCGGGACTGGGCGACAGGAGGGGAGCCATGGCCGGCTGATAGGCGCTCAGGCCGCCCGACGTCCAGTGGCCGGCGCCGCCGTGTCCTCGATGACCGCGGGCCGATCGGGCAGGTGCGGGGTCTTGTCCCAGGCGTGCGGCTCGGTCGCCAGCCGCCAGACCGCATGGACGAAGGCCAGGGTCAGCATGGACCAGTAGGCCGGCGCCGCCAGCATGTCGAAAGGCCCATAGGGAATGTTGGCCCGCCGGGCGCCGACCCAGGTGACGATCCAGGCGGAGACGGCCCCGGTGCACAGGACGCCGATGGCCATGGCCGGCGTTGCCGGCGACACCTTGGCCGTGACGGCCAGCATCAGGGCCGAGACCAGCCAGGCGATGGCCGGGGCGTGCGCCAGGGCCGACAGCAGGCTCATGCCCAGGGTGACGCCAAGGGAGGCGAAGCCGCGCCAGCCCAGTTCGGACGGCCGCCGGGTATGGACGCCCCAGGTCTGCATGAAGCCCTTCAACCACCGCGTCCTCTGCGGCAGCCAGGCGCGGACGCCGCCGGGCGGGGTCTCATAGGTGGGCCGCGCGATGACTCCCGAGCGCCAGCCCGCGCGCCACAGGCGGAAACCCAGGTCCGCGTCCTCGGTGACGTTGAAGCCGTCCCAGCCGCCGACCTCGCGCAGGGCCTGGGCCCGCAGATGGTTGGAGGTGCCGCCCAGCGGAAACGGCAGGCCCAGGGCCGCCATGCCCGGCAGGACCACCTCGAACAGGGCGGCGTATTCGGCCGCGAACTGGCGGTCAACGAAGGGCGACGGCTCGGCGGTCTTGTGCTTGCGGCGGATGCGCAGCGGCGCCTGGACCGCGCCCAGGCCGGGATCATCGGCGAACCGCCGGGCCGCCTCGCGCAGCTGCAGCGGGTCGGGGTCGTCCTCGGCGTCATAGATGGTGACCAGGTCCCCGGTCGACAGGGCCAGGGCGTGGTTCAGGGCTCGGGGCTTGGTGCGGGGATGGCCTTCCGGAACCAGCAGCAGACGCAGCCACTGGGGCCGGGGCGTGGCGCGGGCGGCGGCGATGGTGGCTTCGTCGTCGGCCTCCAGCACCAGGAAGCCCTCCAGCCGTTCGGGTGGATAGTCGATCTGGGACAGGCGCTCGACCAGCTGGGGCAGGACCTCGGCTTCGTCGTGCAGGGCGCACAGGACAGTGTAGCGCGGCCAGGTTCCGGGATCTGCGCCCTGGCGCGGCGGGCGCGCGCTGAGGCCCATCAGCAGCAGGCGCCAGGCGGCGGCCAGCAGGAACAGGGCCTGGACGCCCACCACCAGACAGGCGACGGCGCCGGCGGGCGCGGCGATCAGGGCGCCGACCAGCAGCACCGTCAAGGCGGCCGCGACCATGGCCTGGCCCGGCGTGGCGCCCAGGCGCGCGGCGCTGTCCTCGAACGCCGGCCCCAGCCGCGCGATATTCGGCGTTTCGCCCCCCATGGGCCCAGCAATAGATGTTTCTGACAGACGAGCAACGCGGGGCGCGGTTGGCGCGGCCGGGCGAATGCCGCTATGGAGACCCCGCCGTCTGGCGCGGAGTGCCTGCCCCTTGACCGATACCGCACCGATCCGGAGCCGCGTCCGCAAGCCCAAGGGCGAGGGCCATTCGCGCCGCGCCGAGATCCTGGCGGCGGCCGAGCGCATCTTTGTCGAGCATGGCTATGAGGGGGCGACGATCCGCAAGATCGCGGACGAGGTCGGCCTGTCGTCCACCGCCCTCTACATGCATTTCCCGGACAAGGGCGCGATCCTGCACGAGATCTGCCGCGCCGCCTTCGAGGCCCTGACCGAGGCCACCCGCAACCTGATCGGCGAGGACGCGCCGCCGGAACAGCGGCTGCGGGCCATGATCGAGGGCTATGTCCGGTTCGGCTTCGACAATCCCAACGCCTATCGCCTGGTCTATATGACGCGGCCGCTGGAGGCCCGCGACGGGGCCCAGACGGCGGCCCAGGAGGTCGGCTACAGCCTGTTTTCCGCCTTCCAGGCGGTGGTGGACGAGGCGGCGGCGGCGGGACGTCTGAAGGCCGAGCCCCGGGCGGCGGCCCAGGCGATCTGGGCGGGGGGGCATGGGGTCGTCTCCCTGATGATCACCAAGCCCTATTTCGACTGGGTCGAGCGCGAGCGCCTGACCCGCACCCTGCTGGACGCCCTGTTCGAAGGCCTGCTGGTCTCGTGAGGCCGGTCGCGGGGGCGATGGCGGCGGCCGTGATCGTTTCGGCCGGCGCGGCCGAGGCTCGGCCCCTGAAGATCATGGCCCTGGACCAGTGCGCCGACCAGTATGTCCTGGCCCTGGCGCCGGACGCCGACCTGGCCCTGTCGCCCCGCGCGGACGATCCGGACGCCTGGCTGCGGGCCGAGGCGAAGGGGCGTCTCAGGATGCGGCCGACCCTGGAGGCGGCGGTGCGGTTCCAGCCGGACGTGGTGGTGCGCTACTGGGGCGGAGAGCCGCGCCTTCTGGCCGCGCTGGAGCGGCGCGGCGCGCGGGTCCTGACGATCGCGGACGCCGCGGATTTCGATGGGGTCCGGGACAATGTGCGGGCGGTGGCCGAGGGGCTGGATCAGCCGGAACGCGGCGCGCGCCTGCTGGCCCATATGGACCGGCGGCTGGCCTCGGCCCGGCCCATGCGGGCCAGGGGATCGGCCCTCTATCTGACCACGGGCGGCTTCACCGCCGGGACCGGGACGCTGATCGACGCCGTTCTGAGGGCGGCGGGATACGCCAACGCCGCCCCGTCCCCAGGCTTCGGGGCCGTCAGCGTGGAGCGGATCGCCCTGGTCCCGCCGGCGCGGTTCGTACTGGGCTTCTTCGAACAGGTGCGGGCCGACTGGCGCGGAGCCGGGCGCCATCCGGTGGTGCGGCGCGCGGCCCGGTGGCGGACGGCGGCGCGTCTGCCTGGCGCGGTCCTGGCCTGTCCCGCCTGGTTCGCGGCCGACGCGGCGGCCATGCTGGCGGAGCAGGACCGATGAGGACGCCCGGACTGATCCTGGGTCTGGCATTGGCCCTGGGCGTCGCCCTGGTTCTGGCCGTCCTGCTGGGCGAGACGATGCTGAGCCCCGCCCAATGGGTCCAGGCCTTGCGCGATCCGACTTCCGGGCCGGGCGAGGTGCTGTGGGCCGTGCGGGCGCCGCGCGTCGTCTGCGCCCTGGGCGTCGGGGCCGCCCTGGGGCTGGCGGGGGCGGTGATGCAGGGGCTGCTGAGGAACCCCCTCGCCGACCCGGGGGTGCTGGGGGTGTCGGCGACGGCCGCTCTGGGCGCGGCCCTGGCCATCGTCGCCGGGGCGGCGGGCCTGGCGGGGGCGGTCGAGATGTCGGCCCTGGGCGGGGCGGCCGTGGGCGGACTGATGCTGGTGGCCTTCGCCGCGCGGGTCCGGCAGCCGGAGGCCCTGATCCTGTTCGGGGTGGCCCTGTCCAGTTTCGCGGGCGCCCTGACCGCCCTGGTGTTCAATCTGTCGCCCTCGCCGATCGCCATGGCCGAGGTGATGAGCTGGCTGCTGGGCTCGGTGCAGAACCGGAGCTGGATCGACGTGCTGTGGATCGCGCCGCCCCTGGCCCTGTCGGCGGTGCTGGCGGCCCTGGCCGCACCGGGCCTGAGGATGCTGACCCTGGGCGAGGAGACGGCCGCGACCTCGGGCTTGGCCATGACGCGCCTGCGTATCCTGGCCCTGGTCGGGGCCAGTCTGGCGACGGGGGCGGCGGTGGCGGCGGCAGGGGTGATCGGCTTCGTCGGGTTGGCGGCGCCCCATCTGGTGCGACGGGCGGTGCGGGGCGATCCGGGACGGCTGCTGGCGCCCTCGGCCCTGGCGGGAGCGCTGATGCTGGTGGGCGCGGACCTGCTGGCGCGGATGACGCCGACGGACCAGGAACTGAAGCTGGGGGTGTTCACCGCCCTGGTGGGGGCGCCCCTGTTCGCCCTGATCGCCTGGCGCGCGGCGCGGGAGTGGCGGCTGTGAGCCTGGTGACGTTGAGCGGCGCCGTGGCGCGGATGGGCGGGCGGCCGGTGCTGGACGGCGTCGGCCTGCGGCTGGAGGCGGGCGAGCTGGTGGCCCTGTGCGGCCCGAACGGGGCGGGCAAGACCAGCGCCCTGCGCGCGGCCCTGGGCCTGCTGCGGCTGGATCAGGGCATGGCCCGGCTGGGCGGAGAGGATCTGGCGCGGCTGGACAGCCGGGCGCGGGCGGAACGGGCGGCCTATCTGCCGCAGGAAAGGCGCATCGCCTGGAACCTGCCGGTAATCGAGGCCGCGGCCCTGGGCGCCCCTTTCCTGACCGGGGCGGCCGCCCTGGACGCCGCGCGGGCGGCGCTGGAGGAGGTGGGGGCGGCCCATCTGGCCGAGCGCGGGGTGGCGGACCTGTCGGGGGGCGAGAGGGCGCGGGTGCTTCTGGCGCGCGCCTTGGCCAGCCCGGCGCCGGCCCTGCTGGCTGACGAGCCGGCGGCGGGGCTGGACCCGGACGCACGGCTTCTGGTGATGGACCGGCTGAGGGCGCGGGCGGATGCGGGGCGCGGGGTCCTGGTCAGCCTGCACGACCTGGGGCTGGCGGGTCGATACGCGGAGCGGGTGGTGATCATGGCCGGCGGGCGCGTCTTGGCCGACGGACCGCCGATGCAGGCGCTCGGCCCCGAGATCCTGGCGCGGGCCTTCGGTCTGGCGGCCGTCTGGGTGGAGGGGCCCGACGGTCCCCTGCTGTCGACCCGCCGGGCCTGATCAGACGCCCAGCTTGTGCACCAGCACCTGGTTCAGGTGTTCGGTCACGGCCTTGCGCTGGGCCGTCGCCTCGGCCGGCAGGCTCATCAGCAGGCGCATCGACTGGGCGTGGACGGTGACGATGCGCCAGTCCATGTCGCCGTCCTCTCCGGCCGCGTCCAGCAGGTCGCACAGTCCCTTGGCGGCGGCGCACAGGTCCTGCATGTCGAACATGCCCGAGGCGTCGATCACCTCGCTGGACAGGCGATAGGCCTCGATCCGAGCCGGCAGGGCGTCTTCGGCCGTCTGGGGCGCCGGCAAGGCGTTCAGGCTGTCGATCCGTTCGGCGATGATGGCCAGGCCGCGATCCTTCATTCCTTCGAGATTGGCCTGGGCCTGGCGTTTCGCGACCCCGACGCTGATGCCGCCGGCCTGGTCGATCATGGTCGAGAGGCGGGACTTGCGGGCTATGGTGCGGACCACGGTCATGTCGGGTCTCCTTTGGCCTGGGTCTCGGCGGCGCGAGCGGCTTCCATCTCGGCCTGGCGGATGCGGTCGGCGCGGCGCTCGACGCCGTTCGGCGCATCGCCCCGGCGGAAGCGGCGGTCGGGTCCGAAATAGTCGCCGACTTCCAGGAAGGGGCGGCCGTCGCGCGCGGTCCAGACGATCCGCTCCAGCAGGGTGGTGGCGCTGAACGGCTTGGTCAGCAGGAAGTTGGCCCCGCAGTCGCGCACCCGGTTCAGCTTGTCCTTGCGGACGTGGGCGCCGGTCATGATGACAGGAACGAAGGCGTTGGGATCCAGGCCCGAGCGGCGCAGCCAATGCACTAGCTCCAGTCCGTCGATGTCCGGCATCTCCACATCGACCAGCAGCAGGTCGATGGCGTGGTCCTTCAGTATCTCCATGGCCTCGGCCGCACTGTGGCAGGGCCAACGGGTCTGGATGCCGAAGCCCATCAGGGCCTGGGTGGTCAGCTCCAGCGAGAAGGGGGCGTCGTCCACGACCATGGTCACGGCCGAGCCCAGATTGACCACGGCGCTGTCGCGCAGGCCCTCAAGCAGGGGCGTCAGCATGATCGGGCCCGGCGAATCCGTGACATGGGGCGACGGTCGCCCAACCTCATGGACAGGGCGTTAACGCCTCAGGCGGCGGCGCCGATGGCGTAGAACCGGTCGGCCCGCGCCTTGCGGATCTGGTCGGGGCTCAGGCCCGTCAGGGCGTCCAACTCCTCGGCCAGGACGTCGCCGACGGTGGCGATGGCCGCCTCGCGGTCCGCATGGGCGCCGCCCACCGGCTCCTCGATCAGGCGGTCGACGATCTTCAGCCCGATCAGGTCCGGCCCGGTGATCTTCATGGCCATGGCGGCGTCCTTTGCGCGCGCCCCGTCGCGCCACAGGATGCCGGCCGCGCCTTCCGGCGAGATGACCGAATAGATGGAATGCTCCAGCATCAGCACCCGGCTGGCCGCCGCAATCGCAATGGCGCCGCCCGATCCGCCCTCGCCCGTGATGGTGGCGATGGAGGGCGTACCCAGGGTCAGGGCCCGTTCGGTCGAGCGGGCGATGGCCTCGGCCTGGCCCCGCTCTTCGGCGCCCAGGCCCGGATATGCGCCGGCGGTGTCCACGAAGGTCAGGACCGGCAGGCCGTAGTGTTCGGCCATGTCCATCAGCCGGACCGCCTTGCGATAGCCCTCGGGCCGGGCCATGCCGAAATTGTGCGTCAGCCGGGTGGCGGTGTCATGGCCCTTCTCGTGGCCCATGATCATGACGGGCCGGCCCCGGAACCGCGCCAGCCCGCCCAGAATGGCCTGGTCGTCGCCGAACTGACGGTCGCCGTGCAGTTCGGTGAAGTCGGTGAACAGGCCCTCGACATAGTCGACGAAATGCGGCCGCTGGGGGTGGCGCGCCACCTGGGTCTTCATCCAGGGGTCCAGCTGGCCATAGGTCTTCTTGCGCAGCTGCTCGGCCTTCCTGCGCAAGCCCTCGATCTCCGAATCGAACGATCCGGCCGTGGAGGAGAGCAGGCTCAACTCCTCGATCTTGGCCTCGAGGTCGGCGATCGGCTTTTCGAAATCGAGATAGTGCGTGGCCATGAAGGCGTCCGGACAGGGCGGGCGCGAACGCCCATCGGGAGGCGGCGGAACCTAGTGGGCGGAACGCCGGGGGGCAAGCGGAGGTTCAGAAGGCCTTGGGCAGCCCAGCCTGTTTGAGGACTTCATTGGCGGTATGTCGGCTTTTTGATCGCGGCACGAACACGGCGTGCGGATGATCAGGATGCCTCCACTTTTCGTGGCTGCCCTTTGCGTTGCCCACCTTCCTCCATCCTGCTGCATAGAGCAGGTCGGTCAGGTCTGGGTAGAAGTCCTTGGGCATTGCAATGCTCGCGCCGTTAGCCAGCAAAACCTGTCGTCATGCCTCTGCGGCGACAATCCGCCGACTGTTGTCAGGGGGCCGGAAACAACACCCACTCTCAGGCCGCGATGACGTCGAAGCCGCCCGCGGCTTCAAACCGGATCGCCACGGAGCCGAAGATGCCGAGGTTCTCGGCGAGCAGCTCGGAAGCGAAATGGCGGGCAAGAGACTCGAACTCGGTCAATGTCGCGGTCTCGATCACGAGCCCCGGAATGTTCGACTCGCTGCACCAGACGCTCGCCTCGGCGTCCCAGATGGCCTTGACGTAGAAGGGCTGGGTCATTGTCTGAATATGCGCCCTCAGTCGTCGCGCGCCAAGGGATGCTTGGACCGCACGACTTCGCTCAGCCGGTCGGTGGCGACGTGGGTGTAGATCTGGGTGGTGGCGATGTCGGCGTGGCCCAGAAGGGTCTGGACCACGCGCAGGTCGGCGCCGCCTTCCAGCAGATGGGTGGCGAAGGCGTGACGCAGGACGTGGGGGCTGACGCGGGAGGGATCGATTCCGGCCTGTATCGCCGCCTGATCCAGCAGCTGGGCGAAGCGGCGCGGCGTCAGATGGCCCGAGGCGCCGCTGGACGGGAACAGCCAGGGACTGTCCGGGGCCTTGGGCTTTCGCGCGACGTCGCGCACGGCCAGCCAGGCCTGGACGGCGGCGCGGGCGGCGGGGGCCAGGGGAGCCAGACGCTCCTTGCCGCCCTTGCCGCGCACGATCAGGAAGGCCGGGTCGCGGCGGACCGCCTCGACCTTCAGGGCCAGAAGCTCCGACACGCGCAGCCCCGAGGCGTAGGACAGTTCGACCAGGGCCAGCAGGCGCGGTCCCGCCGCCCCGTCGCGCGCCGCCGCGGCGGCCAGCAGCCCTTCGATCTCCTCGCGGGTCAGGACCTTGGGCAGGGGGCGGCCCTGTTTCGGCGCCTCCAGCCGGCGCGAGGGATCGTCGGCGCGCCAGCTTTCGGCCAGGGCGAACCGGTAGAATTGACGCACCGCCGAGCGCCGCCGCGCCGCCGTGGCCGCCGAAAGGCCGCGCCGCGACAGGTCCGCGAACCAGGCCTCCAGGCCCTCCGCATCGGCGCTCATCAGCCCGCCGACGGCGCCGTCGGCGTCGGCCAGGTCCCGGCCATAGGCGGCCAGGGTGTGGGGCGAGGCGTCGCGCTCGACCGCCATCATCTCCAGAAAGGCCTCGATCTGGGGCGTGGTCACCGCTGGCCTGCCGCCGGGCTTGGTGTAGAGGTTAGGGCGATCATGTCCGACCTGGCCGTCAATCCTGTCCGTCGAGCCGAGCGAGCGCGCCGATGAGCCGCGCCGGTCCGGACCCTGCGTCGCGCAGGACCATAGCCCTGGTCGGGCTGATGGGGGTGGGAAAATCGACGGTGGGGCGGCGGCTGGCCCAGAGGCTGGGCATGGCCTTCGTCGATGCCGACGCCGAGATCGAGGAGGCGGCGGGCATGACCGTGGCCGACATCTTCTCGGCCCTGGGCGAGGCGGAGTTCCGGGCTGGAGAAGCCCGCGTCATGCGCCGGCTGCTGGAAGGGCCGGCCATCGTCCTGGCCACCGGCGGCGGCGCCATGCTGAACCCCGAGACGCGGGCGGCCCTGAAGGCCCGCGCCGTCACCGTCTGGATGCGGGCCGATCTGGAGGTGGTGGCCGAGCGGGTGCAGAGGCGAGACACCCGGCCCCTGCTGCGTGGCCGCGATCCCCTGGCGACCCTGACGGCCCTGGCCGAGGCGCGCTATCCGATCTACGCCGAGGCCGATCTGGTGGTCGATGTCGGGACCGGCGCCCACGGCCAGGCGGTGGAGGCGATCCTGCGCAGTCTGCGCCGGCATTCGGCGGCCCCCGATTCGCGAGCCGCCTCATGACCCGCATTCCGGTCGGCGGGGCGGGGTTCCGTGCCTATGACGTTTTGGTCGGGCGCGGGCTGCTGGCCCGGGCGGGCGAACTGTGCGCCCCCTTCGCCCGAGGGCGGGTCGTGGTGGTGACGGACGAGACCGTGGCGGCCCTGCATGGTCCGGCCGTTCTGGGATCGCTGGAGGCTGCCGGATTGAAGGCGCGTCTGGTCGCCGTGCCGCCGGGCGAGGGCTCAAAATCCTTCGCCGAGCTGGAGCGGGTGCTGGACCGGATGCTGGCGGCCGGGCTCGACCGTTCGGACCTGGTGGTGGCCCTGGGCGGAGGGGTGGTCGGCGACCTGGCCGGCCTGGCGGCGGCCCTGTTCATGCGCGGGATCGACTTCGTGCAGGTCCCCACGACCCTGCTGGCCCAGGTCGACAGTTCGGTGGGCGGCAAGACGGCCATCGACACGCCGCGCGGCAAGAATCTGGTCGGCGCCTTCCATCAGCCGCGGTTGGTTATCGCCGACATCGACGCCCTGGCCACCCTGCCGCCGCGCCAGCTGCGCTCCGGCTGGGCCGAGGTGCTGAAGCACGGGCTGATCTGCGACGCCGATCTGTTCGACTGGCTGGGCGGCGAAGGCGCGGCGGGGGCGGCGGGCGATGCGGCCGCGCTGGAGCAGGCCGTGACCCGTTCGGTGCAGATCAAGGCCGAGGTAGTGGGCGACGACGAACGCGAATCCGGCCGCCGGGCCCTGCTGAACCTGGGCCACACCTTCGGCCATGCGCTGGAGGCGGAACTGGGCTTCGGCGAGGCCCTGACCCATGGCGAGGCGGTGGCCGTCGGCTGCGCCATGGCCTTCCGCTTCTCGGCGGCCCAGGGCCTGTGCGATCCAGCCGAGGCCGAGCGGGCCGAGCGGGGGATCGCGGCCGCCGGCCTGCCGACACGCCTTGCCCAGGCCGGAACCTTCGCGGCCGACGCCCTGATCCGGCGGATGGCGGGCGACAAGAAGGCCGAGGGCGGGCGTCTGACCCTGATCCTGGCCCACGGGATCGGCCGCGCCTTCGTGGCCAGGGCCGTCGATGCGGCGGCGGTGCGGGCCTTTCTGATCGCTGAAGGAGCGGCGGGATGAGGCTGGACATCCGCCCGCTTGAAAACCGCTGGGTCCGTCTGGAGCCCTTCGACGAGACGATCAGGGCCGAGACCCGCGCCGCCCTGGACTGCGATCCGGACGCCTGGGACATCATGGTCGGCGCCGCCTATGGCCCGCATTTCGATGGCTGGTGGGCGGCGGCCATGGCGGCGATGGCGGCCGGATCGCGCATTCCCTACGCGGTGCGACGGATGACGGACGGGGCCCTGGTCGGGACGAGCAGCCTTTATGAGATCAACCCGCCCTATCGGCGTTGCGAGATCGGCTCGACCTTCTATCGGCCAGAGGCGCGGGGCGGGGTGGTCAATCCGGCCTGCAAGCGCCTGCTGCTGGCCCATGCCTTCGACGCCGGGGCGGTGCGGGTCGAGATCATCACCGACGCCGTCAATCCGCGGAGCCAGGCGGCGATCCTGAAGCTGGGCGCGACGCCTGAAGGCGTGCTGCGCAAGCACAAGATCACCTGGACCGGCCGGGCACGCGACACGGCGATGTTCGCGATCATCGACGATGAATGGCCGCAGGTGCGCCACCGGCTGGACGAGCGATTGAGCCGCTTCGTCTAGGTTCAACCGACATCTGGGTTGGAAGCGGCTGTGCCCGAATCTAGCTGCAGCTGATCCGGATCGGCTGGATGGTGCGGCGATCTTCGGAAGAGGCCCGCTCGGCATTGCCGGCGATCCGGACATCCGGCGTAGGCGGGTAGGCGATCATTCGGCCGTCGTCGAACCACCGGAATTTCAGGGATTTCCCGATCAGATATTTCCAGGGCGCCGTATGCAGATCAGGCAGCGCATATTCGTGCCTGCAGGCCCGTGACGAAACATAGAGGCGGTTCCTGTCCGGCGGCAGATAGACGGCATGGAAGCTCATGCCCGGCGCCACGTCCTGTGCGGCAGCCTCGGATTCTACTCGGATTTCAGTCGAACCCGCATTCATGATGTCCAGGCCGAGTCTCGGCAGGCATCCCGTCAGGGCCGTGAGCAGGAGTGCGGCTATAAGGGCGTTCAGAGTCTTCATTGCGATGGGATCGAGCCCTGAACCTCGTCATTTCAACCGAACGGCCTACCCCCTAATCCATCCGTTCCCAGCCCAGGGGTTTCAGCATCTCCATCGGGCGGAAGCGGGCCTTGTAGTCCATCTTGGGCGAACCCTGGACCCAGTAGCCGAGATAGACATAGGGCAGATTGACCGCCGCCGCCTGGCGCAGGTGGTCCAGGATGGCGAAGGCGCCCAGGCTGCGCCTGTCCTGCGCCGGATCGAAGAAGCTGTAGACCATCGACAGGCCATCGTTCAGCAGGTCGGTCAGGGCGCAGCCCACCAGTTCGCCGGGGCCGCCGTCGTCGGACGGCAGGCGGTATTCGATCAGATGGGTGCGGACGGCCGTGTCCTCGACCATGGCGACATAGTCGAGCCAGCCCATCTCGCTCATCCCGCCGCCGGGATGGCGAGCGGCCAGATAGCGGCGCAAAAGGTCGAACTGCTCAACTGTGGCCTCGGCCTCGACCAGGGCCCGGGACAGGTCGGCGTTGCGGGCCAGGATCTTCCTCTGTCCGCGCGAAAAGGCGAAGTCGGCGACCGGCAGCCGCACCGAGACGCAGGCGTCGCAAGCCTCGCACGCCGGGCGATAGGCAATGTTCTGGCTGCGCCGGAAGCCGGACTGGGTCAGGCGGTCGTTGACGTCGGCCCCGTCGGAGAAGGGCAGGTTGGCGAAGACCTTTCGCTCGGTCTGGCCCGGCAGATAGGGGCAGGGGGCCGTGGCCGTCATGTAGAAGCGCAGCAGGTGCTGGGGGATATGCCGGGTCATGCCCTCATTCCCACCATCGCTGTGAAGCCGTGCGTTTCATGCCCTTGAATGTGGGGATGTTTCGGCCCCGTCCGCAAGGCCCGTCGCCTCGCAGGGGCGCCCGTCACAGGCTGGTGTCCGTCGGCAGGACCGGCGCCTCGCGCAACAGGACGATGGCGATGCGGCGGTTTCCGGCCAGGGCCGGGTCGTCCGGATAGAGGGGATCGGACCCCGCCTTGCCCGAGACCTGATACACCCGGTCCGCATCGACCCCCGCCCCCTGAAGCACCAGACGCGAGGCGTTGGCGCGGGCCGAGGACAGGGCCCAGTCGTTCGCCCCGCTGGCGCGGCCCGAGCCGGGGGCGGCGCTGGTGTGGCCGGTGATGGAGATGCGGTTGGGCAGCTGGTTGATGACGCGCGAGATGGCCCGCAGCAGCAGGGTGGCGCGCGGGTTGGGGCGGCTGGAGTTGGTGTCGAACATCGACCGGCCTTCCTGGTCGACCAGCTGGATGCGCAGGCCCTCGGGCGTCTGGTCGATGATCAGCTGTTTCGACAGCTCGGCCAGTTCCGGCATGGACTGCATCGCCTGACGCAGGGATTCGGCGGCCGAGGCGAATTCGGCGGCCTCGCGCCGGGCGATCTCGGCGCGCAGGGCCTCTTCGGAGGCGGCGGCGAGGTTGGAGCTCTGCCCCGCTTCCTGAGGGGCGTCTGGCGGCGCCTCGGGCGCCAGCTGGTTGATGACGGACATGGAGCCCGAACCCTTGGCCCCGTCGTCGCCCAGGGCGGTGCCGCCCAGAATGCCGCCCGAACCGCTGGTGGTCTGGCTGACGCTGGCGGGGGCGAAATATTCGGCGATGCCGCGCTTCTGTTCCGGGTCGGTGGTGTTGATCAGCCACATCAGCAGGAAGAAGGCCATCATGGCGGTCACGAAGTCCGCATAGGCCACCTTCCAGGCGCCGCCGTGGTGGCCGTGGCCGGCGACCTTCTTGATCTTCTTGATCAGGATCGGGCGATCACTGGAGGACATCAGGGGCACACGGGGCGGATCGAAAACAGGCTTAATGATCGGTCCCGGCCGTTAAGAAGCCGTTTGCGATGATCCTCGAGCGGCGGGGCGAGGCGGGGTGCGGCGCCCTTGCCGCGCGGCGGGGGCTGGCCTAGGTGACCCAGGTGTCCGACGCCCCTGTCCGTTCCGAATCCCGCCGCGCCTATCGCGACGCCCTGGGGGCCTTCTCCACCGGCGTCTGCGTGGTTACGGCCCATACGCCGGACGGAGCCTTCGGCATCACGGTCAACTCCTTCACCTCGGTCTCGTTGGACCCGCCGCTGGTGCTGTGGTGCCTGGACCAGGGGTCCGAGCGGCACGACCTGTTCGCGGCGGCGGACCGTTTCGCCATCCATGTCCTGCCGGTCGAGGATCGGGAGATGTCGGACCGTTTCGCCTGGGGCGTCTGCCGCCTGTCGCCGGACGAGTTCGATACCGAGGATCCCGCCCCGCCGCGCCTGAAGAACGCCCTGGCGCGGCTGGATTGCGCGGCCGAGCAGCGGCTGCCGATGGGGGACCACCTGACCGTCGTGGGCCGGGTGCTGGGTTTCGACAGCCGGGCGGGCGACGCCCTGACCTATTTCCGCGGCCGCTATGGCGTGGCCGCCGATACGCGACAGGAGCCGAAATGAAGATCGCCTTCGCCGGACTGGGCGTCATGGGCGCGCCGATGGCCCGGCATCTGGTCGCCGCAGGCCATCCGGTGGCGGGCTATAACCGCAGCCCGGACAAGGCCCGCACCTGGGCCCAGGCGACCGGCGGCCGTTTCGCCGCCACCGTGGCCGAGGCGGCCGATGGGGCGGAGGTCTTCATCCTGTGCGTCGGCAATGACGACGATGTGCGCCAGGTGGTCGGAGAGGCCCTGGCCCATCTGGCGCCCGGAGCGGTGATCGTTGACCACACCACTACCTCGGCCCGGGTGGCGCGGGAGATGGCCGATCTGGCCGCCGCGGCGGGGGCGGCCTTCATCGACGCCCCGGTGTCCGGCGGGCAGGCGGGGGCCCAGAACGGCCAGCTGTCGGTCATGGCGGGCGGGGACGCCGACGCCCTGGCGCGGGTCCGGCCGGTGCTGGGCGCCTATTCCAAGGCGATCCAGCACATGGGACCGGCCGGGGCGGGCCAGCTGACCAAGATGGTCAACCAGATCTGCATCGCCGGGGTGGTGCAGGGCCTGGCCGAGGCGGTGCATTTCGCGCAGAGCGCGGGGCTGGACGCCGACGCCGTCTATCAGGCCGTGTCCAAGGGGGCGGCGCAAAGCTGGCAGATGGACAACCGCTGGAAGACGATGGCCGAGGGCCGATTCGACTTCGGCTTCGCCGTCGACTGGATGCGCAAGGACCTGGGCCTGGTGCTGGACGAGGCGCGGGCCAACGGCTCGCACCTGGCCCTGACCGCCCTGGTCGATCAATTCTATTCCGAAGTGCAGTCCATGGGGGGATCGCGATGGGACACGTCCAGCCTGGCGGCGCGGCTGCAGGATCGAATGGCGGACCTCAAATCACGCTTCGAAGACCCAGATAGGCGGTGAAAGGCTCGAAATCCCGGTCGCTGTGAAGCAGCGCCATGTCGTCCATCATGCAGCGCGTGGCGATAAGGGTGTCGATGGTCTTTCGGACCGTGACGCCTCGGCGGCGCAACAGGCGAAAGTTGGAGGCGGCGCGGAGCGCCACGTCTTCGCCGCCGATCTGGACCAGGCTGAAGACCGAGAGATGGTTTCGCGCCTCCTCGAACTGACGGTCATCCTCGAACCCCTGCAGCACCTCGGCCAGGATCAGGTCGCCGATGGCCAGAGGCTGGCTGTCGAGAAGACTGTCCAGCTTTTCCGTCTGAGGTGTCGAAGCACCTCGGAAATAATCGATCCAGACGCTGGAATCGACCAGGATCACGGCCGGTCAAGGCGCATGGCGTCGAGATCGCCATGCCAATCGACCCTGCCGCGCAGGGCGCGGATACTCGCCTGCTGACGCAGACGAAGCAGGGTGCGAAGGCCCATTTCAACTACCTCACGCTTGGTCGCCGCGCCCGTCGCCGTCAATGCCTCTTGCATGAGCTGGTCGTCGATCACGATGTTTGTGCGCATAGGTGTGTATCCTTATTAGGCTGGATACACATATATCCGATCCGGCGGTCTGGAAAGGTCAGGCCCCCAGCAGACGCGCCGCCTGGGGCGCGAAATAGGTCAGGACGCCGGCGCAGCCCGCGCGCTTGAAGGCGGTCAGGGTTTCCAGGATGGCGCGGTCCTGGTCCAGCCAGCCGTTGGCGATGGAGGCCTGCATCATCGCGTATTCGCCGGACACCTGATAGGCGAAGGTCGGCACCTTGAAGGTCTCGGACACGCGCCGGACGATGTCGAGATAGGGCAGGCCCGGCTTGACCATCACGGCGTCGGCGCCCTCGGCGATATCCATGGCCACTTCGCGCAGGGCCTCGTCCGAATTGGCGAAATCCATCTGATAGGTCTTCTTGTCGCCGGTCAGCATGGCTGCCGAACCGACCGCATCGCGATAGGGGCCATAGAAGGCCGAGGCGTATTTGGCGGCGTAGGACAGGATCAGGGTGTCCTGAAGCCCATTGGCCTCCAGCGCCTCGCGGATCGCCTGGACGCGGCCGTCCATCATGTCGGACGGGGCCACGACGTCGGCCCCGGCGTGGGCCTGGATGAAGGCCTGTTCGGCCAGCCGCTCCAGCGAGGCGTCATTGGCGATGCGGCCGTTCTCGATGACCCCGTCGTGGCCGTGATCGGTGTAGCAGTCCAGGGCCACGTCGCAGATGACCCCGACCTCGGGCGCCGCGTCCTTGATGGCGCGGATGCAGTCGGGGATCAGGCCGTCCGGGTCGGTCGCGCCCGTGCCTATGGCGTCCTTGGTCGCCGGATCGACATTGGGGAACAGGGCGACGGCCGGAATGCCCAGGTCGCGCGCCTCCTTCGCCGCCTGCGCCGCCGCCCTGGGCGACAGACGGAAGACGCCCGGCATGGAGGCGACCGGCGCGCGGTCCTCGGCGCCGTCATGGACGATCAGCGGCCAGATCAGATCGGCCGGGGTCAGGGTCGTCTCTGCCACCAGCCGACGCACCCACGGACTGGCCCTGAGGCGGCGCGGACGGGCGAACGGAAAGGCTGCGGGGGCGAAGGGCGGCGTGGTCATGGGGGGCGTATAGCCTTCTCCCTCCCTGAAGGGGAGGGTGGTCGGCGCCGCCGACCGGGTGGGGAGGGCCGGGCGACAGAAACACCAACGCTGCTTTCGCCAAAGCGCCCCCACCCGGCGCTTCGCGCCACCCTCCCCGAACGGGGAGGGAGAGTCGGAGCGGCTGGCCCTCCCCTTGAGAGGAAGGAGTCGCTAGAACCCCGCCCAAAGACTCGAAGGAAACGCACCCATGGACTTCGCCCTGACCGACGACCAGCGCGCCATTCAGGACGCCGCCCGCGCCTTTGCGACGGCCGAACTGGCGCCGCATAGCGCCGAGTGGGACGAGACCAAGACCTTCCCGGTCGATGTCATGCGCGCCGCCGCCGAGATGGGCTTCTGCGGCATCTATGCGCAGGAAGAGCACGGCGGCATGGGCCTGGGCCGGGTCGAGGCGGCGGTGATCTTCGAGGAACTGGCGGCCGGTGACGTGTCGACGGCGGCCTTTATCTCGATCCACAACATGGCGACCTGGATGATCGACGGCTTCGGCTCGGACGAGCTGCGGGCGCGCTATGTGCCGTCGCTGGTCACCATGGAGAAGATCGCCAGCTATTGCCTGACCGAGCCCGGGTCGGGCTCCGACGCCGCGGCCATGCGGACGACGGCGGTGAAGGACGGCGACCATTATGTGCTGAACGGGTCCAAGGCCTTTATCTCGGGGGCCGGGACCAGCGACGTCTATGTGGTGATGGCGCGCACGGGCGAGGCGGGGCCCAAGGGGATTTCGGCTTTCGTCGTCGATCTGGGGACGCCCGGCCTGAGCTTCGGCGCGCAGGAGAAGAAGATGGGCTGGAACAGCCAGCCCACGGCCATTGTCAGCTTTGACGACTGCCGCATCCCGGCGGCCAATCTGCTGGGCCGGGAAGGCGACGGCTTCCGCTACGCCATGATGGGCCTGGACGGGGGGCGGCTGAACATCGCCGCCTGTTCCATCGGCGGGGCGCGGCTGGCGCTGGAGACGGCCCAGGCCTATGTCGCCACGCGAAAACAGTTCGGCAAGTCGCTGGATCAGTTCCAGAATACGCAGTTCAAACTGGCCGATATGGCGACCCAACTGGAGGCGGCGCGGCTGATGGTCCTGCGCGGCGCCTGGGCCATCGACACCGGCCATCCGGAAAAGACCAAATGGTGCGCCATGGCCAAGCGCCTGGCCACCGACGCCTGTTTCCAGATCGCCGACGAGGCCCTGCAACTGCACGGCGGCTATGGCTATCTGAAGGACTATCCGCTGGAGCGGATCGTGCGCGACCTGCGGGTGCACCGCATCCTGGAAGGCACCAACGAGATCATGCGTGTGATCACCGCGCGGGAGATGATGCGGCAATAGGCTGGACCCGAACGGCGACGCTTCGTAGACGCAGGCCCATGAGTGAATCGGAAGTCCTGACCCGCATCGACTCCGGCGTGGGGCGCATCACCCTGAACCGGCCCAAGGCGCTGCATGCGCTGAACCGGAGCATGTGCGAGATCATGACCGAGGCGCTGCTGGCGTGGCGGGCGGATCCGGCCGTGACCT
The DNA here is from genome assembly GCF_019636155.1 of Brevundimonas sp. Lineage (GTDB taxonomy): Bacteria > Pseudomonadota > Alphaproteobacteria > Caulobacterales > Caulobacteraceae > Brevundimonas. Next base: position 43,428 of record NZ_JAHBYB010000001.1, on the reverse strand, counting down.
CGGTGCTGATCGACCACGCGGGCGAGCGGGGGTTCTGCGCCGGCGGCGACATCCGGATGATCGCCGAGAGCGGGGCGGGCGACGCCTCGGAGGCCAAGCGGTTCTTCGGCGTCGAATATCGGCTGAACCACCTGCTGTTCACCTATCCCAAGCCCGTCACGGCGGTGGTGGACGGCATCGTCATGGGCGGCGGGGTCGGGATCAGCGAGCCGGCCGGCGTCCGCATCGCCACCGAGCGCACCACCTACGCCATGCCCGAGACGGGGATCGGCCTGTTCCCCGATGTGGGCGGGGGCTGGTTCCTGCCGCGACTGCCGGGCGAAGCGGGAACCTGGCTGGCCCTGACCGGGGCGCGGCTGAAGGCGGCTGATACGGTGGCCCTGGGCGTCCATACCCATTTCACACCGGCCGAGCGGATCGAGGACCTGAAGGCGGCCCTGCTGGCCGAACCGGCCGATCCGAAGGCGGTGGCCGACCGGTTCGCCGCCGATCCCGGCCCTGCGCCCAGCGCGGCGCATCGGGAGGCGATCGACCGCCTGTTCGCCCCCGACACGGTCGAGGCGATCTTCGCGACACTGGACGCCGAGGGGTCGGAATGGGCGCTGAAACAGCTGGAGACGCTGAAGACCAAATCGCCCCAGTCGCTGAAGGTCAGCCTGCGCCAGCTGCGGCTTGGGGCGAGGATGGCCAGCTTCGCCGACAATATGGCGATGGAATACGCCCTGGGCGGGCGGATCGTGCGGACCCACGACTTCCAGGAGGGGGTGCGGGCGGTGATCGTCGACAAGGACAACACGCCCCGCTGGTCGCCGGCGACCCTGGAGGGTGTGACGCAGGCGGACCTGGACGCCCTGTTCGCGCCCCTGCCGTCCGATGAGGCGTGGCGTCCGCTGGATTGAGCTTGCATCGCCGGCGGAACGGCGCTCCCTATCCCCGACCTGTTCTGGGAGGACCGTCATGACCAAGACCGCCTGCGCCGCCGCCGTCCTTGTCGCCGCCCTGTCGCTGGGCGGATGCGTGGCCAATGGGCCGGGATCGCACGACGTCATCGTCAACGCCCCCCCGGCCACGGACTTCAGCGCCCTGTACGCCCAGGCCGTGGCCGACGGCCGGCGCCCGGCCGAGGAGACGGCGCGCGACCCGCTGCGCCACCCGGCCCAGATGCTGGCCTTCATGGGGGTGAAGCCGGGCGACGCCATCGCCGACGTGCGGCCGGGCGCGGGCTATTTCACCCGCCTGTTCGCCTCGGTCGCGGGCCCGGCGGGCCGGGTCTACGCCTTCGTGCCCAACCAGACGGCGACACGGGACGAAGGCCCCGCCGACGCCCTGGCGGCCGTCTATCCGAACGTCAGCCGCGTCACAGGATCGCTGGAGGCGATGACGGTCGACCGTCCGCTGGACATCGTCTTCATGGGCCAGGAATACCATGACTTCGTCATCCCCCGGTTCGGGGTCGATGTGGCCAGGATGAACGCGGCGGTCTTCGCCGCCCTGAAGCCCGGCGGCCTGTATGTCATCCTGGATCATCAGGCGGCGGCCGGAGCGGGGACCGATGTCGTCGGAACCCTGCACCGGATCGAGGGCGCGGCCCTGAGGCGTCAGGTCGAGGCGGCGGGCTTCGTCTTCGACGGCGAGAGCGCGGTGGTGCGGAATCCGGAGGATGACCACAGCCTGAACGTCTTCGATCCGGCGATCCGGGGCCGGACCGACCAGTTCGTCTATCGGTTCCGCAAGCCGGGCTGAGGCGCGGTCGGTTCGACGGGCAAGAAAAAGGCGCCGGGCGGTTTCCCGTCCGGCGCCGATCTTTTCGGTCGATATGATCTCAGCGCTTGCCGAAGATGATGTCGCCCAGATTGGCCCAGAAGCCCTTCTTGGCCGCGGGCTTGGGCGCCGCGGCGGCGGGCGCCGGCGAGGCCGCCGGAGCCGGGGCGGGCCGGGGCGCGGCGCGGCGGTTATTGGGAGCCGCAGCCTTGCGCCCGGCTTGCGCGCCGGGGCGGCCTTCCTGCCTGGCGGCGGTCTTCGGAGCGGCGGCGCGGGCGGCGGGCTTGGCCGCAGCCTTGGGGGCGGCCGCCTTGGGCGCGGCCGGCTTGCGAGCCGGAGCGGCCTTCCTGGCGGCGGCCTTCGGAGCGGCGGCGCGGGCGGCGGGTTTGGCCGCAGCCTTGGGCGCGGCGGCCTTGGGCTTGGCCGCGGCCGGCTTGGCGGCGGCGGGTTTCTTTGCGGTCGCCGGCTTGGCGGCGCTCGACTTCGCCGCCGGTTTAGGCTTGGAAGCGGACTTGGACGCGGTTGGTGATTTAGCCATGGACTCCCCGACCCCTCGGTTTGGACAAAGGCGCGCTGGACCGCTTTGGACCGGGTCGCACCAGAGAACTGCGATTCGGCATGATAACGGGCTTTAGCAAATGTCACAGACCGCAGTTCAGATAATCGCACATGGCGCCCGAGAAGCCGCAGAGGCCGCCGCGGCGGCGCTGGACGCGGACCCCCTGCTGGAAGGCGCGACCTATTCCATCCTGGAGGAGGACGAGGACAGGGGCGTCTGGCGCATCGACGCCTTTCCGACCACGGACGAGGAGGCGGACGGGGTCGCCGCGGCCCTGCGCGCCCACGACGGGCTGACGGTGGTGGTCGAGAAGCTGGCCGACGCAGACTGGCTGGCCATGTCGCTGTCGGGCCTGCCGCCGGTCGAGGCGGGGCGGTTCTTCGTCTATGGCGCCCACGACCAGGGCAAGGTCCCGGCCGACCGGGTCAGCATCAAGATCGACGCCGGCGCCGCCTTCGGCACCGGCCACCATGGCACGACGGTGGGTTGCCTGGAGGCGCTGGAGACCGTGCTGACGACCTCAGGCGCGCCGCAGAAGGTGCTGGATGTCGGAACCGGCACCGGGGTCCTGGGCATCGCCGCCAATCTGACGGGCACGCCGGTGGTGGTGGGGACGGACATCGACACCCCTTCGGTCCGCATCGCGGGCGAGAACGCCGAGATCAACGGGGCCCAGGCGGTCTTCGTCGAGGACGGGGACCTGAGCCATCCGGCGGTGACCGGCCCGGCGCCCTATGATCTGGTGTTCGCCAACATCCTGGCGCGGCCTCTGATCGAGCTGGCGCCGGCGATCACGGCGCGGATGACGCCGGACGGGCGGGCCATACTGTCAGGCCTGTTGCGGACCCAGGAGGCCGAGGTTCTGGAAGCCTATCAGGCCCTGGGGTTCGCGGTCGAGCAGACCATTCATCACGACGCCTGGTCGGCCCTGCTGCTGCGCCGGGGCGGATAGGGAACCGGGGGCCAAGCGAGGCCGTTCTGCGGGGCGAACACCAGGAGGTCCGCCCGTGAGCCAGTATGATCCCGACCTGAATCCGCCGACCCCGCCGCCGGCCCAGCCGGTCTATACCGAGACGGTGGTGGTGCGGCCCGAGTCCAACACCGGCTGGTGGATCGCCGGCGGCCTGGCGGCCGCGGTGCTGCTGGTCGTCATCTGGCTGCTGGCGTCGAACAATCGCGCCTCCGACCAGACCGAGGCGGAGACCCGGCTGGCCGAGGCTCAGGCTGCTCAGTTGCAGGCCCAGGCCGACGCCGCCAACGCCTCGGCCCAGGTCCAGGGCCAGATCGCCGGCGCCCAGGCCGGGGTGGCCATCGCCCGCGCCGATGCGGCCCGCGCCCAGGCGGACGCCGCCCGCGCCGCCGCAGAGGCCCGCAACGCCGAGGCGCGCGCCGCCAGCCAGCCCGCGCTGGCGCCGGCCGCCTCCGGGCCGGCCGTCATCACACCGACCACGCCGCAGAACTGACCCCCTCCCCAGGGGCGGGGGGCGGTGCTAGACCCCCCGCCATGCGCCAGACTTTTGACGAAGCCACCGACCCGTCCTTCGGCCGGAAACACCTGCCCCTGCTGCGCGCCCGCATGGCCGAACAGGGGCTGGACGGCTTCCTGATCCCGCATGAGGACGAGCATCAGAACGAATATCTGCCCGAGGCCAACGAGCGGCTGGCCTGGATCAGCGGCTTCACCGGCTCGGCCGGGGCGGGGGCGGTGCTGACCGATCGAGCGGCCGTGTTCGCGGACGGCCGCTATACGGTGCAGGTGCGGGCCCAGGTCGATGCGGACCAGTTCGAGATCCTGGCGCTGGAGGACAACGGCCTGGCGCGCTGGCTGGAAGGCGCGCCCAGGGGGGCGGTGATCGGCTATGACCCGCGTCTGCACAGCCCGGACACCCTGGCGGGGCTGAAGGCGGCGGCGACCAGGGCGGGCGCCGAGCTGAAGCCGGTTCAGATCAATCCGCTGGACCTGGCCTGGGGTGATGATCGCCCGGACCAGCCGATGGCGCCGGTGGTCCCCCATGAGGATCGTTATGCAGGCGAGAGCGCGGCGTCCAAGCGGGCCCGGATCGGCAAGGCCATCGCCGACAAGGGCGCCGATGCGGCCGTCCTGACGGCCCCGTCCTCCATCGCCTGGCTGTTCAATGTGCGCGGCGGCGACGTGATCCGCTCGCCCCTGCCTCTGGCCCAGGCGGTGGTCCAGGCCGATGGTTCGGCCAGCCTGTTCGTCGATCCGAGGAAGGTGACCAATGAGCTGCCCGGCTGGCTGGGCGACGCCGTGTCGGTTCAGGCGCCCGAGGCCCTGGATGGGGCGTTGGAGGGGCTGAAGGGCCGCCGGGTGCTGATTGATCCGTCCCTGTCCTCGGCCTGGTGGTTCGACCGGCTGACGACGGCTGGCGCGACCGTGGTGCGCGGGGCCGATCCCTGCACCCTGCCGCGCGCCGTCAAGAATGCGGTCGAGGTCGAAGGCTCGCGCCAGGCGCATATCCGCGACGGCGCCGCCCTGACCCGCTTCCTGCACTGGGTCGATACGGTGGGGCAGGCGACCCTGCCGGACGAGCGCCAGGTGGCCGAGGCGCTGGAAGGCTTCCGCGAACAGACCGGCGCGCTGAAGGACCTGTCGTTCGACACCATCGCCGGGGCCGGGCCGAACGGCGCCCTGCCGCATTACAAGCCCGTGACCCGCACGATCCGGCGCATGGAGCGCGGCTCTCTGCTGCTGGTGGACGGCGGCGGACAATATCTGGACGGCACCACCGACGTGACCCGGACCATGGCCGTGGGCGACCCCAGCGCCGATCAGCGCCGCATGTTCACCCTGGTGCTGAAGGGCCATGTCGCCATGGCCGTGGTGCGGTTCCCCGTCGGGACCAACGGGGTGCAGCTGGACGCCCTGGCGCGCCTGCCGCTGTGGATGCAGGGGTTCGACTACGACCACGGCACCGGCCATGGCGTCGGCAGCTATCTGGGCGTGCACGAGGGGCCGCAGCGTATCGCCAAATGGGGGACCAGCCAACCCCTGCTGCCCGGCATGATCGTATCGAACGAGCCGGGCTATTACCGCGAAAACCACTGGGGCATTCGCATCGAGACCCTGCAGGTGGTGACGGAGGCGCAGCCCATCGCGGGCGGCGAGCGGCCGATGCTGGGGTTCGAACAACTGACCCTGGCGCCGCTGGACCGCAAGCTGATCGACGTGGACCTGCTGACGCCCGACGAGCGGGCCTATGTCGATGGCTATCACGCCCAGGTTCTGGCCAAGGTTGGGCCGCTGCTGGACGGCGAGGTTCGGGACTGGCTGACGGCCCAGAGCGCGCCGCTGTGAACCGCTAAACAGCGCCGGCGTGTGCCTTAAAACAGGACGCCCGGATTCATGATCCTCTGCGGGTCCAGGGCGGCGCGGACGGCGCGCATCATCTCGATCTCAACGTCCGACTTGTAACGGCGCGCCTCTTCGGTCTTGAGGCGGCCCAGGCCGTGTTCGGCGCTGATGGAGCCTTCGAAACGGGCGACGATGTCGTGGACGATGCGCGACCCCTGTTCCCAGCGGGCGATGAAGGCGGCCGGGTCCTCCCCCTCGGGCCGCAGAACGTCATAGTGCAGGTTGCCGTCCCCGACATGGCCGAAGGCGCTGATCCGCACGCCGAGATGGAACCGCTGCAGGGCCGTGTCGGCCTCATCCAGGAAGTCGGCGATGCGCGAGACAGGGACGGAGACGTCGTGCTTCCACCCGCCGCCTTCGGGCTTCAGGGCGGCCGACTGTTCCTCGCGCAGCCTCCACAGGGCCGCGCGCTGGGCGTCGCTCTGGGCCAGGGCGGCGTCGGTGATCAGGCCGTCGTCGAAGGCTGAGGCCAGAAGGCGCTCCATGGCGGCCCCGGCCCCGCCCGGTTCGGCCGAGGCGATCTCGATCAGCACATACCAGGGCGGGGTGGTGTCCAGGGGCTCGCGCGTGTCGGGAATGTGTTTCAGGGCCAGGGCCAGGCCTAGCCGCTTCATCAGTTCGAAGGCCTCGACGCCCCCGCCGCTGTGGGCCTTGGCGCGGGCCAGAAGTTCGATGGCGTCCCGCGCCGAGGCCAGGCCGACCATGGCCGTGGCGCGGTCGCGCTGGATCGGGAACAGCTTCAGCGTCGCGGCGGTGACGACCCCCAGGGTGCCCTCGGCCCCGATCAACAGTTGTTTGAGGTCATAGCCGGTGTTGTCCTTGCGCAGCCGCTTCAGCCCGTTGAAGACCCGGCCGTCCGCCATGACCGCCTCGATCCCCAGGACCAGGTCGCGCATCATGCCGTAGCGCAGCACGGCCACGCCGCCGGCATTGGTCGAAATGACCCCGCCGATGGTGGCGCTGCCTTCCGCGGCCAGGCTGAGGGGGAAGACTCGGCCCGCCGCCGTCGCCGCCTCTTGCGCTTCCAACAGGGTGACGCCCGCTTCGACCGTCAGGGCGTCGTCCAGGGGGGAGAGGTCGCGCACGGCGCGCATCTTCTTCAGCGACAGCAGGACCTCGCCCTGGGGGATCTGGCCGCCGACCAAGCCGGTGCCGCCGCCCTGGGGCGTGATCGCCACCCCGTGTTCGGCGCAGACCGCGACGGCGCGCGCGACTTCGTCCGTCGAGCGGGGGATCAGCATCAGGGGGGTGTGGCCGGTCCAGCGACCGCGCCATTCGGTCAGGGACGGCGCGATCAGGGCCGGATCGTCGGTCCAGCCGTCGGGGCCGAGCGCGGCCTTCAGCGCGTCCAGGGCGGCGGGAGAGGGCGGGGTCATGCGGTCTTGTCCCAGATGGCGCGGGGGAAGGCTATGCTGTCGCCATGGATTCGTCGCCCCAACCTGCGCCTCACCCCGTTCCCTGTGTCGGCGTGGTCTGCCTGCGCGGCGATCAGGTGCTGCTGATCCGGCGAGGCAAGCCGCCGCGCCAGGGGGAATGGAGCCTGCCGGGCGGGCGGATCGAGCCGGGCGAACGCGCCGTGGACGCGGCCCTGCGCGAGTTGCGCGAAGAGACCGGGGTGCGCGCCGATGTCGTGGGGCTGATCGATGTGATCGACGGCCTGTTTCCCGAACACGGGCGCCATTATGTGCTGATCGACTATGCGGCGCGCTGGATCGACGGCGAACCCGTGGCCGGAGACGACGCGGCCGAGGCCGCCTTCATGCCGGTCGAGACGGCCCTGGCCAAGGTCGACTGGGACGAGACGCGCCGGGTGATCCGGGCGGCTGTGCTTAGGGTTGCGGAAACGACGGCTGCGATGCCGGATTCGGTGGCGTCGGGTCCGGCGGAGCGGTAGGCTTGGCCAGAACCTGAGGAGGACCCCATGGGCATATTCGGCATAGCGATCCTGATCCTGGCGGTCGTGCTGTTGTTCAGCGTGGTCAAGATCGTGCCCCAGGGGCGGGAGTTCACCGTCGAACGGTTCGGCAAATACACCAAGACCCTGACCCCAGGCATCCACATCCTGACGCCCTTCGTCGAGAAAGTCGGCAGGCGAATGAACATGATGGAGCAGGTTCTTGAAGTTCCGACCCAGGATGTCATCACCCGCGACAACGCGGTGGTGAAGGTGGACGGCATCGTCTTCATCCAGGTCATGGACGCCGCGGCGGCCGCCTATCGGGTGGACGACCTGCAATACGCCATCTCCCAGCTGTGCATGACCAATCTGCGCACCGTGGTCGGTTCGATGGAGCTGGACGAGGTGCTGAGCCAGCGTGACGCCATCAACAGCCGCCTGCTTCAGGTCATCGACGCGGCGACCGAGCCGTGGGGGATCAAGGCCAACCGGATCGAGATCAAGGACCTGACCCCGCCGTCCGACATCACCAACGCCATGGCCCGCCAGATGAAGGCCGAACGCGAGCGCCGCGCCGTGGTCACCGAGGCGGACGGCGAAAAGCAGGCCGCCATCGCCCGCGCCGAGGGCGCCAAACAGGCCGCCATCCTGCAGGCCGAGGGCCGCAAGGAGGCCGCCTTCCGCGACGCCGAGGCCCGCGAACGCGAGGCCGAGGCCGAGGCCCGCGCCACCGCCATGGTGTCCGAGGCGATCGCGCGCGGCGACGTCAACGCCATCAACTATTTCGTGGCCCAGAAATACGTCGAGGCCTTCGCCGACCTGGCCAACAGCCCGCAGCAGAAGACGGTCATCGTGCCGGCCGAGATGGGCGCCCTGGTCGGCTCCATCGCCGGGATCGGCGAACTGGTCGGACTGGCCCGAAGCCAGCAGGAGGCGCGCCCGCCGCGTCAGGCCCCGGCTCAGCCTCAGGCCGCGCCGCGCGCATCGACGGCGGATGCGCCGCCCCCGGCCCAGCCGCGCCCGCCGCGTCGCCCGACCGGCGTGCCGCCGACGGAGCGGTGAGCCATGGAATTCGTCTCTGACCTGTACGCTGCCCAGCCGTTCTGGATCTGGCTGGCCGTCGGGGTGATCCTGCTGGCGGTCGAGGCGGCCTTCTCGACCGAATGGCTGCTGTGGCCCGCCGTTTCGGCCGGGGTGCTGGCGGTCCTGACCGCTCTGGGCCTGCGGATCGGCCTGCCGCTGGAGATCGTGATCTTCTCGCTGCTGACGGTGATCACCACCTTGACGTCGAGGCGGCTGGTCAAGCGGGTCAATCCCGGCGGCGCCCCCGACATCAACGCCCGCGACAGCCGCCTGATCGGCCAGCGCGCGCGGGTGGTGGAGGCCTTTGTCGACGGCCGCGGCCGGGTCTTCGTCTCGGGCGCCGAATGGCCGGCCGAGATCGAGGGCGCCGGCCCGCCGGTGGGCGAGAGCGTGATCGTGGACGGCCTGACCGGATCGGGCCTGAGGGTGCGCCCGGCCTAACGGTCGCGAAGCTCGTCCACGCCGCGGTTGGCCAGGGCGTCGGCGCGTTCGTTAAGTTCGTGGCCGGCGTGACCCTTGACCCAGCGCCAGGTCACCTCGTGACGGTCGCGGGCCGCGTCCAGCCGCATCCACAGGTCGGCGTTCTTGACCGGCTTCTTGTCCGCCGTTTTCCAGCCGCGCCGCTTCCAGCCGTGGATCCATTCGGTCACGCCCTGCATGACATATTTGCTGTCGGTGTGCAGATCGACGCGGCAGGGACGGGTGAGAGCCTCCAGCGCCATGATGGCCGCCATCAGCTCCATCCGGTTGTTGGTGGTGTTCGCCTCTCCGCCCCATAGCTGCTTCTCATGGCCGCCCCCGGCCTGAAGCACGGCGCCCCAGCCGCCGGGGCCCGGGTTGCCCTTGCAGGCGCCGTCGGTGTGGATGATGACGTGGGACAAGGGCGCTCGCGGTCTGTTATAACGTGTGTTATAAGCAGAGCTGGCGAAGGAGGCCAGTGATGATCGCTCTGAAAGTGACCCAGGTGGGCAATTCCCTGGGCGTGGTGCTGCCGAAGGATGCCCTGAACGACCTTCAGGTCGGCAAGGGCGACACCTTGTATCTGACGCGCGCGCCCGACGGGTCGATGCGGCTGTCGGCCTATAGCGAGGTGGTGGCCGAACAAATCGACGCCGCGAGGTCCGTCATGCGTCAGTATCGCGAGACACTGCGAGCCTTGTCGAAATGAGTGCGGCGGTCCAGTGGCTGGAAATCGAGACGGTCCTGGCCGCACATGATGAAGCCCTGGCCATTGACGGCGGCATGGCCGGCTTGCGGGACAGGGGCTTGCTCGAATCCGCGCTAGAGCGGCCCAAGAACCGATATCATTATGAGGGCGTCGAGGATGTCTGCGAATTGGCGGCGACCTATGCGGTCGGCATCGCCAAGAACCACCCATTCGCCGATGGCAACAAGCGCAGCGCCTTTATCGCCATGGCGACATTTCTGCTGATTAACGCCAGGCCCCTGGTCGCCGACCAGACCGACGCCACCACCACCATGCTGGCCGTGGCGGCGGGAGAGATGGAAGAGCCGGCGCTTGCGGCCTGGATAAGGGCGAACTCCGGCGCGGACTGACGCCGTATCGCTTGGCGCGCCGCCCTCACTGCGCCTATATGCGGGACGAAGTTTGATCCGGGCCTGGGCCCGAACGAGGAGAGTGCGTCGTGGGCAGCTTGAGCATCTGGCATTGGCTGATCGTGATCGTCCTGGCGATGCTGCTGTTCGGCGGCCGGGGCAAGCTGTCCAGCCTGATGGGCGACGCGGCCAAGGGCATCAAGGCCTTCCGCGAGGGGCTGAAGGGCGAGGACGAGGCCAAGGGGCCGTCGGACGGCGTGTCCAGCCTGCCGCGCACCGAGGCCGAGAAGGACGACCTGAAGCGCTGATCCGCGTCTGACGAAAGAGAGACGACGCATGGGCGGTCTCGGCCCCGGAGTCGGCGGCTTCGAAATCCTGGTGATCGGGCTCATCGCCCTGATCGTGGTCGGTCCCAAGGACCTGCCCGTGCTGATGAAGCGCGTCGGCCAGTTCATGGCCAAGATGCGGGCCATGGCCAATGAGTTCCGCGCCAGTTTCGACGAGATGGCCCGTCAGTCGGAACTGGACGAGCTGCGCAAGGAGGTGGCGGCGCTGAAGTCGGGGCAGGGGATGTACGCCCTGGGCGCCGAGGCCGAGGAGGCCTTCCGCGACATCAACAAGGACCTGAGCCAGCCCCTGGTCACCGGCCGGTCCGAATGGCCCGACGCCGAGCCTGTGATGCCGGCGCTTCCGACCCCGGCGGTGGACGCGCCCATCCCCCCGGTCGCCGTCCCGGCCAAGGCCAAGCGGGCGCGCAAGCCCGCCGCCAAGGCTGAAGCCAAGGCATCCGCACCGAAGGGCGCCAAGGCCAGGGCGACGGCGAAGGCGCCGGCCAAGGCGGGGTCCAAGGCCAAGACCGGCCCGCGTCGGACCAAGGCGGCCGACCAGTGACGCGCGACGACCGGGACGAAGCCGAGATCGAGGCGTCGCGCGCGCCTCTGATGGATCACCTGATCGAACTGCGCGGGCGACTGATCGTCTGCGTGGCGGCCTTCATCGTGGCCTTCATCGCCTGTTTCGCCTTCGCCGAGCCGATTTATGTCTTCCTGGTCAAGCCGTTCGCCGCGGCCGCGGCCTTCCACACCGCGGCGGGCGGGGCGCATCCGTCGGTATCTCCGGTCGATCTGATCCTGGGCACGGCCGGATTGAAGCCTCTGCCGCAGACGCCGGGCGAGACGGTCAATCTGATCTATACGGCGCCTCTGGAGTTCCTGTTCACCAAGATGAAGCTGGCCGGGCTGGGGGCGGTGATCCTGGCCTTCCCGGTCCTGGCTTTCCAGCTGTATCGCTTTGTCGCGCCGGGCCTGTATCGCAACGAGAAGGGGGCCTTCCTGCCCTTTCTGATCGCCGCGCCGATCCTGTTCGTGCTGGGGGCGGCGCTGGTCTACTACGTCATGCTGCCGTTCGTGATGTGGTTCTCGCTGAGCCAGGGGTTCAGCCAGGAAGGGGTCACGGCCGCCCTTCTGCCCAAGGTGTCGGACTATATGAACCTGGTCACGGCCCTGATCCTGGCCTTCGGATTCTGCTTCCAGTTGCCGGTGGTCATGACCCTGCTGGGCATGGCGGGGCTGATTTCTTCCAAGGCCCTGGCCCAGGGGCGCCGCTACGCCATCGTCGGGGTGGCGGTGGTCGCCGCCGTGGTCACGCCGCCTGACCCCATCAGCCAGATCATGCTGATCATCCCCCTGGTGATCCTGTACGAGGTGTCGATCTTGTGCGTGCGGGTGATCGAGATGCGGCGGCGCAAGGAAGAGGCCGTCGAGGCCGCGGCCTGAGCCGCTTTTCAGCGCCTGCTCATATTCTCCTCATGCCGCTCACGCCGCCCATCGGCAGGTTACGCCCCACGCCAAAGGGAGAGCGAGATGACGACCATTGAAACCGCACCGGGCCGACACTGGAGGGCCTTGCGCATTCTGGGCTGGGGCGCGGCGGGGACGATCCTGCTGGCGCCGCTGGTGGCCATGCAGGTCAGCGATGAGGTGGCCTGGACCGCGACGGACTTCGCCGTGATGGGGGCCATGCTGGTGGTCGCCGGTCTGGCGTGCGAGGCGGCGGTGCGGCTGTTGAAGACCGACGGCGCGCGGTTCGCGGCCTGTGGCGCGGTGGGCGTGGCCTTCCTGCTGATCTGGGTCGAGCTGGCGGTCGGGATCTTCCACTGACGCGCAAAGGAAAGGGCCGGGAGCGCGACGCCCCCGGCCCTGATCCGTTGCGATCCGGCAGGGATCAGCAGCTGTAATACATGTCGAACTCGACCGGGTGCGGGTGCAGTTGCAGGCGCATCACCTCTTCCATCTTGAGCTCGATGTAGCTGTCGATGAAGTCGTCATCCATGACGCCGCCCTTCTTGAGGAAGGCGCGGTCCTTGTCGAGGTTCTCCAGCGCCTCGCGCAGCGAACCGCAGACCTCGGGGATGGAGCCGCGCTCTTCTGGCGGCAGGTCGTACAGGTTCTTGTCGGCGGCGGCGCCCGGATCGATCCGGTTCTCGATGCCGTCCAGGCCCGCCATCAAGAGGGCGACGAAGGTCAGATAGGGGTTGCCCATCGGGTCGGGGAAGCGCGCCTCGATGCGCTTGGCCTTGGGCGAGCTGACCCACGGAATACGGATCGAGGCCGAGCGGTTGCGCGACGAATAGGCCAGCTTCACCGGCGCCTCATAGCCGGGCACCAGCCGCTTGTAGCTGTTGGTGGTCGAGTTGGCGAAGGCGTTGATCGCCTTGGCGTGCTTGATGATGCCGCCGATATACCACAGGCACATGTCCGACAGGCCGGCGTATTTGTCGCCCGCGAACAACGGCTTGCCATCCTTCCAGATCGACTGGTGGACGTGCATGCCCGAGCCGTTGTCGGCGAACATCGGCTTGGCCATGAAGGTGGCCGACTTGCCGTAGGCGGCGGCGACGTTGTGGATCACATACTTATAGAGCTGGGTCCGGTCGGCCATGGTCAGGAGGTCGCTGAACTTCAGACCCAGTTCGTGCTGGGCCGGCGCCACCTCGTGGTGATGCTTTTCCGGGTCCATGCCCAAGTCCTTCATCACCGCCAGCATCTCGCCGCGCAGGTCCTGGCCCGAATCGACCGGATTGACGGGGAAATAGCCGCCCTTGGGCCCCGGGCGGTGGCCCATGTTGCCTTCGGAATATTCGGCGCCGGTGTTGGCGGGCAGTTCGATGGAATCGAAGGCGTAGCCGGTCTCATGCGCGGCGGTGGACCAGCGCACGTCGTCGAAGACGAAGAACTCGGCCTCGGGGCCGAAGAAGACCTGGTCGCCCACGCCCGAGGCCTGGACATAGGTCAGGGCCTTCTTGGCCATGGAGCGGCTGTCGCGGTTGTAGGGCTCGCCCGTGTCGGGGTTCAGCACGTCGCAGAACAGGCACAGGGTCGTCTGCTGGTAGAAGGGATCGACATAGGCCGTGTTCAGGTCCGGCTTCAGCAGCATGTCGGACTCGTTGATAGCCTTCCAGCCGGCGATGGACGAGCCGTCGAACATGGTGCCGTCTTCCAGCAGCTCTTCGTCGACCATATCCACTTCGAAGGTGACGTGCTGCATCCGGCCGCGCGTGTCGGTGAAGCGTAGATCGACGTAGCGGACGTCCTTGTCCTTGATCTCTTTCAGGATCTTCGAGGCGCTCATTTGCGGTGGTCCTTTGGGGTTCGGGGAGGGGCCAAAAGAAAACGACGCCCTGGGGCGCCGCGGTGGAGAAGGGTCAGACCGCCTGGGGGCCGGTCTCGCCGGTGCGGATGCGGATGACGTCCAGGACGTCGGATACGAAGATCTTGCCGTCGCCGATCTTGCCGGTGCGGGCGGCGGCCTGGATGGCCTCGACCACCGAGGCGGCCATGTCGTCGGGGACCACCACCTCGATCTTGATCTTGGGCAGGAAGTCGATGACGTATTCGGCCCCGCGATAAAGCTCGGAATGGCCCTTCTGGCGGCCATAGCCCTTGGCTTCCAGCACGGTCATGCCCTGTACGCCGGCGTCCTGGAGGGCCTCTTTGACCTCGTCCAGCTTGAACGGCTTGATGACCGCTTCGATCTTCTTCATGGCGACCCCAAGGACGGCGCGACGCGGCCGTTCGCTCGGGCGCTAAAGGGACATTGCATCGCAACATAAGGCAAGAGGGGAATCGCCCCCCAGCGCCATCCGTGATCGGATAAGTCACATGACCGACATCAATCATCCCGACCTGTGGCGCGGCCGCATCCCCTGGCCGGGGCCGGACAGCCACAAACATGCGCGCGGGCGGCTGGGCGTGGTGTCGGGCGACGCCTGCCATACGGGCGCGGCGCGGCTGGCGGCGCGGGCGGGCCTCAGGGTAGGGGCCGGGCTGGTGAAGGTCTTCTGCCCGCCCGACGCGGCGCCTGTTCTGGCCCCGGCGCTGGAGGCGGTGATGCTGTCGCCGTTCGGTGATGCGGCCGAACTAGCGAGGTCGGCCGAGCCGATGGGGGCGGTGGTGATCGGCCCGGCGGCGGGCGTGACCCAGGCGACCCACGACAACGTGCGGGCGCTGGCGACGCTGGAGACCAGGCTGGTGCTGGACGCGGACGCCCTGACGGTGTTCGCGGATGAACCGCAGGCGCTGTTCGACCTGCTGGGACCGCAGGACGTGCTGACGCCGCACGAGGCCGAGTTCGGGCGTCTGTTTTCCGGCCTGCTGGCCATGGGCCGAGAGGCGGCGGCGGCCGAGGCCGCGCGGCGGGCGGGCTGCGTCCTCGTGCTGAAGGGCGCGCGGACCCTGATCGCCGCGCCGGACGGGCGGATGCGGACCAATCCGAACGGCAGCCCTTGGCTGGCCACCGCCGGGACGGGCGACGTCCTGGCCGGGATGATCGGCGGCCTGCTGGCCCAGGGCGTCGAGGCCTTCGAGGCGGCCTCCATGGCGGTGTGGATGCACGCCGATGCGGCGACCCGATTCGGGCCGGGGCTGATCGCCGAGGACCTGCCGGACGGGATTCCGGGCGTCCTGGCCGCCCTGCGTGACTGAGCGGCTCGCCTTGCTCCAGGCGGTGCGTCCGCTATAGACGGCGCGCGCCTGCGGCTATGGCGAAATTGGTAGACGCACCAGATTTAGGTTCTGGCGGGAGACCGTGGGGGTTCGAGTCCCTCTAGCCGCACCAACGTCCCTGTCAGGACGGCCCCGACGCCGGGCGCGGGATGGGCGCCGCCTGCAGGGCGCGATCCGACACGAAGGGATTGGTCCGTCGCTCGGCGCCGAAGGTCGAGGTGGGGCCGTGGCCGGGCACGAAGGTGATGTCGTCGCCATAGGGCCACAGCTTCTTCGTCACCGAATCCAGCAGGGCCTGATGGTCGCTGCGGGGGAAGTCGGTTCGACCGATCGAACCGTTGAACAGGACGTCGCCGACCTGGGCGAACCGCGCCGCGCGGTTGATGAAGACCACATGGCCAGGCGTATGGCCGGGGCAATGCACCACGTCCCATGTGGTTTCGCCCAGGCTTACGGTGTCGCCGTCGCCCAGCCAGCGCGTGGGGGTGAAGCTGCGCGCCTCGGGCAGGCCGTACATCTGGCCCTGCTGGGGGATGCCGTCGATCCAGAACTGGTCGTCGGGATGCGGCCCCCAGATGTCGACGCCCGACTTTTCCTGCATCTCGGCGGCGCCGCCCGCGTGGTCCAGGTGACCGTGGGTGATCCAGATACGGTCCAGCGTCAGGCCGCGCCGGGCGATCTCGGCCAGGATGGCGTCGACCGAGCCGCCGGGGTCGATCACCGCCGCCCGGTTGGTGGCAGCGCACCAGACGACGGTGCAGTTCTGCTGCAGCGGGGTGACGGGAACGACGAAGACGCCGATGGGCGAGGCGGTGGACATGACCGCCTAGATAGCGTCCGCGCGTTGACGTTTCAGCCCTCAATCGACATAAGGGCGGGCTTCGAGGCGCCGCCCCTGAAAAGGGCGGCCCTATTGCTTTATCCATCGCGCGCGCGTTCGCCCTGAAAACGCCGCCCCAGAGCGTCAGAATCCCGACCATGCAAGTCGTCGAAAAGTCTTCCGAAGGCCTGAGCCGCACCATCGCGGTCACCATTCCCGCCGCCGAGCTGAATGAGAAGCTGGACGCCCGGCTGAAGGAAGTCGCGCCGCAGATGAAGCTGAAGGGCTTCCGTCCCGGCAAGGTGCCCATGGCCCACGTCAAGAAGACCTTCGGCCGCGACTTCATGGGCGAGATCGTCAACGCCGCCCTGAACGAATCCAGCGCCAAGGCCCTGGACGAGATCAAGGTGCGCCCGGCCGCCCCGGCCGAGATGAAGCTGACCTCGGACATGGACAAGGTCATCAAGGGCGACGAGGACCTGGTCTATGAGATGGACCTGGAGGTCATGCCGGACTTCACCCCGGTGGACATCAAGACCCTGAAGCTGAAGCGCCCGGTCTATGAAGCCTCGGACGCCGATCTGGACGAGGCGCTGACGGAACTGGCCGGCCAGGCCAAGACCTATGAGGACAAGACCGGCAAGACGGTGAAGGCCGCCGAGGGCGACCAGCTGACCATCGACTTCGTCGGCAAGATCGACGGCGAGGCCTTCGACGGCGGTTCGGCGACGGACGCCGATCTGGTGATCGGCTCGGGCCGTTTCATCCCCGGCTTCGAGGAGCAGCTGAAGGGCGCCAAGGTCGGCGAGGAGAAGCAGGTCACGGTCACCTTCCCCGAGGACTATCAGGCCAAGCACCTGGCCGGTAAGGCCGCGACCTTCGACGTCACCGTCAAGGCCATCAAGGCCGAGGCCGAGACTAAGATGGACGACGATTTCGCCAAGCGGATCGGCATCGAAAGCCTGGACAAGCTGAAGGAGCTGCTGCGCTCGAACCTGAACCAGCAGTATTCCAACGCCGCCCGCTTCAAGCTGAAGCGCGCCCTGCTGGACGCCCTGGACGAGAAGCACAGCTTCGACCTGCCGCCGCGCATGGTCGAGGCCGAGTTCGAGGGTATCTGGCAGCAGGTCGAGGCCGACAAGAAGGCCGGCCGCCTGGCGCCGGAAGACGCCAAGAAGTCCGACAAGAAGCTGAAGGAAGAATACCAGAAGATCGCCGAGCGCCGCGTGCGCCTGGGCCTGGTGCTGGCCGAGATCGGCCGGGCCAACAACGTCCAGGTCACCGATCAGGAGCTGAACCAGGCGATCATGGCGGAGGCCCGCAACTATCCGGGCCAGGAGCGTCAGGTGCTGGACTTCTATCGCCAGAACCCGAACGCGGCGGCCCAGATGCGCGCCCCAATCTATGAGGACAAGGTCGTGGACCTGATCTTCGGCTCGGCCGAGGTCAAGGACTCCAAGATCACCAAGGAAGAGCTGCTGAAGGAAGACGACGAGGCCTGATCGCCTCCGTCAGCTTTCGTGGCTCGCGCATCGGCGTGATCCGAACCAGGATGGCCCCCGTCGGATTCTCCGGCGGGGGCTTTTCGCATGCGGCGACAGGCGGTGATCGTGGCGGCGGCCATCCTGGCGACGACTCCAGGCGTGGCCGCCTGGGCGCAGGACGCCGCGCCCCCGGTCCAGCCGGTCTATGAACTCGGCCAGGCGCCGCCCGACATGCCGCCCGAGGACGGGGCGCGGATGGCCGAGCTGGAACTGCAGGCGACGGCGGCCCTGGAGGCCGGGGACTGGCCCCTGGTCGAACGGCTGCTGCGCGAGGGACTGGTGCTGGAGCAGCGCCATTATCGGCCCGACGACGCCCGGATCGGCCACAGCTGGGGCTGGCTGGTGCGGGCCGCGCGCGAGCGGGGCCAGACGCCGGCGACGATCATTCCGATGGCCGAGACGCGCCTGCGGATCGCGGAGGCGCACCCCGAGGACGCCGTGACCCTGTCCGAGGCTCTGCAGATCCTGTCGGACCTCTATATGGCGGCGGATCGCGCCGCGGAGGCCCTGCCGCTTCTGGTCCGGGCCGAGGCCCTGCTGGAAGGGCGGGACCGGCAGGCCCTCTGGCCCGTGCGCACGCGGCGCGGCATGGCCCTGGCGGCCACGGGCGACAAGGCCGCTGCGGCGGACCTGCTGGGCGCGGTCCTGAGCCATCTTCAGGCGGACCCGGCCGCCGATCCCGGTGACCTGGCCTATGTCGCCTGGGAGGCCGCGGTGGCCCTGTTCGACACCGGCCGCTACGCCGAGGCCGCCCCGGCCTTCGAGGCGGTGATGCGCCACCGGGCGACCAACGGGATGTCGCGGGATGAGGCGGTGGCCGGATACTGGCTGGCCCAGACCCTGATCCGGATGGAGTGGACCGACGCGGCGGATGCGGTGCTGGAGCGGGTGGTGGCGCTGGACACGGCGGCGACGCCGGACCGGCGGGCCCTGACCCTGGAGCAGATGCGGGACGCCGTCATCCAGCACGGCGACCGGATGCGCGAGGCGGGCCGGCTGGATGCGGCCGAGGCGGCCTATCGGCTGGCGGTGCGGGTCAATCGGGAAGAGACGACGCCGGGCGTCTATCTGGCGTCACCCCTGTCGCGCCTGGGCCTGATTCTGCAGGCGAAGGAGCAGCATGATGAGGCCGTGGCCGTGCAGCGCGAGGCCCTGGCCCTGTGGCGCGAGGCGCGCGGAGACCGGCATGGCGATGTCGCCACCCAGTATGAGCAGCTGGGCCGCACCCTGCTGATGCAGCACAATCTGACGGAGTCCCTGCGCGCCTTCGGCGACGCCGCCGCGATCCGGGGCGCCCTGGGGCAGGAGATCAGCCTGGGCGTTCTTCAGGACCATGCCGATATCGCCGAGGAGTCCGGCCTGCTGCAGACCGCGCGTCAGCGGCGAGAGGAAATCGTCGCCCGTCTGCGCGCGGAAACGCCGGTTCGGCCAGACGTCCTGGCCGACAATCTGATGTCCCTGGGGCATGTCCTGTATCTGCTGGACGACCTGGCGGGGTCGGAGCGGCTGTATCGGGAGGCGCAGCCCCTGACCCAGAGGCCCGTGCTGCAGGACCGGATCCGCACCGGCCTGGCCATGACCCTGACGGGGCAGGGGCGTGGAGGGGAGGGCGAGCCGATCCAGCGCCAGGTGGTGGCCGATGTCGCCCAGCGCACCGGCCCGACCAGTCCGGAGACGGCGGTGGCCCTGATCGACTTGGGTCATATCCTGGCGCGCCGCGGCGACCGCCAGAGGGCAGAGGCGGTCTTGCTGGACGCCCAGGCGATCCTGGAGAGCCAGCCCGAGCCGGACCAGGCCCGCCTGGCCACTCTGAAGATGAACCTGGGCGTGACGGTCAGCGACATGGGCCGTCATGAGGAGGCGCTGCGCCTGCTGCTCGAGGCCTTCCGCATACGGTCGGACCTGTATGGCAAGGGTCATGCCCGGACCGTGGCCGTGATCGAACTAATCCTGTTCGAATATGTGGAGCTTGGGGCCTATGACCTGGCCGAGCCGATGGCGGCGCAGCTGGTTCGTATCCGCCAGGACCAGTTCGGCTCGGACCATCCGATCCTGGCCGAAGCCCTGCAGAGACACGCCTATCTGTTTCAGAACGCGGACCGGCCGCAGGAGGCGGAGCGGCTGATGCGGCGAGCGGCGGGGATCATCGACCGCCATTCCCAGGACCCGCGCAAACGCATCCGCTACAACGCCAACTGGGGGGTGACCTTGCTGACATCAGACCGGCCGATGGAGGCGCTGGAGGTGTTCCGGCGGGCCGAAGCCGGCCTGATCGAGCGCCGCAACGCCACGGTCGATCCGGCCTGGAGCCGCAATGAGGCGGCCAGCTTCCGCTTCCTGCATCGGTTCGCCGTCCAGGCGGCCTGGGCGGCGGCCAATCCTACGTCGGGCGAGGATCGTCAGTCTCCGACAGTCGCGCCCGCGCCCTGACGGAGCAGGATGAGACTATGGGAACGGGGCGGAAGATCGAGGCGGCCGTCTGGGCGGCGGCGCTGTTGCTGGCGGCGGGAAACGCCTGGGCGCAGGACGGGGCGCCGGCGGCCGAGGCCGTGGAGCCGGCGCCCGCCATCGACCCCGAGGTCGAACGCATCCTGGGCCTGGCCCAGCAGGGGATGGAGCTGGAGCGGGCCGGACGATACGCCGAGGCCCTGCCTCCGCTGGGCGAGGCCTACCAGGCGCTGGCGCGGCAGGCGCCGCCGCAGAACCGCTGGCGGCTGAACACGGCGCTGAGCCTGGCCAATTCGCTGGATCGGCTGCGTCGTCGGCGCGAGGCGGCCTCCATCCTGGCCCATGAGAACCAGGCCCTGATCGAGGCGGGCCAGGACGCGGCGACCGACGCCCCCTATGTGGCCTACGCCCTGGCGCGGGTGCTGAACAACGACAACCGGTTCGAGGAGGCGGGGGCGGCGGCCCAGCGCGCCTGCGACCTCTACGCCCGGCCCGAACACGGGGCGAACACCGAACGCTGCCGGCAACTGGACATGGTGCGGGCCGAGGCCGGGATGGCGGTCGATCTGACGCCGGAACAGGCGGCCGAGGTGCAGGCGCGCCGCGACCTGCGCGACCTGACCCGCGCCATGGACGGCCGTGACCCGGATGCGGCCGAGGCGGCCTTCGCGCGGCTGCTGGCCTGGTATGAGGCGACTGAGGGCGCCCAGGCGCCTCTGTCGCTGGAATTGCGCGGGCTGCGGGCGGAATGGCGTCAGGGACTGGGGCGGATCGACGAAGCCCTGGCCGAGGCCGCCGATATTCACGCCCTGTCGGCCCAGGCCCGGGGAGAGGCCGATCCGGGAACCCTGTCGCTGCTGCAAGCCTACACGCGGACCGCCCTGGCCGCCGGACAAACCGATGACGCCTTCGCGCGCCTGGAGGCGGCCCGGCCGGCGGTGGCCCAGGCCAAGGGTTCGGGCTCGGTCGAGGCCCTGCGCCTGGCCACATGGCGCGCCGACCTGTTGCAGGGGGTGGGGCGGTATGACGAGGCGGCGGGAGTGCTGGAGACCGCCCTGGCGGCCGCCTCGGACCTGTCCGTCGCCGATCCGGACCGGCTGGGCGCAAGGATCAGCCAGGCGGCCCTGCTGCCCCTGCGGGGGCGGCACAGGGAGGGCGTTGAGGCCCTGATCGCCCTGCTGGACGAACAGGGCGACACCGAGGGGGTGGATCAGACGCGGCTGAATCAGGCCCGGATCGCCCTGGCCGAAGGCCTTCTGATCGACGGCCGGGTGGACGAGGCCGACCAGATTCTGGACAGCGCCCTTCAGGCCTGGCCGGCCGACGCGCGCAAGACCATGCAGTCGCGCGCCGTGGCCCTGATGCTGATGTCGATGGTCCGGCGTCAGCAGTCGCGGATTCCGGCGGCCCTGGACCTGGCCCGCCAGGCGGACGCCATCCTGGCCACGCGGGCGCCGACCAGCCTGATGCGCATCCGCGCCATGCGGGTTCTGGGCTCCACCCTGGTCGCGGCTGAACGCTATGGCGAGGCGGGCGAGGTGCTGCGCGACACCGCCGCGCTGGAGGCGCGCATCCTGGGCGAGGATCATCCGGAGATCGCCACCACCCTTCTGGCCCTGGCGGAGGCCCAGTATGAGGCCGGGGCCGTCGAGGCGTCTTCCGCCACCCTGACGCGGGCCGTGCTGCAGGCGGAACGCCAGTTCGGACGCGGCCATATGTTCGTCGGCTCGGCCTACAACCAGGCGGCCCTGCTGGCCTGGCGCGCCGACCAGATGCAGGAGGCGGGGCGGCTGATCGACATAGCGGTCGACAGCTATGCGGCCTCCCTGGGCGCCGAAAATCCGCAGACCGTGCGGGCGCGGGTCAACCAGGCCGCGATCATGGCCGAGAGCGGCCGCCGGGCCGAGGCGGCGGCGGCTTATCAGACATTGCTGGACTCGCGGATAGAACGGCTGGGCCGCGACCATCCGCAGGTGGCGGGGCTGATGTACAATATCGCCGCCCAGATGCAGCCCGAACTGGCCGCCGGCGAGGCCGAGGACATGTTGCGTCACGCCGTCGCCGTGGGCCGGGCCCAGCTTCAGCCCGGCGATCCGGACCGGATGCTGTGGGAGAGCGGCCTGGCCCGGCAACTGCTGGCGACCGGCCGTCCCGCCGAGGCCCTACCCCTGTATCGCGCCCTGGGCCGGGAAGCCGTCGCGCGGCCCGGAAGGTTGAGCGTCGAAGCGGTCGGGGTGACCGAATCCCAGCGGCTGCGCGGGATGTTCCGGGCCCAGGTGATCGCCGCCTGGCGGGTGGCGCATCCCCCCGTCGCGGAGCCCGGCCGGCCCCTCGCTTGAAACCGGACCATCGGCGGGCAATATCCTAGACCTGCGGAGCGCGCGCCGATTCGGCCGCCCGCACCCCATCCGAGAAGGCCCCGAATGCGCGATCCGATCGAACTGATGAACATGAACCTGGTCCCCATGGTGGTGGAGCAGTCCAGCCGGGGCGAACGGGCCTTCGACATCTTCTCGCGCCTGCTGCGCGAGCGGATCATCTTCTTGACCGGGCCCTTCGAGGACGGCATGGCGTCGCTGATCTGCGCCCAGCTGCTGTTCCTGGAATCGGAGAACCCGAAGAAGGAAATCAGCATGTATATCAACAGTCCCGGCGGTCAGGTGACCTCGGCGCTCGCGATCTACGACACCATGCAATACATCAAGAGCCCGGTCTCGACCGTGGTCATGGGCATGGCCGCCTCGGCCGGGTCGCTGATCCTGACGGCCGGCGCCGCGGGTCAGCGCGTGGCCCTGCCCAACGCCCGGGTCATGGTGCACCAGCCCTCGGGCGGCTTCCGCGGCCAGGCTTCGGACATCGAGCGTCACGCCGAGGACATCCGCTACACCAAGCGCCGTCTGAACGAGATCTATGTCCACCACACCGGCCGGACCTATGAGGAGGTCGAAAAGACCCTGGACCGCGACCACTTCATGAGCGCCGAGGAAGCCAAGGCCTGGGGCATCGTCGACCATGTCTACGACCGCCGCGAACAGGCTGACGAGGCTGGGGTCAAGACGGTCTGATCGGCCGATGAACCTGACGCGCGACACCGAAGGCGTCATCGTGGTGGACGCAGAGACCTATTGCTGGTCCCTTCGTCGCCAGCCGCGCCCGACCGTCGGCAACCAGTGGGAGGGCCTGGCCGTCACCCTGCGGCATCAGGACTTCAAGCGCGAGGCCATCGTTCAGTTTCCGCCGCCGCTGCGCCCCAATGGACGGCCGGACGTGGAAAAACAGCGGGTCGATCTGGATGCGGTGCGAAACGCGATCACGGCCTCGATCGAGGCCGGATGGGACCCCGCCTCGCGCGGCCGGGCCATGGTCTTCGACGTGGACGCAGAGGGGCGCTGAGCCTCAGGGGCGCGCCGTGAAAACCCGGAACCCGGCCGCGTCGGCGATGGCCAGCATCTCCGTGTCGCCCGAGGTGTCGCCATAGGCGGCCTTCAGGCGGACGCCGTCGCCATAGGCGGCGCGCAGGCGACGGACCTTCTCCTCCCCGCGACAATTCTCTCCCGCGAAGGCGCCGGTGACGCGGTCCTGATCGTCGAAGATCAGGCGCGTGCCCAGCAGGGCCTCGGCCCCCAGGCGTCGGGCGAAGGGGGCGACCGTGGTCTCGGGGCTGGCGGTCACGATCACCCGGTGGGCGCCGCGCCCGCCCCATTCGGTCCAGGTCTTCAGGGCGTCGGGCCGCATGAACCGGTCGAACATCATATCGGCAAAGGTCTCGGCCTCGGCCTCCAGCATGGCGCGGGGGGCCCCGCCCAGGAATTCGCGCACCGCCGCGGCCTTGATGCGCCCCCGGTCGCGGTCGCGGACATAGGCGGCTAGGGCCGGGGCCAGCCGCGCCAGG
Organism: Brevundimonas sp.; assembly: GCF_019636155.1. GTDB lineage: Bacteria > Pseudomonadota > Alphaproteobacteria > Caulobacterales > Caulobacteraceae > Brevundimonas. The sequence goes on along the minus strand of NZ_JAHBYB010000001.1, from coordinate 19,491 downwards.
CCCAGATACCAGCCCCCGGCGCCCGCCCGCCATTTCAGGAAGGCGTTGAAACTGTCTCGCACCGTCAGGGTGCCGTCGAAATCGAAGGCGACGATCAGCCTATCCGACGGAAGGGACTGGCGAATCGACGACGCGGCTCCCATGTCAGACATTCGCCGTGATCTCCATCCAGCTTGAGCCGTTATCCGTGCGTCGTTCGGCCTCTTTTGCGGGGTTGTGACGAACGGCTGGATGGTTGATTGTCAATTTTAAAGACCTTCGCGCCTAGAGTTCGGGAATCAACGCGGAGGAGGCGCGTTCGCACCCATATCGGGGACGGACGCGGGAGTGAGAAGGGTCGATGACCAAAGCCGCCGGAACGGACGCCAAGAGCACCCTCTACTGCAGCTTCTGCGGCAAGAGCCAGCATGAGGTCCGCAAACTGATCGCCGGGCCGACCGTGTTCATCTGTGATGAATGCGTCGAACTGTGCATGGACATCATCCGCGAAGAGCACAAGATCGGCTTCGTCAAGGCCAAGGACGGGGTGCCGACGCCCAAGGAGATCCGCGAGGTCCTGGACGACTATGTCATCGGCCAGGCGCACGCCAAGAAGGTGCTGAGCGTCGCCGTTCACAACCACTACAAGCGGCTGAACCACGCGACCAAGTCGAACGACGTGGAGCTGGCCAAGTCGAACATCATGCTGATCGGGCCGACCGGCTCGGGCAAGACGCTGCTGGCCCAGACGCTGGCGCGGATCATCGACGTGCCCTTCACCATGGCCGACGCCACCACCCTGACCGAAGCCGGCTATGTGGGCGAGGACGTCGAGAACATCATCCTGAAGCTGCTTCAGGCCAGCGACTACAACGTCGACAGGGCCCAGCGCGGCATCGTCTACATCGACGAAATCGACAAGATTTCGCGCAAGTCCGACAACCCCTCCATCACCCGCGACGTGTCGGGCGAGGGCGTTCAGCAGGCCCTGCTGAAGATCATGGAAGGCACGGTCGCCAGTGTGCCGCCCCAGGGCGGCCGCAAGCATCCGCAGCAGGAGTTCCTGCAGGTGGACACGGCCAACATCCTGTTCATCGTCGGCGGCGCCTTCGCGGGGCTGGAAAAGGTGATCTCGGCGCGCGGTGACGCGGCCTCGATCGGCTTCGGCGCCCGGGTCAAGGACATCGACGAGCGGCGGACCGGCGACATCCTGCGCGGGGTCGAGCCGGACGACCTGATGCGGTTCGGCCTGATCCCGGAATTCATCGGCCGCCTGCCCGTGCTGGCGACCCTGGAAGACCTGGACGAGGCGGCGCTGATCACCATCCTGACCGAGCCCAAGAACGCCTTGGTCAAACAGTACAAGCGCCTGTTCGAGATGGAGAACGTCGAACTGACCTTCACCGACGACGCCCTGTCGGCGGTGGCGGCCAAGGCCATCAAGCGCAAGACGGGCGCGCGTGGCCTGCGTTCGATCCTCGAAGGCGTCCTGCTGGAGACCATGTTCGAACTCCCGACCTTCGAAGGCGTCGAAGAGGTGGTGGTCAACGCCGAGGTGATCGACGGCAAGGCCCAGCCGCTGCTGATCTATTCCGAGACCAAGGGCAAGAAGGCCGCCCCGGACAGCGCGGCCTGATCCCGCGCCGGGCGCTGAAGACGAACAAGGGCGGGCCCGGCGACGGACCCGCCCATTTTCATGCCATAAGTCCACCTTCCCTCTCCCATCGGGCGAGGGATGAATGTGGTTCAGGGCGTGCGCGGGTGCAGGTTGGTGCTCTCGGCCTTTTCCTTGGCGCCGGCGCGGGTGGCGTCCGAGACCGGGCTGTCGCCGGCAGGGGCGTCCATGGCCGGCGGCATGGGGTCATTGGTCGGATAGGGGGTGGCCATATCGGTCGACGCAGCGGCCCCGGTCCGGGCGCCAGAAGCCGGGGGGGGCGTGGACGCGGCGTCGGCCGTCGCCGCATCGGCCGCGGCGGCGGCTTCGCTTTCCGTCGGCGTTTCGTCGGGCTGGTTGCAGGCCGCGACGGTCAGCAGGGACGCCACGGCGCCCAGGGCGATCAGTGAACGCATCGAATCCTCCATCTGTGGAGCTTGGCTAACGGTCGCGGCCGCCTCAGGTTGCCCGATGCGGCCCGATGCGTCCGCAGGGGCACACCTTGCAAAGGCGCCGATCACCGCCCGGCAGGCGCCTGCCGGCGGCTTTGCGTCGCCCCCGGCGAAGGCGGCGCATCGATCATCCAGCTTGGCCGCCTATCCACGGCCGCATCGTCCCCAGCGCCGGTGACGCTTGAACCCCGGGTTCGCGGGGCCACATACTGTTGCGAACGCCGTCGGAATCGACGGGCCGTCCACAGGGGTCGGGCATCGCGCCCGGCATCGGTGGAACGGCGGGCCGGAGATCAACGAAGGCCCTGGAAAGTATGCATCATGTCCGAGACCCAAGCGTCTGAAAACAAGATCCTTCCCGTCCTGCCGCTGCGGGACATCGTCGTCTTTCCGCACATGGTCGTGCCCCTGTTCGTGGGGCGCGAGAAGTCGGTGCGCGCCCTGGACGAGATCATGAAGGGCGAGAAGCAGATCCTGCTGGCGACCCAGAAGAACAGCGTCGACGACGATCCGGCGCCCGAGGCCATCTATCCGATCGGGGTGGTGGCCACGGTGCTGCAACTGCTGAAACTGCCCGACGGCACGGTCAAGGTGCTGGTCGAGGGCCGTCGCCGCGCGCGCCTGACCCGCTTTACCGACCGCGAGGACTATTTCGAGGCCGAGGCGGTCGAGATCGAGGACGAGGCCGGCGATCCGTCCCAGGCCGAGGCCCTGATGCGCGCCGTGGTCGAGCAGTTCGAAAACTATGTGAAGCTGAACAAGAAGGTTCCGCCCGAGGCCCTCAGCGCCATCCCCCAGATCACCGACGCGGCCAAGCTGGCCGACAGCGTCGCCGCGCACCTGTCGGTCAAGATCGCCGACAAGCAGGCCCTGCTGGAAACCGTCGACACGCCGAAGCGCCTGGAAAAGGTCTATGGCCTGATGGAGGGCGAGATTTCCGTCCTGCAGGTCGAGAAGAAGATCCGCAGCCGCGTGAAGCGGCAGATGGAGAAGACCCAGCGCGAATACTATCTGAACGAGCAGATGAAGGCGATCCAGCGCGAGCTGGGCGAGACCGACGATCAGCGCGACGAGATCATGGAGCTGGAGCGGCGCATCCGTAAGACGCGCCTCTCCAAGGAGGCGCGGACCAAGGCCGAGGCCGAGGTCAAGAAGCTGCGCAACATGTCGCCGATGTCGGCGGAATCGACGGTGGTGCGGAACTACCTCGACTGGCTGCTGTCGATCCCCTGGGGCAAGGCCAAGCAGAAGCCCATCGACCTGAACAAGGCCGAGGCCATTCTGGAAGAGGATCACTTCGGCCTGGAGAAGGTGAAGGAGCGCATCCTGGAGTATCTGGCGGTCCAGGCGCGCACCGGCACGCTGAAGGGTCCGATCCTGTGTCTGGTCGGCCCTCCGGGCGTCGGCAAGACCTCGCTGGCCAAGTCGATCGCCAAGGCGACGGGGCGCGAATACGTCCGCATGTCTCTGGGCGGCGTGCGCGACGAGGCCGAGATTCGCGGCCACCGCCGCACCTACATCGGCTCCATGCCCGGCAAGATCATCCAGTCGATGAAAAAGGCCAAGACCACCAACGCCTTCATCCTGCTGGACGAGATCGACAAACTGGGCGCCGACTGGCGCGGCGACCCGTCGTCGGCCCTGCTGGAAGTGCTGGACCCGGCCCAGAACTCGACGTTCGGCGACCACTATCTGGAGGTGGACTACGACCTGTCGAACATCATGTTCGTGACCACGGCCAACAGCTTGAACATGCCCCAGCCGCTGATGGACCGGATGGAGATCATCCGGGTCAGCGGTTACACCGAGGACGAAAAGGTCGAGATCGCCAAACGCCACGTCCTGCCCAAACTGTTGCAGGACCACGGGCTGAAGGACGGCGAGCTGGTCGTGCCGGACGCGGCCATCCGCGACCTGATCCGCTACTATACGCGAGAGGCGGGTGTGCGGTCGCTGGAGCGCGCCCTGGGCGGCCTGGCCCGCAAGGCGGTGCGCGAGATGGCGACGTCGAAACTGGTGTCCATCACCGTCGATGACGCCAAGCTGGCCGAATACGCCGGGGTGCGGAAATACCGCTATGGCGAGACGGATGCCGAGGATCAGGTCGGCATCGTCACCGGCCTGGCCTGGACCGAGTTCGGCGGCGACATCCTGACCATCGAGGCGATCAGGATGCCTGGCCGCGGTCGCATGACCGTGACCGGCAACCTCAAGGAGGTCATGAAGGAGTCCATCTCGGCCGCCGCCAGCTATGTGCGCGCCCGCGCCCTGTCGTTCGGGGTCAAGCCGCCGGTGTTCGAGAAGACCGACATCCACGTGCACGTGCCCGACGGCGCGACGCCCAAGGACGGCCCCTCGGCCGGGGTGGCCATGACCGTGGCCATGGTGTCGGTCCTGACCGGCATCCCGATCCGCAAGGACATCGCCATGACCGGCGAGATCACCCTGCGCGGCCGGGTCACGGCCATCGGCGGGCTGAAGGAGAAGCTGCTGGCGGCCCTGCGCTCGGGCGTGAAGACGGTGCTGATCCCGCAGGAGAACGAGAAGGACCTGGCCGACGTGCCCGACAATGTGAAGTCGGCGCTGGAGATCGTGCCCGTCTCGACCGCCGACGAGGCGCTGAAATGGGCGCTGACCGGAACCCTGACCCCGGTGGAATGGGACGAGGCGGCCGAGCCGTTGCCGGCCGCGCCGCCGCCGGCGACGGACGGCGGGGCGGTGGTCAGCCACTGATCCAGCTTCGGGTCCGAAGACAGAAACGCGGTCCGTTCCGAGGGGCCGCGTTTCGCTTTTCGGGGGCCTGGCTTGAACCTCGCCGCCGGGCCGGGCATGAGCGGCGGGGAAGGGCGGCTAGCTCAGCTGGTCAGAGCACCTCGTTTACACCGAGGGGGTCGGGGGTTCGAACCCCTCGCCGCCCACCACCTTCGTCTTGCGCCGATCCGCACCGCCGCCGATAGTCGGGGCGAGGGGAGGGGCCATGATCGTTGGTCTGGGCATGGCGGCCGCACTGGCCTTGTCGGGGCAGGACCCGAAGGCGACGCCGGTCCAGCCGGCCGCGGCCGAACAGGCGCAGGCCGCCTATATCGACATCAACGACGTTCCCCCCGAGATTCGCGAACCGACCGAGGCCGAATACGCCGAGATCGAACGCCTGGTCGTCCGGGCCGAGGGCGCGCGCGACGCCGAGCGGTTCGACGAGGCTATCGAGGCGGCGACGGCCCTGGCGGAACTGAGCGCCGCCACCTTCGGCCCGGGCCATCCGATCACCGCCTCCTGCCTGAACATCATCGGTCAGGTGAAATACGACCGCGGCGACCTGGACGGGGCCGAGGCCATCTTCCGCGAGGGTCTGGCCCTGCGCCGCGCGGCCCTGGGCGAAACCCACCCCGATGTGGCCGAAAGCCTGAACAATGTCGCGGGCGTCCTGTCCCGGCGCGCCGACTACGCCGAGGCCCTGGTCTTCCTGGAGCAGGCGGTCGAGATCTGGGAGCGGGTCGGAACCTTCGACCGCAACCTGGCCGACGGCCTGGCCAATCTGGCCAACCAATACGCCTATCTGGGCCGGTATGCGGAAGCCGAAGGCCCGGCTCGCCGCGCCGTGGCGGTGACGGAAAAGGTCTATGACCCCAACCATAGGGAAACGGCGGGCAACCTGGGAGTGCTGGGCGAGATCCTGCTGGCCCTGGGCCAGTATGACGAAGCGGAGCAGACACTGACCGAGGCGGATCGGGTGTTCACCGCCTCGGGCGCCGACCACACCCTGAAGGCGGGTCTGACGCTGTTCCGGCTGGGGACCCTGCGCAAATACCAGGGGCGGCATGGCGAGGCGGCCGACCTGTTCCGGCGATCCACCGAGGTCTTCGCCGCTGCCGTGGGGCCGGACCATCCGCACACCGGCGCCGCCCTGGTCGAGACGGGGCAGGCGCTGCATCTGGAAGGGCTGGATGGCCGGGCTGAACCCCTGCTGCGTCGGGGTCTGGCGGTTCAGGAACGGGCACAGGGCGCGGACCATCCGGATACGGCGACCACGCGGATGATCCTGGCCCAGGTCCTGCTGTCGCTGGGCCAGGTTCAGCAGGCGGACGTCCTGGCGCGTCGTGGGGTGGCCGACCTGCAGGCCCGACTGGGCCCTGACGCACAGGCCACGGCCAGCGCCCGCGTCATCCACGCCTCCATCCTGCTCGCGGCCGCCCTGCCTGAACAGGCGGAGGCCGAGAGCCGCCGGGCCCTGACGGCGCTGGAATCCATTCTGAGCCTGGACCACCCGGCGGTCGGCGACGCCCGCTCCAGCCTGGCCGAGGCCCTGATCCGGCAGGCGCGCTGGTCAGAGGCGGATCCCGTGGTCCTGGACGGCGTCGCCCGGGCGGAGGCCGCCTTCGGCCCGGCCCAGGACAATGTCGTGCGGATGCGGGGCCAGATGATGCGAATCCGCCTGGGGCAGGACAAGGCGGACGCCGCCCTGATCCTGGGCCGGTCGGCGACCGCCCAGCTGGCTTCCGCCGCCCCAAGGCGCGCACGCGAACTGCAACGGCTGCGGGTCCGGGCGGCCTGGGTCGAGGCGGCCGAACTGGCGCGGGACTGAGCGGCTCAGTCCCGTCCGGCCCTGCCTCAGAAGCGGAAGCTGGCCCGCAGCAGCAGGGTGTAGCGGATATAGTCTTCCAGCTTCTCGGCGTCGGCCGAGATCGTCAGCATCCCCAGTTCGTTGCCGACGCTGAGCCGGAAGCCGGCGATGGGGCCGCCACCCTTGATGTCCATCGGCGACAGCATGAAGTCCGGACCGCCGGCGGCGAAGCGGGCGATGGTCTCGCCCGGATCGACCGAGATGTTCTGGCGCCAGCCCAGCCGCAGTTCCGGACGCAGCCAGCCGTTCTGGCCGAAGCCATAGCCGACGTTGATCGCGGCCACTGCCGAGAAGATGTGGCCGTCCCGCTCGTCGATATCCAGGTCGAAGCCGTCGCCGCCGCCCTTCTCGATCCGGGCGTCTTCGGACAGGGAGAAATACTCGGCGTAGATTTCCGGGCGGATGTTCCACTTGCCGTGATGGCGCTCATACGAAGCGCCGGCCGCGGCGGCCAGGGTGAAACCGTTCCAGCTGGATTCGTTGCGCAGGTTCAGGCCTTCGCCGACCAATTGCCGGGTCGCGTCGAAGGTCGCATAGCCGGCGGCGGCGCGGGCCCAGGTGGTCCAGTACTGACCTTGGGCGCGCCAGTAGAGGCCCAGTTCGATCAGGCTGGCCGACAGGACTTCCTCGGCCTCGGCCTCCGGATCCTCCAGGTCGGACGAGGTGAAGGCGACCGATAGGCCGAAGGCGCCGGCCGAGGTGCCGCGCTCGATCCCGCCGGCGACTCCGAACCCTTCCGAGCGGAAGCCGTAGGTGTCGGTCCGGTCCTTGTCGGCGTAGAAATTGATCTCCTGCACCCAGGCGCTGGTCTCGCCCGGGGCGGCCGAGGCGTTGCGGCCGGTCAGGGCGCGGGTCACCGCATCGACGCCGGACGCCAGGGACAGAAGCGGCCCGCCGGAATGGTCAGGCAGCATCTGCTCATACAGGTTGATGAAGCCGTCGCGGCCGGTCTGGGCCAGATAGGCGTCGCGCAGGGCCGTACTGGACCCCAGGGCCTCATAGACGGCGTCAAAGGCCGAGGTCTCGACGCCCGTCAAACCGGCCTCGGAGGCGGTGCGCCGCCGGGCGTCGACATAGAGCCGGCCCGCCGCCGGGTCGGCGCCGGCGCTGACCACGAACAGATAGGGGGAGTTGGCCTGGACCAGGGACTGATCGATCGTCCCGACCGTCAGGCTGTTGGCCGTGATGATGTCGAACTGTTCGGGTCCGGTCAGCAGGGAGGCGAAGCGCACCCCCAGGGTCGTGCCGGACGCGACATTGGCGGCGCCGCTGACGTTGAAGCCCGAGTTGGAATTGTTTTCCGGGTCGATGGTGACCAGTAGGGTGCTGTCGGCGCCGATGTTCAGGCTGCTGACATCGACCTGACCCGCCTGGCGGGTCTCGAGCAGCCCGTGGCTCAGGTTCACCGCCAGCTGGCCGTCGCTGCTGGACAGGGCGGCGCGCACCTCGCTGCCGCCGGAGATGTCCAGACGGTCGGCGCCGGACCCGAAATCGATCGCTCCGGTCACGCGCCCGTTGCGGATGTCCAGATGATCGGCTCCGGAGCCCAGCAGGACATCCCCGACGATCCTGGGTTCGCGGCTGTCGGGCACCCCGTCGCCGTCGGTGTCCGGATCGTCGGTCGTGGGCGTTCCGCCGCCGCCGCTCTGGATCAGGGTCAGACCGGTGGTGTTGGCCGAGGCGTCGATGGCGATGGCGGTTCCGGTGATGGTCTCGGTGGTCGTCAGGACCGTTTGCCCCGCCGAGATCGTGCCGCTGTTCTCGATCAGGCCCAGGGAGCCGCTGAGATCGCGGATGGCGACGGCGTCGATCTTGGGACCCAGGCCGCCGGCGATGATCTGGCTGGAGTTGGCGATCCGCCCCAGGTTCGCGCCCGCGTCGATCTGGATGGCCGTCGAGGTCTGTTGTTCGGCGCTGATGGCGGTCGAGGAAATCGAGGCTTCGTTGACCAGGGCCGGCGTGGACGCGCCATCGCCGATCTGCAGCGCCACGCCGTTGGCCGCGGTGGCCAGGCTCTGGATCGAGCCCTGGTTCAGGATGCCGCCGTCGATGGTGACCGCATGACCCGTGCCCCCCACCCGCATGGCGTGGGTGTCGACGGCGTCATAGACGCCCTCGGCGCTGATCGCCCCGCGATTGATGAAGCCGTAGGCGTCGGCGCCCGTTCCGGCGACTCCGAGCGTGATGTCGCGGCTGTCCGATCCGATCAGCACCGCCGGCGCCGAACCATAGGCGATCACATTGGCCAGGGTTTCGGTCGCGTCGGGAATCCCGTCGTTGTCCTCGTCGGCGTTGTTGGGGTCTGTGTCATCGGGCGGACCGTCCAGAACCACGCCCCCGGCCACATTGCCCGCGACGACCAGGGCCGAGCCGCCCTGCAGCAGGTCGTCCGGGTCCAGCTTGGCGACCGCGGCGTCGGCCCCGCGCGTGACATAGCGGTAGCCGGTGACCGCCACGCTGCTCTGCACCGTCAGCCGGCCGCTGATGTCGCCGCCGATGTCGATGGCTTCGGCGCCTTCGCCGCTGGCGTTGATGCTGCCGGCCAGGGTGACGTCGCCCGTCACGTCGCCGGTGGTCCGGAAGGCGATGGAGTCCGTGCCGATGGCCCGGACCTGGCCGAGAATCTGCACGTCGCCGACCAGGTCGGACTCAATCGAGACGCCATAGGACTGGTTGCCGTCCACGGCGATGGCGCCGGACAGTTCCTGGGTCAGGTTGCCGGTGACCGTCGCCGGGCCCGCGACGCGGACGCCGTACCGGTCGGTTCCGTTGGCCCAGGGGCCGTCCAGGTCGCCGTCGCTGTCGGTGTCGGGATAGGTGTCGATGTCGTCGGTGACGTTGATCGCGCCGCCGATGATGATCGGCCCGACCGTGGCGTTGTTGATCAGCACGGCCGTCGCCCCGCTGGCGGCGTTGGTCATGGTGATGGCGCCGCCGGAATCGATGTCCAGACCGTGGTTGGAATTGACCGTCACGGCCACGCCGGAGGTCACGTTGATCGCGCCCTTGTCGCCGATGCGGATATTGTCCGGCCCCGTGCCCGTGGCGTTCGCCGTGGTGATGGGCGTGGTGCGCGCGCTGGTGATGACGATCTCGGCCTGGGCCCCGGACGCGGCCATCAGGGGGGCGATCGCCACGGCTGCTGCGAGCAGATTACGCATACGTCAAGGAACCCCTGGTGGATGGGCGGAGGCGAACGTCGAGCACCCTCTAACAGGGTCCGCGCCACGATGCCCCAAGTTTCTCGAATTTGAGGCGAATGCAAGGCCGCAAGCCATATGCGAGCGCCGGGGCCCCTGCGAATCATGGCGATGGTCTGTTCGCGACGACGGCCTCTTGAGCTTGGCCTTGCGCGGCGCTACGCCGCCGATATGGTGAAATCCGTCCGCCCAAGACGCATCTTGAAACGCCATCCAGGCGTTGCAGTGGCGGATTCACCCCATGAAAGCCTTGGCATGACCCTGACCGACCTGGATGTGCAGGAAAGCGAACTGCGCCTGATCCCCGGACTGGACGAGGAGGTGGCCAACACCCTGCGCGCCCTGAAGGCGGCGTCGCGGCGCGATCCGCGGCCCCGGCTGGTGGACACCACCATGCTGTATGCGCCCCGGTCGGGGGGGGTGAAACGCTATCTGCTGTCCAAGAAGGCCTGGCTGGAGGCCAATCGCCCCGGCCTGGCGCACAGTCTGGTGGTGCCCGGCGCGCGGCATCAGGCGGGGCGTGACGGGATCGTCAAGCTGCACGCGACCAAGCTGCCGTTCGGCGACGGCTATCGCTGGCCTTCGTCGGTGCGGCGCTGGGGCGCGTGGGTGGCCTCGCTGAAACCCAGCGTGATCGAGGCGGGGGACCCCTATACGCCCGGTCAGGGCGCCCTGGAGGCGGGTCAGAGGGCCGGTTGCCCGGTGATCGGCTTCTGTCATTCGGACCCGGCCGGCCTGGCCGCCCTGCATTTCGGCGAATGGGCCAAGAAGCCGGTCGAGAAACGCTGGGCCCGGCTGTTCAGCCAGTTCGACCGCGTGGTCTCGCCCAGCCGCTATATCGCCCGACGCCTGGAAGAGGCCGGCGTGCGCGACATCGTCATCCGCCCGCTGGGGGTCGAGATCGACACCTTCCGGCCCGACCGGCGCGACCGCGACTGGCTGCTGAAGAAGCTGGGCCTGGGGCCGGACGCCCGCCTGCTGTGCTTCGCCGGCCGGCCGGCGCGCGAGAAGAACATCGATGTCCTGATCGACGCGGTCCAGAAGCTGGGCGCTCCCTATCACCTGGTGCTGGTCGGGGCCGGGGCGGGCCTGCCGGCGGAAGACCGGGTCATCGCCCTGCCGTATGAGAGGGACCCGGCCAAGGTGGCGCGCATCATCGCCAGCTGCGACGCCTTCGTGCACGCCAACGACCGCGAGCCCTTCGGCCTGATCGTGCTGGAAGCCATGGCCTGCGGCCGGCCGGTTGTCGGGGTCAACGCCGGCGGGGTGGCCGAGACGGTCGATCCGTCGGTAGGTCAGCTGGCCGCCAGCGCCGACCCCGACGATTACGCCCAGGCGATCGAGGCTCTGTTCACCCGCGACATAGAGGCCCTGGGCGCCGCCGCCCGGGTCAAGGCTGTGGAGCAGTTCGCCTGGAACCGCGTGTTCGAGGACCTGTGCATGGTCTATGGCGAGGTCTCGGGCCAGCGCGCCTTCATCGAGCCGGCGGAGCCCCTGGCCTTCCACTGAGCGGCGGGCGCTGGACAGGCGCCGTTCCAGACGCCAGCCTCGCGGTTCACCTTCAGGAGACCGCCCATGACCCGCTGGACATCCTTCGCCCTCGCCGCCGCGATGGCGCTGGCCGCATCGGCCGCGGCCGCCCAGACCGTGATCCTGGTGCGGCATGGCGAAAAGGTCGACGACAGCGCCGACGCGGCCCTGTCCGAGGCCGGCCTGGCGCGGGCCCAGGCCCTGGCCCAGGTGGTTCGCCAGGCGGGGATCACCCAGGTCTTCTCGACCCCGCTTCAGCGCACCCGGGCCACGGTGGCGCCGGCCGCCCAGGCGGCGGGCCTGCCGCTGCGTGATCTGGACCTGGAAGGCGGGGTGGCGGTCCATGCGGCGCGCACCGCCGCGACCCTGCGCGCCCTGGCGGCCGACGACATCGCCCTGGTCGCGGGGCACAGCAACACCATCCCCGACATTGTCCGCGCCCTGGGGGTGACCGACGCGGCCGACATCGCCGACTGCGAATTCGACCGGCTGACCCTCATCGAACTGGACGAGGGGGCGCCGCGCGTGATCATCGCCCGCTACGGCGCTCCGTCCGGAACCTGCTGAGCGGCGTCAGCTGCTGCGGTTGGCCCGGTCGCGCAGACGTGCGGCCTGGGCTTCCATGCGATCAGCGCTGTTCCTCAGCTTGGGAATGGCGTCCAGCAGCTGTTGTTCTGTGACCGTGTGGCCGCGCGCGCGGTCGCGCTCGATCTGTTCGGCGCGATAGGCGGGGTCGCTCAAACGGTCGGCCTCTTGGCGCATGGTGGCGGCGGCCTCGATCATCTGTTCCGACCCGAAGGCCATGTCGATCCGGGCCGCCGCGACCGCGCGGGCCGCCTCCTGCGCCGCCTCACGCCGGATGCGCGCCGCGTCGATCCCGGCCCGCGCCGCTTCGATATGGGCCTCGCGCGCCGCCCGCATTCCTTCGGCCTGCGCCTCGCGCGCCGCCGCCATGGCCTCCTGAATGGCGCGGCGGGTCTCCACTCGCGCGGCGCTGCGGTCCAGGCGCGCGGCCTCGACATGGCGCATGGCGTCATTGCGAGCCTGTTCCGCGAGGCCGCGGGCCGCCTCGGCGGTGGCGCGCGCCTGTTCGGCGGCGTGCCGGGCCTGTTCGACGTCCTGGATCTCCTGATCGGACAGGGCGCGGCTTTCGCCCGTGTCCAGGTTGTAGGCGCGGCGTTGCCGGATGTCCCAGCGTTCGCCGTTCGACGGGTTGGACAGGATCATCACCGAGCCGCGCGCGGACTCGACATCCTGCGACGCCTCATCGGCGGCGGCCTGGGCGACCACGACGGCGGAGGGGGTAGCGGGGATGTCCTGGCTGGCGCGATGCAGTTCCAGCGCGGCGATGGGGGTGGCCACCGCGGCCAGGGCGGCGACGGCGCCGCCGGCGATCCACAGACGGGCGGGACGAGGGGGTTTCGCGGACATGACGATGTCGATCCTTTCAGAAAGGGTGCGGGCCGGGCCGGTCATCCGGGCGGCGGCCCAGGCGGGCGTGAGGGGGTGGCGGGACGAGGCGGCCTGGGCCGCCAGGCCGACCAGGACGCGGGCGTAGGATTCGCGGTCGATGCGGCGAACCACCGCCTCGTCCACCGCCTGTTCCGACAACCGCTCCAGTTCGCGCCCCATCAGCCAGGCCAGGGGGTTGATCCAGCACAGGGCCGCGACCAGCCGGGCCAGCATCAGAAAGGCCCAGTCGGCGCGGCGGATATGCTCCAGCTCATGCGCCAGGACGGCCTCGGCCTGGGCCGGCGCCGCCAGCTGGGCCGGTCCGATCAGGATTTCGCCGGGCGGCAGGCCCCAGCTGAGCGGAGACTGGACGGCGCGCGACAGGCGCAGGCGCGGCGCCCGGCGCGGGGCCAGGCGGCCCAGCGTCTCGATCCAGGCCGCGTGTCCCACCGGGGTCCCGCGCCGGCTCCAGGCCGCCAGCAGGCCCAGGCCGAGGACCAGCCGCGCCACGATCAGGGCCGCGCCCAGAATCCAGGCCGCCAGCACTAGGCTGTCGGGTCCGGGCAGGACGATGTCGGCTCTCAGGGTCGCCGAAGGCAGGGGCAGGACGGCGTGGGCCACCGCCGGTGTCGCAACCGCCGGCGCGGCCGATGCGGACGGGGCCAGCAGGGCCGGCGTCGAGGCCGGCAGACGCGCCGCGATGTCGGGCCCGAACAGGGCCACCAGGGGCAGGGCCAGCAGCACCAACAGGCCGGCGCGCAACACGATCACCCGCTCGGCCGCCGGCCGGCCGCGCATCAGGGCGACCAGGGCCAGGGTCAGGCCGGCCACGACGATCGACTTGCACAGAAGTCCGGTCAGAAGAGCGATCACCGGTCCCGCTCCCGCGCAGCGTCGATGGCGCGTTCCAGCGCCGCCGCCTCTTCGGGTTTCAGCGAACGGGTCATGCCCAGCAGGGCGGTGGCGGCGCTGGCGGCCGAGCCGTTAAAGAAGGTGTCGATCAGCCGGCTGAGCGCCCCGGCGGCCACCACCTCGGTCGGCGGGGCGGGGCGATACAGGTTGTGCGCGCCCGACGACGCCCGCGCCACCAGCCCCTTGGCCTCCAGCCGCGCCAGCAGGGTGCGGACGGCGGAATCGCTGAGCGGATCGGACAGGCCCTGTCGCACCTGGGCGGCGGACGCCTCTTCCAGCCGACAGAGGGATTCGAAGACCTCTCGCTCGCGCCGGGGCAGGGATTCGATCATGGCCGATCTCGCTACATATGTAGCGCTACGTTTGTAGCGGATCATGGCCGGATTGAGGCGGAAAAATGAAAACGCCGTAGGGTGCGCAAAGGCGCGACGCCAGGACGTCTGGGACGGCTTGTATGGAGAGGAAGGGAAGGGCGGTGCGCCACCCCTCCGCTCTATCGGAGAAGGTGGCGCGAGTGACGGGGCTCGAACCCGCGACCTCCGGCGTGACAGGCCGGCACTCTAACCAACTGAGCTACACCCGCGTTTCCCGGACCGAAGCGCTGGCGCGCCGCGGCGAGGGGCGTCGTTTAGGCGGGGCGGCCTTCCCGTGTCAAGCGCGTCTGACGGGCTTGGCGTCGATTATTTTCGGCCGTCGGGGGGCCGGCGCGCGGGGCTGTGAGGGCCCGCCCGCGCGGGAATATGGATTGCGAACCGTTCGCAATAAAAGGCTTGCGCCACATGGGTTTGAACCCCGCGCGGCTTGAGTCTAGAAGACGCCGAATCCGCCTCTCCCCGGCGGCCGAGGTGCAGTGGAATGAACGCCTTCCTTCTGGAATATCTGCCGGTGGTGATCTTCGCCGGCATCGCCGCCGTCCTGGGCCTGGGGTTCATGCTGGCGGCGGCCGTCCTGGCGCCCAAGAATCCCGACACCGAGAAGCTGTCGGCCTATGAGTGCGGCTTCAACGCCTTCGACGACGCGCGGATGAAGTTCGACGTGCGTTTCTACCTGGTGTCGATCCTGTTCATCATCTTCGACCTGGAGATCGCCTTCCTCTTCCCCTGGGCCGTGTCGATGTTCGACCTGTCCAAGGCGGGGATGGTGTTCGCCTTCTGGTCGATGATGGCCTTCCTGGGCGTCCTGACCGTCGGCTTCATCTACGAATGGAAGAAAGGCGCCCTGGAATGGGAGTGATCGCCCCTTCGACCCCGCTGGCCTACGGCCGGGGCGCGCGCGCCACCGTCGAGGGCTATGACCCGCAGGTCCACGACAAATTCTTCGAGGCGGTGAACAGCGAGCTGGGCGAGCGCGGCTTCCTGGTCGCGGCGGCCGACGACGTCATCAACTGGGCCCGCACCGGCTCTCTGATGTGGATGACCTTCGGCCTGGCCTGTTGCGCCGTGGAGATGATCCAGGCGTCCATGCCGCGCTATGACCTGGAGCGGTTCGGCGCCGCGCCGCGCGCCAGTCCGCGTCAGTCGGACCTGATGATCGTGGCCGGCACCCTGACCAACAAGATGGCGCCGGCTCTTCGCAAGGTCTACGACCAGATGCCGGACCCTCGCTATGTGATCTCGATGGGCAGCTGCGCCAACGGCGGCGGCTATTATCACTATAGCTACAGTGTTGTGCGCGGTTGTGACCGCGTTGTGCCTGTCGATATCTATGTTCCGGGTTGTCCGCCGACCGCCGAGGCTCTGGTTTACGGTATTCTTCAGCTGCAGAAGAAAATTCGTCGCACGGGGACTATCGAGCGATGAGCAATGTGGCGATGGTCGAGCATCTGGAGGCGCAGCTGACGCCCCTGGGCGCCGAGATGGTGGGGGCGCTGGGTGTCGAGGCCCAGGTGGCCTATGGCGAACTGACCCTGGTCGCGCCGCGCGAGCGGATCGTCGAGGTCATGACCGTCCTGCGCGACCGGTTCGGGTTCCAGCAGCTGATCGACCTGTGCGGCGCCGACTATCCGGATCGGGAACAGCGGTTCGAGGTCGTCTATCATCTGCTGTCGCTGACGCGGAACGCGCGCCTGCGGGTCAAGGTGGCGGCGGACGAGGTTCAGCCGGTCCCCAGCCTGGTCGAGGTCTATCCGGCCGCCGGCTGGTTCGAGCGCGAGGCGTTCGACATGTACGGCATGCTGTTCAGCGGCCATCCGGACATGCGCCGCCTCCTGACCGACTACGGCTTCGAGGGGCATCCGCTGCGCAAGGATTTCCCGATGACGGGCTATGTCGAGGTCCGCTACGACGAAGAGCAGAAGCGCGTGGTGTACGAGCCGGTCAAGCTGGCTCAGGAGTTTCGTAATTTCGATTTCCTGTCGCCCTGGGAAGGGGCGGAGTATCCGGCGCCGGTCCTGCCCGGCGACGAGAAGGCGCAGGGATGACGGGCCATGAACCGCACGGCGATACGATCGGCGTCTTCCTTCTTCCTGGTGACCTTCTCGACCGCCTTCCTGTTCACCCTGGGGGCGCGGCTGACGGGCTGGTTCACACGCGCGCCGGAGGTGTCTCCGTCGCAGATGCAGACCCTGGGCGTGGCCATCATGATCGCCGTGGTCTGCCTGGCCGTGGGGGCCGGCATCCGGCGGCTGTCGGCGGGCGAACTTCAGAGCGCGCTTCTGGGCGCCTCGGCCGTTCTGCTGTCGACGCCGCTGGCGATCGCGGTCCTGACCGGCAACTGGGAGATTTCGACCGCCGCCGTGTCCGGCATGGGGGTGCTGACGCTGGCGCTGGGCTGGCTGGTGGCGCTGACGCGCAGGCGGGCCGGGTCGCACGACGAGGATCATGCTGATGGCTGACGGCCACAACGCCCCCGCGCCCCTGGGCGCCTCGGACATCTTCGAGGACGACGCCCGCACCGCCCATGCGCGCGAGATGGACGATCGCAAATTCACGATCAATTTCGGGCCCCAGCACCCGGCGGCCCACGGCGTGCTGCGCCTGGTGCTGGAGCTGGACGGCGAACTGGTGACCCGCGTCGATCCGCACATCGGCCTGCTGCATCGCGGCACCGAAAAGCTGATGGAGGCCCGCACCTATCTGCAGAACGTGCCCTATCTTGATCGGCTGGATTACGTCTCGCCGATGAACCAGGAGCACGCCTTCTGCCTGGCCATCGAGCGGCTGTTGGGCGTCGAGGTTCCCTATCGGGCCCAGCTGATCCGGGTGCTGTATTCCGAGATCGGCCGCATCCTGTCGCACATGCTGAACGTGACGACCCAGGCCATGGACGTCGGCGCCCTGACGCCGCCTCTGTGGGGGTTCGAGCAGCGCGAACAGCTGATGGTCTTCTACGAGCGGGCCTGCGGCGCACGCCTGCACGCCAACTATTTCCGGCCCGGCGGCGTGCATCAGGACCTGCCGATGGACCTGATCGACGACATCGGCCGCTGGTGCCAGCAGTTCCCGGCGGCGCTGAAGGACATCGAGAGCCTGGTCACCGAAAACCGCATCTTCAAGCAGCGCAACGTCGACATCGGCGTGGTGTCCAAGGAACAGGCCCTGGCCTGGGGCTTCACCGGCGTCATGCTGCGCGGCTCCGACATCGCCTGGGATCTTCGCAAGGCCCAGCCGTATGAGTGCTATGCCGAGCTGGAGTTCGACATCGCCGTGGGCAAGAACGGCGACTGCTGGGACCGCTACCTGGTCCGCATCGAGGAGATGAAGCAGTCGGTCCGCATCATGGAGCAGTGCATCCACCGGCTGCGGAACTGCCCCGGCGAGCCGGTGATGGTCGAGGACAACAAGATCGTCCCCCCGCGCCGCGGCGAGATGAAGCGGTCGATGGAAGCCCTGATCCATCACTTCAAGCTCTACACCGAAGGCTTCAGGACGCCCGAGGGCGAGGTCTACGCCGCCGTCGAGGCGCCCAAGGGCGAGTTCGGCGTCTATGTCGTGTCCGATGGCACGAACAAGCCCTATCGCGTCAAGATTTCGGCCCCCGGCTTCCGCCACCTGCAGGCCATGGACTGGATGAACCGCGGCCACATGCTGGCGGATGTCTCGGCCATTCTGGGTTCGCTGGACATCGTCTTCGGCGAGGTGGACCGGTGACAGATTTCGCCACCACGCCGATCTTCACCCAGGCGCAGGGTCTGTGGTTCGCGGCTCTGCTGGCGCTGGGCGTCGTGATGCAGTTCGCCTTTTCGCCGCGTCGTCGCGCGGTTCTGGGCGGGCTCAGGTTCGCGGCCGCCAGCGCCCTGGTCGCCGCCCCCGCCGTGGCGGGCGTGACCCTGGTGCGCGGCGCTTGGCGGCTGGGTTATCTGAACGAGGGCAGGGGCTTCATAGAGGCCAATCTGCGCTCCCTGGTCGTGATGTCGGGCGCGGTGCTGGCGGGCCAGCTGGCCGTGCGCTATCTGCCGCCGCTTTCGTGGCTGTCGGGCGATCTGCGCCGGGCGGGCCGCGACGTCTGGAATGCGCGGCTGAACCGCTGGATGGGTAGGCAACAATGAGCGTGCGTCGTCTCGCCAAGGATCAGCCGGCCTCGTTCGCCTTCTCGAAGGCGACGCGGGAAAAGGCCGACTGGTGGATCAGCAAATACCCGCAAGGCCGCCAGCAGTCGGCGGTGATCCCGATCCTGTGGCTGGTCCAGAAGCAGGAAGGCTGGGTGTCGGAGCCCGCCATCCGCGCCATCGCCGACCTATTGGGCATGGCCTACATCCGCGTGCTGGAGGTGGCGACCTTCTACACCATGTTCATGCTGGAGCCGGTCGGAAAGGTCGCCCTGGTCCAGGTCTGCGGCACCACGCCGTGCATGATCCGCGGCGCCGGCGAGCTGATGCAGGTCTGCAAGTCCAAGATCGGGCCGAAACAGACCCTGTCCGCCGACGGCCGCTTCTACTGGGAAGAGGTCGAGTGCCTGGGCGCCTGCGTCAACGCGCCGATGGCCATGATCAACGACGACTATTTCGAGGACCTGACGCCCGACAGCCTGAAGGCGATCCTGGACGACCTGGCCGCCGGCAAGTCGCCGCAGCGCGGGCCCCAGATCGACCGCATAAACTCGGCGCCCGAGGGCGGTCCCCAGACCCTGACCGATCCCAAACTGTATGACGGTTCGGCCGCCAAGCCGATCAAGACCCTGCCCAACAGCAAGCCCGCGAAGGCGCCGGCATGACCGCCCCCCTGCCTGACCTGAACACCGAGGAAGGCCGCGCCGAATACCGGCGCGAGCTGCGCCGCGTCGCCCTGCCGGTGCGGCTGGGTGGGATCGGCATGATCCTGGTCGCCGCCCTGGTCGTGGTCGCCGCCTCGCGCGGGTTTCTGCCGCAGCAGGCGACCCTGGTCGGCTACGCCATGCTGGCGATCGGCTGGGCCCTGGTCATCGCGGCCGTGCACCTGCGCACCCGTCATCACAAGCGCCGTCTGGCGGAAGGACTCTGAGCGTGGTCGGCATCCTGGAAGACAAGGACCGGATCTTCACCAACCTATACGGCCTGCACGACTGGGGGCTGGACGGGGCGAAGACGCGCGGCTGCTGGAACGCCACCCGTGACATGCTGGACATGGGCCGCGACTGGCTCATCGACAACGTCAAGAACTCGGGCCTGCGCGGCCGGGGCGGGGCCGGCTTCTCGACCGGGCTGAAGTGGTCCTTCATGCCGAAAGAGGTGAAGGACGGCCGTCCGCACTATCTGGTCGTCAACGCCGACGAATC